>CAWIVF010000009.1:0-288289 GCA_963839535.1 uncultured Solirubrobacterales bacterium
CTGGTGCCGCAAGCGGGCTACTTGGATCGAATGAGCGGGTGCTTCTTGAAGAAGCTGATCATGCGGTTCGTGGCGCTCATCGTCTGATCGGTCTGGCCGGGTGCCTGCGTGCTGCCCGGCCAGGTGTGGCCGGCGCCCTCCGCGCGGAAGAGCTGCACGGAGGCCTTGTTGCGGCAGTCGCTGTACTCGATCAGGTCGACCGTGGGCGTCGCAGCCTCGGTCTTCGGACCCTTCCGGCAGCGGTCGATCCGGGCCCAGCGGGCCAGCGCCCGCTCGACCGAGTAGCCCCATCGGGGGTCGTCGTTCCCCTCATAGGGGTTGGTCGTGTCCGCAGTCCCGTGGAAGGTCACCAGCGGCACCGGCTGTGTCGGCTTGCAGGTGCTGCGATCCGGTTGCCAAGCCCCGGAGGACCCCTGCTTCGGCACTCCGCTGCGGAGACCGGCGACGGGCGCGATCGCCGCGATCACGTCGGCGTGGTCGCAGGCCATCTGGGACGTCATTCGAGCGCCCCCGGAGTACCCGGTGAAGAAGACGCGCTTCGGGGCGATGCAGAGGGTCTGCTTTGCCTTGCGGATCACACGCAGGAGGTAGCGCTCGTCGTCCGGCGTCCCGGCGGGGACCGGGTCTCCCCCGACGAGCGGGACACCGGGCACGTTCCAGGCGTGGCCGTTGCCGTAGTCCACCGCACCGTTGGGAGCTGCGACGGCGACGTTCTTGGCGTCGGCGGCCTCGGCGAACTCGCTCGTCTCCATCTGACCGCTGCCATCTCCCCCCGTCGGGTGCAGGTTGAGCACGAGCGGCAGGCGCTCGTGACCGTCATAGCCCGCGGGGACATGGAGGAGGAACGGCCTGTCCTGCCCCTGATCCGACAGCGGGACGGTCCGCTCCCCGCTCGGCGAGGAGATGCTGCACGGGGACGCAGCCTCCGCGGTGCCGGCGGCGCCTGCGAAGAGGGCGCTGACGCAGAGAGTCGCGATCGCCGTCCGGCGACGCGCAGTCAGAGCATGGGACAGGGCCTCCACCTGGTCCACCCTAGCCACCTGGAGATCCCGGCCCAACACCCGACACTAAACGGCACACGTTCATCCCGGTTCATGTCGTTTCGCACAAAGGCCGATAGAGGCGGCATGGGTACAGGAGCCCAAGAAGACGACTGCAGCTGGCTGATCCCCGATCACGCCGATCGCGAGCGCATGCTCGATATGGACCGGCGCTTGCAGCCGATCCGCCGCGCCGCCTTCGGGGTGCTCGGCCTGACCCTGATCGCCGCCGGCCCGTGGATCGGCTACTGGACCCTCATCCCGCTGATCACGGCCGGCCTGTTGTTCACCGTCGCCGATGGGCATATCGAGCGCGCGCGGCGCCCCGAGTACTGGATCTTCTCCGCCTGGGTGGGATCGCAGGCGATGATCGCGATCAGCATCATCCTCGCCGGCCTCGCGGGCTTCCCGGCCATCGCCTGGTTTGCGATCCCCGTGGTAACCCTCAGCGCCCGCTTCTCGAACCGGGGAATCGCCCTCGGAGTGGCGATCACGCTTGCGATGCTGCTGTCGGTCGCCGCCGGAACCCAGTGGGACGCGGTGCAGGCCAACCCGCCGCTTCTGCTGATGCCGATCGGCCTCGTGCTCGCGACCGCGATCCTCTCGACCGCTCTGATGCGCTCCGACTTCGAGCACCGGACGAAGGCCGTGGTCGATCCGCTGACGGGGATGCTGAATCGCAAGGCACTCGAGAGCCGGATGGTCGAGCTCCGCCAGCAGTCGGAGGTCGCGCCGGCGCCGATCAGCCTCGTCGTCATCGACATCGATCACTTCAAGCGCGTCAATGACTCCATCGGTCACGCCGGCGGGGACCGGGTCCTCCAGGAGGTCGCCTACCTGATCCGCAAGGACCTGCGGGCCTATGACCTCGCCTACCGCCTCGGCGGCGAGGAGTTCGTCGTCGTGCTTCCCGGCGCCGACCTCGAAACGAGCCGCGGGATGGCCGAGCGCCTCCGCGAGACCATCGAGGAGGCGACCTTCGCGATGCAGGCCGAGGTCACCGTCAGCTGCGGCGTCAGCGCATCAGCCGCCGGCAACGTCTTCGAGTACCAGCCGCTCTTCGAGCAGGCCGACGCGGCTCTGTACAAGGCGAAGGGCTCGGGGCGCAACCGGGTCCAGGCGGCCGGTGACGCGGCCGATCGGGAGCTCATCCTCGCCTAGCGCCCCCGGCGCAACCGTCTAAGTACGGGAGAAGGGGATGGGCTCCCCCTTGAAAGCGGCTCTGCCGCGACCGGCCCCAAAGAGTTGGTCGAGAGGCGGCCTAGGGCGAGGGGGGCCTCGAATCGAGTTCGGCTTGAAGAAGGGGGCACCTCCCGGCAGACGGTGGGCCGCTACCTGATACTTTGATGCACAATCTCGAGCGCTCGTCTTTCCTGGCTTGCGGCCGCAGACTAAAAGGGGGAACTGCAGATGACCGTGACCGATCGCAGGCACGAGGGCGCCTGACATTCTTTCTTGGCCTCCTAACCGTGGGGGCGCTCATTTGCTGCTCGGGTTCGGCAGCGACCGGGCTGCTGCCGTGGGCGCCTGCGATAACAACGTTTGCTCGACAATCCAGGTGAATTTCTGCTGGGAAGCGGCGACAGCGACCGAATCAACGGTAGGACGGTGAGGACGTGATTGACGCGCCGCAAGTGGCGATTCGTTACCGGTGGTACCGGGGGACGCGATATCTCTGGATACGGGCGCCGACGACGTCAAAGGCAACGCTGGCCCGGATGTAATTTACGCCGCCGGCGACACGCAGGACACAATTGCCTGTGCGATGGCATCGATCGCTGGTTGCCGACCCCCACGACAGCGTGATCAACTGGGAGGCAGTCGCTACACCGCCGATGCGATGCCTCCTTGATCAGATCGGGAGCAGTCCTACTCTGGCTGTGAAGGGGTGCGAGACACTTTTTCAGTGACACTTTCATTCCTCGACAACACTGAGCCGCTGTGGGGTTACAGAACGGGCGACTGTGTTAATCAGGACGCCAAGGTCGTACACGCTTACGGGACGACGAATCCCACTGCCGGCGGAACCCTCCAGAGTGGGAGCAGCAATGGAAGGCAGATCACCGTCTTCGAGGGTGACTCGCCGGGGGACGGCGACGAAAGATGCGAACTGGGAGAGAATGCTCACGATTGGATGATGGCGTCGGGGGGCCGACCGCCGACTACACCGAGGGGAGCAGGATCGTCACCTACTTCTCGATCTTTCTACCTGGTTGGTATCCGTTGAGTGATCCCGACTGGCAAATAGTTATGCAGATGAAGCAGGCCAACCCCTCTGATTTAGCAGAGTCTGGGACCGGGGAGGATGATCCGAACCCAGTGCTCGCTCTTTTGGCTAGAAACGGTGTGTGGCAGCTTGAAAACAACACCACGAAAATATGGTCGGCACCTGCCGCCAAATGGACGTGGACACGCTTCGCCATCGACGCAAAGTACTCGAAGGATCCGGCAGTCGGCTTCGTACGTGTCTAGGCCGATCTGAACAACGATGGAGCTTTCACTGGCGTAGACGAGGCGCAGCCTCGTCTACCTAACATTCGTACTCTCAAGACCGAGATCGCGGGAGACCAAAGTGATGGCCTCGCCGCGGGCGACCCGATACCCAGCCACCTGCGGATGGGTATCTACCACGACCCCTCTGTCAGTTGCCCGCCCCCGCCTGAGTACGGCTGCGCCATGTGGCTCGATAACGTTCAAATCGTGCGTAAATAACGTCGCTCTAAGCCGCCGCCGGGCGCTCGCGCTGAGCTTCGGCCGGATCGCGTCGTAGGCGACCTCGTAGTCGAAGCCGCGGCGATTGAGGTAGGCGAAGGCGCGCGCACGGCCGCGGTCGTCGCTGAGGTCGTCGCCGCGCTCGCGAACCAGGGCGGCGGCCCGCTCGACCTGGGCGCCCCGGTCCTCGGGGGCGAAGCGGTCGATCAGGCGCTGGTCGACGCCGCGGTCGGCCAGGGTCGCGGCGATCCGCTCGGGGCCCCAGCCGGCCAGCTCCCGCTTGTCGGCGCAGAAGAACTCGGCGTAGCGCTCGTCGTTGAGCTCGCCGATCTCGATCAGCTCGGCGATCGCCGCCTCGAGCGCCTCCTCCGGCGACCCCGCGCTCCGCGAGCCACGCACGCAGCTCGGCAACCGTCCGGTCCCGCCGCCCGAGGGCGCCGAGGCCGGCGAGGAGCGCGGCCTCGTGCTCGGGATCCCGAGGCGCCTGCGCCGCCACTCGCCTCGCGGCCTCAGGCAGCCTTCGGCTGCGCCTCTTCGACCGCCGCGGCCGCGGGCTCCTCGACCGGATCCGGGACCGCCTCGGGCTTGACGCCCGGGGCCTGATCGATGCCGAGCTCGGCGTAGATCTTCCCCTCGATCTCGTCCGCGATCTGCTTGTTCTCGGCGAGGAACTGCTTCGAGTTGTTGCGTCCCTGGCCGAGGCGCGTCTCCCCGTAGGAGAAGAACGAGCCCGACTTCGTGACGATGTTGTTGTCCACGCCGAGGTCGAGCAGGCATCCCTCGTTCGAGATGCCGGCGCCGTACTCGACGTCGAACTCGGCCTGCTTGAACGGCGCCGCGACCTTGTTCTTGACGACCTTCACGCGGACCCGGTTGCCGACCGCCTCGGTCCCCTCCTTGAGGGTCTCGATCCGGCGCAGGTCGAGCCGCTGCGAGGAGTAGAACTTGAGCGCGCGGCCACCCGGCTGCGTCTCCGGGTTGCCGAAGCTGACCCCGATCTTCTCGCGGATCTGGTTCGTGAACAGGCAGACCGTCTTCGAGCGGTTCAGGTTGGCGGCGAGCTTCCGCAGCGCCTGCGACATCAGTCGTGCCTGCAGGCCGACCTGGATGTCGCCCATCTGCCCCTCGAGCTCGACCCGCGGGGTGAGCGCCGCGACGGAGTCGACGGCGACGAGGTCGACCGCGCCCGAGCGGACCAGGACGTCGACGATCTCGAGCGCCTGCTCGCCGTAGTCGGGCTGGGAGACGAGCAGCTCGTCGGTGTCGACGCCGATCCGGCCGGCGTAGAGCGGGTCCATCGAGTGCTCCGCGTCGATGAAGGCGCAGATGCCGCCGCGGGCCTGGGCCTGGGCGATGATGTGGTAGATCAGCGTCGTCTTGCCCGAGGACTCCGGGCCGAAGATCTCGACGATGCGGCCACGCGGCACGCCGCCGATCCCGAGGGCCAGGTCGAGCGAGAGAGCGCCGGTCGGGATCGCCTCGACGTTGATCACGGAGTCGCTGCCGAGCTTCATCAGTGAGCCGGCGCCGAACTCGCGCTCGATCTGGGTCAGGGCGACGTTCAGCGCCGCGTCCTTGTCCTTGGCGTCCTTCGAGGTCGACGCGGTCCGTGTGAACTTGCTTGCTGCCATTTTCAAATCACCTCATCCGCCGCCTGTGGCGGCAAGTCGATAGCGGCCAGGGATCTGTAGTGAGACCCCTGGGTCCGGAGTTCAGAACGGTAGAGCGCGACCCGGACAGCAAACATGCGTTCGGTCCCCGCCGGAGGGAGCGGCGGCAGCCGCCCGAGGTCGACCCTCCCGCGCACCCGCGCGACGCTCAGATGCGGCCAGAACGGCCGCCCCTCGGGCTCGAGCAGGCCCTCCTCCATCAGCCTGCCCGCCAGGTGTCCGCTGCAGGGTCACCGCCGCCGCGCTCTCGGCCTCGAAGGCGATCACCCGGGGCCGCGCCGGCGGGCACGCCGACGGCCGACGGCGCGAGCCGCAGCGGGAGCGGCACGGCCTCCTGCGCGAGCAGGACCTCCGTCGTCCGGGCGACCTCATCGGCGGTCAGATCGCCGAGGAACGCCAGGGTCACGTGCAGGGCGTCGGGCCTGATCGGGCGCACCGCGCGCCCGGCGCCGAGAGCCCGCACCTGCCAGGCCGCGACGGCTTCGATCAGCGGGCCCGGCAGGTCCAGCGCAAGGAAGGCCCTGATTCGCTCCGCGTCGCTCATCCCGACGAAGCTAGGGGACGAGGGGGCGCGAAATCCGCGCTGCCCGTGCCGGATGGATCGCTCAGCCGTGCCGCTCAGAACCCCGAGTCGTAAGCTGCCCCCATGGAGCGTCCCATCCCGGAGCTGCCCGGCGTCGAGCACCGCTACGTCGATGTGAAGGGCCTGCGGATGCACGTCGCCTTCGCCGGCGACGAGGACGCCGAGCCCCTCGTCCTCCTGCACGGCTGGCCCCAGAACTGGTTCGCCTGGAACAAGCTGATCGGGCCGCTCTCGCAGCACTACCGCGTGGTCTGCCCGGACCTGCGCGGATTCGGCTGGAGCGAGGCGCCGCGCGGCAGCTACGAGAAGTCCGTCCTCGCCGCCGACGTGATCGCACTGCTCGACGAGCTCGGCCTCGAGCGGGTGCGCCTCGCCGGCCACGACTGGGGAGGCTTCGCCGGCTTCCTGATCTGCGTCGACGCTCCCGAGCGCGTCTCCCACTACGCGGCCGCCGGGATCAGCCACCTCTGGGTGGCCCCCGAGCCCGGCCTGCGAGCCAAGCTCGACGCCGCGCGCCGGCTCACCTACATGGCGCTGATCGCCAGCCCCGGCGCGGGCGGGCAGATCATGCAGCGCGTGCCGGCCTTCGTCCGCACGGCACTGCGCAAGAGCGCGGCGGACCCCGACCGGACGTGGACCCCCGAGGCGCTCGACCACTACGTGGACCAATGGCGCGAGCCCGATCGCGCCGCGGCCAGCGTCGGGATCTACCGGTCCTTCCTGACCAAGGAGCTGGGCCAGCTCGCCTCCGGCGGGTTCAAGGACCGGTCGATGAGCACCCCGAGCATCCTCTTCGTCGGCACCGCCGACCCCGTGATCAGAGCCGACTCGCTGCGCGGCTTCGAGGCCAACGCGCCGAACCTGCGGCTCGAGATCGTCGAGGGCGCGGGCCACTGGCTTCCGGAGGAGGCCCCGGATGCCCTGCTCGAGGGCATGCTGAGCCTCTACGCCACCAGCTTCCCCCACTAGGGGACCGGCGAACGCTCAGAAGGGCGGCTCGTCGCCGAGCAGCAGGCGGCGGATCATGTGCAGAGCGACGCTGACCGAGCGGTCGCGGACGTCGTCGCGGTTTCCCGGGAGCTGGGGATCGCGCGCCATGATCCGGCCGTCGGCACCGACGACGCAGATGCAGACGTAGCCCACCGGCTTCTCCTCGGTCCCGCCACCCGGGCCGGCGACGCCGGTGATCCCCACACCCGAGGTCGGCGCCGAACCGCTCCGCCGCACCGCGCGCCATCGCCTCGGCCACCTCGGCGGAGACCGCTCCATGGGCCTCGATCAGCTCCGCGGGGACGTCGAGCAGCGAGGACTTCGCCTCGTTGGAGTACGCGACGACCCCGCCGGCGAAGTAGTCGGAGGAGCCGGGGCGGTCGGTGAGCCTCGCGGCGAGCTTGCCGCCGGAGCAGGACTCCCCCACGCCGATCCGCGATCCCGCGAGCATTCCCGCGACCAGCTCGTCGATGGTCTCGCCGACCTCGGTGTAGATGTAGCCGCCGTGCCGCTCGCGCAGGCCCGCGAAGAGCTCGTCGCGCAGGGCGGCGTCCTCCTCGCGGTAGCGGACGTCGATCTCCAGCTCGGCTCCCCGCCGCAGGCAGGTGGTGATCTCGAGTCGCTCGATCTCGTGCTCGGCGCCGATCTCCCGCAGGCTCTTCGCCAGGGTCGACTCGGGGATGCCGAACATCTTCATCGAGGCGAGCGAATAGCTGTCGGCGCGCTCGAGCAGCGAGGCGACGGGTTCGGCAGCCACCGCGGCGGGCCACATCGCCTGCAGCTCCCGCGGCGGGCCGGGCAGGACGACCACCACCGCTCCGGCGGCCGGGACGACCAGCCCCGGTGCGGTTCCCGCGGGGTCGAGCGCGATCGAGCCGGCGGGGACCATCGCCTGCTTGCGAGTGCCGTCGCGCAGCCCCTCGGGGTCGAACTTCATCCGCCGCGCGAAGTCGGCGACGATCGCCGCGATCCTCCGCTCCATTTCCTCGTCGAGGACCATCTCCCGCCCGCTGAAGGCGGCGACGACCTCGGCGGTGATGTCGTCGGCGGTTGGCCCCAGCCCGCCGCTCGTGACGATCAGGTCCATCCCGGCGTCGCCGAGGAACCGCAGGGCCCGCTCCAGGTCCCCGGGGCGGTCGCCGACCACGGTCAGGTGGGCGACGTCGACGCCGAGCTCGCCGAGCTGCTCGGAGAGCCAGGGGCCGTTGCGGTCGGAGACGCGGCCGCTGAGGACCTCGGTGCCGGTGACGAGGATTCCCGCGCGGACGCTCACGGGCAGTCCGGCCCGGCGTACTCGATCTCTCGAATCCCCTCGGAATCGGCCTCGTAGCTCGTCTCCCCGTCGGAGGCGATGCGCTCGGAGTCCGCATCGGTCTTCAGCTTCACCTCGCCGCCGCTCTGGAAGTCCAGCCGGAACCGCTTCTGACCGCCGAAGCTCTCCACCGTGCCGGCTCCGAGCACCTGCGAGTCGATCAGCGCCTCGCCGCCGCTGACGAAGCAGAGCTGCGTGGCCGCAACGGCCTCCAGCTCGATGTCGATCGGCTTCAGCTTCGGCTCCGAGTCCTTCTTGCGGTCGCCCTTGCCGCCCTGCTTCGAGCCGTCGCCCTTGGCCTGGCGAGCCTTGCCGGCGGGCGACGCCGGGTCGCCGGCGTCGTCGTCATCGCCGAGGAGGCTGAGCAGGAAGAGGAGGGCGACGATCCCGATGGCGACGGCCGCGATCAGCGGGCCGCGCGAGGGCGGGCGGGCGCCACTGGCTGCGGCGCCGCTCCTGCAGGATGGGCTCCGATGCCGGGCTGACCGCCGATCCGGGCGCCTCGTAGCGGCGGCGGAACTCGTCGGCGAGGTGCTCGCCGTCGAGGCCGAGCAGCGCCCCGTAGGTACGCAGGAAGCCGCGTACGTAGGCCGGCGCAGGCAGGACCTCCCAGTCCTCGGCCTCGAGCGCGCGCAGGTACTTGGCGCGGATCTTCGTCCGCTCCTCGGCCTCCTTCACGTCCATCCCGATCCGGCGGCGCGCGTCCTTGAGCGCGTTGCCGATGTCCAACGGAGGGCTCATCGCCTCAGTGTCTCAGTCTCGGCCTCGCGCCTCGGCAACGTGCGCGCGGCGCTCAACCGGGGATCGTCTCGAGACCGGCGCCCTCGGTCGGCGGCCCCTCGCCGTCGCCCTCGGCGGCGGCAGTGGGGCCCGGCGAGGATCCGCGGGATGTCGGCGTGGGTGATCAGCACGGTGCGGGCCTTCGAGCCCTCGAAGCCGGAGATGACGCCGCGGCGCTCGAGCATGTCGATCAGGCGGCCGGCCCGCGTGTAGCCGACCCGCAGGCGGCGCTGGATCATCGAGACGGAGGCGGTCTCGGTCTCCACGCAGACGCGGATGGCGTCCTCGAGCAGGTCGTCCTCGTTCGGCGAGAACTCTCCCCCGCCGTCCCCGTCGACGTCGACCGGGGCCTTCTCGACGAGCAGGTCCTCCTGGAACTCGGGCTCGCCCTGCTTGCGCCAGAACGCGACGACGCGGGCGATCTCCTCCTCGGTGACGAATGCGCCCTGGACCCGCTGCAGCTTCGAGGAGCCGACCGGCCGGAAGAGCATGTCGCCCTGGCCGAGCAGGGACTCCGCCCCGCCCTGGTCGAGGATCACGCGGGAGTCGATCTGAGAGGCGACCGAGAAGCCGATCCGCGCCGGGATGTTCACCTTGATCGTTCCGGTGATCACGTCCGTCGAGGGGCGCTGGGTGGCGAGCAGGAGGTGGATCCCAACCGCGCGCGACTTCTGGGCGAGGCGGATGATCGAGTCCTCGACCTCCCCGGGCGCGACCATCATCAGGTCGGCGAGCTCGTCGATCACGCAGAGGATGTGCGGCAGCGGCGCCTCGCCCGTCTTCTTGCGGATCCGGTTGAGCTCCTCGAGGTTGCGGCCGCGGGCCTTGCCCATGACCGTGTAGCGGCTCTCCATCTCGCCGATCAGGTTCTGGAGCACGTTGGCCGCCACCCGCGGCGAGGTGACCACCGGCGTCAGCAGGTGCGGGGTCGAGTCGTAGTGGTTGAGCTCGACCTGCTTGGGATCGACGAGCACCAGCCGGAGCTCGTTCGGCGAGGCGTGCAGCAGCATCGAGGTGAGGATCGCGTTGACGGACCCGGACTTGCCCGAGCCGGTCGTGCCGGCGACGAGGACGTGCGGCATCTTCGCCAGGTCCATCGAGACGGCCTGACCGGAGATGTCCTTGCCGAGCCAGGAGAGCAGCGGCGAGGCGCCGCTGGGGCGGCCGCCGTAGATGTCGCCGAGCCGCACCATCTTGCGGCGCGCGTTCGGCACCTCGACGCCGACCGCCTTCTTGCCCGGGATCGGGGCGAGGATGCGGATGTCGGTCGAGGCGAGGGCGTAGGCCAGGTCGTCCTTGAGCTGGGAGATCCGCCCGACCTTCGTGCCGGGGGCGAGCTGCAGCTCGTAGCGGCTCACGTGCGGGCCGACGACGGTGCCGATCAGCTTCGCCTCGATCTTGAAGTGGCCGAGGACCTCGAGCAGGGCGCGCGCGGTCCGCTCCATGTCGCGGCGGTCGGGGCCGCGGTCCTTGTCGTCGTTGCCGCGCCGCAGCAGCTTGGCCGGGGGCATCTTGTAGTCGAGCTCGTCCGACTCGGTGATCCCGCTGCGCTTCGCCCCCATCGGCGTCCGCGAGATCTCGATCTCCGCGTCGGTGTCGGCCTCCGGCTCGAAGCCGGGCTCCGGGACGTCGTCGGCGCCGTCGTCCTCGAAGGCGTGGTCGTCGGCGGCCTCCGGCAGGGACGGCTCGGGCGCCTCGTCCTCCTCCGGGAGCCCGAGGTCGATGTCGCTCGTGGCCAGATCGCCCTCGAAGGCCGTGGTCTCGACCGCGGTGGTCTCCCCCGCTCCGGGCCAGCGGTCGGCGGCAGGATCGCGGCGCGTGCCGACGCTGCGGGCCAGCTCCCCGGTGGCGGAGCGGGCGCGGCCCGCCGCCTCGGCCCCGGAGCCGATCAGCGTGATCAGCGGGCGTCCGCTGAGCAGCACGACCCCGCTGAGCACGAGCAGGAGGGCGATGATGTGGGCGCCGACGCGCTGGAAGAGCGTGGTCGAGGCCCAGTAGAGGGACTCGCCGAGGGCGCCGCCGTGGGCCTTGAAGTAGTCGGGGTCGAACAGCTCGCCGCGGATCGGCCGGTCGGGGCCGAGCCCGGCGGTCTCCGCCGCGAAGGCGAGGAGGAGTCCGGCGACGAGCAGCAGCGCTCCGGCGTTGATTGCGCCGGGGTAGCGGATCAGCGGTCGCACGATCAGCGCGACCCCGATCCCGGCGAGAAGCATCGGGACGGCGTAGGCGACCGCGCCGCCGACCCAGGTCAGGCCGACCTCGAGCCCGTAACCGGCCGATCCCCCGTCCCAGCCGGCGTAGAGGACGAATCCCATGAAGAGGGCGGCAGCCAGGAGCGCCAGGCCGACGAGATCGAGATGGCGCTGCTCCAGCTCGCGCGGGGCGGCGCTGCGCACCGGGGTGGCCTTGCTCCGGCTGCGGGCCGGCGGCTTGCGGGCGGGTGCCCTGCGGGCCGGCGTCTTGGCACGCTTGCGCGCGACGGGCGGCTTGCCCCGCTTCCGGGACCCGCCGCCGCGCTTCTTCGGGCGCAGAAAGGGGATCGATGACATCTGCGGGACCCTTCGACACCGCCCCGCCGACCCCTGCGAGGCGTCCCCGCCCCCATGATCAAGCCGTCCTGCCGGTCATCTCGGGTCTTTAGGATTGGAGCCGTGAGCGAAGCCGACAACCTGATGGGACGGGTCCTCGTCGTCGAGGACGACGATGAGATCGCCGACGTCCTCAGGCGCTCGCTGCGCCAGGAGGGCCACGAGGTCCGCACCGCCTCCGACGGCGAGGAGGCCCTCCGCATGGCGAGCGAGTTCGTCCCCGACCTCGTCGTGCTCGATCTCGGCCTGCCGAAGCTCGACGGCGTGGAGGTCTGCCGCCGGCTCCGCGCCGGGGGCGACGTCCCGATCCTGATCC
This sequence comes from uncultured Solirubrobacterales bacterium, assembly GCA_963839535.1. GTDB lineage: Bacteria > Actinomycetota > Thermoleophilia > Solirubrobacterales > 70-9 > RHKX01. The sequence goes on from CAWIVF010000009.1 coordinate 11,989, forward strand.
TGACCGCCCGCTCCGACACCGACGACCGGGTGCACGGCCTCGACGCCGGTGCCGACGACTACCTCGTCAAGCCGTTCGAGCGAGCCGAGCTGCTCGCCCGCATGCGAGCGCTGCTGCGACGCCGCCCGCCGCGCGGGCAGCGCCTCCCTCAAGGTCGCCGACCTCACCCTCAATCCCGGCACCCGAGAGGTCACCCGCGGGAAGCGCTCGCTCGACCTGACGAACCGGGAGTTCGAGTTGCTCGAGTTCCTGATGCGCAACGAGCGCCTGGTGATCTCGCGCGAGCGGCTGCTCGAGGAGGTCTGGGGCTACGACCCGAGCTCGATGACCAACACGATCGACGTCTTCATCAGCAACCTGCGGCGCAAGCTCGAGGAGGGCGGCGAGGACAGGCTCCTGCACACCAAGCGGGGCGCGGGGTACGTGGTCAGGGCGTGAGCCCCCGGTGAATCCGCTCCGCTACCTGAGGAGCCTCTACGCGCGCTCGCGCCGCCTGCCGGTGCGGATGCGGATCGCGATCGTCTCGGCCACGCTGACCGCGGTGATCCTGATCGGCTTCGCCGCCGTCGTCGGCCGGCTCGTCAGCAATCGCCTCGAGGGCGACTTCGAGGCGGACCTGAGCTCCCGCGCGCAGAACCTGGCGGCGACGGTCGCAAACGACGTCGACGCCGGCCGCCTGCCCGGCTCGTCGCTGAGTCGTGCCAGCGTGGCGGACGACGCGAGAATCGGGCTCGTCTACGACACCGGGAACCCGGCGACCCCCGGCGTGCCGAGCTTCGGGCCGCCCGTCCTCGACGAGGTCCAGCGGGTCGCCAGCTTCGACGTCGCCTCCGCCCCGGTCATCCTCAACAGCGGCGAGATCCCCGACGAGGAGCTGCAGGGCCGGGTCTATCTCCAGTACGCCCGCCCCCACGCCGCGGTCGGCGACACGGTCGCGCGCCTCTGGCTGTTCCTCGCCGGCGGGGTCGGGGTCGGGACGATCCTCGCGGGACTCGCCGGGATGGCGGTCGCCAACCGCTCGATGCGCCCGATCGCCGCGCTGACCGCCGCGGCTCGCGAGATCGCGGCGACGCGCGACCCCTCACGGCGGATCCCCGAGCCGCAGAGCGACGACGAGGTCGCCGAGCTCGCCCGGACCTTCGATCAGATGCTGCTGGAGCTCGACGCCGCGCGCTCCGAGACCGAGGGGACGATCCAGCGTCAGCGCGAGTTCGTCGCCGACGCCTCCCACGAGCTGCGGACGCCCCTGACCAGCATCCTCGCCAACCTCGAGCTCCTCCACGAGGCGCTCGAGGACGACGCCGACGAGGACGAGCGCGCCGCGATCGGCTCCGCCCTGCGCAGCTCGAAGCGGATGAACCGGCTCGTCGGCGATCTGCTGCTGCTCGCCCGCGCCGACGCCGGCCGGGTGGGCTCGCAGACCGACTGCGACCTCGCCGCGATCGCCGCCGAGGCGCTCGAGGAGGTCGCGCCGGTCGCCGACGGGCACGACATCTCCGCCGCCCTCGACGATCCCGCGCGCGTGCACGGCAACCCCGACGAGCTGCATCGGATGGTGCTCAACCTGCTCGAGAACTCGATCCGCCACACCCCCGTGGGGACGCAGGTCCGGATCGAGGTCGCGCGCGCGGACGGCACCGCCCGGCTCGTCGTCTCCGACGACGGCCCCGGGCTGCCGGAGGGGATGGAGAGCCAGGTGTTCGAGCGGTTCGTCCGCGGCCACGGGCCCGGCCGACCGAGCGGCTCGCAACGGCTCAGGGACCGGTCTCGGCCTGTCGATCGTCCGCGCGGTGGCCGTGGCTCACGGCGGGGACGTCCGCGCGACCGGCGGCGCGGGCGCGCGCTTCGAGGTCTCGATCCCGCTGGCCGGGGCAACGTGGCCGACCCGGCGAAAGTTTGAGCGAAGACTTCCCCCGCCTTGACCGCCCGTTTAGGGGACGGGCCGATGATCCTCCGCGGACGAGACAACCGCACGGCCATCCCCCCATTCCGGCCGTGCGGACAGTGAATTGGCCCAGCCTGAGCCAATCAGCCCGCCGAGCTCCCCCTCCCTGAGCTCGGCGGGCGTTTCTTTGTGCCCGCAGGAGAAATATGCTGCGTCGCGGGGTGGATTCGCAGCTCATCAGCCTGCTCACGGTTCCGCTGTTCACCGGGGCGATCGGCTACGTGACCAACTGGTCCGGGGTCCTCATGCTCTTCTACCCCGTCAAGTTCAAGGGGATCAAGGTTCCCGGCCTGGCGATCATCTCCCGCTTCTTCCCCCGCAAGGTCCGCCAGGTGCCGCTCGGCTTCACCCACGGGGGGATCGGCTGGCAGGGGATCGTCCCCTCGCGCGCCGCCAAGATGGGCAGCATCGCGGTCGACAAGGGGATCGCCAAGCTCGGTAGCCCGCGCGAGTTCTACGAGCGGCTCGAGCCCGACGCGATCGCCGAGCACATCGTCGAGAGCAGCCGCGACGACATCCGCGACCTCGTCGAGCGCACCCTGCAGCGGGAGCATCCCGGGCTCTGGAACGAGCTGCCTCCCCAGGTCCGCGAGCGGGTCCATCAGCGCGTGCAGGAGCAGCTGCCCGAGGTGGTACGCGACGTCACCGACGGGATCGGCCGCGACATCGAGCACCTGATGGACATCAAGCTGATGGTCATCCGCCGGATGGAGGAGCAGCCCGAGCTCTCGAATCGGATCTTCCTCGAGATCGGCAAGAAGGAGCTCCGGTTCATGATCAACTTCGGCTTCTGGTTCGGCCTGCTGCTGGGCATCCCCACGGCGATCCTGACCGAGGTCATCTTCCACGCCTGGTGGCTGCTGCCGATGGCCGGGGTCGCGGTCGGCTACATCACCAACCTCGTCGCGATCTGGATGATCTTCGAGCCCGTCGAGCCGCGACGGATCCTCGGCTTCCCGATGCACGGCCTCTTCCTGCGGCGGCAGCGCGAGGTCGCCGGCATCTACTCGAAGGTGATCGCCGACGACGTGGTCAACCTGACCAACATCGGCAAGGAGCTGCTCGAGGGGCCGCAATCGGATCGCACCCGCAAGCTGATCGCCGACTCCCTCCGGCCTGCGATCGATCAGGCAAGCGGGTACGCGCTCGCCGCGGTGCGGGTCGCGGTCGGCCCGGGCCGCTACGACGCGATCAAGGAATCGGTGGCGACCGAGGCCGTCGAGTACACGATGACGCCGTTCGAGGACCCGGAGTTCAACGAGCGGCAGAGCCGGGAGATCGAGGCGCTGATCACCGAGCGGATGCAGGAGATGTCCTCGCAGGACTTCTCCGAGATGCTGCGGACCGTCATCAAGGAGGACGAATGGCTGCTCTACCTCCACGGCGCCGTGCTCGGCTTCGGCGGCGGCCTCGTCCATCTCGCTATCTTCGGCTGAGTCCGCGATGAGGCGATCGATCGACATCGACCGGCACCTCGAGGCGCAGCCCGACGCGCTCTTCGAGGTCCTCGTCGATCACGCGCGCTACGACCGCTTCGACGGCGTCCGCCGGGCCGAGGTCGTCCGCACCGGCGCCCCCGACCCCAACGGATTGGGCGCGGTCCGCCACGTCTGGATCGGGCCCCTCCGCTTCGAGGAGGAGATCACCGCCTACGAGCCTTCCAGCCGCTTCGACTACCTGATCCGCGACGTCAGGGGCCTCCCCTTCAGCCATGAGGGCGGCTCGGTCCGCCTGACTCCCGACGGCACGGGCACGCGGGCGACCTGGACCTCGGAGTTCGAGATCCCGATCCCGATCGTCGGGCCGCTGGCCGACCGGATCTTCGCGGCGCGGCTCGAGGCGGGCTTCAACCACATGCTCGAGAAGAGCGCCGAGATCGCCCGCGGCTGAGGCCCTGGACTAGACCTCGACGACGACCGGCAGGACCATCGGCCGGCGTTTGAGCTTGCTTGAAGACGAACTCGGCTACGCAGTCGTGGACGTCCTGGCGGACCAGATCGGGGTCGCGGGCGTGGCTCTTGAGTGCGACCTCGAGCTTGTCCTCGACGACGTCCGCGAGCTCGATCGGCCAGGCGCTCGGAGTCCTCATCGGCCCGGAACGGGACGCCGCGGAAGACGATCTCGGGGTCGGCGGCGACCTCTCGGTCCTCGAAGGAGACGGTGACGGCGACGATCACGAGGCCGTCGGCGGAGAGCGTGCGGCGATCGCGCAGTGCCGCGTCGTCAGGCTCGCCGAGCTCGAGGCCGTCGACGAAGATCATCCCGGCGCCGACGTCGTCGCCGAGCTTGGCGCCGTTCGAGTCGATCTCGAGCGGGACGCCGTTGCGGGAGCGGAAGATGTTCTTGCGGTCGATCCCGACGTCCTCGGCGAGCTCGGCATGGAGGCGGAGGCGCTTGTAGTCGCCGTGCATCGGCATCACGTACTTCGGCCGCGTCAGGTTCAGCATCAGCTTCATGTCCTCGCGGTGACCGTGACCGGAGGCGTGGATCGGCGCGTCGGCGGCGGTGATCACGCGGGCACCGATCTCGAAGATGCGGTCGATCGTCTCGTTGACCGAGCGCTCGTTGCCGGGCACGGGCGTGGCCGAGAAGACCACCGTGTCGCCGCTGTGCAGCTGAACGTCGCGGTGGTCGCCGTGAGCCATCCGCCGCAGAGCCGAGAGCGGCTCACCCTGGCTGCCGGTCGAGATCGCCACGACCTCCTCGTCGGGGAAGTCCTCGATCTCGCGCGGCTGGATCAGGATCCCCTTGGGCGCGTTCGCGATCCCGAGGTTGGAGGCGATGTTGAAGTTCTTGCGCATCGAGCGGCCGACGAGGGCGACCTTGCGGCCGAGCTTGTCGGCGGCGTCGACGACCTGCTGGACCCGGTGCACGTTGGAGGCGAAGCAGGTGACGATGATCCGGCCGTCGCAACCGGCGAAGGTCTGCAGCAGCGCCGGCCCCACGCTCGACTCCGACGTGGCCACGCCGGGACGGTCAGCGTTGGTCGAGTCACCGCAGAGGCAGAGCAGGCCCTGGCTGCCGAGCTCGGCGAGCCGGGCGAAGTCGGCGGGGTTGCCGTCGACCGGGGTCTGGTCGAACTTGTAGTCGCCGGTGAACAGGACGTTGCCGAGATCGGTGTGAATCGCGACCGCGCAGGCGTCCGGGATCGAGTGCGACATATGGATCATCTCGATGCCGAAGGGACCGGCACGCTCGATCCGGCCGGTCTCGAGGTCCTTCAAGGGCGCGCGCTGAAGCTTGTGCTCCTCGAGCTTGGAGCGGACCATGCCGATCGTCAGCCGGCCGCCGAAGATCACCGGGGGCATGCCGATCTCGCGCAGGTAGAAGGGCAGGGCGCCGACGTGGTCCTCGTGGCCGTGGGTGAGCACGACCGCGTCGATGTCGTCGGCCCGGTCGCGGAGGTAGGAGAAGTCCGGCAGGACGAGGTCGATTCCGAGCATCTCGGCCGTCGGGAACATCAGGCCGGTGTCGATGACCACGATGCGGCCGTCGAGCTCGACCACCGTCATGTTCTTGCCGATCTCGCCGAGCCCGCCGAGCGGCAGGATCCTGAGCTTGCCGCTCATGCCACCACGGGGAGCTCGAGGCGCTCCAGGGCGGAGCGGACGATCGCGCGCTGGCCCTCGTCGATCGGGACCATCGGGAGGCGCATCCGCTCCGAGCAGAGACCAAGCATCGACAGGGCCGCCTTGAGCGGCATCGGGTTGGTCGTCACGGATAGAGCTTCATAGAGAGGGTGCAGTGTCGCATCTAGCTCGCGGGCGCGCTCTGGGGAGCCCGATTCGAAGAGCCGGCGGACCTCGGCCATCTGCGGGCCGACGATGTGAGAGGCGACGAGGATCCCCCCGGTTCCGCCGAGCTCGAGGCAGCGCAGGAAGACGTTGTCGTTGCCGGCCAGGAGCGCGAGGCCCTCGATCGGGCCGAGCTCGTCGTCGTTGGCCTGCTTGACCGCGACGACGTTGTCGATCTCGGCGAGGGCGGCGAGGTCCTCCGGCGGCACGTTGATCACCGTGCGCCCGGGGATGTTGTAGAGGACGATCGGCTTCACGGTGGCGGCCGCGACGGCCTCCACGTGCGCCCGGATCCCGGCCCGGTTCGGCTTGTTGTAGTACGGGGTGACGACCAGCATCGCGTCCGCGCCGGCCTCGTCCGCGGCGCGGGTCAGCGCCACGGAGTGGCGGGTGTCGTTCGTGCCGCTGCCGCAGATCAGCGGCACGTCCGCTCCGACCTCGGAGCGCACCGCCCGCAGCAGGGCGATCTGCTCCTCGTCGTCGAGGGTCGCCGCCTCGCCCGTGCTGCCGGCGACGACGAGGCCGTCGGAGCCGTGCTCGAGCAGGTGGGTCGCCAGCCGCCCGGCGGCGTCGAAGTCGACCTCGCCGTCCCCGTCGAACGGGGTCGCCATCGCCGTCAGGTTGCCGGCGAGCTCGATCATGCCGCCAGCTTGCCCGCGAACACGGGCGCGACGCGGTCGGCCCACGGGTGAGCCCGCTCGATCTGAGCGGCGACCCGGATCAGCAGATCCTCGCGCCCGAACGGCGCCACGAGCTGGGCGCCGACCGGGACGCCGTCGTCGGTCCAGTGCAGCGGCAGCGAGATCGCCGGCTGCCCGGTGACGTTGAACAGCGCGGTGAATGCGCCCGACGGGAAGGCCCGGTGGAACGCCTCCATCGGATCCGGGCCGGAGTCGTCGAAGCTTCCGAGCTTCGGGGCGATCTCGGCCATCGTCGGAGTCAGGAGCAGGTCGTGGCCGCCCTCGTACCAGCCCGCGATCATGCGGCTGATCGCGTGGTGGACCGAGACGTCGCGCAGGTACCTGCCCGCGTCGCGGCTGCGACCGACCTCGGCCAGCGCCCAGGTCAGGGGCTCGACGTCGTCGGCGGTGATCTCGCGACCGGCGAGCATCCCGAGCTGGCCGAGCACCGCGGCCTGGCCCGCCGCCCAGCGGGTGAGGAACGAATCCTGGATGTCGATGCCCGCCTCGCTGGGGTCGCCCATCCCGGCGAACGGCGATGAATCGACGATCTCGTGACCGAGGCCCTCGAGCTGCGAGACCGCGACCTCGACCGCACGCTTGCAGGCGGGATCGACGTCGGCCTCGATCGCCGGCTCGGTCATCACGCCGATCCGCAGGCCGGTGCTCTCGTCCTCGAGCTCCTCCACGTAGGGGCGCAGCGGGGCCGGGGCGACGTAGGGGTCGCCGGGCGCCGCGCCGTGGACGGCGTCGAGGATCCGCGCCGTGTCGCGCACCGAGCGCGAGACGACCAGCTCGGCGGTCAGCCCGGAGAGGTTGTCGCCGACCAGCGGCCCCTCGCTGATCCGCTGGCGCGTCGGCTTGAGCCCGACCAGGCCGCAGTTGGAGGCGGGAATCCGGATCGACCCGCCGCCGTCGTTGGCATGCGCCATCGGCACCATCCCCGCGGCCACGGCCGCGCCGGAGCCACCCGAGGAGCCGCCCGGCGAGCGGGAGGTGTCCCAGGGGTTCTTCGTCGCCCCGTGGGCGTCCGGCTCCGTGGTCGGCAGGATCCCCAGCTCCGGGGTGTTCGTCTTGCCGATCGTGATCAGCCCCGCCTCGCGGAAGCGCAGCGCCAGGGTCGAGTCGACGGGCGCCATGAAGTTCAGGTCCTTGAGCAGGCGCATGCCCATGTGGAGCGGCTGGCCGGCATAGGCGGCGCCGAGGTCCTTGAGCACGAACGGGACGCCGCGGAACGGGCCGTCGGGGACGTCGCCGCGTGCCGCCTCGCGCGCCTCCTCGTAGAGCGGGTGGATGACGGCGTTGATCTCGTCGTTTACCGCCTCGACGCGCTCGATCGCGGCGTCGACGAGCTCGAGCGGGCTCGCCTCTCCCGAGCTGACCAGCTCGGCCATCGCGGTCGCGTCCATTCTCGCCAGATCGTCGCTCAACTCATCCTCCTCGTCGTGGGGCCCAAGCAGCCTACTCGGGGCTAGAGCAGGGCTTCGAGGCCCACCGTAAGCGGCTCGGCGAGGGAGCCGACGCGGCGGCAGGCGAGGACGACGCCCGGCATGAAGGAGCTGCGGTCGATCGAGTCGTGACGGATGGTCAGCGTCTGTCCCTCGCCGCCGAAGACGAGCTCCTGGTGGGCGACGAGTCCCGGCAGCCGGATCGAGTGGATCGGCTCGTGGACGTTGGCGCCGGCATCCCTGAGGAGGTCGGCCGTGCGGTCGGCGGTGCCCGAGGGCTTGTCGAGCTTGCGGTCGTGGTGCAGCTCGACGATCTCGACCTCGGGCATGTGCTCGGCGACACGCTGGCCGAGCTCCATCATCAGCACGGCGCCGATCGCGAAGTTGGGGGCGACGAACGCGCGCGGGCCCTCTCCCCCGCTCCAGTTGCGCTCCGCGGCCTCGCGCAGCGCCTCGAGGTCGAAGCCGGTGGTGCCCACGACGACGTGCACGCCCGCGTCGAGGCAGGCGACCGCGTTGGCGAGCGCCGTGTCCGGGATCGTGAAGTCGACGAGCACGTCGGCGTCGCCGAGCACGTCCTCGATCGTCGTGTCCAGGGCTGGATCCGCGCGGCCGGCGAGCTCGAGGCCATCCGCCTCCTCGACGGCCCCGCAGACGGTCGCGCCCATGCGGCCGGCGGCCCCGGCGACTGCAACTCGGATCGGCTCGCTCATCGCCGGGAGGTTATGGCCCCGATCGTCAGCGCGGCGAGCCGCTCCCCGGTCATGGCGGGCTGATGCCGGATCTGATTGCGCGTGAAGTGGATCACCCGCCAGCCGGCCACCGCGAGGATCTGATCTCGATCGGCGTCCTTCTCCGAGGCGAGGCGTCCGCCGTGCCAGCGCCACGAGTCGGCCTCGACGATCAGGTGGACGTCGGGCCAGCAGAAGTCGGCGAAGAAGGTACGGCCGGCGATATGGATCCGGTGATTGCAGAGCGGGAGCCGAATTCCGTGAGCTCTACAGATCGCGAACATCCGCGCTTCGTTGCGGCTTCGCAACTCGACCGGATCATCGGTGATCAGGTCGAGGACGTGCGCCATGCCGGGACGACCACGGCCCTCCACGGCGAGCTGCTCGAGGCGGGAGCGATCGAGCAATCGAGCGGCGTCGGCGGCCATGATCAGATCCTCGGTGCCCTCGGCGCCGGCGCGGAAGGCGCAGTCGATGATCGTGCGGGGGACCGCGGTGCACGGAATCCCATGGCGGCGAGTGGTGTCGCGAGGATCCACCAGCGAACGGCGGACATGGATGCCGGGTCGCGAGCGGCCGTTTCCGGATGAATTCGTCACTTCCGGGACCTCAGGATGACCTTCGAGGAGCGAGAAGATCGCCGCCGAGCAGAACCCACTCAGGAGCGTCCCCGCGCCGCACGCGTAAACGGCCGCGAGATACCGCTGATGGATGCTGAAGGGCGGCCCATGGGATACGTAGATGCCCGCGTGCAGTCGATGGAGTTGGCCTGATACGACTCGGGCCTGCGCACCGCGTGGGCCCAGGCCGATTGCAGCAAGCTGGTCGGCCCGGAGCACCTGCTTCTGCCGCCCGGCGAGATCGGCGACCCCCTGTCGATGGCAGATTTACGAGCAAGTTGCTCGCTTTTCTGCCATCCACGCGCCATCGGACGAGGCTGGCACCCGAAGCGTCACGAATGGCCAACGGCGTGGGTCGAACCCGGCCCCGTTCCGTGCCCGAAGTCGGGACTTAGCTAGGCGACGAGGGCGTCGCTGACCGGGGCGACGGCGTCGCGGAAGCGCGACTCCTCCGCTCCGATGCAGGCGGCCGAGATCCGCTCGGGCGCGTAGAGCTCGTTGGCGAGCGCCGAGACGTCGTCGAGGGTGACCGCGTCGGTGCGGGCGATCAGCTCGTCGATGCTGAGCAGCGGGATGCCGAAGAGCGCGGCGCGCGCGTTGCGCGACATCCGCGCCGAGGTCGATTCGAGGCTGAGCACCATCCGGCCCTTGACGTGCTCCTTGGCGCGGGTCAGCTCCTCCTGCGAGACGCCCTCGCTGCGCAGCGACTCGAGCTCGCGGCCGATGATGTCGCAGGCCTCGGCGACGTTGTCCTCGCGGGTGCCGACGTACATGGCGACGGTCCCGCGGTCGACGTACTGCTCCGAGTAGGAGCCGACCGCGTAGGCCAGGCCGCGCTTCTCGCGGACCTCGCGGAAGAGGCGCGAGGAGCTCGAGCCGCCGAAGATCGTGTCCATCACGCTGAGCGCGAAGCGCCGGTCGTCGTTGCGGGCGATTCCCGGAGCGCCGAAGCAGATGTGGTACTGCTCGGTCTCCTTCGGATAGAAGCAGAGCCGCGACTCCGTGCTCGGCTCGCCGCCGTTGACGGGGGCGACCTCGCCGACGCCCGGCTGCAGGTGCTTGCGGGCGAGCTCCACGATCCGCTCGTGCTCGAGGCTGCCCGAGGCGGAGACGACGAGGTTCGAGCCCCGGTAGCGCGCCTGGTGGTAGGCCGAGATGTCGGGGATCGGGATCGAGCCGATCACCTCGGCGGTGCCGAGGATGCGCCGGCCGAGCGGGTGGTCGCCGAAGATCGCGCTGGCCATCACGTCGTGGACCCGGTCGGAGGGCTCGTCCTCGTACATCGCGATCTCCTCGATCACGACCTGGCGCTCGGAGTCGATGTCCGGGAACGTCGGCTTGAGGAACATCTCGGCGAGCAGGCCGAGGGCCGCCTCGGTGTGCTCGTCGAGGAACCGGGAGTAGAGGTGCGTCGTCTCCTTGCTGGTCGCCGCGTTCGTGGCGGCGCCCAGGCCGTCGAAGTACTCCGAGATCTCGATCGCCGAGAACCGCTCCGTGCCCTTGAAGAGCAGGTGCTCGAGGAAATGCGAGACGCCGGCCTGAGCCGGCGTCTCGTCACGGGATCCCGTCCTGACCCAGAGCCCGAGGGCGACGGAGCGGACCGCGGGCACGCTCTCGGTGACGACCTTGAGGCCGCCATCGAGCTCGGTCAGCTCGACGCCTTCGGGTAGGTCCATAGGTCTCTGTCCTAGCTGCGGGGACGACGCTCGCGGTCGCCGCCGCGGCCACGGTCGCGTCCGCCTCGGCCGCCACGGTCGCCGCCGCCACGGGGACGGTCGCCGCCGCCGCTGCGCGGGCCACGGTCGCCGCTGCCGACTGCGGCCAGCTCTTCCTTGGTCTTGCCGGCGACCTGGGGGTCGTCGGAGAGACGCAGGCCGATCCGGCCGCGCTCGCGGTCGACCTCGACCACGGTCACGTCGATCTCGTCGCCCTGGCTGAGCACGTCCTCGACGGTGTCGACCCGCTCACCCGGCTTGACCGCCGAGATGTGCAGGAGGCCGTCGGTGCCCTTGACCAGCTCGACGAACGCGCCGAAGGTCGTGGTCTTGACGACCTTGCCCTTGAACGTGTCGCCGACCTCGGCCTCGCGGGTCATCGCGCTGATCTGCGCGATGCACTTCTTGACCAGCTCGCCGTTGGCGGCGTAGACGCGGATCGTGCCGTCGTCGTTGACGTCGATCTGAGCCTCGAACTCCTCGGAGAGGCCGCGGATCGTCTCGCCGCCCTTGCCGATGACCGCGCCGATCTTCTCCGGGTCGATCTTGATCGACTCGATGCGCGGTGCGGTCGGGCTGAGCTCCTCACGCGGGGCGCTGATCGCCTCGGCCATCTTGCCGAGGATGAAGAGACGACCCTGACGGGCCTGCTCCAGCGCCTCACGCAGGATGTCGAACGTGACGCCCGTGATCTTGATGTCCATCTGGAGGGCGTTGATGCCCTCCTCGGTGCCGGCGACCTTGAAGTCCATGTCGCCGAGGTGATCCTCGACGCCGGCGATGTCGGTCAGGACGATCACGTGCTCGTCCTCCTTGATCAGGCCCATGGCGACGCCGGCGACCGGTGCGGTGACCGGAACGCCCGCTGCCTGCAGTGCCATCGAGGAGGCGCAGACGGAGCCCATCGACGAGGAGCCGTTGGACTCCAGCGTCTCGGAGACCACACGGGTCACGTACGGGAAGTCCTCCACGCTCGGGATCGTCGGCAGCAGCGCCCGCTCGGCGAGCGCTCCGTGACCGATGTCGCGACGCTTCGGACCACGCATGAACCCAGCCTCACCGACCGAGTAGGGCGGGAAGTTGTAGTGGTGGAAGAACGTCTTGGTCTCCTGCAGGCCCATGTTGTCGAGCCGCATGTCCATCCGGGTGGTGCCCAGAGCGACGTTCGACAGGATCTGCGTCTCGCCGCGGGTGAACAGCGCTGAGCCGTGCACGCGCGGGGAGATGTCGACCTCGGTCTCGATCGGCCGGATCTCGTCCTGGGCGCGACCGTCGGGACGCTTCTTGTCCACGGCGATGCGCTTGCGGATCGTGGCCTTCTCGATCGCGTTGAACGCGGTCGAGACCTCGTTGCGGCGAGCGACGTCGGCCTCGGTGTCCTCGGTCTCCGGCGCGTACTGCGCGAGGACCGCGTCCTTGATCGCCTCGATCGCCTCCTGGCGAGCGAGCTTCTCGGGGACGCTGGTCGCCTCGTCGATCGCGGTCTGGTGCGAGTCGCGGATCTGGGCGAGCAGGCTCTCGTCGATGCTCGGGGCCTCGACGACGACCTTCTCCTTGCCGGCGATCTGCGCCAGCTCCTCCATCGCGCCGACGAGCTTCTTGATCTCGGCATGAGCGATGTCGAGCGCGTCGAGCACCTCGGCCTCGGTGACGCCGTTGGCGCCGCACTCGACCATCAGGATCGCTTCCTTGGAGCCGGAGACGATCAGGTCCATCTCGAGGTTCTCGTGCTGATCCTCGGGCGGGTTGACGACGAAGTCACCGTCGAGCTTGCCGACGCGGACCGCGCCGACGTACTCGGCGACCGGGACCGGCGAGATCGCCAGGGCCGCGGAGGCGCCGTTCATCGCGAGGATGTCGTAGGGGTGCACGTGGTCGACCGAGAGCGGCGTCGAGACGAGCTGCGTCTCGTGATGCCAGCCCTTGGGGAACAGCGGGCGGATCGGGCGGTCGATCATGCGGGCCGTCAGCGTGGCCTTCTCCCCGGCACGCGCCTCGCGGCGGAAGTAGGAGCCCGGGATCTTGCCGACGGCGTAGTGGCGCTCCTCGACGTCGACCGTCAGCGGGAGGAAGTCGACATCGCGGAGGTTGCCCATCGTCGCGGTGCAGAGGACCATCGTCTCCCCGCTGCGCACGACGACGGCGCCGCTGGCCTGGCGGGCCATCTTGCCCGTCTCAAAGGAAATCTCTTCCCCGCCGACCTCGACGGAGACGTTCTTCACGTCAAACATAGTCATGTATTCGTTTTTCCTTCCGGGGCCGTCTCGTCTTTGAGTGGCGCGGGTGAGCTGAAGTTCAGGACCCGCGAGGTGACGACCCATTGGTTCTAGGTTGATTGATTCGCCCGGGAGGTTACAGATGCGGGTGGCGACTCAGTGCGGCGAGCTCCGCCGCGAGGTCGTGCCCGAGCGCCCTGCCGCCCGCGAAGCCCGCCGGGGTGCCGACCACGCCGGCGCGGATTCCGCTCTTGAAGTCGCGCTGGACCCGCTCGCGCACCGCCTCCGAACGGCGATCTCGATCGAAGCGGGCGATGTCGAGGCCGAGGGCCTCCGCCCGCTCCCAGAGGTGCGGATCGTCCGCGTGCGCCCGGTCGGCGAGCAGCGAGTCCCAGAAGGACCAGAAGGCCTCCTCGTCCTGCAGGCCGGCGGCCTCGGCGGCGGCATGCAGGGCCGGCGAGCGCGGGCGCTTGCCGGCGATCGGGAAGTGGCGGGCGCAGATCGTCAGCGGCAGAGCGGCGATCCGCTCCCAGGCCGCCGCGCAGCGCGGGCAGGCGAGGTCGAGGTAGACGATCGCCTCGGGGCCCGAGCCGCGGACGTGATCGCCGGCGGCCACCGGCGGCGGCGGGGCGCTGCCCAGCGACGCCCCCATCGCCGTCCTCAGGCCGTGGCTTCCAGGGCGTCGAAGATCAGGTTGGCGCCGGGGATCTCCAGCGGGGTCGGGGCCGCGTAGGACCAGGCGACCTGTCCCTCCCCGTCGACGAGCACCAGGGAGCGATTGGCGTGGCCGCGCTCCGCGATCAGCGCCCCGTAGGCCTCGCAGACCGCGCCCTTGGGGTGGAAGTCGGCCAGCAGCGGGAACCCGAGTCCCAGCTTCTCCCGGAACGCCGCATGGCAGGGGGACGAATCGACGCTGACGCCGGCGAGCGCCGCGCCCTCCGCCTCGATCTCGCCGACGACCTCCTGGTAGATCGAGAGCTGGTCGGTGCAGACCGCGCTGAAGTCGAGCGGGTAGAACGCCAGCACGAGGCGCCTGCCGGCGAAGTCCGACAGCGAGACGTCGTTGCCGTCGTGGTCGGGGAGCGTGAAGTCGGGGGCCGGCGAGCCGGGCGCGATCATCGGGCGATCGCGGCGGCGACCGTCAGCGACGGAGGCCGAGGTCGGCGACGAGCGCGCGGTAGCGCTCCAGGCTCGTGCGCTCGAGGTAGCGCAGCAGGCGGCGACGCTGGCCGACCAGCATCAGCAGGCCGCGGCGCGAGTGGTGATCCTTGCCGTGGGTGCGGAGATGCTCGGTGAGCTCGTTGATGCGCTCCGTGAGCAGCGCGACCTGGACCTCGGTGGATCCGGTGTCCGCTTCGTCACGGCCGTACTTCTGGACGAGCTCGGCCTTCTTGTCTTTAGTCAGCGACATCTGGACGCGAGAAGCTAGCACAGAGCTCGCGCGCTTCCTCGACGTCCCGGCCCATCTGCTCGACCAGCTCATCGGCGTCGTTGAACCGCTTCTCACCGCGCAGTCGCTGCAGGAAGGCGATCCTCATCGTGGTCCCGTAGAGGTCCTCGTCGTGGTCGATGATGTAGGTCTCGATCAGCACGCCGCGGCCCGTCTCGAAGGTCGGCCGGACCCCGACGTTGACGGCGGCCGGACGCCCGTTGGCGAAGGCGGCGTAGACGCCGTGCCCCGGGTACACGAGGTGGCCGTCGGGGACGACGTTGGCGGTCGGGTAGCCGAGCGTGCGGCCCCGCTTGTCGCCGGAGACGACCTCCCCCTCGAAGATGAACGGGCCGCCGAGGCACCGGGTGGCGGTCGGCATGTCGCCGGCCGCGATCGGCGGCGCGGATCCGGGTCGAGGAGACGGCCTCGGCGCCGACCTCGATCAGGGGCACGACGCGCGTCTCGAACTCGTCCCGCGCGGCGAGGACCTCGGGCGTGCCCTTCGCCTTCGCGCCGAAGCGGAAGTTCTCCCCGACCGACACGCGCTCGGCGCCGAGCCGGTCGACCAGGATGTCCTGGCAGAAGTCCTCCGCCGTGACCGCGGCGAACTCGCGGTCGAACGGGATCACGACGAGCTCCCTGACGCCGAGCCCGTCGATCACGTCGCGCTTCACGTCGAAGGGCATGATCAGCTTCGGCGCCGCCTCCGGGTGGATGACCGAGAGCGGATGGGGCTCGAAGGTGAGCACGGTGTCGGCATCGCCGATCACCTCGCGGTGGCCGACGTGGACCCCGTCGAAGGAACCGATCGCGATGTCGCGCGGCCGCCGCTCGGCGTCTCCCAGGCTTGTGACTTCGATGCTCATGCGGATTGCTCCCTACCCCGGCGGGAGGGGGCCCTACTCAATCACCTGGAGGACGACGTCGGTCCGCAGCAGGCCGTCGGTGACCCTGGCGATGGCCACCAGGCGCCCCTCGCAGGTGAGCCGGAGGGGGCCGTCGCCCTCCGGCGCCCCGGCGGGCGGCTCGATCCGGATCCCGTTGCGCACCAGCCGCCCGGCCTCGGCGTCGAGGGCGATCTCGGGCAGGAAGGCGACCAGCTCCTCCACCGGGCGGATCCGACTCGCCGGCGTCCTCGATCCGCAGGTCGCCGACCGCCGTCCGGCGCAGCGACTCGCAGTAGGCGTCGCCGAGCTCCTCGATCAGGGTGCGCACGTACGTGCCCGAGGAGCAGCGGATGTCGAAGGTCGCCGTGCCCTCGCCCCTTTCGACGAGATCGGCTCTCTCGATGCGAACTTCGCGGACGGGCCGCTCGACCTCCTCCCCGCGCTGCGCCTTCCGGTACAGCCGCTCGCCCTCGACCCGCACCGCCGAGGTCATCGGCACCCGCTGGGAGATCGTTCCGGTGGGGAGCTCGAGCCGCTCCGGGATCACGCCGGTCTCGGTCAGCTCGCCGTCGCGGTCACCCGTGGTCGAGCGCCAGCCGAGCCGCGCAGTGGCGAGGTAGCTCTTCGGCAGGCCGAGGACGTAGCGCTGCAGCCGGGTCGCGGGGCCGAGCAGGATCACCAGCAGGCCCGTCGCGAACGGGTCGAGGGTCCCGGCGTGGCCCACCCTCACCCCGTGCTCGCGGCGGAAGCGCGCGACCACGTCGTGCGAGGTGATCCCCGCCGGCTTGTCGCAGAGGACGAAGCCGTACGGCGACATGGGCTGCTCTATGCGAGGCCCGCGCGGGTCTCGTCGCGGAGGAACTCGACCAGCTGCTCGTAGGTCTGATCGGTCGAGAACCCGGCGGCCCGCTGATGCCCGCCGCCGCCCATCTTGCGGGCGATCCTGGAGACGTCGACCGAGCCGTCGGTCGAGCGCAGGCTCACCTTGCGGGCCTCGCGCTGGCTGTCGGGCTTGTCGCGGACGACCGCGGCGACGGAGGTGCCCTCGATTCCGCGGATGAAGTCGATGATCCCCTCGGTGAGCATCTCGTCGGCGCCGGTCACGGCGTAGTCCTCGGCCGAGATGTAGGTCATCGAGAGCGAGCCGTCGAGCAGGCGGTCGATCTTGCCGAGGGCGCGAGCGACCAGCCGCAGCTTCTCCTCCGGGACCCGCTCGTAGAGGCGCCGGAAGATCCCGTTGACGTCGACCCCGGCCTCGATCAGCTCGGCGGCGACCCGATGGGTGCGGGCGTCGGTGTTCTCGTACATGAACATGCCCGTGTCGGTGATCAGCCCGACGTAGAGCGCCTGGGCCATCGTGGGGGTCGTGACGGCCCCGAGCCGGCGGCTGATCTCGAAGACGATCTCGGCGGTGCAGGAGGCGTCGACGTCGACGAGGTTGATCTCGCCGAAGCGGGTGTTGTCGTGGTGGTGGTCGATGTTGAGGATGCGCGTGCCCTCGCGCAGCCACTCGACCGGCATCCGGTCGATGTTGCCGCAGTCGAGGAAGACGACCGTGCGGTCGGCGAGGTCCGCCGGCGGCTCGTGGAAGACCTCCTGGAGGGTGAGGAACCGGTACTCGACCGGGAGCGGGAACTCCTTCTCCGCCAGGAACATCACCGAGTCCTTGCCGAGCTGCACGAGGATCTCCTGCATCGCGAGCATCGAGCCGAGCGCGTCGCCGTCCGGGCCCTCATGGGTGGTCAGCAGGAAGCGCTCGCCGGCGGCGAGGGCCTCGGTCACGTCATCGAGTGCCTGGGCGGTGTCTGCGGCCGGGTCGGTCACGAGGTCGGTCACGAGCGCAGCATCCGATTCAGGCGGTCGGCCCGCTCGATCGAGTCGTCGTAGACGAAGGTGAGTGTCGGTGTGCGCTTCATGCTCAGTTGGGAGGAGATCGCCCCCTGGATCACTCCTCGCGCCGCCTTCAGGGCGGCCATCGTGTTCTCTTTCTCCTCCTCGGTTCCCAGCACGCTGACGTGCACGCGGGCGGTCCGCAGGTCGGAGCTCGTATCTACAGCGGTGACGGTCACGAATCCGATACGCGGGTCCTGGAGCTCTTCCCCGATCGTCGCTCCGACGACCTCACGCACCACCTCGTTCACGCGGCGCATCCGCGAGGCGGGCATGGTGGCGACTATAGAGAGGTGGGAGGCGCCGCCGGGCGCTCTCAGGCGCGCAGGTCCTCCAGGCTGCGCAGATCCCGGTGGAAGCTGCACGAGTCGCCCGCCCTCGCGACGACGATCTCCTCGAGACGGTCGGCCCGGCTCATCAGCCCGTCGGCCGACCCGCCGACGAGGGCGCAGAGCAAGGTCGAGCGCTGCCAGGTGTCCTGGCCGTCGATCTCGGCGACGGCCGCCCCGAGCCGCTCGCGCACGGCGTCCTTGACCGAGCGGACGACCTTGCGCTTCGACTTGAGGTTGTCGGAGTCCGCGACGTGCAGCCTGATCTCGACCAGGCAGACGAAGGCGGCGGGCTCCACCCCGCCCTACTCCAGCGTCTTCTCGACCTGCGTGGTCTCGAAGGCCTCGACGATGTCGCCGACCTTGACGTCCTGGAAGGCCTCCAGCGTGATCCCGCACTCCTGGCCCTGCTCGACCTCGCGGACGTCGTCCTTGAAGCGGCGCAGCGAGGAGATCCGGCCGGTCCAGATGACCGTGCCGTCGCGGACGAGGCGGGCCTCGGCGTCGCGCGAGAGCTTGCCCTCGGTGACCCGCGAGCCGGCGATCGTGCCGATCTTCGAGGCCTTGAAGAGCTCGAGCATCTCGGCCTCGCCGAGGGACTTCTCGACCTCGTCGGGATCGAGCATCCCCTGCATCGCGTCGCGCAGCTCCTCGGTGATCTTGTAGATGACCGAGTAGGAGCGGATCTCGACGCCCTCGGCCTGGGCGGCGCGGCGGGCATCGGCCAGGGGCCGGACGTTGAAGCCGATGATGATCGCGTCGGAGGCCGCGGCGAGCATGACGTCGGACTCGTTGATGCCGCCCGCGGCAGCGTGGATGACGTCGACGGAGACCTCGTCCTGGGGCAGCTTGGCGATCTCGTCCTGGAGCGCCTCGAGCGAGCCGGAGACGTCCGCCTTGAGCAGCAGGTTGATCTGCTTGAGGTCGCCCTGCTTGGCGCGTGAGAAGACGTCCTCGAGGGTGATCCGGCGGGCCTGGCGCCGGGCGAGGGCCTCGGTCTTGAGCCGGTTGGCGCGCTCGCCGGCGAGCTGGCGGGCCTTGCGGTCGTTCTCGACCACGTAGGCGCGCTCGCCGGCCTCGCAGACGCCGTCGAACCCGAGCACCTCGACCGGGTCGCCGGGGCCGGCGGTCTGGATCCGCTTGCCGGTGAAGTCGTGCATGGCCCGGACCCGGCCCCAGGTCGAGCCGGCGACGACCGCGTCGCCGACCTTGAGGGTGCCGCGCCCGACGAGCACCGTGACGACCGAGCCGCGGCCCGGGTCGAGGTGCGACTCGATCACGGTGCCGGAGGCGTCCGCGTTCGGGTTCGCCTTGAGGTCCTCGAGCTCGGTGACGAGCAGGATCATGTTCAGGAGGTTGTCGAGGCCCTCGTGGGTCTTCGCCGAGACGTCGCAGTAGACGGTCTCGCCGCCCCAGTCCTCGGGCTGGAGGCCCATGTTGGCGAGCTCGCCCTTGACCTTGTCGGGGCTCGCGTCGGGCTTGTCGATCTTGTTGACGGCGATCATCATCGGCACGCCTGCCGCCTTGGCGTGGTCGATCGCCTCGACCGTCTGCGGCATGACCCCGTCGTCGGCGGCGACGACGATCACGGCGACGTCGGTGACCTTGGCGCCACGGGCGCGCATCGCGGTGAACGCCTGGTGGCCCGGGGTGTCGAGGAAGGTGATCGTGCGGTCCTCGGAGTGCACCTGGTAGGCGCCGATGTGCTGCGTGATGCCGCCGGCCTCGCCCGCGGTCACCTCGGTGGCGCGGATCGCGTCGAGCAGCGAGGTCTTGCCGTGGTCGACGTGGCCCATGATCGTCACGACCGGCGGGCGGACGACCATCTCGGCGTCGCTGTCGTCGAACGTCGGCTCCTCCTCGACCTCCTCGCCCGCGTGGACGATCTCGACCTTCTGGTCGAACTCCTCGGCGAGGACCTCGACGGTCTCGTCGGTGAGGGTCTGGGTGAGGGTGGCCATCTCGCCCGACTGCATGAGCTTCTTGATCACCTCGGCGGGGCCGACTCCGAAGGTCTCGGCGACCTCGCGGACGGTGGCGCCGGAGTTGACCTTCAGCGGCGCCGCCTCGTCGGTGCTGAGCGTCTTCAGCTCCGGTGACTCGTCGAAGGCGGGACGGCGGCGACGGCCGCGGCGGCGCGGCGGGCGCTGGGGCGGGCCCTGCGACATGTGGTCGCGGCGGGCGGCCTGGGAGTCGATGACGACGCGGCGGCGCTTCGCCTGCGCGGCGCCGGCGGCGTTCGGCGCCACCGGCGGGGCGGCGGGCGCCGGCGTCGGTGCGGCCCGAGCGGGCGGCGGCGGTCGGCTTCTTCTTGGGCAGGGCCCCGGCGGCGGCCAGGGCCTTCAGGGCAGCGGACTGCTCGACCGACGAGGAGGCCGTCTTGACCTCCACTCCGGCCTTCTTCAGGGCGGAGATGACGCGCTCGCTCTCGAGGCCGAGCGCCTTTGCGATCTCGTGGACGCGCTGCTTCGCCATCGCGCTCCTCTAGCCCTCGACCCCGGGCACGGGCTCGCGCTCGCCGGCGGGCTCGCCGCCGTCGCCGTCGGGCTCCGCCTCGGGCGGCGCCGTCATCGGCGTCATCCGCCTCGGGCGCCGCGTTCGGCGGGGTGTCGGGGGCGTCCTCGTCCTCGGTCGGTGCCTCGTCGGCGAGCGCATCGGCGGGCTCGGCGACCTCCGGAGCCTCCTCGGCGGGTGCCTCATCGGCCTCCGCGGGCTCCTCGACCGCGAGGTCGGCGCCGGCGGGCGTCGCCTCGGTGTCCTCGGCGGGCTCGTCGGCGGAGCTCTCGTCCTCGGCGGGTGCCTCGTTTTGCCTCGTCCTCGGCGGGCGCTTCAGCCTCGGCGTCGGCTCGGCGGCGCCTCGGCGTCAGCCGCGGGCGCGGCCTCCTCGGCCGCCCTCCTCCTCCGCCTCGGCGAAGGCGGCCTGGGCGCGCTCGACGATCGGCTTGAGCTCGTCCTCGGTCGCTGCGGGGTTCGCCAGCGTCTGGACCTCGTCGCTGCTCAGCGGCGCGAGGATCGTGACCTGGTGGGTCCCGAAGCGGGCCAGCGCCTGATGCTGGGGCAGGCCGCAGTAGCGGGAGCCGGCCAGCGAGGCGTTGGGGCAGCGGCGGCCGGCGGAGAGCACGGCGGCGCAGCGGCCGTCGGAGACGTCCTCCTCGCCCTCGAAGCCCTCGTCCTCGTCGGCCTGCTCGGCGAACTCGCTCTCGCCGACGATGTCGACGCGCCAGCCGGTCAGCTTCGCCGCGAGGCGCGCGTTCTGGCCCTCACGGCCGATCGCCAGCGAGAGCTGGTCGTCGGGCACGATCACGGTGGCCTGGCGGGCCTCGTCGTCGACGAGGACCTCACGCACGCGCGCCGGCGACAGCGCCTTGGCGACGAAGCGGGCGGGCTCCTCGTTGTAGGGAATGATGTCGATCTTCTCGCCACGCAGCTCGGAAACGACCATCCGCACGCGCGAACCGCGCGGGCCGACGCAGGCGCCGACCGGGTCGACCCCGTCGGCGTGGGAGACGACGGCGATCTTCGAGCGGAAGCCGGGCTCGCGGGCGACCCCGACGACCTCGACGAGCTCGTCGGCGATCTCCGGCACCTCGAGCGCGAACAGCTTCTTGATCAGCTCGGGGCTCTTGCGCGAGACGACGACGCTCGGGCCCTTGCCCTCGGCGGAGACGTCGGTGATGACGGCCTTGACCCGCATGCCGTGGTCGTAGCGCTCGCTGTAGATCTGCTCGGAGCGCGGCAGCAGCGCCTCGACGTTGTCGCGGAGCTGGACCAGCGTGTAGCGGTTGTCGGACTGCTGGATGATCCCGGTGATCAGCTCGCCGACGCGGTCCTGGAACTCCTCGTACATCATCATCCGCTCGGCCTCGCGGATCCGCTGCAGGACGACCTGCTTGGCGGTCTGGGCGGCGATCCGCCCGAAGTTGTCGGGGGTCACGTCGTGGGACTCGATCTGGTCCTCGTACGGAGCGAGGATCTCGGGGTCGAGCTCGGGGTCCTCGGGCTCGCGCAGCTCGCCGGTGGCCGGGTCGATCTCCGGCTCCTGGCTCTCGACGACCTCGGCGAGCAGCTTCTCCTCCAGCTCGGCCGGCAGGATCAGCTCGAAGACGCGGAAGTCGGCCGTCTCGCGATCGAGGTCCACGCGGGCGTACTTGGCAGCGCCCGGCTGCTTCTTGTAGGCGGACAGGAGGGCGTCCTCGAGCGCTGCCATCAGCGTCTCGGAATCGAGCCCCTTCTCCTGCTCCAGGACCTTGATCGCATCAACGATCTCGCGGCTCACGACGGCACCTCCGACAGCTCGGGAACAAGGTTCGAACGATGTACGCGACCGAGCGGGATCTCGGTCCGGCCGGCCTCGTGCTCGACGGTGACCGACTCCGGTCCCGACGCGACCAGAAGGCCGGTGAAGTTGCGGCGCCCGCCGATGGGCTCCGTGGTGCGGATCCGGACGCGCTGGCCGGAGAACCGCTCGTAGTGCTCGGGCTTGGTCAGCGGCCGATCGAGCCCCGGCGAGGAGACCTCGAGCGCGTATTCCTCGCTGAGCAGCTCCTGCAGGCCGCGGGTGACCAGCTCGCAGTGGGCGAGCGTGACCCCGTCCGGATGGTCGATGTAGAGCCTGAGGACGTCATGGCCGGGCTGCTCGAGCGCGATCAGCTCGACCCGCGGGTCAAGCGACTCGATGCGATTCTCGATCTGCTCCTGTAGTTGATCCATGTGTCCCTGGTTCCTTTTCGCTCCGATCGAGGCCGAAAAAAAGGCGGGCCGACGGCCCACCTCTCGCAACGGATCGACTGCGGATTAAGGTGAGATCCGAGTATAGCCACCGATCGTCGGCTGGCAAGAGGCGATTTAGGCCTCGACGACCAGCGTGACGGGCCCGTCGTTGACCAGCTCGACGGCCATCTCGGCGCCGAAGCGGCCGCGCTGCGCCCCGAGCAGCTCGCAGACCCTCTCGTAGAGCGGTTCCGCCTCCTCGGGCGGCGCCGCGGCGACGAAGCTGGGCCGGTTTCCCCTGCTCACGTCGCCGAGGAGGGTGAACTGGCTGACGCAGAGCACCTCGCGCTCGCCGAGGGCCTCGTTCATGCGCCCGTCGGCGTCCTCGAAGATCCGCAGCGCCCCCAGCTTGCGGGCGATCCGCTCCGCCTCGGCCGGGCCGTCGCCGCGGGCGACCCCGAGCAGGACGAGCATCCCGGGGCCGATCGCGGCGATCCGCTCACCCCCGACCGAGACCGAGGCGGACCGGACCCGCTGGACGACCGCCCGCACGCGGGGCGTCAGGCGCTGAGGCGCTGGCGATAGATGCGGTAGTCGCGGCGATCGGGCCGCAGGTTCGCGGCGAGCGCCAGATGACGGCGGGCCCGCTCGGCGCTGCCGCTCATCGCCAGGGACCGGCCCAGGCAGAAGTGCGCGAAGTCGTTCGTCGGGTAGCGCTCCACGACGGCCTCGAACTCAGTCGCGGCCTCGCCGAAGCGGCGGGAGCGGAAGAGGGCGCGGCCGAGCGCCTCGCGGACCGAGGACTTCTCCGGCTCACGAGCCGCGACCTTGGCCAGCGGCACCGTCGCGGCGGCGAAGTCGCCGTTCTCGAGCAGCTCGAGTCCACGGGTGTAGAGCTCGTAGGTGGAGTCGTTCTGCGGGTTCTGGTCCATATGGAAATTGTAGAAAAGCGCGCAAGGGGGCTGGCGACCCGGACGGCGGCCGAGAGGCCCTTCGGCTTCGGCTCGTGGGGGAAGAAGGGAGCCGCTTCCGCCATGACGGTGGTCTGAAAGCGATCGGAGCGATCGCTTTTGGGCCAATCGCCGGCTAGCGGAGGGTGGCGATGCGGTCCAGGATCGCGTCCGCGACCTTCTCCTTCGATGCCCTGGGGACCGGCTGGGCGTCGTCGGGGCCGACGATCGTCACCTCGTTGTCGGGGGAGTCGAAGCCGATGCTCGCGTCGGAGACGTCATTGACGACGATCGCGTCGAGGCCCTTGCGCTCGAGCTTGCCGCGGGCGCGCTCGACGAAGTCGCCGCCGTGCTCGGCGGCGAAGCCGATCAGGATCTGGCCGTCGCTGCGGCGGGCGGCGAGGCCGGCGAGGACGTCCTCAGTGGCCTCGAGCTGCAGCTCCAGGTCGTCGGAGCCCTCGCGGACCAGCTTCTCGCCGGCGGCCTCGCGGGGCCGGAAGTCCGCCACCGCGGCCGTCATCACCAGCACGTCGGTGCCCTCGAATGCCCTCGACGTCGCCTCGGCCAGCTCAGCGGCGGTGCTGACGTCGACCCGCTCGAGCCGGGAGGAGGTCGGCAGGGACACGTTGGCGGCGACGAGGGTGACCTCGGCGCCGCGGCGGGCGGCTCCCTCGGCGATCGCGATGCCCATCCGGCCGCTGGAGCGGTTGCCGATGAACCTGACCGGGTCGATCGGCTCGCGGGTCCCGCCGGCGGTGACGAGCACCCGGGTTCCCTGCAGGTCTCCCCCGCTCCCCAGCCGCGCCTCGACCGCGGCGAGGATCTCGGCCGGCTCGCGCATGCGGCCGCGGCCGCGCTCACCGCGGGAGGCCAGCGCCCCCTCGGCCGGCTCGAGGATCTCGACGCCGCGCTCGCGCAGCAGGGCGACGTTGGCCTGGGTCGCGTCCGCCTCCCACATCCGGTCGTTCATCGCCGGGGCGACGAGCCGCGGCGCCGGGCAGGCGAGGAAGGAGGTCGTCAGCAGCGAGTCGGAGATCCCGGCCGCCAGCTTGGCGATCGTGTTCGCGGACGCCGGGGCGACGACGAACGCATCGGCGTTGGCGGAGAGCTCGAGGTGGGAGATCGGGGCGTGCTCCGGCACCGGCTCGCCCGGATAGGCGCCACGCGCAGGGTCCTGGTCGAACTCGCTGACGAGAACCGGCGCGCCGACGATCCCCTCGAAGGTGGCGGCCCCGACGAAGCGCCCGGCGGTCGGGGTCATCAGGACGCGCACGCCGTGACCGGCGAGCGTTGCGAGGCGGACGAGCTCGACCGACTTGTAGGCGGCGATGCCGCCGCTGACGCCGATCAGGATTCGAGCCACGGCTGCCTCCAGCGGCGCGGACGGCTTCGGAGAAGCGGGCTAGTGCCGGTACTCGTAGTTGATCTTGCCGCCGGCGAGCTCTTCGAGAGCGATCGTGAGGTAGTTGTCGCTGTCGGTCTCGACCATCGGGGGCGTGTGCTCCTCGTACGTCCCCTCACCCAGCGCTCGGTAGTAGCTGTTGAGCTGGCGGGCGCGCTTTGCCGCAACGACGACTGCCGCGTAATGGGAGTCGGTGCGATCCATCAGTTTGTCTACTCGGGGCTTGACCATCGGCGTGGAGTGTAGGGCACGTCCTCGGCGGAGCCTCAATCGAGGGCTGAGCGCACGATTCCCGCCAGCTCGTTGCTGGCCCGGGCGACGTCGTCGTTGACCACCCGGTGGCCGAACTCGTCCTTGGCGCGGAGCTCCCGGCGGGCGACGTCGAGCCGGCGCTCGATCGTCTCCTCGTCGTCGGTCCCGCGGCCGTGGAGACGCTTGCGCAGCTCCTCGGCGTCGGGCGGCTCGATGAAGATCCGGACCGCGTCGGGCATCGTCTCCCGCACCTGCCTGGCCCCCTGGACCTCGATCTCGAGCACGACCGGGGCGCCGCGCTCGGTCCTCGCCTCGACCTCGGAGCGGAGGGTCCCGTAGCGGTTGCCGCTGTACTCGGCCCACTCGAGGAAGTCGCCGCTCTCGACCCGGGCGTCGAACCGATCGGGCCCGAGGAAGTGGTAGTCGACCCCGTCCTCCTCGCCCGGCCGCGGCTCGCGCGTCGTGGCGGAGACGGACAGCTCGACCTCCGGCACGCGCTTGCAGAGCTCCTTGATCAGGGTGCCCTTGCCCACTCCCGAGGGCCCGGTGATGACGAAGACGCGCGACAAGACCGGCGGATTGTTACCGCGCCGCCGGTCGGCTGAGAGTTACCGACGTCGCAGAAGTGCGACTAGTTCAGCGCGCTGGCGGACCGAGAGCCCGCCGATGGTCTTCGAGGGGGAGATCCGGCACTGGTTGAGGATCCGGTTCACCTTCACGCGGCCGTACTTCGGCACCGCGAGCATCACGTCGAAGACCTTCGCCGACCCCAGATACTCCGGCGGATCGAGCAGCAGACGCTCGATCTGGACCCGTCCCGCCTTCAGATCCTTCTTCAGCTTCGCCCGCTTCGTGCGGATCTCGTTGGCGGCCTCGAGGGCCCGCAGGCGCTGGTCGTGGCTGCGGGCCGGAACGGCTGTGCTCGACGAGGAGAGGGGGCTCATGGGGCGCGGCGATCATATACACGGACCTCGGGGGCGCAAGGCCAACGGACGCGATTTCGGGCTAATTCATCTCGACCTCAAGTCGAGGTCGAGATAGATGGCACCACCGGAGGGCCGAATTTGCGAAAAGCGGTGCTCCGGGGCCCCACTTAATTCGATAACGGAGCGCACTCCCGCAGCTCGCCGAGGATGCGTTCGGCGGCAAGGGGATCGCGAAAGTTGGCCGTGCCGACCGCGACCGACGGCGGCCCCGGCGGCGAGCAGATCGCGCGCGTGGGAGCCGTGCTCGACGCCGCCCATGCCGATCACCGGCACCGCGACGGCCGCGCTCACGTCGGCGACCTGCTTGAGCGCGATCGTCCGCACCGCAGGGCCCGAGAGCCCGCCGCTGCCGGCGCCGAGCCAGGGCTCGCCGGCCGGGCCGCGCGGCGACGCCTTCAGCGTGTTGATCAGCGAAATCGCATCCGCTCCCCCGCTCTCCGCCGCCACCGCGATCGCCTCCGGCTCCGCGACGTTCGGGGTCAGCTTCACGATCAGCGGCTTGTCGGTGAGCGGCCGCAGCGCCTCCAGCAACGCCTTCGTCTCGGCCGGCTGCTCGCCGACGATCAGGCCCGAGTGCACGTTCGGGCAGGAGACGTTGAGCTCGATCGCATCGACCCGGTCGTGCTCCGCCAGCGGGCCGACCAGCCCGGCGAACTCCTCGGCGCTGGTCGCCATCACGGAGACGATCAGCGGGACGGGCGCCTCCGCCAGCTGCGGGAGGTCGAGCTCGAGGAAGCCATCGAGGCCCTTGTTCGGGAGGCCGATCGAGTTGACCATCCCGGCGCCCTCCTCCCAGAGGCGGGGCGGCTCGTTGCCGGGCCGGGGCGCCGGCGTGATCGTCTTCGAGACGTAGGCGCTGAACGGCAGGCGCTCGAGCACGGCGTCGCCGAAGGCGCGGCGGGCGGCGATCAGGTCGAAGGTCCCGGAGGCGTTGATCAGCGGGTGGGCCAGCTCGAGCCCGCACAGCGAGACGGGGCCGCCCAGCGGTCCGGTCGCGGTCGCGCTCACCGGTGCCCCGCGCCCTTGACCAGGGCCGTGTCGATCTCGGCGGCGTTCACGACCGGGCCGTCGACGCAGAGCCGCATGA
Organism: uncultured Solirubrobacterales bacterium; assembly: GCA_963839535.1. Lineage (GTDB taxonomy): Bacteria > Actinomycetota > Thermoleophilia > Solirubrobacterales > 70-9 > RHKX01. The sequence continues at coordinate 39,063 of CAWIVF010000009.1, forward strand.
ATCCGCCTCCGCGCAGCGGGACGGCGCAGCCGAAGCAGGCCCCGTAGCCGCACGCCATCGGCGACTCCATCGCCAGCTCGGCGGCGACTTCGCGATCGGCGCAGAGCGCCCGCACCGCCTCCAGCATCCCCGGAGGCCCGCAGGCGTAGACCGCGGCGGTCGCGGCGGCGTCGCCCTCGAGCATCACCGCGAGCAGATCGGTCACGTAGCCCCGATGACCGGCATGGCCGTCCTCGCTCGCCAGCCGCACCTCCGAGCAGCGGAAGAGCTCGAGCCCGCCCGAGTGGGCCTCGTCGCGGAAGCCGAGCAGCGAGCGCTCCGGGACTCCCTGGGCGGCGAGCGTGCGCCGCCAGATCGCCAGCGGGGCGAGGCCGATCCCGCCGCCGACGAGGATCGCCCCGGCGGCATCCGGGTTGAGGTCGCGCGGCGCCGAGAAGGGGCGGCCGAGCGGCCCGGTCAGCAGCAGCCCGTCGCCCTGGACGAGCCCGGCGAGCGCGCTCGTCCCCGGCCCCACCGCCTCGAGCAGGAACGAGAGCCGCACCCCGTCCGGAGACTCCGTCGCCTCGGCCACGGAGAAGGCCCGCGGGAGGAAGGGACGCTCGCCCGCTCCACCCCAGCCCCGCTCGGTGGCGAGCATGTAGAACTGGCCCGCGGCCGGCATCGGGCCCTCAGGATCGATCGCGGTGACGATCCGGTAGCCGCCGGTCGCCGAGTTGGCGACCACCTCGCCCCGGCGGCGGCCGAACGGGCGCCTGCACGCGGCCGTCCTCCGACCCCTGGCGATGCCTGCTGTCCGCGCGAGCCGCCAAGCGGTCAGGAGCTCTCGGCGGGCGCCGGAGCGGAGACCCCGGCGTGCAGCTCCTGGAGGCTGCGGACCTCGGTCACGCCGCCCTCTCGCTGAGCGCCGATCGCCCGCGCCGCGGCGGAGGCACCCGTCATCGTCGTGATGCAGGGAATGCCGCGACGGGTGGCGGCGCTGCGGATCTCGTAGCCGTCGCTGCGGGCGCCGGAGCCGGTCGGGGTGTTGATCACCATGTCGACCTCGCCCCGCTCGATGTAGTCGACGACGTTCGGGGAGCCCTCCTGGATCTTGCTGATCCGCGTGACCGGCACCCCCATGCGCGAGATCGCCTGGGCGGTCCCGCCGGTGGCGACGATCCGGAAGCCGAGGTCGCAGAAGCGGGTGGCGAGCTGGGTCGCGGCGGCCTTGTCGGCGTCGGTGACCGTGATGAAGACGGTGCCGGAGCTCGGCAGCATCACCCCGGCGGCGGCCTGCGCCTTGCCGAAGGCGGTCGGGAAGTCGCCCGCGACCCCCATCACCTCGCCGGTGCTCTTCATCTCCGGGCCGAGGACGCTGTCGGCGCCGGAGAAGCGGGAGAAGGGCAGCACGGCCTCCTTGACCGAGACGTGACCCTCCGGCATCGCCGGGATCTCCTGGTCGGCGAGGGCCTCGCCGAGCATCAGCCGGCAGGCGATCTTCGCCAGCGGCGCCCCGATCGCCTTGCTCACGAAGGGGACGGTGCGCGAGGCACGCGGGTTGGCCTCGATCACGTAGAGCTCGCCGCCGGCGACGGCGAACTGGATGTTGAGCAGGCCGATCACCCCGAGCTCGAGCGCGATCCGCCGGGTCGTCTCCTCGATCCGCGCGAGCATCTCCTCGCCGAGGCTCATCGGCGGCAGGACGCAGGCGGAGTCGCCGGAATGGACGCCCGCCTCCTCGACGTGCTGCATCACCCCGGCAAGCACGCAGTCGGTGCCGTCGGCGAGGGCGTCGACGTCGACCTCGATCGCGTTCTCGAGGAAGCGGTCGAGCAGCAGCGGGTGCTCGGGGCTGGCCTTCACGTGCAGCGCCAGGTAGCTCGCGAGGTCCTCGGTCGAGTAACAGATCTCCATCGCCCGGCCGCCGAGCACGTAGGAGGGCCGGACGAGCAGCGGGAAGCCGACCTGCTCGGCGATCACCATCGCCTCGTCGGCGCTGAGGGCGGTCCCGTAGGGCGGATGGGCGATGTCGAGACGGCGCAGCAGCGCGCCGAAGCGGCCGCGGTCCTCGGCGAGGTCGATCGCGTCGACGGGGGTGCCGAGCATCTTCACCCCGGCCTCCTCCAGCGTCTTGGCGAGCCGCAGCGGCGTCTGCCCGCCGAACTGGACGATCACGCCCTCGGGCCGCTCCTGGTCGATCACCGCGAGGACGTCCTCGGCGGTCAGCGGCTCGAAGTAGAGGCGATCGGAGGTGTCGTAGTCGGTGGAGACGGTCTCGGGGTTGCAGTTGACCATCACCGCGTCGCGGCCCGACTCGCGCACGGTCATCGCCGCGTGGACGCAGCAGTAGTCGAACTCGATCCCCTGGCCGATCCGGTTCGGCCCCGAGCCGAGGATGACGACGCTCGGGCGGTCGCCGCGGCGGACCTCGCTGGGCTCGATCGAGGCGCCGCCGACCGGCCGGTCGTGCGACGAGTAGTAGTAGGGAGTCAGGGCCTCGAACTCCGCCGCGCAGGTGTCGACCGACTTGTAGGCGCGCTCGAGGTCCTCGGTCCCGTCGCCCTCGGTCGCAAGCGTCTCGAGCTCGTGCAGGAACCACGGGTCGATCGAGGTGCGGGCGTTGACCGCCTCGACGCCGATCCCCCGCTGGAAGGCCTCGAGGACGAGGTCGAAACGATCGGAGGAGGCCGTGCCGAGGCGGTCGAGCAACTCGTCGTCGCCGGCGGGCAGATCGGCGGGGGAATCGAGCTCGCGCGAGCGCATCGCCTTGGCGAACGACTCGCGGAAGGTCCGGCCGATCGCCATCGCCTCGCCGACCGACTTCATGTGGGTCGTCAGGTTGCCGGCGCTGCCGGGGAACTTCTCGAAGGCGAAGCGCGGGATCTTGGTGACGACGTAGTCGATCGTGGGCTCGAAGGCCGCCGGCGTGGCGCGGGTGATGTCGTTCGGGATCTCGTCGAGCGTGTAGCCGACGGCGAGGCGGGCCGCGATCTTGGCGATCGGGAACCCGGTCGCCTTCGAGGCGAGTGCCGAGGAGCGGGAGACGCGCGGGTTCATCTCGATCACGACGATCTCGCCGGTCTCCGGGTTGACGCCGAACTGGACGTTGGAGCCGCCGGTCTCGACGCCGACCGCGCGGATCACGGCGATCGCCTGGTCACGAAGCTCCTGGTAGAGGACGTCGGTGAGCGTCTGGGCCGGCGCGACCGTCACCGAGTCGCCGGTGTGGACGCCCATCGGGTCGATGTTCTCGATCGAGCAGATCACGATCACGTTGTCGTTCTTGTCGCGCATCAGCTCGAGCTCGAACTCGCCCCAGCCGAGGACCGACTCCTCGACGAGCACCTGGTTGATCGGCGAGGCGGCCAGCCCCTCGGAGACCATCTGGCGCAGCTCCGTCTCGGTGTGGGCGGCGCCGCCTCCGAGGCCGCCCATGGTGAAGGCCGGCCGGATGATCGCCGGCAGGGTCAGATCGCCCTTTGCGAGCGACCTCTCCGCTTCGCCGACCGACTCGGCGATCAGCGACCACGGCACCCGCAGGCCGGCGTCGCGCATCACCTGGCGGAAGACCTCCCGGTCCTCGGCGCGGTGGATGGCGTCGTAATCGGCTCCGATCAGCTCGACGCCGTACTTCTCGAGCGTGCCGTCGTCGTGCAGCGACTTCGCCAGGTTGAGCGCGGTCTGCCCGCCCAGGGTCGGCAGCAGCGCGTCGGGGCGCTCGCGCTCGATGATCGCGGCCACGACCTCGGGCAACAGCGGCTCGATGTAGGTCCGGTCGGCGAACTCGGGGTCGGTCATGATCGTCGCCGGGTTCGAGTTGACCAGGACCACCTCGTAGCCCTCCTCCCGGAGGACCTTGCAGGCCTGGGTCCCGGAGTAGTCGAACTCCGCGGCCTGGCCGATCACGATCGGCCCTGAGCCGATCAGCAGGATCTTGTTGATGTCGTCGCGGCGCGGCATCAGGCGTTCGCCAGCTCGAGGAACTCGTCGAAGAGGTGGCGCGCGTCGTGCGGCCCCGGCCCGGCCTCGGGGTGGTACTGGACGGTCCCGCCGGGGACGTCGAGCAGGTTGAGGCCCTCGACCGTGCGGTCGTAGAGGTTGAGGTGGGAGAGCTCGGCGGCGCCGAAGTCCGTCTCCCAGCGGATCGGCTCGTCGGTCTCCATGCGGCTCTCTCCATTCGGCCCGGCCACGGCGAACCCGTGGTTCTGGGAGGTGATCTCGATCCGGCCGGTGCCGAGGTCCTTGACCGGATGGTTGGCGCCGCGATGCCCGAACGGCAGCTTGAAGGTCTCGAGGCCGACGGCCCGGCAGAGGAGCTGATGGCCGAGGCAGATGCCGAAGACCGGCTTCTTGCCGACGAGCTCGCGCACCGTCTCGACGACGTAGTCGAGCGCGGCCGGGTCCCCGGGCCCGTTGGCGAGGAAGACGAGGTCGGGATCCTGGGCGAGCACCTCGTCGGGCCCCGATCCGCAGGGCAGCAGCGTGACCTTGCAGCCGCGCTCGCGGAGCTGGCGGATGATCGAGAGCTTGATCCCGGTGTCGATGCCGACGATGTGCGGCCCGCTGCCGTCGAGGACGATCGGCTCGGCGGGGGTGACGGTGCGCGCCAGGTCCGCTCCGGCCATCGACGGCTCGGCGGCGATCAGCTCGCGTGCGTCGTCGACGGAGACGTCGGCACCGAAGATCCCTCCGCGCATCGATCCCCGCTCGCGGATGTGGCGGACGAGCGCCCGCGTGTCGACCCCGGTGATCGCCGGGACGCCGCAGTCGGCGAGCCAGTCGAGCCAGCCGCGCTCGGCGGTCGCCGCGTCCTCGCGGTTCTTGGCGTCGCGCATGATCACGCCGCGGGCGTGGACCCGGTCGGACTCCATCGCCTCGGCGCTGACGCCGTAGTTGCCGATCAGCGGATAGGTGAAGGTGATGATCTGCCCGGCGTAGGAGGGGTCGGTGACGGACTCCTGGTAGCCCGTCATCCCGGTGTTGAAGACGACCTCGCCGGTCACCCGCTCCGGGTCGCCGCAGAGCTCGCCCTCGAGCCGGGCGCCGTCCTCGAGCAGCACGTATCCGCTGGCCGCGCTCATCCGGCCACCTTCATCGCGAAGCTGCGGCGGCGGTAGGCGACCTGGCCTCCGACGACGGTGATGATCGGGCGCGAGCGCAGCTTGCGGCCGCTGAAGCAGGAGTTCTCCGAGCGGCTCTCCCAGCCCTCCGCCCCGGCCTCCCACTCGGCGTCGAGGTCGACGAGCACCACGTTCGCCTCGGCGTCGGCCGCGATCGCCGGCGGCTCGAGGCCGAACAGCGCCGCCCCGGCCCCCATCCGCTCCACGATCAGGCCGAGGTCCACGATCCCGGGCTCGACGAGCTCGGTGTAGAGGACCGAGAAGGCGGTCTCGAGGCCGGTCACTCCCATGTTCGCCTGCTCGAACGGCACCTGCTTCTCGTTGGCCGCATGCGGGGCGTGGTCGGTCCCGATGCAGTCGACGGTGCCGTCCCGCAGCGCCTCGATCAGCGCCTGGCGGTCGTCCTCGGTGCGCAGCGGCGGGTTCATCTTGAAGTTGGCGTCGAGGCTGCGGACCTCCTCGTCGGTGAGGACGAGGTGGTGCGGGGTGAGCTCGGCCGTGATCCGCGCTCCGGCGGCCTTGGCCGCGGCGACGGCCTCGACCGAGATCCGCGCCGAGAGGTGCTGGACGTGCGCGGTCGCGTCCTCGTAGAGGCAGAGGGCCGCATCGCGGGCGATCATCGTCGACTCGGAGACGGCGGGCACGCCGGCGAGGCCGAGCGCCGCGGAGACCGCCCCCTCCCCCATCACCCCGTCGCGGGTCAGCGCGGGGTCCTCCTCGTGCAGGAGGATCGTGCCGCCGACGAGGTGCTGGTACTGGAGGGCCCGGCGCATGACGCCGGCGGAGACGATCGGCAGCCCGTCGTCGGAGAAGCCGACCGCGCCGGCATCGCGCAGCGCCGCCATCTCGGTCAGCTCCTCGCCGCGCATCCCGCGGGTCACGGCGGCGACGAATCCGGTCGGCACGGAGGCCTCGGCGGCGGCCCGCTCGCGCAGCGCGCTGATGTCCGCCGCCTCCTCGACCACCGGGTCGGTGTTGGCCATCGCGACGATCCCGCAGAACCCCCCGGCGGCGGCGGCGCGGGTGCCGGTCTCGATGTCCTCGCGGTGCTCCTGCCCGGGCGTGCGCAGGTGGACGTGCGGGTCGAAGAAGGCCGGGAAGGCATGCAGGCCCGCGGCGTCGATCTGCTCGACGCCGTCGGGGGCCTCGGCGCCGCCGCCCTCGGCGATCTCGGCGATCCGCCCGTCGCGGATCAGCAGGTCGCCGCGCAGGTCGGTCCCGGAGCGCGGGTCGAGGATCTGGGCGTCCCTGATCAGCAGGTCGCCGTCGCCGTCGCCGCGCCAGTCGAGGCTGGAGATCGCGCTCACGCCGGCTCCCCGATCGGGGCGGGAGCGGGCCGGCGGTCGGCGGCGTTCTCGTCGCCCACGCCGCGCAGCTGCCTGGGGCGATCGCCGCCGGCGAGGATCTCGTAGAGGATCGCCATCCGCACGACGAGCCCGCTCGCCACCTGGGCGGTGATCAGCGAGTTCGGGCCGTCCATCGTCTCCGGGGCGATCTCGACGCCGCGGTTGACCGGGCCGGGGTGCATGACGAGCTGGCGCGAGCCGAGCCGGCGCGGGTTGAGCTGGTAGTGGATCGCGTACTCGCGGAGGGAGGGCACGAAGGCGTCGACCATCCGCTCCTGCTGCATCCGCAGCGCGTAGACGACGTCCGCCTCGCCGAGGTCGTCGAGCGTGTGGCGGACCTCGCAGCCGAGCGCCTCCACCCCGCGCGGGATCAGGGTCGGCGGCCCGGCGACGGTCACCTCGGCCCCCATCAGGCCGAAGGCGCGGATGCAGGAGCGGGCGACGCGGCTGTGGGCGACGTCGCCGACGATCCAGATCTTCTTCCCGTCGATCGAGCCGACCCGCTCGAGCAGCGTGTAGACGTCGAGCAGGGACTGGCTCGGGTGCTCGTGCTTGCCGTCGCCGGCGTTGACCACCGCCGCCTCGGTCCAGCGCGTGATCAGCTTGGCGGCCCCCGCGTGGGGCGAGCGGATCACGATCGCGTCGGGCCCGAGCGCCGAGAGGGTGGCGACCGTGTCCTGGAGGGACTCGCCCTTGTCGACCGACGACCCGGCCGACTTGACCGAGATCAGGTCCGCCGAGAGCCGCTTGGCGGCCAGTTCAAAGGAAGAGGAGGTACGGGTGCTGCTCTCGTAGAAGAGGTTGACGATCGTGCGCCCGCGCAGGGTCGGGACCTTCTTGATGTCGCGGCGGCCGATCTCGGCGAAGCTCCGGGCGCGCTCGCAGATCCGCTCGACGTCGGCGCGGTCGAGGTCCTCCATCGAGAGCAGGTGCCTCATCGCGGGCCCTCCCCGTTGCTCAGCGCGGCGACCGGGAACCTCGCCGATCGCCACCTCGTCGACGTCGTCGACCTCCTCGAGGCGAACGTAGACCCGCTCGCCGCGCGCCGTCGGCAGGTTCTTGCCGGTGTAGTCGGGGCGGATCGGCAGCTCCCGGTGGCCGCGGTCGGCGAGCACGGCGAGCTGCACCCGCTGCGGCCGGCCGTAGTCGAAGAGGGCGTCGATCGCGGCCCGCACGGTCCTGCCGGTGAAGAGGACGTCGTCGACGAGCACGATCGTCCGCCCGTGGAGGTCGAAGTCGAGGTGCGAGTCGTGGACGACCGGGGCGTCGGCGGGGGTCCGGCCGAGGGCGTCGTCGCGGTAGAAGGAGATGTCGAGGTCGCCGAGCGGGACCTGAGCGCCGGAGAACTCCGCGACCAGGGCGTGAAGCCGGCGGGCGAGGACCGCGCCGCGGGTGTGGATGCCGACGATCGCAAGGCCTGCGCCCTCGTCGTCACCTGGGTTCTTCTCGATGATCTCGTGCGCAATGCGCACCAGCGTGCGGCGTAGATCGTCTCTGTCGAGAACGACTCTCTCGCTCATGCTCGCCCCTTCTTGGCCTCACTGGACCGGGTTAAAGGAAACGTCTTCGATCAGGCTAGCAGCGCATCCGGCGAGCGCCCGGCCGGATTCCGCAAAGACCGGAAACCTGCCGCGCTCAGTCGCCGGCGCGGTTGCGGGCCTCGTAGGCCACGTCCTCCGCGCGGCAGGTGACGTACTTCTCGCCGTCCTTGCGGAAGACGATCTCGAGGTCGAAGCTCCCCTCGAAGGCGCGCGGCCCCTTGCGCGTGCCCTCGATGTCGTAGCGGTAGCGGGCGCTGAAGCGGTCGTCGGACTCGACGAACGAGCCGGCGTCGCGGAACCGCGCGCGGCGGGAGCGATCGAGCGGCCGGTGGAATTCGAAGCGGGCCCGGAACGGATCGAAGCCGGAGCCGCAGCGGGTCATCGTCGTCGCCGCCCCGCGGAACACCGCCCCGTCGTCGCCGGCGACCAGCTTGACCGGGCGGCCGTCCTCGGTCTCGCCGCGGTAGACGTCGCCGCCCGCCGCGACCGCCACGCTCGCGCAGGCGCCGGCCGCGGCGAGCGCCAGGCCGGCTCCGAACGGGAGGGAGCGCCTCACGCGCTGCCTCCGGGGCCGGTGCCGACCGCGGGCCCGGCGGCGCCCTCGCGGGCGCCGTTCTCGATCAGCTCCGGGTCGCCACGCTCCGGCAGGGGGAGGTTGACCAGGTCGAAGTCACGGGGTGCGATCGCCGCGGGGAAGGCGGACCTGGCCTCCGCGAGGACGTCGGGAACGAAGTGGCGGGAGGAGATGTGGACGAGCGCCAGCATCCCGACCTCGGCCGCCGCCGCCACCTCGGCGGCCTCGAGCGCCGTCGAATGCCGGGTCTCGGCCGCGCGATCGGCCTCGGCGGAGGTGAAGCTGGCGTCATGGACGAGCAGCTGCGCCCCATGCGCGGCGATCCGGGTCGCCTCGCAGGGCTCGGTGTCCCCCGTGATCACGATCTTCCGGCCCGGCCGGTCCGCACCCATCACCTGCTCCGGCCGCACGTTACCCGCGGTCCCGGCGACCTCCTCGCCACGCTGCAGCGCCCCGAAGGCGGGTCCGTCGGGGACCCCGAGCTCGCGGGCCCGGTCGGGGTCGAAGCGCCCGGGCCGCGGGTGCTCGTAGAGCGCGTAGCCGTTGGCGACGATCCGGTGGGAGACGTCGAACGGCTCGATCGCGTAGTCGCCGCGCTCGACGATCTCGCCGCGGTTGAGCTCGACCAGTTCGAGCGGATAGCGCGGGCGCCCGACGATGCGGCTCATCGACTCGAACAGCGCGATCAGCCCGGGCGGCCCGTGGATCGTCAGCGGCTCGACGCGGTCCTGCATCTCGTAGCTCTTGATCAGGCCCGGCAGGCCGAGGTAGTGATCGGCGTGCAGGTGGGTGATGAAGATGTCGTCGACCGGGATCAGGCCGACCGAGCGCTGCATCTGCCGCTGGGTCCCCTCGCCGCAGTCGAAGAGCAGCCGATCGCCGCCGCGGCGCACGAGCACGGCGGCGGTGTTGCGGCGGGCGGAGGGCACCGAGCCCCCGGTGCCCAGGAAGACGACGTCGAGGTCCATCCGGGGAGCGTAGGCGGGATTGCCAGGCTCGCACCGGGCGGTTAGGTTTGGCGCCGACTGGGCCCCAGGGCTGAGGCTAGACTCGCGGGCCAAGCGCCCGTAGCTCAGTGGATAGAGCGCCGCCCTCCGGAGGCGGAAGTCGAAGGTTCGAATCCTTCCGGGCGCGCTGGCGTGCGCAGTGCCGAGCACGCGGGGGCTCCCCTCTAACCTCGGCCCATGCGGGACGTCTTCGGCCCACCGATACGCGCGGCGGCATGGACCGCCTTCCTCGCCGGCCTGCTCTGGATGCTGCTCGATCCGCCCTCCCTGGACGGTGTCAGCGACCTGGTCAAGATCCTGATCGGCGCCGCGATCATCGTCCTGGTCACCGCCTGGGTGACCGCGAAGCTGACCGCGGACGAGATGCCCGAGGAGCAGTTCCGCCGGCTCGTCGACCGCAGCGACGCGCTGGCGATGCTGCCGCCGCCCGCGCAGCCGCCGAGTGAGTTCGACGAGCTCGTGATGGAGGCGCTCGACGACCTGCCGGAGGAGTTCCGCGAGGTCCTGCGGACGACCCCCGTGACGGTCTCCAATCGCGGGCGCGAATTCCACGCCTACGGGCACTACATCGGGGGAACGATCGCCCGCGACGTCTACCCCGACCACATCGTCGTCTACCAGGACACGCTCGAGCGGGACTTCGGCCACGACCCGCGACTGCTGCGGGCGCAGGTCGAGCGCACGGTCCGCCACGAGGTGGCCCATCACCTCGGCTGGGACGAGCGCGGCGTGCGCGACCTCGGGCTCTGAAGGCCTACTTGTGGCGACGGCGCCAGACCGGCGAGGGGTCGGTCTCGCCGGTCGGCCCGGGGATCCAGAAGGTGCGCAGCCGGCGGGGACGCCGAGAGCGCGGCCGGACGGTTTCGGTCTGCGCCGAGAGCGTGCGGCTCCCCTTCGGCCCCCAGAGGGCGAAGTAGCAGGGCCCGCAGAGCGCCTCGCCCCGCGGGGTCTCGTAGCCGACCCGATCGAAGATCTCGCTCAGGCACTGCGTGCAGCGCAATCTCATCGCCGTTTCATCGACCCGCGGCGCGGGTTGCATTAGCCCTCCCTGACGCGAATGGCGTCCGCCTCGATCTGGCGCTGGCCGTAGGAACCCGTGTAGACGGGACCGGCGGCGGCGACCTGGTCGCCCGGACGCGGCAGCGGGTCGGGGCGCAGCTCGGCCGCGATGTCGATGACCGAGATCCCCGGCGCGGTGATTCCCTCGGCGCTCGCCAGGACGACGTGGGCGTCCCCGTCGCCGTCGGGATCGACGCGCTCGATGTAGAGGACCACCCCACTCGCCTCCTCGCAGTTCGCCGACCCACTCGGGCAGCGGGGAGGGCGCAGTCGGGGCTGAGCCGGCCGGGGCGAGGGCGGCTGTGGTTGGGTCGTGATCGAGTCGGCGGCGGGGGCACTGGTGGCTCCGCCGGGAGGCTCCGCTTCTCCGCATCCGGCCGCGACGAGGGCCGAGATGACTGCCGCAGTCACCAGCCGGCGGCAAGGACCCCACCCGCGTAAACGTGACCGATGAGGGTGCTGTGCTCCGATTTCGATGTCCCTTCTAGACTGATTTCGCGACGCACATCCGGTGCCCACCCCCCAGTCTTACCCCCGAGGAGACCCGATGACCGACGACGGCAGCCCGCGCACCGATCAGCACGGCACCCCGGCCCCGAACAACGACCACTCGATGACGGTCGGCCCGCGCGGGCCGATCCTGATGCAGGACCGCTACCTGTTCGAGAAGATGCAGAACTTCAATCGCGAGCGGGTCCCCGAGCGGGTCGTCCACGCGAAGGGCTCCGCCGCCCACGGTCACTTCGTCGTCACCCAGGACGTCTCCTCGTGGTGCAAGGCGGACTTCCTGAGTGAGATCGGCAGGAAGACGAAGGCCTTCCTGCGCTTCTCCACCGTCGCCGGTGAGCAGGGCTCCCCCGACACCTGGCGCGACCCCCGCGGCTTCGCGCTGAAGCTCTACACCGAGCACGGCAACTACGACATGGTCGGCAACAACACCCCGGTCTTCTTCGTCCGGGACCCGATCAAGTTCAGCGACTTCATCCATTCGCAGAAGCGCGACCCGAGGACCGGGCTGCGCGACGAGACCTACATGTGGGACTTCTGGTCGCTCAGCCCCGAGTCGCTGCACCAGGTCCTCTGGTTGATGGGCGACCGCGGCGTCCCGAGGACCTACCGCCACATGAACGGCTACTCGAGCCACACCTACCGCTGGGTCAACGCCGGGGGCGAGGCCTTCTGGGTCAAGTACCACTTCAAGACGGACCAGGGGATCGAGTTCATGACCCAGGAGGAGGCCGACGAGATGGCCGGGGACGACCCGGACTTCCACCGCAAGGATCTGTTCCAGGCGATCGAGCGCGGCGACCACCCGAGCTGGACGCTCAAGGTCCAGGTGATGCCCGAGGCGGAGGCCGCCGACTACCGGTTCAACCCCTTCGACCTGACGAAGGTCTGGCCCCACGGCGACTACCCCCTGCACGAGGTCGGCAGGCTCGTTCTCGACCGGAACCCGGACAACTTCTTCGCCGAGACCGAGCAGTCGGCGTTCGAGCCGGGCAACATGGTCCCGGGGATCGAGCCCTCCCCCGACAAGATGCTCCAGAACCGCCTGATCTCCTACGCGGACACGCATCGCTACCGGATCGGCAACAACTACTCGCGACTGCCGATCAACTGCCCCCTGCACGGCGCGAACGACACGCAGAACCGCGACGGGCTGATGCGGCCCGGACGGCAACCACGGGGCGCGTCCGAACTACGCGCCCAACTCGTTCGACGATCCGGTCGCCGACGGCACCTGGGACGAGAGCTCACCCGAGTTCTCCGGGCCGGTCGGCCGCTTCGACTACGAGCAGCACTACAAGGACACCGATTCCGAGCAGCCATCGGCCTTCTGGAGCATGCTCGACGACGGGGAGAGGGAACGGCTCGTGCAGAACATCGCGGGCCACCTCGGCGAGGTCAGCCACGAGGACATCCGCCGGCGCTCACTGCAATACCTGGCGAGCCGCAAGCGAGGATCTCGCGCGAGCGGGTGGCAGCCGCGATCGACGCCCCGAGCAAGATCGGCTCGCCCACGGCCTAGCGGGGATCGAGGCACGCTCTACTCTGGCGCGTGATGCGCCACCTGCTCCGCCCCCTCTTCGACCAGGTCGTGATCAAGGAGCTCGAGCCCGACCGGGTGCGCAGCTCCGGTCTGGTCGTGCCCGCCGGGACCCGCGAGCCGCCGCCCCAGCACGGGATCGTCGTGGCGGTCGGGCCCGGCCTCGACTGGTGGGAGGCGGCCGGCGTGCGGATGCCCGTGGCGCCCGGCGATCACGTGGTCTTTCCGGCCACCGCCGGGGTCTGGATCGAGGTGGACGAGGAGCGCCTCCTCGTCTGCGGCGTCCGCGACCTGCTCGGCACGCTCGAGGAGATCGCGGTCTGCCCGCTGTGCGAGAACCAGGGCCCGCCGGACGGCGATGCCTGCCCCGTGTGCGGACGGACCGCGGGAGCGGTTCGACCCGAGTGAGCGCCCTGCGGAGGCTGCCGCCGCCGCCCGCGCGGCTGCGGACGAGGCTGCTCACGGTGGGGCCGATCCCCCCTGAGTGGGGCGGCACCCTGCGCGGTGGCGTGACCCGCTTCAACGTGACCCTCCTCGACGAGCTGCGCTCGCGGCCGTGGCGCCACCGCGTCGAACCGATCGGCGTCCTGATCCCGCCCCCGCAGCGCGTCCGCCGGCGAGCGGCGGACCAGATGGCGCCGCTGCCGATCTTCATGCAGCCCGAGGGCGGCCGGCCACGCCGCTTCACCCGCGGCCTGATCGACCAGGAGCAGCCCGACGTCGTCCTGCTCAACAACATCGCCGCCTTCAACGGCGCCCGCTACGCGCGGGTCCACTCGCAGGTCGCCCCGGAGGTTCCGGTCGTCGCGGTGGTCCATGAGTGGCGGGCGATCCGGGCGAAGGCCGGCGAGGAGCGCGGCAGGCGCTACCTCGAGGCCGCCCAGAGCGGGCTCGACGCGGTGGCGGCGGTCGTCTTCCCCTCCGATCACACCCGGAGGCTCGGCATCGAGGAGCTGGGCCTGCGCTATCCGGCCGAGGCTCACGTGATCCCCAACCCCCTGCAGAAGGCCTTTGCGAAGCCGAGCCTCGACATCTCCGGACCACGGGCGGGAATCGCCTTCGTCGGCTCCTTCAACGAGCGCAAGAACCCCGCCGCCCTCCTGCATGCCGTGGCCGCGATGCCCGGGACGAAGCTGACGATGCAGGGCCGCGGGCCGCTCGAGGAGCAGCTGCACTCCCTCGCCGGCGAGCTCGGCATCGCCGAACGGGTCGAGTTCCCGCCCTACGTCCACCCGCGCAAGCACGTGCGCGCCGTGATCGACGTGATGCGCTCGGCGGAGCTCGTCTGCCTGCCGTCCCACAGCGAATCGTTCGGGCTGGTGATGATCGAGGCACTTGCCGCCGGGTCCCCGGTCGTCGGCTTCGGCCCGACCCTGAACGAGATCCGCGACCGGCTCGGGATCGACGTCGGCGAGCCGCTGACCGAGCCGACCCCCGCCAACGTCGCCGCGGCGATCGAATCGGTCCGGAGCCGCAAGTGGGATCGCGCCGAGCTGCGCCGGGCGGCGCTCGACGAGTTCTCGGTGCGCAGCGTCGCGCGCCGCTACACCGCGCTCATGCGGCGGGTCTCCCGCGGCGGCTGACGCCGCGGGCGGAGACCGTCAGGCGGGAGGCCGCGCCTCGGGGTGCTCGCGGTACCAGGCGAGCGTCCGCTCGACGCCCTCCTCCAGCGACACCTCGGGGCGCCAGTTGCAGCGCTCGCGGAGCCTGCTCGCGTCGACGAACTGGCGGTCGATCTCGCCCTCGGGATTGCCCTCGCCGCGGATCTCGGGCTCGACCCCGGTGCCGGCGAGGCGGGTGATCGTCTCGACGATCTCCAGCACGCTGTAGGGCCGCTCGCCGCCGGCGTTGAACGCCGCGCCGCGGACGTCGGGGCGGTCGAGCGAGTCGGCGATCGCCAGGTATGCCCGGGCGGCGTCCTCGACGTAGAGCAGGTCGCGAACCGGCGAGCCGTCGGATCGGAGCACGGGCGGCCGGCCCTCGATCGCCGCGCACACGGTCTCGGGCACGAGCCGGGAGAAGTTGAGGTCGCCGCCGCCGTAGATGTTGGCGAACCGCGTGACGGCGACCGGCAGCCCGTAGGAGGGCCAGTAGGACCGCGCGATCAGGTCGGCGGCCGCCTTCGACGCCTCGTAGGGAGCGGTCGGCTGGAGGGCGAACTCCTCCCGGTAGGGGAGCTCGTCATGCGCGCCGTAAGCCTTGTCGGAGGAGGCGAAGACGACGCGCTCCACACCCTCCGCCCGGCACGCCTCCAGCAGCGTCCAGGTGCCGCGGACGTTGGTCTCGAAGCCGGCCGCGGGATCGGCCTGGACCGTGCCGACGATCGTCTCCGCCGCGAGGTGGAAGACGGTGTCGATGCCGAGCTCCGAGATCGTCCGGCGCAGCAGCTCGCCGTCGACGAGGTCGCCCTCGCGGTTCTCGATCCGCGACTCGATCCCGAGCAGCGCAAGCGTCGAGGGGCGCTCGTGCGGGCCCTTGCGGTCGAAGCAGGAGACCTCGACCCCGCGCTCGAGCAGGGCCCCGCAGAGCCAGGCGCCGACGAACCCGCGCCCCCCGGTGACCAGCGCGGACCTCACGCCCCTCCCCCGCCCGCGGCCGCGCTCTCGGCCAGGTCCCAGACGCGCCAGGGCGGCGAGCCGCCCTCCCAGAGGTCGTTGAGGACGATCGCGTCCTTGTAGGTGTCCATGCAGTCCCAGAAGCCGCTGTGACGCCAGCCGCTCAGCTCGCCCGCCGCGGCCAGGCGCTCCAGCGGCCGGCGCTCGAGCACGCTGTCGGCCTCGAGGTAGTCGAGCACGCGCGGCTCGCAGAACATGAAGCCGCCGTTCACCCACTGCTCCATCCGCGGCTTCTCGACGAACCCGCTGATGCGGTCGCCGTCGGCCTCGAGCTTCGCGACGCCCCACTGCGAGTGCGGCTGAACGAGGGTCACGGTCATCGCGGCGTCCCCCGCCCGGTGGAATTCGAGCGCGGCGCTCAGATCGACGTCCGCCACGCCGTCGGCGTAGGTCAGCGCGAAGGTCCCGCCGGACAGCCGGTCTGCCGCCGCGGCGACGCGCCCACCCGTCGGGGTGTCGAGGCCGGTGTCGAGGCACTCGACCTCCAGGTCGGGAGGCAGCTCGGCGCCCTCGGCGAACTCCTCGATCATCTCCCCGCGGTAGCCGCAGAGCAGCAGGAAGCGGCTGAAGCCGTGAGCCGCGTAGATCCTCAGGACGTGCCAGAGGATCGGCCGCCCGCCGATCTCGACGAGCGCCTTCGGAATCGCGTGGGTCCGCTCCTGCAGCCTGGTGCCGCGCCCTCCGCAGAGGACGACGACGGGGGTGTCCCCCCTACCCGTCACCCGCCGGCGACAGCCGGCAGGATCGTCACCTCGGCCCCGTCCTCGATCGACGTCTCGAGCCCATCCTGGAAGCGGATGTCCTCGCCGGAGACGTAGACGTTCACGAAGCGGCGCAGGTCGCCGTCCTCGGTGATCCGCTCGCGCAGGCCATCGTGCTGGGCGAAGACGGCGTCGAGCGCGTCACCGACGGTTCCGGCCTCGACCTCGATCTCGCCCTCGCCGCCTGTTGCGGGTCGCAGCTGAGCGGGGATCTTCACCGTGATTGCCAACCTGGGCTCCTCTTATCTGACTCTTCGACGGGGCTCGGGGAAGCTACCAACGCGGCTCAGACCGCGACCGGAGAGCGCGCCGGGACCGTCGAGGCGAACGACTCGAGCGTGGGCTCGATCTCGTGCATCTCGAAGCCCTCGCGAACCGCGTCGAGGGTCTTCAGGCCCTCGCCGGTGATGTAGACGACGACCCGGTCGTCGGAGCCGAGCTCGCCGCTCTCGGCCAGCTTGGCCAGCACGGCGGTGGTCACACCGCCCGCGGTCTCGGTGAAGACGCCCGTGGTCTCGGCGAGCAGCCGGATCCCGGCTCGGATCTCCTCGTCGGTGACCGACTCGACCGAACCGCCGGTGCTGCGCGCGAGGTCGAGCGCATAGGGGCCGTCGGCCGGGGTGCCGATCGCGAGGCTCTTGGCGATCGTGTCCGGCTTGACCGGGCGGCAGACGTCATGGCCGTCCGCGTACGCCGTGGCGACGGGGCTGCAGCCCGCGGCCTGAGCGCCGTGGAAGACCGGCAGATCGCCCTCGACCAGGCCGAGGTCGAGCCACTCGGAGAACCCGCGGCCGATCTTCGTGAACAGCGAGCCGGAGGCGATCGGGCAGACGACCTTGTCCGGCAGTCGCCAGCCGAGCTGCTCGGCGGTCTCGTAGGCGAGCGTCTTCGATCCCTCGGCGTAGTACGGCCGCAGGTTCACGTTGACGAAGGCCCAACCCCGCTCCTCGGCGAGCTGCGTGCAGAGCCGGTTGACGTCGTCGTAGTTGCCGTTGACGCCGACGAGCGTCGTGCCGTAGACGTCGGTGGCGAGGAGCTTCTGCTCCTCGAGGTTCGAGGGGACGAACACGAACGACTCCACCCCGGCGGCAGCCGCATGTGCGGCGACGGCGTTGGCGAGGTTGCCGGTCGAGGCGCAGGCGACGGTGTCGAAGCCGAGCTCGATCGCCTTGGCGAGCGCGACCGCCACCACACGGTCCTTGAAGCTGTGCGTGGGGTTGGCGGCGTCGTTCTTGATCCAGACCTCGCCCACACCGAGTCGCTCGGCGAGACGGTCGGCGCGGATCAGCGGCGTCAGGCCCGGCTCGAGCGAGCTGGCCGGCTTGCCCGCGAACGGCAGGAAGTCGGCGTAGCGCCAGATCCCGTTGCTGCCGGCCTGGATCTTCCGCTTGAGCTCAGCGGCCTCGTAGCCGCTGTAGTCGTATGAGACCTCGAGCGGGCCGAAGCACTGATCGCACACGTAGAGGGCCTCGAGCGGGTATTGCGTCCCGCATTCCTTGCACCTGAGCTCCTGCACTGCCATGGGGTTCCACTCCTTCGATTGTCCGATTTACGAAAAAAGACCTCTGCCGGTGCGAGCAGAGGTCCCGAGTGGAACTCCCACTCACATCTCCCAGGTAACACCTGTTGGAGTTGGCACCTTTCCCCTCGGACGCAAGCGTCGTCGGGTTGGTTGCCGGGGTTTCGTAGGGCCAGTTCCCTCCACCCCTCTGGATGTGGCGGTCTATGTGGCTCGCAATATACCAGCCGATGCCGCCGCCACCATGGAATTCGGCGCCTCGTCGCGTAACCTAGGACCCCCGATGGAGCCCAGCGGACCGATAGGCCAGAGCGATGCCGAACCTTCCCAAGCCGAGGCTGCGCCGCACGAATCGTGCCGGCCTGCCCACCGCTGCTCCATCCCTGCCGGCTGAGCCGAACGTCGACATCGTCCAGGGACCCGGGCTGCGCTGGGTCAACATCGAGCATCCAGACCCGCCCGAGTGGGAGTGGCTGCAGGAGAACTTCGACTTCCACACGCTCGACCTCGAGGACGTCGCCTCGCGCAACCAGCGGCCGAAGATCGACGAGTACCCGGACTACCTGTTCATCGTCCTCCATCTGCCGGTCTTCGATCGCGCGGTCGGCCGTCTCAACGTCGGTGAGCTCGACATGTTCGTCGGTCCCGACTTCATCATCACGCTCCCCAACCAGCCCCTTCAGCCCGTCGAGTACCTGTTCGAGCGCTGCCGCTCCAACGAGGAGACGCGCGACAAGCTGTTCTCGCGCGGAGCCGGATACCTGCTCTACCGGATCGTCGACGACAGCTTCGACTACTGCTTCCCGATGCTGCGCAAGATCGGCAACAAGCTCGACGCGATCGAGGACGACATCTTCGAGGAGGGGCGCTCGGAGGAGGTCGTTCGCGACATCTCCCGCGTCAAGCAGGAGATCATCAACTTCCGCAAGGTGATCCGCCCGCAGCGGCCCGTGCTGCGCGACCTCGAGAACGTCAAGCAGCGCTTCCTCAACCCCGACATCGACCTCGAGATCTACTTCGACGACATCGTCGACGCGCACGAGCGGATCTGGGACATGCTCGAGAACTACAAGGAGGTCGTCGAGGCGCTCGAGGACACGAACGAGTCGGTGATCAACCACCGGGTCAACGAGATCCTGCGCGTCCTCACCTCGATCAGCGTGATGGTCCTGCCGCTGACCCTGATCGCCAGCATCTGGGGAATGAACGTCGGCGTGCCGGGCGAGGGCGACCCGACCGACTTCTACATCGTGCTCGGGTCCATGGTCGTGATCCTCTTCGCGATGCTCGCCTACTTCCGCAAGCGCGACTGGCTCTGATGGGCGCGCGGCCCGCGGCCGCGGGCCGCCTCGTCTCCGTCAATCTCGGCGAGCCCCGCGAGATCTCCTACCGCGGCCGGACGGTCCGAACCGGGATCTGGAAGCTCCCGGCCGCCGGCAGGGTCGATGCCTCCGAGCAGGGGCTCGACGGCGACAACGTGCTCGACCGGCGCTACCACGGCGGGGTCGACAAAGCCGTCTACGCCTACTCGCTCGAGGACTACGCCTGGTGGTCGGCGGAACTTGGAGAGGAGCTCGAGCCGGGCCGCTTCGGCGAGAACCTGACCACGGAGGGCATCGACCTGATCGACGCCCGGGTCGGGGACCGCTGGCGGGTCGGCGATGCCCTGCTCGAGGTGTCCGAGCCGCGGATCCCCTGCTTCAAGCTCGGCGTCCGGATGGGCAACCTCGGCTTCGTCAAGCGCTTCGCCAGGGCGCTCCGCCTCGGTGCCTACCTGCGGGTGCTCGAGCCGGGAGCGGTCGGGGCCGGCGACGACATCGACCTGATCGAGCGGGCGGAGCACGACGTCACCGTCACGCTCGTCGGCCGCGCCCGCCTGCAGGACCGCGGCCTCGCCGAGCGGCTGCTGGCGGCGCCGCAGCTCTCCGATGAATGGCGGGAATGGGCTGAGCGGTCAGCTGCGAAGGCCGCTCAGGTTCCGCAGAACGTGCGGTAGCCGCTGCCGAAGCCCGGCGGTGCCGGCGCGGCGTACTCCTCGAGGCCCGGGCGCTCCTCGAAGGGCCGGGAGACCGCGTCGACCAGGCGCTCGAACGGGGCGAGGTCGCCCTCGGTTGCCGCGTCGAGGGCCGCCTCCACCAGGTGGTTCCGCGGAACGTAGATCGGGTTGACCCGTTCCATGTCCCCGCCGCCCTTGCGCGGTAGCCAGCGGGCCAGCCACGCATCGAATGCTGCCGGCTCCGAGAAGAGATCGCGCGCCGGAGATGAATCAGTCTGCGATAGCGCCCGGAAGAACGAGGTGTAGTCGACGTTCTGCTCACTGAGCAGCGCGAGCGCATCGTCGATGACTCGCGTCGTCACCGGGCTGGGCGTCGGCGAGCCCGAGCTTGGCCCGCATGCCGCGCCGCCAGTGCTCGCGGTAGCGATCCGGGAACGACTCGAGGAGCTCCGTCGCCGCCGCGATGGCGCGTCTCGGGCTCGGCGTCGATCAGGCCGAGCAGCGTCTCCGCGAAGCGGGCCAGGTTCCACTGCGCGATCGGCGGCTGGTTCGCGTAGGCGTAGCGGCCGCCGTGGTCGATCGAGCTGAACACGGTGGCCGGGTCGTAGGCGTCCATGAAGGCGCAGGGGCCATAGTCGATCGTCTCGCCCGAGATCGTCATGTTGTCGGTGTTCATCACCCCGTGGATGAACCCGACGAGCATCCAGCGAGCGATCAGCGAGGCCTGGGCCTCGATCACGGCGTCGAGGAGCGCGAGGTACGGGTTCTCGGCCTCGGCCGCGGCGGGATGGTGGCGCGCGATCGCGTAGTCGGCGAGCCGCCGGATCAGGGCCGGGTCGCGCTGGCTCGCGGCGAACTGGAACGTCCCCACCCGGATGTGGCTGGCGGCGACGCGGGTGAGCACCGCCCCGGGAAGCATCGTCTCGCGGACGACCTCCTCCCCGGTCGCGACCACCGCGAGCGCCCTGGTCGTCGGGATGCCGAGCCCGTGCATCGCCTCGCCGATCGCGTACTCGCGCAGCATCGGGCCGACCGCCGCCCGGCCGTCGCCGCCGCGGGCGAAGGGGGTGCGCCCGGACCCTTTGAGGTGAACGTCGCGGCGCCTTCCGTGAACGTCGATCACCTCGCCGAGGAGCAGCGCCCGCCCGTCGCCGAGCCGCGGCGAATAGCCGCCGAACTGATGGCCGGAGTAGGCCTGGGCGACGGTCGTCGCTCCCTCGGGGCCCGGGCTGCCGATCAGGGCGCCGATTCCCGCCGGCGTCCGCAGAGAGCCGGCCGGAATGCCGAGCTCCTCGGCCAGCGGCTCGTTCAGGGCGAGCAGCCGCGGCTCCGGGGCCTCGGCGGCCTGCCACGGGATGTAGAGGCCCTCGAGCTCCCGGACGAAGGTGTCCTCGAAGCGGAAGAGCGGCTCGGTCGCGACGTTCATCGGGGAAAGGCTAGCCCGGCCATCTGCTCGGCCTGAGGGGGACAGACGAAGGGTCCACCATCCCTGGCGGACCCCCGGTTTGCCCCGCCCAAATGATTGGAGCACGTCTGGCCCTGCAACAGGCGTAGTGGAGTGCTGCCCCGCCCTGGGGCCGCCAAACTCCGCGCCCGGGCGAAAGCGGCCGGGTCAGTCCCCTCCGACCCCCAGCGGCGCCTGATGCTCGGCGGCGAAGATCGTGTCGTCCCAGGTGTCGGCGGCATGGGCCTCGACGACCAGACCGTCCCTGACCGCGACCCTCCAGCCGGCCTCCCTGCGACGGGCGCTTCGCCGCCGGTTGTCCTCGAGCGTGCCGAGGACGACGATCCAGCTCCCGGCCGCGGCCAGCTTCGAGACCTCGATGCTGATGCGGCCGAAACCGGGCCCGTACTGGCGGATCCATTTCTCGGCGTCGCTGCGACTGCGCAGCACGCCGAGCCCGCTGAGCCTCATCGGGGTCCAGATCACCTCGGGATGCAGGAGGTCGCAGGCGCGGTCGGAGTCGCCGGATGCAAGCGCGCCGAACAGCCGCGAGACGGTCGCCGCTGCGTCCTCCGGCCTCCTTGCCTCAGCGTCCGTCATGGCCCAGAAATTACGCCGATCGGCGGATGCCGGGTCAGCCGCCGGCCTCCGAGGACCGGCCGGGCCGGCCCCGAACATGACATAGACTTCATGAAATGCAGGGAAGGTTGAGCAGGGTGAGAGGCTGGCCGCAGTCTGTGCGGCCGCCATCGTTGCGGTCGCCATGCCCGCGGTCGCCACGGCTGAGCGGGGCGTCTACGCGACGAACTCCAACTCCGACGACGTCTCCGCCTACGTCGTCGCCCCCAACGGGGACCTGGTCGAGCTGGCGGGCTCGCCGTACGCGGCGGGCGACGATCCCCGCGAGGATCGTCGCGACGCCGAACGCCGAGCACCTGTACGCGACGAACTACAACGGCAACGCGTCGGGAGCGTCTCCGGCTTCAACATCGGCGGCGATGGCTCGCTCTCCTCGATCAGTGGCTCTCCGTTCCCCGCCGGGAGCTTCCCCAAAAGCGTCGCCGTGACTCCGGACGGCGACCGCCTCTACACGACCAACGCCAGCTCGAGCGCCCTCTCCGGCTTCGACGTCGGCCCGGATGGCGCCCTGACCCCGCTGAGCGGGTCGCCATACCAGACGGGATTCGACCCGGATCAACTCGCCTTCACACCGGACGGCGGGTATCTGTACACGACCACCAGTGACGGACTCTTCGGCCACGCAATCGCCGCCGACGGCACTCTGACGGCGCTCGCCGGCTCGCCGTTCTCAGCCGTCGGTCGATGGCGAGATCGCGGTCAGCCCCGACGGCGATCACCTCTACGTGGCGAACCCCTTCACCGACGACGACGGGAGGGTTCACGCCTTTGCCATCGCCGGCGATGGCAGCCTGACCGAGCTCGCCGGCTCCCCGGTGACGGCCGGGACCAGCCCCTCCGGAGTCGCCCTGGCTCCGGATGGCGGGCACCTCTACGTCGGCAACTACAACTCCAACGACGTCTCCGGGTACGCGATCGGCACCGACGGGAACTCTGACCGAGCTCGCCTCTTCGCCCTACCCCACCGGCGGTGACAGCTCAGGCGAGCTGGCCATCACCCCGGACGGCCAGAACGTCTACGCCACCAACTCGAGCGGGTCCGTCACCGGGTACGCCGTCGCGGCCGACGGGAGCCTGGCCGAGCTTGCAGCGTCCCCGTACGCGGCGGGGGCAAACACGGTCGGGATCGGGATCGCCCCCGATCAGCCCCCGCGTCGCATCGTTCGCCGCCCCGGCGACGAAGAAGTCGGGCCTGCCGATCACCTTCGACGCTTCCCCGTCCAGCGACGCGGACGGAGCGATCGCCCGCTACGACTGGCGACTTCGGCGACGGCACCACGGCCTCCAACGGCGGCCGGACCGAGAGCCACACCTACGTCCAGCCCGGTACCTACGAGGTGACCCTGAGCCTGACCGACGACGAGGGCTGCTCGACGAACTTCATCTACACCGGGACGACCGCCCTCTGCAACGGCGGGCCGGGCGCCGTGACGACCCGGCAGGTCACGATCGTGGGTCCGCAGACGAAGATCCGCGGCAAGCCGCGCTTCGGGCAGCGCGACGACACTCGCCTGCGCTTCTGGTCCTCGATCCCGAACTCGACCTTCAGGTGCAAGCTGAACGGGGCCCCCTTCCGGCTCTGCAAGTCGCCGAAGAACTACAAGAACCTCGAGCGGGGCAGGTACAGGTTCAAGGTCTACGCGATCACCGCACAGGGCGTCGCCGACCCGACCCCGGCCAAGATCAAGTTCAGGGTGAAGCCACCGCGCAAGCGGTGAGCGCTCGCCCGCCTAGGCGGGCGCCTCGAAGTGCTTTTCCCCGGCCGAGGTCGGCCCGGTCCCGGCGTCCCTGACCGACCCCCACGAGTAGGTCGCCCTGCGGAGCTGCGGGTGCGAGCCCCAGACGAGCAGGAGCAGCATCGCCCCGTAGATCGGCAGATGGCCGACGAGCTCCGAGACGCCGAAGAACCAGAGGGTGGCGTTGAACGGGATCCCGGCGATCAGGACGATCGCCTGCGGGAGGGCGCCCGAGATCAGGAGGAGGCCGAAGAGCACCTCGATGCAGCCCGCCAGCCGCGCGAACTCGAGGTCGCCGAGCGGCAGCCCGATCTGGTGCGCGACCTGGAGGTCGGGGTTCTCGCTGAGGAAGTCCAGGGCGAGCTGCGGGTTGATCAGCTTCTCGTAGAGCGCGACGACGATCAGCGCGACCCCGGCGGCGACGCGCAGCGCCAGGACCGCCCGGGCCATCGTCTGGAGGTCCGCCGGGAGCGAGCGTTCCGTCGAGGCGGAAGCGGTCCCGGAACGAGCGCCGCTCGAAGTCGGCGGACCACCGGCCGGGGCCGGCGATCAGGACGAACACGGCGAGCCCGAGCAGGTCGATCCTCTGGAGCACCGGCCCGACCCCGAACTCGAGCATTCCCAGCGGTCCCGCGGCGATCAGCAGCCATGCCGCCGCTCGCGTCTTGAACCCGGCGGCCATCCCGATCGCGGTGACGGCCATGACCGCCCCGAGCAGGATGCCGGCCACGTCCGCTTCGAGGTCCATCGCCGGCGACAGGTAGAAGCCGAGGGAGAGCAGCCCGACGAGGGACACGGCAAGGTGCAGCCGCACCGCGAATGGCATGTAGGGAGCCAGCGCCGCCAGCCAGCGGACGTCGACGCCGTCCCAGCGGGAGTTGATCAGCCGGACCGCCACCGCCACGAGCAGCGCCGCGGCGAGCAGCGCCAGCGTCGTGGCCTCGAACAGGAACGACCAGTCGAAGCCGCCGTCGTCCTCGGTGAACCAGGTCTCGTGTGCGAGCGGGAGGCTCATCCCGCTCATTGTCCCCGAACGGCGAGTGAGCCGGGTGCGGGCGTCCCCGGGTCCCGCCACTAGGATGCCGCGCCGATGGCCAATCATCGGATCTGGGCGCCGTGGCGCCTGCGCTACGTGTCCAACGCCCGGAAACAAGACGACTGCGTGTTCTGCGTCAAGCCCGACGAGGGGGACGACCGCGAGGCCCTGATCGTCCATCGCGGCGAGCGCTGCTACGTGATCCTCAACCTCTACCCGTACACGAGCGGCCACCTGATGGTCGCCCCGTTCGAGCACGTCGGCCGGCTCCAGGACATCGAGCCCGAGGTGACCGCCGAGATGATGGACCTGGCCCAGCAGGCGATCCGCCGGATGGAGGACGTCTACCGGCCCGAGGGCTTCAACGTCGGCGTCAACCAGGGACGCGTCGCGGGCGCCGGAGTCGAGGGCCACATCCACCTTCACGTCGTCCCGCGCTGGGCCGGCGACAACAACTACATGCCGGTGATCGCGGACACGCGCGTCATGCCGCAATCACTGGAGGAGAGCTTCGACGCGCTGCAGGGAGGGTTCAGTTGAGCGAGGGTGGCGAGGGATCGGTCCCGGAGGGGATCTTCAAGGCCTACGACGTGCGCGGGCTCTACGGGGACGAGATGGACGGCGAGACCGCCTATCTCCTCGGCCGGGCGTTCGCCCGGGTCCTCGCCGAGCTGCGCGACAAGCCCGTCGCCGAGCTCGGCGTCGGCGTCGGCAGGGACATGCGGCTGCAGGCGCCGGAGATGGCGGGCCGGCTGAAGCAGGGGCTGGTCGACGAGGGCGTGCACGTCCTCGACGCCGGCATGGTCGGGACCGAGATGCTCTATTTCATGGTCGGAGCGCGGGGGCTCGACGGCGGGGCGATGATCACCGCCTCCCACAACCCGAAGGCCTACACCGGGGTGAAGCTGGTCCGCGAGGGCGCCCTGGCGCTGTCCGGCGAGACCGGGATCACCCGGATCAGGGACCTGATCCTCGCCGGCCTCGGGCCCGCCCCGGGCGGCGGCAGCAGCGAGGAGGTCGACGTCGCCAAGCCGTTCAACGACCGCGCCCTCTCGTTCATCGACGTTGCGGCGATCAAGCCGATGAAGGTCGTCGTCGACGGCGGCAACGGCATGGCCGGGCAGATGGTCGGGCCGCTGCTGGACCGCTTCGACCTCGATCTCGTGACCACGTACTGGACGCCCGACGGCGAGTTCCCCGATCACGAGCCGAACCCGCTGCTGCCGGAGAACCGTCAGTTCATCATCGACCGCGTCCTCGCCGAGGAGGCCGACCTCGGGATCGCCTGGGACGGCGACGCTGATCGCTGCTTCTTCATCGACGGCGCCGGCGAGTTCGTCGACGGCGACTTCCTGACCGCGCTGCTCGCCGAGCTGGTCCTGGAGAAGGAGCCGGGCTCCGACATCCTCTACGACGTGCGGGCGAGTCGAGCCGTGCCCGACATCGTCAGCGCCGCCGGCGGCACGCCGCACGTGAACCGCGTCGGCCACGCGTTCATGAAGCGGGCGATGAAGGAGAAGGGCGCCGCGTTCGCCGGCGAGGTCTCAGGCCATTACTACTTCCGCGAGTTCTACAACGCCGACAGCGGGACGATCCCCGCCCTGCTCGTGCTCGAGCTGCTCTCGAAGACGGGCCGGCCGCTGGCGGAGCTGGTCGGCGAGCTGCGCTCGAAGTACTTCATCAGCGGCGAGATCAACTCGGAGGTCGCCGACGTCGAGGGCAAGATGAACGAGATCGCCGCGGCACATCCCGACGCCGAGGTCACCTGGCTGGACGGGGTCTCCGTGGACTACCCGGACTGGCACTTCAACGTCAGGCCCTCGAACACCGAGCCGCTGCTGCGCCTCAACCTCGAGTCGCTGATCTCACGCGAGGACATGGAGCGCCGCCGCGACGAGGTGCTGGCGCTGATCCGCGCCTAGCGTCGGCCGTCGCGGGAGGTCCGCCGGACGACCATCGCGTGGCCGCCGCCGCGGCGCTGAGGCTCCGCCGCCGCCCTCATCTTCCCCTTGCGGAGGAACTCGATCCCGGTGGCCGCTCCGATCTGGTGCGGCGGGTACGTCGTCGGCTCGGCGAAGGCATGGCCGTAGTCCCTGGCGAGGACCTTGCCGAGGTGGGAGTCGATGAACCCGGGCTCGGCGGTCGTCACCTCGCCGTTGCGCTGGGAGGCGCGCGGCGCCGCCAGCGCGGTCGGCAGCGTCACCCCGAAGTCGAGGCGCTCCATGAGGATCTGGGCGACGGTCGTGATGATCGTCGAGCCCTCCGGCCGCGCCGACGGCGAGGACGGGCCGGTCGCCGCGGGTCACGAGCGTCGGCGCCATCGAGCTGCGCGGGCGCTTGCCGCCCGCGGGTGCGTTGGGCGCCTCGGGGTCGTCGTAGGCGAAGTCGGTCAGCTCGTTGTTGAGCAGGAAGCCCCAGTCGGGGACGACGATCCCGTTGCCGCCGGTCGCCTCGATCGTGAACGTGTAGGAGACGACCATCCCGCGCCGGTCGGCGACCGTGAGGTGGGTCGTGGAGACGCCCTCGTGGTCCGGCCGGGCGCCGCGAGCGTGCCGCCGTCGGCGTTGCCGTAGGGGTCTCCCGGGGCCGACGGGCCCGGAATCGGCCGCCTCCTCGGTGATCCGCGCCCGTCGCTCCGCCGCGAAGGAGTTCGAGAGCAGGCCGCTCAGCGGCACGTCGAAGAAGTCCGGATCGGCGAGGTAGGCGGCGCGGTCGGCGAACGCGTAACGCTCCGCCTCGAGCAGGTGATGGTACGCCTGGAACGCGCTCGTCGCGGCTTGGCAGGCTGTAGCCCTCGAGGATGTTGAGGATCTCGCCGACCGTCGAGCCGCCGCTGGATGGCGGTCCCATCCCCCAGATGTCGAGGCCGCGGTAGCCGATCCGCGTCGGCGGACGGCGGATCGCCTCGTAGGCGGCGATGTCGTCGGTCGTCAGCGGGCCGGGGCGCCAGGAATGCTCGGCGTCGTCGAAGACGGGCGGGTCCTGCGCCGCCGCCGCCATCGCCTCGGCGATCGGGCCCTCGTAGAACCCCTCGAGGCCGAGGCGGCCGATCAGCGCGTAGGCGTTCGCCAGGTCGACGTTGCGGATCACGGCGCCGATGTCGCGAGGGGTCCGGTCGCCGTCGAGGTAGATGCCGGCGGTCGAGGGGACGTCGTCGAAGTGCTCGAGGTTCTCGAGGATCTGCTCGTGGAGCGCCTTGTCGACCTTGAACCCGCGTCTGGCGATCGCGATCCCCGGCGCGAGCGCCCGGCCGAGGCGGAGGGTGCCGTAGCGCCGCAGCGCCAGATCCCAGGTGGCCACCGTCCCGGGGACGCCGACCGACAGGCCGCTGTAGCGGGCGGCGTCGAACTCGAGCGGCTCGCCGCCCTCGAAGAAGGACTCCGGGCCGATGGCGGCGGGAGCCTCCTCGCGGCCGTCGATCGTGCTGACGCCGCCGCTGGGCTTGCGGATCAGCATGAACCCTCCGCCGCCGATCCCGGCGGAGAGCGGCTCGGTGACGCCGAGCACGCCGGCGGCGCCGACCGCGGCATCGACGGCGTTCCCGCCTCGGCGCAGGATGCGGATCGCGGCCTTGGTGGCCAGCCGGTCGCCCGTCGCGGCCGCGCCGCCGCGGCCGGCGGCGGTCGCAACCGTGGCGGTGGCCGCGGGAGCCCTTGCCGTCGGCGCCGGCCGCCGCCGGGAGGCAGAGCACCAGCGCGAGGACGACCGCGAGGGCCGCCGTCGCGCGCACGCCGAGTTCCGTCAGTTCCTGCCGATCCCATCCGGAATTCGTACTCGATCCGCACCTCGGGGACCCCCACCGGGTAACCACTCGGCCCGGAAGGGGTATGAACAGCCTGTGACCGCCTCTGCGATTACGCCATCGGCCCCTGCGCCGGCCGCCGGCGCCGATCCCGGCCGCCGCCCCTCGAAGCGGCGGATGCTGATCATCGTCAATCCCTACGCGACGACGGTCTCCGATCGGCTCAAGAGCCTCGTCGTCTACGCGCTTCAGGGCCGCTACGACGTCGAGGCGGTCTCGACCGAGGCGCAGAACCACGCGACGGAGATCGGCCGCGAGGCCGTCAACGGCGGCTACGACGTCGTCGTCGCCTTCGGCGGGGACGGCACCCTCAACGAGGTGGCGAACGGCCTCGCCGGCACCGACATCCCGGTATCCATCCTCCCCGGCGGCTCGACCAACGTGGTCGCGCGCACCCTGGGGATCCCCAACGACGTCGTCGACGCGACCGAGCACCTGCTCGGCCTGGCCGACGACTTCCGGCCGCGCTCGATCGACCTCGGGATCGCCAACGGCCGCCGCTTCGTCTTCGCCTGCGGGGCCGGCCTCGACGCGACCGCCGCCCAGCGGGTCGACTCCCATCCCCGCATGAAGAGCCGCTTCGGGCCCTACTTCTACACCTACGCGACGATCCGCGGCTTCTACGGGAAGTACCTGCGGAACCCGATCCGAATGAAGGTCGAGACCGACGCCGGGAACAGCGAGGGCATCACGGCGATCTGCCAGAACTCCGACCCCTGGACGTACTTCCGCAATCGCGAGATGCGCGTCTGCGAGAACATCGCGATCGACTCCGGCACGCTCTCCGTCGCCGTCCTCAGGCGGGCCGCCCAGCGCGACGTGCCGTTCATCGCCGCCCGGGTCCTCGGCAAGCGCTCGGCCGCCGCCGACCACCGCCAGATCGACGAGTTCGAGGGTCTCCGGGAGGCGCGGATCGAGTCGGCCTCCAAGGACGCCTCCGGCGCGTGGCGGCGGTTCCCGGTCGAGGTCGACGGCGACTACATCGGCGAGCACGGCGAGCTCGACCTCGGGATCGACGTCGGCGCGCTGCGGATCATCGCCTGACTTGGCGGCTGACTGCGTCTTCTGCGCGATCGTCGCCGGGTCGCTCGAGGCCGAGATCGTCCACGCCGACGAGCTGACCGTCGCCTTCCTCGACCACCGCCCGCTCTTCCCCGGTCACGTCCTGCTGGTCCCGCGCGAGCACCACGTGACGATCGAGGACCTGCCGCCGGAGCAGGTCGAGCCGCTGTTCGCGAACGCCCGCCGCCTCGCCGGCGCGGTGCGGCGCTCGATGGATGCGCAGGGCACCTTCGTCGCGATCAACAACATCGTCAGCCAGAGCGTCCCCCACCTGCACGTCCACGTCGTCCCGCGCAGCCGCAAGGACGGCCTGCGGGGGTTCTTCTGGCCGCGCAATCCCTACGACGGGCCCGAGGCGATGAAGGCGGCGGGGGCGGCGATCAGGGCTGAGCTGGATCCGGGCGGGGCGCCCGGTCGCTGAGCTCGACGACGTTCCAGAGCAGCCACTGGCCCTCGGACGGGAACAGCGTCGCCCGCAGCGGCCTGCCGTCGAACGGGCCCTCGACGTCGCGGAAGTCGACGGTGGCGATCACGTCGTCGGTCCCCCGCACGCGCTCGACGTCGATCGAGGTGGCGGTGTTGCCCGCGTCACGCTGGAAGCGGCGGCACTCCTCGAGGCCTCCGAAGGCGCTCTCGACGTAGCTCTCGAAGACCATCCCCTCGCACACCGTGGCCGGATCGGAGGTGGTATCGACCTCCTCGACCGTCCCCGTGACCTCCCGCTCGGCGGCCTCCGACAGGCGTCCCGAGCAGGCACGCAGACCGAGCTGGCCCCCGGCCCTCCAAAGCTCCTCCCGCGCGGCGTCGAGCGCCTGCCTCGCGGCGACTATCTCGGCCGGCTCCGCGCTCTCGAGAGCGAGCGCGTAGGCCTCGCTCGCCTCGGCGACGTCGGCCCGAGCGGCCAGCAACTCGTCGTAGCGATCGGCGATGGCCGACGGCGGCTCGATCGCGGCGAAGGCCTCGTCCTGGGCAGCGCGGCGGTGGCGATCGCGCGCACGCTCTCGGCCTCCTCGACCGCGGTGGCGGACTGCCCGAGGTCCATCTGGGCCGAGGCCGCGGCGATGGTCCCGTCCAGGCAGAGCTGGTCGACCTGGGCGTCGAAGTCGCCGGGCGGCGTGAAGTCGAAGTTCGGCCCCGTTCCGCAGCCTGCCATCGCCAGGACGAGGGCAAGGAGGCCGAGGATCGGAATCTGGCTGCGGCGGGTCATCGCCGCGCGCGGTCGAGGTGAGTTCCACGGGCCACGCTATGGCAGGCTGAGCCGGGCCGCAGCGGCCCCGAGCATCCCTTCGGCAGTCATCCCGTCGGTCCATGACGAAACCGCGATCTCGAGCCGCAGCTCCTCCGGGGAGCGCTCGCGAAGCCGCGCGGCATGACCCTCCGCGGCGGCCGAATCGACGCCCGGGGCCAGCACCGCGAGCTGCCGGCCGCTCTCGCGCCCGGCCGCGCCGCCGCAGTCGACCGCGAGGCGATCGACCTGGCGGGCCAGCTGCTCGAGCAGGCGGTCGGTCGCTCCATAGCCGAGCTCTCCGTTGAGCTCGTCGAGGTTGGCGACCCGAACGAGGATCAGCGCGAGGCCCTCGTTGCCATCGAGGGAGGCCCGGGCGGTCTCGGCGGAGAGGCGCTCCCGGAAGGCGCTGTGGGAGCGGAGCAGGGTGAGGCTGTCGGTCGAGGCGAAGGACCCGAAGCCGAACATCGGCTCCACCCCACCCCGGAGCGACTGCAACTCGGGGTCGTCGAGCGCCTCGGCGAGGCTGAGCGTCGGTGCGTCGTCCTCGGGGATGCCGGCGCGGACCTCCTCGACGAACATCTTCACCAGGTGCGGGTCGAAGTGGCTGCCGGCGCAGCGCTCGAGCTCGGCCAGCGCCTCCTCGACGGGCACCGCCGCCTGGTAGGGCCGCTCGCTGAT
This sequence comes from uncultured Solirubrobacterales bacterium, assembly GCA_963839535.1. GTDB lineage: Bacteria > Actinomycetota > Thermoleophilia > Solirubrobacterales > 70-9 > RHKX01. Next base: position 70,252 of record CAWIVF010000009.1, read on the forward strand.
CATCGCGCTGAACGCATCGATGATCGCGATCACCCGCGCCTCCAGCGGGATCCTCTCCCCCGCCAGCCCCGACGGGTAACCGGTGCCGTCGTAGCGCTCGTGGTGATGGAGGATCGCGGCGGCGACCGGCTGCAGCAGCGGCAGCTGCGCGACGAGGCGGTAGCCGATCCGCGGATGCAGCTTGATCGCGCTGAACTCCTCCTCGGTCAGCGGGCCGGGCTTGAGCAGGATGCGCTCGCTCACCCCGAGCTTGCCGATGTCGTGCAGGAGCGAGCCGAAGATCAGCTGCTCGCGCCGATCCGAGGCGAGCTCGAGCCGGGCGGCCATCGCCCGGACGAGTCCCGAGACCTCGTCGGAGTGGCCGCGGAGGAAGGGATCCTTGACCTCGATCGCGTCGGCCAGCATCTTCACCGTGGCGACGTAGGAGCCGCGGAGCTCGCCGTGCAGCCGGCTGTTCTCGAGGATCGCGCCGGCGTGGTCGCCGAGTGCGACGAGGACCTCGTCGTCGTGCTCGAGCGACGCGCCGTTGGCGCAGACGACGACGCCGTGGAAGCGATCGGCGATGTAGATCGGGATCGCGACGAGGTTGTCGATCTCCTCGTCGGCGTCCTCGGGCCGGGCCTCGGGCATCTCCTCGCGGCCGATGCGGACGATCTGGTCCCGCTCGACCACCTCGCCCGCGAATCGCTGGACCAGGGCGCTCTCGGTCGGGTCGGCGGCGAAGCCCTGATGGGCGACCACGTCGAGGTTGCCGTCGCCGTCCTCGTCCTTGCGGCTCAGCAGCAGCCCCTTCTCGGCCTCGAGCAGGCTCATCGCGACGCGCAGGACGAGGGTCCGGACGTCGCCGCGGGCCCCCGAGCGACGCCCTCCTGACGATGGAGCTCGGTGAGCTTGGCGCTCAGCTCGCGATTCCAGCGGCGCTGCTCGTCGTGGGCGCGGCGCATGCGCTCGAGCTCCTGCTCGGCGTCGCGCCGGGCCCCGTGCGCGGACTCGGTCTCAGCCGCGCGGCGACTGGCCAGGTACCAGCCGACCAGCGCGGCGGCGCTCGCCACCGCTGCCGCGATCAGCCACGGCAGCGCCTCGAACGTGTCGCCGGGGTTGATCGGACCGCGAAAGTCGCGGTCGATCAGGCTGTTGGCGCCCCCGATCGCGCGGTAGAGCAGATAGCCGAGCGACGCGACGAGGACGAGCCCAGCGAGGACCTGCAGCCCCCGATCCCTCCGATTCGGTCCCACTCGTTTCTCCTCCCGGTGCCGGTCGGGAGGGTCTCAGCCGCCGGGCGTGACCCGGTAGACGTCGAACACCGCCTCGACCTGTCGCAGGCGGGATATCGCCGCCTTCAGCTGGACAGTGTCCCCCACTTCCACCACGAAACGGTTCTGAACCATCGGGTGCTTGGTCGAGCAGCGAGCCTCGAGGATGTTCACGCCCGCTTCGGAGAAGGCTCGCGACAGGTCTTCGAGCAGGCGTGTCCGGTCATAGGCATCGATCGCGATCTCGACCCGGTAGGACGTGCGGTTGTCGCCGTCCCAGCTGACCGCGGTGAACCGGTCCGGCGACTTCATCAGGGCGCCGACGTTCTTGCAGTCCTCGCGGTGGATCGTGATCCCGCGCCCGAGCGACACGTAGCCGACGATCGGATCCCCGGGAACCGGCCGGCAGCACTTGGCCAGCCTGACCATGACGTCCTCGACCCCCTCGACGTCGATCCCGTAGTCGGTGGCCTCCTGGGTGCGGCGCTCGCGCTCGTCGCGGCCCTCCAGCACCCCCGCGAGGCGGGACTCGGTCTCGTCCCCGGCGACCGCCTCGCCCTGCTTGAGGCGCTGCATCAGCTTGTTCGTGAAGGTCTTGGCGCTGATCTTGCCCTGGCCGAGGGCGACGTAGAAGTCGTCGGCCTTGCGGAAGCCCGTCTCGCGGATCACGTCGACGAGCAGCGGCGAGCCGCCGATGCGCTGTGGCGGCAGGCCGCGCTTGCGCAGCGCCTCCGACAGCTCCTCGCGCCCGTCGCGCTCGGCGTCCTCGCGGCGCTCCTGCTTGAGGAAGGCGCGGATCTTGTTGCGGGCGCGGCTCGTGCGCACCAGCCCGAGCCAGTCGCGCGACGGCCCGCGCTCCCGCTTCGCGGTGAGGATCTCGACGATGTCGCCGCTGTGCAGCTGGTAGTGCAGCGGCACGATCTTGCCGTTGACCTTCGCGCCGACGCAGCGGTGGCCGACGTCGGTGTGCACGGCGTAGGCGAAGTCCAGCGGGGTCGAGCCGGCGGAGAGGTTCTTGATCTCCCCCTTCGGCGTGAAGACGAAGACCTCGTCCTCGAAGAGGTCGACCTTGAGCGCCTCGAGGAACTCCTCCGCCCCGGCCTCGCCCTCGGCGTCGAGCAGGTGGCGCAGCCAGGTCATCTTGTCGCGCTCGGCGTTCTTGCCGCCGTTCTCCGAGCCCTCCTTGTAGAGGACGTGCGCGGCGACCCCGTACTCGGCGAGGTCGTGCATCTCGGAGGTGCGGATCTGGATCTCCAGCGGCTGCCCCTGCGGGCCGATCACCGTCGTGTGGAGGGTCTGGTACAGGTTCATCTTCGGGGTCGCGATGAAGTCCTTGAACCGGCCGGGCAGCGGCTTCCAGAGAGCGTGGATGACCCCGATCGCCCCGTAGCAGTCCTTGACCGAGTCGACGATCACGCGCATCGCGGTGAGGTCGTAGATCTCGTTGAACTCGCGCCCCTTCTTCGTCATCTTCGAGTAGATCGAGTAGAAGTGCTTGGCGCGGCCGGAGATCTGCGCCTGGATCCCGACCTCGGCCAGCTCGCGGCTGAGGAACTCGCCGGCCTCCGACACGTAGTCCTCGCGCTCGATCCGCTGCTGGCTGACGAGCTTCTTGATCTCCTCGTACTTGCGGGGATGGAGCACCTGGAAGGCGAGGTCCTCGAGCTCCCACTTGATCGCGTGGATTCCCAGGCGGTGGGCCAGCGGCGCGTAGATCTCGAGCGTCTCGCGCGCCTTGCCCAGCTGCTTCTGCTTGGGCATCGCGCCAAGCGTCCGCATGTTGTGGAGGCGGTCGGCGAGCTTGATCAGGATGACCCGCACGTCGGCGGCCATCGCGACCATCATCTTGCGGTAGTTCTCGGCCTGGCTCTCGTCGCGGCTCTCGAACGTGATCCCGGTGAGCTTCGTGACCCCGTCGACGAGCTGGGCGATCTGGGGGCCGAAGTCCTCGTCGACCTGCTCGAGGCTGGCGCTCGTGTCCTCGACCGTGTCGTGCAGGAGCGCCGCGCAGAGGGTCTCGGTGTCGAGGCGCAGCCCGGCGCAGATCTTGGCGACCTCCACCGGGTGGTTGATGAACTCCTCGCCGGAGCGCCGCCGCTGGTCGGCATGCCGCTCGCAGGCGAAGGCGAAGGCGCGCTCGACCTGGCGGTGATCGACGGCGCCCTCCCCGGAGTCGTGCTCGGCGACGACCGCCAGCAGGTCCCCGAGCAGCTCGCGCTCGCGGGGGGTCAGCGAGCGGGTGATCTCGTCGTTGGGGACGATCGTCGCCACCGTCCCCGCGGGGGGCGAGGCGCCGACCCTCACATGACCCGTCCGCTCGAGCTCGGCAGCGTCGAGCGCGGCGTCGCCGCCCCCGTCCGTCACCTCGGCGCCCTTCAGCGCTCCGCTCTTCTGCTTTGCAGGTATGTCAGGCCCTCCTCATGGATCCTCGAGTAGGCGCGCCAGGCGCCGGATCGGTCCAATGCGGTCCTTTCCGAGGATACGACGCGCAACCAGCGGGCGTCTCCGTTGCCGCCTCCCGACGCAATGCCGAGCTCGTCGAGGATCCGCACGCACCGGGCGGCCGCCTCGGGTGAGCGCCCGTAGCGGCCCGGGCCGCGCAGAACGGCCCGCAGCTCCTCGCCGCTGAGCCGGCGCGCGGCCAGCCCCCGGTAGATCTCGGCCAGCGCGCCCCGCAGGTCCCACTCCGAGCTCCAGCAGAGCTCGGCGATGTCGCTGCCCCCGGCCCAGGCGCGATGCAGGAAGCCGCCATCGCGACCGGCGCAGGCGATGGCCTCGAGGGCCACGCTCGGCGCCGGGTCCACCAGCACGAGGTGCTCGAAGCGGTCGGCCGCGTCGGGGGCGGCGGAGAGCGAGCTCCAGTCCGTCAGCAGCACCCGGCACCCGTCGTCGGCCGCGGCGGCGCGCAGCTCGTCGGGGTGGCAGCGCAGGCAGGCCAGGGCAGCCCGCCGCGCCGTAGCGGTCGGGACCGATCGCCTCGAGGAGAGCGCTGCGCCTGGCGGCGTCGGCGCTCACCACCATCACCCGCCCCCCGCTCGAGAGCAGCTCCGCGATCCGGGCGACGGCCGAGCCGCGCCGGGCGTCGATCTGGCGGCGCTCGCCGGCCGCGGAAGCGGGGCTCGGCGCAGCGCCGGCCGCCGGCAGCTCGCGGCCGATCTCGAGGTCGAAGCGCTCCCACCACCACGCCGCCGCGGCGCTGCCCTCGCAGGCGTGGTCCTCGGCGGGCGCATCGCCGGCCGGGACGCTCCGGCCATGGGCTCCGGAGAGGACGGCGCGCGGCTCGACCCCGCCGTTCCAGTGGTTGACCTCGAGCCGCACCGTCAGGTCGTGCGGCTCGCGCTGCGCCGCCTCGAGGACCGCGTTGGAGTTGAAGGCGACGCCGCGGGCGGAGAGGGTGCCGGTGCTCAGGTTGAAGCGCGCGTGGCGGCCCTCCTGGCCCATCGGCCGCACGTCGCCGACGCGCGCGCCCGGGATCAGCAGCCGGATGCCCGGGTTGCCCTGACCGAACGGCGCCAGCGTGGCGAGCTGCTCGGCGACCCGCAGGTCCAGGGCCTCGGCGCCGACGACGGCGTCGATCCACTCCGGCTCCTCGAGCCCCTCCTCGGGGATCACCGTGCGGCCGTGCTCGGCGAGGGCCGCGCGGAAAGCGTCGACGCGCTCGGCGCGGAGCTCGACGCCGGCGGCCGCGCGATGGCCCCCGTAGCGATCGAGCTCTGCGGCGGCGGCGTCGAGCGCGGCGAGGAGGTCGAAGCCGGGGACGCTGCGGCCCGAGCCCCTGGCCCGGCCGGCCTCGTCGACGGAGAGCACGATCGCCGGGCGGCCATGGCGCTCGACGAGGCGCGAGGCGACGATCCCGACGACGCCGGGATGCCAGCCCTCGCCGGCGACGACGATGACCGGGGCCTCCCGCTCCTCGTCCGGAAGCGCCCGCAGCGCCGCCTCGGCCTCGTTGCTGACGGCGCGCTCGGTCTCGCGCCGCTCGTAGTTGGCGGCGTCGAGCTCGGTGGCGATCGCGGTGGCCCGCTCCTCGTCGCCGGTCAGCATCAGCTCGACCCCGGCGTCGGCGCGGTAGAGGCGCCCGGCCGCGTTCAATCGCGGCGCCAGGCGGAAGGCGACGTCGCCCTCGTCGACGCGCTCGGGCTCGACCCCGGCGATCCGCAGCAGAGCCCTGATGCCCGGGCGGCGGGCGCGGCGCAGCTCGGCGATCCCGCGCCTGGCGAGGGCGCGGTTCTCGCCGACCAGGGGGACCAGGTCGGCGATCGTCGCCAGGGCGACGAGGTCGAGGTCGCGGCTCGCCGCCTCGGGAGGCGGCTCGGGGGACCGGGACCGCTCGAAGGCGAGCACCAGCTTGTGGGCGACGGCGGCTCCGCAGAGGCCGGTGAAGGGGTAGGAGCTGACCTCGGGATGCACGATCGGGCAGTCCGGCAGCCGTTCCTTCGGCTGGTGATGGTCGGTGACGACCACGTCGATGCCCGCGGCCTTGATCGCATCGACCTCGTCGGCGGAGGCGATCCCGCAGTCGGCCGTGATCAGCAGGCCGGTGCCGCGCTCGCGGAGCGTCTCGACGGTGGCGGCGCTCAGGCCGTATCCGTCGGCCAGTCGGTCGGGGATGATCCAGTCGCAGGTCGCCCCCGCCCGCCGCAGCGCCGCGACGAGGATCGAGGTCGAGCAGATCCCGTCGACGTCGTAGTCCCCGTGGACCGTGATCCGCTTGCCGGCCGCGAGCGCCCGCTCGATCGCCGCGATCGCGAGGCCGATCCCCTCGAAGCGCTCCGGCTCGTGCGCCTCGTTCGCGTCGAGGAACTCCCGCGCCGCCTCGACGGTCCGGTACCCGCGGCGAACCAGCGCGATCGCGACCGGATCGGCAAGCCCGAGCTCGTCGGCGAGCAGGCGCGCCTCCCCGTAGTCATACGGAGCGGCCTTGAAGGGTGATGCGACAGCAGTGCCCACCCACCGAGGCTCGCACCGATGGGGGACGGAACGGAGGTGGGAAAGCGCGTTTAGGCGTTGTTCAGCGCGTTCGCGCCCGACCCCCAGGGTGCTTCGAAGCTTGGTTTGGGCTGATGAGGGGAGGGGTGCAGGCGACCTTCGACCGCGCGTGGCGCCTTTACGACGAGATACGTCGTTTAAGCACCACCGGCCCTCCCCCTCCGCCGCAGCGTCCCCTCCCCCTCATCAGCCCAAGCTCGTGGCGCCCTCGCGGGGCGCCAGTCCTACCCCTCGCCGTAGATGCGCTCGTCCCGCACGCCCAGCGCGTAGACCGCCGCGAGCCCCAGGAGGCAACCGGGCACCGCGGCCAACGCGGTCAGGGCGTCGGTCGACCCGACGCTGTCCCCGATCGCGAGCTGCCAGAGGGCGCCGCTCACCATCGCGCCGAGCACCGCGCCGATGAAGGCGCCGATGATCCCGGCGCGGAAGCGGTCGGGGACGAAGACGGTGAAGTGCCAGAGGCCGACGCCCATGGTCACCCAGACGACAACGGCCATCAGCGATTCCTCCCGTGCTTGCGGCGGGCGCGCTGCTGGCGCCGGCGGCGGGCCTCGAGGCGGCGCTCGCGGTCCGACATGTTCTCGTCGCCGACCGGCTCGAGATCCTCGTCCTCGGGCTCGGCGCCGTCCTCATCGTCGAGCGGCTCCGGCTCCGGGGCGACCACCGGGGCCGGCGCGGGTGCCGCGGGACTGCCATTGCCGACGCGGTCGGGCTCGACCACCTCGACCGTGGCGCCGCGCTCGTCGCCGACCCTCGCGACCTCGTTCTCCTCGGGGAACGCCGGGACGCGGCCCATCGTCTCCATGATCTGCGCGGCGCGCGCCCGGTAGCCGGTCTCGCGCTCCTTCCAGGAGATCAGCACGGGCGTGGCGATGAAGATCGACGAGTAGGTGCCCGAGATGACGCCGACCATCATCGCGAAGGCGAAGTCGGTGAGCGTCTCGCCGCCGAAGACCAGGATGACCGCGATCAGGAAGACGGTCGAGAGGCCGGTGATCAGCGACCGGGTGAGGACCTCACTGAGCGATCTGTTGGCGATCTGGGCGAAGGTGGCGCGCGGCAGCCGCGGGACGTTCTCGCGGATCCGGTCGAAGACGATGACGGTGTCGTAGAGCGAATATCCGAGGATGGTCAGGAAGGCCGCGACGGTCGCACTCGACACCTCCCTTCCGACCAGTGAATAGACGCCGGCGGTGATCAGGATGTCGTGGATCACGGCGATCATCACCGGGATCGCGTACTTGCCCTCGAACCTGAAGGCGACGTAGGCGGCGATCAGGAGCAGCGAGAAGACGATCGCGTAGCCGGCGCTCTTGGCGATCTGCTCGCCGAAGGTCGGACCGACGGAGGTGCTCTGGAAGCCCTCCTCAGCGCTCGCCTCGTATCCGAAGTCGCGGTCGAACTGGGTCTGGACGGTGCCGGTCTGATCGGGATCGATCTGGCCCTGGATCTGGAAGACGTTGTCGCCGAAGTCCGCGTTCGAGACCTGCTGGATCTCGACCGAGCCGGGGTCCTCGATCCCGGCGTTGCCGAGGGAGTCGCGGATCCCGTCGATGTCCGCGTCGGTGGAGAGGGCGGCGGTGATCTTGGTGCCCGACTCGAAGTCGATCCCGAAGTTGAGCTCCTTGATCGCGAACGACATCGCGCCGATCAGGAGGATCACGCCGGAGAACGAGAAGAACCAGCGGCTCGCCCCGGCGAAGTCGAAGTGCCACTCGTGCTGCCGCTCCCCGGCGCCGAGGAAGGCGGGCGAGCGCAAGATACGGCTCCGGCCCAGCAGGCCGAGAACCGCTCGGGTGAAGACGACCGCGGTGAGGAGCGAGGCGATCGTGCCGATGCCGAGGGTGAAGGCGAATCCCTTGACCCCGGCGGTGGCGAGCCCGAAGAGGATGAACGCGGTCAGCAGGGTGATCACGTTGGCGTCGATGATCGTCGCGATCCCGCGGCGGTACCCGGTCGTGATCGCCGAGATCATCGAGTGGCCCTTGCGGGACTCCTCCTTGATCCGCTCGAAGATGACGACGTTCGAGTCCGCGGCGACGCCGATCGTGAGGATCAGGCCGGCGATGCCGGGCAGCGTCAGCGTGATCGGGATCAGCTTCATCATCGCCAGGAAGATCACGGCGTAGACGGCGAGGCCGAGGATCGCGATGACCCCGAGGAAGCGGTAGTAGAAGAGGAAGAAGAGCGCGACGAGCATCAGGCCGACGAGGCCCGCCTTCAGCCCCTGGTCGAGGGCCTGCTCGCCGAGGGTGGCGGTGACGGTGCTCTGGCTGACCAGGTTGAGGTCGATCGGCAGCGCGCCGATCTTGAGCAGCTCGGCGAGATCCTGGGCCTCCTCGCAGCTCCAGCCCGGAGATCTGCGCGCCGGTACGGCCGTCGATCCCGGCCGGGTTCTCCTCCGGGTCGATGATCGGCCGGGAGACGATCTCGTCGTCGAGGACGATCGCGAACGCGTAGTCGGCGTCGAGACCGGAGGCCGTGCCGCGGAAGGCGATCTCCTTCGTGATCCTGCGGAACGCCTCCTGTCCCTCGTCGGTGAAGTTGAAGGTGACGTTCGGCTGGTTGGTCGTCGGGTCGGTCGCCTGCTCGGGATCCGTGATGTCCTCGCCCGAGAGCCCCGGCCGGTCGCGGAGCACGTAGTAGCTGTCCGGGGAGTCCTCGCTGTCGTCGATGCCGCGCTGGTCCTTGACGACGATCGTGCCCTGGGGCACCTCGAAGATCTTGCGGTCGTCCTCGGGGACGTCCTCGGCGCCGGGGAGCGTCAGCAGGTCGCGCTTGGCCTTCGCGGCGGCGCCGGGGGTGTCGTCGGAGGCCTCCTCGGGGCCGGCGACGAACTGCTGACTCCGCTCCTCGAAGAGGTAGAACGAGGGCCCGCGGCTCGTGCAGCCCTTGCACTCCGGCTCCTGTTGCGAGGCCAGCTCGACCGCGTCGTAGTACTTGGTCGTCTTCTGCTGCTCGCGGTTCTGCGGAGTGACCTCCTCCACGTCCGGATCGAGCGGGACGACGTTCGGCTCGAACTCGTAGAAGTACATCTTGGCCGTGTCGCCGACCTGCTCGATCGCGCGATCGGCATCGGTGACGTCGGGCAGGCTGACCTGGATCTGGTCCGGCCCGAGCGGAGCGATCTCCGGCTCGGAGACGCCGAAGGCGTCGACGCGCTCGCGGACGATCTCGATGGCCCGGTCGATGTCCTCGCGGTCGATCGTCGGGTTCTCGGGGGTCGACTGGCCCTGGTAGACGAGCTGCGTGCCGCCGCTCAGGTCGAGCCCGAGCTTCGTCTCCTTCGACGCGATCACGATCGCCGACCCCACGAGCATCGCGAGGACGAGCACGACGACGAGCAGGTTTACGCGGCGACTACCCATGGAGCGGTTCCCCCTCTACTCGGGGGTGAGGACGAGCAGCATCCCGCCGTCGTCGTCGTAGGCCGGGAAGACGTCCGCCACGGCCTTCGCCGGCAGATCCCCCTCCGCGTGGACGGCGACGCGCTTGCCGAGCGAGCGCACGCCCCATTCGAGGGTGGTCTCGATCGGGTCGGCGACCCCGTTCCCCTCCTGGTCGGCCTCCTCGCCGCCGGTTCCGGGATCGATCCACTCGAGCCCGAGCACGTCCTTGACGGGCCGGCCGATGACGTCCTCGTCGGTCAGGCCGGTCAACTCGAAGCCGCCCCGGCCGACGTCGAGCACGCGGCCCTTGCCGTCGCAGGTGAAGAACGCCGCATCGGGCGCCGGGTAGTAGTCGTCGAGCAGCTCGAACAGGAAGCCGAACCCGCACTTCGGGCAGCTCTTCGGGCGGGACGAGAGCCCCGCGGTCCGTTCGCCGCTGCGCAGGCGGTTCCCACAGTTCGGGCAGATGAAGAAGGGCACGGACGAAAGGCTATTGAATCGACGGCGGGTCCCCGCCGGAGCAGCGCGCGCATGGCCTAGAAGAGGCTCGCGAGGCCGTCGGGCACCGGCACGCCGAGGTGCTCGTAGCCGCGCTCGGTGATCACCCTGCCGCGGGGCGTCCGCTTCAGCAGCCCCTGCTGGAGCAGATAGGGCTCGTAGACGTCCTCGATCGTGTCGGTCTCCTCGTCGACCGCCGCCGCGAGGGTGGACAGGCCGACCGGGCCCGCCCGAGAACTTGACCGCGATCGCGCTGAGGATCGCGCGGTCGTGGCGGTCGAGCCCGGCCTCGTCGACCTCGAGCATCTCCAGCGCGGCGGCGGCCACCTCGGCGGTGACGACGCCCTGGCCGCGGACCTCGGCGTAGTCGCGGACCCGCTTGAGCAGCCGGTTGGCGACCCGCGGCGTCCCCCGCGAGCGGGAGGCGATCGCCACCGTCCCCGAGGGCTCGATCTCGACCCCCAGGATGCGCGCCGAGCGCTCGACGATCTTCGCCAGCTCGCCGTGGTCGTAGTGCTCGAGGCGGTGGCTGAGCCCGAAGCGATCGCGCAGCGGCGTGGTCAGCAGGCCGGCGCGGGTGGTCGCCCCGACCAGCGTGAACGCGGGCAGGTCCAGGGTCACCGTGCGCGCCCCGGCGCCCTGACCGAGGACGACCGGCAGCTTGCGGTCCTCCATCGCCGGATAGAGCGTCTCCTCGATCGCGCGGTTGAGCCGGTGGATCTCGTCGATGAAGAAGACGCTGCCGGGCTCGAGCGTGGTCAGGAAGCTGGCGATGTCGGCCTTGCGCTCGAGCGCCGGGCCGGCCGTCTGCACGAGGGGGACGTTCAGCTCGGCGGCGATGATGTGCGCGAGCGAGGTCTTGCCGAGCCCGGGAGGGCCGGCGAGCAGCACGTGGTCCAGCGGCTCGCCGCGGCGGCGGGCGGCCTCGATGAAGACCTCGAGCTGCTCGGTGACCTGCCGCTGGTTGACGAAGTCGGCCAGCCGCGAGGGCCGCAGGCTGGAGTCGAGGTCCTCCTCCCCGTGCTCGATCCGGGCGTCCGCGATCCGCGGCTCGGCGTCGGCCTCCAGGGCCGCCTCGTTGAGGGGGATGCGCTCGATCGCCATGGGGAAAGGTTGACCTACGCGGCGGCGCGATCCCCGCGGCCCTGGCGCAGCGCGGCGGCGATCAGCTCCTCGGCGGTCTCGCCGTCGGCGGCGTCGAGGAGGCGCTCGGCCTCGAGCGGGGTGTAGCCGAGGTTGACGAGGCCGTCGCGGGCCTCGTCGCGCGGTCCGCCGCTCGGCTCCGGTCGCGATCGAGGGAGCGTCCTCGAGCTCGCCGGCGACCTTCTCGCGCAGCTCGACGATGATCCGCTCCGCGGTGCGCTTGCCGATCCCGGGCACCGCCTGGAAGCGCTTCGCGTCCCCGCTTGCGATCGCGCGCAGGAGCTCGCCGACCGGGCCGCCCGAGAGCGCCGCGAGCGCCACCTTGGGGCCGACGCCGGAGATCGAGATCAGCATCAGGAAGAGGTCGCGCTCGTCCTCGGTGGCGAATCCGTAGAGGGCGAGCGAGTCGTCGCGGGAGATCAGGTGGGCGTGGAGGAAGACGCGCTCCCCCACGGGCGGGATCGTCCGCAGCGTCTCGGCCGAGACGGCGAGCCGGTAGCCGACGCCGGCGGCGTCGATGACGACGTGGTCGGCCCTGCGGGTGAGGATCTCGCCGTTGACGGCGGCGATCACGAGAGCGCGACCTCGCGCGCCGGCGCCCCGTCCTCGACCGGTCCGGCGGGCCCCTGCATGTGGGCGGCGTGGCAGATCGCCACGGCCAGCGCGTCGGCGGCGTGATCGGATGGCGGCTCGACCGGCAGCCCGAGCAGGATCGTGACCATGTGCTTGACCTGGTCCTTGGCCGCCGCACCGCTGCCGCAGACCGCGAGCTTGACGGCCTGCGGGGTGTAGTCGCAGCAGCCGATGTCGCGCGTGGCGGCGGCCAGCATGACGACGCCGCGGGCCTGGCCGACGCCGATCGCCGAGCGCACGTTCTTGCCGAAGTAGATGCTCTCGAGCGCCACCGTCTCGGGTGAGTGCCACTCGATCAGCTCGCAGATGGAGGCGTGGATCTGGCGCAGGCGCTGCTCGGCCGGAAGCCCCGTCGGCACCTCGATCGTGCCCGCGTCGAGGGCGGTCATCCGCGGTCCGCTGACCCTGACGACCCCGAAGCCGGTGTTGGCGATTCCGGGATCGATGCCCATCACGATCCTCATCAGGGCTAGATTCTGGATCGAGCCCCGGATGCCTCCCGGAACACGGCCGCGCGGCCTACGAGAGCGCGGCTCTCGAGGACCTCTTCGCTCATGTCGAAGTTCGCGTGCACCGCGTCGACGTCGTCGTGATCGTCGAGGGCGTCGATCAGGCGCAGCAGGGTCCGCGCATCGGACTCCCCCACCTCGACCGTCGTCTTCGGCTCCATCACCAGGTCGGCCGACTCGATCTCGATCCCGGCCTCGTCGAGGGCCCCGCGGACGGCGGTCAGGTCGGTGGGCGCGCTGAGCACCCGCAGCATCGCGCCGTCGGCCACCACGTCCTCGGCGCCGGCGTCGATCGCGACGAGCAGGTCCTCCTCGTCGTAGCGGTCGGCGTCGACCACGATCACGCCGCGCTTCTCGAACTGCCAGGCGACCGAGTTCGGCTCGCCGAGGCTGCCGCCGTGGCGGTCGAAGGCGTGGCGGATCTCAGATCCGGTGCGGTTGCGGTTGTCGCTCAGCGCCTCGACCAGGACCGCGGTGCCGCCGGGCCCGTAGCCCTCGTAGAGGATCCGCTCGATCGTCGCCCCGTCGGAGCCCTCGCCGGTCCCCCGGTCGATCGCCCGCTGGATGTTGTCCTTGGGCATCGACTGGTCCTTGGCCTTCTGGATCGCGGTCGCGAGGGTCGCGTTGTTCTCGGGGTTGCCGCCTCCCTCGCGCGCCGCCACCGTGATCGCCCGCGCGAGCTTCGTGAAGAGCTTGCCGCGCTTGGCGTCGGTGGCGCCCTTCTTGTGCTTGATCGAGGCCCATTTCGAGTGACCGGACATGCGCCCATTCTAGGCGCCGGGCGACCGCCCGCGGAGGCCACAACGACGACGACCGGACCATCGTGGTCCGGTCGCGTCAGGTCCCGCGCCCTCTCCGAGCCACATCCGTGCGGCGCTCCCGCAAGCGTCTGGGAGGAGGTCGGAGAAGGGGAACCTGAGCGAAAAACAGGCCGGCGCGGAGAAAGTTGCGCCGCCTCGCTGGCCTCAGACGACGAACTCGCCGTTCTCCTGGAGCAGCTCGCCGTCGACCGTCAGGCTGCCGCCCCGGCGGAGGTCGCAGATCATGTCCCAGTGGACCGCGGACTCGTTGACGCCGCCGGTCTCGGGGTAGCTCTGGCCGACCGCCAGGTGGACCGTCCCGCCGATCTTCTCGTCGAGCAGGATCTCGCCGGTTCCGGCCGCGATGCCGAAGTTGGTGCCGATCCCGAGCTCGCCGAGGCGACGGGCGCCCTCGTCGGTGTCGAGCACCTCGATCAGGAACTCCTCGCCGATCTCGGCCGAGGCGTCGACGACCTTGCCCCCCTCGAAGCGGAAGCGGACGCCGGAGACCTCGCGGCCCGAGTAGGTGGCCGGCAGGTGGAAGGTGACCTCGCCCTCGGCCGAGTCCTCGATCGGGCCGGTGAAGAACTCGCCGTCGGGCATGTTGTAGCGGCCGTCCGCGGGCTTGAAATGGCGTCCGCCGACGTTCAGCTTCAGGTTGGTGCCGGGCCCCTCGATCCGGACCTCCTCGCGGCCCTCGATCCACTCGGCGAGGCGCCGGGTCTCGTCCGAGGCCTTGCGCCAGGCCGCGACCGGGTCGGGCTGGTCGGTGAGGCAGGCGCGGTAGTAGAAGTCCTCGTACTCGCGCAGGCTCATCGACGCCGCCGAGGCGTACGCGTTGGTCGGGAAGAGGGTGACGTTCCAGCGCAGCTCACCGGCGGCGCTGCGCTCCATCATCTTGGTCATGTACGGGTGCATCGCCCGCTGACGGCGGGTCTGCCGCTCGGCCGGGACGCTGGAGAGCTCACGCGTGTTCGTGTCGCTGAGGATCCGGATGCGCGCGTCGGCCTCGTCGAAGGCCCACTTCTGCGTCGGCGAGACCCAGTCGAGCTGCGCGTCGCTGCCCAGCCGGTAGAACGCCTCCTGGGTCCCCTCGAGCGAGATGTCCAGGAGCGGATGGGCGCCGACCTCGAGCGCCTGCTCGTAGATCGCCTGCACCAGCGGCTCGGCGACCACGCCGGCCGAGATCATGAACGTCTGCCCCTCCTGGAGATCGAGCGAGTACCGCACGATCACCTTCGCCAGGCCGTCAACTCTCGGATCCCTCATCTCGTCGCCCCCTGTCCGCGGCGCTCCTGCGCCGTCGTAGCCATTGCCATCAAAAGCGCGTGGAGCCGCGAGTCGTCGGTCAGCTCGGGGTGGAAGGCGCAGGCGAGCACGGCGCCGTCGCGGATCACGACCGGGTGCCCCTCCCACTCAGCCAGGACGTCGACCGAGGGACCGTGCTCGGCGATCCAGGGCGCGCGGATGAAGACCGCGCGCATCGGGTCGGAGCCGATCCCCTCGATGTTCGAGCTCGGCCTCGAAGCTCTGCAGCTGGCGGCCGAAGGCGTTGCGCTCGGCGCGGGCGTCGATCAGCCCGAGGTGCTCGGAGTCGCAGACGATCATCCCCGCGCAGGTGCCGAGGATCGGCCTGCCCGCGCCGACGTGCTCGCGGATCGGGCCCTCGAGCCCGTCGCGCTCGATCGCCTTCGAGATCGTCGTGCTCTCGCCGCCGGGGATCACGAGGCCGTCGAGGCCCTCCAGGTCCTCCGGGGTGCGGACCGGGGTCGCCTCGGCGCCCAGCTCACACAGGGTCCTCAGGTGGGCGGCGAAGTCGCCCTGTGAGGCGAGGACGCCGATCCGGAGTGGCTCGCCGGGGGCGGCGCCCACTACCAGCCGCGCTGCTGGAGCAGCTCGCCGTTCGCGGCGAGCTGGGCGATGTCGTCGCCCCGCATCGGCTCACCGAGATCCGACGACGCCGCCAGCACGCGCTCGGGATCGTTGAAGTGGGTGGTCGCCTCGACCACGGCCTTGGCGACGCGCTCGGGATTCTCCGACTTGAAGATCCCCGAGCCGACGAAGTTGCCCTCGGCGCCGAGCTGCATGGTCAGCGCCGCGTCCGCGGGGGTCGCGATGCCGCCGGCGCAGAACATCGGGACCGGCAGCCAGCCGCGCTCGGCGACCTCGCGGACGACCTCGAGCGGAGCGCGCAGCTCCTTCGCCTCGGCGGCGAGCTCGGCCTTGTCCAGCGCGGCGAGCCGGCGGATGCCGCCGACGATCCCGCGCAGGTGGCGGACCGCCTCGACGATGTTGCCGGTGCCGGCCTCGCCCTTGGAGCGGATCATCGCCGCGCCCTCGCCGATCCGCCGCAGCGCCTCGCCGAGATCGGTGGCGCCGCAGACGAAGGGCACGTCGAAGCTCATCTTGTCGATGTGGTGCGCCTCGTCGGCCGGGGTGAGCACCTCGGACTCGTCGATGTAGTCGACCTCGAGCGCCTGCAGGACCTGCGCCTCGGCGAAGTGGCCGATCCGCGCCTTCGCCATCACCGGGATCGTCACCGCCTGCTTGATCTCCTCGATCATGCGCGGGTTCGACATCCTCGCGACGCCGCCGTCGGCGCGGATGTCGGCGGGGACGCGCTCGAGCGCCATCACGGCGACCGCGCCGGAGGCCTCGGCGACCCGTGCCTGCTCGGCGTCGACCACGTCCATGATCACGCCGCCCTTGAGCATCTCGGCAAGGCCGGTCTTGAGGCGGAAGTTGGCGTGCTCTGCCATCCCCGCCAATGTTAGTGGGAGGCCTGCTCCCTCAGGAAAAGTGCGCTATTTCAGCTTGAACGCGCGGATCCGCTCCTTGAACGCGCCCTTGTCACGGGCGTAGACCCCGTGCGCGAGTGCTTCGACGAGCGCCAGCAGGGCGGTCGTCGAGCGCGTGTAGGACGGGGAGTCCGAGGACCAGTACAGGGTGTGCTCCGCGTGCTCTCCCACATCGGAGAGGGTCGCGTCGGTGATCGCCATCGTCCGGGCACCGCGGTGCTTGGCCAGCTTCATCGCCCGGATCACGAGCGGGTGGGCACGGCCGGCGGAGAAGGCGACGACGAGGGTGTCCTCGTCGACGTTCCCGAGCCTGGTGATCGACTCCTGGCGCGGCTGGGTGATCGTCTCCGCCCGGATGTCGAGCAGGGCGAGCATGTGCCGCAGGTAGGAGGCGAAGAACGCCATCTGGTCCATCGCCACGATCACGACGCGCTGCGCGGTCGCGAGCTCGCGGACGCAGAGCTCGACCGACTCGCGGCTGAGCCCCTTGACGGTGCTCTCGATGTTGGAGTGGTCGGCGGCGAGGGATGCCTCGAACTCGGTGTGGTCGAAATCGAACAGCGCACCGCCGTTGCTGGCGGCGCTGCTTGCGGCCACCGCGGCGCGGTACTCCTCGATCGCGGCCTGCTGGAGCTCGGGGTAGCCCTCGAATCCCAGCGCCTGTGAAAAGCGGACGACCGTCGAGGACGAAGTGCTCGCCCGGCGGGCCAGCTCCTCGGCGGTCTGGAAGGCCGCCTCCTCGAGGTGATCGACGATGTAGCGGGCAACGTCCTTCTGCGAGCGCGAGAATTCCTCGAAGCGCTCCGTGATGTACGTGGAGAGGGTCTTGCCGTTGGGGGCTCCGTTACCCGTGGAGCCGTTGCGGCGGGGCCTGGTCTTGGTCGCGGTCTTGCTCATCGGTGACCCCAGATTCGCCCCACCGATCGGTTTCCCTTCCGGGGTTCTCCGCGACTCGCCGAATCGGCCCCCGCTCAGCCCCGCTCAGCGGCCGCGCAGTCCTCCAGGCCGGCGTACCGGGCCAGCCGCCGGCGCTCGTCCGCCGCGGCGTTGGCGGCGAGGCGGACGCGCTCGTAGGTCTTGCCCTCCTCCTCCCGGGCGGCCTCCAGCCCGCGCTCGAGCAGATCGCCGACCCGTTCGCGGGCCTCGAGGTAGCGCGAGAACGCGATCGCCTTCAGCGGCGGCACCTCGATCTTCGGCGAGCGCGCGCTCGCCGGCGTCGGCCGCATCGGCGAGGACGGTGAGCAGCTCGGCTCCCTGCTCGAAGCTGCGCGGCGAGTCCACCTGAACCTCCTCGAACCGCTTCGCCACCTCGGCGCAGATCCGGTTCGCCTCCGAATAGGGAAGGCCGGCGGCGGGCGACGTCGTCGTCGCCGCAGCCGGCGATGCCCGCTCCGGCCGCGAGCGCGACGAGGACCGTCATCGGGGCTCGGACGCGCACGGGGCCAGCTTAGGAGGAGCGCCGTGGACGCGTGTCCGACCCGGTGGAACACGAACGCCCCGGCGCCCACTACGTTTCGCTCATCACGCCGCCCCCGGATGGGCGCGGCCCAACGAGGAGGGTTCAGATGCAGGACGAGCAGGAGCCGGGCAGGACGAGGAACCGGATCGCCGCGGCGGCGGCGGCCTTGACCCTCGCCGTCGGCGGAGCCGCCTTCACCGGCTGCGACGACGCCGAGGACGCCGGCCAGCAGATCGATGACGCCGTCCAGGACGTCAAGGACAGCGAAGCCGCCCAGGACGCGGAGCAGGCCGCCGACGATCTCGGCAACGAGGCCGACGAGGCGCTCAACGACGCCGACCAGGCCGCCGAGGACGCCGGCAACGAGGCCGATCAGGCCGCCGAGGACGCCGGCAACGAGGCCGACGAGGCTGCGAACGACGTCGATCAGGAGGCCGACGAGGCCGCGAACGACGCAACCACCGACGACGACAAGTAGGAGAGGCAACAGATGTCAGACAAGAACGCTGAGGGCAAGGTCGACGAGGGCAAGGGCCGGGTCAAGGAGGCGGCCGGCTCGCTGACCGGCGACAGCGGCCTCAAGAACGAGGGCAAGGTCGACCAGGCCGGGGGCAAGGGCAAGCAGAAGCTCGGCGACGCCGCCGACAAGGTCGGCGACGCGATCGGCGGAGCCGCGGACAAGGCGAAGAAGACCGTCAACTGAGCCGAGGGTCAGAGGGAGAGCTCCTGTTAGCTTGCGCCGCATGGCGGCAACGGACACCTGGGAGCTCTCCCATCTGATCGACCTCGAGGCCGCCGGCCTCGAGGCGCCCGCGGACGCCGACGCGCCCGAGGCCGCGATCGACGTCCTCCTCGACGAGGCCGATCGCCTCGCGACGGAGTTCGCCGAGACCCACGAGGGCAAGGTCGGCGAGCTCGACGGCCCGGGGCTGCGGGCGGCGATGGAGAGCCTCGCCCACCTCTCCGACCTGGTCGGCCGGGCGCTCAACTTCGCCCATCTCCGCTTCGCCGCCGACACCGCCGACCCGGCGACCGGCGCCCTCCTCCAGCGCTCCTCGGAGCGCGCCACCGCGATCCAGACCCGGCTCGTCTTCTTCGAGCTCGAGTGGGTGGAGGTCGACGACGCCCGCGCCGAGGAGCTCCTCGCGACCGAGGGCCTCGAGTTCTGCGCGCACCACCTGCGGATGGAGCGGCGCTACCGCCCCCACCTCCTCACCGCCCCCGAGGAGCGGATCGTCTCCGAGCTGTCGCTGACCGGCCGCGGCGCCTGGAACCGGCTCTTCGACGAGCTCACCTCGGCGGTCCGCGTCGATCTGCCCGACGCCGAGGAGCCGGTGCAGCTCGACGTTGCCCTCGCCGGGCTGTTCGACCCCGACCGGGACAAGCGGCGGACCGTCGCCGAGGCCGTGACCGAGGCGCTCGAGCCGGGCCTGCGCACCCGCGCCTACGTCTTCAACACGCTGCTCCAGGAGAAGGCGACGATGGACCGCCTGCGCAGCTACCCCCATTGGCTCGCGACGCGCAACCTCTCCAACGAGGCGTCGGACGAGTCCGTCGCCGCGCTGATCGAGGCCGTCCGCGGGCGCAACGACATCGCTCGGCGCTGGTACCGGACGAAGGCGAAGCTGCTCGGGATCGAGCGGCTGGCCGACTACGACCGGATGGCCGTCGTCGGCGCCGACGAGGAGTCGATCGGCTGGGAGGACGGCAAGGCGATCGTGCTCGAGACGTTCGACTCCGTCTCCCCCCGGATGAGCGAGGTCGCCGGCCGGTTCTTCGAGGAGCGCTGGATCGACGTCCCGCCGCGGCCGTCGAAGCGCGGCGGCGCCTTCAGCGCCCCGACCGTTCCCTCGGTGCACCCCTACGTGATGCTGAACTGGACCGATCGCCGCCGCGACGTGACCACGCTGGCCCACGAGCTCGGGCACGGCATCCATCAGTACCTGGCCCGCGAGCAGGGGATCTTCCACCAGAGCACGCCCCTGACCGTGGCCGAGACGGCATCGGTGTTCGCCGAGGAGCTGGTCTTCGGCCGCCTGCTCGACGAGGCCGACGATCCGCGCTCGCGGCTCAACCTCCTCGCGGAGTCGATCGAGGGCCAGATCGCGACGGTCTTCCGCCAGATCGCGATGAACCAGTTCGAGGACCGCGTCCACAAGGCCCGGCGCAGCGAGGGCGAGCTCTCCGTCGAGCGCTTCGGCGAGCTCTGGGCCGAGTCGCAGGACGAGATGCTCGGCGACTCGGTCGAGATCACCGAGGGCTACCGGTCCTGGTGGTCCTACGTCCCCCACTTCATCGGCACGCCCGGCTACGTCTACGCGTACGCGTACGGGCAGCTGCTGGCGCTCTCGGTCTACCGGCTCTACCTCGAGCGCGGCGACGAGATCGTCCCCGACTACCTCGAGATGCTCGCCTCGGGAGGCTCGCGCCCGCCGGAGGAGCTGGGCAGGATCGTCGGCGTCGACCTCGCGGATCCCGCCTTCTGGGACCGCGGGCTCGACCTCGTCGCCGAGCAGCTCGACGCGGCCGAGGCCGCTGCCGAGCAGGTGCTCGCCGACTCCTGAGTCAGTCGTTCTTGTAGGTGCCCACCAGGCGCGCCTGCTCGATCACGAGATCCTCGATCTTCTCGAGCAGCTCGCGGCGGCTGAGGCCGGCGTCGAGGCCCGGGTCCTCGCGCAGCGCGTAGACCCAGAAGTAGTAGTGGTGGGTGCCGTGGCCGGGGGGCGGAGCGGGGCCGTTGTAGCCCTGGTTGCCCATGTCGTTGACGCCGTTCGTCACGTCGCCGCCACCCTCGGGGATGCCGGACGCCGAGCCGTCGATGCCGTAGGCCACCCAGTGGGTGAACCCGTCGACGAGGGGCGCGTCGGGATCGTGGACGACCACCGCGATCGACTTCGTCCCGTCCGGGAGGCCGCTCCACTCGACCGCGGGCGCGACGTCCTCGCCGTTGCTCGTGTGCCGGTCCGGGATCGCTTCGTGATGACCGAACGCGTCGGAGGTGATCTTGAGGTCCTGGACGTTGAGTTCTTGAGGCATGTCCCGAGCCTACCCCCGCTCGCTCGCGGGCAAACGGCCGCGAGGGCTCAGAGCTGGATGCTGGAGGGCCGCAACGCCGCGGCCTTGGTCTCGGAGTACTCGACGAGCCTGTCCCGCCCGCTCTCCTTCGCCTCGTAGAGCGCGACGTCCGCGCGTGCGACCGCGGTGTCGGCGGGCTCGCCCTCCTCGACGATCGCGAGGCCGGCCGAGCAGGTGATCGCCGCCGGCGTGGCCCGCCGGATCCGCTCGGTCACGTGGCGGGCGTCGGCCGCGGTGCAGTTGGGGAGCAGCAGCGTGAACTCCTCGCCTCCGTAGCGGGCGAGGATGTCCCCCGCGCGAAGCTGGTCGCGCCACGCGGAGCTGACCTCGCGCAGGACGCGGTCGCCGGCCTGGTGGCCGTGCGCGTCGTTGTAGTCCTTGAAGTGATCGAGATCCAGCATCGCGATGGCGGCGCGCCGCCCGGGAGCGCGTGGCTTGCGCAGCGCCGTCGGGAGTGTCTCGTCCCAGGCGCGGCGGTTCGCCAGCCCGGTCAGGCCGTCGGTGAGCGCCTCCCCCTCGAGCCGCTCCATCAGGTCGCCGCGCTCGATCGCCACGCCGGCATCGGAGGCGAGGAGTCGAGCTGCGATCTCCGTCCGGGCCTTGAGCGACGAGGCCTGCTCGATCCAGCCGACCGTCAGGACCGCCACGATCTGCCCGTCGCGTCGAACCGGCTCGCAGAGCAGGGAGCGCGCGCCGAGAAGCTCGTTGACCCGCGCCGAGGGTGCCCCGCCCTTCGCGGTGTCCGGCACGAAGAGCCGCTCCCCGGAGAGGAAGGCCGCCCCGGTCCCGGAGTCCTCCAGGCCGAGCTCGATCGTGACCTCGGAGGCATCGATCCCGGATGCGGCCGTCATCGCCAGCCGGTCCGACCCCTTGGGCTCCATCAGCACCGCGATGTCCGCCTCGCAGACCCGGACCGCGGCGTCGCAGATGCTCTGACGCGCATCGGCACTGCTGGCGATCTGGCGGCTCACCTCGGAGACCGCGAGGAGCGCCCCCTCGCTGGCGCGCAGAGCCTCCTCCGCGCTGAGCCGCTCGCTGATGTCGGTGGCGACCGCGATGTGGCCGTTGACCGACTCCGTCGGCGTCGTGCATCGCCTTGATCGAGACCTCGACGGGGATCCGCCTGCCGTCCCTGTGGACGTAGTGGCCGTGGTCGTGGAAGACCTCCGGGGTCCGCAGTCCGACCATCTCCTCGGCCGAGTAGCCGAGCATCTGCTCGGCGCCGGAGTTGAAGACGGTGATGATCCCGTCGGAGTCCGTGGCGACGATCGCG
Organism: uncultured Solirubrobacterales bacterium; assembly: GCA_963839535.1. GTDB lineage: Bacteria > Actinomycetota > Thermoleophilia > Solirubrobacterales > 70-9 > RHKX01. The sequence goes on from CAWIVF010000009.1 coordinate 92,071, forward strand.
TAGTCGGTTGCCGCGCTGAGGGTGCCCTCGAGCAGATCGGTGCTCGCCTTGAGCTCCCTGGCCCGCTCCCACAGTTCGGACGGCCTGGCGGCGGCGGTGGCTGACCAGCCCGTGGATGGTGAAGCCGGCGACGGCGGCGATCAGCATCCAGGTGCCGCCCCGGACCCACTCCTGCGGGGGATAGGCGCTCCCGCCGATCAGCAGGATCGGAATCAGGTAGACGGCGCCGACCGCTGCCACACCGACGCCGATCTGGACGCGCGTGCCGTAGAGCGCCAGCCAGACGATCGGAAGCAGGACAAGCGGGCCGAGGCCGGACGACGCACCGCCGGTGGCCTCCCTGACCAGCGCGATCACCGCAAGGAAGAGGATCGGAGTGACCGCCCGGGTCCAGCCCGGCAGCCGATCCCACGGCGCGAAGCTGGCCCCGAGCACCAGGACAGCGGCGAGAATCGAGGCAAGGATCGCGGCCTCGGCGTGGAACTCGCCGGGGAGCAGAACGCTCGCCCAGGTCCCGACCACGCCGATCCCGACGAACGACAGGACTCGCTTCAGGATGTCCAGCGGGGTCGCGCTGTTGGTCGCTTCACGCATCCACCCCCTGTATCGGCGCACGGGGGCACACCCGTGAACCGGGTCCACGATCACGAAGGGGCGAAATCGCTTTCGGTCGCCCGATCGAACTGACCGTGGAAGCCGAACGGGATGTGATGCGGGACACGCGCCCGCGCCACCTCCTCGAGCGTCGCCGCGTCGAGCACCAGCAGGAACGAGCCGGCCGCCCGGGCGTCGAGGACCACCGAGAGCAGCACGCCCGCGTTCTCCTCCGCCGCGCCCGGCTCGGCGACGAAGACCGGCTCGCCCGGGTAGCAGTCGCGCTCCGACCAGTGAGCCGCCGTCCGCTCCTCGACGTCGACCGCCACGATCCGGTCGAAGAAGCCGCTCTCCCGCTCGGGGTCCGTTCCGCTCCCCCAGAGGTAGCGGTACGGGCGCTCGCTGCAGCGGCCGTAGTTGATGCGCGGCAGGTCGATCGCCTCGTCGACGAGCCGCTCCCGGGTGACGCGCACCCTGCGCCGGCGAGATCGTGAACCGGTGGAGCTCGGGCTTCGCGACCGGCTTGCCCGCGCGGAGCCGGTCGAGGTAGAGGTCCTCGACGATCCCGGCGTCCTCGAACGTGCAGATGTCGCAGATCACCTCGTCGCCCTGCTCGTAGGCGTTGACGTGGTGAAAGCCGAAGCACGCGTCGGTCACGAACGGGCCCCGGGCCTCGCCCGTGCTCCGGTCGATCAGGGTGAAGCGGGTGCCGCGCTCCGGCTTCCAGCGGTAGTTCTCGATGTAGGGGCGGCCGGAGGACGCGAGCCGCAGGGGGTTGACGACGAACGGGAACTCGGCGAGCACGAACCAGCGCTCGGTCAGCCCGAACGAGTGCATGTAGGCGGGCTCGCTCGTGGGCAGCTTCGCCACGACCCGCGGCTCCTCCGAGTCCGGCGCGACGGCGAAGAAGCGGTACTCGTTGCGCGGCCCGAGCTTGGCGGCGTAGTTGAGCAGGCCGCCGCTCTCGCGGTCGAGATGCGGATGCGCCGTCGTCAGCATCCCCGGCACGTCCCAGGCGACCCCCGCCGACTCCAGCGTCTCCGGGTCGAACTGGACCGGGATCGGCGTCTCGGTCATCGCGACGTAGCGCTCGCCGAGCCGGACCAGGTTGACGTTGGCGTTGTCGGTGATCTTCGGGTTGAAGGTGGCGACGACCCGCTTGAAGAGCGAGCGGCAGGGATCGGTCGCGAACTCCGAGTAGCCGATCGAGCCCTCCTCGGCCGCTCGGTGCGCCTCCGTGTCGAGATAGCGGCTCGCGTAGGAGACGCCGCCGCCGGCGAAGGTGAAGTTGTGGAGCAGCGCGAGGCCGTCGAACCAGTGGCGCATCCGTTCGCTCGCCGACCTCGAACTTCGCCGGCCCGGTGCGCAGCAGCGACCCGCTGAGCCAGGCGGGCAACTCGCCCTCGACGGGGAGCGACTCGATGCGCGTCTCGAGCGGCTGGGACTCGAAGCCGAGCCCCGGCCCGATCAGCCCGGTCCGGTCGCGCTCGGCGGTGGCGAGGTCGGTCGGGTTCATGGCTGCTCCTATAGTTCGGATCGTACGGTGCGAAGCGCACTGTAGCATTGCCGACCCGTGGACGAGCTGCGCCTCACCCCGACCTCCTACGTGGTCCTCGGCCTGATCGAGTCGATGCAGCCGGCCACCGCCTACGACCTGAAGGTCGCGGCCAGGCTCGGCGTCTCGAACCTCTGGGCCCTCCCCCACACCCAGCTCTACTCCGAGTGCGCCCGGCTGGCCGACGCCGGTCTCCTCGACGAGGAGCGCGAGCCGGGCGGCCGTCGCCGCCGCATCTATCGGATCAGCGCCGCGGGTGGTGAGGCGCTCGACGAGTGGCGCGCCGATCCGACGCCGACCGCCTGGGAGCTTCGCGACGCCGGCCTGCTGAAGCTCTTCTTCGGCAGCGACCCGAAGGAGCTCGCCGCGGAGCAGCTCGTGGCCCACCGCGGGCGCCTGGCCGAGTACGAGGCGCTCCGGCAAGGGGCGGACGACATGCCGGCGGGCATGGCGCTGGCCCTCGACGCCGGGATCGGCCATGAGCGCGAGTACCTGCGCTTCTGGGAAGCGGTCGCCGACGGCCGGGAGCCCTGAGCATGGAAGGGCTGATCCAGATCATCGGCGCGATCCTGATCCTCGTCGCCTTCGCGGGCGCTCAATTCGAGCGGCTGGACCAACGGTCGCGGACCTACCTCGTCCTCAACCTGGTCGGCTCAGTGATCCTCGCGGTCCTCGCCGCCATGGACAGCCAGTGGGGATTCCTCCTGCTCGAGGGGGTCTGGGCGCTGGTCTCGGCGTGGGCGCTGTTCGGGGCGATGCGTCCCCGGGTCAGTGGCTAGGATGCGCCGCCGATGAGCACCGACCACGACGAGATCACCGCCCGCGTCCTGCAGAGCCTGCACGACAAGCCCGCCCTCAACACGCCGCCGCTGATCGCGATCGATCTCGGCATCGACCGCGAGGAGGCCGAGCGTTCGCTCGAGGACCTGCGGGCCCAGGGCAAGGTCCGCCAGACCGTGATGGGCTGGAAGCTGCCGCGGGCGAAGGCCTAGGCGGCCTCCGGGCGACTTCCTCCTAGCTGAGGGCTGCCGCGCGTTCCTGCGCCGGGACGCGCTGCGATGCGGTCGCCGGGGCGGGCTCCGGCTCGCCGGCGGGAATATCGCCGTAAGTGTGGGAGGCCCAGTAGCCGGCCGGCGCAAGTGAGGGCGCCTCGACGTCGGGGCCGGCGGCGACGTCCTCGAGCAGGTGACGGTGGTCGAGGGCGATGAAAGCGTCGACGACCTTCGGGTCGAACTGGCTGCCGCTGCAGCGCTCGATCTCGGCGAGGGCCGCATCGACCGACCAGGCGGCCTTGTAGGGGCGCTGGTGCGTGAGCGCGTCGAAGACGTCGGCGACGGCGACGATCCGGCCGACCAGGGGGATCTGCTCTCCGGCGAGGCCGTTCGGATATCCGCGGCCGTCCCAGCGCTCGTGGTGGTTGAGGGTGATCTCCTGTGCCGTCTGCAGGACCGGGAAGGTGCCCTCGCCGAGGATCCTGGCGCCCATCTGGGTGTGCTGCTTCATCAGGTCCCACTCCTCCGGGGTCAGCGGCCCGGGCTTCAGCAGGATCACGTCGGGGATGCCCACCTTGCCGATGTCGTGCAGCGGCGCGGCCCGCCTGATCAGGGCGACGTCCTCCTCGGAGAGCCCGAGGTGGCGCGCGATCAGAGCCGCGGTCCGCCCCACTCGCTCGGTGTGCTGGTAGGTGGCGTCGTCGCGGTACTCGGCGGTGATGGCGAGCCTCTGAAGGGTTTCCAGCCGGGACTCCTCGAGCTCCTCGGTCCGCTCCCGGACCGTGTGCTCGAGCACGTCGCTCTGGTTCTGGAGGGCGACCTCGGCCTCGTGCTGCGTCGTGATGTCGCGGGCGGTCGCGTACATGCGGCCTTCCTCGGGCAGCGGCCGTACGTTCCACTCGAGCCAGCGGTACTCGCCGTCGGCGCGGCGGTAGCGGTTGCGGAAGTTGACGGTCTCGATTCCCTCGGCGTTCTTGGCCATCTCCGCCATCGACCGCTCACGATCGTCGGGGTGGATGAACTCGACGAAGGGCCGGGAGCAGAGCTCGTCGGCCGTGTAGCCGAGCGTCTCCTCCCAGGCGGGGTTCAGCTCGACGAAGTAGCCGTCGAAGTTGGCCGCGCCGAAGAGGTCGAGGGAGAGGTCGAAGTGGCGCTCGACCTGGGCCTCGAGCTTGCGCCTGCCGTCGACGAAGATCCCGAGCAGCCCGCCGACGATCAGGAACGCGGTGACCTCGGTGGCGATGCCGAACGAGCCGATGCCCTCCTCGACCGTCATCGCGTCGTAGCCGACGACGAGGCCGATGGAGAAGGCCGCGGCGCCGAGGCCGCCCTGCAGGCCGAACTCCATGGCGCAGACAGCGATCGGGATGACGAGCAGGACCATCGTGGCGCCGCCGGTGTCGCCGAAGGCGATCCGGAGGGCGAAGATCCCGGCGAACAGGGCCGCGGACAGGCCGATGACCAGCCAGGCCGGCATCTGCCGGTCCATCCAGCGGTGGAGAATCCCCTGCCGCTTCGGCGGGGGCTGCTGAGGGGCGAAGCCGGACATCACGACCGTTATCGGCGCATGTTCGGAGCCGCTTTAGTGCCTGGACGGTTTCTCAACACACGCTCCGGATGGGAAGAAACGCCCACCATCCGAGGCTGCCCCGTATATCTGTCCAGCGAGGCCTTCCCAGGCGGGTGCAGTCCGTGCTAACGCGCCGAAGGCGTAGAGTGGATGATCGACCCGGAGCAAGATGGCCTGAGTGCAGCCCGCCTGGCGCGAGCCGAGCGCGACCGCCTCGGCGAGCTTCGCCTCGCTCACGCCGTCGCCCGCACTGAAGGGCCCTCCCGCGGCAAGCGCGCCTACCCGGTGCTCAGGCCGCTGCGGCTCGACCTCAGCCTGCGGCCGGACCTGCCCCTCGCCTAGGCGACCCCGCCCCGGACCCGGGGCCGCTGATCACTCGGTCGGCCGCGGCTTGTTGAGCACCGTGAGGGCCACGAGCCGCGAGACCACCATCGCCACGAACGCGAGGCCGGCGAGCTGCTCGATCATCACCAGGCTCCGGCCGAACGGCTCGACCGGGATGACGTCACTCAGCCCCGTGCTCGAGAGCGTGGTGAAGCTGAGGAAGAGGAGCTCCATCCAGCTCCGGTCCCCGGTCGGGTCGATGGCCGCCGTGAACGTCCCGGGCTCGATCGCCTGGCAGACGACGAAGGTGTAGGCGAAGGCCCAGGCGACGAGGGTGAACGTCGCCCCGACGGCGTAGAGCTCGTCGCGGGTGACCTTGTGGTCCTCGAGCATGTAGGCGATCAGGGCGCCGGCCGCATAGAAGTAGAGGATCGCCTCGAAGGCCGAGGAGTAGGGCAGCAGGTCGTCGCTCCGGGTGATCGCCTGGATCAGCAGCAGGATCGCCGCCGGGACCCCGAGGAACAGCGCGACCGCGTTCAGGCCCGGCGAGTGACGCACCGCCAGGAAGACGAGACCCAGGATCCCGATGCCGAAGATGCTGAACAGCGCCCGGCCGACGTCGCTGTCCTCCATCAACGGGTAGAGCAGGATGCCGGCGAGCTGCGCGGCGAGGAGGAAGGCCGAGGGCTCCCGCTTTGCGACGGTCCACATGCCCGGGAAGGTACGACCCCTCCCGGTCGCTGCTACGGTCGCCAACGACGACTTCCATTACCTGATTCGAGGAGAGTCCATGCGGAGAACGACGGCGGTCATGATCGGGGCGCTCGCGGCGTGGCTGACGCTCACCGCCCTCGGCACGGGCTCGCCGCGCGTGGACGAGGGCACCACGATCTTCAAGGGGCCGATGGACCCGAGCGGCAAGATCCGCTTCCAGTTCATCGAGGCCAAGCGGGACGGCGCGCCGCCGAAGCTGGACCGGTTCAGGTTCACCTTCGACTGCAACGACGGGCGCGGGCCGGCGCGGCAGAACTACGGCGTCCTGAGCGGCGACTCGCTCCGTCCGAACGAGTTCGGGAAGTTCCGGATCCGGGCGGCATACCCTGGCACCCTCCTCGTCGCCCGCGGCGACTTCAATCGCCGCTTCACCAAGGCAACCGGCCTGATGCGCTTCAAGGGCGACGTCGGGGACGGCGAGCACACCGACTGCGACACCGGCCCGCTGGAGTGGGAGGCGACGCCGCAGCCCTGACGCCGTCCGGACCGCGATCGGTTGCATGGGCCGGGGTGGGCTCGAACCACCGACCTACGGATTATGAGTCCGCTGCTCTGACCAACTGAGCTACCGGCCCGCGGCCCGCAGCTTATGGCGCCCCCGGCTACTCGGCGAGGACCGCGGAGATCGTCGTGTCGTACATCTCGACCTCCCCGACTCGCTCGTTGCACACGAGGGCGAACTGTGGGACCCGGCGGCGAGGGGTGCCGTCACCGTCGTGATCGAGAACCCGTTCTGCGCGAACTGCTCGTGTTGTCGACCCGTCCACCGTCGGCGTCGGCTCCCCCGGGCGGACCGATGGCGACGTCGAGAGCACGCCATCGATCTGAAATCGCAGGTTCCTTCGGCGGTCGTCCAGGGGTAGCTGTTCTGGCCACCGCCGGCGACGAGCAGGACACGGCCGGGATGCGGCAGGTTCAGAGATCGTCGAGGCGCATTCCACGGAACGCCGTCGTTGACCGGGTCGCAGGTCGGCCGCCCGTGTAGCCGCTGCTCGCAGCACCGGTGTAGGCGGAGGGCGCGGCGCCCCGAGGCGAGCTTGTCGGCGTTCGCGGTTTCCCGCGCTGTGCGTCGCGCGTTCGACGGCGTTGTGCACGCATTCGTCGCGTTGGCCGAGCTCGGAACCCGGCCGAGATCCGATTCGTCGACCTGGGCCCCGCCGAGGGTGTCGGGCTTCAGGTCCTTGCCCTTGAGCGAGGCGTTCTTGACGTGCTTGCTCGTGACGCTGTTCTTCGCAAGCGTGACGGCGTACGCGCCGCTGCCGAGGGCCACGAACAGGGCGATGCACGCCACGACCATCGCTGGCGACGGACGGCGTCTTCGGGTTCTCACTCATGGCGTCGAAACCTATGCCACCGGTCGCCGCAGCATCGGCTAGCTTGAGCAAGAACCTCGACAGATGGGCGGAGACGATGAGACGAGCAATTGCAACCCTTGCCGCTGCGGCGGGCCTCAGCCTCCTCCCGGCCGCCGCGGCGCCGAGGTGCTCTACGACCAGACCACCAACTCGGCCCCGCCGGTGGCCGACGGCGCGCAGCCCAACTTCTCGCCTCTCCAACTACTTCGGCGATCCGGACTTCGACCGGACAGCTGACGATTTCGTCGTCCCGTTCGGGGAGATCTGGACGATCGACGAGATCGACGTGACCGGCGCCCTCTCGAGCAGCCCGGTGGACTCGCAGGTCAACGCCTACATCTATTCCGACGGGTCCGGCACCCCAGGCGGCGCGATCTTCACCCAGCTCGGCATCGCGGCCACCAACAGCCCCAACTACCACGTGCCCCTCACCGGCGGGCCCGCGCTCGGCCCGGGCACCTACTGGGTCACGGTGCAGAAGGTCGTCGGCTGCGGCCCCTTCTGGAGCTGGGGAACGGAGACGGTCGGACAGGGAACGGCTGCCAAGTGGTTCACCACGAGCGGCGGGCCCGGATGCGCGGCTTTGGTCTGGCACCGGCGCCAGACCTGCTTTCCGGGCCCAGGTCACCCGGATCAGACATTCCTGCTCGGCACGCGGAGGACACCGACGGGGTCGAGACCACGATCACCAAGCGCCCGCAGAACAAGACGACCAAGCACAGGGCCAAGTACAGGTTCGTGGGCGACGAGGAGGGTGCGACCTTCGAGTGCCTGCTCCGGGGCAAGGGGCTCAGCAAGAAGCTGGAGACGTACTCGCCCCTGCACCTCACCGAAGCGGTACAAGAACCTGGACCCGGGCAGGTACCGCTTCAAGGTCCGCGGGATCGACGCGGGCGGTCGCTACGACTTCACGCCGGCACGGGACAGCTTCAAGGTCCTCGAGTAGCCGGGGGCCGAGCGGCGGGCGCTGAGAGGAGAGAGCGACGGCGCGCAGGCAGCAGATCGAGGTGACGGCGGAGACCACGGCCACTCCTGAGGGCGTGTTCTCGCTGCTCGCCGACGGCTCCACCTGGCCGACCTGGAGCCCGATCGAGCGGTTCGAGCTCGAGCTTGAAGGCGATCCCCCTCCGGAGGGCGTCGGCGCGATTCGCGTCGACCGCCGCGGCCGCACCGTGGGTCGCGACGAGACCACCGAGCTCCTCCCCGGCCGCCGGTTCGGCTATCGGGCGCTCTCGGGGCTGCCCGTTCGCGACTACCGAGGCAGGTCGACCTCGAGCCGCGGGACGGCGGCACGTCCATCCGCTGGTCGTCGTCCTTCGAGCCGAAGATCCCTGGAACCGGCGGGCTCCTGCGGAGGGGCATCGCCGGGTTCCTCCAGGACTGCGCCGACGGTCTCGCCGCCCACGCCGCCGACCCGCTAGAGATCCTCAGGGAACCGCCCGGCAGAATGGGCGCATGAGCGCCTTCGACCACCTGCCCGACTCCCGCCAGAGCCTCCTGGGGATCACCGCCGAGGGGGACGAGGCCTGGCTGATCCGCGGGATCTCGCAGAAGCCCTACACCTGCCCCGGCTGCTACGGCGGGGTCGAGATCGGCGAGGACCACGTGATCGCGCAGACCGTCCATCGCGTCGGCGGCACCGAGCACCGGCACTGGCATCGCGGCTGCGCCCAGCGGATCCTCGTCCCGCAGCTGCGCCGGCTGAAGGCCGTGAACGCCAGGGAGTCCGGGCGGGCGAAGCTGGAGAGCCGGGGCCGTCGTCCGGCCGGCAAGCGCGGGCGGCGCACCCCGCGCCGCTGAGCTAGTTGACCTCGTCGATCGCGGCGTTGAGCTCGTCGGCGCTGAAGGCGCCTTCGATCCGAGTCGTGATCTTGCCCTCGGAGTCGATCACGAAGAGCCAGGGCTCCGACTGGAGCTTGAAGGCCTGGACCTGCTCGTTCGGCCCCTTGCTGATCACGTTGTCCTTGTAGATCTCCATGTGGATGAAGGCCGCGTCGTCGGGCCGCTCGCTCTTGACCTCCTCGGCGATGTCGACGACCGGGCCGCAGACGCGGCTCATGCAGAGCGCCGGGGTCGCCAGCAGCAGGACGATCGGCTCCTTGCCGAGCACGTCGGCGTAGTCGATGTCGTGCATCGTGTCCGGCGGCTGGCGGGTGTCGATCTTGGTCAGGTCGCCGCCGACGTCCTCCACCGTGGGGGTGCTGATCATGGGGGCCTTGTCGCCCTCCTGGGGAATCTCGGGGAACTGCCCGACGACGGCGCTCGTGTTCGCATACGTCCAGGAGAGGGAGCCGTCCTCGTCGCGGATCATCGCCAGGATGCGCCACTCGCCCTTGTCCTCGAGCTGCACGTCAGCGGTGTAGACGGTCGTCGCGGCGTCGGGGTCGGTGGTCGTCGACACCGATGCGAAGGCGGGCTTGGTCTCCAGCGACGCTGCGGTCGCCGGGAACGGGCCGAGCGCCTCGCCGTCCGGCTTGGCGGCATAGAGCGCGACCTGGGCATCGGGCACGTTGCTGTGCTCGACCGTGAAGACGCCGAAGCCGTAGCGGTTCTCACCGGGCTCGAAGACCTGCTCGGAGGGCAGGACGACGAGATCGCTCTCCTTCACGTCCTCGGTCAGCTGCGCGAACGTCTTGCCCTTGGCGGCCGGGAAGTCCGCGGCGTCGGGGGTGGCCGCCGTCGAGGGCGACGAGTCCTCGCCGCCGCAGCCGGCGATCAGGAGGGCGGCCACGGGCGCGGTGAGCAGGGCGCGGCGGATTGCTGTCCTCGGGGAGAGCACGACGCGAGATCCTAGGGAAGCCGCCTCACCGCTCTCTAAAGGAGGGGCGGTTAGGCTGCCGGGCGCTCAACCCGAGCACTGAATTTCCGAGCGGAAGGAGAGGGCGTGGCTGAGAGAGCGGCACTCGTTACCGGAGGATCGAGCGGGATCGGCCTGGCGATCAGCCGGGCCCTCGCCGAGGACGGCTACGCGGTGACGGTGTCGGCGCGCCGTCCCGACAAGCTCGAGGCCGCGGTGCGCACGCTCGCCGACGACGGACTCGAGGTCGCGGCGGCCGCCGCCAACGTCGCCTCCGAGGACGACGTCAAGGCGCTGATCGCGGGACACAAGGACCGCTACGGCCGCCTCGACGTGCTCGTCAACAACGCCGGCGTCGGGATCGGCGGCGCGATCGAGGACGTCGAGACGAAGAAGCTCGACATGCAGCTCGACGTCAACCTCCGCTCCTACGTGATCGCGATGCGCGAGGCGATGCCGCTGCTCAAGCAGGCCGGCGGCGAGCACGGCAAGGCGCTGATCGTCAACACCGCCTCGATCGCCGGCAAGGGCGGGCAGGGCTGGCTCGCGGTCTACTCGGCGACGAAGGCCGGCGTGATCGGGCTGAGCCAGGCCACGCAGATGGAGGTCGGCAAGGACGGCATCCAGGTGACCGCCCTCTGCCCCGCCTTCGTCGACACCCCGATGACCGAATGGGTCCAGGGCCAGGTCAAGCCGGAGGAGATGATCCAGCCGGAGGATCTGGCCGAGACGGTCCGCCTGCTGCTGCGGACGTCGCGCTACTGCCTGATCCCCGAGGTCGTGTTCTCACGCCCCGGCGACCCCTCCGCCTTCGCGACCTGAGTCGCCGCGCCTCAGTTGACGGTGTGGTGCGGGGCCTGGTCCGGGAGGACCTCGCCGGCCCGGCGCTCGCCGTACTGCTCGGAGGCGGCGGCCACGCGCTCGTTGTAGACGTCGAGGCTGCGGGCGGGAAGGATCCAGGCCCAGCGCGAGCGGCGGCGCAGCTCGCGGGTGCGGCTGGTCTCTCCGGTCGGAACGCGGGCGGGTCGCGGGGCCGGCGGAGCGGGTTCCACGGCGCCGCTGCGATCGGCGATCTCCGCACGCTCGCGGCGGATGCTCCCGGCGAGCGCGGTGATCGACTCGGTCGGGCCGTCCTCGACGGCGAGGCTCCCGATCAGGAGGGCGCGCAGGGTGCGCACCTCGCGCTTGGTCGCCAGCCGCGGACGGCGGGCGTCGGTGTAGCGGTCCCAGCTGCGCGCGAAGCTCGCGAGGTTGGTGCGGCCGCCGTTGCGGTGCGCGGCCAGCATCGGGCAGACGCCCTTGCTGTTCGGGTCGGCATAGGCGCCGACGATGATCGTGTTGGAGTCGATCCCGCGCAGCATCGCCTCGCGCGCGGGGCGCGGCATCGACTCGACCGCGAGCCGGAGGCGCTGGCAGGCGTTTCGGGGCTTGGACCGGCGAAGCATCGCTCCGCGAAGTGTGGCGGCGGGCGCCTCGGTGTGGCGCCTTCGAGCGCCGGCGCGGGACGTCGCTTGCAGAGGCAGGAGCTCGCACCTCGATCGCGAGGGGCGGCGCGATGAGCGGGCGGTCGCTGCGGGTCCTCGTCGCCGCGTTCGGGGACGCCGGGCACGCCTTTCCCGCGATCGCGCTGGCGCGGGAGATGGCCGGCCGCGGCCATGAGGTGGTGGTCGAGACCTGGCGAACCTGGCGCGAGCCGGTCGAGGAGCTGGGGCTCGGCTTCCGGGCGGCCGAGGAGTACGTGGTCTTCCCCCCGCCCCCGCCCGGCGAGGGCCCGGGGGCGGCCGATGCGGCAACCGCCCTCCTCCCCCTCTTCGACGAGCTCGACCCCGACGTCGTCGTCAGCGACGTCCTCACCCTCGCGCCCTCCCTCGCCGCCGAGATGCGCGGCGTGCCGCGGGTCACGCTGGTCCCCCACCTCTACCCCGTCTACGAGCCGGCGATGCCGTTCTTCGGGATGGGGATGGCGCCGCCCCGGTCCGCCGTCGGGCGGCGGGCCTGGCGGGCGGCCCTGCCGCTGCTCCTGGCCGGGCTCCGCCGCGGGCGCACCGAGCTGAACGAGACGCGCGCCAGGGTCGGGCTGCCTCCGCAGGATCGCTTCCACGGCGGGATCAGCGATCAGCTCGTCCTCGTCGGCACGCTCCCCCAGCTCGAGTACCCCCGCCGCTGGCCGCGGGAGGTCGAGGTGGTGGGCCCACTCGAGTTCGAGATCCCCCACCCCGACATCGACCTCCCGGCGGGCGAGGATCCGATCGTCCTCGTGGCGTCGAGCACCGCCCAGGATCCGGCCTGCGACCTGATCCGGCGGACCTTCGCGGGGCTGGCGGGCGAGCCGGTGCGGGTCGTGGCGACGACGAACGGGCACGCCCCGCCGGAGCCCATCGACGTGCCGGCGAACGGGATGCTCGTCGACTGGCTCTCCTACTCCCAGCTGATGCCCCGCAGCGCGGCGATCGTCTGCCACGGCGGCCACGGGACGGTCGCACGAGCGCTGACCGCGGGGCGACCGCTGGTGATCTCACCCTCGATCGGGGACATGGCCGAGAACGCGCAGCGAGTCGCCTGGGCCGGCGCGGGGCTGACCGTCCCCGGGCGACTGCGACGACCGGCGTTGTTGCGCTGGGCGGTCCGGCGCGTGCTCGACGATCCGCGCTACCGCCGCCGGGCCGAGGAGATCGCGGCCAGCCAGTGGGCGCGCGGTGGGCCCGCCGGGCCGCCGACGCGGTCGAGCGCCTGGTCTCCGGGTAGTCCGCGGTCGCCGCGCCGGAGCAGCAGCTCCGGGGGTGGGACTCGAACCCACAACCTATCGGTTAACAGCCGATCGCTCTGCCGATTGAGCTACCCCGGAATGACCTTTCCGCGAGGCCGCGGAGGATCGGTCACCTTACAGGCAGCGGCGTGGCGCCCGCCTTCACTCGGGCCCCCTAGAGGGCGGAGCGGAGCGCCGCGAGCAGGGCGTCGACGTCCTCCTCGGTGGTGTCCCAGGAGCAGAGCCAGCGGACCACGTCGCGCTCCTCGTCCCAGACGTAGAAGGGGTGCTCGCCGGGAAGCTCGCGCATGAGCTGCTCGGTCGCCGGCCGCGGGAGGCGGGCGAAGACGCCGTTCGCCTCGACCGGGTGCTCGAGCTCGACGCCGTCGAGCCTGGCCACGCCACTCGCCAGCCGCAGGGCCATCTCGTTCGCGTGGCCGGCGGTGCGCCGCCAGAGCTCGTCCTCCCCCAGCATCGCCTCGAGCTGGGCGCTGATGAAGCGGGTCTTCGAGGCGAGCTGCATTCCCTGCTTGCGCACGTAGTCGAAGCCCTCGGCCATTCCCGGGCGCAGGAAGACGACCGCGTCGCCGAACAGGCCGCCGTTCTTGGTCGCCCCGAAGGAGAGGGCGTCGACGCCGGCGTCGACGGTCAGCTCGCGCAGGGAGACGCCGAGCGAGACCGCCGCGTTGGCGAGCCGGGCGCCGTCGACGTGCAGGAGCATCCCCAGGCCGTGAGCGGCATCGGCGATCGCCGCCACCTCGGCGACGCTGTAGACCGTGCCGACCTCGGTGGCCTGCGAGATGCTCACCACCCGCGGCTGGTTGTGGTGCTGGTCGCCGCGGCGCCCCTCCCAGCGGCCCAGGTCGGCCGGCGAGATCTTCCCGCCGGACGTCGGCAGCGTCAGCAGCTTGACGCCGGCGATCCGCTCGGGGGCGCCGCACTCGTCGACGAAGAGGTGCGCGCGCTCGGCGCAGACCACCGCCTCGTGCGGCCGGGTCATGGCGTCGACGGCGAGGACGTTGGCCGCCGTCCCGTTGAACACCGCGTAGGCCTGCGCATCGGGGCCGAAGTGCTCGCGGAAGAGCTCGTCGGCGCGCTCGGTCCAGCTGTCCTCGCCATAGGAGGCCGCGTGGCCCTCGTTGGCACGGGCGATGGCGGCGAGGATCTCGGGGTGGGCGCCCGAGCGGTTGTCGGAGGCGAAGCCCCGCGGGTCGGGGCCGGTCATGGACTCACGGGTGGAGAGAGAGGCGCTGGCCGTTCATCCGCGCGCCGGAGTCGGAGCAGATGAAGGCGAGGGCATCGGCGATCGCCTCGACCGGGGTGAAGCCGGGGTACTCCTTGCGCGGGTGGGCCTCGCGCATCGAGCGGGTGAGGATCGCGTTGACGACGACGATGTTTGCGGTGGCGCCGCTCCCAGCGAACGAGTCGGCGAGCGCGAGCGTCCAGGACTCGGCTGCGGCCTTCGCCGCCGCGTAGGCGGCGTTCGTCCCCTCCGGCTTGGCCGCCTGGGCGGAGGAGACCAGCGCGAAGCGCCCGTGCCCGCTCTCGGCGAGGGCGTCGTGGAAGGCGCGCGTGGCGTACATCACGGTGCGCACCAGCAGGTCGTGGAGCCACTCGTAGTCGGCGAGGTCGAAGCTCGCCAGCGGGTCCCCGCCGCGCCAGCCGCCGACGAGGTGCATCAGCCCGTCGACATGGCCGAAGCGCTCGACCAGCGCCGCGCACCACTCGCGGGCGGCATCCTCGTCGAGGAGATCCACCACCCGGACGTCGAGGCGCTCCTTCGGCAGGCCGAGGGCCTCCCCCACCTCGGCGAGCTTGTCGGCGTCGCGGTCGCTCAGCGCCAGCGTCGCGCCCGCATCGGCGAAGCGCCTGGCGACCTCGGGGCCGAGCCCCCCGCCGACCCCGGCGATCGCGACCACGCGGCCGTCGAGCTCGCCCATCAGGCGACCTCCGCCGCTGCCGGCGAACGGCGCGGCGGCCGGGCCAGCGCCGGCTCGAGCTTCGGCTTCAGCTGGGTGTAGAAGAGCGAGAGCGGGAACTCGTCGTCGCGGACGAGGTCGACGAGCTGCTTCGGCTCCTCGACCTCGGGCAGCTCACGCCGCTCCCGCGCCCAGACCGAGCCCTCCGCCGGCGGGACGTAGGACGCGACGAGGTCGTGCGCCGCGATCCACTGGCCGAGCTTCGAGCGGTCGATTCCGGAGTGGTAGAGGTCGGCGACCATCCCCTGCAGCCTGCCGACTCCCTCGGCGACCCGCCCCCACTCGATCACGAGCCGGTTGTCGGTCCAGTGCAGGTAGCGCTCGTGGTGGAGGAAGGCGAAGAGGAGCTGGCCACCGAGGCCGTCGTAGTTGCGGACCCTGCCGCCGGTGACCGGGAACCGGAAGAGGCGGTCGAAGAGGATCGCGTACTGGACGTGCCTGCCGAGCGAGAAGCCCTCCGCCTCGAGCTTGACGGCCTCGCCGAAGGCGGTCAGGTCGCAGCGCAGCTCCTCCAGCGAGTACATCCAATAGGGGCTGCGCTGGCGGATCATGAACGGGTCGAAGGGGAGGTCGCCGCGCATGTGGGTGCGGTCGTGGATCAGGTCCCAGGCGATGTAGGCGTCGCGGCTCAGCTCGGGCGAGGCGAGGAGGCAGGCGGCGTCGGGCGGCAGGTTCAGCCGCAGGATCTCGGCGGCGGCTCCGCAGACCCGGCGGAAGCGCTCCGCCTCGCGGTCGCAGAAGATCGCGCCGAAGTGGGCGTCGGTGCGCTCGGCGACGGCGAACGTCTCGGGGAAGAGGACCGCGCACTCGGAGTCGTAGCCCGAGGTGTGGTCGACGAACGTCACCGGGACGAACTTCGCGTTGTCGTAGCGGCGCTCGAGCTCGACCGCCCAGTCGGGCCAGGGGACGCGCACGATCAGCGCCTCGAAGCAGGTGTCGCTCGAGCCGTTCTGCTTGTACATCGGGAAGACCGCCAGATGCTCGATCCCGTCGCGGCGCTCGCGCTCCGGGCGGAAGGCTTCAGTCGCGCGCGCGAAGTCGGGCTTGCCGAACCCGCCCTCGGCCCACGCTCGCAGGTCCTGGTGGAGGGCCTCGACGTAGTCCGACTGATGGGGGAAGTGCGGCAGCAGCGCCTGGGCGGAGCCGGCGATCGCGCGCGGCGAGCTCCCTCAGCCTCGCCTCGTCGTGGGAGGCGAGGTCGACCGAGCCGTCGGGGGCCTGAGTCAGCCGGAGCTCCTCGACCGCTTCGCGCAGGTCGCCCAGGCGGGATCGGCGAGGGCCGGAGAGGGGGTCGCCCGCTCCTCGCCCGAGAACGAGGGGCCCGCCGCCCAGTAGGCCAGGTTGACCCAGAGGGAGCGATGGTCGAGGGCCTCGATGCAGTCGTCGCCGAACAGGTCGGAGTCGCTGAGCACCACGACGCGGCCTGCCCCGTGCTCGCCGACGGCGGCCAGCGGGGCCGCGGGGGGCGCGGCGGACGGCGAGGTGCGGGCGATGACACGGGCGCCGTTGTGGACGGCGAGCGTTCCGGCGCGATAGAAGCAGGCCTCCTCGACGCCGGTCAGCGGATCGGATCCACCCGCGCCGTCGGCGGCGACGAGGTCGGCGAGGACCCAGGAGGGCGCCTCGCGGTGGCGCTCGTAGTCCTGGACGGTCGTCGTCTCGATCTCGATCCCGAAGCGGTCGAGCAGCTCGTTGAGGTTGTTCCCGTACTTCTCCTGCTCGGTCTCGCCGAGCACGATCAGCCCTCCCCCGCCCTCGACCCAGTCGCCGATGGTCGCGATCTCAGCGGCGCTGAGCCGTGGCTCGCCCTCGCCCGTCGTGGCCTCCCAGCGGGGGTCGGAGGGATGGGCGATGACGAGGACGTCGGCGCCGGCGAGGCGCTCGGCGTCGAGCGGGCCCTCGGCGTTCACGCGCGACCTCGAAGTCGCGGGCGGAGAGCGCGGCGGCGGCCGTCACGAGCGACGCGTCGGCCGGATGGCTCGCCTGCATCCGCGCGGCGATCTCGGGGCGGATCGTCCATGCCTCGGAGTGCGCCTCGTCGAAGAGCACGCGGGCGCGCTTCGTGTGGGTGGTTGGAGAGAGACAAGGTCGTCTCCAAGGTAGCGGGCGCGGGGGCCGGCGAAGCGGCGTTCAGCGCGGTGGGTAGGCGATCGAGTTGCTGATCTCGCCCAGCTGCTTCTGCAGTGCCGCCGCCTCGACTGCGTCCCCTCGGCTTCAGCTCTTCGCAGCGCTCGCTTCACGCGGTCCCGTTCGAGCAGCCGCCATCGGAACTGGAAGGTGTGAAGCCGAGACCGGCGCGACCTGCTCTACCGCTTCGAGCCGAACGAGCAGGTTGTAGGTGCTGCCGTCCTGCTCGGAAAGGCCCTCCCGCGGGCTCGATCGGGGTGCTCCCGGAGACGCTCGAGCACCTCGAAGCAAGGGCTGCAGGGTGAAGTGCTCTGGCGTAAGCCGGTCGAAGTACTCAGCGCCCAACTTCGGCTCGGCGACCAGAAGAGCGAGCATGTCGAACTCGTGCTTCTCCTGAGGGGTGGGCTTGCGCCGGGGCGCCGCGGGACGACGGGGCTCCTCGGCACCCTCCGGCCGCGGCGGCTCGGGAGCGCGCGGGGCGACGGGCCCGCCCTTCATCCTGCTGACGACCAGGCTGGGGTCGGCATCGAGGCGGTCAGCGACCTCGCGCAGCATCTCCTGCCGGGTGATCGTCTCCCCCATCCCGAGCAGCACCGGGACGACCTCGTCGAGCGCGCGGTCCCGGCCGGTCGGCGTGCTCAGGTCGGCGTCGCCGAGGATCGCCCGGACGTGGAAGACGGAGAGCTCGACCGCGCCGACGAGGCCCTCGCGGAGCCGGCGGCCGCCCTCCTCGTCCATCAGGAGCTCGGCGGGGTCCTTGCCCGGCGGCATCGGCGCCACCATCAGCCGCAGCCGCCCGCTCCCGGCGACGCGCTGCGCGCGGAGCATCGCCTCGCGGCCGGCGCGGTCGGCGTCGAGCGCGAGGACGACCTCCTCGGCGTAGCCGGCGAGGAGCTTGAGCTGATCGGGGGTGATGGCGGTGCCCATCACGGCGACGGCCTCCTCGATCCCGGCCTGGTGAAGCGCGAGGACGTCGGTGTAGCCCTCGACGACGACCGCGCGGCCCCCGCGAGCTATCGGCCCGCGGGCGCGGTCGATCCCGTAGAGGGTGCGGCTCTTGCGGTAGAGCTCACCCTCGGGGGAGTTGAGGTACTTCGGCTTGGCATCGGGGCCCATGCCGCGGGCACCGAAGCCGACGACCCGGCCGCGGTGGTCGCGGACCGGGAAGGTGATGCGCCCGCGGAAGCGGTCGTAGTGGCTGCCCGGGCTTGTTCTGCGAGCGCTGGATCAACCCGGCGGCCAAGAGCTCCTCGATGCTGAATCCGGCGCGCTGGCCCCGGGTGAGGACGGAGTCCCAGGCGCTCGGGGCGAATCCGACCCCGAAGTTGCGCAGGACCTCCTCGCCCAGCCCCCGCTCCTCGGTCAGGTAGGTCCGCGCCTTCTCGGCCTTCGGCGCCTCCCAGAGGTAGGCCTCGTAGAAGGCGGAGACGCGGGTGAGCGCCTCGCCGAGGCGGCCCCGCCGGCGCCGCGCCTCCTCCGCCCGCGGGTCCTCGCTCTCGCGCTCGACCTCGACGCCGTAGCGCTCGCCCAGCGCCTCGACCGCATCGGGGAAGGCGAGGCCCTCCTTCTCCTGGACGAAGCGGATCGCGTCGCCGCCGGCCTCGCAGCCGAAGCAGTAGTAGAAGCCGTCGCGCGGCTTGACCGAGAACGACGGGGTGCGCTCGTCGTGGAAGGGGCAGAGGCCGACGAATCGCTCGCCCTGGCGCCTCAGGTCCGTGTAGGCGGAGACGATCTCGACGATGTCGGCGGCGTCGCGGACGCGCTCGATCGTCTCGGGGCTGAAGCGGCTCATCTCTCTCTGAAGAATGCCGGGCCGGGCAAGGCCGCGCCGATCACGCCCAGACCAGCTCGACGCCGCTCGAGCCGCGCAGGGCCGCGACCCGCTCCGCCTCGGCTCCCAGACCCAGTCTCGGGACCCGGCCGAGCTCCTCGATCTCGAAGACGGAGCGCTTCCCGCGGGCACGGACCTTCCAGATGCCGCTGATCCGCCCATCGACCAGCACGACGCCGGGGCTGGCGATCGGCCTGAAGATGCGCTTGCGGAGCTCCGGATCGGGAACGAGCGTCGCGCGGTCGGGCTGGCTCAGATACGGATCGTTGGGCGGGAGCAGGCGGACGCCCTTCGCCTTGCGGGCACCCTCCAGGTCCGGGAGGTCCTCCTCGAGTACCCAGCCTCCGCCGTCCTCCCACCGCACCTCGGCGAGCTCAGGTTCGACCTTGGCCCAGAGCCGCTCTCCGAGCGGACGCGGGACACCGCTCCAGGTGGCGAAGTGAGCGGGCGTCCCGGGGCCGTGGAAGCGGAGGAAGAGCCGCACCGCTTCAGCGGGGTCCGGCCTCCCCTTTGGCTTCGGGCGGCCGATCAGGTAGCGGCCCTTGGAGTCGCGCCTGGCCCCCGCGCTGACGGCGGCGAAGCGCCAGAGCATCGGCGCCACGTGGTGGCTGCCACACCCCTTGCACCACGGCTGTAGCTCGGCGCGGACCCGACGGCGGAGCTCCTCGTGCAGCTCGTCCTTGGTCAGGCTCCGCCCGGCGGGGAGCGCGACGGTGGTCGCTTCGGCGACCTCCTCCAGCGCCTCGCCGGCCGGAATACCCGTCCCCTCGACCAGGCGCCGGAATTGGGCGCCGAGCTGTCGCGCCAGCTCGTCGTCGTCGGAGGCGATCAGCGCCCGCCCGACCAGGGCGAAGTCGGCCGGCGCCAGCGCGTGGATCGCCGCCCGCAGCGTCGGCGCGAGGACGAGCCGGCCGGAGTCCACCGCATCCTCGTAGGCGCCCCGCGTCAGCTCGCTCGTTCGCGCCCCGAGCGCGAGCAGCGCCGAGTCGCGGCTGAAGGCGGAGGCCGGACACGCCGCCGCCTCCGCGGGGGAAAGATCACGGCGTTCCGTGAGCCCGTGTTGCTCGAGGCGGAATCTGAGGATCTGCTCGGCCTTCACGCCCTCAGCCTAGGGTCGCGCCGCAGCGGTCAGAGCCGAGACTCCTCCGGCAGCGCGATCCGGCGGAAGGTGGCGATGCAGAAGCGGTCGGTCATCCCGGCGACGTAGTCGGTGACCCGCTGCAGGTCGTCGTCGCCCGGCCTGCCCGGGGGCACCTGATCGGGGTTCGCGAGGTAGTGGTCGACGAGCGTCGTCAGAGCGAGGACGACCCGCTCGTGCTCGGACCGCGCCGCCGCGCCCAGGTAGACGCGGTCGAACATGAACTTGCGCAGCCGCAGCATCGCTCCGCCCATCTGCTCGCTCTGGACGATGTCGCCGGCCTCGCGCGAGCACTCGACGATGTCGCGCACGAGCGCGTCGATCCGCACCGAACCGGTGGGGCCGAGCTGCTCGATCTGCTCGGCGGGCAGGTCGTCGACGGCGATGATCCCGGCGCGCACGGCGTCGTCGATGTCGTGGTTGATGTAGGCGACGCGGTCGACCAGGCGGACCACCCGTCCCTCGAGCGTCTCCGGCTTCAGCGAGCCGGTGTGGTTGAGGATCCCGTTGCGCACCTGGTCGGTCAGGTTGAGGCCGCGGCCGCCGCGCTCGAGGCACTCGACGATCCGCAGCGAGTGCTCGTTGTGCCGGAAGCCGCTGCCGCCGCGCTCCTTCAGCGCCGTGTCGAGGACCTCCTCGCCGATGTGACCGAACGGCGGGTGGCCGAGATCGTGGCCCAGGCCGATCGCCTCGGTGAGGTCCTCGTTCAGGCCGAGCGCTCGCGCCACGGTCCGCGCGATGAAGCACGTCTCGAGTGTGTGGGTGAGGCGGGTCCGGTAGTGGTCGCCCTCGGGGGCGATGAAGACCTGCGTCTTGTGCTTGAGGCGCCGGAAAGCCTTCGAATGGGCGATCCGGTCCCGGTCGCGCTGGAACGGCGTCCGTACGGGGCTGTCGGGCTCGGGCTCTGCGCGGAGAGCGGGATAGGAGCGGGCGGCCGGCTCCCAGAGGAAGGCGTCCTCCTGGGCGCGCACGCGCGTGGCGAAGTCGGTCCCCTCCATGCGGAGCGATTCTAGGTGCGGAGGTGTGGAGCGCCTGAGACGGAGCGCGTCAGGAGACCGCTCTTAGGTGCACGTTCGCGTGATGTTCGAGCGTCTCGGTGATCGCGCGCTCGACCTGGCGCAGCGGCATCTCGCGGGCGTCGGGAAGCTCGGAGATCGGCCGGCCGAGGGCGGCGACCATGAACTCGTGGGCCTCGTGGGAGAGCGGGAAGCCGCCGCCCTCGCAGGAGCCGCAGACGACCCCGCCGGCGGACCCGGAGAAGGCGACGATCCCCTCCCCCTCGCCGCAGCGCGCGCACGACGCGAGCTCGGGCGAGAACCCGGCGGCCAGGGCGAGCTTGAGGCGGAACGCCAGACCGACGGCGGCCGCTCCCGGGCCGCCGGGCGCGGCCCCCGGCTCGGCGTTGCGGTCGAGCAGCGCCAGGTAGCGGCAGAGGAGGTTGTAGGCGGGGCGGTTCGGGTCGACCGAGTCGAGCAGCCGCAGGATCGCGTCGCAGGCGCGCGCGGCGGCATCGAGGGCGGGCCCGTCGGAGCGCAGGTTCGGATAGCCGTCGACGGTCGAGGCGCCGGTCACGGTGCAGAGCTCGCTGCGGCCCTCGTGGAGCATCAGGTCGAGCCGGAAGAAGGGCTCGAGCCGCCCGCCGAAGCGGGACTTCGGCCGCCGTGACCCCTTCGCGATCGCGTTCACCCTGCCGCGCTCAGCGGTGTAGAGGTGGAGGATCCGGTCGGCCTCCCCGTAGCGGATGCTGCGCAGGACGACGCCCTCGGTCTTGAAGCTTCCGGGCACCCCTGAAGGATGACGGCCCGTGGGGACGGGCCGGGCGCCTCAGGTGGCGGCCTGGCGGACTCCGTCGCGGATCGCCGCGGCGACGACGGTGGCGGCGAGGGAGCCGATCCGCATGTCGGTCCACGGCGCCGACTCGGCCGGGCCGGAGGCGAGGCAGAAGACGACGTCCCCGTCGAACGGCGTGAACACCGGGTCGACCGCGCGCGGGATGCCGGCGCTCGCCATCCGGGCCACCTTGGCGCACGAGGTCTTGTCCAGCGGGGCGTCGGTGAGTACGCAGACGAGTGTCGTGCCCTGCCGGTCGGGATCGGGCGCCCCCGGTGGCGGCCCCTCCGCTTCAGCCAGGATGTCGATCGTGCGCTCCATCGCGCCATCGTCGCCCTGAGGCCCGGCGATCAGGCTGCCGTCGGCGTCGATCACGTCCCCCGTCGCGTTCACGGCGGCGAGTGCGGCGACGGTCTCACCGAGGCCGGTCCTGATCGCGGCGTAGCCGATGCCGCCGGGACGGGCCCGGTCGCGACCGCGCGCCTTCCCCACCGCGGCGCCCCTGGCCGCGCCGACGCTGCCCCGCTCCGGGACGCCCTCGCGAGCCGCCTCGCAGGCAGCGTGCCCGTGCTCGGGTCCGGGCCGAACCGCCTCGGGACCGGCCGTGAGGTCGTAGATCACAGCTGCGGGGACCAGCGGCACCAGGCCGCCGATCGTCGCGGTAGCCGCGGTCGTTCTCCACGCACCAGCGCATCACGCCGTCGGCGGCGGCGAGGCCGTGGGCGCTGCCGCCGGAGAAGAGGACGGCCGTCGCCTCCTGAGGGTTGGCCAGCGGCCCGACGATCTCGGTCTCGCGGGTCCCGGGGCCGCCGCCGCGCACGTCCACCCCGGCCCGGCTGCCGGGCGGCGGGAGGATCACCGTGCAGCCGGTCCGGGCGGTCTCGGCGGTCCAGTGGCCGATCCGGAACCCGTCCGGAGGCGGCGGCGGATCGCCGGCGTCGGAGCTCACGGCCTTCGCTTCCTGGCGGGGCGCTTGCGGCGCCGTCGCAGGCGCGTCTGGCAGGCCGGGCAGAAGTACGTGGAGCGCCCGGAGACGACGATCCGGTTGATCCGTTCCCCGCAGCGCGGGCACTCCTCGCCGACCCGCGTGTGGACGAGGAACTCGTCCTGCATCGACCCGGACTCCCCGCGCGCGTCGCGGTAGTCGTCGATCGAGGCGCCGCCGTTGCGCAGCCCCTCCTCGAGCGCCTCGATGATTCCCTCGCGGAGCGCCTCCCAGTGCTCGGCCCGCATCGATCCCGCAGGCGAGAGCGGATGGAGCTCGGCGCGATGCAGCGCCTCGTCTGCGTAGATGTTGCCGATCCCGGCAATGCCCTTCTGGTCGAGCAGGAACGACTTCAGCGGCACGGTCCGGCCCTCGGCGATCCGCCCGATCAGCTCGGCCGTCATCTCCCCGCTCAGCGGCTCCACCCCGAGCCGGGAGTCGAGGTAGGGGTCGAGCTCCCCGGCGGCGAGCAGCGAGGCGTGGCCGAAGCGCCGCGGGTCGGTGAAGCGCAGCAGCCGGCCGTCGTCGAGGAGCAGCTCGGCGCGCAGGTGCGCGGGCGCGGTCGAGGCGCCATAGAGGCGCTCCATGCCGAAGCGCCTCCCCTCCGCCTCGTCGGGCTCGGCGAGCAGCAGGTTGCCGGTCATCCGCAGGTGCATCACAAGCGTCGCGCCGTCGTCGAGGCCGACCAGCAGGTACTTGCCGCGACGGCCGACCGTCTCGATCCCGCGTCCGCTCAGGGCGGCGGCGAACGTCTCCGGTGACGCGGGCCGGGTCCAGCGCTCGTCGAGGATCTCGGCGGACTCGATCCGGCGCCCCACGAGGTCGGGCTCGAGCTGGCGGCGGATCGTCTCTACCTCGGGGAGCTCAGGCACACCGGGAATCTAGGGGACCCGGCGATTGGTCCCCCGTCACCGGATCCGGAACAACGGGAACAATCGCGCGACGGCTGCGCGAGCTCGGCTAGCTCTTGACCCGCGCCCTCGGGTGCGCGTCGAAGTAGACCTCCTTGATGCGCTCGGCCGAGAGGTGGGTGTAGATCTGGGTCGTCGCGACGTCGGCGTGGCCGAGCATCTCCTGGACCGAGCGGAGGTCGCAGCCGCCGGAGAGCAGATGGGTCGCGAAGCTGTGGCGGAGGGTGTGCGGGCTCATCCGGTCGCCGAGGCCGACGTCGCGGGCGCGGCCCTGGATCACCTTGTAGAGGCCCTGGCGGGTGAGCGCGCCGCCGCGCTGGTTGAGGAAGAGGGCGCGCTCGTCGGAGCCGGCGGCGAGCTGCTCGCGGCCGGAGCGCAGGTAGCGCCGCACCGCGGCGGCGGCCTGGCGGCCGAGCGGGACGATCCGCTCCTTGGAGCCCTTGCCGTGCGCCCGCAGGAACCCCCGGCGCAGGTCGATCGAGCCGGCCTCGAGGCCGATCGTCTCGGAGGCGCGCAGGCCGCAGCCGTACATCACCTCGAGCAGGGCGCGGTCGCGAAGGTCGGCGGGCTCGCTCCCGGAGACGCGACTCGAGCAGCTGCTTGACCTCGGAGTAGCCGAGGACCTTGGGCAGCGTCCGCCCGCGGCGGGGCGGCTTCACGTTGGCGGTGGGGTCGGTGTCGATCAGCTCGGCTCGGCGGAGGTGCCGGTAGAACGAGCGCAGGCAGGCGGTCTTGCGATTCAGGGTGGCGGCGCCGCAGGGGGGCTTCCCGTTGCCCCGGGCGAGGTCGGCGAGGAAGTCGGAGACGTCGGCGCTCGTGGCGACCAGTGGGCCCGATCCCCGCTCGGCGAGGAACGTCCCGTACTGCAGGAGGTCGGTCCGGTACGCGCTCAGGGTGTTGCGCGAGAGGCCGCGCTCGAACTCCAGGTAGGCGAGGAAATCGAGCAGCAGCGTTTCGAAGCGTTCTTCGACGCCCGGTCCTGCGCTCTCGGCAACCGAGCCCACGCACGCAGTTTCTCGCCACCCCGCCCCCGCCCTGCCGGTGCAACCCCGCGCCCGGCGCCGACGAGGCTCAGCCGGGGGCGATCGCGGCGCCGAGGACCGCTCCCGCAGCCAGCGGCGCGGCGAAGAACAGCCGGTCCTCGTCGAGATCGCGGCCCATGGTCCGCGTCGGCAGCCCGCTCCCGGAGTAGCCCGCCAGGTCCGCTCGCGCCTCCCGGGCCCGGTGCAGCCCGCCGGTCGCGGCGCCGATCGCCGCGCCCGCATCCTCGGCGTCCTCCGGCCACAGATCGCCGAGCCCGAAGGGAACGGGCACCTCGACGCCGGCCAGCAGCAGGTCGAGCACCGAGCGGGTGTGGTGGCTGAGCCCGAGGTGGCGTGGCCGCGGGTCCCCCGCCGACATCCGCGGCGAGAGCAGCGTCGGCAGGCCGAGGGCGAGCGCCGCGTGGGCCGCGTCGAGGGCGGCCATGCCGCCGTGCCCGTAGCGGGTGGCCGAGCCGAGGATCCCCGGGCCGGGGCCGACGATCGCCGCGTCCCAGCCGAGGTCGCCGGCGGCGGCGTGGAGGGCGCCGGTGAGGCTGATCGCCTCGGCCTCGCCGCCGTAGGAGGGCGCGACGGTCACGTGGCCCGCGATCAGGCCGCGCGAGCGCAGCTCCCGAACGTCGCCGGAGAGGGAGCCCGGCAGCCCGCCGCCGCCCGCCTGGACGAACCCGATCCGGCGCTCACCGCCCGCGGCCTGAGCCGCCGCCCAGGCCGCCGGCGCGAGGTGCCCGTGGAGCGGCAGCACCAGGACGGGCATCGGCCGCAGCGGCAGCGGCGGCGCCTCGGCGGGCGCCTCGATCGGGTCGACCGGATGCTGGAGCGAGCTGTAGTTGAGCTTCATCACGTGCACCCCGGGAGCGGTCTCGCCCCCGGCCAGCCCGCGGGTCAGGTTCACGTGGACGACGTCGAAGCCGCCCGAGCCGAGGCCGAGGTCGATCGCGGCGGTGTTGACGACCACGTCGTCGCCGGCCTCGACCGGGCCGACCATCCCGGTGTCGGCCCATGCCCTCCGCACCTCGCCGGCGACGTCGACCTCGAGCGGGTCGGTGCCGACCACCGTCCCGCGGCGGAGCTTCAGCAAGCCCCGGCCTCCTCGACGATCGCCGAGCAGACCGCCAGCATCGAGACGAGCTCGGACTTGGCGACGGACTCGTCGGGCGTGTGGTTGGCCTCGGTCCCGTTGGCGAGCAGCAGCGCGTCGAAGCCGTGCGCCCGCAGCGCGTTGGCGTCGCTGCCCCCGCCCGTGGTCACCTCGCGCGGCTCGATCCCGCATCGCTCGAGCGCCGCGCGGGCGAGCGCCAGCGGCTGTGAGGTCGGCTTGATCCGGTAGCCGCGGAAGTAGGTCTCGACCAGCAGGTCGACGTCGCAGCCGGCCTCCCCGGCCGCCCACGAGCAGGCGTCGACCATCTGCTGGGCGACCTCCTCGGCCCGGCCCGCGTCGACGGACCGCGCCTCGCCCTCGAGCCGGCAGGTGCCCGCGACGACGTTCGGCGCGGTGCCGCCCTCGATCACGCCGATGTTCGCCGTGCTCTCGGCGTCGAGGCGGCCGAGGTCCATCGTCGCCACCGCCGCGGTCGCTGCGGTGATCGCGCTGCGACCGGCCTCGGGGCGGATCCCGGCGTGGGACTCGATGCCGCGGAACTCCGCGATCAGCTTCTTGTAGGTGGGGGCGGCGGTGATCACCTCGCCGATCGCCGTCGCGTGGTCGAGCACGAACCCGAGCTCCGATCGCAGCTGCTCGTGGTCGAGCGCGTTCGCTCCCCGCAGGCCCTGCTCCTCGGCGACGGTGAAGACGAGCTCCACGCCGACGGATGCCGGGCTCTCGGCGAGGGCGGCCCCGAGCTCCAGCAGGACGGTGACGGCGGCCTTGTTGTCGGCGCCGAGGATCGTCGGCCCGGCGCTGCGGAAGACGCCGTCGTCGTCGACGACCTGGATCGGCTCGGGGTGCGGGACCGTGTCGAGGTGCGCGAAGAACGAGACCCAGGTCGCGTCCTCGCCACCTTCGCGCGGCGGCACGGTCGCGATCAGGTTGCCCGCCCCGGCCCGGGCGGGCCCGGCGGCGTCGTCCTCGCGCACCTCGATGCCGAGCTCGCGCAGCTCGGCGGCGACCATGTCGGTGACCGCGCGCTCGTCCCCGGTGATGCTCGGCACCTCGCAGAGGCGCACGAAGCGGTCGAAGAGTCTCTCCTCACCCATGGAGCCGAGGCTACCCGGCGGACGCGCCGGCCGGGGCCTACGAGGTGCGGCGGACGCTGATTTCCGGGGTGCCCCGCTCGAGCTCCTCGCCGCGGTCCTCCTCGGCGGGCTCGCGGGAGTCGGAGAGCCTGCTGGCGGCGCCGATGAACTCGCGGAACAGCGGCTCCGGGCGCGTCGGGCGGGAGTTGAACTCGGGGTGGAACTGCGAGGCGACGAAGAACGGGTGGTCCGGGAGCTCGACGATCTCGACGAGGCGCTCGTCGGGCGAGGTGCCGCTCATCACGAGCCCGGCGTCCTCGATCCGGCGCCGCAGCATGTTGTTGACCTCGTAGCGATGCCGGTGGCGCTTGTAGATGACGGCCTCGCCGTCGAAGATCTCGCGCGCCCTGGTCCCCTCGTGGAGCTTGACCGGGTCGGCGCCGAGGCGCATCGTCCCGCCGAGGTCCGTGACCTCCTTCTGCTCCGGGAGCAGGTCGACCACCGGGTAGGGCGTCTCGGGGTCGAACTCGGCCGAGTTGGCGCCGTCCATGCCGACGACGTGGCGCGCGTAGTCCACGACGGCCATCTGCATGCCGAGGCAGATGCCGAGGAAGGGAATGTCGTTCTCGCGGGCGTAGCGCGAGGCGGCGACCTTGCCCTCGATCCCGCGCTCGCCGAACCCGCCGGGGATCAGGATGCCGTCGGCCGCGGCGAGCGCGTCCGTGTCCAGCTCCTCGGAGCTGACGAGGTCGACCTCGACGTTGACCCCGTGGTGGAAGCCGCCGTGCTTGAGCGACTCGATCACCGACTTGTAGGCGTCCTCGAGCTGCACGTACTTGCCGACGAGCGCGATCCGGACGGTGCCCTCGGCCGCGTCGGCGCGACGGCAGAACTCCTCCCAGTCGCTCAGCTCGGGCGCCGGGGCCTCGATGCCGAAGTGATCGAGCACGAGGTCGTCCATCCCCTCCGCCCGGAAGGCGAGCGGCACCTTGTAGGTGTTGTCGACGTCGCGGGCGGAGATGACCGCCTCCTCGGGGAGCGAGGCGAACAGGGCGATCTTGCGCCGGATGTCGCGGTCGAGCCCGCCCTCGGAGCGGCAGACGACGGCATGCGGCTGGATCCCGATGCGGCGCAGCTCGTTGACCGAGTGCTGGGTCGGCTTCGTCTTCAGCTCGCCGGCGTGGCCGACGTAGGGAACGAGCGTCAGGTGCAGGAACATCGCCCGCTTCGGGCCGAGGTCGGTGTAGAGCTGGCGGATCGCCTCGAGGAAGGGGAGCGACTCGATGTCGCCGACCGTGCCGCCGATCTCGGTGATCACGAAGTCGACCGACTGGGCCTCGGCGACGATCAGGATCCGCTGCTTGATCTCGTCGGTGATGTGCGGGATCACCTGGACGGTCCCGCCGAGGTAGTCGCCGCGGCGCTCGCGGTGGATGACGGTGTTGTAGATCGCGCCGGCGGAGACGCTCGAGGCGCGCGAGGTGTTGTGATCGGTGAACCGCTCGTAGTGGCCGAGGTCGAGGTCGGTCTCGGCGCCGTCCTCGGTGACGAAGACCTCGCCGTGCTGGAACGGGCTCATCGTCCCCGGGTCGACGTTGATGTAGGGATCGAACTTCTGGAGCTGGACCCGGAAGCCGCGGCTGACCAGCAGGCGGCCGATCGAGGCCGATGCGATGCCCTTCCCGAGAGCCGAGACCACCCCGCCGGTGACGAAAATGAAGCGGGTCTCCCCTGCTGGCATACGAACGCTCAAACCGGGTCCCGAGTCTAGCCGCCGCCGGGACGGAACTCGGGCCGTGACGACATCCGCCGCGCGGAATCCCGCGTTTTGCAGGAAGCACGTGCGGGCGTCGGCGCGACTAGCGCGGGCGCCGCGGCCGGCCGCTCCGCCGGCAGGCGCCCGAGCCGGTCCAGCGCGCGCAGCGGTCCGATCCGCTCGATCGCGGCGGAGATCGAGCGGAACTCCCCGTAGATCGTGAGCGCGGCGACGATCGCCAGCGCCACGAGGCGGGCATCCGGCCCGAGGGAGACGATCAGCGCAACGCCCGCGATCGCGCCGGCGAGGTTCGCGCCGGCGTCGCCGAGCATCGCCCGCTCCCGCAGCGTGAGCGCGGCGCCGACGAGCACCGGTCCGGCGTAGAGGCCGAGCAGCTCGAGCGGGAAGACCGTCCAGGCGCCGAGGCAGAGCCCGGCCAGCAGCAGGGCGAGGGCCTTCTCGACCCGGCCGGGACGCAGGTCGAGCAGGTTGAAGAGGTTCGTGGCGAGCAGGAGCAGCGCCAGGTCCGCCAGGTACCCCGGCCACTCGCGCCCCAGTCCGGAGACCGCAAAGGCGGCGAGGCCGAACGCACCGACGGCCTTGATCGCGCCCGTCGACAGCTCGCCGCCGAGGACCGCGCCGGCGTGGCCCCGCCAACCCCGCGGCGTCCCCGCCTCGGCCCCGCGCCCGAGCATGTCGTCGAGCAGGCCGAGCAGGGCGACGCCGAGGATGTAGCCCGACCAGCGGGCGAGCTCCGGCTCGAGCAGGTTCAGGTCGGCGCGGTCGTCGAGGACCGCGAGCGGCCCGAGCGCGATCAGCGAGACGGAGACCAGCAGCGCTCCGGCCGGGAAGGCGAGGACCGCCCCGCGCCAGTTCTCGCGGACGAGCCCGTTGCGGCGCATGTCGGCGCACCAGCGCGGCAGGAGCAGCGCGGCGAGGAGCCGACGACAGCAGCAGCGCGAGGATCGTCACGGGCCGCGGTCCGCCGGCGCCGCGAGCAGGTCCGGCAGCAGGCTCGTCGCTCCCTCCTTGACCCCGAACTCACCCTCGGCACCGAGCAGCGCGAAGACCATGGCCACCTGCCCCGGCGTCGCCTCGACGTTGTCGACGGTGGGGATGCCCGGCGGCCGAGAAGGCGGCGAGGGTGGTCGGGTCGGTGTCGCTCCGCTCGACCGCGACGGTCCCCCGGGCGCGGGAGGCGAGCCCGCGCAGGAAGGCGGTCTCGAAGGCCCGCCCCTCGCCGCCGAGGTCCGCGGCGAGGTCCGCCGGGTCCTGGCCCACGAGGACGACCCGGTCGACGTCATCGAGGCTGCCGTTGAAGCGCGAGAAGAGCTGCTCGCGGACGCGGTCGAGCAGCGGCCCGCCGCCGGCGATCTGACGGCCGATCGCCTCGCCGAGGTCGGTCCCGCGCTCGGGCCCGGCCTTGGCCTTGGCGAACCGGCCGCCCGCCGCCTCGGCGAGGGCCGCGACGTCGGGAGGGACCGCGAGGATCGCGACGGAGGAGAGCTCGCCCCCGGCCGCCTCGACCCCCTCGGTGGCGGGGTCGGTGGTGTCGGTGTCGACCTCGCCGAGCTCGACGAGCGCCACCTGCTCGCGCTGCAGGCGCCCGTCGACGAGCGCCGGGTGCGGCCGCCGCGCTGAAGTCGCGCTCGAGCTCGAGCTGGGCCGTCGAGGTCCTCGATCTCGGCGTTGGCCTCGTCGAGGTCGCTGCGCAGGCTGTCCTCGAGCTCCTCGGAGGCCCCGGAGACGACGTCGTCGGCGAGCCCGACGCCGATCAGGATCCCGATCGCAAGGGCGACGAAGACGGCCGCGAGCGATGCAGCGTGATAGCGACCGCTGTAGCCCATCAGCGCGCTAGCTTGGCAGGCGCCGCGCCTGCACGCGGTGCCGCGAGGCGGCCTGGTCGCCGCCCTCCCGCGAGGCTCAGGAGCCGACCGCGTCCTTGATCTTGAGCCAGATCAGCTCGGTGACGTCGTCGAGTCCGGGCGAGGCCAGGACGACGATCGCCGCGAGCACCAGGAAGACGAGGACGAACGCCGCCAGCCCGAGCTTGCCGATGCCCGGCTGGTAGAGCCGGCTCACCCCCTTGGCGTCGATCAGGGTCTCCCCCACCCGCAGCCGGGTCAGGAAGGTCGACGACATGCCGGCGCGGTTCTTGTCCAGGAACTCGGTCAGGTTGAAGTGGGCGCCGACGGTGACGATCAGCTTCGCGCCGCGCTCGTGCGCGAGCAGCATCGCGACGTCCTGGCTGGTCCCGGCCGCCGGCAGCAGCAGGTGATCCAGCCCCGCCTCCTGGAGGCGCTCGCGGCCCGGGGCCCTGCCGTCGGGGTAGGCGTGGACGATGAGCTCCGCGCCACAGCGCAGGGCCTTGTCCGTCGCCGAGTCCATGTCGCCGAGGATGACCTCGGGCTTCAGCCCGATCTTGAGCACCGCGTCGGCGCCGCCGTCGACGGCGACGATCAGCGGCCTGACGTCGCGGATGTAGGCGTTGAGGGCGGACAGGTCCTCGCGGTAGCCGGGCCCGCGGACCACGATCAGCACGTGCCGGTCGCGAAAGACGGTCCGGGTCTCCGGCAGCTCGATCGCGCCGGAGAGCAGCTCGCTCTCGTCCCGCACGTGCTCGATCGTGTTGGTGGCGAACTCCGCCAGAGCCTGGTCGATCCGGGCGCGCTGCTCCTCGAGGCGCTGCTCGATCTCCTCCAGCGTCGGCCGGTGGCCGGAGGCGATCACGGCACCGTCGCGGATCAGGTCCGACCCCTCGATCCGCACGATCTGGCCGTCGGAGAGCTCGTCGAACACCGATTCGCCGACGGCGTCGAGGAGGGAGACGCCTGCGCGGGCCAGGATCAGCGGCCCGATGTTCGGATAGCGGTCGGTCGAGGACCTCGCCACGTTCACCACCGCCACCGCGCCGGAGCTCGCGAGGTCCTCGGCGGCGATCCGGTCGAGGTCGGCGTGGTCGATCACCGCGATCTCGCCCAGCTCGAGCTTCTTGACGAGGTCCTTCGTGCGGCGGCCGAGGCGGACCGGCCCGGCCAGCGGTCGGCCGGGATCCACGGGCGCCGCGCCGCGGCGGCGGGAGATCAGGCCCCGGAGTGGGCCCCCGGCGACGGGTCCGGTTGCCATCGCCTGATTATGGGGCAGGGACGGCCCGCCGGACGGGACGGTTCGGCGGGCGGGACAGTTGTCTAGGCGGCGAGGAGCTCGCGCGCGTGGCCGAGCGCGGCCTCGTCACCGCGGTCGGCGCCGAGCATCCGGACGATCTCGGCGAGCTTCTCGTCCCCGGAGACGGCCTCGACCCTCGCGAGGGAGGCGGTGCCGTCGGACTCCTTCTCGACGCGGAAGTGCGTGCCCGGCGAGGGACGCGACCTGGGCGAGGTGGGTGATGCAGACGACCTGGCGGCCCTCGCCGAGCCGCTGGAGCCGCTCACCCACCCGGCGGGCGACCTTGCCGCCGACGCCGGCGTCGATCTCGTCGAAGACGAGCGTGCCCGCCTGGCTGCCGGGGCCGAGCCCGGAGAGGGCGAGCATGACCCGCGAGAGCTCGCCACCGGAGGCGGCGTCGGCGAGGGGCGCGATCGGCATGCCCGGGTTCGTCGCCACACGAAGCTCGACCGTCTCCGCCCCGTTCGGGCCATAGCCGTCCGGATGGGGGACGAGCGCCGCCTCCAGGCGGGCCCCGTCCATCGCCAGCTCCGCGAGCGCCTCGGCGACCTCCGCCTCCAGCAGCGGCGCGGCCTTGGCCCTGGCCTTGCTCAGCTTCTTGCCGAGGTCCTCGCGCTTGCGCTCGGCGTCGGCCAGCTCGCGCCCGAGCGAGTCGCTGCGCTCGCTCGCCAGCTCCAGGCGGGCGAGCTCGGTGCGGCAGTGCTCGGCGTGGGCGAGGACGGCCTCGACCGTCCCGCCGTGCTTGCGCAGCAGCCGGTCGATGGCGGCGAGGCGCGTCTCGATTCCCTCCAGCCGCTCCGGATCCCCCTCGATCCGCTCGGCGTAGTCGCGCAGCTCGTCCCCGAGGTCGGCGGCCTCGAGCCCGAGCGCGACGGCACGGGCCGCGAGAGCGTCGAGCGCGGGATCGACGCCGGTGCTGCGGCCGAGGGCGGCCTCGGCCTCCCCGGCGAGCCCGCGGGCGCCGCCGCCCTCCTCGCCGCCCGAGATCGCGACGAGGGCGAGCTGAGCCGCCTCCCGCAGGGACTCGGCGTGGCGGAGGCGGTCGCGCTCGGTTGCGAGAGCCTCGCTCTCGGCGACCTCGGGGCCGACGCCGTCGATCTCGTCGAGCTCGAAGCGCAGCAGGTCGATGTCCCGCTCGCGAGCGCCCTCGCGCGCCTCGAGCTCGTCGCGCTCGCGTCGCAGCGCGGTCACCTCGGCGTGCGCGGCCCGGTAGCCGTCGCGGAGGGCGAGCAGCTTCGGCCCGGCGAAGCCGTCGAGGATCTCGGCCTGGGCGGCCGCGAGGGTCAGCTTGCGGTGCTCGTGCTGGCCGTAGAAGGCGAGGAGCCGGGAGCCGAGGACGCGCAGATCGGCGGCGGTGGCGGCGCGGCCGGCGACGAAGGCCGACGAGCGACCGGCGGCCGAGACGCGCCGGGCGAGGACGATCTCGTCGCCGGCGGGAAGGCGCTCCGCGAGGTCGCCGAGATCGGTGTCGTCCCGCAGGCCGGGCGGGATCTCGAAGGCGCCCTCGACCCAGGCCTCCTCCGCTCCGGGCCTGACGATCCCGCTGCGGGGGCGGCCGCCCATCAGCAGGTCGAGCGACTGCGCGAGCACGGTCTTGCCGGCGCCGGTCTCCCCCGTGATCGCGTTCAGACCCGCGCCGAACCGCAGCTCGGCGCGCTCGATCAGCAGCAGATTCTCGATCCGAAGTTCACGCAGCATCGCCCGAGTGGTCTAGCAACGGGCGCGGGACGGAGCAGATCTCAGTGCGCGAGCTTGCCGAACTTCTCCCGGATCCTCCGGTAGAAGGTCTCGCCCTCGAGCTGCGCCAGCAGCGCCAGGCCGTCGCGGAAGCCGACGACCACCTCGCCGCCGGGCTCGAGCTGGCCGGTGGCGATCCCGTCGACGCCGATGTCGACCGAGTCGCGCTCGCCGACGTTCGTCACGTGGAGGACGTCGTCGGGGGCGACCACGAGCGCGCGGGCGGTGAGGGTGTGCGGCGCGATGAAGCTGACGACGTACCCCTCCACACCCCAGGCGAGGATCGGGCCGTTGTTGGCGAGGTTGTAGCCCGTCGATCCGACCGGGGTCGCGGCCACCAGGCCGTCGCAGCGCACGCGACCGACCTCCCGGCCGCCGACGCTGTAGCTCAGCTCGGCGACGCGCTGGTGGGCGCGGCGGGTGAAGGAGACGTCGTTGACGGCGATCTGGCGCTCGCCGTCGGTGGCGACCTCGAGGCCGGCCAGGGAGACGACCTCGAACTCGGCTGCGAAGGCGCGCTCGAGCCCGCTCTCCAGGTCCTCGGACTCGGCGGCGGCGAGGAAGCCGACCGTCCCGTAGTTGATGCCGAACACCGGCACGTCCGTGTTCGCGTAGCGGCGCAGGGCGCGCAGGATCGTCCCGTCGCCGCCGAGCGCGAGGCAGAGGTCGGGATCGTCGGGCGAGTGCTCCAGCGCGGAGATCCCCTCGACTCCGGCGGCGCCCGGAACGCTCTCGTCGTCGCCGACGATCAGCTCGCAGCCGGCGGCCTTCGCCGCGCGGGCGGCGGCGTCGAGCGTCTCGGCCGAGGGCTCCGACTGCGTGAACAGGGCGACGCGCTTGATCGGGCGCTTCTCGCTCATCGGATCGCCTCCTCGATCGTGGCGGAGGCGTCGGCGACCGCCGGGCCGCGGCGCAGATGCACGAAGACCTCGCGGTTGCCCTTCGGGCCGGGGACCCCGGCGGGGGCGGCGCCGGCCAGCCCGAGGCCGAAGCCGGAGGCGGCATCGACCACGGTGGCGACGGCGGCGCGGCGGTCGTCCAGCGAGCGCACCACCCCGCCCTTGGCCGCACCCGGGCCCGAGCTCGAACTGCGGCTTGACCATCGCCACGACGTCGGCGGAGTCGGCGAGGGACGCGGCGACGGGCTCGAGCACCTTGCGGAGGCTGATGAAGCTGACGTCGACGACCGCCAGCTCGGCCGCGAACGGCAGCTGACCCGGGGAGAGATGGCGGGCGTTGACCCCCTCGAGGACCGTCACCCGGGGGTCGTTGCGGAGCGTCCAGTCGAGCTGGCCCCGCCCGACGTCGAGCGCGATCACCCGCTCGGCACCGCGCTGGAGCAGGCAGTCGGTGAAGCCGCCGGTGGAGGCGCCGACGTCGAGGCAGCTCCGGCCCGCGACCTCGATCCCCAGCGCGTCGAGGGCGCTCTCGAGCTTGAGGCCGCCGCGCGAGACGTACCGGGGTCCCTCGTCGATCTGCAGCTCGGCATCAGCGGCGACGAGCTGGCCCGGCTTCGCGGCCCGCTCGCCGCCGCGACCCGAGGCGCACCTTGCCGGCCCGGATGGTCGTGGCGGCAGCGGTCCGCGACGGGACCAGCCCGCGCTCGGCGAGCAGCATGTCGAGTCGGATCCGGCTCATCGGGAGAGAAAGTAACGCCGATCTCCGGTTTCGACCCACCCGGATGCGGGCAGCCTGCATCGCCCCTCGCGTCCAAATGTGCGCGGACTCACACACAAGGGGGACGTACGTTCGTACCCTGGTTCCAAGCTTAAGGACAGGCAGGCCGCCGCCGACACCGCAGCGTCCAAGTGCGCCTGTCCCTCTCGAAACACATAACTCTCCTCCCTGTACCCCGAGAGCGCCCCAAGGACTGGGGCGCTTTCGTTTTTCCGGGCTCAGACGGCCCACGCGGTAGGCGACCTGGGGCTCGTCCTTGCCCTTCAGCGTCAGCTCGACCCGCTCGCCGGCCGGCGTGCTCAGACCTGCGGCGACCCGGTCGGAGAGGACGATCTCCCCCTTGCCCGCCTGGCCCTGCAGCCGGGAGGCGGTGTTGACGACGTCGCCGACGGCGGTGAAGTCGTAGAGCGCCCGCTGGCCGATGTTGCCGACGAACGCCTCACCGATGTCGAGGCCGATGCCCATCTCCACGAAGGGGCCATCCGCGGACCCGTAGCCGACGCTGCGGAGCAGATCGCGGGCGTGATCGAGCATCAGCGGCGGCACGTCAGCGGGGCCGACGTCCCGCTTGAGCTCAGGCAGATACAGCGCCATCACCTCGTCGCCGATGACCTTGTCGATCACCGCATCCGGGAAGAGGACGTCCTCGGCGCAGTGGTAGAAGCGCCCGAGGAGCTGCGAGATCGCCTCCGGATCCTCGCCGGCAGAGCGGGCCGTGAACCCACGCAGGTCGGCGAACAGGACGCCGGTCAGCATCTTCATCCCGCCCGGTGGCGACGACTCGACGCAGACGCCGCAGACCGTCGGGTTCTTGCGCGAGGGCCGGTACCCGAGCGGCCTCGGCGATCCGGGCGCCGAAGCCGGCGAACGGAGCGCCGCAGATCCCGCACCGCGGGCTGCTTGGGAAGCGCGCCGAGGAACTTCCCCGTCACCCCTCCGAGCCCGCTCTCGTGCAGGCGCCAGACGGTCTCCCAGTCGGCGCTCGAAAGCGGCTCCCCCCGCCGCTTCCCGGCCTTCCGCCGGATCATCATTGCCCGCCCGCTGCCAGAGCGTCAGCTTCGAGCTCTCCTCGCTGTCGGTGGCCACCCGGCGATCCTACGCCGGACGGCCGGCTCGATCAGGCGTGTGCGCGCTCGCCGAGGGCGGCGAGGACGCGATCGACGACGGTCGCGCCGTTCAGGCCGACCTCGTCGCGGAGCAGCGACGGCTTGCCGTGGGTCACGTAGCGGTCGGGGATGCCGATCCGCAGGATCCGGGCGCGGTCGCGGTCGCAGGCGTCCTCGACGTGCTCGAGGACGGCGGCGCCGAAGCCGCCCGGCAGGACGTTCTCCTCGATCGTGACGACGAGGTCGTGCTCGCCGGCGAGGCGCTCGACCAGATCGGCGTCGAGCGGCTTGGCGAAGCGGGCGTCAGCGACGGTCGGGGTGATCCCGTGCTCGGCGAGCAGGGTGGCGGCGTCGTTGGCCACCTGGACGCCCCAGCCGTAGCCGAGCAGGGCGACCCGCTCGCCCTCCTGCAGGACCTCTCCGGTCCCGATCGGGATCTCGCGGGGCGGCATCGGCAGCGGCACTCCCTCGGCGGTTCCCCGTGGATAGCGGAAGGCGATCGGCCCCTCGTGGGCGAGCGAGGTGCGGAGCATGTTGACCAGCATCGCCTCGTCCCGCGGCGCCATCAGGACGACGTTGGGCAGCGGCCGGAAGTAGGAGACGTCGAAGGCCCCGTGGTGGGTCGGGCCGTCGTCGCCGACCAGCCCCGCGCGGTCCATCGCGAAGACGACGTTGAGCTCCTGGAGGCAGACGTCGTGGACGATCTGGTCGAAGGCCCGCTGCAGGAAGGTGGAGTAGATCGCGCAGACGGGCTTCGCTCCCTGGAGCGCGAGGCCGGAGGCGAACAGCACCGCGTCCTGCTCGGCGATGCCGACGTCGTAGTACTGCTCGGGGACTTCGGTGGCGAGCTTGTCGAGGCCGGTGCCGCCGGCCATCGCGGCGGTGATGCCGATGACCCGCTTGTCGCGCTTCGCCTCGTCGACGAGCGCCTTGGCGAAAACCGAGGTGTAGGCGGGCGGCGAGGGCTTGGGCGGCGGCGGCTCGAGCTTCTCGGGCGCGATCGAGGCCGGCGAGTCGGACTCCTGGACGGGGATCGGCCGCGGCGGGGTGCCTCCGCCGACCGGCGCGCCGGCGACCGGAGAGGGAGCGCTGGAGGCCCTGGGCTTGCGGTCGACGATCGAGCCGGGCTTGGCGGCGTGCCACTTCTCCATCCCCTCGAGCCCGCCCTCCTCGGCGGCGGCGAAGCCCTTGCCCTTGACGGTGTGGATGTGGACGACGACCGGCCGCTGGGCCTCGAGCGCCTGGCCGATCGCCCAGCGCAGGTCGGCGACGTCGTGGCCGTCGATCACGCCGAGGTAGGCGATCCCGAGCTCCTCGAAGAGCAGGCCGGGCGCCCAGTAGGCCTTGATCGCGGACTTGATCTCGGGGCCGAGCCGCTCGATCCGCCGGCCGAGGCCGAGCGGGAGCTTCGTCAGCCGCTCCTCGACGTCCTCGCGGGCGTGGAAGAGGCGCGGATTGAGGCGGAAGCGGTTGAAGTAATGGGACAGGGCGCCGACGTTCGGCGAGATCGACATGCCGTTGTCGTTGAGGACGATCACCATCGGCGTCTCGAGGCCGCCGGCCTGCTGGAGCGCCTCGTAGGCGACGCCGCCGGTCAGGGCGCCGTCGCCGATCACCGCGACGACGTTGCCGTCCTCGCCGATGCCCCGGCGCATGGCCTCCTTGAGGCCGACGCCGTAGCCGATCGAGGTCGAGGCGTGGCCCGCGCCCATGATGTCGTGGGGCGACTCGGGGATCGAGCAGAACGGAGCGAGGCCGCCGTACTGGCGGATCGTCTCGAGGCGGTCCTTGCGGCCGGTGAGGATCTTGTGCGGGTAGGCCTGGTGGCCGACGTCCCAGAGGATCTTGTCGCGCGGCGACTCGAGCATGCTGTGCAGCGAGACCGCGAGCTCGCAGGTGCCGAGGTTGGCGCCGAAGTGGCCGCCGATCTCGCCGATCGTGTCGATGATCAGCT
This sequence comes from uncultured Solirubrobacterales bacterium, assembly GCA_963839535.1. Classification (GTDB taxonomy): domain Bacteria; phylum Actinomycetota; class Thermoleophilia; order Solirubrobacterales; family 70-9; genus RHKX01. The sequence continues at coordinate 130,189 of CAWIVF010000009.1, forward strand.
CGCGCGTCTCCTGCGCGACCTGCTGCAACTCGGCGTCGCTCAGCCCGCGCAGGTCGGCGGGACCGTCGATCCGGTCGAGGAGGCGTTCGCCTGTGCGGTCGGTCTCACTCATCTCGAGGGCCGGGATTGGCACGTCCCGGAAGGAGCACGGATTGTCTCAGGTCGGCGGGCTCGGACCTCGCGGCCTCCGCCATCGGCAGGAAAGCTGCAATCCGGTTCCGTCGTTGCAGGTCCCCGAACGACTGAGGCCCGCTCCTGCGGGCCTCGCCGATCCCCCACCCCCAGGAACCGGCTGCAGCTTAAAGCCGTCGACCGCTCGTGTCAATCCGCATTTTGTCCGTGGGCGTTTGCGTCGGCTCAGGACTGGCGGGTGTAGATGAAGTCGGCGATCCGCCGGAGCGAGTCGACGTCACCCGTGCCCTCCGGCAACGCGTCCAGGGCCTCGGCGTGCGACTGGCGCGCCAGCTCCTTTGCCTCCTCGAGGCCGAAGAGGCTGACGTAGGTCAGCTTGCCGTGACGCTCGTCGGAGCCGTGCGGCTTGCCGAGCTCGGCGTCGGTGCCGGTGACGTCGAGGATGTCGTCGACGATCTGGAACAGGATCCCGAGCTCGGCCGCGAACCGGCGGAGCGGCTCCTCCTCGCTCTCCCCCGCCCCCGCGAGGACAACCGCCGAGCAGACGCTCGCCGAGATCAGCCGGCCCGTCTTCAGGGAGTGGAGCAGCCGCAGCGACTCCGGGTCGGCGCCGGCCAGGCTCTTCACGTCGACGTACTGGCCGCCGACCATCCCGTCGACCCCGGTGGCCGCCGCGATCTCCCGGATCGCGGCGAGGATCCGGTCGGGCTCGCCCCGCTGGGACTCGGCGACGAGGCGGATCGCCTCCGCGAAGAGCGCGTCGCCGGCGAGGATCGCGACGTCCTCGCCGAAGGCGACATGGGAGGTCGGGCGGCCGCGGCGCAGGTCGTCGTCGTCCATCGCCGGCAGGTCGTCGTGGATCAGCGAGTAGGTGTGGATCAGCTCCAGCGAGGCTGCGGTCGGGAGCAGGCCCTTCGGGTCGAGGCCGAGGGCCCGCGCGGTCGCGAGGCAGAGCACCGGGCGGATCCGCTTGCCGCCGGCCAGCAGCGAGTAGCGCATCGCCTCGTCGAGGCCCGTCGTCTGGGCGCGCGGCGAGAACCGGAGCTCGGCCAGGTAATCGTCGGCGAGCGCCCGGAGGTCCTCCGGGTAGCCGGCCATGACTACGCCTCGGAGCCCCGCTCGGCTGCGGCGCGAGCCGCCTCCGCGGCGGTCGCGCCGGCGTCGGCCGCGATCTGCGCGGCCTCCCGCGCGAGGTCGACCGCGGTTGCGTCGTCCGTCTCGGCCCGATCGAGCTCGGCCGCGATGGCGTCGAGCCGCTCGGCCGCGGACCGGAGCTGCGGCGATGCCGTCGCCGGCGCTCAAGCCACTGCCTCGTGGTGATCGCGCGCGATCGCCGAGAGCACGCCGTTGACGAAGCCCGGGGCATCGGTGCCGCAGTAGCGCTTGGTGATGGAGACGGCCTCGTCGATCGAGACGGCGACCGGGATCTCCTCGCGGTGGAGGATCTCGAAGAGGGCCACGCGCATGATCGCCCGCTCGAGGGGCGCGATCCGCTGGATCGTCCAGCCGCGGGCGTGCGAGCCGATCTCGGCGTCGATCTCGGCGAGGTGGGCGTCGGTCCCCTTGACGAGGTCGAGCGTGAAGGGCTTGGCGTCGCCGAGCAGCTCCTCGAGCGGCCGCCCGGTCACGTCGCGCTGGTAGATCGCGAAGGCGGCATCTCGGCGTTGGTCGGATCGGCGCATCGGGCCACACAGGTTAAGCGCCGCCCCGGGCGAGCAGGCCCCTGACGTCGCCTTGACCACGCCTGGGGTGGCGGTCCGGCCCACGTCTCAGGATCCACCCGAGCCCCTCGCGAGGCCACGCGCCCTAGGCCCTGAGACGTACGCCCCGCTGCGGGTGTCGACGCGCACCTTCTCGCCCTCCTCGATGAAGAGGGGGACCTCGATCGTCACGCCGGTCTCGAGCGTCGCCGGCTTCGTGCCGCCGCCGGAGACGGTGTCGCCCTTGAGGCCGGGCTGCGTCTCGGTGATCTCGAGGTCGACGGCGCTCGGGATCTGGACGCCCGAGGGGCGCTCGTCGACGAAGAGGATCTCGACCTCGTCGTTGGGGCGGACCCAGCGCATCTCCTCGCCGGTGACGTCGGTGGAGAGCTCGAGCTGGTCGTAGCTCTGGTTGTCCATGAAGACCTGGGCGTCGCCGGAGTCGTAGAGGTACTGCATCTTGCGGGTCTCGGTGCGGACCGGGCGGAACTTCTCGCCGGCGCGGAAGGTCCTGTCGATGACCGAGCCGTCCTCCTGGCGCCGCAGCTTCGTGCGCACGAAGGCGCCGCCCTTGCCCGGCTTGACGTGCTGGAAGTCCATGATCCGGAAGACCTTGCCGTCGACCTCGATATGGGCGCCGTTCTTGAACTGGTTGGTGGAGATCACTGCGGGCGGAGGGTAGCGGTCGCTTCGCTCAGCGGGGCCAGACGAGGCGCGTGGCCATCGCCTCGCCGGACTTGCCGGCGGCGGCCAGCGGGCGGGCGAGCAGCCCGGCCAGGCGGGAGCGGCCGCGGCTCGGCCCGATGTGGGGAGCGAGGGCGGCGGCGAGCGCGAGCAGGCCCGGCATCGGGCGCACGTAGAGGGTCATCTCGGCGATCGCGCCGGTCCCGTCGAGCTGGATCAGGATCGTCTCGTCGATGTGCTGGCCGCGGACCGTCCCGCTGCCGAAGAGGATGCAGGTCGAGCCGTCGACGACCTCGCGGTCGTAGTCGACGTCACTCACCTCGGCGAGGACCGCGGCCATGACCTCGCGGACCTCCTCTCGACCACGGAACTGATGGCGGAGGGTGATCGGCGAGTTGATGACGATGTCGGGGGACATCGTCGCGATCACCCCGTCGAGGTCGCCGGACACCATCGCCCGCCGGTAGTCGCCGACGGCGCTCAACTGCCGATTCCGGGCGGGTCGACCTCGTCGACGTAGAGGTCCACCTGCGGCTCCGCGCCCGGGAGCCGCGGCGTAATCGTCGAAGTTCGTCACGCCCTCCTCGACCAGGACGTCCTCGCAGAGGAAGAAGTTGCCGGTGCACTCGCGGCTCGGCCGGGTCAGCACCGCGTGGGCGGCGTCGGAGTAGATCTCCGGCTTGCGGGCGCGGGCCATCGCCTCGTCCCCGCCGAGCAGGTTCTGGACCGCCGCGGTCGCCACGAGCGTGCGGGGCCAGAGCGAGTTGAAGGCGATGCCGTCGTCGCGGAACTCCTCGGCCATGCCGAGCGTGCAGAGGCTCATCCCGTACTTGGCGATCGTGTAGGCGACGTGCACCTTCGCCCACTTCGGATCGAGGCTGAGCGGCGGCGAGAGCGTCAGCACGTGCGGGTTCTCGGCCTGCTTCAGATGCGGGATGCAGTGCTTGGAGAAGAGGTAGGTGCCACGGGCGTTGATGTCCTGCATCAGGTCGTAGCGCTTCATCTCCATGTCCTCGGTGCCGGAGAGGTTGATGGCGCTGGCGTTGTTGACGCAGAGATCGATCCCGCCGAACTTCTCGACCGTCGCGGCCACGGCCCCGGCGACGTCCTCCTCGTTGCGGATGTCGCCGACGATCGGCAGCGCGCGCCCGCCGGCCTCCTCGATCTGCTCGGCGGCGGTGTAGACCGTGCCCTCGAGCTTCGGGTGCGGCTCGGCGGTCTTCGCCACCAGCCCGACGTTGGCTCCGTCAGCGGCCGCCCGCAGCGCGATCGAGAGCCCGATCCCGCGGCTGCCGCCGCTGATCAGCATCGTCTTGCCCTCGAGGGTGCGGTCGCTCACGGCGGCGCACGCTACTGCCTGGCGGTCGAGGCCGGTTGGCGCGGAGGGACCGGCGGTGGCTACTTGGGATAGCCGCTGAGGTTGAGGAGGCCGTCCTCGGTGACGACGACCAGATCCTCGATCCGGACCCCGAGCTCGCCCGGGATGTAGACGCCGGGCTCGATCGTGACGACGTCCCCCGCCATCAGCTCGTCCTCCGAGCGCTTGCTGAGCCGCGGCGGCTCATGGACCTCGATGCCGACCCCGTGGCCGAGGCCGTGGCCGAAGAGGTCGCCGTAGCCGGCCTCGTCGATGACCTCGCGGGCGGCGGCGTCGACGGCGCGGCCGGCGGCGCCCTCGCGCGTCGCCTCGAGGCCGGCGAGCTGCGCGGCGAGGACGACGTCGTAGACCTCGCGGCCGCGGCCCTCGAGCTCCCCGTCGACCAGCGTGCGCGTGCAGTCGGAGCAGTAGCCGTCGACGATCGCTCCCATGTCGATGACGACGAGCTCGCCGGCGCCGATCTCCCGGTCCCCCGGCTCGGCGTGCGGCAGCGCTCCGTTCGGCCCGGCGGCGACGATCGCCGGGAAGGACGGCTCCTCGGCGCCGAGCTCGCGCATGCGCGCCTCGGCGGCGGCAGCGACCTCGCGCTCGGTCCGACCCGCCAGGCCGCGCTCCTCGAGCCACGCGTAGACCTCGTCGGTGAGCCTGCTCGCCTCGCCGATCGCCCTGATCTCGTCGGCGTCCTTGATCCGGCGCAGCGCCTCGACCGGGCCGTCCAGAGCGGCGAGCTCGACCCCCTCCCCCAGCTTCTCGCTGAGCTTGCGGTGCGTCTCGACGCTCGTCTTGGCCTCGTCGAAGCCGACCCGGCCGCTGAGCACGTCCGCGATCGCGGTGAGCATCTCCGCCTTCGCGTCGACGACCTCGAACGACGCCGGGATCTGCGTGGCCACCTGCGAGAGGTAGCGGAAGTCGGTGATGAAGGCGCGGACCTCGGGCCCGACGATCGCCAGGCCGCTGCTGCCGCGGAAGCCGGTCAGCCAGCGCACGTCGGCCATCGCCTCGCGGCCGGAGTCCCCCGGCCGGACCAGGTCGCCGACGATCACCGCGTCGAGGCCCTGCTGCCCGGCGAGGGTGGCGAGTCGCTCCGCCCGCGCCTCGGGCGCGGCGCTCACAGGCCGAGCTCGCGCTTGAGGATCTCGAGCCCCTCGCGGTACCCATCGACGCCCTTGCCGCTGACGACGCCCGCGACGAGACCGTCGAAGACCGAGATCGAGCGCCAGTCCTCCCGCTTGGAGACGTCGCTGATGTGGACCTCGACCGCCGGCTTGCCCGCCACCTCGAGGGCGTCGCGGATGGCCCACGAGTAGTGCGTCCACGCGCCGGCGTTGAGCAGGACGGCATCGGCGGTCTCCGGGACGCGGTGGAGGAACTCGCAGAACTCGCCCTCGTGGTTGGTCTGGAAGAACGCCGCCTCGAGGTCCAGCTCCCGCGCCCACTCGTGGACCCGGTACTCGAGCTCGGAGAGGGTCTGGGTGCCGTAGATCTCGGGATCGCGGCGGCCGAGCGTGTCGAGGTTGACGCCGTGCATCACGGCAACGCGGTTGCGCGACCCCGTCATGCTCTCCCCAGCTCCGCCACCGCGGAGCGCAGGCTATCCGCATCGATCCGCGCGCCGTGCCGGACGTCGCCGGGCGCCGCGATCGTGACGAACCCGATGCCGTCGGCCGTCCGCTTCTTGTCCCTGCCCGTGGCCTCGACGATCGCCTCCGTGTCGGCGCCCGGGCCCAGCGAGGTCGGCAGCCCGGCTCGCTCCAGCAGAGCCGCGACCTCCTCGCGCAGCTCGCCGGCGTCCGAGAGCCGCAGCGCCGCCAGCAGCCCGAGCGCCACCGCCTCGCCGTGGCGGTAGGTGCCGTAGCCGCTCGCGACCTCGATCGCGTGGCCGACGGTGTGACCGAGGTTGAGGACGGCGCGGCGGCCGCCGTCGCGCTCGTCCGCCGCGACGACATCGATCTTCGTCCGGGCGCAGTCGAAGATCAGCGGCGCGACGGCTGCGGCGTCCAGCGCCTCGATCGCGCGCACGCGCTCCCAGAGCCTGCCGCCGGCGATCAGCGCCGTCTTGACCACCTCCGCGAAGCCCGCCGCGAGCTCGGCGGGCGGCAGGGTCGCAAGGGCCGCGGGGTCCGCGAGGACCGCCGCCGGCTGGTGGAACGCCCCCACGTAGTTCTTGGCCTCCGGAAGGTCGACGCCGGTCTTGCCGCCGTAGGCGGAGTCGACCTGGGCGACCAGGGTGGTCGGCACCTGCACCACCGGGATGCCGCGCTGGTAGACGGCGGCGCAGAAGCCGGCGAGGTCGCCGATCACGCCGCCGCCGAACGCGACGAGGGCGTCGTCGCGACGGACGCCGGCGCGCGCGAGCTCGCCGAGCAGCCCCTCGGCGACGCCGAGCGTCTTGGCCTCCTCGCCGCCGGGGACCTCGAACGGCGCGGTCCCCGGGCAGTCGGGCAGGAGGCCGCCGGTTGCGGCAAGCGCGTCGCGATCGGCGACGGCGAAGCAGCGCGCGCCGGGAATCAGCCCGCGGGAGGCGTCACCGAGCCGGGTCGCGCCGGGGCCGACCACCGCCGGGTACTGGGCGGAGGGGGCGACGGCCCAGGCGAGCTTGGCCCCCGGCATCCCCCGGAGGGCGTCGATCCAGGGCGCCGCGGATCGACGTCGGCGTCGGTGGGAAGAACGACGTCCGCGACCTCCTCGTAGAGGGGCGCCCGGGCCCGGAACCTGCCGCGGAAGCCCTCGCGGTTGCGGGCCAGCGGTCGGTCGCTGCCCGAGCAGCGCGCCCAGGCGAGGTCCTCGTCGATCGTGCACCAGACCGTCAGGTGGTCCCGCAGCGCCGCCCGGACCCCCTCGCTCTCGACCGCGCCGCCACCCAGCGCCACGACGCCGCCGCGCCCGAGGGCGCTGAGGACCACGCGCTCCTCCAGCTCACGGAACTTCGCCTCCCCCTCGGTTGCGAACAGGGTCGCGAGCGGCCGCCCGGCCTCCGCCGCGATCAGCTCATCGGTGTCGGCGAAGCCCGTCTCGAGGCGCCGGGCGATCCGGCGGCCGGTGGTCGACTTGCCGGCCCCCATGAAGCCGACGAGCACGATCGATGTCCCGGGATCCGTCAAAGCCGGATCAGCGTAGCCGCGGTGGCCGCCGGTGCTCAGCCGCGGAAGTCGATGCGCTCGCGGTATGCAGCGAGGGCTGCACGCACGTCGTCGATGTGATCGCCGCCGAACTTCTCCCGGTAGGCCCGCGCGAGCACGAGCGCGAGCATCGCCTCGCCGACGACCCCGGCGGCCGGGACCACCGTCGAGTCGGTCCGCTCCTTGTGCGCCTGCTGCGGCTCCTTCGTGTGCACGTCGACCGAGCGCAGCGGCTTCGTCAGGGTCGAGATCGGCTTGATCGCGACCTGCACGATCAGGGTCTCCCCGTTCGTCATCCCGCCCTCGACGCCGCCGGCGCGGTTCGTCTCGCGGAAGTAGCCCCGCTCGGGCGAGTGGAAGATCTCGTCGTGGGCCTCCGAGCCGGGGCTCGCGGCGACGTCCCAGGCGGGGCCGATGCTGACGCCCTTGACCGACTGGATCGAGACCATCGCCTGGGCGATCCGGCCGTCCAGCTTCTCGGCCCAGGAGACGTGCGAGCCGAGGCCCGGGAACCAGCCCCCACGCGCGCACCTCGAAGGTGCCGCCGAGGCTCTCGTTCTCCTTCCGCAGCCGGTTGATCTCGGCGACCATCGCCTCGGAGGTCTCGCCGTCGAGGCAGCGGACCGGGTCGTCGTCGACCCCGTCGAAGTCGGCAGGGGTGAGATCGGCGGGGGCGGGCGCCGCGACGCCGGCGATCGTGGTCACGTGGCTGCGGATCGTCACCCCGAGCGCCGCCAGGAACTGGCGGGCGAGCCCGCCGGCGGCGACGCGAGCGGCCGTCTCCCGGGCGCTGGCGCGCTCGAGCACGTTGCGGGCGTCGTCGAAGCCGTACTTCTGCAGGCCCGCGAGGTCGGCGTGGCCGGGACGCGGCAGGTGGACCTGCTTGACCCCCTCCCCGCTCTCCCAGGGGCCCATCCGCTCGACCCAGTTCTCGTAGTCGCGGTTGGCGACGAGGAGCGCGATCGGGCTGCCGAGCGTGCGGCCGTGACGAACTCCGGAGCGGACCTCGGCCGAGTCCTTCTCGATCTTCATCCTGCCGCCGCGCCCGTGGCCGAGCTGGCGACGGGCCATGTCCCGGTCGAGCGCTTCGCGGTCGAGCTCGAGGCCGGCCGGCAGGCCCTCGACGATCGCGGTCAGGCCGGGACCGTGGGATTCCCCTGCGGTGACGAAGTCGAAGCTGGCCATGCGACGCGGAAGGCTATCCGCGCGGTGCTCGGACGGCTCAGCCGGTCCGCCACTGGACGGCGGTGTCGATCGGCTCCGTCACGTCGTCGGCGGCGCTGCTGAGCTTGTCGAGCACGTCGACCCGGCGGGTGATGGCCGTCAGCTTGAGCCGGTAGGTCTCGCCGTTGGGCTCGTAGAAGAGTCGCTCGCCCTCGCCGACCGAGAGCTTCAGGAACTGGCAGTCGTTGCGGCTCGGGGCGCAGTTGCCGTCGCCCTCGGCGCTCGACACGTTGGGCGAGATCACGAAGGAGGCGCTGGTCCCCTGGAGGTCGGTGCTGACGAACTGGGCGAGGGGGCTGTCGTTGCTGGGCAGGAGGGTGCCGATCTGGACCTCGCTGAGGGTTCGCTCGTCACCGGCCTTGCCGATCTCGACGTCGATGTCGTAGCTGATCACCTGGGTGTCAGGAGGGCCCGGGTCGGGGTTGCCGTTGCCGATCGACGTGCCCGTGCCGTCGTCGACCGGGACGTCGCCATCGACGGGATCGGTGACGGGGACGTCGGTCGAGTCGGTGGGCGGAATCGTGGTCGCCGCGGGGTCGGTGGTCGTACCGGTGTCGGTCGTCGCCCCGCCGAGGGTCGGCTCGGCCGTCGCGGGGTCGACCGCCGAGGTCGCGGCCTCGCTGACCACCGGCTCGGGCTGGTGGAAGGGGTTCTTCTTCTCGAAGCTGTCGAGCCTGGTGCGGAAGTCGCGCAGCTCGGGGGCCGAGGTCAGGACCACCGGCTCCGTCTCGAGCATCGGCTTCAGGCCCTCGGCGAGCTCCGTCGGAGGCGCGGGCTCCTCGCCGCCGGCCTTCATGACCATCGGCACGGCGATGATCAGGACGACCAGGATGGCGACGACCGGCAGCAGCTTCTGCTCACGCAGGTCGTTGAAGACCTCCTTGGCCTTCGCCTGTGCGCCGTTCACGGGGTCACCCCCGCCGTCGGCACGGTCGTGGTGGTCGGGGCGGGTCGGCGCGCCGGTCGCGGCGACCGGGGTGGCCCCGGGGCCCGCCGGCGAGGCGCCGGCGTCGACGCCCTGCTCCTCGGGGACGACGTAGGTCGTCACGGCGAGGTCGGCCTGGACGTCGGGGAAGCCGGTCTTCGGGTTCGCGGTGAGGGCGAAGCCGTCGATCGTCAGCAGGCGACCGCTGACCTCCGGGCCGGCGCCGTCGTCGAAGGTGTCGACCTGGTCGTCGATGTCGCCGAAGAAGTCGGCGAAGTCGAAGAAGCTGCCGAGGTAGTTGAAGCTGTACGGCATGACCGGCAGGCCGGCGGGGCCGACGGCGGCGCCGAGCGGCAGCGCGGCGACGGTTCCCTCGGTGGGGGCGGCGGGATCGACCGGGACGACCGCGTCGCCGGAGGCCGGGGTCACCTTGAAGGCGCGGAAGCGGACGTTGTTCTCGGAGCCGAGCTTCGACATGTCGTAGACCAGCGTCGCCTGCTCATCGTCGGCGGGAGCCGCGGCGCCGAGCTCGACGAGGTTCGCGTAGTCCTTGTCGAAGGAGGCCTGGGCCGCACGGCCGGCCTCGATCTCCGACTGGGCGAGGGCAAGGCTCGACTGCAGGTCGGCGACCTGGCTCTCGAGCTCGCTGGACTCGCTCTTCTTGGGGCCGAGCACGAGGATCCAGAAGGCGATCACGAGGGCGATCACCGGCAGGACCAGCACGATGAGTGCGGTCGCTGGACTTCATCAGTTGCCTCCCGCGGGGATCTGGGCAGCGTTCTGGGCGGACTGATCGGCCTCGCCGACAGCGCTCTGGCTTCTGCTCGTTCTGGGCGGACGTCTCAGCGACGCCGCCGTCTTCAGGGGTGGTGGTCGTCGTGGTCGTCGCCTCCGTCGGAGTGGTCGTCGTCGTGGTGGAGGCGGGCGCGGCGGCGGCCGGGTCGGTGCTCACCGGCGTCGCGGCCGCAGCCGGGTCGGCGGCGGGGTCAACCGGCGGGGCGACCCCGTCGAAGGCGGCGACGAGCGAGAAGGTCGGGTAGGAGGGCCGGATCGAGCAGGTCGTCGTGACCGAGGTGTCCGTGGCGCCCTCTGCGGCGGGCTCGACGGCGGTCTCCTCCAGCGTGGGCTCGGGCTTCGCCGAATCGGAGACGAGCACCCGGGTGACCCCGTCGATGTCGTTGACCGAGGCGATCAGGCGGGCGACGGTCCGCTGGTTCAGCGCGCAGCCGGTCATCTCCAGGGCGGGGCCCGGGATCTCCGCGCGCAGCTGCAGGCCGGCGCCGTTCTCGACCGTCGCGGTCGGCGAGGCGGTCCCGGTCAGGTTCGTCAGCCAGACCTCGTCGGGGATGACGATGGCCAGCTCGCGCATGACCCGCTCCCAGTCGAAGCGGGACTTCGCGAGGGAGTCGATCGTCGCGACGCGTGCGTCGTGGATCTCCTTGAAGGACGTGAAGGACGAGAGGCTCGCCGCCTCCGCCTGCGCCGAGGCGATCTGGGACTCGAGCGAGTCGACCTTGGCCTTGTTCTCGTCGACCTCCTTGCCGTACATCGCCAGCAGCGTGACGGCGCCGAGGACCAGCACGAGAGCGCCGATGATCGCGTAGGACAGGACGTTGCGGCCGCCGGCGACGGCACCGCCGCGCTTGCCACCCGGGATCAGGTTGACCGGGCGCATCAGCCCTCCAGCCCCAGGCCGAAGGGAAGGGTCAGGCGCGCCGCGTCACGGGCGCCAAGATGGGAGAGGGCGCCGGGTCGCGCGACCCGCGCCATGTAGCCGAGCTCGGCCTGCACCTGGGCGTCGACGCCGGCGATGGCGCTGCCGGCGCCGCAGAGGACGATCTCCTCGACCGCGACGGCAGCCTCCTGGGCGCCGTAGTAATCGAGGGACAGGCGCAGCTCGCCGGCGAGCCTCGCGACGCCCTCGATCAGGGTGTCGCGGGCGGCCACGACGGTCTCGGTCTCGCCGTCGATCTCCTCGACCGGCCGCTCGAGGCCGACGTGGAGGAGCCACTGACGGGCGTGCTCGAGGGTCAGCCCGGACCTCTCGCTGAGGCCCTGGACGATGCCCTCGAGTCCGAACTGGGAGACGCGGGTGAAGAGGCAGTTGGGGCCCTGGGCGACGGCCAGGTTGATGTTGTCGCCGAAGTTGCAGAGGAGGCGGGCCGGCTGATGGACGAGGAGCGGCTCGCCCTCTCCCGCCCGGTCCTCGTAGCTGGGAAGAACGGCGGTCGGCGCCTCGTCGGCGAGCGCGCGGATCATCGCGAAGGCGGAGACGTCGATCCCGATCGGCTTCAGGCCGGCGGCGCGGACGGCTTCGGCGAGGTTCTCGACGGTCTCGCGGCGGGCGGCGGCGAGGACGACGTCCATCTGCCCGCTCTCGCGCAGCTCGGGGGTCGGCTCGAGCACCTGCCAGTCGAGGATCGCGTCGTCGAGCGGCATCGGGATGTGGTCCTGGGCCTGGAACCTGATCGCGGTCTCGAGCTCGGACTTGTCGGTGATCACCGGGATGCGCAGCGTCCGCACGACGACCCGCTGGTTGGCGATGCCGACCCGGACGTTCTTCGGAAGCTTGTGCTCGGTGAAGAGCTGCCTGATCGCCTCGCCGAGCGCCTCCGGATCGGAGACCTCGCCGTCACGGGCGAGCCCCGGCTCGAGCGGCGCGATGCCGGTGCGCGCCGACGCTGACGGAGCCGTTGACCGCGACCTCGACGGCGGCGATGCTGTCGGCTTCGATGTCGAGGCCGACGGTGTTGGTTTGGGAGCGCTTGCTGAGCTGCATGGTGATCGTCGCACCTCCATCGGCCGACCCTGCGAACTTCTTGAGCGCCGGGGGCGCTCATCCGCAAGGCGGCATTCAGGCGTCGAAGAAGGTCCCCGTGTACCAGTCGACGATCTCGGGCCCGACGAGCACCGCGATGACGCCGCCGAGGGCCAGGAACGGGCCGAAGGGAACCTTGCTGCGCCGCGCCGCGGCGCCATCCCGGGCGATCAGGCCGAGCCCGAAGATCGAGCCGGAGAGGAAGCCGATCAGCAACGCCGGGATCACCGCCGAGCCGAGGTAGATCCCCATCATCCCGGCGAGCTTCACGTCCCCCATCCCCATCCCCCGCGGGTAGGCGAGGGCGACGATCAGGAGGAAGCCGCCGGCCCCCGCGCCCGCGATCAGGTGCTCGGGCAGATCGCCGGAGTCGGTGATCGCCACGATGGCGATTCCCGCGACCGTACCCGCCGCCACGACGACGTTCGGGATGATCCGCCGCTCGAGGTCGGTCAGCGTGATCACCGCGAGGAACGCCGCGAAGGTGCAGCCGAGGACGACCTCCCCCGTCCCCTCGTCGCGCAGGACGAGGTAGATCGCGCCGAAGGCGAGGCCGAGCGCCGCCTCGATCAGCGGATAGCGGATCGGGATCGGCTGGCCGCAGTGCCGGCAGCGCCCCCTGAGCAGGAGCCAGGAGACGACCGGGATGTTGTCGTAGCCGGCGACGAGCTCGCCGCAGTTGTCGCACTTCGAGCGGCCGGTGACCCAGGACTCACCCTGGCCGCTGCGGTAGGCGACGACGCCGGCGAAGCTGCCCAGCGCCAGGCCGAGGACGACGAGGAAGAGCAGGGTGGCGATCACGAGCCGAGGCTATCTGTGGGGTCGCCCGGATCCGGCGGCGGAGCCGCCGCCGGGACCCTAGGACGTCGGGATGATCCGGAAGGTGCCCTTGACGCCGGCCGGGCGTGCCGTTCGAGTAGAGGTTGGCGAAGACGTTCGAGTCGTAGACGAAGTTGGGCGAGCCGCTCGATCCGGTCGAGACGCCGCCGCACTTGTCGATGATGATCGCCCCGTAGACCGCAGCGGCACCCGACAGCGTCAGGACCGTGTTCTGGTTCGCCGGAGGTGCAGGTCGGGGTTGCTGCCCTGCGAGTTGGCGTTGTAGATCAGCCCGTAGTACTTCGAGTTGCCGCCGAGGCTGAGCGTGCCGCCGCCCATGATCACCACGCCGGGGGCCGCGGCCGAGTTGATCGACCCGCCGGTGTAGGAGCAGTTGGCGTTCTCGATGTAGATGAAGGCGCCGGCCAGGCTCGACGGGCAGCCGGTCGCGTAGTAGGTCGGGGGGGTCGGCGGTCTGGGCACGCGTGCTTGAGCCGGGCGAGGGCGGCGCTGTCGAGCGAGGCGGATCCCGGGATAGGTCGTCTGGTAGGCGCCGGCAGGAGAGAGCTGGCCCTTGTTCGGGTCGTACCCGAGGCAGGTGTCGCTGGCAGTCGGCGCCGCGGTGGTGCACGCGGACGGCGACGTTGGCGGCGGTTGCGGAGGTCCCCTTGGCGTCGACGATGATCTTCTTGCCGGTGTTGGTGGTCCTGAAGAAGCCGGCGGTGATCGCGTTGCGGGGAACCGTCTCGAGTCGCTGCGAGCTCTGCGCGACGAGCTGGACCAGGACGCTCTTCTCGCCCTGGACCGTGGCCTCGGCCCGGATCCAGACCGCGCCGTCGGGGGTCGTGCTGGCGCCCTTGAGGTCGCAGGCGCAGGGCGCCGGCGACTTCGTTGCGAGGGCCTCGTCGTAGTAGTCGGAGCCCGCCCTCGTCGTCGATCACCCGGACCGACCATGTGGGGACGTGCAGCCGTGCCGAAGTCCGTGCCGCCGTTGGGGAAGCCGTCGCTGGTGCGTCGTGAAGTTGGTGGCGAGCGACGTTGCCCGGGCAGCGGCGACGAGGGGGTCGTCGACTGGTTGCAGGCTCCGTACGCCAGGGCCGCGCTCGAGGGCCAGTCGTTCGAGACGAGGAGGACCTGAGAGTTCAGAGCGCTCTCGGCAAGCCGGAAGGCCGCCTCCTTGGCCCGCTCCTCCGCGGTCTGGTGCGTCTGCACGTTGACGGCGGCCAGCAGCGCGGTGCCGAGGACCAGCACGATCGCCACCGTCGTGATCGCCGGGATCAGCGCGAGCCCGTCCTCGCGGCGCAGCCGGTTGATCAGTGCGAGCCAGCTCATGAGACCGTCACCTGTCTGCGTCGATCGAGCCGATCTGGCCACCGGAATCGGTGACCTCGAGCCGGACCGTGTAGGTGCCCGCGCCGGGCGCCCAGTCGAGCAGCCCGCCCGTCCCGATCTGGGCTCCGGTGTCGGTCCTGAACCAGGCGTAGGTCATGCTCTGGTTGTCCGGGTCGGAGGAGCCGCCGCCGTTGAGCAGAACATGCCCGGCGCCCGTCGGCGAGGAGGTGAAGGACGCGACCGGCGCCTGGTTCTGGTTGCGCAGGAACGCGGAGCCCTTGAGCTCGGACTCGCCCGGCTGCGCGGTGGTGTTGACGTCGACGAAGAGATCGATGCCCACCGCCGTGATCGCGCTGAGCGTCGTGCTGTCGTAGGTGAAGGCCGGACGGGCGGCGCCCGCGTAGCGGTTGGTCACGTCCTGGACCAGCGTGGTGGTCGTGATCGCCGCGCCGGCGGGCAGTGACCCCGGGGTGAACGGGCAGGCGGGGGAGCCCTGTCCATGGGTTCGCGGGCGGCGTCGCGGTCGTCCAGGTCTCCTTCTGGGCGATCAGCACCTCGGTCGCCTTGCTGCCGGGAGCAGGGTCGGCGGGGAGGCAGTAGCGGACCCGGGTGATCCCCCACTTGTTCGCCGAGGTCGCGGGCGGGAGCGGTGCCGTCGACGGTCTGGAAGGTGAGGTCATAGGCCCCTGCCCCCTCGATCACGGTCGGGCCCGTTCGCGTGCTCGCCGCCGTCGCGGAGCTCGCGGACGATCCGGTCGATCGCGGTGCGGGCGGCGTCCTGGCTGTCGTTCTTCCGCGTCGTCCGCTGCGCGTTCGCCTGGTACTGCGTCAGGGCGGTGCCGATCAGGACGAAGACGGCGATGGCGAGGGACGCGCCGACGAGCAGCTCGACCATCGTGAAGCCACGCTCGTCCCGGATTGAGCTGCGGCGGGTCATCCGATCACCACGTTGCTGCAGGTCGACTCCTGCATGTGGGTGTCCACGGTGGTGATGCAGTACTTCTGGTTGACGCCGCCCGGCCGCGGGGAGAAGTCGGTGAAGCCGGTCAGGCCGGCGTGGAGCAGGTAGTCGTAGCGGTCGGTCGGGATGACCGGCGACGCCCCGGATGCCCAGCGGTAGATGCGGTAGGCGTAGACCGCGTCTCCGGCGTCGGGGTCGGTCGGGCTCGTCGGCAGCGATGCCGGTCAGCGAGATGGTGCCGTCAGCGTTGTTGACGAGCTGCAGGGAGTTCGTCGGCAGCGGCTTCGGCGCGTGGTTGCAGAGGTTCACGTCGATCTGCGCCGTCGAGGTCCCCTCGCGAGGCGTGGTTCCGTTCATGGTCCACCGCGACCACCCAGTACTTGAGCGTGGTCGACGGCCGCCAGCAGGGGCAGGGTGCAGGACGTCCTCTGGGAACCCTGGGTGGTCCAGTTGATCGGGGCTGGCCGGCGGGGTCAGGTCGGTGTAGGCGGTGACGCTCTCGTCGGCCGTCTGGTTCAGCAGCACCGGGGTGGCCGTGCCGGCCTGACGGTAGATCCGGTAGTAGAGGACGTCACGATCCGCGACCGGCAGCCAGTCGACGTCGACGCCGCCGGCCGTCCCGTTGCCGGTGATCCTCAGGTCGCGGCCCGACGACGTAGCCGCCGGGGGCGGCCGGGACCTGCCGGTTGACGACGACCTGGACGCTGCCGGTGGTTCCCGTCAGGCCGTTGCTGGAGTACGCGACGGCGCTGATCTCGTAGTTGCCGTCCTGGACCCGGGTGGAGCTCGCCATCGTCCCCAGGGTCCAGGTGAACGTGGCGGTGCCCGTCCCGTTGTTCGGGGTCGCCGTGCCGGCGTAGGAGCCGTCGACGTACCAGTCGAGCCGCGTCGCGCTGCCCTGGATGTCGCGGTGAACTGCTGCGAGGTGGTGGACGTGCTGGTGATCTGCGGAGTCGCCGGACAGGAGCTGCCCGTCGGGCGCAGACAGGTGACCGACGGCCCGTTGAGCCCGCCCGAGGAGATCAGGGTCACCGCGCGGGCGTTGGCGCTGTCGCGGGTGCCGCCCCAGCGCACGTCGACCACCACGCGCTTGTAGTCGTCGGCGTCGGTATCGGAGGAGCCGCTGGCGGCGACGTCGGAGCAGTAGGGCCCGCCGACGCTGTGGCTGCCGTAGCCGTCGCTCGGGTCGTCCATCGAGCAGACGGAGACCTTGACGGTGTAGGTGATGCCGGAGCGCTTGATCTGCCATGTGCCGGCCGGGCTCGAGGGGTCGGCGGCGAGGCCGGGCTGCGCCTGCAGGCCGGTGACGATCGCGCTGGTCGAAGAGCAGGGGTTGGCCGGGCTCGAGGGCGCCGAGCAGCCGTTGGAGAGCTGGTCGTAGGAGACGTTGCCGTTCACCGCGCGAGCGCCGTCGGCGACCTCGCGGGCGAGGTTGACGCCCGAGGTCCGGGCGTTGTTGGCGAAGGTGGTGCTGTTGGCGGTGTTGACCATCAGCAGCGCGCCGAGGATGCCGACCAGCAGCAGGAAGATCGCGATCATCACCTCGACGATCGAGAAGCCGTCCTCCGCGGCGGCGGCCGGCGCGAAGCGTTCGCGCGCTCGCCGATGCAATGCCCTGATGGGGGTCATGCCGGGATCATCGGCCGATCGCGCTTTCACCTTGAGGCTGTGGACGCACGCGGGGACAAACCGCTCGTCCCGGCGGAAACCGCAGCAGAAAGCGAACGAGGCGGGCTCGCGCCCGCCTCGTTCGATTCCTTCATCAGGTCCTCGAGTCAAGACTCGAGAGCCGGCTGGACTTACGGGTTCCAGAAGCCGGAGCTCGGGCACCCTGCGTTGGCGTTGCCGCCGGTCGAGGTGCAGGGGTAGGTGACCGTCCCCGTGCTCGCTCGGGTGACCGAGAACGTGTTGCCGGTCGACGAGGTCGCGGTCACCGTGTAGGTGTTCGACGTCGGCGAGTGGCACCGGAAACGGTGCTCTTGATCGTCGGCTCGATCGCCTGCAGCTTGGCAAGCGTCGCGCCTGCGTAGGAGCCGTTGTTGTCGGTCGCGTAGGACTCGATCGCCGTCTGGGCGCTGTTGGCCTGCGCCTTGGCGTCGGAATCCTTGGCCTTGTCACGCTGGCTGAAGAACGCGGGGATCGCGATCGCGGCCAGGATGCCGAGGATCAGCATGACGACGAGAAGCTCGACCAGGGTGAACCCTGACTCCTCGCGACTCCGGGTACGGAGCTTGTCCAGCATAGTTACCCTCCTGGGGTGGTCTCGTGGAGCCAGAACCTGTCGCCATGGGGATTCAGCGGACGCATCGAAGCGCTGGCACATTCCTTTGATGCACCGCCTATCGGCTCGGCCATGGGCCACCTTGAGCAAGATCGGGTGCGGCATGGACATTCGTCTAGGGGCTAGCCCCCAGACGGCCCTGGGACCCGCTTGACAAGCCATTGGCCGCCCGTCGCCTGATCATCATCCTGGTGCTGCTGCTGGCCATTTCGGTCGGTGCGGCGGCCCTCGCGCCGGAGCGGCAGGGCTCTGAGACGACCAGCGCGGAGGAGAGCACCGACTCCTCCACCCCCCAGGACCAGTCGGGTGAGGATCAGGCGACGTCGTCGAGCGCGGCATCGTCGCCTCGGTGGAGAAGCCCGAGACCGTCCGCGTGGCGGTCGGCGACCAACTGAGGCTGAGCGTGACCTCGAACGAGCCGCTGGAGATCGAGATCGCTCAGCTCGGGGTGATCGCCAACTCGGACCCCGTCGCGCCGGCGCTGTTCGACCTGCTGCTGACCGAGCCGGTCGATGCCGCGATCACGGACACGAGCTCCGGCGAGGTCCTCGGCCGGGTGGTGGCGACCGAGCAGGCGGCGAAGAAGGAGCAGCCGGAGCCGAAGTAGGGTCCGGCCTCCGAGCAAACCGAGGAGGCGGCGTGGCGAACATCCCAGGGGTCGACCGGGCGTGGCCCGTTCTCAACCGGCTGATGGGCGGGCACACGGCCATCTATCGCGCCACCGGCGGCCGCATCGGCTACCGCATGCCGGGCCTGCGGCAGATGCTGCTGCTCGACCACGTCGGTGCCAAGAGCGGCGTTCGCCGAACCTCCCCCCTCCTCTACATCGACGACGGCGACGACGTCGTGCTCGTCGCATCCAAGGGCGGCTTTCCGAAGCATCCAGCCTGGTTCCACAACCTCAAGGCGAACCCCGACACGACCGTCCAGATCCGCTCCGAGAAGCGCCCCGTCCGCGCCCGCGTCGCCACCGACGCCGAACGGGATCGCCTCTGGCCCAAGGCGGTCGAGCTCTACCCGAGCTACGACGACTACCAGCGCAAGGCGGAGCGCAAGATCCCGATGGTGATCCTTACTCCGTAGGTAACTCCGGGCGAATGCTTCCGCTTCGCGTTGCGGCTCCCTCCCGGGAGGGGGCCCCACGCGAGGACGGGAAGCATTGCCCCGGAGTTGGCTAGGTGCCCCGTCCGGGCTAGTGGTTTCGTAAGGCCTTGATCAGCTCGTCCTTGTTCATGTCCGAGCGGCCCTCGATGCCGATCTCCTTCGCGCGGTCCTGGAGGTCGTCGACCGTCCAGTCCTCGTAGTCGCCGGACTCGCCGCCCTTCTTGCTGACGTCGGTGCCGGCGGCCTTGGCGTTGGCGATCCGGGCGGCCTTCTCCTTGCTCTCGCCGTCCTCGCGGAGCTTCTCGTAGAGCTCGTCGTCCTTGACGCTCGGTCCGTGGTCCTTCGCCATGGGAAACCTCCTCGTCTGGCTCGCGGTCTGCCCCGCGGATACCCGCCGCCCCGGGGCGACAATCAGAGCGACGAGCAGCAGGATCGCCGCGATCCCGACCACCACCACCGTGGCGCGCAGGGCGGTGTCCGGCAGCCGCCGCCCGATGCCGGCGCCGAAGAGGCCACCGGCGGTCGATCCGACCGCGATCAGCAGCGCCGGCAGCCAGGCGACCTCGGCGGCGAAGACGAAGACGATCGCGGCGACCCCGTTGGCGATGCCGGCCAGCACCGCCCGCACGGCGTTGAGCTCGCGCAGGTCGTCGGGGAGCGAGATCGCCAGGGCCGCGAACAGCAGGATCCCCTGCCCGGCTCCGAAGTAGCCGCCGTAGATCCCGGTCCCGAAGATGCCGCCGAGCAGCAGCGGGCCACCGTGCGGCCGAGTGCGCCTCCCGGCGAGCCGCAGCCCAGCGCGAGATCCGCGGCTGGTAGACGATCAGGATCAGCGAGATGGCGATCAGCACCGGGACGATCCGCTTGAACGAGTCCTCCGGCAGGCTGAGCAGCAGGACCGAGCCGATCAGCGAGCCCGCGATCGTCGCCGGCGCGTAGCGCAACAGCCGCCTCCGGCTGCCGCGCAGCTCCCTGCGATATCCGACCGCCGAGCTGGCCGCCCCCGGCACCAGCCCGATGTTGTTCGAGACGTTGGCGACGATCGGCGGGTATCCGACCGCCAGCAGCGTCGGGAACGTGATCAGCGTGCCGGAGCCGATCACGGCGTTGATCGCCCCGGCGGCGAACCCCGCCGCGAGCACCAGGATGACCTCGAGTCCGCTCACCTGCGGATCTTGACGGACCCGGATGGGGCCCGATGGTCAGGAGAGGCGGACTAGCCGATCTTGTCGTAGAGGCTGAAGATCGGCAGGTACATCGCGATCACGATGAAGCCGACGACACCGCCGACGCCGATGATCATGATCGGCTCGATCAGGGCGGTGAGCGCCTTGATCTTCGCGTCGACCTCGGCCTCGTAGAAGTCGGCGATCTTGCTCAGCATGTGCTCGAGCTGGCCGGTCTCCTCGCCGACGGCGACCATGTGGGCGACCATCGTCGGGAAGACGGGCTCCTTCTCGAGGGGAGCGGTGATCGTGCCGCCGCGGCGGACCGAGGCGTAGACGTCGTCCATCGACTTCTCGATCACCTTGTTGCCGGCGGTCTCGCCGGCGATCTTGACCGCCTGCAGGATCGGCACGCCGGCCTGGATGGTTCCCGAGAAGATCCGCGACCAGCGCGCGATCGCGACCTTCTGGACCACGTCGCCGATCTTCATCGGCAGGTTCAGCTTGACGACGTCCCACTGGTAGGCGCCCTTCTCGGTCTTCTTCCAGCGACGGAACGCGTAGATGAGGGCGGCGACAGTCGGCACCACGATGTAGAACGACCCGGTCATCAGGTCGGAGAGGGTGACCACGATCTGCGTCGGCAGCGGCAGCTTGGCCGAGGTCTCGGGGTTCTCGGAGGCGAGCTCCTCGAACAGGCCGACGAAGACCGGCACGATGAACGCGACGACGATGATCACGACGATCATCGCGAACGCGAAGACCAGCATCGGGTACATCATCGCCGAGCGCACCTGACGCCTCAGGGCGTCGAGCTTCTCGATCTGGAAGGCGACCATGTCGAGCGCCTGCTCGAGCTGACCGGAGCTCTCGCCGGCGCGGACCATCGAGCGGTAGAGCGAATCGAAGACGTCGGGGAAGCGCTCCATGGCGTCGCCGACGGAAGAGCCCGCCTCGACGTCCTGGCGGAGGCCGATCGTTGCCGCGGTGATCTTCGGGTCCTCGGTCTGCGCCTCGAGCGTGGTCAGCGACCGAAGCATCGGCATGCCCGACGCGATCAGCGTCGCGAACTGCCGGGAGAAGATCGTCAGCTCGCGCAGATCGATCTTCTTCTTCTTGAAGGGCATCTCGATCTGCATCGCCTGCTTCTTCTCGGTGACGTCCAGGACGATCAGGCCCTTCGAGCGAAGCTGCTCGGTGACCTGGCCCTTGGACGGCGCCTCGAGCTCGCCACGGGACGGGATCCCGGTGACGTCGACGGCGCGGAAGGCGAAAGTGCTCATCGCTCAGTACTCCGAACGGATCAGACCGGCGAGCCGATGGTCGTTGCGGCGCCGGCGTAGCTGGGGACGCTCGGGAGCCGTCGTGCGAGGGACCGAGCAGGCGGCGCAGCTCCTCCGGGACGGATGCGCGCCGCTCGGCGAGCTCCCGCGTGATCTTGCCCTGGCGGACCAGCTGCACGAGGTGGGCGTCCATCGTCTGCATGCCCGACGGAGCCGGAGGTCTGGAGCGCCGAGTAGATCTGGTGGGTCTTGCCCTCGCGGATCAGGTTCCGGATCGCGGGGGTCGGGACGAGGATCTCGCAGGCGCAGATGCGGCCCTTGCCGTCGGCGGTGGGCAGCAGCTGCTGGGTGATGATCCCCTGCAGGGCGATCGAGAGCTGCATCCGGACCTGGGCCTGCTGCCCGGCCGGGAAGACGTCGATGATCCGGTCGACCGTCTGCGCGGTCGACTGGGTGTGCAGGGTGGCGAACACGAGGTGGCCGGTCTCGGCCGCGGTCAGCGCGGTCGACATCGTCTCGAGGTCGCGCATCTCGCCGACGAGGATCACGTCGGGGTCCTGGCGAAGCGCGGCCTTCAGGGCCAGGGCGAAGTCCGGGGCGTCGGAGCCGACCTCACGCTGGTTGACGATGCACTTGCGGTGCGGGTGCATGAACTCGATCGGGTCCTCGATCGTGAGGATGTGCTCCTCGCGCTCGTTGTTGATCGCGTCGATCATCGCGGCGAGGGTCGTGGTCTTGCCGGAGCCGGTCGGGCCGGTGACGAGCACGAATCCGCGCGGCTTGCGCGTGAACTCGGTCATCACGGCCGGCAGGCCGAGGCTCTCGAGGGAGGTGACGTTCTCCGGGATGTGCCGGAAGGCGGCGCTGATCGAGCCGCGCTGGAAGAAGACGTTGACGCGGAAACGGGCGACACCGGGGATCGCGTAGGCGAAGTCGAGCTGCTTGTTCATCTCGAACCGCTTGCGCTGGTCGTCGTTGAGGACCGAGTAGACGATCTCGCGCGTCTGCTGAGGGGTCAGGACGGGCTGACCCTCCATCGGCCATGATCTGGCCGCGAACGCGGATGGCGGGCGCGAAGCCGGGCGTGAGGTGGACGTCGGAGGCGCTCGAATGTCACCATCGAGGTCAGGACCGATGCGAAGTCGAAGTCAGTCATCCCGCCCTTCATCGGTTGCGAGGCCGAAAGGCTTGAGCGAGGATGGACGACGCCCAGAGCGGGCGTCGGAGTCAGGCGGTGCCGGGCTTTGCGGCCTCTGCCGCCGCATGCGCGTCAGCCTCGACCAGCTCGATGCCCCCGCGCCTGTAGAGCAGGAATTCGCGCACCCCGATCTGCAGCGCCGCGGCCACCGGGATCGCGAGCAGGGCGCCGACCACGCCCATCAGGGTGCCCCCGAACAGGGCGGCGACGACGATCACGAACGGGTCGAGCTTCACCGCCCGCCCCTGGATCCGTGGCTGCACCACGTAGTTCTCGAACTGCTGGTAGACGATCGCGAAGATCACCCAGATGATCGTCACCGTCGGGAAGCCGGTGAACAGCGTCACGATCGCGACGATGAACGCCCCGACGGTCGCGCCGACCAGGGGGATCAGGTCGAGCAGCGCGATCAGGACGGCAAGCGCGAGCGGCGCCGGCACCCCGAGGATGCTGAGCACCGTGAACGCCGTGATGCCCGCGATCGCCGATTGCGCGAGCGCACCGCCCACATAACCCGCGACGGCAACGGCCATCCGGTCGAGCGCGCGCCCGATCGCCTCCGCCTCCTCGGGCCTGCGCGTGGCGAGCACCGCATCCGTCCACGTGCGTCCGCGGGTGACGATGAACATGCTCATCACCAGGATCGTGAACAGCGCGAACAGCGAGCCGAGGAGGCCCGCCCCGAGGTCGGCGAGCGTCGCGGCCACGTCGTCGAGCGACCCGGCGGCGTCGTTGGCCGCGTCCTCGAGCTTGCCGACGAGGTCGAAGTTCTCGTTCAGGTTCGTCAGGGTCTCGCTGTCCTGAACCGTTCCGTTCAGGTCGTCCACGTAGCCCGGGAAGTTCGAGACGAGATCGCTCGTCGCCCGCACGGCCGGCGGCACGAGGATCGCGCCGATCACGATCGGCACCAGGATCAGCCCGAGGTAGACGATCGCGACGGCCCCTCCGCGCGGCATCCGCCGGCTCAGCAGGTTGACCGGAGCCGAGACCGAGACGGCCACGAACGTCGCGAAGAACAGCCAGCTGATCGGCGTCCGCAGCAGGTAGAGCAGGTAGAGCGCGATCGCGCTGGCGACCACGGTGAAGATCACCCGCAGGATCCCGCGCACGCTCGGCTCGCGCGGCGAGGCGGAGCCGAACACGGCGGTCATCGTCCCCATGCGACCCGGCTTCCCGCCGGACTCCGGTACGGGGGTGCCCTCCATGGGCGCAATGCTGAATCGGAGGTCGGACGGTCCCGCCCAGCCGTCGCCGCGATGTCTGAAGGGAGCGTCGTCTAAACGGCGACGCGGGCGACTTCGGCGATGCTGGTGTGGCCGAGCCGCACCTTCGCCAGGCCGTCCTCGCGGAGGGTGGCCATCCCGTTCTCGCGCGCGAGGCGGGTGATGTCCGCCTGGGAGGCGCCGCTGACGGTCAGGTCCTTGAGCCCCTCGCTCCATGACCATCACCGAGTAGAGGCCCAGCCGGCCCTTGTAGCCGGTGCCGTTGCAGCGGTTGCACCCGGCCGCCTCGTACGCCTGGATGTCGCCGTCGACGTCGAAGCCGGCGGTCTTCAGCGCCGATGCCTGGAGCAGGACCTCGCGCTTGCAGTCGGGGCAGAGGGTCCGGGCGAGCCGCTGGGCGACGACGCAGTCGATCGCGGAGGCGGTGAGGAAGGTCTCGATGCCCATCTTCGAGAGGCGGGTGATCGCGCTCGGGGCATCGTTGGTGTGCAGCGTGGTCAGGACCATGTGGCCGGTGAGCGCGGCCTCGATCGCGATCCGGGCGGTCTCGCCGTCGCGGACCTCGCCGACCATGATGATGTCGGGGTCGGCGCGGAGCATCGAGCGCAGGCCGGTGGCGAAGTCGAGCCCGGCCTTGCGGTTGACGCCCATCTGATTGACGCCCGGGATCCGGTACTCGACCGGGTCCTCGATCGTGATGATCTTCTTGGCGACGTCGTTGAGATCGTTCAGGGCCGAGTAGAGCGTGGTCGACTTGCCCGAGCCGGTCGGGACCGGTCACGAGGACGGCGCCGTGGGACTTGTGGAAGGAGTTGGCGAACGACGTGCGGGCGCCCTCCTCCATCCCGAGCTCGTCGAGCGTTCGCAGCGCTGCCGTCTTGTCGAGGATCCGGATCGTGGCTCCCTCGCCGCGCTGCGTCGGGACCGTGACCACGCGCAGGTCGACCTTGCGGTCGTCGACCGTGACGCCGACGCGGCCGTCCTGGGGCAGCCGCTTCTCGGCGATGTCGAGCTCGCTCATGATCTTGATCCGCGAGACGACGCCGGCGACCATGCGCTTGGGCACGCGGGCGACCTCGTAGAGGACGCCGTCGACCCGGAAGCGGACGCGCATGTCGCGCTCCTCGGGCTCGAAGTGGACGTCGGAGGCACCCTCGCTGACGGCCTGGCCGAGGATCGAGTAGACGAGCTTGATGACCGGCGCGTCGTCCGCGGACTCGCGCATCTCCGAGACCTCGTTGGCGCTCGGCTCGTCGCCGTCCTCCCCGTCCTCGTTGATCGCCTCGGAGACGGCGCTCTCGAGCGAGTTGAGGCGGGCGATCAGGCTCTCGATGTCCGCCTCGGCGGCGACGGCGACGCGGCAGTTGAGGCCGGTCATCATCTGCACGTCGTCGGCGGCGAGGACGTTGGCGGGATCCGCCATCGCCAGCAGGAGGGTGTTCTCGTCGAGGTAGCCGACCGGGATCGCCCGGAAGCGGCGGGCGGTCTGGCCGGAGACGAGGTTCGCCGCGCCCATGTCGACGTGGTAGTTGTTGAGGTCGATGTGGTCGAGGCCGTAGCGCTCGGCGACGGCGCGCGAGAGCTGATCGGTGGTGATCAGGCCCTGCTCGACCATCAGGGTCTCCGGGGAGCGACCGGCGGCGCGCGCCTCGGTGATCGCCTGCTCGACCTGCTCGGCGGTCAGGAACCCCAGCTCGACGAGCACGTCGGTGATGAAGCGGCCGCTGTGGGAGCGCGATCGCGGCGGCGTGATGCCCGGCGTCCCGGCGGCCGCGGCTGCGACCTCCTCCGTGCCGTTGTCGCCGGCCTGGTGAGGAGCGGAGACCGGACGCAGCTGCTCGTCGAGTTCGGTGATTTCGGTGCTCATCTGGGCTGGCTTCTGATCGCTTCTCGCATTGGTTCCAAAGGTGGGTCCAAGCCGGTCCAGATGCGGAGCGACTCGGCTCCCTGTCGGACCAGGATCTCGAGGCCATCTACCACGGTTGCCCCGTTTCGCCCTGCGGCGACGACGAGTTCCGTCGGCTTGGCCCCGTACACGAGGTCCACTACGACCATTCGGTCAGAAAGCCCATCGACCCGGAGGGGCAAAGCCTTTAGTGCCTGGGCAGCGAGCGCCCGGCCCCTCTCCCGGCCGCTCCAGTCCCACCGATGTGGCGTTGACGAGGAGGTCGTAGTCCGCGAGCGGGATCTCGCCGGTCTCATCGAGGGCGGAGACCCCCAGATCCCGGGCGAGCTCGGCGGCCCGCTCAGGGGTCCGGTTGTGCACCGAGACGTGCGCTCCGGCCCGGTTCAGGGCCCACGCGGCGGCCCGCGCCGCGCCGCCGGCGCCGAGAACCAGGGCTCGCATCCCCTCCGGCGAGCGCGGCAGAGCGGCGATGAGGCCGCTCGCGTCCGTGTTCTCGGCCCGGATTCCATCGGGCCCGAAGCTGAGCGTGTTCGCCGCCCCGATCTCGCGCGCCGCGGGCGAGGCGTCAGCGGCGAGCTCGAGGGCCGCAAGCTTGTGCGGGATCGTCACGTTCGCACCCGCGTAGCCGGCGGCGGCAAGGCCCTCCACCCCCGCGCGGAAGTCCTCCGGTGCCAGCTCGATCGCCTCGTAGGACCACTCGCCGCCGATCCCGAGGGCGGCGAAAGCCGCCGTGTGCATCGTCGGCGAGAGCGAGTGAGCGATCGGTTGGCCGAGCACGGCGAGGCGGTTCATCAGCAGTCCGTCGGCTGGGCGCCCTCCGCCTCGAGCGCGGCCTGGTACTCCGCCTGCAGATCGAGGAACTCGTCGTAGTCGGCCGTGAAGCTGTGCTCGTTGCACGACCCGGGCTTGAACACGTAGTACTTGTAGTCGACGTCGGCGGGGTCCGCGGCGGCCTCGAGCGAGTCGAGCCCGGGGTTGCCGATCGGGGTCGGAGGGAGGCCGGGGACGAGCCGCGTGTTGTACGGGGAGTCCGACGCCAGCTCGCTCTCGGTCAGCGGCTTGTCGAAGCCGACCTCGTAGCGCAGGGTCGCGTCGATCCCGAGCGGCTCGCCGTCGGCCAGCCGGTTGTAGATCACGGCGGAGACCAGCTTGCGCTCCTCCGGCGCCTGCACCTCGCGCTCGATCATCGAGGCGATCGTGACGACGTCGTACTCGGTCAGGTTCTTCTTCTTCGCGTAGCTCATGTCGACGCCGGCGAAGTTGTCCTCGAAGGCGTCGAGCTGCTTGCCGACCAGGTCGCTGACCGGGGCGTCCTTCTCCAGGTCGTAGGTCGCCGGGAACAGGAAGCCCTCCAGCGACGCGTCGCCCGAGGCCCCGAGCTTCTTCAGGTCGAAGCCCTTCGGCGCCTTGGCCGTCTCCTTCTCGTAGTCGCCCTTCAGCCCCGCGTCCTTCGCGATCGCCGCCATGTCTGTGCGGGCGAGGCCCTCCGGGATCACCACGTCGACCGTCTTCAGCGTGCGCGGTCCCTTCTGCACGGGAGCCGGCTCGTCGTCGCCGGCCTTCTTGATCGCGAACGCAGCGCCGCCGACGATCAGGAGGATGCCGGCGAGGGCGATCAGCCGGCGCAGCCAGACGCTGGCCGCTGCCGCTGCCCGAGCGCGCGGCTCGAGACGGGGCGCGGCGGGATCGCGGGGGGCGATGGCGGCGGGAGGTTGCGCGGGAGGCGGCTCGGCAGGCTGGGCCGCGGCGGGCTGAGCCGTCTGCCCCCGGCGGGCAGCGGCTGCGGCGATCGCCCGGTCGGCGAGGGCGGCCTGCTCCCGCGTCGGCGGGCCCAGCGCGACCTTCGGCTCGACAGCAGGCGCGGCGGCGGCTCGACCCACCCGGCGGCGCGTGAGGGGGCCCTCGCGAACCGGCACGACCTCATCCGCGGGCTGCCGAGACGTGCCGGCCGGCGGGGTCGCGGGCGTACGCCGGAAGGGAGGCGGCTCGGCGCCCTCGCCGGGCGGCGGCGGGTTGACGACTCGCTCGCGGCCCTGCTCGACGGCCTCGCGACCCTTGGCGGCGGCGCCGTCGAGCGCCCCGCTGACGCGATCGGCGAGCGAACGGCGGTGGCCGCGGGCCTCGCGCTGGGCCTCGCGCTGGGCGCGGCGGCGCTCGCGCTCGGCCGCCTCGGGATCGCTCTCGGCGAAGGGATCGCCGCCGGGGGGCGGGGTCTCGCTCATCGGCGCGCCTCCTGGGCGAGCAGGTAGGAATCGAGCAGGTGGGCGGCGGCGAGGGAGTCCTCCGACGCCTTCGACCCCGCCCTGCGGCTCGCGGCGGCGAGCCTCGTGGTCAGTCGTTCGTCGTAGGTCTCGACCGGCACGTCGACCAGCGCGGCGACCTCGCCCGCGAAGCGTCGCGCCGCCGCGGCCTGCGCGCCCTCGGTCCCGTCGAGGGAGACGGGCAGGCCGACGAGCACCTCCTCCACCCCACGCTCGGCGACCAGCGCGGCGACGGCGGCGGGGTCGGGCGGCGAGATCGGGTCGATCGGGGTGACGATGGTGCCGGTCGGGTCGCAGACCGCGCAGCCGCAGCGCGCCGAACCGTGGTCGAGGGCGAGGATCCTCATCCGGCGCTCAGCTCAGCCCGGTCGCAAGCAGGGAACGCGCCCGCTCGAGCGCCTCGTCGAGCTTCTCGGGATGCCGGCCGCCGGCCTGGGCGACCTCGGCCTGGCCGCCGCCGCCCCCGCCGACGATCCCCGCGGCCTCCCGCACGATGTCGGCGGCCGAGAGGCCGCGCTCGACGACCGCGGGCGCGAGCGTCGAGACCAGCGAGACCTTCTCGCCGGCCGTCGCACCGAGGACCACCGCCGAGTCGCCCAGCTTCTGGCGCACGGAGTGGGCGATCCCCATCAGAGGCCTTGGCGTCGACCCCGTCGCCGAGCGAGCCGACCACGACGTCGACTCCGCCGATCCGCTCGGCCTCGTCGCTGAGCCGGGCGGCCCGGTCGCCGGCCGCCGCGGCGCCCTGCTCTGCCGCCGCCGACTCGAGCTCCCGCAGCCTCTTCGCGGCCCGCTCGGCGGCGCCGGCCGGATCCTCACGGGCGCCGAGCGCCTCGCCGATCCGATCGAGCTGGCGGGCCCGGTCGCGGAACAGATCGATGGCGGCGGGGCCGGTGATCGCCTCGATCCGGCGCACGTTCGAGGCGCTCGAACCCTCGGAGACGATCTCGAACACGCCGATCTCCGCCGTGTTCGCGACGTGCGTGCCGCCGCAGAGCTCGCGGGAGACGCCCTCGACCTCGACCACGCGGACCCAGTCCCCGTACTTCTCGCCGAAGAGCGCCATGGCGCCGAGCCGCTCGGCCTCGTCGCGGCTCATCTCGATCGCCCGCACCGGCGCGCTCGAGGCGATCCACTCGTTGACGCGCTCGGCGATCGCCTCCAGCTCCTCCGGAGCCAGGCGGGCACCGTGGGTGAAGTCGAAGCGCAGCTTGTCGGGGCGCACGGAGGAGCCCGCCTGGCGCACGTGGGTGCCGAGCCGTTCGCGCAACGCCGCATGGAGCAGGTGCGTGGCCGTGTGGTTGCGCATCGTCGCGTGGCGCTCGCGGCGGCCGACCGCGGCCTCGACCCGGGCGCCGGGGTCGGGTGCGTCCCCCCTGATGCGCAGCGCCTGGTCGGTCCCGACGCGGTAGACGTCGAGCACGGCGGCCTCGGAGCCGTTCCAGCGCAGGACCCCGGCGTCGGCGACCTGCCCGCCGCCCTCGGCGTAGAACGGGCTCTCCTCGAGCTTGACCAGCGCCTCGGAGGCGCCGGCGACCGGTGCCGCGGCGGCGACGCTCGTCCGGGCGCCGAGGTCCTCGTAGCCGACGAAGCGGGTCTCGGGAGCCGATCCGATGAAGGCGATCACCTCGTCGTGGCGGTCGGCGGCGACCGCGCCGGCGGCACCGCTGCGGGCCCGCTCGCGCTGCTCGTCCATCAGCGCCTCGAAGCCGGCGTCGTCGACGCTCAGGCCGCGCTCGGCGAGCAGCTCGCGGGTCAGGTCGTAGGGGAAGCCGTAGGTGTCATGGAGCTGGAAGGCGTCCTCGGCGGAGATCCAGGAGGTCGAGGATGCCTCGGCGTCGGCCATCAGCCGCTCGAGCAGCTGGCTGCCGCGATCGAGGGTGCGGCCGAAGCTCTCCTCCTCCGCGCCGACCCAGCGCAGGATCGTCTCCCGCTCCGCCGCGACCGCGGGGTTGGCGGGGGCGGTCAGCTCGATCGCCCGCTCCGCGAAGCGACCGAGGTACGGCGGCTCGAGCCCGAGGACCCGCCCCTGGTGGATGGCGCGGCGCATGATCCGGCGCAGGACGTAGCCGCGGCGCTCGTTCGACGGCACCACGCCGTCGGCGAGCAGCTGGACCGCGCCGCGCGAGTGGTCGGCGAGGATCCGCATCGCCCGGGTCGCCTGCGGAGTCGACCCGTAGGCGACGCCCGGAGAGCTCCTCGGCGAGCTCGACGAGCGGCCGCAGCAGGTCGGTGTCGAAGACGGACTCGACCCCCTGCTTGATCACCGCCATCCGCTCGAGGCCGAGGCCGGTGTCGATGTTGCGCGCCGGCAGGTCGGTCAGCGACCCGTCCTCGTGCAGCTCGTAGGCCGTGAAGACGAGGTTCCAGTACTCGAGGTAGCGATCGCCGTCGCCGCCCGGCCGCTCGTCGGGCCCGCCCCACTCCTCGCCGCGGTCGATGTAGAGCTCCGAGCACGGGCCGCATGGGCCGGAGGCCCCGGCCTGCCAGAAGTTCTCCTTCCGCGGCAGGCCGACGATCCGCTCCTCGGGCACCCCGAGGGACTTCCAGATCTCGATCGCCTCCTCGTCCGGGCCG
The DNA here is from genome assembly GCA_963839535.1 of uncultured Solirubrobacterales bacterium. Lineage (GTDB taxonomy): Bacteria > Actinomycetota > Thermoleophilia > Solirubrobacterales > 70-9 > RHKX01. The sequence goes on from CAWIVF010000009.1 coordinate 160,280, forward strand.
AGGCCGAGCTCCTCGTCGCCGGCGAAGACGGTGATCCAGATCCGCTCCGGGTCGAAGCCGAAGCCCTCCCGGGAGAGCTCCCAGGCGAACTCGATCGCCTCCTGCTTGAAGTAGTCGCCGAACGAGAAGTTGCCGAGCATCTCGAAGTTGGTCAGGTGCCTCGCCGTGTTGCCGACCTCCTCGATGTCGGGGGTGCGGAAGCAGCGCTGCGAGGAGGCGAGCCGCGGGGCGGGTGGCTCCTCGACGCCGAGGAAGTAGGGCTGGAACGGCTGCATCCCGGCGACCGTCAGCAGCGTCGAGGTGTCGGTCGGAGCCGGGATCAGCGAGGCCGTGGGAACGCGCAGGTGGCCGCGCTCCTCGAAGTAGCGCAGGTAGGTCTCGCGGATCGCGGCGGAGTCCATGGCGGCGAAGGCTACGCGACGGCCGTCTAGGCGACGGTGCCGTGACCGACGACCAGGTCGCCGTCGCAGAACACCGCCGTCTGCCCCGGAGCCGCGGCTCGCACGGGCGGGTCGAGCTCGATCCGGAGCTCGTCGTGGCGCCCCGCTGGAACCGGGTCGCCGTCGGTGCCTCCGGCGCGGATGGCGCAGCCGAAGGGCCGGCCGCGGTAGCGGAGCTTGACCTCGCGCACCCGCGATGCGGGCCGGTGCAGGATCGCGTCGCGGACCCGCACGGTGCTCACCTCGAGGTCGCGCTCGGAGCCCACGACCACCCGGTTGGACGCGGCCTCGGTGGCGAGGACGTAGAGCGGATCGGCGGCGGCGAGGCCGATTCCGCGCCGCTGGCCCACGGTGAAGTTGTGATGGCCCGAGTGCCGCCCGAGGACGTTGCCGGAGCGGTCGACGATCTCGCCCTCCCGCTCCTCGAGGCCGCCGTGGCGAGCGAGGAAGCCCGCCTTGCCGACGCCCGAGAGGAAGCAGAGGTCCTGGCTCTCGGCCCGGCCGGCGACCGCGAGCCCGGCCTCGGCGGCGATCTCGCGGACCCGCGGCTTCGTCAGCTCGCCGAGCGGGAAGCGGATCCGCTCCAGGATCTCCGTCGGCAGCCCGGCGAGCATGTAGGTCTGGTCCTTGGCCGGGTCCGCGGAGGCGAGCAGCCGGCCCTCGCCGTCGTCGCGCAGGCGGGCGTAGTGACCGGTTGCGAGGCCCCGAGCCCCGAGACGCTCGGCGATGCGGACCATCGGCTCGATCCTCACCTCGCCGTTGCAGCGCACGCACGGGTTCGGCGTCCTGCCCTCCGCGTAGCCGGCGAGGAACGGGCCGACGACGCCCTCGCGGAAGCGCTCGCGGAGATCGACGGTCAGGTGCGGGATCCCGAGCGAGTGCGCAAGGGCGCGCGCGGTGCGGACCGCGTCGGCCGAGCAGCAGCTGCGCTCGCCGTCGTTGGCGGGGTCGGACCAGAGCTCGAGCGTGATCGCGATCACCTCGGCGCCGCTCTCGCGCTCGCGCAGGGCGGCGACGGCGCTGTCGACCCCGCCGCTCATCGCGACGAGCACCCGCTCGCCGCCATCCGGAGGCGGCTCCAGCAGCGGGCCGGCCGACCCTGCCACCGCGGCGCCGAGCGCCCGGTGGAGGGCCTCCGCGGCGAGGTCCGCCGCATGGGCGCCGAGGGGACTCAGCCCGCCGAGCTCGGCCGAGATCCCGGCGGCGTCGATGCGAGCCGCGGTCGTCAGGGGCTCGCCGGAGGCCAGCTCGGCCACGGCGCCCGCCGCGGCGCGGGCGGCGGCGCATCCGGTTGCGTCGGCGCGCAGCCGGGCCACCGCGCCGTCCTCGATGGCGAGCGACACGTCGACGACATCGCCGCAGGCGGCGCCGCCGGCGCGCCCGCGCCAGGTGCCGGGGAGCGGCTCGCCACGGTGGGCGGAGTCGCGGAGGTAGTGCTCGAGGGCCTCACCGCTCATGCGGTGAGGGTAGCCGGGAGCCTGCGGCCCCCGGGGTCGCGGCGCCTACGGGTAGGAGGGAACCGGCTTGCCCTGGTAGAGGGAGTCGTCGACGGCCTGATCGACGCTGCGCGGGCCGCGGAAGCCGTAGGAGACGGTGGCCGTCGGCGCGCCGTCGGTGAGCTTGCGGGGCCGGATCACGACGAGGGCGGGGACCCGGTCGACGGCGACCCCGGAGGTGATCCGCGAGTAGTCGCCGATGTCGGGCGAGTCGACGACGAACACGGTGACGTCGTTGCGGGAGCGGAGCGCCTCGGTGAAGGTCTTGACGCGCTGGTCGGCGAGCCCACTGGGGTCGACGACGAGCAGCGCGATCGCCTTGTTGCTGGCGTAGGCGACCAGGACCTCCTTGGGCAGGCCCTTGCTGGGCAGCAGGCCGCTGGCGTCACCCGGGTCGGCCGGTCGCCGGCGGCAGGGTCGTCGGCTCCGGCGGAGTGGTCACGGGTGCGGCGGGGTCGACGGGGGCCGCGGGGTCGACGGGGGCGGTCGCGGCAGGTGCGGGCGCGGCGGGGTCTGCCGGGGTGGCCGGCGCGGCGGCAGGGTCGGTCGCGGCAGCGGGGTTCGTCGCCGGCGGGGCGGCGGGCTCGGGATCCCCCTTCATCACGGTGGTGAAGATGAAGAAGGCCGCGATCACGCCGATGATGCCGATCACGATCGCCTGGACCTTGGGGTCGTTGTTGAGTCGATCCCTCACAGGACCCCTCCGGGAAGATTCAAGGGCTCCAGCCTGCCGATGCCGCTCGGCTGATGAACCCTGGAATTCAGGGGGGAGTCTGCCGACGCACCCACGGGCGCACCGGACGAGGACTCCCGAGTCAACCGTGTTGGTTCACACTTGGAGCGGCTGTCGAACAAGCTCGGGCCCATGGGCAAAGTATCAATACCGGGAGCTTCGACCGGGACGCCCGAAAACTTGAGCGGTCGCGCATGACGCGTTGCGGTTTGGGCCTCAGCCGTCGAAGGAGGCCACGGCAGCGGCGGCATCGTCGTGCAGGCTGAGCCGGCTCAGTCGTCCGCCGGAGAAGTCGAGCTCGAGGGCGATCGGCGAGCTGTCCGCCACCTCCCCGCCCTCCTTCCAGACGTACTGCACGCTGCCCAGCGCGAGCACCCGGCCGGCCCGGGTCCGCAGCTCCTCGATCGCGTAGCGCTTGACCAGGTTGTCGTACTCGCGAGCGGCCCAGCCCAGGACCGCCTCGGGGCCGCTGTGGACGCTGCGCCCGGTGCGCACCTCGACGTCCGGACCGAGCAGCGGCTCGAGGCCCGCCGGATCGCGCGAGTTGATCGCCTCGATCAGCGCGGCGGCCAGCTCGGCGGGGTCGGTGCTCACGCTCCGCGGGGTCAGTCGCCGGCGGGCCGCGGAACCTTGACGGTCACGCCGAGCTCACGGAGCTGGGCGGAGTCGACGGGAGCCGGCGCCCCGGTCAGCGGGTCGCCGCCCGAGGCCGTCTTCGGGAAGGCGATCACGTCGCGGATCGAGTCCGCCCCGGACGCGAGCGCGCAGATCCGGTCGATCCCGTAGGCGATGCCGCCGTGCGGCGGGGCGCCGAAGCGAAGCGCCTCGAGCAGGAAGCCGAAGCGCGCCTGCGCCTCCTCGGCGTCGATCCCGAGCAGCCCGAAGACGCGCTCCTGATCGGCGCTGTCGCTGATCCTGATCGACCCGCCGCCGATCTCCCAGCCGTTCCAGACGAGGTCGTAGGCCTTCGCCCGGGCCGAGCCCGGGTCCTCGCCGAGCTCGCCCTCGAACGCGGTGAAGGGATGGTGCAGCGGGTTCCAGCGGCCCTCGTCCTCGCTCCACTCGAACAGCGGCCAGTCGACGATCCAGCAGAGCGAGTGGGAGCCCTCGGGGATCTCGCCCCAGCGCTCGGCGAGCCGGTGGCGCAGGGTCCCGAGGACCTGATTGGCGACGGCGGCCTTGTCGGCGACGACGAGGAGCAGGTCGCCCTCCTCCGCGCCCAGCGCCTCGTTGAGGGCGCGCAGCTCGTCCTCGCTGAGGAACTTCGCGGTCGGCGAGCGCCAGCCATCGCCCTCGCGGAAGGCCCAGACGAGGCCCTTGGCGCCGAGCTCCTGCGCTTCGGCGATCAGGCCGTCGAGCTCCGAGCGGGGCAGCTCGCGCTTGCCGCAGTTCATGCCCTTGACGACCCCGCCGCCGTCGAGCGTCCCGCGGAACACCCGGAACTCGGTCTCGCGCAGGACCTCCGACAGCTCGGCCAGCTCCATCCCGAAGCGGACGTCCGGCTTGTCGGTGCCGAAGCGGGACATCGCCTCGTCGTAGGGGATCCGCTGGATCGGCAGGTCGACGTCGACGCCGGCGACGGCGAGGACGCGGCGGATCAGCCGCTCGTTGGCCTCGATCACGTCGTCGGCCTCGACGAAGGACATCTCGATGTCGAGCTGGGTGAAATCGGGCTGGCGATCGGCGCGCAGGTCCTCGTCCCGGAAGCAGCGGGCGATTTGGTAGTAGCGCTCGAACCCGGAGACCATCAGCAGCTGCTTGAAGAGCTGCGGCGACTGCGGCAGCGCGTAGAAGGACCCCTGCTGGAGGCGACTGGGGACGAGGAAGTCGCGGGCGCCCTCCGGCGTCGAGCGGGTCAGCACCGGGGTCTCGATCTCGAGGAACCCCTCCGAGTCGAGCCCCTCGCGCATGGCCCGCACGAGCTTGGCCCGCAGGGCGATGGCCTCCCGCATGCGCTCCCGGCGCAGATCGAGGTAGCGGTAGCGCAGGCGCGTCTCCTCCCCCACGCCGGCGGCCCCTCGGCCCTCGATCTGGAACGGCGGCGTCTGCGAGTCGGAGAGCAGCGTCGCCTCGGCAACCCTCAGCTCGACCGCGCCGGTCGGGATCTCGGGGTTGACGGTGTCGGGCGAGCGCTCGACCAGCGTCCCGCGCACGGTGAGGACGTCCTCGGGGCGCAGCCGGTGGCCGAGCTCGACCGCCTCGGCGGCGTCGTCGGGGTCGAAGACGAGCTGGACGAGCCCGGTGCGGTCGCGGAGGTCGATGAAGATCAGGCCGCCGTGGTCGCGGCGGCGGTTCACCCAGCCGGCGAGCCGCAGCTCGTTCCCGACCCGATCGGCGAGCGCCTGTCCGCACCAGGTGTCGCGATAGACGTTGCCCCGCTGCACGGGGAAGTCAGGTGTGGCGGAGTCTCCGGTCACGGCCGGGCAGTCTCGCAGGTGACGATTCGGCTCTCGCCGGGCCAGCGAGGGTCGAGGGTCTGGTCAGGGCTGGCGAAGGGCGGCTGAAGCAGCATGCGGCGCCGACGCCCCGTGGCCAGTGGGCCGTCCTCGTCCGATATATCGACCAAACCCGGCCCACTGGGGCCGATTGAGGGTCATATCCGGACCTGAGACGCCCCACTGGCGGGGAGATGCCTACTCCGGGGCGTCGGCGATCGCCGCGGCCAGCTCGTGCTCGCCGACCTCGCGCTGCTCGCCGCCCTCCATGTCCCGGAGCTGGACCCTGCCGCCCTCCTCGAGGATCACGGCGAAGCGGGCGCCGGAGCGGTCGGCCTGCTTCATCTGGCCCTTGTAGCTGCGGCCGGCGACGTCGAACTGACTCGCGAGGCGGGCGCGGCGCAGCTCGAGGGTGACCCGGAAGGCGCGCTCGACGTCCCCGTCGGCCGCGATCACGTACGCCTGCGGAGCCGGCATCGGCGGCGACTCGGTCATCGCCAGGAGGATGCGCTCGACCCCCGCGGCCCAGCCCACGCCTGGCGTCGAGGGGCCGCCGAGCTGCTCGATCAGACCGTCGTAGCGGCCGCCTCCGCCGATCCCGGACTGCGCGCCGAGGCGGTCGCAGGTGAACTCGAAGACCGTGCGCGTGTAGTAGTCGAGCCCGCGCACCAGGGTGCCGTCGAGGCGATAGGCGACGCCGGCGGCGTCGAGCATTCCGCGGACCACGTCGAGGTGCTCGGCGTCGGCGGGGTCGAGCGAGTCGAGCATCGTCGGTGCGGCCGCCATCACCGCCCGGGTGCCCTCGTGGTCGGCGTCGAAGGCGCGCAGCGGGTTCGTGTCGATCCGCGAGCGGACGTCCTCGGAGAGCTCGCCCTCGTGCTCGCGGAGGTAGCCGCGCAGCTCCTCCCGGTAGGCCTCGCGGGTCGCCGGGGTCCCGAGGCTCGAGAGGCGCAGCTCGGCGTCGGGGATCCCGAGGCCGCGGATCAGCTCGTCGAGCAGGACGATCAGCTCCGCGTCAGCCAGGGGCGAGTCGGTCCCGATCGACTCGGCGCCGATCTGGTTGAACTGGCGGAAGCGGCCCTCCTGGGGACGCTCGTAGCGGAAGTACGGGCCCTGGTACCAGAGCTTCACCGGCTGCGGGAGCTTGTGCATCCCGTGCTCGACGTAGGCGCGGCAGATCGGCGCGGTGCCCTCCGGGCGCAGCGTCATCGAGCGGCCACCCTGGTCCTCGAAGGTGAACATCTCCTTGCGGACGATGTCGGTCGACTCCCCCACTCCGCGCTCGAACAGCTCGGTGTCCTCGAACGACGGCGTCTCGATCCGGCCGAAGCCGGCCGCGTCGAGGATCAGGGCCGCGTGATCGGCGATCAGGGTGCGGGCGCTCTCGTCGCCGGGGAGGACGTCGAAGGTCCCCTTCGGCGCCTGATGCCGAGCCGCGGCCACGGCGCTCAGCTCGCCAGCTCGGCGAGGAACGGGTTCGTCGCCCGCTCGGCGCCGAGCGTCGTGATCCCCATGTGGCCGGGGTAGACGATCGCCTCCGGGGGATACCCCTCGACGAGCTTCCGCAGGCTCTCCGCCAGGGTCGGCCAGTCGCCGCCGGGGAGGTCCACCCGGCCGACCGAGCCCTGGAAGAGGACGTCGCCGCTGAACAGCGCGGTCGTCTCGCCGTCCTCGAGGGCGTAGGTCACGTGGCCGGGGCTGTGGCCGGGGGTGAACAGGACGTCGATCTCGAACCCGGCAAGCTCGAGCCGCTCGCCGCCGGAGACCGTCTCCTCCGCGTCCCAGCTCTCGTAGGGGCCGAATCCCGCCCAGGGCACGAAGGCCATGATGTCGGCGAGCACCGGCACCTCGAGCTCGGGGCAGTAGACGGGGGCGCCCGTCTCGCGAGCGATCGGGGCGACCGCGCCGACGTGGTCGAAGTGGGTGTGGGTGAGCAGGATCGCCTCGACCTCGAGCCCGAGCTTCTCGATCGCCCCGAGCAGCAGCGGGGCCTCGTCACCGGGGTCGACCACGAGGGCGGCCGGGGAGTCGTCGCGGCGGAAGATGTAGGTGTTCTCGGCGACCGGGCCGACGGTGAAGCTGCGGACGTCCACGACGCTCAGCGCCGGCTCTTCTCCGCCGCCTGCGCCGCCCGTTCCTTCTGGAGCTTCGCCTGACGGCGGCGATACACGAACTGCTCGAAGTAGTAGCCGAGCGGGACGTAGAAGACGAAGGCGATCAGGCTGAGGACGAGCGCGCCCGCGAACGTCTGGCTCATCAGCAGGAGCGAGAGCGGGAACAGCAGCGCCGCGATCACCGCCGCGCGGAGGGCGGCGCCGCCCCAGGTCGGCGGCAGGTCGCGGCGATCGACCGGCTGCTTGCCGCCCTTCGAGGAGCCGCGGCTGCGGGCCTGGGCCATCGCCTCCTGGCGGGTTCGCGGACGCGACCGCTGGGTGCGGGTGACGCTCCCGGTCTGGGTCCCCCGGTGCTTGCGCTGGCGTGGCTTCTGGTTGCCCGGCATCGGGCGACAGACTAGTGGCCGGATCGCTCCGGCCGGTCAGCCGTCGAGGGCGCCGAGATGTGCCTCGATGGTGCGCCGGTGGGGATCCTCGCCGGCGATCGGCACGTCGGCCGGATAACGATCGAGCGCGGCGGCGGGAACGAGGCCCACCAGCTCGGCGGCGACGGGGCGCGCGTCATGGCCGGCGGCGAGGCTCCGCACCTCCTCGACCACGCGGCCGAGCGGCACCGCGACGGGGTCGTGCACGTTGGTCGAGATCTGGATCCGGCCCTCCCCGAGGTCGATCGCGATCGCCCGCACGCCCTCGAGCCCGCCCCCGGCCTCGCGCAGGGAGGCGGCGATCGCGTCCCCGGCTTCGGGGGAGGCCCCCTCGAGCTCGACGTTGAAGGCGGCGAGCGGCGCTCGGGCCGTGACGAGCACCGCGCCGGCGGTCGGATGGGGCCAGCCGGGCCCGAGATCGGGGTCGAGCTCCCCGGAGCGCATCCGCTCCTCCAGCCGCTTGGTCCCGCCGCGCCGGAAGAAGGCGCGCTCCCGCCGCTCCGGGCTGCTCGCCAGGTCCCCGTAGAGGAAGACCGGAAGGCCGATCGAGCCGAGCTGCTCGGCGACCGCGAAGGCGGTCTCGCGCGCGTCGTCGCGCAGGGCCGGCGAGGGCCAGACGATCGGGCAGACGTCGAGCGCGCCGATCCGCGGATGGGCGCCCCGCTGACGGGTGATGTCGATCACCTCGATCGCGTTGCAGGCGAGGTCGCGCAGGGCTCGGAGAAGCGCGGCGTCGGTCCCGGCCAGCGTGAAGACGGTGCGGTTGTGAATCGGATCGGTGTGCTCGTCGAGCAGGGCGACCGGGTCGGCGGCGAAGCCGCGGCGGAACCCCTCGATCAGCGGCGTCTCGGTGCCCTCGGAGACGTTGGGGACGGCGAGGAGACGCTGCGTCGGGCTCATCGGGATCAGCAGCTCTCCGTCGCGCACGATCTCGGCGCCGTCGACGCTCACGACGGGGCGCAGGACGACGCAATCGAGATGGACCGGGACCTGGATGCGGCCGCCGATCGCCTGCGACGCGCCGAACGCGACATGGGCCGTTCCGAGCAGCTTCTCGTCCTCGAGGATGTGACCGGTCAGTTCGGCCCGCTCGTTGGTGCCGATTCCCAGCTCGGCGATCGTCGTCCCCTCCTCGCCGTGCCGGCGCAGCAGATCCAGGAGCGCCGCGCCCTCCGCGCCGGTGGCATCGACGAGGCGCCCGTCCTCGACCGTCAGCCGCACGGGTTCGGCGGGGATCCCCACCCCGGCGATCGTGCCGTCGACGACCAGGGTGCCGCTGCAGGCCGTGTCATCGGGGGAGATGAACCCCTCTCCGCACGGGAGGTTGCCGAAGGCCGAGCGCTCGCCGAGCTCGCCGGCGTCGGGGATCGCGGTGCGCCCCTCGAGGCCCAGCCGCAGGTCGCTGCCGTTCGGACAGGTGATCCGCGCCTCCGACCCGGCGGTCAGGAGGTCGGCGATCGCGCGGCCGCGGCGGCGCAGCGCATCCATGTCGGCGCTCATCACCCGCGCGAGCATCTCCTCGGTCACTCCCGGGAGCGTCGCGATCCGCGCGCCCGCCTCCGAGGCCGCCTTGCGGGCGGCGGTGTGGGAGAGCGACTGGACGGTGGGGGCGAGCACGACGTCGGCGGCCCGCATGGCTGCCGCGACGGGGGCGGGCGGCTCGGCGGCATGGGAGTCGCGCTCGGCCATCAGCGCGAGCACGGCGTCGGCTCCGGCGCGCCCGGCCTCGCCCCGCAGCCGTTCGCCCAGACCGAGGGTGGCGGGGTTCGCGACGACGAGGACCTGCTCCCCGGCGGACACCCGCAGGCAGTCGTTGACGACGGCCGCGACGGCGCGCTCGAGATCGGTCCTGTCAGGCATCGAAACGACCCTAACGCGGTAGCGTGACCCGGCGATGGAGACGGACGGGTATCGGGTGCTTCCAGCCGATGAGGCGTTCTGGCGGCGCTCGAACCAGATGGGCGTCCTCAACACCGATCTGGCCAAGCAGCTGGAGGCGGACGACATGGGCGCGCGCATGTGGCGGCTCGAGCCGGGCCAGGCCTCGACCAGGCACAAGCACGAGCGCCAGAGCGAGCTCTACGTCGTCCTCGAGGGGACCGGGCGGATCCGGATCGGCGACGACGTCCTCACCCTGGCCCCGCTCTCGACCCTGCTGGTCGAGGCGAAGACCGTCCGGCAGGTCTTCAACGACACCGACGAGGACGCCCTCTGGCTGGTCGTCGGCGCGCCGGCCGAGCCCGCCAACACCCTCGAGATGACCCCGGAGCAGCTCGAGAGCCTCTATCCGGACGGCCCGAAGGCGATGCCGCCCGAGCTCGGCGGCTGAGGCCGTGGCCGCGACCGTCTACTACGCGGCGATGAGCCTCGACGGCTACATCGCGGAGCCCGAGGAGAAGCTCGAGTGGCTGATGGAGTTCGACGGTCCCGGCTACGCGGGAACCGACGCCGGGCCGGTCGCCGACGCCTATCCCCACTTCATGGAGGGGATCGGCGCGCTGGTCATGGGCGCCAAGACCTACGAGTTCATCCTCAACGAGAACGCGTCCTGGGCCTACGACGACATGCCGTCATGGGTCTACACGAGCCGCGACCTGCCGAGGATGGACGAGGCCACGGGGCTGCAGTTCGCCTCCGGCGACGTGAGCGAGCTCCACGACGAGATGCTCGAGGCCGCGGGCGGCAAGGACCTGTGGCTGGTCGGCGGCGGGGACCTGGCGTCCCAGTACTACGACGCCGGGCTGCTCGACCACGTGCGGCTGACCGTCGTGCCGATCATCCTCGGCGCCGGCCACCCGCTCTTCGCGCGGCCGGTCGCGCCGATGAAGCTGCTCGGGATGACGCCGTTCGACAGCGGCATGATCGAGCTCGATTACGAGATCGTCCGCTAGCCGCGGACGGGTCAGGCGCCTACTTCAGGTCGGCGGAGTCGATCTTCCAGGTCCCGTCCTCGTTGACGAGGTGGTAGACGGTCGTGGCGTCGATCTCCTCGCTCACGACGCTCGCCGTGGCCTTGTCGTTCTCGTAGGAGATGTCGGTCACGTCGATCGCGTCCTCGCCGTAGGCCGGCGCGCTGAACAGCGACTCGAACGTCTCACAGGCCTCCTCGGGCTCGTCGATGAACGTCTGGTCCTCGAGGAACTTGTCGGTCATCCGGTCGCAACCGCCCTCGAGCAGCCATCCCTTGACCGTCGCCTCGATCGCCTCGAGGTCGTCCGGCGTGCTGCTGCTCGGATCCCTCGTCGTCCCCGCAGCCAAGCGCAAGCAGCGCGAGGAGAAGGACGACGCCGGCGGTGAAAGCTCCAGTGATCTTGCTCATGGCTAGGATTCCCCGCTCCCGCCGGAGTAGCTCAGTCGGTTAGAGCAGCGGAATCATAATCCGCGTGTCGGGGGTTCGAGTCCCTCCTCCGGCATCCATTTCCCGCTCGTCCAAGCGGTTCCTGACCGCCCCTCACGTCACTCTCGGGCACCTCCCTCGTTAAGGACCGGCGGGGGCGGGCAGCCACTCCCGGCCCGGGTCGCTCCTGAAGGTCCGCTCAAGTACCTGCCGATAAGTGGTTACGTGAGTCTGTTCTGGGCCAAGCTCCAAGCCACCCGCATCGCCAGGTGTCCGACCTGCGGCGCTCCACGGACGGTCCCCTGCGATGGCGGCAAGGTTCATCAGCGCCGCATCGAGTACGCGGCGAGTCATCCACGGACGCAGTACTAGTCGGCCCCACGCCCGCCCCTGTCAGCGCCGCCGACTCTCGACTCTATGACCGACTAGCGCCCGCTCTCGCACGTCCGCAGCCTGTCCTTGCCCGGGCCGCCCTTGCACTTGTCGCGGGCGCTGCCGCCGTTGAGGCGGTCCTTGCCGCGTTGGCCGAGGAGCTTGTCCTTGCCGCCGCCGCCCTTGAGCTTGTCGTTGGCGTCGCCGCCGCAGATCTTGTCCTTGCCGCCCTTGCCCTTGACGACGTCCTTGCCGCCCAGGGCCGCGAAGACATCGTTGCCGGGCGTGCCGGCGAGGATGTCGGCTCCCTCGGTGCCGGTGATCGTCGCCTCCTTGCCGGCGCAGGAGACCGGAGGAGGCTTCGGGCAGTCCGCGGTCTCCCCCGGCGCCGCGCACTCGTACTCGTAGGCGCCCGCATCGCAGGCGAGGCCCTGGGGACGCGCGACGCCGCGCTGGTCCACGCCCCCGGCCGGGCCGCAGTTCGCGGTCGGAACGAAGCCGATTGCGTCGCTGCCGGCCGTGAGCGCGAGCGTCGGCGTCGGCCCGCCGTTGTCCTGCGGCTCGCCGGGGACGTAGCCGAGCGTCGCCGCGGTCGCGTCGGTCGACACGAAGCCGCAGCCCGGATCGTTGGATGAAGCGACGTTGAAGCCGGTGCTGGTGATCGGCAGGCCGGGGTCCATTGCACAGGGATCGCCGGAGCCGACGAGTCCCGGGATGATCGAGTTGCCGACCAGGATTCCGTCTCCACCGCCGCCATCTTCGGTCGCCAGCGTGTCGCCCGACTCCTGGGCCGTGTTCGCCGCGAAGCTGACGTGATCCAGCGTGACCGTCCCGTTGCTGACGAAGATCGCTCCGCCGCGGCCGGCGTCCCCGGGGTCGAGACCCGCCCCGTTGTCGTAGAAGGTGGAATTGACGACCGACCCCGGGCGGTCGAACCAGATCGCCCCTCCATGCTGGCTCGTCGCAAGGACGTCCGCTTCGACGTCATTTCTGGTCAGCAGGCTGCCCTCGATCGAGAGCGGCCCGGAATTGCGGATGGCTCCTCCCACGGCCATCCCGCCCGCCTCCTCGATGTTCGTGACGAAGCCGTCGGAGAGCACCGAATCGACGATCGCCACCGATCCACCGCGGCCCGAGTCCGTGCGGTTTGAGATCAAGCCGCCGAGCAGCTCGGCGCCCCTCCCCGCCACGGCGTTGCTGTCGAGGGTCGATCCCTCGATCCGCACGGCGATTCCGCCGATCACCTCGATGCCTCCACCGGACAGCTGCGCCTGGCTGGCGTCGAGCAGGGAGTTCTCGATCGTGATCGAGCCGCTCCGGTCGTCGCCGCCGTCGTCGACGGCCCAGATGGCGCCTCCCCTTCGGGCAAATCCATCGTGGATCCTGGAGTCGCGGATGATCAGGGTGCCTCCGCTTCGCATCCGGATATTGCCGCCATCCTCCGAGGGGGTCGGGGGCAGCTGTGTCGCGTTGCCCTCCTCGAGCGTCAAGCCCTCGAGCGTCAGGGTGCGGGTACTCGCGGGGCTCGCATCGAGGGTGCGGTCGCGCAGATCCTGGTGCACGATCGTCGTCTCCCAGCCCGCCCCGCGAATCGTGACGTCGCCGGCGATATCCAGATCGCCGGTCTGGTTCAGGTTCTCGTCATCGGCGGGCTCGGGACCGATGTCGAGCTCGTGCTCCCCCGCGGGCAGGAGAATCAAATCGGTCACGCCCGTGCCCTCCCCGTTGACGCAGCCCGTGGTGTCGCCCGCGTTGTCACGTGCCGCCTGGACCGCCTCGCGCAGCGAGCAGTCCGCGTCGCCGTTGAGCTCGTCTTGGGTCTGGTTGACGGTGATCGTCGAGGCATGCGCCCCGGCCGGCCCGACCACCAGCGTCGCCGCCAGGAGAACACACAGCCTGATCGCTCCTGCTCGCATCCCATCAGCTCCTGACTCGCCTCGAACAAACCCGGCCTAACGCCGGTCCACCCTATCTCGCCTACTTCTTGATCTTGAACTTCTTGACCGCGGGGGTCGGATCGGCCTGGCCCTGCCCATCGATCGCGAAGACCTGGAACTTGTGCTTGCCGGGCTTCAGCTTCTTGTAGGTCTTGGGGGAGCTGCAGCTCGTGAAGGGCTTCTTGTCGAGCTTGCACTGGAAGGTCGCGCCAGCGCTCGTCCGAGGAGAACGAGAAGGTGGCCTTCCGCTTCGACGAGCTGATCTTCGCCTTGTCGATCGTGGTCTCCGGGGGCGCGGGCGCAACCACGGGACAGCCGCCGTTGCTCGCTGGGCCGGTCGTCGTCGGGCAGTCGTCCCCGGCATCGCCGGTTCCGTCGTTGTCGTCGTCTGAGTCGCAGGCGTCGCCCTGGGTGTCACCGTCCGTGTTCGCCTGGGCTTGGTTCGCCGCGAGCTGGCAGTTGTCGGAGGCGTCGACGACCGTGTCGTTGTCGTCGTCGGTGTCACAGGCGTCGCCCTGGGTGTCGGCGTCGTTGTCGTTCTGATCCGCGTTCGCAGTGATCGGGCAGTTGTCCGAGGCGATCGGACTCGCCGTCGTTGTCGTCGTCGGAATCGCAGGCGTCGCCCTCGGCATCGCTGTCGGCATTGTCCTGGTTCGCGTTGGCCGTGAACTGGCAGTTGTCGGAGACGTCGGGGACGTTGTCGCCGTCATCGTCGGTGTCGCAGGCGTCGCCCTCGGTGTCGCTGTCGTTGTTGTTCTGGTTCGCGTTCGAGGTGCTCGGGCAGTTGTCGGCGTCATCGGCCACGCCGTCGCCATCGCCGTCGGCGACCGTGATGCCGGCATCGCGCCGGAAGAGGTCCGTCGTCGAATTGCCGTCGCTCGCCACGAGGTTCGCCGCGTCCGAGGTGAAGAACACGTAGCGGCCGGTCGAATCCAGATGCGGGTCCGAGCTTGCTCCGAAGCCGACGTTGTTGCCGTCGGGGCTGATGCTGATCAGCTCGATTTGTGTCGAGCAGGCGGTCGAAGCGGAAGATGTCGAACGCGCCATTCGCCGTCGAACGGGCCCTGTCCCGACGGGTAGAGGTCCGTAGCGCGCGAGGCGAACGCGACATAGCGGCCGTCGGCGCTGATCGCCGGATGGGTGCTGGGGTTGTTCGCACTCTGGGAGTCGTCGTGCTTCTCGCTGACGAGTTGGAGCGTGCCGTTCTCGGCGTCCGCCAACACCACGTCATCGGGGATGAAGTCCTGAGTGACGTTGGGGAAGAAGTTCGTCGCCGCCGTGGCGAAGGCGACCCAGCGGCCGTTGTCGCTGATGATGCGCGGCCGCGACAACGGCGACCAGGACGAGACCCGATCTCCGGGCGCGCCTTCCGGCGTCCGCGACAGGTGCTTCACACCCCCGGCCATGTCGCGCCGGAAGACGTCGGTGTTGGTCGCGGTATCGGTGACCGCGGGGTCCAGGTTCTGGGCCTCGGAGACGAACGCGACATAGCGGCCGTCGGGGGTGATCGAGGCGAACGACGCGTCCCGGTTTCCCGGTAGGCCCGCCGAGGTCTCATCGACGAGCTCCGCGCTCTCGGCGGCGGGGTTCGCGAGCAAACTGGTCACGTTCAGCCGGAAGACGTGAGAGACGCCGGCGGGCCAGGTCCCCCCCGAGGGCAACGTCACCAGGTTCGTGTTCTCGGCGGCGAAGACGGCGTGGCCGCCGTCGGGTGTGATGTTGTAGATCCTGAGGCCCGGATCGGCCTCCCACCCCTCGAGCCCGTTGCTCGGTGTGAGAACGAAGCGCTCGGCCGTCACTCGGTCGTAGCGGAACAGGTCCCAGTCGGAGTCGTCCTCAGCAGGCGACCCCGCAGATCGCCGTTCGGCGTCGCGAAGAAGACGTAGCGTCCGTCCGCCGAGATCTGCGGATCCCGCCCGCCGCCGCTCGCGGTACCGGCGCTGAGCCGAGTGGTGGTCGCCTCCTGAACGTCGCGCAGGAAGATGTCCGCCGTGTCGTTCGGGTCGCCGGAGACGAGATCGGTCGCATTGGACTGGAAGGCGACGTATCTGCCGTCGTCACTGATGTCGGCAGCACTGGATTGGCCGTTCCCGGCACCCCCGCCGGTGTCAACGCTGATCAGGACCTTCTGACCGGTCTGCAGGTCGTGGCGGATGATCTGCTGGCGGGCCGCCGGCGTTTCCCGTCGTCGCGTTGGTCGCTGAGGTCCTGTAGATGACGTAGCGGCCGTCCGGCGTGGACACGGGGCTCTGCGCGTACTGATCAGCCGACGTGGCCCCGGTGGTGTCGGTCGAGATCAGCTTGGTCTCCGCCGCCTCAGCCCCGGCAGCGAACAGCAGCATCAGCGCGACGCATGTAAAAAGGACCCTGACCAACCTAACCCCGATCAAACCGCGGCGATTCTAAGCACGAATGCCGCATGGTGGCAAGGCCTTTTTTCGGCCATGCCGAGCTTGGCCTCGTACCGGCAGCAGCCGGTGATCCGACGCGCGGGAACCGCGACCAGGCGGGATGCCTCGCGATAATCTGCCGCTCTTGGCCTCCCTCGGAAGAGCGCTCTCGACTCTCCTCGCGGGCGGCACCCTCCTGCTGCTCCCCGCCGCCGCCGAAGCGGACACCCTGCGATCGCAGGCCGCCGTCCAGCGCGACTGCGCCGAGCGGCTATTGCCCGCGGGGACGCCGGGAGTCGCCCGGAGCACCTTCGGGGTCGACCGCCTCGGCGTCCTCACCGCCGAGCTTCGCGGCGGGGACTCCCCCGATTGGGACTTGGCGCTCTTCGAGCAGGGGGATCCCGTCGGCGCCTCGACCTCGTTCACCTCCGACGAGCGTGCGACCACCTTCGCCGAGCCCGGTGACGAGATCGTGATCCAGGCGTGCCGGATCGAGGGCGAGCTGAGCTCGATCGATCTGAGCACCGACTTCTTCGCCCTCGACCAGGCCCAGGTCGAGGAGCCCGACGCGATCACCCTCGAGTCCGTCGCCCTGAACGGTCGCTCCGACACCCTCCCCCGCCTCGAGCGCACCGGCCTCGACGTCACCCACGACGCCTCGAACACGGCGGCGACGGTCGTCACCTACTCCGACGCCGAGCGCGAGTTGCTCGCGGACCGCGGCTTCGCCACGACGACCCTGGACCCCGACCTCGTCGCCACCGACGCCGCCGATCGCGCTGCCGAGGACGCCGCGGAGGCGGCCCCCGGCGCCTCGAGCCTGCCGAGCACGCGGGAGACGTACCGCTCCTACAGCGAGTTCACGGCGGAGCTGAAGGCTCTGGCGGACGCCCAGCCCGCGCTGGTGCGCTCGGTCGAGATCGGCACGAGCTACGAGGGGCGCCCGATCGAGGGAGTCGAGATCGCCGTCGGGGTCAACCGGACCGACGACGGCCGGCCCGTCTACCTCAACTTCGGCGGGCACCACGCTCGCGAGTGGCCCTCGGCGGAGATGCCGATGGAGTTCGCCATCGAGCTGGTCGACCGCTACGAGGCCGGCGATCCGCGCGTCGTCTCGCTCCTGCAGGACGTTCGCATCGTGATCGTCCCGGTGGTCAACCCGGACGGCTACACGGCCTCGCGCGACTTCCCCGGCAACGGCCCGAACCCGGCCGTCGACGACGACTCGAATGCCACCCTCGTGGCCTCGGCGACGGGCCAGGGCGCCTACCGGCGCAAGAACTGCCACCTGACCAGCCCCGGCGTCCCCTGCGGCCTGGCGACCGGGCAGGGCGTCGACCTCAACCGCAACTACGGCGCCTACTGGGGCGGCCCCGGTTCCAGCAGCGACCCGACCTCGCAGGCCTACCGGGGGACCGAGCCGTTCTCGGAGCCCGAGTCCCAGGCGGTCCACGAGTTCTCGGCCGGCCTGCATCCGATGGTCTACATCACCAACCACACCTTCACCGAGGGCAGGTGGCTGCGGCAGCCCGGGTTCGACGCGCCGTTCCTGCCGCAGGCCGTGATTCCCAGCTACGACGACAGCTGCCCCGCCAACGAGGGCGACATGGGCGCGATCAGCCCCGACGAGCCCGCGATGAAGGCGCTCGGGGACGCGATGGCCGCCGCGAACGGCTACATCTCCGAGCTCGGCTACGAGACCCTCTGCGACATCACGGGGGCATCCGAGGACTGGAACTACTTCTCCCAGGGGACCTACGGGTACACGCCGGAGCTGCGGGGGACCAACTTCCACGGCAACTACGCCACCGCCGTCGTGGCGGAGTACGCCGGGACGAGCGACTCCTACCTCGTTGCCGGCGAGGAGGCCGCCGACGAGGCCGAGCACGGAGTGATCGAGGGCACGGTCCCACCGGGCGCCACGCTGAAGCTGCACAAGGAGTTCGAGACGCCCACGTGCGAGGACGCGGTCTGCGAGCAGGGCAACGGTCCGAGCTTCGCCGACGTCCTCGACACGAAGCTGACTGGTCCGGAGGGCGGCACCTACGAGTGGCACGTGAACCCGTCCGGGCGCCCGCTCCATCCGGCCGAGACCTACACGATGAGCTGCCGGGCCGAGGGCCGGCAGAAGGTCAGCCGCGAGGTGTCCGTCGATCGCGGCGAGCGGATCACCGAGAACTGGGCCGCCGAGTGCGCGGCGGCTCCGCCGGTGGACGCTCCGAGCTGCGCCGGCAAGCCCGCGACGATCATCGGCACGAAGGGCGACGACAGGCTGCGCGGCACGAATGGCAACGACGTGATCATCGCCCGCGGGGGCGACGACGTCATTCGGGCCCGTGGTGACCGGGACCGGGTCTGCGGGCGTGGCGGCAAGGACAGGATTCGCGGCGGTGGCGGCGACGATCGCCTGCGCGCCGGCGGCGACGACGACAGGGTCGGCGGCGGGGCGGGCGACGACGGGATCAACGGCGGCCGGGGCAAGGACCGCTGCCGGGGCGGCGCCGGCGACAACCGCCTGCGCTCCTGCTGAGCGCCTAGCCCTCGACGGCGGCGGAGGACACGAGGGCCTCCCGCTCGCGGCTGAAGCGACCGCCCTTCGTGACCTCGCAGAGCGCCTGCACCACGACCGGCTCGAACTGGGTGCCGGCGCAGCGGCGGAGCTCCGCCCGGGCCTCGAAGGGCGTGAGCCGGTCCCCGTAGGGCCGCTCGGCCACCATCGCGTGGAACGCATCCGCGGCGGCGAGGATCGCCCCCTGCAGAGGCACCTCATGGGATCGGAGCCCGAAGGGGTATCCGCGTCCATCGGGTCGCTCGTGGTGGGCGAGGACCCAGTCGGCGATCTCGTCGAGCCCGTGACCGCGGATCAGCAGGTGACCCGTCTGGGGATGCTGGCGGACCCGCTTCCACTCATGGGCGTCGAGCGGGCCGGGCTTCTGGAGGAGCGTCCCGGGGATCGCGACCTTGCCGATGTCGTGCAGGATCCCCGCCAGGCGCAGCCGCTCGCCCACGAACTCGGCGAAGCCGAGACGCAGCGCGGTCTTCGCCGCCAGGTCGCCGACGGCCAGGCAGTGCTGCTTGAGCTCGGGGTCGCGGTCGCCGAGGCTCTCGAGGACTCGCAGGAGCGGAGCGGCGCGCATCTCCTCCGATTGCCAGGGCCGGATGGGCTTCGGAGCGGGCGCCGACGGCGGGACCAGCGCGATCCAGTCGGGGCCCATCTGAACTTCCATCTCTCTCCGCATCGCCCTTGCAACGGCGTCCGCGCGGGAACGTAAGAAAGATTCCTGATTCCGGCGTTGGAAAGCGGGACGTCGACGGGCCGGGCGGGCCGCGCTCAGGCGGTCGCGCCGCCCGAACGGGGGCTGACGGCGACGCCCGCCGACCCCTGGATGGAGCGCATCCGGGTGAGCCGGGCGAGGGCGCCGGCGAGGTGCTCGCTGACGAAGGTGAGGTAGTCGAGGTCCTCGGGCGACCACGATCGCTGCTGGGACGAGGAGATCTCGAGCAGCCCGATGCTCTCCCGCTTGTCCCGCACCGGCAGGAGCAGCGCGGTGACCATGTCCTCGGCGATGAGGAGCTCCGCCTCGGTCGGGTCGATCGCCGGGTCGAGGGTCGAGAGGGCCTGCGCCTCGCCGGTATCGAGAACCGCTCTGGTCGTCGGATACTCGGCGAGCGGGTAGGGCATGTCGTAGGCGGGCTGCCCGTGCGCGGCGACCAGCACGACGTAGTTGCCGCGCGGCTCCAGCCTCGAGAGGTAGGCCTGATCGGCGCCGACGGTCATCGCCACCAGCGCGAGCACCGCGTCGACGTCCCGCCAGCTCGTCGCTGAGGCGAGCATCGCCGCGAGTCGCTCGCGCGGAGTGCGAACGCTCGGCATGTCGAGGCGATTCGAGCCGGTCAACGGCGTCCCGAGATCCTCGACCCAGGGGGCGCCCGGCCGCGCCAGCAGGTAGCCCTGGACGTACTCGATGCCGGCGCCCACGGCGAAGTCGAGGTCCCCCCTCCCCTCGATCCCCTCCGCGCATGTGGCCGCACCGATCCGGTGGGCGTAGCGGACGAGCGACTCGACGAGCGCACCCTTGTGCATGTCGCGGTGGGACCCCTGAACCAGCGTGCGGTCGAGCTTGATCAGGTCCGGCGAGTAGTCCATGAGGTGCTTCAGGCCGGCGTAGCCGGCACCCGCGTCGTCGATCGCCAGGCGCGCGCCGCGCCGTCGCAGTACGGCGACGGCCTCGCGGACGAGGCCCTGCTTCGAAGCGAGCTCCTGCTCGGTCACCTCGATCACGACGTCCTCGAGCACGTCCGGCAGCGCCGCCTGGACATCGCGCGACAGGAGCGCCGGCGGGCTGAGGTTCAGGGAGAGGAACGTTCCCTCGGGCCGAGGCGCCTCGAGCGCCTTCGCGATCGCGTGTGCCTCGAGGAACGACCCGAGCCCACAGCGGTGAGCCTGGGCGAAGGTCCCCTCCGGGTCCGCTTCGGTGTTGAAGCGGGCCAGCGCCTCGTATCCGGCGATTCGCCCGTCGCCGAGGCCGACGATCGGCTGGTAGAGCATCGAGATCGCGTCCGGGTCGTCGAGCAGGGCCCTGATCTCGGATCGGTCGCGGCGCGCTCGGTCGAGTTGGACGACGTTGACCGGACCATCGCCGCCCGGGGCCTCCTCGGCCGGCGCGCGGAAGACCTCGTAGCGCGAGCCCGCGTTGGCCTTGACCGCATACATGGCCATGTCCGCCCGGCGCAGCAGCTCGCTGCCGGTGTCACTGAGGCTCGAGCTGATCGCGACGCCGATGCTGACGTCGATGCCGATCAACTCGCCGCCGAGGGAGAAAGGCGGCTCGAAGGCGGCCAGGATGCGCTTCGCCACGTCGACGGCCGCGGTCTCGTCGGCTCGCTCGAGCAGGACGGCGAACTCGTCGCCGCCCAGCCTCGCCGGGGTGTCGATCGCCCGCAGCGGCCCTCGCAGCCTCCCGGCGATGGCAACCATCAGCTGGTCCCCCGCCTCGTGGCCGAGCCGGTCGTTGATCGACTTGAAGTCGTCCACATCGAGGAAGAGGACGGCCGCCTGCTCGGCGCGGCGCCCCTGTGCCTGCAGCGTCTGGTTGAGGCGGTCGGCGAAGAGCGTTCGGTTGGGCAGCTTCGTCAGCGGATCGTGCAGCGCATCGAGACGCAGGCGGTCCTCCATCTCCTTCCGCTCCGAGACGTCGCGCATCACGACCACGAGCGCCCCGACGTCGGTGCTGCTGAGCTCGTTGCGAATCGAGAGCTCGACGTGGCGCCAGGGGGAGCTCGCGATGCGGACGTCGACCTCGGCGTGCGTGCTCGCCCCGGGTTTCTCCGGGGCGTCGGTGAGAACCCGCTCGATCCGGGTGACCTCCTCATCGGCGACGAGATCCTGGAGCCGCCTGCCGACGAGCTGGCGTGAGTCCATCGCGAACGTCTCGACCGCGCCGAATGCGTCGGTGATCACCCCGGCCGAGTCCAGCAGGAGCACCGCGTCGCGGCCCCGGTCGAGGACCGCTGCAAGGCGCCTCGGATCCGCCCCCTCCAGGAGATCCCCGCGCCGGAATCTTCCACCTGACATGGAAGCAGTATTCAGTAGTTCGTCGACCGGTGTGTCGATTCAGCCGTACGGGTCTCGCGGCCCGCGCTCGTCCGAGAGCGAGGACTGCGACCCGGCGACGAGCTCCTCGATCGCGTCGGCGAGATGAATCGGCTCGATGTGGTCGTCGCCGCGCTCGACGCGAAGCCGGTGGGCTGCGAGCAGCACGTCGGCGTGAGTGTGCTTCGCCGGCGGCTCGAATCGGTAGGAGGCCAGCTCGATCAGCATGCCGAGCGGGTCCTCGAAGTAGATCGAGTCCATGAAGCCGCGGTCCTTGACCCCGCTGTGCTCGATGCCGCGCTCCTCGAGTCGCTCGATCACCTGGCGGAAGGTGGCGTTGGAGACCGAGAACGCCAGATGATGGAGGCAGCCCGGATCGGTCGGCGCGCGCTCGGGATCGGGCTTGCGGCCGTCGTCGGTGAAGACCGTGATCAGCCGCCCGTCGCCCGGGTCGAAGTAGAGATGGCTCTCCTCGGGGCGATCGAGGTTCGGCTGCTCGAACACGAATGGCATCGCCAGGAGCCCCTCCCAGAAGTCGATCGAGGTCTGGCGATCAGCTCCAACGATCGTGATGTGGTGGACCCCCTGGGTCTGGATCTTGCGCATGGGGACTCCTTTCAGGGACGAGGCCGGCCGATCGGCCGTTCTCAATCCTAGGCGGCGTCGTCCACGCTCGGCCGCGACGGAACCCGGTGCGGATGGCGTTGGTCGGACGTGACGGAACGGGGGCCGCGGGGCCGCTCGTCGGTCAAGGCCGGCGCCGTCGCCGGGCTCGCATCCCCATCCGTCCAAGCTCCGGTTCCCTCGAGGGCCTGACTCCAGCTGTCGTACCCGTTCGCCCGGGTCACGCGGCCGGCGGCGACCCGCAGGTTCCAACCCACCGGCGAGACCTCGCCGAGGCCGTCGCGCTCGTCATCGACCGTGCCCAGCGCAACCACCCAGTCGCCGAGCCGGAAGACGTCATCGACCTCGACGTGGATCCGCCCGGGCTGACGCCCGAACTCCTCGAACCATGCCGCAACACCCTCGCGGCCCTTCAGCGGCCCACGATCGCTCAGGCCGATGGGCGACCACTCGACATCCGGATCGACCAGCGCCAGGGCCTCATCGACCTCGCCGGCCTCGAGGGCAGCGAAGAGGGCCACGACCAGTTCGAGCTCGTTCAGGGGATGGGTTGGTTTCACCAAGAGCACCTTCGGTTCATTGCGCCTATGACGCGAGAGCGGATCAAAAGTCAGGACCCTTCGGCTGACACGAAGCCGATGGAGCCATGGCAAGGGGTCTGCCAGTTCGTCTACCCGGGTCACGCCATGGCCACACGTTGCCGATAGCCCGCTGATGGCTTCAACGCGCCTCCGCAACCACCTGAGGGGCAACGTCGTCGCCTACCTCGCTCTGTTCTTCGCGCTCAGCGGCGGCGCCTACGCGGTCACGGCGCCGAAGAGCACCGTCACGTCGAAGAGCATCAAGGACGGGCAGGTGCGTAAACCCGACCTCGCCAATGGCGCAGTGACGGCGGCGAAGCTCGCCCACGACTCCGTCGGCAGCGTCAGCGTCCTCGACAGCTCTCTGACCGGCGGGGACATCCTCGACAATTCGCTCAAGGGCGCCGACATCGACGAGTCCACCCTCTCCCTCCCCGCGGTCAGCAGCTCGCCCACGGGCTCGGCGGGCGGGGACCTCGCCGGGACGTACCCGAACCCGTCGATCGCCACGAACGCCGTCACCGGGATCGAGGTCGCGGCCGGCTCTCTGACCGGCTCCGACCTCGGATCCAACACCGTGACCGGCTCGCAGATCGACGAATCGACGCTCGGGAACGTCCCCTCGGCAACGTCGGCAACGTCGGCGACGAACGCCGCCCAGCTCGGCGGTGACCCGGCCTCGTCGTACCTCAAAAGCGGAACCACCATCCCGGGGAGCGACCTCAGCGGGAACTACGGCTCGCCGAGCCTCAGGGCGGGCTCGGTCAGCACCGGAAAGTTCGCCCAGCTGCCGGCCGCGGCGATCAGGATCCCGCAGAGCGCCGACGGCCCGTGCGGGGGCACCGCCCTTCCCGTACCTGACTTCACCGATGGCTTCCTCCTGTTCGCGGCCCAGGACTTCGACGTGACCGGCGATGTCGTCGGCCAATGCGGCGCCCTGCGCTACCTGACGGCTCCGGTCGCCGGCACCTACGCGATCACCGCGAACGTCCACTGGGAGCCGGGCGCAACCGGCTCACGCCGCCTCAGCCTTTACCGCAACGGAACCGAGCTCGCCTCGGTCGAGGGCCCGCCGACCCAGGACGACACCCACGGCAGCCACGAGACGAACCAGACCGTGACCGCCATCGCACGGCTCAGCGCCAATGACGTTGCCCGCGCACACGTGCTCCAGAGCTCCGGAGCCGCTCTAGACATCACCGGCGGCTCGATGGCGATGTCCTGGCTCGGCCCCTGAGCCCGGGCCTCACGCCTCCGACGACGCTCTCTCCCTAGCCAGCTCCTCGAGGCGCCGGTGGGCCAGCGCGACGGCCATCGCGCCGTCGCCGACCGCCCCCGCGACGCGCTTCGTCGAGCCGTGGCGGGCGTCGCCGGCGACGAACAGGCCGGGCACGCTCGTCTCGACGGCAAGGGGGTCACGATCGAGCGGCCAGCCCGCGGGCCTCGCCCCGCCCTCGAGCAGGTCGGGACCGGTCAGGATGAATCCGCGCTCGTCGAGGCTGACCCCGCTCGCGGGCGCCCAGGTGGTTCGGGGCACGCCACCGATGCAGAGGAAGAGCGCGTCCGCGGGCACCCTGCGGGTCTCACCGGCCGCATCGCTCAGCGTCACGGCGTCCAGCCCGGCAGCGTCCGCCTCGACCTCGGTCACCTGCGTGCGCAGGCGGACGTCGATCGCATCGCATGCGGCGATCCGGTCGACGAGGTAGGCCGACATCGACTTGCCCAGGTCGTCGCCGCGCACGACCATCGTCACCCGGGCTCCGGCATCCGCCAGGTTGAGGACGGCCTGCCCGGCGGAGTTGCCCGCGCCGACGACCACGACGGCGTCGTTCGCGCACTGACGCGCCTCGCTGCGACCCGCCCCGTAGTAGACGCCGCGGCCGATCAGCTCCTCGATCCCGTCCACGTCGAGCTCGCGCCAGATCATTCCGGGCGCCGCGATGATCACGTCGGCCCGGACCTCGTGGCCGCCTTCGAGCTCGAGGGTGAACGGCTCCTCGTGGGACTCGATCCTGCTGCCGGTGACCGCGCGGAGGAAGACCAGCTCGACCCCGAATCCCTCCGCCTGGCGACCCGCCAGCCGCGCCAGCTCGGCGCCGCCGATGCCGCCCGGGAAGCCGAAGAAGTTCTCGATCATGGAGGTGTGGGAGGCCTGTCCGCCGGGGACGTCCTCGTCGACCAGCAGCGTCGAGAGGCCATCGGAGGCCGCGTAGACCGAGGCCGCCAGCCCGGCCGGGCCGGCGCCGACGATCACCAGGTCGTACGAGTCACGCCGCGGTGGCCGGCCCTCCCCCCAGGCCTCGGCGACCGTCCGCACGCTCGCCGCCTCGTGGACGGTCCCGTCCGCCTCGATCAGGACGGGCAGCCGGGCCCCCGTGGCGCCGGCGGCAGCGAGCGCCTCGGCCGCCGCGTCGCCGTCCGCGTCGAGCCAGGAGAACGGCTGCGCGGTCCTCGCGAGGAAGTCGCGGAGGGCGTGGTCGCCGGGCTCGAGGCGGCGGCCGACGACCGTGACCTCGGGGCGGACCGGGCTCACGGGAGAAGCGGCGAGGGCGGGATCCGGGTCTGACCGTGGACGTCGGGCAGCTCGAAGGCGACCTCGTCCCGGAAGCACCACGACCAGATCTCGCCGGGCTCGAGCGAGCGGATGATCGGGTGCCCGCTCTCGCGGTGGTGAGCGGTCGCGTGCCGGTTGGGGCTGTCGTCGCAGCAGCCGACCTTGCCGCAGCTCAGGCAGATCCGGAGGTGAACCCACTGCCCGCCGCTGCGAGGCAGTCCTCACAACCGGCCACCGCCTCCGGCAGCTCGGTCAGCTCAACCTGGTCGAGATGGGTGCAGGTCGTCATGGGGCGTCTCCGGGAGGTCCTCGTCGATGCGGCGGATCATCGCCGTGACAGTCTCGCCGACGGCGTCGACGCTGTCCGGCGACAGCTTGTCGATCGTGTCGGAGAGGGAATGGCCGTCGTAGCTCCAGTCGATCAGGTCGATCGCCGGGATCCCCGCGCGGAGGAACGGCGAGTGGTCGTCGAGGATCGCTGGCCCCGTCCCCGAGGGGAAGTACTCCTCGACGCCCGCGTCGGCGGCCGCCGCCCGCAGCGTGCGCCAGAGCGAGGGCGTCGACGTCCCCTCCCGCGGCAGCTGCAGGCCGCGGTTCGCCACGTAGTCGAGGATGACCACCGCGCCGATCTCGGCCGCATGGGCGTCGGCGTAGGCACGCGAGCCGCGCAGACCGGTCTCGTAGAAGTCGTCCTGCTCCTCGGGCAGACCAGCGGCCGGCTCCTCGCCGTCGAAGAGGACGAATCGCACCTCGGGTGCGCCCGGGGGACGGTCCATCGCGGCGAACGTGCGCGCGAGCTGGACCACGATCGCGGTCCCCCCCGCTCCGTTGTTGGCCCCGACGAAGCCCTCCGGCTCGACCAGCGTGTCGTAGTGGGCGCCGATCAAGATGGCCGGGGAGGTCCCGGGGACGACGCTGACGATGTTCCGGAGGCCGGGCTCCCCCGGGATCGGCTCGAACTGCGCATCGGGCATCCGCTCGCGCAGCTCGACCGCGAGTCGCCGAAGCTGGGGCGATCCGGCCGGCCGCTGGCCGTATTCGAGCTGGAGCTCGATGAGCTTCCATGCCGCGGCCTCGTCGAAGGCGCCGGTACCGGCGGCCGGGGGATTCGGCGCCGGTCGTCGGCGTGGCGGCCTCATCACCGCATCCGGTGAGGAGCAGGCAGGCGGCCGCCGCGAGGGCCAGGGGAGCGGTTCGGAGCACGGGCCAATCCTGGCAGGAGCGACCGCGGCGGCCGTCGTTAGGGTGGCTCCGTGCGCCTCCCGGGAACAGCTCTCGCCCTGCTGGGGGCTCTCCTGGCCCTGCTCCTCGCCGGCTGCGGGAGCGACGATCAGGCCGCGCCCTCGCCGGGCTCCCCCGAGACCACCGGCGCCGAGCCGGCGAAGCAGGCCGAGGACGGCGGGACGGACGAGGCGGAGGTGTACTTCACCGCCGGCGAGCAGTTCCGCAAGGTCGAGCGGGAGATCCCCGAGGGCGAGGACGAGCTGACCGCGGCGGCCGAGGCGCTGGTCGCGGGCCCGACCCCGCGTGAGGCCGAGGCGAAGGTCGAGACGCGCACCCAGATCCCGGCCGCCACCGAGGTCGAGGACGTCAGCCTGGCCGACGACGGCACCGCGGTCGTCGCCCTCTCCCCGGAGTTCACGGCGGGCATCCCGGATGAGCCCGGTAGGCGGAGCCGGGCGGAAGAGGCCGAGCTGAACGCCCGCCTCGGGCAGGTCACCTACACGCTCACCCAGTTTCCCGACGTCGAGCGGACCAAGGTCGTCGCCGGCGGCACCGCGGTCGAGCCGAGCCGACCCTGAAACGGGCCGACTACGCCGAGCCCGAGCAGGGCCCGCGCCGGGTCGCCCGGGCCAAGGGCGAGCGCGGGTCGAGCGTCCGCAGGCTGCAGGAGCGCCTCGCCGAGCTCCGGTACCTGCCGAAGCGGGCGGTCGACGGCGTCGACGGCTACCGCACCCAGCAGGCGGTGATCGCCTTCCAGTCGTGGCGCGGGCTCGAGCGCGACGGGATCGTCGGGCCGAAGACGAGTGCCGCCCTCGCCAAGGCGAGCATCCCCAAGCCGGGCAAGACCGGCCCCGGGAGGCGGATCGAGGTCTACCGGGCGAAGGGGGTCGCCCTGCTGATCGCACACGACAAGGTCAAGCGGGCGATCCACATCTCCACCGGCGGGCCGGGCAACGAGACGCCCACCGGCTCCTACGAGGTCTTCCGCAAGGAGCTCAAGTCGTGGTCCTACCCCTTCCAGACCTGGCTCCCCTACGCCTCCTACTTCAACAACGGCATCGCCTTCCACGAGTACCCCGACGTGCCGACCTATCCGGCCTCCCACGGCTGCGTCCGGGTTCCCGCCCCGGAGGCCCCGAAGGTCTACGAGTTCGCCGAGATCGGCACCGCCGTCATCGTCATCTGAGCCCGGCCGTGGCAGACGAGCTCGAGCCAGAACCGAACGAACTCGCGACGGTTCGCCGGCGCCAGCGCGAGCAGCGCCTCACCGGGACCAGGCTCCCGGATCCAGCCGCCGTGGTCGGGTGGCTCGGGGCGGTGCAGGCCCAGGAGTTCGCCGAGGCCAAGTGGTCGATCGGGGAGCGGATGGAGCCGGGAGCGACGGACGACGCCGTCGAGGAGGCCTTCACCGCGGGGGCGATCCTCCGGACCCACGTCCTGCGCCCGACCTGGCACTTCGTCGACTCCGGCGGACATCGGCTGGCTGCTGGAGCTCACGGGCCCCCGGGTGCTCCCGGCCGTGCGCCGGTACGCGGAGCGCTGCGGGATCGGGGACGCGGCGCTCGAGCGCGCCGCCGCCTGCATCGCAACGGAGCTCGCCGACGGCGAGCCGCGGACGCGGGCCGAGCTCGGCGATGCGCTCGTCCGGTGCCGGCATCCAACCCGGCGACGCTCTCGGCCTCTCGATGATCGCCATGTACGCCGAGCTGACCGGCGTGATCTGCAGCGGTCCGCGCCGGGGCAAGCAGCACACCTACGCCCTGATCGAGCATCGGGCACCCCATCGGTTGCGGCTCACCCGGGACGAGGCGCTGGCGGAGCTGGCCCGGCGTTACTTCAGGAGCCACGGGCCGGCCACGCGCAGGGACCTGGGCTGGTGGGCCAGCCTGACCCTGGCCGACGTGGATCGCGCGGTCGGCCTCGCCGGCGACGCGCTCATGGTCGAAGCCGTCGAGGACGGGCGGGAGTGGATCTCGTCGCCCGAGCCGGTCCCCGCGCTGGGCGCCGCGGCTCCGGAATGCCTGCTGACGCCGACCTACGACGAGACGCTGATGGGATACCGGGAGCTCCGGCTGGTCCACGCCGTCACCCCGCCTCCGGATGTCGATCTGAAGCGGCCGATCGTCATCGGCGGCAGGACCGTCGGGGCTGGAAGCGGGTGCTCGAGCGGAGGGCGGTCAGGATCGAGGCGACCCTGACGAAGCGGTTGGACGAGGCGGAGGCAGAGGCGCTCGAGGGGGCGGCGCGGCGGTTCGGGGCGTTCCTGGGGCTGCCCGCCGAGCTGACCGTCGCAGGCCCCTGAGGCCCCTACGATCCCGCGCGTGCGGATCGCGATCGCAAGCTTCGCCGGGATGCCACCGCAGTTCCGGGACGACGAGCTCCTGATGGAGCAGCTGCGCCTGCGCGGCGCCGACGTCGTGAGACGGCCCTGGGACGACCCGGAGGTCGACTGGCCGTCCTTCGACCTCGTCGTCGGCCGATCGGTGTGGGACTACGTCCTGCGCCACGACGAGTTCATGGAGTGGCTCGACTCGGCCGGCCCGCGGCTCGAGAACGCGCCTGAGCTGATGCGCTGGAACAGCGACAAGCACTACCTCGGGGACCTGGCCGCGGCGGGGGTTCCGGTCGTCGACACGACCTACGTCGAGCCCGGCATGCCGCCGCCTCCGATCGAGTCCGAGATCGTGGTGAAGCCGGCGATCTCGGCGGGCGGCCGCGACACGGGCAGATTCGGGCCGCGCTCGGCGGAGGCCGGAGCGGCGCTGATCGAGAAGATCACGTCCGCCGGGGGGACCGCGATGGTCCAGCCGTTCCTCGCCAGCGTCGACCTCTCCGGGGAGACGGCGGTCGTGATGATCGACGGCGAGGTCAGCCACGTCCTGCGCAAGGGCGCGATCCTCGCGGCCGACGAGGTCGCACCGGTGCGCTCCGACGACGACCTCGGTGTGGCCGAGGTGATGTACGACCCGGATCTCGTCCTCGCCGGAACCGCCGACGACGACGAGCTGCTCCTCGCCGAGCGGGTGATCGCCGGAATCCGCGAGCGCTTCGGCGTCACGCCGCTGTACGCCCGGGTCGACATGCTCCGCGGCCCCGGTGGGGAACCCGTCCTGCTCGAGCTCGAGGCGATCGAGCCGAACCTCTACTTCGATCAGGCCCCCGGGGCGGTCGGGCGCCTGGCGGACGCGATCGTCGCCCGCGCCTCCGCCGCCTAGAGCGCCCCGCGGATGAAGCGGGCGACGTCCTCGAGGACCTCGTCGCGGTTCGTCTCGTTGAACACCTCGTGGCGGGCACCCTCGTAGATCCGCTCCTCGAACCTCGACCCGCGGATCCGCTCCACCGCCTCGCGGGTGACTTCCAGCGGCGCGAGGGCGTCCTCGGTGCCGTGCACCCAGAGCGTCGGCAGATCGCCGAGCGTGCCCGCCGCGGCCACCGCGTCGACGCCGCCGAGCAGCGCCTCGAGCGTTGGCCGGTGGAAGGGGCCGTGGTAGACGAGCGGATCCGCCGCGTAGGCGGCTCCGACCGCGGGATCGCGGGAGAGCACCTCGGGGTCGATCGGGATCTCCGGGATCGGATCGAGGTCGAGCAGGGCCCGGAAGCCCGGGATTGCCCCCGATCACCGGAGCTGAGATGACGAGCGCCGTCAGCTCGTCGCGGTAGCGCTGGGCGAAGCGCGTCGCGATCAGCCCGCCCATCGAGTGCCCGAGCAGGACCAGGGGCAGGCGCGGGCCCTCACGCCGGGCGAGATCGGCGACCACGTGCAGGTCGTTCGTCAGGTCCTCCCCCTCCTCGACCAAGCGCCCGTTCGCCCGCCGAGCGCCCGTGACCGAGGTGATCGGCGCCGACGACGACGGCGCCGTTGGCCACCAGTCGCTCGGCGACGTGCTCGTAGCGGCCGATGTGCTCGCCGTAGCCGTGCGCGATCAGGACGACGTGATCGGCATCGGGGTTGCGCCAGGTGCGCGCGATGAGCGTCCCCCGGGCACCCTCGAGCTCGGTCTCGGTATCGGCCTGCTCGGTCATTCCCCTAGGTTCCCGCAATCGACGCCGGCGCGCCCATCGCCACGGCGGCGCGCTCCTCGAGGACGTCGAGGCGGACGTGAGGAAAGCGGCCGTAGGCGGGCGGCGGATCGCCCGGGTCGATGTGGTCGGCGAGCCAGAACCCGCGCTCGCCGTGGAGGAGCTCGGCGCACCGGCGGGGATCGAGCGGCGAGAAGGACGACTCGATCAGCTCGCGGGCGGCCTCGTCCACATGGCCGGCGACGGGAGCCAGGCGCTCGGCCCCCCATTCCTCCCAGAGGCCGCCGGCCTTTCCGTACGAGGTCCCGTCGCAGTGAGCGACGAACCCGCAGCCGGCGAGCTCGCGAGCCCGCGCGACCTCGGCCTCCTGCGCGAGGCGCGAGCCCCGGTACGGACCGAGGTCCTCGTAGAGATCGGGCCGAAGCCCGATCGCGAAGCGCTTGACGAGCCCGGAGGACTTGTATCCGCGACGGTGCTGGGCGAAGCGCAACTCCGGATCGCGCGCGCTCGAGCCGACGTAGACCCAGGGGATCCGGGGGTCGCGGCGGCGACCCGCCTCGGGGCTGAGCTCGATCACGTAGACGCGTGAGGCCATCGGGCCTCCCTTCGACGGCGCGGGCCGGTGGCCCCCCGGCGCACGAGATCTTCGACGCGACTAAGCGTCGGGGCGGCCCGCGGGCGCCAGCTCCGGCCGCTTCGGCTCGCGGCCGTCCCCGGAGGAGCGGCCGCGCAGGCGGCGCACGACCCAGGGGGCGAGATGGCGGCCGGCCCAGGCGGCGTCGACGGCGAGCTGCATGTGGCGGGCGCGCGGTGCGGGATCGGGCAGCGGGTCCGGGTCCGGCTCCGGCGGCAGGCCGAGGGCCCGCGCAGCCGCCACCGCGAGCCGGTCGTGCCCGAGCGAGTTGGCGTGCAGCCGGTCCGGGCTCCAGAGGGCGGGGTGCGCGATGCCGGCGCGGTCGATGTCGACCAGCACCGCGCCATGCCCGGCGGCAATCCGCCGCAGCCGCTCGTTGAAGGCGGCGACTCGCAGCCTGACCCGTTCGCCCGCGATCGAGATCACGGCGGTCGGGTCGGGGTAGGTCATCAGGATCACGCTCGCCCCCTGGCCGCGCAGGGCCACGACCATCGCCTCGATGTCCCCGCTGACGCGATCGAGATCGACGCTGCGGCGGAGGATGTCGTTGAGGCCGCCGACGACGCTCGCGAGGTCGGGGCGGAGAGCCAGTGCCGGCTCGAGCTGCTCGGCGCGGATCTGCGGGACCTTGCGGCCGCGGATCGCGAGGTTGGCGTAGCCGAACGCCGGCTCGATCGCCCCCAGCCGCTCGGCGAGCCGGTCGGCCCAGCCGCGTGGCGTCCCGTCCGGATAGGGGTCGTCGAGGCCCTCCGTGGTCGAATCCCCGAGGGCCACGTAGCGGGTGAACGCGGGTGCCATCGCCGCAACGAAATCACAGTTGCCGACGCCTCCGGGTTTCCAGATAGCGTCCGGCCGATGCCGGAGGAAGCCAGATGATCATCGCCCTCGTCGTGGCCGCCCTCGCGATCGCCGCCGGCCTCTACACCTGGCTCACCTACAACCGGCTCGTCCGGCTGCGGCTCGCCGCCGCGAACTCCTGGGCGCAGATCGACGTCGCGCTCAAGCTTCGCCATGACCTCGTCCCGAGCCTCGTGCAGACGGTGTCGGGCTACGCCTCCCACGAGCGCGACACGTTCGAGCGCACCGCCCTCGCCCGGGGCTCGGCGATCGGCGCCGTCGGCGCCGGACCGGCCCGGCAGGGACCGCTCGAGGGAGCGCTCGCCCTCGGCATCCGGTCGCTGATCGGCCTCGCCGAGGCCTACCCGGACCTGAAGGCGAGCGAGAACTTCGCCGCTCTGCAGCGCGATCTCGCGTCGGTCGAGGAGCGGATCGCGATCACGCGGCGGGTCTACAACGACACGGTCGAGACGCTGAACACGGCGATCGCGGTCTTCCCCTCCTCGATCGTCGCCCGGGGCTTCGGGTTCGGCCCGCGTGAGTTCTTCACGACCGGCGGGGAGGCGGCGAGCGCGCCCGCCGTCGACCTGGCCCCGACGCCGGCCCGATGAGGTTCGCCCTGGGACGCATCCTCCGGGCGCTCACCATCGCGGCGGTCGTTGCCGTGGTCGTCTGGGGGTTCTTCCAGATCCCCTGGAACCAGCCGGAGAGGCACTACGACATCACCCGCGCCGACGTCGAGGTCGAGCTGCAGCGGGACGGCAGCCTCGAGGTCACCGAGCACCTGACGTTCGACTTCAGCGGCAGCTTCAGCGGCGCCTTCCGCAGCTTCCCGTTGGAGGGCGACGACCGGGTGACGGACGTCTCCGTCAGCGAGGACGGCGAGCGTTATCGCCCCGGCGGGAACACGGTCCACGGTTCGTTCGACCGCCCCGGCACCTTCGGGGTCGTCCGCGAGGTCGGCCGGGACTTCGAGGTCGTCTGGCATTACCAGGCGATCGACGAGGAGCGGACCTTCGACATCACCTACACGGTCGTCAACGCCGCGACGGTCCACGACGACGTCGTCGACGTGGGCTGGAACGTCTGGGGGGACCAGTGGGACTTCCGCCTCGACGACCTGGACGCCTCGATCTCCGCGCAGAGCGGCGTCGCCCCGCAGGAGGCCTGGCTGCGACCGGCCTCGCTCGGCGACGAGCCGACCGTGGGAGACGAGGCTGCGATCTCGGTCGACGACGTCCCGCCCCATCGAGGCGGTCGGCCTGCGTGCCGTCTTCCCGCGCACGGCGGTCAACTCGACCGCCGGGGCCAACGTGGAGGGCGGTGCGGGGCTTGCCGAGATCGAAGCCGAGGAGGCCAAGCTCGCCGAGAAGGAGCCGATCCTGGACCGGCTGGGCAAGGTCGTCGTCGCCCACGAGCTGGCGATCTCGATCGGCCTCGGCGCGATCGCGCTGCTGATCACCGCGCTGCTGATCCTCCTGGCCCGCGAGCGGCGGACGGAGGCCCCGGAGTACGTGCCCGAGCCGCCGGAGGACCTACCCCCCGCCCTCGGCTTCGCGCTCGCCAGGGAGGGCGCCTACGACGACCGTCTCGTCCTCGCGACGCTGCTCGACCTGGTCGACCGCGGCTTCTACGACTCCCGCGCCGAGCCGGGGGCGAAGGAGCTCGACCTGGAGCTGAAGCTCGCCGACGACCGGCCCGAGCGCGGCGGCGCGCTCGAGAAGTACGAGATCGCGGTGCTCGACTTCTTCGACAAGCTGCTGCTCCCGAAGGGGTCCTGGGTGGCGCTCGGCAAGATGAGCGACCGGATCCCCGAGCACTCGTCCTCCTGGAGGTCACGCTGGGAGAACATGAACGAGAAGCTCGACCTGGCCGACGAAGCACACCTGTCATGGGACCGCGATCTGCGCCCCTGGCGCATCGTGACCGCGATCGTGTTCCTGGTCGCGATCGCGATCGTCGCCCTCGTGGACCTGCAGCGCACCGGCGAGGCGATCGAGCCGATCGTCGCGGGGGCGACGACCCTGCTCCTGATGTTCGCGCTGCCCGGAACGTGGTTCCGGCGGCTCCGGGTGGGACCGCGCGAGCGCAGTGCCCAATGGCAGGCGTTCGAGCGCTGGACCCGCGACTTCCCACGTCTCGAAGGACGATCCGCCGTCGACCCTGAAGCTCTGGCGCCGGATCCTCGTCTACGCCGTCGCCTTCGGCACCGCCGAGCGGATCGCGAAGTCGGGCCGCATCCCGGCGCCGGTCGGCGAGGAGGCGGCGAGCAGCGGTGGCTGGGGCTATTACGCGGTCGGCTCGGGAGGAGACTTCGGCCACGGCTTCGGCGGGTTCTCCTCCGGCTTCGCAAGCCAGGTCGCGCCCGAGTCCTCGAGCTCCGGCGGCGGAGGCGGGGGTGGCGGCGGAGGCGGCGGCGGGTTCTCCGGCGGCGGGGGCGGCGGCGCCTGGTAGCGCGGCCTGGGCCTCAGGCCCTCGCGTCCTCCTCGTTCGCTGCCGGCAGAGGCGCCTCGCTCGGGGCGGGCGTAGCGGGAGGGCTTGTCCCCCTTCGCGCTGCGCAGCCGGGCGTCGGCGACGGCCAGGAGCCCCTCGAGCGTGTCGGCGTCCTCGGGGAAGCGGGCCACGCCCATCGAGCAGCCGACCGGGTTGCCGTCGGCCGAGATGCGGCCGACCGCCGCCGCGAGGCGGTCGCCGAGCTGATCGGCGGCGACCCGGTCGGTCTCCGGGGCGACGATCGCGAACTCGTCCCCGCCCTGGCGGACGACCACGTCGTGATCGCGCACCCCCGCCATCAGCGCCAGGCCGACGTCCTGAAGCACCGCGTCCCCCCGCTGATGCCCGTAGCTGTCGTTGATCCGCTTGAAGTCGTCGAGGTCGATCACGAAGAGCGCGAGGCTGTGCCCGTAGCGACGGTGACGCCGGAGCTCCTGCGGGACCCTCACGGTGAGCATCCGGTAGTTGCCGACGCCGGTGAGCGGGTCCCGCTCGGAGAGGTCGCGGTAGCGCTCCTCGCTCGACTCCAGGCGCTCGCGCAGGAACGCGACGGAGACCCCGGCGAGGATCAGCGTCGGCACGAGGATCAGGCTGTCGATCAGGATCTCGCGGGCGCTCTCATCGCTGTAGATCAGGGGGGCGAAGGTGAGCAGCGCGGCGAAGCCGATATGGGCGGCGATCCAGCGGCGGTCGCGGAACACGTAGGCCACGAAGATCGCGATGAACGTGTAGTAGGTGGCGAAGCTGAGGTCGGCGAGGGCGACCGTGAGTGCGATCTCGAGCGTCGCGACGACGGCGATGATGTGGAGCCACCGCCGCGGCGCGCGTCCGGCGAGCAGCCAGCAGACGACGCCGGACAGGAACGCCAGCAGCGGGAGCAGGTAGACCGTCGGCGGATGCGCGGGCTCGTGGAGGGCGTCGGGGAGCACGGCCCCGATTCCCCCGCCGGCGAACAGGACCGCGGCGAGCAACCAGTTGAGGCGGGTCTGCTCACGGCGAGCCGCGAGCTGCTCGTCGCCGTCGGGGACGGAGGGCGGCGGGCCGGTCGGCGGACCGGCGGCTGCGGCGATCGCCGCCCGCAGTCGCCCGAATGGACCCTCACCCCTTGCGTTTGCCACCGATTCAACCTACCGGTTGGTCCAGCGTTTTCCGGGGCGCGGGGACCGGAATCAGGAGTCTGCGGAGACCTCGGGCTCGTGGCGGACGGGGAAGTTGACCGAACGGGCGATGAAGCAGTTGCGATGGGCGGCGTCGTGGAGGCTCCGGGCCCGCTCGACCATCCCCGGCTCGGCGACCACGACGCGCGGGCGCAGCAGCACGTCGGTGAAGCGGCCGCTCCCGCCGGGCTCCTCGACCATCGTGCCGACCGGGTCGTCCTCGTAGCCGACCACGACCACCCGCGCGGTCGCGCAGGAGTGCAGGTACCAGAGCAGGTGACACGCGCTCAGCGAGGCGACGAGGAGCTCCTCGGGGTTGTAGCGGCTCGCGTCGCCGCGGAAGCCGGCCTCGGAGGAGCCGAGGAGATCGGGCTTGCCGGCGGCGGAGATCGTGTGGTCGCGCCGGTAGCCGGCGTAGGAGGCGGTCCCGGCTCCCTCGTCGCCGGTCCATTCGACCC
Source organism: uncultured Solirubrobacterales bacterium (assembly GCA_963839535.1). Classification (GTDB taxonomy): domain Bacteria; phylum Actinomycetota; class Thermoleophilia; order Solirubrobacterales; family 70-9; genus RHKX01. The sequence goes on from CAWIVF010000009.1 coordinate 196,134, forward strand.
GGAGCTCGTAGCGGTGCTCGGCGCTCAACGGGGCGAGAGGACCACGTTGACGGAATTCGCCCCGCGATCGGCGCGGACCGTCACCCTGGGGCCGCTGCGGCGCGCCACCGAGCCGCCCTGCACGCGAACGCGGTAGCCGTCCGGATACTGGATCCGGGGGGCGAAGATCAGCGTCCTGCCCCGGCGGAAGCTCCCCCGCCCGCTGATCCGCGCTCGGGTGTAGGTGAGGCGGAAACGGCGGGTCTCGGGGTTGAAGCCGTAGCTGCGGGGTGTACCCGCGACGACCTGGGGATAGGGCCGGGCGAGCGCCTGCGAGCTTGTCGCGGAACACGTTGTCGACCGGTGGGCGGGCGCGCGGGGTCCTTGACGATCGCCTGGACGTCCCCGGGCCCCTGCGTGGTCGGGTCGTCACAGCCGCAGTAGTGCCACTCCTGCCAGGAGACCATGTGCTCGTCGGCAAGGCCCGCGATCCGCTCGAGCGTCGCCACATCCTCGGTGGCCCCGAACTCGGAGAGCATCAGCGAGTCGCCCGTGCGCTCAGCCTGCGCATCCGCGTTGTCGAACACGAGGGCGTCGAGCGCATCGCAGCTGCTCGGCCCGCCGGCGACCAGGCCGGTGAGGCAGTAGTCGTGGAAGCTGAAGCCCTGATTCGGCCCGAGGTCGGGCAGGCTGGTGTCGGCGCCGAAGTTGAAGAGCACGTGCGGCTCGTTGAAGATGATGTGCGTCCGGTCGTGGGCGCGGATGCCCCTGATCACCTTCTTGTGCATCGCCGCGAGCGGCCCGCGGTCGAACTCCGGGCATCCCTCGGTGTTCGCGCAGGTCGCGAAGTCGCTCCCCGGCCACGGCTCGTTCATCACGTCGTAGCCCATCACCCCGTCGTCGGAGCGGAAGGCGCGGGCGACGCGCGCCCACGCCGCCGCGTAGCGCTCCTGCAGGCCGACGCCGCCCGGCCCGGCGGCGTTCGCCCAGAAGTTGTCGAAGGCCCGGTTGAGCCCGGGGCTGGTCACGTAGGAGGTCGGGAAGCCCGTCAGGGGCTGCGCGGGCACGCCGTCGTCCAGGGTCGCCCACGCCGGCCAGCCCTCCCCCTCGAAGCGCTCGTTGTAGAGGTCCTGGTGGAAGTCGATCATCGAGTAGATCCCGCGCCGGTAGAGGGTTCGCTCGAGCTTGCGGAGGCGCTGCACGTAGGCCCCGTCGTACTGGCCCGGCTGCGGCTCCACCGCGGCGTAGATCAGGCCGAGGCGAACGGTGTTGAAGCCGTGGCGGGCCAGGAAGCGGGCGTCATCGGCGCCGAAGCCGACCGCCCCCGGGTGGTAGGGCGGCCGCTTGTAGACCATGTTGAGCCCGTGCAGGATCACGACCTTCCCGTGGGCGTCCGTCATCCACCTGCCCTCGTTGACGAGCGGGCCGGAAGGGACCGCCACGCGAGCCCTTGGCGTCGGCGGCGGCGGGGAGGGCGACGAGGAACGCGGCCAGAACGGCCAGGAGCGACGCCGCCCGCGTTCCCGCTCTGGACCCTGACCAGGACATCTCGCGGCCGAGCCTACTGCGGCCGCCGCGCGACCGGCGCAGCCCGGCGGCCCTCGGTCAGTTGCCGTCCGAGGAGAAGTGCTGGTAGTCGGTCGGCCCCGGCCAGAGCCCGCCCCACTCCCAGCCGATCAGGCGATCCATCGCGCCGACCACGGGCCCGTGGCGGTGGATCATGCCCTTGCGGTGGTCGCTGCGGTCCGCGTAGGGACGACCCTCGGGCGGGGACACGTAGGACCCCGAGACGTAGGGGTTCTCGCGCGGGTTGATGTCGATCGCCTTGCCGTAGGCGTGCCGGGACCACCTGTTCGTCCCGTTGACGAAGCGGCAGTTGAAGGCCGAGGTGTTGTCGTGGCCCATCGAGCGATGGTCGTCGCCGCCGTAGCGGTCGATCAGCTCCATCCGGCGGATCCGGAAGCGCTTGGCGAAGAGACGGGCGAAGACGTCGACCATGCCACGCGCGTAGCGCTCGTGGATGACGAGCCGGCCGCCGCGGGGACGACCGTGGAAGTCGAGGTAGGTGACCCGCACCAGCCGCAGCCGGCCGAGGCCGACGGGGCATCCCTCGTGCCAGGAGACCCCGGTCATCCGCCGGCGCAGCTCCGGGCTGAGCTGCTCCACCTTGCCGTGGAATCCGTCCGGGCGGGCCGCCGTGGACTCAGGGGCGGGCCTCGCCGCGGCAGATGCGGCGGGAAGCGCAAGGGCAATGCAGGCGAGCGCGGCGACGAGCGGTCCGAGGCGGCGCACGTGGAGCTACCCGGACTCGGCGGCGTCGGCCCCGGTCTTCGTCGTCATCATCCCCGCCGCTCCACCGGAGAGAGCCCGGCGCACGAGCCCGGGCGCGAGGAAGCGCAGCACCGGGATCAGCCCGTAGGGCCGGGGGACGTAACGCTCGGCCTTGCCGCCGGGCCCCGCCTCGAAGATGGCCTCGGCGGCCTTCTCCGGCGTCGAGACGAGCCAGCGGGTGGCGGCCTTGGCCCGCAGCTCCTCGGCCGGGAATCCCTCCGTCGCGATGAAGCCGGGAAGCACGTTGCCGACGTGGACGCCGTGACGGCGCTCCTCGAGGTGCAGGGAGTCGGTCCAGCCCGCGAGCGCGAACTTGCTGGCCGAGTACGCCCCGGAGCCCGCGCGGGAGATTCGCCCGGCGGTGCTCGAGACGTTGACGATCGAGCTGGGAGCCGAGGCGCGCAGCAGCGGCAGCAGCGCCTCGGTGAGCCTGACGACCGCGTCGAAGTTGAGCTCCATCGTGCGCTTCACGTTCTCGTGGCCGACGTCGCCGAACTCGCCCCGCCAGGCGGCGCCCGCGTTGTTGACGAGCAGGTCGAGGCGGTCGTGGTGCTCGCCGACGTGAGCGAGCACGCGGTCGGGAGCGTCGGCCTCGGTCACGTCCGCGGCCAGCCAGGTGACCGGGACGGACAGGGACCCGGCGAGCTCGCGCAGCCTGTCCTCGCGGCGGGCCACGAGGATCAGCCGAGTTCCCTCCTCCCGGGCCAGGCGGCGCGCCGTGGCCTCACCGATGCCGCTCGACGCGCCCGTGATCAGCGCGACGTACCCGTCGTCCGCCATCAGGCCTCCCCGGCGACGTCGAGGACGATCTTGCCGGTGGCGCCGCGGCCGTCGAGAAGGTTCAGCGCGTCGGCGGCCCGCTCGAGCGGGAAGCGCGCGCCGACGATCGGGTCGACGTGGCCGGAGGCGACGAGCTTGTCGATCTCGGCGCCGATCTCGAGGTTCAGGTCGGGCTTGCCCATGACGTAGGCGCCCCACCCCGCGCCGATCACCTCGGTGTTGTTGAGCAGGAGCCGGTTGACCTTCACCTCAGGGATCGAGCCGGCGGTGAAGCCGACGACGACCACGCGGCCGCCCTCCGCGAGCGAGCGGAGCGAATCGGTGAACCGGTCACCGCCGACGGGGTCGATGACGAGATCGACGCCGCCGCCGGAGAGCTCCTTGGCCTCGTCCTTCCAGTCGCCGTCGGAGCGGACGACCTCGTCGGCCCCCGCGCGCCGCGCGACCTCCTCCTTCTCGTCGGTGGAGACCACGCCGATCGTGCGCGCGCCGAGGCCCTTGCAGACCTGGATCGCGGCGCTGCCGACGCCGCCCGCGGCGCCGTGGACGAGGACGGTCTCCCCCTCCTTCAGCCGGCCGCGGGTGACCAGCGAGAACCAGGCAGTGTGGTAGTTGAGGATCAGCGCGGCCCCCTGCGCGAAGTCGAGCTCGTCGGGCAGCGCGAAGGTGAGGAACTCCGGGGAGACCGCGACCTCCGCCCAGGCGCCGAGCATCGGGAAGGCGGCAACCCGGTCGCCGGCCTTGACCGCGGCCCCCTCGGGAGCGCTGCGGACGATTCCGCCGACCTCGCTGCCCGGCACGAACGGAACCGGCGGCTTGAGCTGGTACTCGCCCCGCGTCTGGAGGAGCTCGGGAAAGGAGACCCCGGCGACATGGACGTCGACGACGACCCCCCGCCCCGGAGTGAGCATGTGCGACCCCTCCGGCTCCGGCAGATCCACTTCCCGAAGAGCCGAATCAGGCCCCGAGGTCTCAACAATCTGAATGGCTCTCATATCCTCCAACCTATTCAAGTCGGCGGGCCCGCCGCCCCTCACCCCAGCACCCGGTCGCCCACCATCGACGGTCTGAGGCGGCCGGTCGGGGGGCGGTGCAGCCGAACTCAAGGAGCCGCGCCGGCGGCGACCGGAGGCCGCACGGTGCCCCGACCGGCCGCCCCGTCGAACCGCGGCTACTTGCGGGGCCGGTGCCCGTCGAACGAGATCACCTGCTGGAGCCCGCTCGGGCGGTTCGTGTACCTGATCGTCTTCAGGTTGAGCGGCTTGAACTGCAGGACGTCGGCCTCCTCGCGCCAGCCCTGGGGGTCACCGCTGCCCTGGGCGGCGGCGATCTCCTCCCCGGACTGCTCGAGCGCCTTCCAGATCGACCTCTGGCAGGCCTTCAGCTTGCCCTTGCCGCAATAGGCGTTGTTGAAGGGATCGGGCTGATCGATCCCCAGGAGCCGCTTGATGTCGCGGTCGAAGTACTGGTACCAGCCCGAGTACTGGTTCTTCTCCGGCGGTTGATCGAAGCGGGGAAAGAGAGCGTCGAGCTCGTCGAGGAGCTTCTGCGACCCGATGCGCGGGCGCATGAACGCGTCCGCGATCCTGCTCCACGAGCCGTCCATGACGGCGACCCCGGGGTGATCGGCGAACCCGTCGCCGTCGCGGTCCAGGCGGCTTCCGCCGTCCGCGTTCCAGTCGACCAGGACCTTCAGCATCTCCTTCGCCCTGGCGCTCGGCGCCTTCGAGCCCTTGAGCAGCTTGGCCAGGAGCGGGACGGTGTCGATCGCGCGGATGTCCTGCGTGCCCGCCGCGTTCATCGCCGCCACGAGGGTCTTCAGCGAGAACTTCCCGGTCTGGCTGAGGCGTCTCATGTTCTTCCGGAGCAGGTCAACGCGTCCCACCGAGCCACTTCGTCCCCACTCGTTGTCGGCCGAGGCGAAGCCCGGCGCCATGATCTGATTCCAGTTCACGATCGTGCCGTCCCTGGGGTCGGCGTCGTGGGGATGCGCGTCGCGGCCGATGAAACCGCGCCACTCGTACTTGCCGTTGCCGTTCGTCAGGAGCCCCGGATCGACGGACCTCGGCCGCACGGGCAGCCGTCCCGTCGTGAACGCCGCGATGTGCTTGTCGTCGATGAAGAAGGAGTTGAAGGTCTGCGGGCTCTTGTTCGCCGCCCGGTAGAAGTCCTTCGGGTTCCGGATCGACCCGTTCGAGAGCTTGCGATTGAAGAGCAGGTCGAGCGTCTCGCGGCCGATCGAGGAGCGCTTCGAGGAGATCGCCACCTTCTTCCCGTCTACGGTCGCATAGGCGACGACCGGCCCGTGCACCGTTGTCCTGAAGCTCACCGGGTCGCCGTTGAGCGTGCCGGCGTCGAACGTCCCCATCTCGCGGCACTTGCCCTCGTACCTGTACCTCGTGTCGCTGTCGCCGCAGAGCGTCTCCGCGTACTGATCGACGATGTCACCGCTCGCCGAGGTGAGGGTGTTCGCGAAGTCCTCACCGCGTCCGATCAGCATGTAGCCGGGGAACGGCGCCGAGGTGGCGCCGCGCCAGACCAGCCCGGGAGCCTGCATGTCCATCTCGTAGACGAGGCCGGGATAGAAGTACTCGATCTGCGGCCCGCCGACCATCAGCGGGTCGCCGGTCGTCGAGCGGTCGCCGGTCACCATCAGGGTGTTGGATGCCTGCGTCGGCTCCTCGGCCGGCGAGGTGCTCTTCACCTGCGCTCCCGTCGACACGGGCTCGTAGCTGCCCGGGTCGATGATCACGTTGCCCTTCGGGTCGTCGGGGATGTCGCCGTAGTGGAACTTCCGGTCGAGGGTCGCCGGAGTGCCCTTCGTGCGGAACTGGCGCAGGTCGTTGAAGATCGACAAGCCCTTTCGCTTCCCGTGCTCCTTCTGCAGGGAGGCGAGGAACTGGGTGCGGCGTCCCTCGTCGCCGCCGCCCTGCCCGAGGAACTGCGCCTTGAGCGCGTTGACCGCGTAGATGTCGTTGCGCGTCCAAGGGGGCTGCGGGGAGTTCGAGAAGTCGAGGTACGCGTTGATCCCGGCGATGTAGACGTCGATGTCGTGCAGGACGGCCTTGCCGCCCTTGCCGGCGCCCTTCAGCACGGCGGTCTGCTTGGCGATCGTCGCCTCGGTCTGCTCGCTGGGAACGAAGTTGTCGAGATCCTTGATCAGGTCGATCGCCTTGACGCCGGGGACGTCGATCGCCGCCACCCGGGCGTTGAAGCGCGCCTGGGCCAGCAGCAGCGCGCGGTCCTCGGCGATGAGCCATCCCGCTGCGAATACCCCGCCGTCGTGGGTACTGGAGACGACGTGCGGGACGTTGAACTCGTCCCGGGTGATCTTGATCTCGGGATGACCGGGGATCACCTCGGGCGTCCCCGGCCCGTCGGTCCCGAGGCTGCCCAGCGCCTCGCTCTTGAAGTACTGGGACAGGTCGCTCTTGCTTGACGTTGTCGAAGAGCGGCGTCAGCCCGTCGTACATCTCCGCCTGGCGGTCGGCGTCCGGCGGCGGTGGGATCGATCCGTACTGACCCGAGGGGAAGATGTTCAGCGCGGTGGCCGCGTAGTCCTTGGCGCTCGCGGCGGCTATGGGGCCGGCCAGCGTCGAACCGATCACGGCAAGGGCCAGAACGCAACGCTTCATCGGTCTCTCCTCGTTCCCCCGAACGAAAACCGCGGCCGGCGGCTCGCCGGCTGCTCTCCGCTCAGGACGATAGAGAAGAGTTCTCAGCGGCGACCCGGGTCGGGCCTAGGTCGTCTTCTTGTCGTCCGGCTCCTCGCGCGGCTCGAGCTGGATCTCGCGGTCCGCCCTCGGCACGCCGGCATCGAGCTCGCGGCTGCGCTCCCGCTCGGCGTTGAGCTGCATCCCGAACAGCAGCGCCAGGTTGCTGATCCAGAACCAGACGAGCAGCGAGATGAGCCCACCGAGGGTCCCGTAGGTCTTGTCGTAGGAGCCGAAGTTGGCGACGTAGAACGCGAACGCGGCGGAGACGAGGATCCAGACGACCAACGCGACCGCGCTGCCGACGGTGATCCAGCGGAATCCCGGGAGCTTCACGTTCGGCGCCGCGTAGTAGAGGACGCCGATCATCAGGATCAGGATCGCCAGGAGAGCCGGCCACTTGGCGATGTCCCAGACCGTCGTCGCGGTTTCGCCGACGCCGATCGCATCGCCGACGGCTTCGACCACCGGTCCGGTCATGACCAGCGCGATGGCGACCACGGCGAGCAGCAGGATCATGGCCAGGGTGACGAGGAGCTGCAGCGGGCGCAGCTTGAAGAAACCGCGACCCTCCGGGGTCTCCCAGATGATGTTGGAGGCGCGGATGAACGCCCCGACGTAGCCGGACGCCGACCAGAGTGCGGTGGCGATGCCGACGAACAGCAGGACCCCCGCCGCGGACTGGTTCGAGGTGATCGACTGGATCGGCCCGGCGAACGTATCCGCCCCGGTGCTCGGGCCGATGTCGGTGACGATGTCGGTCAGCGCCTGCGTCGTCTCCTTCGGATCGGCGACCAGGCCGAGGATCGAGACCAGCGCGATCAGCGCGGGGAAGAGCGAGAGCAGCCCGTAGTAGGTGAGCGCTGCCGCCCAGTCGGTCATGTTGTCCTCCTGGAACTCCGTCCCGGCGCGCTTCAGCGTCGGCCACAGCCCGGTGCGCGGGTCGGCGCCCTCCGGCGCGTAGTCGGCGCGGGTCGGCTCGACCTCGTCCTTCGGGTCGTCGTCGGCGTCGAGTCCCACCTGGTCCGGCGTCACCGGCTACCGCCTCCGGTCGTCGAATTCGAAGATTCCATGCCGGTTCCCTTCTCGCGCCTCCGAGGCGTCCCGCGCCCCCTGATCCGTCTCCGATACCCGCGTTCCCCAGGGACTAACGGGGCAGGCTGAGACTCCGGTCAGGGGGCCAGACGCGTCGCCGGGTCGAGGCACCACCGCTCGCAGGAGGGCCAGGGCCCGTGCCCGTCGTCGGGGTTGATGTGCTCGGTGCCCGGGAGCTCGTCGATCTCGCACCCGGCCTCCCGCGCCCACTCCGGCACGCCGCTCGGGCTGTAGGGGTCGGCCTCGCCCCGAACCAGCCGCGGCGGCGAGATCGAGCTCGCTCGCAGGGCCGCCACGTCCGGCGCCCCGATCGCGAACTCGGCCCCAGGAGCGGGGATCTGCCCGTCCTCGGGCGGCGAGACCAGCAGGAGCCGGTCGACGGGGCGGTCCAGGTCCGGCACGTGGTGCAGCCAGAGCAGGCAGCCCAGCGAGTGGCAGATCACGACGCGCCCGCGCTCGCCGTCCATCGAAGCGAGCGATTCGCGCAGCACCGACCGCCAGGCGCTGAGGCTCGGGGCCTCCGGGTCCGGTAGCGAGGGATAGACCACCTCGGCCCCGAGCTCGCGCAGCCGCCGGGCGAGTCGGCTGTGCCAGTGGCCCGGGTCGCCGTCATAGGCGATCCCGTGCAGGATCAGGAAGGAGTCTGGCCGGTCGGCCCGCCCGAGCATCGCGGGATTGTGCCGACTCGAGGAGGGGGCCCGGCGCCCGCTTCCCCGAAGATGGCCCGATGGCGGCACCCACCCCCCATCTCCCCGACGACGCGTGGCCTGATCAGCGGACCGCCGTCCTGCTGGTCCTTGCGGGGATAGGGGCGGTCCAGCTCGGCTCCGCCCTGGCGACAACGCTGTTCGAGGAGCTCGGCCCCGGCGGAGCGGTCTTCCTGCGGAGCCTGTTCGCCGCGGTCGTCCTGATGGCGATCTGGCGTCCCGCGCGGAGCGCCCTGGACGGGTCGACGGGCCGCGACATCCTGCTCTTCGGCCTGGTGCTCGCGGGGATGAACCTGAGCTTCTACGAGGCACTCGACCGGCTGCCGCTGGGGATCGCGGTCACCTTCGAGTTCATCGGGCCGCTCGTCGTGGCGCTGATCGGCTCGCGCAGCCGCCTCGACCTCCTCTGGGCGGCGCTCGCCGCGGCCGGGATCCTGCTCTTCGCCCCCGACATCGGCGACGGGCTCGACCCGGTCGGCGTCGCTTTCGCCCTGTCGGCGGCGTTCTTCTGGGGCGTCTACATCTTCGTCTCGGCGCGGGTCGGCCGCGGCCCGACGGGACTCGGCGGCCTGTCGCTGGCGATGGCGGTCGCGGCGCTGATGCTCGTCCCGATCGGCATCGCCGACGGTGGCGCCGAGCTCCTCGACCCGGAGCTCGCCGCCGTCGGGCTCGGCGTCGCGCTGCTGAGCTCGGTCGTGCCCTACACGGTGGAGCTGCAGGCCCTGCGCAGGCTCTCGCCGGGCACGTTCGGGGTCCTGCTCAGCCTCGAGCCGGCCGCCGCGGCCCTGGTCGGCGCCCTCGCGCTCGATCAGGCGCTCGCCGGCCGGGAGGCCCTCGCGGTGGCGCTGGTGGTCATCGCGAGCGCCGGGGCGCTCCGCTCCTCGAGCGTCGCCGAGGTCCCGGAGGTCTAGCTAGTCCCGGCGGGGCTCGAACCCCGCGCAGGAACGCACGGGCACCGGCGGGTACTTGGGGTACTCCGGCTGGGTGCGGGAGCGCTCGCAGAGGGAGAAGACAGACCCGCGGGTGTTGCGGACCACCCGCTGGTGCCGGCAGCTGTCGCAGAGGCCGGCGCGAGTTCGCGTTCACGCCGAAAAGTCTAGGTCTATGCCCAACAAGCCCCATGCTTCCCGCCACGGTGTGGCCCCCTCCCGGGGGAAGCGGACGCGAAGCGGAGCATTTCCCCGGAGTTGTCTATTACTTCATTTTGTATAGTGGGTGCCTCTCTTGACGACCTTCCGCCGCCTGCTCCAGTTCCTCCGCCCCTACCTGCGCGGCAACATCGCCTCGATCGTCCTCGCCTCGCTGGCGATGGGCGCGACGGTGCTGATCCCGTGGCTCATCGGCGCGGTGATCGACGCGATCCGCACCGGCGACCGCGACGCGGTGCTGCCGCTGTCCATGGCGATCGTCGGCGCCGGGCTGCTTCGACTCGCGCTCACCTCGTCGCGGCGGATCATCGCCGGCAAGGTCTCGCTCGCCGTCGAGTACGACCTGCGCTCCCGCGTCTACGAGCACCTCCAGACCCTCGAGCTGGGCTTCTTCGACAGTCAGCAGACCGGCCAGTTGATGTCTCGGGCCACGGTCGACCTGCAGTCGATCCGGTTCTTCCTCGGCTACGGGCTCATCTTCATCACCCAGAGCGCGCTCACCCTCGTGCTGGCGAGCGCGGTGATGATCTGGCTGCAGCCCGGGCTGGCCCTCCTCGCGCTGATCCCGGTGCCGATCGTCGTCCTCACGGCCATGCGCTACAACCGGTTCTCGCGGCCCGCGCTGCAGGAGGTCCAGCAGCGGATCGCCGAGCTCACCGTCGAGGCGGAGGAGGCCGTCTCGGGAGTCCGCGTCGTCAAGGCGTTCGCGCGCGAGGACCACATGCTCGACCGCTTCCGGCGCGCCGTCTCGCGGGTCTTCGACCAGAACGTCTACTCGACCAGGCTTCGCGCCTTCTACAACCCGCTGATCGCCTTCCTGCCGAACCTCGGCCTGGCCGTGGTGCTCTACGTCGGCGGGCGTCAGGTGATCAACGGAACGCTGTCGACCGGCGACTTCGCCGCCTTCTACATCTACCTCGTGATGCTGATCGGGCCGATGCGGATGCTCGGCACCGCGCTCGGCATGTCCCAGCGGGCGATCGCATCCGGCAACCGGCTGTTCGAGGTCCTCGACCGCGAGCCCGCGATCGTGTCCCCGCCCGGCGCTCCGCCGCTGCCGCCGGGCCGCGGTCACGTCCGCCTCGAGGGCGTCGGCCTCGCCTACGGGGACGACGAGGAGGCGCTCCACGACGTCGACCTCGAGATCCAGGCCGGCCGGGTCGTGGCCCTCGTCGGGCCGACCGGCTCGGGCAAGACCAGCCTGGTGGCGCTGCTCGCCCGCCTCTACGACCCCACGAGCGGGAGCGTGTCCATCGACGGCGCCGACCTGCGCGACGTCGACCTCGGCTCGCTGCGCTCGCAGATCGCGTTCGTCGCCGACGACAGCTTCCTGTTCAGCGCGAGCGTCGCCGAGAACATCTCCTACGCCAAGCCGGACGCGACCCGCGAGGAGATCGAGAAGGCGGCTCAGCGTGCCCAGGCGAGCGGGTTCATCGAGCGCCTCCCCGAGGGCTACGACACGCTCGTCGGTGAGCGGGGACTGACGCTCTCCGGCGGGCAGCGGCAGCGGATCGCGATCGCTCGCGCCCTGCTCGCCGACCCGCGCATCCTGATCCTCGACGACGCCACGTCCTCGGTCGACGCCCGCACCGAGGCGGAGATCCGCCGCGGCCTCGGCGAGGCCCTGAGCGGGCGGACCACCTTCATCGTCGCCCACCGCCTCTCGACGATCTCGCTCGCCGACGAGGTCGTGGTCCTCGACGAGGGCCGCGTCGTCGATCACGGCACCCACGACGAGCTGCTCGATCGCTGCCCGCTCTACCGCGAGATCGCGGACTTCGGGCTGGCCGACCGTGCCTTCCTGCAACGCGATCTCGAGGAGCGCGAGGAGGTCGCGCGCCTGTGAGCGGCTCGCGGGACAACGGCGCGCCGACGCAGCCGGATCGCTCCGAGGGCGTGCGCCCGCCCGGGCTCGGGAACGCCTGGCTCCTGGTCAAGTCGCTGTGGCGGACGCTTCGCGGCGAGGACGGCCGCGGCCGCAAGGTTCGCTGGCTCTTCGGCCTGCTGCGTCCCTACCGGCTCCAGGTCGGGATCATGATGGTCGCCCTCGTGCTTGCGACGGCCGCCGCCCTGGCGCCCCCGTACCTGGCGGGCAAGGCGGTCGACGACGGGATCAACGGCGGGCCGGGCGGCGATGGCGACCTCCACGCGCTGACCATCATCGCGCTCCTCTTCGTCGGCTCCGCCGTCCTCTACTGGGCCGCCACCTACGTGCAGACGTACCTCATCGGCTGGGTCGGCCAGCGCGCGCTGCAGTCGCTGCGGGAGCGGATCTACTCGCACCTGCAGGGGATGTCGATCGGCTTCTACACGCGCAACCGACCGGGGGTGCTGATCTCGCGCATGACCAACGACGTGCAGGCGCTGGACACTCTGGTCACCGACGGCGTGGTGACCCTCGTCTCGAGCACGCTCACCCTGCTCGGGGTGATCGCGATCCTGCTGGCGATCGATGCCAGCCTGGCGCTGGTCACCTTCCTCACGTTCCCGCTGCTGGCGCTCGGCAGCATCGTCTTCCGGATCGCCTCGGCGAGCGCCTACCGGCTGACCCGGGAGAAGATCGCCAACATCACCGCCTACCTCCAGGAGACGCTGAGCGGCGTCCGGGTCGTTCGCAGCTTCGGGCAGGAGCCGCGCCACATCGCCGAGATGTCCCGGCTGAACGAGGAGAACCGCGCGGTGAACATGCGCACCGTCTACCTCAACGCCTCCTACTTCCCGGCCGTCGAGCTGCTCTCGGCGATCGGCACCGCGGCGATCCTGATCTACGGCGGCTACCAGTACCTCGACGGCTCGATCGTCGAGATCGGCGTGCTGATCGCGTTCGTCGGCTACCTGCAGACCTTCTTCGACCCGATCCAGCAGATCAGCCAGCTCTACACGACCTACCAGCAGGGCATGGCCGCCCTCGACAAGATCTTCGACCTGCTCGACACCGAGCCCGACACCGTCGACCGGGCCGACGCGATCGACCCCGGCGAGATCCGCGGCAAGATCACGCTCGAGGACGTCTGGTTCTCCTACGGCGAGGACAAGCGCCTCGCCCTCGCCCACGGCGAGAGCAACGGCGACGGCCCGAAAGCCGACTCCGACGAGGACGGCTGGGCGATGCGGGCGGTCGACCTCGAGATCCTGCCCGGGCAGACCGTCGCCCTGGTCGGCGAGACGGGCGCCGGCAAGTCGACCCTCGCGAAGCTGATCGCGCGCTTCTACGACCCCCAGAAGGGGCGCATCACCATCGACGACGTCGACGTCCGCAAGCTCGACGCGAAGGCCCTGCGCAGCCACCTCGGGATCGTTCCCCAGGAGGGCTTCCTGTTCAGCGGCACGATCGCCGAGAACGTCGCCTTCGGCCGCCCCGAGGCGAGCCGCGAGGACATCCTCGAGTCCCTCCGCGTGGTCGGCGGCGACGCCATGCTCGCCGGGCTCCCCGAGGGCATCGACACCGAGGTCGGCGAGCGCGGCTCCCACCTCTCCGCCGGGCAGCGGCAGATGGTCGCCTTCGCCCGCGCCCTGCTCGCCGAGCCGCGCATCCTGATCCTCGACGAGGCCACCTCCAACGTCGACGTCCGCACCGAGAACCAGATCGAGCGCGGCCTCGAGCGGCTCCTCCACGGCCGCACCGCGATCGTCATCGCCCACCGCCTATCGACGATCAGGAACGCCGCGAGGATCGTGGTGCTGGAGAACGGCGGGATCGTCGAGAGCGGCACGCACGACGAACTGCTGGAGGCGGGCGGCGCCTACGCGCGCCTGTACGGGACCTGGGCCGGAGATTTGGCCGCCTGATCGGTCGCCGTCGTAGACGCGGGGCCGCAGGGGCGGGGGCACCGCCTCCGTCCGGCGGGCACGGCGACCGCGGGTGGCCTCCCGAGTGAATCCTCATGCCCGCCGGCCTGAGCGTCGGCGGCACCCCCACCCCTGCGACCCCTCCGTGACTGGTGGGCCGAGCGAGGCGCCGCCGGGGAATTTGAGAGGGGGTCGAGGGCGAAACCGCATCAATTTCGGCCTATAGCGCCCAAATTGATGCGTTCTTCCTCAGCGGCAGGTGGCGCCAGCCGTCTGCGGCTCGCCATCCCCTCCCCTCACCAGCCCAAACCAACGCCCGACCTCAGTCCCAGGCCGGGCGACAGCGACCTACGGGCTGAAGCCGCCTGAGCTTCCTCCGCCACCGTCTTCCGGGGCGGGCTCGGGGGCCGGGACCTCGCCTGCTCCCGCGCCGCCGGTCGGCGCGACCGGCTCGGGCACCGGGACGGGCTCGACCGGGACCGGCGCCGGGGTGGTGGGCGTGGTCGCGGTCGTCGGCGTGGCGGGGTCGGTCGTGCCCGGCGTGGTGCCGCCGCTCGGCGTCGCCGACGATGCCGACGGGGGCTGACCGCACTCCTCGAATCCGTAGGCCTCGGCGGCGCTCTGCGCCTCGGCCTCGGCCGCGTCGAGCTCGGTCTCGAGCGAATCGACGGTCGCCGTGTCGCCGGAGGTGGCGGCGGTCTGCTGGTCCTCGAGGATCGAGACCTGCTCCTCCAGCGCCGCGAGATAGTCCTTCAGGTCGCCGTTCGGGTCCTCGGGGTCGCCGAGGCTCTGCATCGCGCTCAGCACCTCCTCGGTGATCCCGAGGCGCTGGTCGACCGCAAGGGAGTCCGACTCGGTGCCCAGGGCGCCGAGGGCGGCGTTGGCCTCGGCGCAGGCGGCGTCGGCGCTCGCGACGAAGTCCTCCTGGGAGACGCCGCTGACGGACTCGGCCGGCTCCGCCTCGGTCGAGATCGTCTCGATCGGCGCGTCGTCGTCCCCGCATCCCCCGAGGAGGGCGGCGATCGCCCCGCTGACGATGACTGCGGTCAGCTTTCCTCTCATGGGCGTGAGGTTAGCCGCCCGAGCGGCCGCTGGGCGAGGTTCGGCGTGACGAGGCTCAGGCGACGCCGCGGGGAGTCGCAACCGGGCGGCCGCGACGGCCGAGAGCGATCGAGCGGCTGGCGCGCTCGGTCGGCTCCGCGGGCGCCTGCGGCGCGTCCTCGGCGTAGAGGTCGTCCCAGCGCGGAGGCGGCGGGTAGGCCGGCTCGGTGCTGCGCGCGAAAAGGGCCTTGATCTTGTCGATCAGCTTCTGCAGGGTCGGCAGTTGTGACATTGGGTTCTCCGGTCCGCCCCGGCTCCACGCGGGGCTCCGCCGGGTGGCCGGCGGCTCGTGTGGACCACCCATCGGCCGATCGGGCGAAAAACTTGCGCCGGATTTCGCCCGCGGACGGCTGTCGGATGGCGGGCGGGCGGGAATCGAAGAGCTGCGGGCCAGGGATTCGAACCCCGAATACCTCTTCCAGAGAGAGGCGTGTTGCCGTTACACCAGCCCGCAAAGGTCCGGTCGGAGGGGGCTAGGTTAGCGGGAACCGACCGCTTCGAGATCGGCGTCGGGGTCGGCGAGAGCCGCCTTCCCGGAACCGATCGGAGCGCCGGATTCGAGCATCCGGCGGGCGTGAAGGAGATCCTCCGACCGCCCCACCGAGAGCGCCGCGACGACCCGGTCGCCCTGCAGGTACCAGGCCGAGAAGGCCCCGCCGTCGCGATCGCCGCGCCAGACGACCTCGTCCCAATCCGCCGCCGGCCCGACGTATTCCATCGAGGCCCAGTCCGCCAGGTCGCTGAAGAAGTACGGGACGACCCGGTAGGGCGCCGCCTCGCCGAGCATCCCGCGGGCCGCGTGGCGACCCTGCTGGAAGGCCACGTCCCAGTGCTCGATCCGCAGCCGCCGCCCATGGAGCTCGCTCTCGTAGCTGCAGCAGTCGCCCGCCGCGAAGATCCCGTCGGCCGAGGTGCGCAGCGCCGCATCGCAGACGATCCCGTCGCCGACCTCGAGGCCGGCGCGTCCGGCGAGCATCGTGTCGGCGCGCACGCCGGCGCCGACGATCACGGCATCGCAGCCGATCTCGCGCCCGGACTCGGTCAGCACGGCGGCCACTCGCTCCTCGCCGCGGAAGCCGGCCAGCGACTCGCCGCCGAGTATCTCCACCCCCTTCGACTCGAGCAGGGAGTGGAACCAGCCGCCGACCTCGTCGCCGAACCCGCGGGAGAGCGCCACCTCCTCGAGCGCCACGATCGTGCAGCGCTTGCCCATCTCGGTCAGCGAGGCCGCCACCTCGGCCCCGATGTAGCTCGCGCCCACGAGGACGACATGCTCGGCGTCGGCCACGTCGGCGCGGATCGAGTCGGCGTTGCCGAAGGCGCGCAGGTAGTGGATCCCGGCGAGCTGGGCGCCGTCGACGCGGAGGATGTTGACCATCGCGCCGGTGGCCAGGAGAGCCGTCCCGAAGCCGACCTCCTCCCCGCCCTGGAGCTTCGCGGTCCGCTCGCCCGCGTCGAGGGACATCACGCTCCGCCCGGTGATCAGCTCGACCGCGTTCTGCTCGTACCAGTCCGGCTGGTGGACGTAGGCGTCGCTGCGCTCACTCGTCCCGCGGAGGTAGTCCTTCGAGAGCGGCGGGCGGTCGTAGGGAGGATCGGGCTCGCGCCCGACCAGCAGGATCGAGCCTTCGGCGCCGCGCCGGCGCAGCTCGGCCGCGCATTGGGCCGAGGCGATGCCTCCCCCGATCAGGAGATGGTCGACGTGGCGGTCGGGCACGCCTCAGCGGGTCCGGGTCGAGCTCACTGCGGCGTCCGGTCGATCGTGCCGCCGGTCTCGAGGCCGAAGTACGTGGTGAGCTCGTGCTCGACCCCGGGATCGAGCACCGCGAGGACCTCGTCGCCCGCCTGGAGCACCGTGTCGGCCGTCGGGACGAAGCCGCCGCCGTCGCGCAGGACGCTGATCAGCAGGCTGCCCTTCGGCATGTGCAGCTCGTCGACGCGGCAGCCGACCACCTCGGCCTCCTCGCCGACCACGAGGTCGACGATCTCGATCTTGGCGTCGGCGAGGTCGAGCAGCTGAACCAGCCCGTAGCGGGGCACCTGCCGCTCGATCAGGCGCAGGATGAGGTCCGTCGCCGAGACGTAGGGCTTGACCCCGAGGAGCTCGAAGTGCTGGCGGTTGCGCGGGTTGTTGACCCGGGCGATGACGCGCTCGACGCCGTACTTGTCCTTGGCCACCTGGCAGATCAGCAGGTTGTCCTCGTCGTCGCCGGTCACGGCGATGACCATGCTCGCCCGCTGGATCCCGGCCCGCTCGAGCACCCAGAGCTCGGAGGCGTCCCCGTAGAGGACCTGATGCTCCATCTCCTGCTCGACCGTCAGGTAGCGCTCGCGATCGGACTCGATCAGCGTCACCTCGTGACCCTTGTCGATCAGCTCGCGGGTCAGGTTCCAGCCGACCTTGCCGGCCCCGACGATGAGCATGTAGCCGCGGGCCTCGGGCTCACCCACCGGAGGCCTCCTCGGCCGGGAGGCGATCGACTTCAGCTCGTGCTCGAGCTCGGCGATCGCGATGCGGGTCGGGCAGATGGCCCGCAGGCCCTGCTTCTCGTACCACTCGGCGCGGTACGGATCGAGGATCCGGGCGATCACGGTGTTGACCTCGAAGCGGCGCTGAGCGATCTGCGCGATCACGATGTTGGTGTTGTCGCCGTTGGTGGAGGCGACGAAGACGTCGGCGTCCTCGATCCCGGCCGTCAGCAGGGCATCGATCTCGAGCCCGGTGCCGACGGTGAACTGGCCGCCCGCGTCCTCCCAGGAGGCCTCGAGGCCCAGCTCCAGCCGCGCGTGGGAGTCGGGGTCCTCATCCAGGCACGAGACCTGGTGGCCCTCACCCAGCATGGTCCTCGCGATGGAGGAGCCCACGCGCCCGCAGCCGACGATCAGGATCTTCATCGACCGATCTTATTCCCCGTCGACCGGGGCGGGCGGCACCGGCGCGAGCGGCTCCGCCTCGGGGTCCGGAGGCGCGGTCAGCAGCACCCGGCAGGGCGCGTGGCGGAGCACGTACTGGGTCGTCGGCCCGATCTCCGCCGGCTTCGCCCCACGGACGCCGCCGAGGACCGCGCCGCCCCTGATCCGCGTCGGCGGCTCCGCGCCCATGACGATCGCCTCGACCTCGTGCTCGCGGGCGCGCTCGACGATCGCGTCGCCGGCGCCACGTGCCGTGACGTAGCCCGAGTCGACCTCCACCGAGGCGTACTCGTCGGCCACCTCCGCCGCCCGCGCCAGGACGCGCTCGGCCTCGGCCAGGCGGTCGGGCGGCGGGGGCCCGTCGAGGGGGACCGTCAGCGGCAGGTCGATCACGTAGAAGAGCTCGAGCCGGGGACGGCTCTCGCCGGGCCGGGGGTCGGAGTCGGCGAGCCGCCCGGCCGTGGCGACGATCTCGTCATCCAGGCCCTGGCCGAAGACGGGCACGAGGACGCTGGCGAGCTCGACGTCGGGAAGCTCCTTGCGCAGGGCCTGCTCGGGCACGGTCACCCGATCGGTCAGCGAATAGCCCTCGAAGACGCGCCGGTAGATCACGTAGGCGACGAGGCCGAAGAGCATCCAGCCGCCGCCCGCATAGAGGGCGCCGCCGTGGAGCAGGACGAGCGACAGCAGGCCGAGGCTCGTCAGCAGGAGCCCGATGACCGCGGGCAGCGGCACCGGCGTCCCCCTGATCCAGATCGGGAACGGCACCGAGTAGGGGCGTTCCCGCTCGGGATCGGTGAAGCGCAGCCGGATCAGCGACAGGTGCGCGATCGAGATCGCAAGCAGCGCGCCGAAGGCGAAGACGCCGGCGAGCAGCTCCACGTCCCCGGGGATGACCAGGCCGATCGCGATCAGTCCCGCAAGCACGATCGCCACGTGCGGGGTCGTGCGGCGCTTGCCGAGCTTGCCGAGCCAGCTCGGGATCTGCCGGTTCGTGGCGAGCACGTAGGTGTGCCGC
This sequence comes from uncultured Solirubrobacterales bacterium, assembly GCA_963839535.1. Classification (GTDB taxonomy): domain Bacteria; phylum Actinomycetota; class Thermoleophilia; order Solirubrobacterales; family 70-9; genus RHKX01. Next base: position 214,708 of record CAWIVF010000009.1, read on the forward strand.
GAGAGCCCGAGCATCGTCGCGTTCGCGGCGAAGAGCAGGATCAACGGGGCGACCAGGGCGACCGCCCAGGTGGCGACGTCGGACAGCCACGCCGGCTCGAAGGCGGCGGTGACCCCCAGCACCGGCGCATCGATGTACGTGGTCGCGAGCGCCGTCTCGGGGCCATCCGGGCCGGCGACCACCGGGACGGCCATCATCGCGACCAGCGCCATCCCGACGTAGACGAAGGGCACGACGATGCTGCCCGCCCGCAGGACGGTCTTGAGGTCCTCGCTGCGCCAGAGGAGGTCCGGCGCCAGGTCGGAGGCGGCCTCGATCCCCGCCAGCGCGACCGTCGAGACGACCAGCGCGAGCGCCAGGTCCTCGATGCCCGGGGGTGCCGAAGACGTCGATCTGGCTCGTCAGCACGCCCGGGTCCCAGAGGACCGCGAAGCCGACGACGATCAGCAGGAACTGGAGGACGACGTCGGTCGCGGTCAGCGCCACCAGCCATCCCTGACGCCGGTGCCCGGTGAAGCCGACGATGTTGATCGCGCAGACGAGGACGACGACCCCGATCGCGATCGCGATCGCCGCGGTCCCGCTGGAGAGGGCGCTCGAGAACGGGTCGAGGTAGTGCGGGACGGAGATCGCCGCGAGGGCGATCACGATCACGTAGTCGACCAGGATCGCCCACCCGGCGACGAAGCTGATCAGCTCGTTGAAGGCGTGGCGGGCGAGCGTGTTGGAGCCGCCGCGCTCGCGGAACATCGCCCCGCCCTCGACGTAGGTCATCGTCGTGATCACGTAGACGAGCCCGGCGACGGCGAACACCACCGGGGTCAGCGCGAGCCCATGGTCCGCCACCACGCCGAGCGAGTAGTAGATCGAGAAGGCGATCGCCGAATGCGCGACCGCCCACAGCCACGGCACCCCGAGGAACCGCCGGCCGAGCGGCGGCTTCCGGCTCCGCCGCTCCGTCACCGGGCGTTCCGGGTCGAGAGATAGAGGCGCGCGAGCCCAAGGACCACGAAGCCGGCGCCGAGGAGGATGCCGAGCGACGTCCCGCCGCCACCCGCGGCGAGGGTGCGGACGATCATCGCGGCACCCAGCAGCACGATCGCGGCGGAGAGGATGCGCGTCCCGGTGCTGATTCGCTCCATGGGCGCCATTAGACCGAAGCCGGCTCCCGTTCGGAGGTCGGGTCGGCGGCGACCAGCACCCTGCACGGGCGATTGCCGAGGACCCCCTGGAGCGTCTTGCCGTACAGGGGCGTGCCGTCGCGGTAGGTCAGCTGCATGACGATCGCGCTCGCCCTGATCGATCGGGCCTCCTCGACGATCGCCTTCGGCGCCTGCCCCGGCCTGATCCTCGTCACGTGTCCGGTGACCCGCTGCCCGCCGATCAGCTTCGCCCGCTCGATCTTGGCCTGCGCCTTCTCCTGCTGCCGGGGCATGGGGGCGTCGAGCGGCAGGTTGGCCGGGACGTTGAGCAGCGAGATGACGTGGATCCCGCGGCGCTTGCGGGCGGCGAGCCTCGTGGCGGTGCCGATCGTGAGCTCCGAGAACGGGTCGTCCTCGAACGGGACGAGCACCGAGCTGAACTCGACCTCCTCCACGTCCAGGGGCTCCGGCAGCACGACCTTGACGGTCTCCGTCACCGGGAGGTCGTGGCGGCGGCGGTAGACGAGGTAGACGACGGCGCCGAGCAGCATCCAGGCCGCGCCGATCGCGAGGGTCGTCGTGTTCAACGCCAGGACGACGATCCAGGCGGTGAAGGTGCCGAGCCCGCCGATCAACGCGGTCAGGGGCAGCGATCGGCCGCCGAAGCCGATGCTCCCGGGAGGCTTCCAGGGCCGCTCCTTGTCCGGCAGCCGTATCCGCATCCAGATGATCGCCACGTGCGCGACCGTGAAGGAGAGCATCGCCCCGAACGAGTACATCGTCGCCAGCAACTTCGCCTGGCCGGGCACGAGGGCGAGCGCGGCGACGATGGAGAAGACGATGATCGCCACGTGCGGCGTCCGGTAGCGAGGGTGGATCTGCCGCAGGCGCTCCGGGAGCTGGCGGTACTGGCCCATCGAGAACGTCAGACGCGAGAGCGCGATCAGAGCGGCGTTCGTCGCCGCGGTCAGGATCACCGCGGCGAGCAGGCCGACGTAGACGCGCATCACGTCCGTCAGCGCCGCGGGGAGGGCGATGTTCTCGACTATCCCGAGCATCGGGTTGTCCGCGTAGGTCGTTCCGAGCTCCGTCGTGTACTCACCGCCGCTCTCGGTGACCGGCATCGCCGAGAGGGCGACCATCGGAATCAGGATGTAGAGGCCGAGGACCGTGAAGACGACGAGCCCCGTGGCCTTCGGGATCGCCTTCTCGGGCTTCACCGTCTCCTCCGACATGTTCGAGATCGTCTCGATCCCGGTGTAGGCGATCATCCCGATGGCGACTCCCAGCGCGAAGTCGCCCCACGTCGGCGCCACGCCCAGCTCGACGTTCGAGATCAGGATGTCGGGATTGAACGCCAGGACGATCCCGATCGCGACGAGGAGGACCTGCGTCGCGAGATCCCCGAGGGCCAGGACCAGGTTCAGCTTCGCCGACTCCTGGCTCCCGCGCACGTTGAGCGCGGCGAGCATCCCGATGAGGACGACTCCGGCGACGATGTCCCAGGGGTTCTCGGCGAGCGGCTCCCAGATCACCCCGAGGTACTTGGGCACGAAGAACGCGGAGATCGCGATCGTGATGATGTAGTTGAGCATCTGGCCCCAGCCCGCGATGAAGCTGACCAGCTCGTTGAAGGCGTGCCGGGCGAAGCTCGCGGAGCCACCGGCCTCGGGGAACATCACGGTGCCCTCGATGTAGGTCGCCGCGGTGCAGACGAAGATCAGCCCGGCGATGACGAACGCCAGCGGCGTCAGGCCGAGGGCGAAGGCGGCGACGACCCCGAGGGCGTAGTAGATCGAGGAGCCGACGTTCCCGTAGGCGGCGGAGAACAGGGCCCCGACGCCGTGCACGCGCTGGAGGGACTGATCGCGGGGGACCCGGTGCGCCATGCGGCTGGCGACTATAGGGACGCCCGGGGCCGGTTCAGGGCCTGCGGCGGCGCGGCGGCGGGCGCCTTGGCGGCGCCTCCGCCGGGCGTGGGCTCCGGCGGGGCGGCGCGGCGGGTCCTCCCGCGCTCCCTCGTTGCCCCGTCGCAGGCCGAGATAGAGCCGGCCGAGGCCGAGGCCGAGGAACAGCAGGCAGACCAGGAATCCGGCCGATCCGGGGCCGTCGTCCCCGAGCCCGGTGACCAGCAGACCGGTGACCGCGAAGGCGATCACGACCGCGGCGAAGAAGCTGCTCGCGATCTCGTAGAGAGTGCGATCCCGCTTCGGTTCCACGGACCCGATGATCTCAGGGCCCGAACTCCAGCCGTCGCGGCTCGGCGAGTGCCGGCAGGTGGCTAGCGACGCACGGTGCCCGTCCGCGTGCTGGTTGCACGGGGACGGGCGCCGGGTGTCGTCAGGCGCCTGCTGGCGCCGCCGAACGCGGCGGCTAGAAGTGGATGATCGGGATGATCAGGATCGCGATGATGTTGGCGACCTTGATCATCGGGTTGATCGCCGGTCCGGCGGTGTCCTTGTAGGGATCGCCGACGGTGTCGCCGGTGACCGAGGCCGCGTGGGCCTCGGAGCCCTTGCCGCCGTAGGCGCCGTCCTCGATCAGCTTCTTGGCGTTGTCCCAGGCCCCGCCGCCGACGGTCATCGAGACCGCGGCGAAGAAGCCGACGACGATGACGCCGATCAGCAGGCCGCCGAGGGCCTGGACGCTGATGATGCCGACGACGATCGGGATCACGATCGGGATCAGCGACGGGCAGGATCATCTCCCGCTGCGCCGCCGCGGTGACGATCGCGACCGTTCCGCCGTAGTCCGGCTTCTCGGTCCCGTCCATGATCCCGGGCTTCTCCTTGAACTGCTTGCGGACCTGCTCGACGACCTCGCCGCCGGCGCGGCCGACCGCCTCGATCGCGAGAGCCGCGAAGAGGTAGGTCATCATGCCGCCGATCAGCAGGCCGATCAGGACGGCCGGATCGCAGATGTCGAAGAGCAGGACTCCCCGCCCGCTTCCTCCCGGCCTCGATCTTGAACGCGGCGAACAGGACCAGCGCGGCGAGAACGGCGGAGCCGATCGCGTAGCCCTTCGTGACCGCCTTCGTCGTGTTGCCGACCGCGTCGAGCGGGTCGGTGACATTGCGGACGTCCTCAGGCAGGTCGGCCATCTCGGCGATTCCGCCGGCGTTGTCGGTGATCGGGCCGAACGCGTCAAGAGCGACGATCAGGCCGGTCAGCGAGAGCTGCGCCATGACGGCGATCGCGATCCCGTAGATCCCGGCGAGCTCGTTGGCTCCGAAGATCGCGAAGATGATGATCAGCGCCGGGATCGCGGTGCCCTGGAAGCCCTGGGCGAGGCCCTGGATGATGTTCGTCGCGTGGCCGGTGATCGACGCGCGCGCGATCGTCTTGACCGGCCGGAACCGGGTCGACGTGTAGTAGTCGGTGATCACGAACAGGCCGGCGGTGACGGCGATGCCGATCAGGCGCGCAGAGCCAGAGCTCGGTGACGCTGATGCGCGGCTCCGGCGCCGGACTCGACGGAAGCCGCGGCTGAGCGGCGTCGTACATGAGCCACTCGGTGATCGGGTAGAACGCCGCCGCGGAGATCACGCCGGAGACGATCAGGCCCTTGTAGAGCGCGCCCTCGACGTTGCCGCGACTTGATGCGGACCGAGAGCGCCCCGATGATCGAGGCGAGGATCGCTACGCCGCCGAGCGATCAGCGGGTAGATCGCGACCTCGCGGCGCGAACTCGGGCGAACGTCAGCACCCCGAGCAGCATCACGGCGACGGTCGTGACCGCGTAGGTCTCGAACAGGTCGGCCGCCATGCCGGCGCAGTCGCCGACGTTGTCGCCGACGTTGTCGGCGATCACAGCAGGGTTGCGGGGATCGTCCTCGGGGATCCCGGCCTCGACCTTGCCGACGAGGTCGGCGCCGACGTCGGCGGCCTTGGTGAAGATGCCGCCGCCGAGTCGGGCGAAGACGGAGATCAGCGAGCCACCGAAGCCGAGGCCGATCAGTGCGTCGATCGCGTCCTTGTCGGAGTCGCCGGTGAGGAGTAGGATGCCGAAGTATCCGGCCACGCCGAGCAGCGCGAGGCCGACGACGAGCAGGCCGGTCACGGAGCCGCCCTTGAAGGCGGCGTCGAGCGCCGGCGGGATGCCCCCGCGGGCCGCCTCGGCGACGCGGGCGTTGGACCGGACCGAGACGTTCATCCCGATGAAGCCGGCAGCACCGGAGAGGACGCCGCCGATGACGAAGCCGATGCCCGGTCGTGATGCTGCCAGTGACAGGGTGATCGCGATCACCAGCGGGATCGGCGACGACGGCGATGATCAGGTACTGGCGGTTCAGGTAGGCCTTGGCGCCTTCCTGGACGGCGCCGGAGATCTCCTGCATCCGCTCGTTGCCCGGCGAGAGGCTGAGCAGCCGCTGGGTGACCAGCGCGCCGTACAGGACGGCGGCGGCGGCGCATACCAGCGCGATGACACGCCGTAATCGGTCAGGAAGTCAGTCAAGGTTCGTTTCCCTCCGTAGGTGTTTTCGAGGTGGATTCACACGGAAGCCGCCCCGCGGGTACAAACGGGAGCGGCCTCAAAGACGGGCGCAGTCTAACCGGAGGAGGCGGACGAAGGCGGGCCGATGCTCAGCCGGAGCCCGGGATCCAGAGCCCCGGAGGCGGCTTCTGGGCACCGCCGGCGCCACTCGAGCCGGGAGCCTCACCGGTCCCCGGAGCATCGCCGGAGCCGGGTGGCGGTGGATCTCCCCCACCGCTCTCGCCCGCCGCCTGGGCGTAGATCATCTGGACCTGCGCGAGGGCGTTCTTGATCTCGCGCTGCGGCTCCTCCTCGAGCGTGTCGACGAGCGCCCGGACGGCGTCGATGCCGGCCCGCGCCTGCTCGAGGTCGCGCTCGTCCTCCTTGGCGATCCGGCGATAGGCCAGGTTGAGGATGCTGACCACGCTCTGCGCGATCAGGTCCTGGACGCGGATCCTCCGCATCTCCTCCTCCATCTGGCGGAGCATCTGCTCCTGCTCGGGGCTGAGCTCCTGCTCTGGGCCCTCTCCCGGTGCGCCGACGTCGCTCATCGGCCGACCTTATCGTCCGCGGGCCGGCCGGCGAAGCTCTCGCGGGTCTCGGCGACCGCGCGCTCGTACACCTCGCGGACGCTCAGCCCCTCGGCGAGGGCGGCGCGAGCCCGCTGCGCCCCGTTCGGGCCGAGCGCCGGCTCGCCGATCCCGAGCTGCTCCCGGGCGGGCGCCGTCCAGGCGATCAGGCGCTCGACGGCCTCCCTCGTCGGGATCTCCTCCTCGCGCTCGAAGTCGATCATCCTGCCGTCCAGCCCGAAGCGGATCGCCCGCCAGAGGTTCTCCTCGATCTCGCGGCCGAGCAGCGGGCTCCCCAGCTCGCCGGCGTCGTGGTCGAGCGCGGTCTGGGCGACGCAGGCGACCAGCATCCCGGCGAGCTCGAGCGACTCCTCGCCCCTCCCCTGCGCGTCGCAGATCCGCACCTCGACGGTCCCGAAGGCATGGTGGGGACGAACGCTCCACCAGAGCTGCGTCGACTCGACGACGGAGCGGGTGCGCTCGAGCATCGACACGAACGACTCGTAGGCCGCCCAGTCCCCGAACGGCTCCGGGATCCCGCAGCGCGGGAACGAGCGGGTGAAGATCTGGGAGCGGACGGAATGCAGGCCCGAGTCCTGGCCGTCGAGGAACACGGAGTTCGCCGAGAGCGCGAGCAGCTGCGGCAGCACGTCGCGGAGGTGGTCGCAGACGGCGATCGCGCGATCGGCGCCGCGGATCCCGACGTGGGCGTGGAGGCTCCAGGTGTTGTTGCGCTGCGCGACCCAGCCGAGCTCCTCCCGCAGGCGGCGGTAGTGAGGGGTGTCGATGATCGTCTGGTCGAGGTAGCTCGCCCAGGGGTGCGTGCCGGCCGAGGCGAGCCTCACGCCCTCGCTCTCGGCGAGGGCGAAGAGCAGCCGGCGGTGCTCGCTCTGGCGCTCGCACATCTCGGCGAAGCTCTCCGAGCGCCCGGAGCGGATCTCGATCTCGGTGTCGATCAGCTCGCCGCGCACGGAGTCGGCGAGCACGGCGTCGTCCTCGGACCGCTCGCGCAGCCGCTCGTAGGCGTGGACGAGCTCGAGCGAATCGGGATCGACGAGCGCGAACTCCTCCTCGATCGCCATCGTGAAGTCGGTCGACTCCTCGAATCGCTCGCGGGCGACCTCCAGGTCGAGGCTCTCGTCGCGAGCCGCGGTCACGGGTCGATCCAAGTCAGGCGAGGTAGAAGTACAGCGCGTAGAGCAGGTCGACCGCGGGGCTCGACGTGTGGACGGTGACCTCCGGAGGCACGTCGAGCAGCTGCTCGGAGTAGTTGAAGATCACCCGCACGCCGGCCTCGACGAGGCGGTCCGCCACACCCTGCGCCGCATCGGCCGGGACGGCGAGGACGCCGACGACGATCTCGTCGTTCGAGACGACCTCCTCGAGCTCGTCGAGGGCCCGGACCGGCACCCCGCCGATGTCCTTGCCGGCGAGCTTCGGGGCGACGTCGAAGATCGCGACGATGGTGAAGCCGTGGTCGGCGAAGATGTCGGAGCAGGCGATCGCCTGGCCGAGGTTGCCGGCGCCGAACAGCGCGATGTTGTGCTGGCCGGAGGTGCGGAGGATCTTGCGGATCTCGCCGACCAGCGACTCGACGTTGTAGCCGACCCCGCGCTTGCCGAACTTGCCGAAGCCGGAGAGATCGCGGCGGATCTGGGTCGAGTTCACGTGCGTCCAGGAGGCCAGCTCCTGCGACGAGATCGTCTCGCGGCCCATCTTGCGGGCCTGGATCAGCACCTGGAGGTAGCGCGCCAGACGGGCGGCGACGCCGAGCGAGAGCCGCTCGGGAGCGGTGCCGTTGCCGCTGCGGGCGACGGCGGTCGCCGATCCGCCGGCCTGCGTCGAGGCGGCGGCGGCGCGAATGGGGGCTGGCGGCTCGCTCACCGGGACAAGGTATCGATCCGGCGAAGGAGGGCGTCAGGCTCGAACAGCAGCTCGCTCACCCTCTCCCCCTCGACCTCGACCACCGGGATCAGCTCGAGCATGCTCCGGTGCAGGCCTTCCTCCGACTCGATGTTCACCTCGCGCAGCTCGAATCGCGCTCCGCCCCGCTGCAGCCCGAGCAACCCGTCGCGAGCCTCCTCGCAGAGGTGGCAGCCGGGGCGGCCGTAGAGGGTGACGACGGGTGCGCCGCCCGCATGGCTCATCTCGCGGCTGCGTCCCAGTCGAGATAGGCGGGGTACTCGATCCGCGGCAGGTGGTTCGCCGCCGCCCCGATCATCGCCGCGTTGTCGGTGCAGAGCTCCGGCGGGACCAGCTTCAGGCGCACCCCCCGCTCCTCGCAGAGGGCGGCGAGGCGCTCGCGCAGGAGCGAGTTCGCGGCGACGCCGCCGCCGAGCGCGAGAGCGCTCCAGTCGCCGTCGGCGAGCGCGCGGCCGGCCTTCGCAACCAACTGGGAGACGACGGCCGCCTGGTAGCTCGCCGCGAGGTCGGCGCGGCGGGCCTCGAGCTCTCCCGGCGCGAGGTCGCGGACCGCGTAGACGAGCGCGGTCTTCAGGCCGCTGAAGCTGAAGTCGAGTCCCGGCCGCCGGCTCATCGCCACCGGGAACGAGAAGGCCTCCGGATCCCCGTCGGCCGCGGCCCGCTGGATCGCCGGCCCGCCCGGGTAGCCGAGGCCGAGCAGGCGCGCGCCCTTGTCCAGGGCCTCGCCGGCCGCGTCGTCGAGGGTCTGCCCGGCGATCTCGTAGGAGGTCCGGTCGGAGACCGCGGCGAGGAGGGTGTGGCCGCCGCTTGCGATCAGCGCGAGGAAGGGCGGCTCGAGCGGGTCGGGCTCGAGGAAGGCGGAGGCGACGTGGCCGTGCAGGTGGTCGACGGGGATCAGGGGCTTGCCGGTGGCGGCGGCGATGCCCTTCGCCGTGCTGACGCCGACGAGCAGCGCGCCGATCAGCCCCGGATGGGTCGTGACCGCGATCGCCTCGATCTCGTCGAGGCCGCAGCCCGCCTGCTCGAGCGCCGCCTCGACGACCGGGTTGACCAGCTCGAGGTGATGGCGGGAGGCGACCTCGGGCACGATCCCGCCGAAGCCGGCGTGGATCGCCGCCTGCGAGGAGACGATGCTGCTGCGCACCCGCGGGCCGTCGAGCACGGCCGCGCAGGTGTCGTCGCAGGAGGTCTCGAGAGCGAGGATCACCCGATCAGAACCCGGGCTCGCCGAGCCACATGATCAGGGCGTCCTCCCCGTTGTCGTGGTAGTAGCGGCGCCTCCTGCCGGCCCGCCGGAACCCCAGCCGCTCGTACATCGCGATCGCGGCGTGGTTGGAGACCCGCACCTCGAGCGTGTAGCGCGCCTCGCGCCCGCCCTCCTCGAGCATCGCCTCGATCAGCATCCCGGCGATCCCGCGGCGGCGCAGATCCGGATCGACCGCGACGTTCATCAGGTGCCAGACGTCCGCGTAGCGCGAGCAGACGAGGTAGCCCGCCAGCCCCTCGTCGGTGGCTGCGCCGAGGCAGATCCCCGACGGCTTCGAGATCTCGAGCACGAACATCGCCAGCGACCAGGGCGCCGGAAAGGAGCGCCGCTCGATCGACAGGACGCCGGGGAGGTCGCCGTAGGTGAGGCGGCGGACCCGCGCGGTGCCCGCCGGATCGGAAAGCTCAGTTGCGGCCATCTCGCTCACGCCATCGCTCCGCATCGGGTCGTCTCAGGTACATCGGCCGAACCGCCTCGAGCCCACCCGGGTCCGCTGCGGCTCCGAGGGCGCAGACCTGCCGGGCCGAGAGGCGGTGGGCGGGCGATCCGCGATCCAGCACCTCGACCCCGAGGGCTTCGATCTCGGGCGTGAATCGTAGCGAGCCGTCCCCGGCCGCCAGCGAGCCGGATAGCGCCTCAGCAGGGAAAATGCCGGCCAGCTCCGCCGCCGGGCAGACGACCGGATCGCCCGGGCCGGCGCCCTCGTCCAGGGCGGCGAAGACCTCGCCCCGGCGGGCGTCGATGATCGCCAGGCGGTTGCGCGCCGACGCCTCCGGGACCGCGGCGATGCCGGCGGCGAGGGCGCTGGTCGAGGGGACGCCGACGAGCGGCAGCTCCCGCGCCTGCGCCAGCGCCCGTGCGGTCGAGATGCCGATCCGCAGGCCGGTGAACGAGCCCGGCCCGACGCCGACGGCGATCAGCTCGATCGCCGCCCAGCCCCCGGCCGCCGTCACGGCCTCCTCGATCGCCGCCAGCAGGACCCGCGCGTGCAGCGGGCGCCCGTCCGCGCCGGGCCCCGATCCGGTCTCGATCGCCTCGCCGGCGCCGGCGACCGCCACCGCGGTGTCCGCCGTCGCGGTGTCCATGCCGAGCGTCACCGGCATCGCTCGACCTCGACCGTCCGCCGATCGCCGCCCGCGTGGGCCAGGGCGACCCGCATCGCGACACGGCCCAGCTCACCCGACCCCGCCTCCGGCCACTCGACGAACGAGACCGCGTCCGGCGTCAGGTAGTCGTCGAGCAGCGCGGGGTCCTCGTCGCCGAGGCCGCCATCGGGCCCGGCGAGCCGGTAGAGGTCGAGGTGGGAGACCGGCATCCGCCCCGCGTAGCGCTGCCCGATCGTGAAGGTCGGTGAGGTGACCGGCTCGGTCACGCCGAGCGCCCGGGCGGCGCCGCGGACGAAGGTGGTCTTCCCGGCGCCGAGGTCGCCGCTCACGAGCACGACGTCGCCGGGCTCGAGGCCGGCGGCGAGCTCGGCCGCGAGCCGCTCGGTGTCGGCGGGGTCATGGGTGACGTGGCGCTCCACCCCGCGGATTACACACGGCCGCCGCCGCGGCGGTCAGGAGGTGAAGAAGTCGAGCTGGTCATCCCGCGGCGGCGCCTCCTGCGGGCGCGGCGGGGTCAGGTCCGGAGGGGTCACCTCGCCCTGCGGGGGCGGCGGCTGCTCGAGCAGGCCCCTGAGGGTCTCGAAGTCCTGGTCCATCACCCCGCGCTGGCCGGGGTTGCGGAGGATGGCGGCCGGATGAAGGATCGGGAAGATCTTCACCGTGCGCTCGCCGAGCGAATGGATCTGCGGCGTGCCCCTGACCCGCGTGATCCCGGTCGGATTGCCCGTGATCAGCTTCGTCGCGAAGTTGCCGAGCGTCACGATCACCTTCGGCTCGATCAGCTCCACCTGTTGGAGCAGGTAGGGGCGGCACGTCTCGATCTCGATCGGCTGCGGATCGCGGTTGCCGGGAGGCCGGCACTTCAGGACGTTCGCGATGAACACGTCCTCGCGGTTCAGGCCGATGCCCTCGAGCAGCTCGTTGAGCAGGCCGCCGGCGCGGCCCACGAAGGGCAGGCCACGGCGGTCCTCCTCCGCGCCGGGCGCCTCGCCGACGAACATCAGGTCGGCGTTCGCGTCGCCGGCGCCGAAGACGACGTTCGTCCTCGTGCGGGCCAGCGGGCAGAGCGTGCACCCCGACGCCTCCCGGTAGACCTCGACGAGGCGCTCCCGGCGAACTGCGGCGTCGTCGCTCACGAGCCGGGCTTGCCGGGCCCGCCGGGCTTGCGCTCGCGGCGCCTGGCGAGGTCGGACTTGAAGCGCTGCCGGGCCCCGTCGCGGTTCGTGCCGCGGGCGTCCTCCATCCGCCGCTGCTGGTTCGGGGTGGGCTGCGGCTCAGGCCGAAGCTGGAGAGCCGCCGCTCGGCGCCCTCGGCGCCGCAGGCGGGGCATCGCGCCGACTCCGTCCCGGCCGCGACCAGCTCCTCGAAGCGCTCCCCGCAGTCCCCGCATTCGAACTCGTAGATCGGCACCCCCGGATCGTATTGGCGCGCGCGGACCGGCTTGGGGCCTCGGTATCATCACCCTGGCGAGCGGCCGCGACCCCCACGGGCGTGGACCGGCGAGCCCCACGAAGAAGCACCTCGTCCGCACGAAGCCGTCTGGTATCTCGACCGAGAACTGGAACGGATGCAACCCCTCCGCACCCACACCCCCGCGCTTCCGCCGATCCTGCTGGTCGGTCCCGGCCGCGTGGGCACGGCGCTCCACCGCGCGGGGACCGACGCCGGGCTGACCGTGACCCTCGCCGGCCGCGGCGACCTCGAATCTCCCTCGGGGACCCCGGGCGCGGCGCTGCTCTGCGTCCCGGACGAGGAGATCGCCGCCGCCGCCGAGTCGGTTCTCGCCGCTCACCCCGGGATCCGCTTCGTCGGGCACACGAGCGGGGCGACCGGCCTCGACTCCCTGCCGCCGACCGCCTCGCGCTTCTCCCTGCACCCGCTGCAGACGGTCCCCGACGGGACGGTCTCCCTCGTCGGCGCGCCGGCCGCCGTCGCCGGCTCGGACGGCCCGGCCCTCGAGCTCGCGACCGGGCTGGCCGAGGCCCTGGGCATGCGCCCCTTCGAGGTCCCCGAGGAGAGCCGCGCCGCCTACCACGCCGCCGCCTCGATCGCGAGCAACTTCCTGGTGGCGCTGGAGGCGAGCGCCACCGAGCTCCTCGACGCCGCCGGGATCGACGACGGCCGCGAGCTGCTGACCCCGCTCGTCCTCCAGACGGCGGCGAACTGGTCGGAGCGCGGCGGCGACGCCCTCACCGGCCCGATCGCCCGCGGCGACGAGGCGACGGTCGAGGCGCACCGCGCGGCGATCCGCGACGTCGCTCCCCACCTCGAGCCGCTGTACGAGGCGCTGGCGGAGCGGACGCGGGCCCTCGCCCAGCACCCTCAGGCCGGAGGCCGCGCATGAGGACCGTGACGAGCAGGCTCGAGCTTCGCGAGGCGCTGGCGGGCCGCCGCGGCGAGAACGCGACGATCGGATTCGTGCCGACGATGGGCGCCCTCCACCAGGGACACCTCTCGCTGCTCGAGGCCGCGCGCCGCGACTGCGACGTCGTCGTCATGAGCCTCTTCGTCAACCCGGCGCAGTTCGGTCCCGGCGAGGACCTCGCCCGCTATCCGCGGGACTTCGAGAGCGACGCGGCCGCGGCGGCGGACGCCGGGGTCGACCTCCTCTACGCACCCACCGTCGACGAGGTGTACCCGCCGGGCTTCAGCACCTCGGTCGAGGTCGAGGGGCTGACCGACGTCCTCTGCGGGGACCCCAAGAGCCGCGGCCGCGCCCACTTCCGCGGCGTCACCACCGTGGTCGCCAAGCTGTTCAACACGGTCGGCCCCGACGTCGCCTACTTCGGCCAGAAGGACGCCCAGCAGGCGGCCGTGATCCGCAGGATGGCCCGCGACCTCGACTACCCGGTCCGGATCGAGGTCATGCCGACGATCCGCGAGGAGGACGGGCTGGCGATGTCCTCTCGCAACGCCTACCTCGATCCGGCCGAGCGCGAGCGCGCGGCCTCGCTGCACCGGGCCCTGACCGCGGCGCGGGAGGCCGCGGTGCCGGACGGGCCGGTCCGAGCCGTCGCTCGGCGGCCGCCGGACGGGTGCTCGAGCAGGCGGGCATCGAGCCCGAGTACCTCGAGGCGCGCAGCGCCGAGGACCTCGCACCGGTTGAAAGCTTCAACGGACGCCCCGTCCTGATCGCGGTTGCCGCACGGCTCGGCGGGGCAAGGTTGATCGACAACGTGTTGATCGATTCGACTTCGGCCAGCGGCGGGAAAGCTCACTGACAAGGGAGAAACCATGCAGAGGCAGATGCTCAAGTCAAAGATCCACCGGGCCACCGTCACCGCCTGCGACGTCGACTACATCGGCAGCGTCACGGTCGACACGGACCTGCTCGCGCAGGCGGACATCCTGCCCAACGAGCTCGTCCACATCTGGGACATCACGAACGGCGCCCGGCTCGTGACCTACGCCCTCGAGGGCGAGGCCGGCTCGGGCGACATCCAGATCAACGGCGCGGCGGCCCTGCTCTGCGACATCGGCGACAAGGTGATCGTCGCCTCCTACGCCAACTACGACGAAGTCCGAGATGGAGACCTACGCCCCCGTCGTCGTCCACGTCGACGACGAGAACCGGGCGGTCGCGGTCGACTCCCATCCGGAGGTGCTGCTGGCGGCCGCGACCACGGAGGGAGCAAGCTCATGAGCACCGCGCCGCGCGTCCCGGACACCCCGCCCAGCGGGCGCCAGAAGCTGACCCTGCCGCGGCTCGCGAGCATGAAGGAGCTCGGCGAGCCGATCGCGATGGTCACCGCCTACGACTACCCCTCGGCCCAGGTCGTCGAGGAGGCGGGCGTGGACATCGTCCTGGTCGGGGACTCGGCGGCGATGACCGTGCTCGGCCACGATTCCACCGTCCCGGTCGGGATGGAGGAGATGCTGATGCTCTGCGCCGCCGTCCGCCGCGGCCTGAAGACGCCGCTGCTCGTCGGCGACATGCCGTTCGGCTCCTACGAGAGCTCGAACGAGCAGGCGATCGCCAACGCCCAGCGGTTCATCAAGGAGGCGGGGTGCGACGCGGTCAAGCTCGAGCGCGGCGGCGCCTCGGTCGACCGTGCGCGCGCGATCATCCGCGCCGGCATCCCGGTGATGGGGCACGTCGGGCTGACCCCGCAGACCGCGACCGCGCTCGGCGGCTACAAGGCGCAGGGCCGCACCGGCGAGCGCGCCTCGCAGATCGCCGAGGACGCCTTCGCCCTGCAGGCGGTCGGCTGCTTCGCGATCGTCTTCGAGGCGGTCCCGGCGGCGGTGAGCGAGGCGATCATGCCCCGCATGGAGGTGCCGGTGATCGGCATCGGCGCCGGCGGCGGCACCGACGGCCAGGTGCTCGTCTTCCACGACCTCCTCGGCATCCACACCGGCCACACCGCACGCTTCGTGAAGCGCTACGGGCAGATCCACGACGCGATGGTCGCGGGGGTCAGGCAGTACGTGGCCGAGGTCCGCGAGCGGCGCTTCCCCGACGCCTCCCACGAGTACTCGATCGACCCCGAGGAGCTGGCCGCGTTCGCGCGCTACCTCGACCAGGACACGCTGGCCGGAAACAGTCCCTGGGACTGGTAGGCGCTAGGGCCCTACCGGGGCGTTCGAGGTCACGCTGTCGATCTGCCAGACGCCGCCGGCCTTGATCACGGTGAAGGTCAGCTTGTCGCCGTCGTAGGTGCCGCCCTTCGGAGTGGCCGGGATGGTCCACTTCGTGGCGCCGTCTGATCGGGCTGCCGAGCATCGACGCGGTCGCGAGGGCGTTCGGCTTGCGGGAGGCGAGGCAACCGGGACGGCCGCCGTAGGACTCGCGCAGGAACTTGGGCGTCATCCCCTCCGAGCAGATGTCGATCGACGCCCTCCGGCCGCCCGGTCAGGAAGAGATTGACCAGGCCCATCGGCTCGAGGGCGTCGGGTCGCCCGGGGTCGTCGTCGTCGTGGAGTGGTCGTCGTGACCGGCTGCGTCGTCACCTGAGCGCCGGTCGTCGCCGGCTCCTCCTTCTCGCCGCAGCCGGCGGCACCGGCTCCCAGGGCGAGGCAGGCGACGAGCGGCACGAGGTTCTTGAGGCGGTGGATCACGGCGTGCAGGCTACCCGTCCGGCCCCAACTCGCTCTGCTTGAACTCGATCTCGCGCAGGACCTTGGCCGGGACACCGGCGGCGATCGTCCCGGCCGGCAGGTCCTTCGTCACGACCGAGTTCGAGCCGACGACGCAGCGGTCGCCGATCGTCCTGCCGCCCTGCACGACGGTGCCCTTGCCGAGCCAGACGTTGTCGCCGATCCGCACCGGCCCGCGGGGCGTGAAGCCCTGCCAGGTGATCGGCAGGTCCGGATCGTCGAAGCGGTGGTCGGAGTCGCCGACGAAGCAGTGGTTGGCGAACATCACGTGGTCGCCGATCTCGATCAGCTCGTGGGCGGCGAGCATGGTCTCGCGGTTGAGGAAGCACCCGCGGCCGATCTCGATCCGCGCATCGGGGGCCATCGTGATCCAGCACCCGGGCTCGAGCTTCGTTCCCTCGCCGATCACCAGCCGACCCTCGTCGAGGGCCTCGAGCACCTCGCCCTCCACCGGATGGCGGATGTAGAACCCGCCGCGCGCGGCATGGCGATCGAGCCGCCAGCGGTTCAGCCGGCGATGGGTGCGCTCGTACCAGCGCCGCTTCTTCCACCACATCCGCCAGCCGCGCTGCGGAAAGACATGGGGGTCGTCACCCGGCACGCGTGTAGCTTCCCAGACGTGGCCCCCGATTCCACCGAGGACGAGCAGACTCGCGAGGAGCGGCTCGACATCGCCCGCCGCTACCGCGAGCGCCGTGGCCGTGAGTTGCGCGAGCTGGCTGCGACATGCGTCGACGGCGAGATCGAGGCCGCCGGTGAGTTCAGCGGCGTCGCAACCGAGGCCCTCGCGGCGATCCCCGGCCTCGGCATGCTGCTGCTGCCGATCGCCCGCCGGAAGAGCCGCAAGCTGGGACTGCCGCCCGCCATGCTCCTCGCGCTCGACCGCGACACGCTCCACGTGCTGGAGCTGACGCCGTCCGACGTGCGCCGCGATGGCCTCCAGGCGAGCCCGGCCCGGTCCTGGCCGCGGTCAGCCGTCTCCGCCGAGCGGACCGGCCGCGTGTTCATGCGCGATCGGATCGCGCTGCACGTGCCCGATCGGGAGGAGCCGCTGACCCTCTACGTCTCGTCGCTGCTGACGAACCCGTGGAGCGCCGAGGTGGTCAGGCTGCTCGGGGCCGAGACGCCCGAGCCCCTCGACCTGACCTAGCCCCCGTAAGAAACGTGCCACCACTCGTCCGGGGCCTCGTACTTGCCCCAGCCGTACTGCCAGCCGATCTCGATCGATGATCGCGCGCATCTCCTCGGTCGGGACGTCGACCGACAGCCCGAGCTCGTGTGACGAGCTTCCCGGCGGGTTCGCGGGAGCGCCCGTCCCGTCCAGGTAGCCCTGGTAGAGGCCGGCCTGCTGCTCGGGGGTCCGGTACGCCGACAGGGACCCGCCCGGATAGAGGTCGGCCCCGAACTGGCTGAGCGACGCCTGGCGCATCGCGTTCCACTGCGAGGCTGCGCTCGCCTCGAGGTAGACGTCGCCCTCGGGGGTGTAGACGGCTCCCAGGGCGACGCTGGGAGCGGCCGGGACCGCCGGCGCGGCCGGAATCTGCAGGGTCGTTCCCTCGATCAGGAAGTCCGTGGTGCCGAGCCCGTTGGCGGCGGCGAGGTCGGCGACGGCGATCCCGTTCGCGGCCGCGACGGAGCTGAGCGACTCGCCCGCGACGACGACGTGCGAGCCGGCGGCAGGGGTCGCGGTCGTGGCGGTGGTGCCGCCCACCTCGTCGATGCTGGGCACCGAGATCGAGGTGCCCGAGACGACCAGGGTCTCCGACGAGATCCCGTTCCAGGCGGCCAGGGTCTCGGTGCTGAGGCCGTTGGCGGCCGCGATTCCGGAGAGCGTCTCGCCCTCGGCCACGACGTGGTCGGCGGCGGCGAACGCCGGATCGGGCGAGATGACCGAGCCCGTCGCGGCGATCACGATCATCAGACTGAGCCCGCGCCTGAAGGAGGCGGAGCGGAGCAAATCGATCGATGGATCCGGCATCGGCATCGTGCCTCGTTCTGCGGGAGGGTGCGCGCCCCTTCCCGCCCTGCTTCGCGCATGGGAAGCTGCATGCAACGTCGGCACGTGGCCGGCGTTTGTGCCTAACTCGTCTAGGCGGCGACGGGCTCGCGCTTGCGCTGTGGCGAGCGCTTCACCTGCGGCTCGACCAGCTCCTCGAGGAAGCGGCCGGTGTAGGACGCCGGCTCGGTCGCGACCTGCTCGGGCGTGCCGACGGCGATGATCTCGCCGCCGCCGTCGCCGCCCTCGGGCCGAGGTCGATCACCCAGTCGGCTGACTTGATCACGTCGAGGTTGTGCTCGATGACGACGACGGTGTTGCCGGCGTCGACCAGGCGGGCGAGCACCTCCAGGAGGCGCTCGACGTCGGCGAAGTGGAGCCCGGTGGTCGGCTCGTCGAGGATGTAGAGCGTCTCCCCCGTCGCGACCTTCGAGAGCTCGGTCGCGAGCTTGACCCGCTGCGCCTCGCCGCCCGACAGCGTCGTGGCCGGCTGGCCGAGGCGGATGTAGTCGAGGCCGACGTCGTGCAGCGTCTTCAGCCGCCGGTGGATCTTCGGGATCTTGGCGAAGAAGTCGACCGCCTCCTCGACCGGCATCTCGAGCACGTCGGCGATCGACTTGCCCTTGAACAGGACCTCGAGCGTCTCGCGGTTGTAGCGCCTGCCCTGGCACTGCTCGCAGGGGACGTAGACGTCGGGCAGGAAGTGCATCTCGATCTTGATCTGCCCGTCGCCCTTGCAGACCTCGCAGCGGCCGCCCTTGACGTTGAACGAGAAGCGGCCGGGCTGGTAGCCGCGGGCCCGTGCCTCGCGCGTCTTCGCGAAGAGCTGGCGGATGTGGTCGAAGACGCCGGTGTAGGTCGCCGGATTCGAGCGCGGCGTGCGGCCGATCGGCGACTGATCGATGTTGATCACCTTGTCGATCTGCTTCAGGCCCTCGATCCGGTCGTGGGCGCCGGGCCGGCTGCGCGCGCGGTGCAGGCGGTTGGCGATCGGCCCGGTGGAGGGTCTCGTTGATCAGGGTCGACTTCCCGGACCCGGAGACCCCGGTCACGCAGGTCAGGGTCCCGACCGGAATCGAGGCGTCGATGTCCTTCAGGTTGTGCTCGCGCGCGCCGCGGACGACGATCTCGCCCCGCCCCCTGCGCCGCTCCTCCGGCACCGGGATCGACTGCTTCCCCGACAGGTACCTGCCGGTCAGCGACGCGGGATTGCGGATCACCTCCTCGGGCGTTCCGGCGGCGACGATGCGCCCGCCGTGCTCGCCGGCTCCGGGCCCGAGGTCGACGAGGTAGTCGGCCGCTCGCATCGTGCCCTCGTCGTGCTCGACGACGATCACGGTGTTGCCGAGGTCGCGGAGCCGCTCCAGGGTCCCGATCAGCTTCGCGTTGTCGCGCTGGTGGAGCCCGATCGAGGGCTCGTCGAGGATGTAGAGGACGCCGACCAGGCTGGAGCCGATCTGGGTCGCCAGGCGGATCCGCTGCGCCTCGCCGCCCGAGAGCGTCGTCGCGGCCCGCTCCAGCGTCAGGTAGCCGATTCCGACGGAGACGAGGAAGGTGAGCCGCTCCTGGACCTCGCGGACGACGAGGTTGGCGATCGTCCGCTCCGTCTCGGTCAGCTCGAGCTTGCCGATCCAGTCGAGCGCCGCCCGCGCCGAGAGCCGCGAGTACTCGGCGATCGACATCCCGCCGACGGTGACCGCCAGGCTCTCGGGCCGCAGCCGGGCGCCGTCGCAGGCGGGGCAGGGCTGCAGCGCCATCAGCTCCTCGATCTTCTCCCTGGTCTTCTCCGAGTCGGTCTCCTCGTAGCGGCGCTCGAGGCCGGTCGTGATCCCCTCGAAGCGGGCGCTGTAGCTGCGCCTGCGCCCGAAGCGGTTCTTGTAGGAGATCCGGTGGCGCTCGTTGCCGGTGCCGATCAGGAGCACCTTCTTGTCGCCCTTCGGCAGATCCTGCCAAGGCGTGTCGGGATCGATCCCGTAGCTCTCGCAGACCGACTCGAGCAGGGTCCGGTAGTAGCGCGAGGCGGCTCCCATCCACGCCTGCAGCGCGCCCTCGGAGATCGACAGCGTCGGGTCGGGGACGCAGAGCTCCGGGTCGATGACGCGCTGGAACCCGAGCCCGTGGCAGCGCTCGCAGGCGCCGTGCGGGGAGTTGAAGGAGAAGATCCGCGGCTCGATCTCCGGCATCGAGGTGCCGCAGCTGAGACAGGCGAACCGCTCGCTGAAGACGAGGACCTCACCGCGCTTGCCGGCCGAGGGCCCCGACAGCGTCTGCGCGCCGGCGACCTTCGCGGTGCCCTCGATCAGCTCGACCTCGACCAGTCCGTCGGCGAGGCCGACGGCCGCCTCCAGCGACTCCGAGAGGCGCTTGCGCAGCCCCTCCTTCATCACGAGGCGATCGACGACGATCGCGATGTCGTGCTTGTAGCGCTTGTCGAGCTTGATGTCCTCGTCCAGCCGGCGCAGCTCGCCGTCGACGACCGCGCGGGCGTACCCGGCCTGGCGCATCTCCTCGAGCATCCGGCCGTACTCGCCCTTGCGCTCGCGGACCACGGGCGCGCAGACCATGAACTTCGTCCCCTCGTCGAGCGTCATCACCCGGTCGGTGATCTGCTCGATCGACTGGCCGGAGATGGGCGCCCCGCAGTTGAAGCAGTGCGGCTTGCCGATCCGCGACCAGAGGAGCCGCAGGTAGTCGTAGATCTCGGTCACGGTGCCGACCGTCGAGCGCGGGTTGCGCGAGGTCGTCTTCTGGTCGATCGAGATCGCCGGGCTGAGCCCCTCGATCGAGTCGACGTCGGGCTTGTCCATCTGGCCCAGGAACTGCCGCGCGTAGGCGGAGAGGCTCTCGACGTAGCGGCGCTGACCCTCGGCGTAGATGGTGTCGAAGGCGAGGCTCGACTTACCCGATCCCGAGAGCCCCGTCATCACGACGAGCGCGTCCCTGGGCAGCTCGACGTCGACGCTGCGGAGGTTGTGCTCGCGGGCCCCCGAGACCACGATCTTGTTGCTGCGGCTGTCCGTGGTCACTCCCACGAATTGTACGGAACCGAACAGACGTTCGGCTACGGGGCCCCCGCCGGGGGAGGGCCGGCGGCTACCTACCGGCGCGGGCGAAAACCTCGTCGAGCAGGGAGTCCTGATCCGGCACCGCGCCGAACTCGGACTCGAGCTGCGCCGAGATGTCCTCGCGGGAGGCGCCCTCGAGCGCCATGTTCATCGCGACGAGCCGGGCCGCGCCCAGGTCGGAGTTCGAGATGGCGGGAGCCGCCTCGGCCTCGGGGGGCGCGCTCGAGCCGCCGCCGCGCAGCTGCGCGATCAGGTCCTCGGTGGTCGCTCCGGCGCCGGCGGGCTCGGGGGCGGGCGGCGCCTCCGGCTCGGGCGTGGGCTCCGGCTCGACGGCGACCGGGGGGCTCCGGTGCCGGCTCGGGCGCCGGGGGCTCGGGGGTGGGATCAGGAGGTCGGCTCGGGCTCGGGCTCCGGGGTGGGATCCGGGGTCGGCTCGGGCACGGGGTCCGGCGTCGGCTCCGGCGCGGGCGGCGGGGTCGGCTCCGGCACGGGATCCGGAGTCGGCTCGGGGATCGGCTCAGGCGTCGGCTCCGGGATCGACGGCGGCGTCGGCTCGGGGACGACGACCGGGGGGCTGATCTCGGCGACGCTGGCTGCGCTCGAGCGGATGCTCCCGGCCAGCTCCTCGCCGAGGACGCCGACGCGGTTGCGCAGGTCGTCTGCCTGGGAGATGAGCCCCTCCACGGCGCTGCGCGCCTGCTGGACGCGCATCGCTGCTTCCTCGCGCGCCTCGGCGACCATCCGCTCGGCCTCGGCGCGAGCCGATTCGAGGGTCTGGGTCGACTCGGAGCGGGCTGAGCTGAGCAGCGACTCGGACTCGTTGCGGGCGGAGCTGAGCATGCCCTCGGACTCGCTGCGGGCGGAGCTGAGGAGGCTCTCCGCCTCGGCCTTCGCGGAGGAGACGGACTGGGCGGACTCGGCACGGGCCTGGCTCTCGATCCCGTCGGCTGCCGTCTCGGCGGCCTCGATCACGACGCGCACGCGCTCGGCGGCGACGTCGGCCAGCCTGGGGTCGGGGCAGCAGCCTGCTGGGGCGGCGCCTCGGAGGGGTCCGGAACCGCCTCGGCTACCGCGCGCAGGTGCGCGCGGACCGCGTCGGGGTCCCAGCCCTTCCTGGAAGTCGGAAAGTCGTCGCGAAGAATCTGGTCTGTATCCATGGCCGCCAATCTAGCGGAGCCAGCCGGACGCTCGATTCCCAGAGCCATCCGATCCACCCGCATTTTCCCTGTGTCCCGGCGCGGCCAGGCCCGTTCGGCGCCGGCCCGCCAGCTTCGCGCGGAAGGGTATCCGCTGGGGCCTTCTCCGTGTCTCGTCTAGGCCTTCATGCCCTCGAGGTCCTGCCGGAGCTCCTTGAGCTCGTCGCGCAGCCGGCCGGCCTCCTCGAAGCGCAGGTCCTCGGCGGCGGCGAGCATCTCCTCCTCGACCGAGACGATCACGCGCTGCAGGTCCTCCGGGCTCTCGATCGTGCGGCCGTCGAGCAGCGCGCTCTTGCGGCGGCGCTTGCGGGGAGCGTTCGACTCCATCGCGAGGAACTCGGACATGTCGCTGATCCCCTTGGTGATCGTCTCCGGCGTGATCCCGTGCTCGCGGTTGTAGGCGACCTGGATCTCGCGGCGGCGATCGGTCTCGCGGATCGCCGTCCGCATCGCCTCGCTCTCCTTGTCCGCGTACATCAGCACCCTGCCGTTGACGTTTCGCGCCGCCCGCCCGATCGTCTGGATCAGGCTGGTCGACCCGCGCAGGAAGCCCTCCTTGTCGGCGTCGAGGATCGCGACGAGGCCGACCTCCGGGATGTCGAGGCCCTCGCGCAGGAGGTTGACGCCGACGAGCACGTCGTACTCGCCGAGCCGCAGGTCGCGGATGATCTGGATCCGCTCGATCGTGTCGACCTCGGAGTGCAGGTAGCGGACGCGGAAGCCGTGCTCGAGCAGGTACTCGGTGAGGTCCTCGGACATCTTCTTGGTCAGCGTCGTGACCAGCGTCCGCTCCTTGCGCTCGGTGATCTTGCGGACCTCGTTCATCAGGTCGTCGATCTGGTTGCGGGTCTCGCGGACCTCGATCTCGGGATCGACGATGCCGGTCGGCCGGACGATCTGCTCGACGATCCGGCTCGCCTTCGTCCGCTCGAACTCGCCCGGCGTCGCCGACACCATCACGACCTGGTTGACCCGGTCGAGGAACTCGTCGAACTTGAGCGGCCGGTTGTCGATCGCGCTCGGCAGGCGGAAGCCGTGGTCGACGAGGGTCAGCTTGCGCGAGCGGTCGCCCTCGTACATGCCGCCGATCTGCGGAACGGTCTGGTGCGACTCGTCGATGAAGACGAGGAAGTCGCTCGGGAAGTAGTCGATGAGGGTGTGGGGCGCGCTGCCGGCCGGGCGGCCGTCGAGGATCCGCGAGTAGTTCTCGATCCCGTTGCAGAAGCCGAGCTCCTTGAGCATCTCGAGGTCGTACTGGGTCCGCTGGCGCAGCCGGTGCGCCTCGAGGTCCTTGCCGCGCTCCTCGAAGAACTTGACCTGCTCCTCGAGCTCGAAGCGGATCTGATCGATCGAGCGGTCGATCGTCTCCTCCTTCGTCACGTAGTGCGTGGCCGGCCAGACGAGCCACGTGATCGACCTCGTCGAGGATCTCGCCGGTGAGCGGCTCGAAGTGGATGATCTCCTCGACCTCGTCCCCGAAGAGCTGGATCCGGTACGCGGACTCGGCGTAGGCCGGGTAGACCTCGAGGACCTCGCCCCTGACCCGGAAGCTGCCGCGGGTGAGGATCATGTCGTTGCGCTGGTACTGCATCGCGACCATCTGCCGGAACAGCGTCTCGCGCTCGATCGACTCGCCGACCTTGAACAGGATCATCTGCTCGCGGTAGAGGTCCGGTGAGCCGATCCCGTAGATGCAGGACACCGAGGCGACGATGATCACGTCGCGGCGGGCGAACAGCCCGGAGGTGGCGGCGTGGCGCAGCCGGTCGATCTCGTCGTTGACCGTCGCGTCCTTCTCGATGTAGAGGTCCTGCGCCGGGACGTACGCCTCGGGCTGGTAGTAGTCGTAGTAGGAGACGAAGTACTCGACCGCGGCCTGCGGGAAGAACTCCCGGAACTCGTTGCAGAGCTGGGCCGCCAGCGTCTTGTTGTGCGCGATCACGAGCGCGGGGCGGCCGAGCTTCTCGATCGTCGCGGCCATCGTGAAGGTCTTGCCGGTGCCGGTGGCTCCGAGCAGCGTCAGGAAGCGCTCGCCGGCCTCGATCCCCTCGGCCAGGGAGTCGATCGCCTTGGGCTGGTCGGCCGTCGGCGAGTAGGCGGAGTTGAGCTGGAACTTCGGCACCCGTCGAAGATAGCGGGGGCCGGAAACGGCGCTTCGGGGTCCGGCGGGCTAGCCGGCCCGTCGTCCCTCGATCGCATCCGCCACACGCTCCGCCAGCCAGAGGTCGGGGAGCCAGCGGGTGCCGATGGGCTTGCGCCGGACCTCGACGCCGTCGGCGTCGCCGCGCACCTTCAGGTTCTTCCACTCGGTGGAGCCGGGCACCGAGGACAGGGCCTCCTCGAGCCGGGCCCGGGCCTCTCCCCCGCCCTCCTTGAGCCGGACCTTGCCGTCGCTCGAGCGCGCCTCGAACGACTCGGTCTCGATCCCGACGCGGACGGCGCAGGCGCCGCTGTCCATCGAGACGGAGACGGGACGGCCGTGCCGCTCGCCGGAGAAGCGCAGAGCGCCGCGGATGTCGGTCTTCAGACCCGGAGTCGGGAGGCACGCGCATCGCGACCCCGACCGTGGGCCGCTCGTCGAGGCTCATCCCGAGCGGGCCCAGGGAGCGGTCGAGCCCCGCGTAGCCGCGGTCGAGGCTGCCACCGCCGCCGACCACCCGGATCGCCGCAACCACGGCGACGACCGCGATCAGGGCGGCGCCGATCAGAACCGGCACGAACGTCTCGAGCAGGTAGGTCATCGGGATCGGCGACGAAGATCACGACGCAGACGATCCAGACCGTCCGCCGCGACT
The DNA here is from genome assembly GCA_963839535.1 of uncultured Solirubrobacterales bacterium. Taxonomy (GTDB): domain Bacteria; phylum Actinomycetota; class Thermoleophilia; order Solirubrobacterales; family 70-9; genus RHKX01. The sequence goes on from CAWIVF010000009.1 coordinate 239,338, forward strand.
CGCGAACCGTCCCCCACATGTCCGCGTAGGCGTCCGCGGCCTCGTCACCGACCGGGCCGGTGGCAAGGGCCGCCCAGAGGTCGATGTCGCGCATCGTCATCGGGTTGACGACCTCCGCGCCCGGGGCGAGGGCCGGCTCCGGAGTCCGCGCGCCGGGCGGCGGCCAGCTCCCGCCCCTGCACGAGGAGGAGGATCAGGACGAAGCCGCCGATCAGGCCGAAGATCGCGGCGAGCGACCCCTTCGGGTTGGGATCGGTGGGGTCGGCGGAAATCGCGATCAGCACCGCGCCGGCGGCAACGACCGGGATGCCGATCAGCGCCACGACACGAGAGGTCCGGTACACGAAAGCCGAGTCTACGAAGCGGACGGCTAGGGTGACCGCCATGTCGACCTCTCAGCGCCTGCTCGCCGCCTTCTGGATCGCCGCCGGCCTCAACCACTTCCGGATCCCGAAGGTCTACGAGTCGATCATGCCCGACTGGGTCCCGATGCACCGCGAGATGGTCCAGTGGAGCGGGGTCGCCGAGGTCGTCGGCGGCGTCGCCGTGATCTCGCCCTCGACCCGCCGGTTCGCCCGCTGGTGGCTGCTCGGCGTGCTGGCGGCGGTCTACCCGGCCAACGTCCACATGACGCTGCATCCGGAGCGCTACAAGCAGATCCCCCCGGTCGCCCTCTGGGCCCGCCTGCCGCTGCAGTTCGCGGCCGCCTGGTGGGTCTGGCGAGCCACCGCCGACGCCTAGAGCCCCAGCTCCTCGGCGTACTTCTTCTCGTACGGCGTCGCGCGTCTCGAGCACGTCGTCGACGTAGCTGCGCGTCTCCGGGAAGGTGATGTCGCCCTCGTCCATGTCGGCCCCGCCCCACTCCTCCGCCTGCTCCGGGCCGGCGTTGTAGGCCGCCAGCGCGGCCGCCTCGTTCCCCTCGAAGCGGTCGAGCAGGTGGCGCAGGTAGAACGTTCCGTAGCGGATGTTGAGCTCCGGGTCGGCCAGGTCCTCGTAGACGAAGGTCTCGCCGCCGGAGAGCGTCTCGATCGTGTCGGCGGTGGTCGGCGTGATCTGCATCAGCCCGCGCGCGCCCGCCGAGGAGGTTTGGTCGCGGAACTCCGACTCCTGGTAGATCACGGCGGCGATCAGGTCGGCTGGCACGTTCTTCTCCTCGGCCTGCTGGCGGATGATGTCCTCGTGACGCAGCGGCAGCGTCAGCTCCTCGATCGTCTCGTCGAGGTCGAATCGCCAGATCCCGATCGCCACCGCCGCGAGCAGGACGAGGAACCCGAGGAGCAGGAAGCGACGCAGCCTCACTCCCGCTCGCCCTCGAGCGGGCGTAGAGCCGGGCCAGCTCGGCCTCCAGGTCGGCGACGGTGCCGTCGTTGTCGATCGCGTAGGTCGCCCGCTCGGCCTTCTCGGCCTGGCTCAGCTGCCGGCCGCTGCGCGCCTCGAGCGCACCGGTGCCGCGGTCGGCCGCCCGCCGCTCGCGCTCGGCATCGCCGGCGCTGATCGCGATCGTGGCGTCGAAGAAGTCCTCCATCGTCCCCTCGAAGAGCAGCGGGACCTCGACGACGCCGACGGTGACCTCGGCGGGGAGCTCCGCACGCCAGGCGGCGACCCGCTCGCCGACGAGCGGGTGCAGAACCGACTCCAGCCAGCGCAGCTCCTCCGGCCGCTCGAAGACGATCGCGCCGACCTTGGCGCGGTCGATCTCGCCGTCGGGGGCGACGTCGTCGCCCCAGCGGTCGACGAGCTGCTTCCGGACCTCGTCGGTTCCGAGCAGGTCGTGCACGAGCGCGTCGGTTGAGACCGTCGCGGCCCCGAGCTCCTCGAAGATCCGCAGGGCCTCCGACTTGCCGGCGGCAATTCCCCCCGTCAGCCCGATCAACCGCGGATCGGGCACCTGCTCAGGAGTCGTCTGCCTCGGGATCCGGAGCGTCGGCGTCGGCGGACGGCTCGTCCGCCTCGGTGGCCTCGGTCTCAGCGGCCTCGGAGCGCCTCGGCCTCAGGGGCCTCGGAGTCTCGTCGGCGCGGCCTCGGGCTCGGCCGCGGCCTCTTCGGCAGCGGGCTCCTCGGCGGCAGGTTCCTCGGCGGGGGCCTCAGCGTCAGCGTCGGCCTCGGGCGCGGCGGCCTGCTCCTCGGCTGCGGCCTGCTCGGCGGCGACCTCGGCATGGGCCGCGGCGAGGTCGGCATCGGTGATCTCCAGCCCGCCACCACCGGAGGCGCCGCCGAAGACGTCCTCGGAGAGACCGAGCTCGGGCTCGCCGCCCTCACTGGGGGCGGTGGCGCCCTGAGCGGCCGCGAAGGCGTCGCGAAGCGGCAGCCCGCCCTCGCCGACCCGCTTGATCGAGAGGGAGATGCGGCGGCGCTCCTCGTCGATCTCGAGGATCTTCACGCGGACCTCCTCGCCCGGCTGGACGACCTCGCCGGGAGTCTCGACGTGATGCTCGGCGAGCTCGGAGATGTGGACGAGGCCCTCGACGCCGGGGACGATCTCGACGAACGCGCCGAAGGCGACGACCTTGGTCACCTTGCCGGAGAGCGAGGAGCCGGGGCCGTAGGAGTTGAGGACCGTCTGCCACGGGTCCTCCTGCGTCTGCTTGAGGCCGAGCGAGATGCGCTGGCGATCGCGGTCGATGTCGAGGACCTTGACCTTGACCGTCTCGCCGATCTTGAGGACCTCGGAAGGATGGTTGACGTGGCTCCAGGAGATCTCGGAGATGTGGATCAGCCCGTCGATGCCCTCGAGGTCGACGAAGGCGCCGAAGTCGACGATGTTGGAGACCTTGCCCTCGACGACCTGGCCGGGCTGCAGGCGTCCGAGGATCTGCTCGCGGACCTCCTTGCGCTCGTCCTCGAGGACGGCGCGGCGGCTGAGCACCACGTTGTTGCGGCTGCGGTTGAGCTCGATCACCTTGCACTCGATCGTCTGGCCGGTGAACTCCTCGAGGTTGTGGACGCGGCGGATGTCGACGAGCGAGGCGGGCAGGAAGCCGCGCACCCCGAGGTCGAGGATCAGGCCGCCCTTGACCACCTCGATGACGACACCCTCGACGGCCTCGCCGGACTCGGCGGCGGCCTCGATCTTGCGCCAGGCCTTCTCGAAGCGGGCGCGCTTCTTCGAGAGGATCAGGCGGCCCTCGGAGTCCTCCTTGGTGAGGACCAGGGCGTCGACGCTCTCGCCGAGCGAGACCTCGTCGGCGGGGTCGACCGAGCGGCGGATCGAGAGCTCGTGGGAGGGGATGATGCCCTCCGACTTCCAGCCGATATCGAGCAGGACCTCGTCCTTGTCGATGCGGACGACGGTGCCGGTGACGACCTCGCTCTCCTCGAAGTGCGTGATCGTCGCGTCGTAATTGGGGAAGATCTCGCCGTTGAGCTCGAGCAGGAGCCCATCGGACCCCTCGACGGGGGTGGCTCCTTCGGGCGCGAGCAGGGCTGCGCCAGCTGTCTGAACGGCGGACATCGACGCGGGATCATGGCAAAGACGAGGGGTCGGCCGCGATGCGGGTGCCGCGCGGGCCCTGTGGGCGCGGCCAGATCGTCGCTTGGCCCGGCGCCGCCGTGATCTAGGCTCCCCGGCGATGCCGGTCCGGAAGACCAAGCGCGGTCCCGACCGCACGCCGCTCGACGGCTCCTGGGACGCGATCGTCTGCGGCGCCAGCTTCGCCGGCCTCACGATCGCCCGCGAGCTGACCGGCTCGGGTGCCCGGGTGCTCGTGCTCGACCGCTACGACATCGGCGAGCGTCAGACCTCCGCCTGCGCCGCCCCGACCCGCTGGCTGGAAGCGCTCGGCCTCGGCGTATCGATCCGCCAGACCTTCGACGAGCTCGTCTTCCACACGCCTCACATCGACACGCGGATGCAACTGCCCTGGACCTTCTCGACGTTCGACTACCCCGAGCTCTGCGGGCTGCTCTGGGCGCAGTGCGAAGCCGACTTCGAGACCGCGAAGGTCGTCGGCCGGGTCCCCGAGGAGGGCTGGAATCGCGAGGCGGGCGATCCGATCGCGATCGAGACCGACCGGGGGATCGTCTCGGCGCCGCTGGTGGTCGACGCGCTCGGCTGGCGGCGGGTCCTCGGCACGGGCTATCAGCCACCCGACGCGCCGCTCTCGCGCGGGCTCGAGGTCCATCCGGGCGGAGCGGGCGACGACCTCGAGATCTGGATCGAGCGCGGCATCGTCCCCGCCGGGTACGGCTGGAGCTTCCCGGCCGGCGACGAGCTGCGGGTCGGGGTCGGCAGCTTCGACCCCGGCTTCCACGTCAAGGACCCGACGGTGGAGCTCGCCGAGCGGCTCGACCTGCCCCCCGACGGCTATCAGGGCAACTGGATCCCCCACCGCCTGCGGGCGGCGACCGACGATGGGATCTTCTTCTGCGGCGACTCGGCCGGGCACTGCCTGCCGCTGACCGCCGAGGGCATCCGGCCCGCCTTCTACTTCGGCCTGGCCTGCGGCCGCGAGCTCCGCTCGGTGGTCGACGGGGCCTCCACCCGCGAGGCCGCGCTGCGCCGCTACGCGGCCTTCAATGCCGCCCACCGCGAGAAGTTCGAGTGGATGCTGCTCGTGCAGAAGCTGGTCCCCCGGGTGCCTCCGCGGATCCTCGCCCCCGCGCTGCGCGCGATGAGCACCGACGCCTTCGTCCGCTGGTCGTTCGAGCACTACCTCGCGATCTGCGACCCGGCGACCGCTGCGGACGCGCCACCCCCGCGGCGCAGCGAGCCACTCCAGCTCGTCTGACCATCAGCGGACCCCGAACCAAGAGACCTGCTTTGGCAAAGCAGGTCTCTCCTTTGGCCGATCCGAGGTAAACGAGCGCGCCTTATCGGCCAGCCCGACGCAGACTTTAGGGCAGCGGACAAATATACGATTGTGATTTCGCAGGTCGTCCACCACCATGGCCCGGCGCAGGGATGCACCTCCGCTCAAACCATTCAACGTTCAGAGGAGTTCTCATGGAAGAGAAATTGACGACGACCCGCTCACGGCGGGGCCGCGGGATCACCGCACTGGTGGCACTGGGATCGCTGATTGCTGCGACAGCAGCCATGGCGACAGGAAGCCTGCCCGGCAACCAGGAAGGCCGTATGACCGGCGGTGGCGAGACGATCAGCAAGCGGGGCGTGAAGATCACTCACGGCTTCGAGCTGCGCTGCCCGTCCTCCAAGGGGCCGAACCGGCTTCAGATCAACTGGGAGGGCAACCGCTTCCACCTGACCGGTCTGAGCCGCATCGTCTGCACCGACTCGGCGGACTGGGATGAGGGCACGCCGGTGGCGGGCTTCGACACCTACCGCGGCACCGGTACCGGGCTGCTCAACGGGGTCGATGGCGCCTCCATCAAGTTCAAGTTCGGTGATGCCGGCCAGCCCGGTGTCAACGACTACTTCGAGATCGCGATCTACGACCTCTCCGGAGTTCGCGTCGTCTCGGCAGCTACGACGCTGCTCCACGGCAACCATCAGGCACACGCCAAGTAAGGCTGCGGGGGCCGGGCGGTTCGCTTTCGAGCGAGCCGCTCGCGTCGCTCCCCCTTCAGGTTCTTGGTTGAGAGGCCCGCGTTAGCGGGCCTCTCGTCTTTGGGGGGACCCGCTACAGACCTGCTTTGGACTGCCATGAAGAAGGGCCTCCCGGTGACACGCTTAGTCGTGTTCACCAACCAACGAGCACCAAGGAGGCCCGCTCGACATGTTGCACGCTGGACATCGCGCGAAAGCTGACCGTTGCGATCTGGCACATGCTTTCTCGCGCCCCGGAGTGAACGATCCCATCTCGCCTGATCCGTCCCGAAGAGGCGGCCATGGAGACATGAGCATCGCTCCAAGCACCTGACCACGAAGGGAGGCGAACAACCAGCTACCGATCCCTACTTGACAGCCGGCCCTACTTCATAGAGAAGAGAAGCAGGCCTCTCCCGTTTGCTGGAAATCAGGGTCTGTTTGAGGTCGGCGAATAGGTCCTGCGCGAAACCGATTTTGTGGTCCCAGGGGGACCCCTATGTCGGTCTCACCGCCGGCCGGCTTTGGTGAAATCGATCTTCCGGCAACCCAGCCGCCGATTTATCGATCTCACCCCAACGCGCATTAGCCGAGAGCTGACCCTCAGCGGACGATCAGGAACGTTCCGGCGAGCAGCAGCGCCACCCCGGCGATCCGGCTCGCCGTCAGCGGCGCCTGGTCGAGGCCGAAGGCGCCGATCCGGTCGAGGGCGACCGATGCGACGAGCTGGCCGGTGATCGTCGCGGCCGCCACCCCGCCCGCCCCGACCGCGGGCACGGCAATCAGCGCGCAGGTGACATAGACGGCACCGAGCAGACCGCCGATCAGGTAGATCGGGGCTACGTCCGCCGCCCCGCTCACGCCGCCCGCCTGTCCGGCCAACACGACGATGATCGCGAGGGCGATCGTGCCGATCCCGAACGAGACCAGGGCGGCGGCGAGGCTGCCCGTCGACTTGCCCAGCACCGAGTTGATCGGCGCCTGCAGCGCGATCAGGCCGCCCGCGGCGGCCGTCAGGAGGATCGCCACGGATCGGTCCATCGTTTTCCCTACTTCGCGCTCAGCCAGTCGGGTCCGGAGCCCACGTCCACCGCGAGCGGGGGATCGAGGTCGAAGGCGGCGACCATTTCGCGGCACGCGAGCCCGCTGACCGCCTCGGTCTCGGCGACCGGGCCCTCGAAGAGGAGCTCGTCGTGGATCTGCAGGATCAGCTTCGATTCCAGGCCCTCGGCGTCCAGCGCCGCCCGGGAGCGGACCATCGCCAGCTTGATGATGTCGGCCGCGGTGCCCTGGATCACGGTGTTGACCGCGAGCCGCTCGCCGAGCGTCCGGGTCTGGAAGTTGCGCGAGCGCAGCTCGGGGATCAGGCGGCGGCGGCCCATCAGGGTCGTCACCTTGCCCTCCTCGCGGGCCCGGTCGATCGTCTCGTCGATGAAGCGCTTGACCCCCTCATAGCGCTCGAAGTAGCTCTCGATGTAGGCCTGCGCCTCCTCCCGGGAGATCGAGAGCCGGTCGGCGAGGCCGAAGGCCGAGAGGCCGTAGGCGATGCCGTAGTTGACCATCTTCGCCTTCGAGCGTTCGCCGGCCGAGATCGCCTCGGGGTCCGCCCCGATGATCCCGGCCGCCGTCGCCGCGTGGACGTCCTCGCCGGAGGCGAAGATCGCCCGCAGAGCCTCGTCGCCGGCCACGTGCGCCAGGACGCGCAGTTCGACCTGGTTGTAGTCGCAGGAGACGAGCGAGCAGCCCTCCTCCGCGACGAAGCAGCCGCGGATCGGCCGGCCCATGTCGGAGCGGATCGGGATGTTCTGGAGGTTCGGGTCGGTGCTCGAGAGGCGGCCGGTCGCGGCGCGCACCTGGCTGAAGGTCGTGTGGACGCGGTCGTCGTCGGGATCGATGTCCTGAGGCAGCGAGTCGAGGTAGGTGTTCGTCAGCTTCGTGATCTCGCGCCAGCGCTCGACCTTGGGGACGATTTCGTGCTCGGAGCGGATCTGCGAGAGCACCCTCGCGTCGGTGGAGAAGCCGGTCTTCCCGCGGCGCTTGCGGCTGAGGCCGAGCTCGTTGAAGAGGACCTCGCCGAGCTGCGGAGGCGAGCCGATGGTGAACTCGTGGCCCGCCAGCGCCCAGATCTCGGCCTGCAGCGTCTCGGCCTGGCCGGCGAGCTCGGCTGAGATCGCGGCCAGCCGATCCGCGTCGAGCTTGACCCCCTCGCGCTCCATCCCGGCGAGCACCTCGATCAGCGGCATCTCGACCTCGGCGAGCACCCGCTCGAGCCCGAGGTCGGCGATCTTGACCCGCTGGCGCTGAGCGAGCTCCCAGGCGAGGCGGGCGATCTCGGCCGGGTCTCCCTCCGGCTCCAGGTCGGCGGGCTCCTCGCCGAGCGACATCTGCGCCGGGTCGGCGTCGGTCTCCTCCTCGTCCGGCCGCAGGATCGAGATCCCGTCGTCGGCGGCGAGCTCGATCAGGTCGTAGTTCCGCCGCGCCGGATCGATCAGATAGGCGGCGATCATCGTGTCATGGGCGAGGTCGAACGACCCGGCGGCCAGCGAGCCGAGCAGGCCCTTGTTGAGGCGCGGCCCGTGCTCACCGAGCGCCTTGGCGTCGTGGGCGATCAGCGGATGGGGGGCGAGCGCGTCGCGCAGCTCCTCGGCGCCCGGTGCGTCCCCGACGAGCAGGCGCTTCCCGTCGTATGACGCCCAGCGGGATCCCGCCATCGCGAAGCTGACCTCGCCGGGGGCGATGTCGGCGAGGGTGCCCTCCTCGGGCTCCAGCTCGATCCGCTCGCTGGCCGCCCGCTCGGGGACGACGCCCTCCCACTCGTCCTCGAGTCGCTGGATGACCTGCCGGAGCTCGAACTCGGCGGCGACCTCGCGCAGGCGCGAGAGGTCCGGCTCCCGCTCGGCCAGCTCACCCAGGTCGAGCTCCACCTCGACGTCGAAGTGCATCGTCGCCAGCTGCTTGGAGATGCGCGCGTCCTCGGCGTGCTCGGTCAGGTTCTGCTTCCGCTTCGGCCCCGAGATCGCGTCGATGTTCTCCAGCACGGCCTCGAGCGAGCCGTACGTCTGCAGGAGCTGCGATGCGGTCTTCTCGCCGATCCCGGGGACGCCGGGGATGTTGTCGGAGGTGTCGCCCTTGAGCCCGATCAGGTCGGGCACGAGCTCGGGGGCGACGCCGTAGCGCTCGACCACTGCGTCGCGGTCGTAGACCTTCGTGTCAGTGACGCCGCGTGAGGTCGACATCACCCGCACGCCGTCGCCGACCAGCTGGTAGGCGTCGCGGTCGCCGGTGACGATCATCACCGGGATCCCCTCCCGGCGGGCCTGCGCGGCCATCGTCGCGATCACGTCGTCGGCCTCCCAGCCCTCGACCCGGACGTTCGCGAAGCCGAAGGCGTCCGCCAGCGGCGCGAGGTGCGGCCACTGCTCCTTGAGCAGGTCCGGGCGCGAGGAGCGCTGCGCCTTGTACGGGGCGTAGGTCTTCTCCCGGCCGGACATGCCGGCGTCCCACGCCACCGCGACCGCACGAGGGCGGTGGTCGGTGAGGATCTTCACCATCATCGCCGCGAAGCCGTAGATCGCGTTGGTCGGTCGCCCGTCCGAGGTTGCGATCGACTCCGGCAACGCGAAGAATGCGCGGTAGGCGAGGCTGTTGCCGTCGATCAGGAAGAGATCGGCGGACTCCCCGCTCCCGTTCTCGCTGCTGACCGGCACGGGGCCGATCATAGGCACGAGCCGCAAGCATGCGATCGTCTGTGAGGAAGCGGACCAGGAAAGGACGCTGGTCGACGAGCAGGGCCAGATCGACGAGCAGTCAGGCGGTTTCCGCGTGATCGAGGCCTACGGGGACGACGAGAACGTCTACATCGACGCCGGTGAGCCGATCGCCGACCACGGCCTCGTCGCCACGATCGCCGTCAGCAACCGCGTCGACGCCTACGCGCCCGCCGGGGCCGGACCCGAACTACGCGGGCGAGATCGCGGTCGGCCGCTGCCAGACGGCCGCGATCCAGTGCGATCCGGTCTTCGTGCGCCCCGGCGACGCCTTCGTGGTCAGCCCGCGCAACAGCGACGGGAGCGAGACCGACTCGACGAACCGCAAGCGGTTCTACGTGCAGCTCACCGAGTAGACGGCGGCGCGTCGGTCGCCGGCGCGTCGGTGCCCGCCTCCGGCTCGTCCCCCTCGGGCGAGTCGGGGAACATCCGGAAGCCGCGGTGGCGGACCGAGTCCATCAACTCGGGGCTGAGCCGATCGGCGACCGAGACGAGATGGGCGAAGGGCGGCGCGATCCGCCTGGGCCGGCCGATCACGGCCTCGGCGATCAGGCGCCCGGCCTCCTCCGGCGTGAGCGCCGGGAAGCCCTCGTAGTGCTTGGTCGGCGAGATCATCGGCGTCCGCACGAGGGGCATCGAGATCGTCGTGAAGCGGATCCCGTCGGACAGCGACTCGGCCTGAACCGCGTCGGAGAACGCCTCCAGCGCCGCCTTCGAGGCGATGTAGCCGGAGAAGCGGGGCGTCCGGGTCTGCACCCCGGCCGAGGAGACGTTGATGATCTGCCCCTCGCCGGCCTCGCGCATCGCCGGCAGCAGCGCCATGATCAGGCGCACCGCGGCGAAGTAGTTGAGCTGCATCGTCCGCTCGAAGTCGTGGAAGCGGCCGTCGGAGAGGGCGACGGAGCGGCGAATCGAGCGCCCGGCGCTGTTGACCAGCACGTCGACTCGGCCGTGCGCGGCCAGGACGTCGGCGGCGAGCGCATCGATCGCATCGAGGTCGGTCAGATCGCAGGGGAATGCTTCGGCCGTCCCACCATCGGCCTCGATCTCGGCCGCGATCCGCTCGAGCTCCTCGGTGCTTCGGGCGACGAGCAGGACGGTGCCGCCCGCCGCGCCGAGCTGCCGGGCCGACTCCTCGCCGATCCCCGACGACGCGCCGGTGACCATCACCACCTTGTCCCGGAGCGCATCGGCGAGCCCGTCCGAGCCGAGCCCGGACAGCGCTCGGTGCGGAAGCGGAAGTCCCCTGCCACCGCCGAGCGGGCGGTTGGAGGCGCGGGCGAGCATCCCGGCGGGGACGGCGACTGTGCGGCGCAGGCCGCGGAGCAGGGGATTCATCGCCGGGAAGTCTCTCAGGGCACGGCCGCGACCGCGTGCGCCGGCCGCGGCGGGGCGCCCGGCCGCGACTCCTATGATCCCCCTGCACCCATGGCAAGCGTCAGTGCCCAGTTCTCAGTCACCGTGCGCGTCGAGCTCGACGCGCGCAACGAGCCGCTCGGCCGGATCACCGCTGCGATCGCCGAGTCGGGTGGCGCCCTGCAGAGCGTCGACCTCGTGCCGGGCGCCGGCGCGGAGGGCAAGCGGATGCGCGAGTTCACGATCGACGCCCGCGGCCCCGAGCACTGGGAGCAGATCCTGCGCGCGATCGGCTCGATCCGGGGCGCGCGCGTCGTCGACTACACGGACCGCACCTTCGCGATGCACCGCGGCGGCAAGATCGAGCAGAGCAACAAGTACCCGCTGAAGACCCGCGACGACCTCTCGATGGCCTACACGCCCGGCGTCGCGCGGGTCTGCACCGAGATCGCGCGCGACCGCTCGCGCGCGTTCGAGTTCACGATCAAGAAGAACACGGTCGCCGTCGTCACCGACGGCACCGCCGTGCTCGGACTCGGTGACATCGGCCCAGAAGCATCGATGCCGGTGATGGAGGGCAAGGCGATGCTCTTCAAGGAGTTCGCTGACGTCGACGCGTTCCCGATCGCGCTCGACACGACCGACCCGGACAAGATCGTCGAGACGGTCAAGCTGATCGCACCGGGCTTCGGCGGGATCAACCTCGAGGACATCTCCGCCCCACGCTGCTTCGAGATCGAGGACCGGCTTCGCGACGAGCTCGACATCCCCGTCTTCCACGACGACCAGCACGGCACCGCGGTCGTCGTCATGGCGGCGCTCTTCAACTCGCTGAAGATCGTCGGCAAGCCGATCGAGTCCCTCCGGGTGGTCATGCTCGGCCTCGGGGCGGCCGGCATCGCCTGCACGAAGATGATGCTGGCGGCCGGGGTCACCGACATCATCGGCTGCGACCGCCGGGGCGCGATCTCGACCGCCCGCGACGACTACGGCTCGGGCGGGATGCCGCCGATCAAACGCTGGTTCGCCGAGATGTCGAACCCCGACAAGATCCAGGGCGGCCCGAACGACGTGCTCGAGGGCGCCGACCTGTTCATCGGGTTGTCCGGCCCCGGCCTCGTCGATGCGAGCTCGCTGGCGGGGATGAACCGCGACGCAATCGTCTTCGCGATGGCAAACCCCACGCCCGAGGTGATGCCGGAGGACGCGGGCCCGCACGTGCGGATCATGGCGACGGGTCGCTCCGACTACCCGAACCAGATCAACAACGTCCTCTGCTTCCCGGGGATCTTCCGCGGCGCCCTCGACGCCGGCGCACCCAGGATCACCGAGGAGATGAAGCTGGCGGCCGCCCAGGGAATCGCCGCGGTCGTCAGCGAGGACGACCTGAACGAGGACTACATCATCCCCTCCGTATTCGACCGCGACGTCGCGCCGGCGGTGGCCGAGGCGGTCGTCAACGAGGCCCGCAGCGCCGGCATCGCGCGTGTCACCGAAGAGACCGGCACGTTCGCCACGATCGGCTGAAGGGCGGCTTCGATGCGAGTTCTGGTCACCGGCGCAAGCGGCACCATCGGCAAGGCGGTCTGCGAGGCGCTGCTCGCCCGCGGCGACCAGGTGGTCGGCCTCTCGCGCAATCCGGATCGAGCCCGAGCCGATCAGGCCAGGGTCACGTGGCACGCCTGGAACGCGGCGCTCGAGCGTCCCCCCGAGGAAGCCTTCGCCGGCGTCGACGGCGTGATCAACCTGGTCGGGGAGCCGATCAACCAGCGCTGGACGAGCGAGGCGAAGAAGCGGATCTGGGAGAGCCGCGTCAGGGCGACGGAGAACCTCGTCGACGCGATGCTCGCAGCCCCCGAGGTCCCGCGGACGATGGTCAGCCAGTCGGCGGTCGGCTACTACGGGGACCGCGGCGACGCGATCGTCGACGAGACCACCCCGGCCGGCGAGTCATTCGACGCGAAGGTCTGCGTCGCCTGGGAGGAGGCGGCCCGCCGGGTCGAGCCGGGCGGAACGCGACTGGCGATCATGCGCACCGGGCTGCTGCTGACCAAGGGCTCCGGCCTGCTCGGCGAGCTCATGCTGCCCTTCAAGCTGGGCCTCGGCGGGCCGGTCGCCGGCGGGCGCAACTACATGCCGTGGGTGAGCCTCGCCGACGAGGTCGGGCTGCTGCTCTGGGCGCTCGACAACGAGCGCGCGTTCGGCGTCTACAACGCCTGCGCGCCCAATCCGGTGACGAACCGGGAGTTCTCCAAGGCGCTCGGCCGGGCGCTGGGCCGCCCCGCCGTGATGCCCGTGCCCAAGCTCGCGGTGAAGGTCCGCCTCGGCGCGGAGCTCGGCGAGGTCGCCACCGGAGGCCAGCGCGCCGTGCCTCGCCGCGCCGAGGACGAGGGCTACGAGTTCCGCTTCCCCGAGATCGATGCCGCGATGAAGGACGCCGTCGCCTGAAGCGCCGGTGACCCTCGCTGCGGCTCAGGGGAGCGGCAGCGGCTCGGCCGCCGCGACCGCCTCGCCGCCGCGGACCTCAAAGGCGCCGAGTTGCTCCAGCGTCGTGTTCCCGACGGAGTCGATCGAGTACTCGCCAAGGATCGAGTCCCGTCCCTCGGTTGCGAAGAAGGCGTCCACGACGGCCTCGCGGCTGAGCGGATCGTCGGCGCGCTCGATCGCGTCGAGGGTCGCGGCCATCGCCTCGTAGCCGTAGGCCGCGTAGGGACCGGGCTCGCGGCCGTACTCGTCCTCGAAGGCGGCCAGGAAGTCGGTCGCGGTCGCGGGCAGCTGGGCCGGGTCGAGCGTGGCCGAGGTCAGATGGATGCTCCGCGGTGAGGACGGGCAGTCGCTCGCCGACCGGCAGATCTCCCGGAGGATCTGCAGGGTCGTCAGGTCCTCTTGGTCGAACTGGGCGTCGGTAGCGAAGATCTCACCGGTGCCGCCTCCAGGGATGACGCCCCCGCCGCGCTCCTCCTGGACCGTGGCGCGCGCGTAGAGGATCGCCTCGGGGTCGTCGGCGGAGATCGCGGGGCCGCCTGCGACCGACTCGAGGCCGGCCAGCACCGCCTCGGCGAAGGGGCCCTCCTCGTCGACGACCTCGACCGATTCCAGGCCGAGCGACACCATCCACTCTCCGGCCGCCTCGCCCTGCGCTACATCTGAGGGGATGACCCGGGCGAACGTTCGCTCGCCGCTCGGCTGCGCATCGACGGGCACCTGGCTGCTTCCCGGCGCCTCACGGACCAGGTCCTCGGCACTGCTTCCCGCCGAGACCTGCAGCATCCCGGCGCTGTTGGTGATCGGCAGCGAGGTCCGCGTCGCCCCCGAGTCGAGCTCGCCGATGAAGGCGATCGCGGCGGCGTCCCCGGTCGCGGCGCGGGCGTTCTCCCCGGTTCGCGCCGCATCCCACCCCTCCCTCGTCGCATCGTCCATCACCGTGAGCACGACGGCGGTATCCGCGGCCTCGTCATCCGCCTCGGCGAGCGCGAGGCGCGCGCCGTCGGCGACGTCGCGACCCTCGGCGGCGCGAGGGCCGCTCAGCGGAGCGCTCAGGTAGATCTGCAACTCGGGCTCACCCTCCGCCTCAGGGCCGCATCCGGCGAGGATCGGGAGAGCCGTCAGCGCCGAAACGACGAGCAGCCGGGTGCGGCGCCGCGCCCCCTCCCCCGCCTCGAACAGTGCGCCCATCGCCCGATTATCCCGGCGGGACCGAGCGGGGTCGCTTAGAGGGCCGGGGGCTCCTTGCTCGAGCGCAGCCCCAGACGGCCGAATCGCGCTGCGGTTGCGTACGACCCAGCGGTAGGCGCGGTCGGTGGCGTCGGGGAAGCGGGCGAATGCTCGAGCGGCGACCTGCCCGCCGGGCAGCAGCCGCGCTAGGTGCTCCGCCGCTGCCGCACCTGAGATGACGGTCCCACCGGGCGTCACCAGGTGGGCGGTCTGCAGACGCTCCTCAGCTGGGACCTCGGTGAGCAGCCGCTGGCCCTCCTCGCTCTGGATCGCGACCGGCCGCAGGCGCTCGTCCCGATCCATCCGGAGGATGCCGTGGACGCTGAGCTTGCAGAAGCCGCAGTCCGAGTCGTAGAGGATCGCGTGGTCGCGGCGGGAGTCCATCGGTGGATTATCGACACCCGGCGCCGCGGGCGCCGCAGCGACAGGGGCGCTCGGGGGCGCCCCTGTCGTGCGGAGACTCCGTGTGGGCCCTACTTGACCCGCATGTCCTTCGAGATGTCCTGCAGGCAGGTGTGGCGGTGCTGCCCGTCCTTGCGGATGACCTTCTTCGTCGCACGGGCGAAATAGGTGCCCTCGGGGGTCGATGCAGGCACGATCAGCCAAGTGCCCTCGGAGTCGGTGTAGTCCTGGGCGATCGTGGTGACCGCGCCGTTCGCCTCACGCCTCTTCAGGACGACGCGGCGATCCTTGAAGCAGCGCGCCTTCTCTGAGGTGACCTGGCCCGAGAAATGCATGTACGGGCTGTGCCTGTTCGGATCGTTGTAGTCGGCCGTGACTCTGCTCTCGAACCCGAACCGGTGGGCCGAGGCGCCGGCGGCGAATACGACGCCCACCAGGGCGACCGCCATCAGGATGCTCGTAGCTACTCGTTTCAAGGTCGTCTCCTTCTCCTCGCGTCCCCGTCCACGGGGCTGACGAACCTGTAACGCCCGGGAGGCCCAGAAAGTCAGGACCGACCTGAACGACGAAGGGCCGGATCCGTCCCCAGTGAACGGACCCGGCCCCGGCCGAGTAGATGCTCGATACGAGGACTACTCCCCGTCGGTCTCCGTCTCGGTCTCCTCGGACTCGATGCCCTCGTCGTCGTCGGAGTCTGTGTCGTCATCGTCGTCGGCGACGTCGTCGCTCTTGTCGACGAGTCGCTGGGCGACGTAGGGGCCCTCGCCAGGGTCGCCCTTCGGCAGTCGCGCCTTGACCTTCACCGGCGAGCCGACGGCCACATCGCTGAGATCTTCGACGCCGTCGAGGTTGTCGTCCTCCGTGCGGATGTCGGCGGAGGAGAAGTCGAAGGCGACGTCTGTCCCCTCCACCCCGCCTTCTTGGCGTGGCCGTTCACCTTCGCGACGGAGACGACGCCGTCCCCGGCGTAGGTGCCCTTGACGTTGTACTGGCTGGTCTTGGTCTTGCCGCCGCCCTGGCCCTTGCCGTCCTTGCCCTGACCGGCGATCGCGGCAGCCGGCCCCGCCAGCGCCACCACACCGAGTCCCACCATCAACTTGCTCTTGAACTGCATTCGTCCTCCAAAGGTCTGTCTGAGTGTGTGCTGCGAGGAAGTCCCGCTGTGCCCCATTCATCGGCCGCCGGGAGCCGCGCTTCAGGGTCGCCGTCGTTCGTGGACATCGGCCGAGGCGCGGGATTGGACGTAAGACCCGCAACCGATGTCTGGTGATGAGACGCTCAGGGCTTGCTGGACTCGATGCACGCGTGGAAGGCGTCGCTGCCGGGAGCGGCCTCCTGCTGGCACCGGTACCCGTAGGCGGGAGCCCAGGGAGGCGGTCCGCCAGCGGCGTCATCGCTCTCGACATCAGCCTCGTCGCCGGCGATCGCGGCTACCGCATGCTCGGGGGGCCCCGCGGATTCGGCTGCGGCCGGCAAGGTCGGCTGCGCGGGCGCGACCGGTGCATCGGCCTCCCCCGAGGGCGCGACGGGCGGCGCTGCGGGGATCGCGGCGGGCGAATCGGTGACCTCGACGGGGGCGACGGAGCTCGGGTCGGCCGAGCTCACCTCGGACGCCGGCACCGTCCCGGCCGGCGCAACGGTGGGAGCTGCGGCCGGCGGAGCGTCATCGGAAACGGCCGCGTACGAGCCTCCGCACAGGGCGAAGAAAAGCGCCATCGAGGAGACGACGTTGGCGAAGCTGAAGTGCCGGCGCATGCCTGACCATCGGCACGGGCGATCCCGCCCGTGAGCAAAGTGGACGGGACCTCGCGCGCCGCGCGCCTGCTACCTCCCCGGCAGGCCGGTCGCGGCGAGCGCCTCCGCCGGCTCCTCGTAGACCAGGAGCCTCGTCGCATGCTCACCTCGGAAGGTCCATACCCAGGCGATGTGGTTGTCGAGGCGCACGCCGCTTCCCTTCCCACGTCCCCTGACTCCGATGAGAGCGACGACCTCACCCCCGGGGGCGACCACGATCTCCTCCGCCTCGAAGGTCAGGTCGTCGAAGGCGTCGTCGAGCTCGCGCATCGCGCCGGCAAGCGCGTCCGGCCCGCGGAAGACCCCGGCGGTGTCGATGATCGAGGACGCCTGGTGGAGCTCGAAGTCCGGCGCAAGGAAGCCCGGGTCGATCGCTCGATTGCGATTGAAGCCCTCGATGCCGGCGCGGATGCGTCCGATGAGCCGCTCCTCTGCCATCCAACCGACAGTAACCGCCGGGGTGGGTCCATGTCGGAGTGGACAAGCCGTGCGCCCGAGGGTCGCGTTACCGTTGCAGCGTGCGTATCGGCATCCTGACCGGAGGCGGTGACTGCCCGGGGCTCAACGCCGTGATCCGTGCCGTCGTCCGCAAGGGCGTGAACGCCCACGGGCATGAGTTCTTCGGCTTCGCGAACGGCTGGGCCGGGGTCCTCACCGGCGAGGGGCGCGACCTCGACCTCGCCGCGACGCGAGGGATCCTGCACCGCGGCGGGACGATCCTCGGCACGTCCCGGACGAACCCCTTCAGCGAGGGAGGCCCCGGCACCGACGGCGTCCGAGCCGGGATGGAGAAGGCCGGCGCCGAGGCGCTGATCCCGATCGGGGGCGAGGACACGCTCGGCGTCGCGGGCAAGCTGGCCGCCGACGGAGTGCCGGTGGTGGGCGTCCCGAAGACGATCGACAACGACCTGGCGGGCACCGACTTCACCTTCGGCTTTCAGACGGCCGTGCAAATCGCCACGGACGCCATTGATCGCCTACACACGACCGCGGAATCGCACAACCGCGTGATCGTGGTCGAGGTCATGGGTCGCCACGCCGGCTGGATCGCGGCCTACTCGGGGATGGCCGGGGGCGCCGACGCGATCCTGGTCCCCGAGCGCCCCTACGACATCGACGACGTCTGCGCGCACCTGCGCCGCCGCCACGAGCAGGGAAGCCGGTTCTCGATCGTCGTGGTCAGCGAGGGCGCCCACCCGGTCGACTCCGGGGCGAGCGCCTCGAGCGCGCAGGTCGACGACTTCGGCCATGCCCGGCTCGGCGGGGTCGCTGTCGAGCTCGAGCGCGAGATCGAGGAGCGCACCGGCTACGAGACCCGGATGACGATCCTCGGCCACGTCCAGCGCGGCGGCTCCCCGAACGCCTACGACCGCGTCCTCGCGACCCGCTTCGGGGTCGCCGCGGTCGACGCCATCACCGCCGGTGCGATCGGCGAGATGGTGGCCCTGCGGGGGCCCGACATCGTGACCGTCCCGCTGGGCGAGGCGCTGGCTGAGCCGAAGTTGCTCGACTCGGACTTCTTCGAGACCGCCGCGGTTTTCTTCGGCTGAGGGACTCGGGGGGTGGAGGCCGCGGGATGCGGGGTCTTCGGCCCCTCGTGAGGCGCTCCCCCGGAGAGCCCTACAGTTTTGCGGAGGGGCCGCGGATCCAGTCGACCAGCGGGGCCCAGGCTCGCAGCAGCGCGCCGATGAAGAGCACGAGCAGGAAGAGCAGGACGCTGACCGCGCCGCCCAGGTCGAAGGCGAAGGCGACCATGAAGAGCATCATGCCCACGATGGTGAATCCGAGGAGCTGCATCGGGCGCGAAATCTACAGGGCCGGGGCGCCGTCACGGCCGCCGGCCAACGCCACCCTGGTGTCGGCGAGGAAGCCGGCGACCGCGTCGACCGCCTCCTCGCGGCTGCCCGCGTCGGCGACCAGCCGCACCAGTCGGGTGCCGATGATCACGCCGTCGGCGATCCGGCCGACCTCGGCCGCCTGCTCGGGGGTCCCGATCCCGAAGCCGACCGCGGCGGGCGCGGGTGAGGCCTCACGGAAAGCGGTGACCATCTGCCCGAGCTCCGGCGGCAGCTCGCTGCGCTCGCCGGTGACGCCGGTGAGTGAGACGACGTAGGTGAACCCGACCGCGCCCCTGGCGATCTCGGCCAGGCGGTCGGGTGACGTCGTCGGGGAGATGAACCCGATCGGGGCAAGGCCGCGCTCGGTCAGGGCGGCAGCCACCGCGTCGTCCTCGCCAGGGGGCAGGTCGGGGATGATCGCGCCGGCGGCACCGGCCCCCTCGAGCGCGGCCGCGAACCGGTCGGGACCGAGGGTGAGCACGACGTTCGCGTAGACCATCGGCAGGACCGGCACGCGGTCGGCGACCCGCTCGCACAGCCCGAGCGCGGCCCGGAACGTCGTCCCGGCCTGCAGCGCCGCGGTGCCGGCCGCGTGGATGACGGGGCCGTCGGCCAAGGGGTCGGAATAGGGGATGCCGAGCTCGATCAGGTCGGCGCCCGTGTCGGCGTAGGCGTCGATGACCGCGGCCGACGTCTCGAGGTCCGGGAACCCGCCCATCAGGTACGGCATCAGGGCCGCCCTGCCCTCGCCCGCGGCCCGCTCGAAGGCGGCACCGATCCGCTCGATGCCGCGCTCAGGCATCGGCTTGGTCGAGCCGCTTGAGGCCGTCGAGCGCTTCCGCCAGGTCCTTGTCGCCGCGACCGGAGAGCGTGACGACGTCGAGGCCCTCTCCCCCGTGCTCCTCACCGAGCAGCCAGGCGATCGCGTGGGAGGGCTCGAGCGCGGGGACGATTCCCTCCAGCCGGGCCAGCTCCCGCAGCGCGCGCAGCGCATCGACGTCGGTGACCGCGACGTAGCGTGCCCGGCCGAGGTCCCGGAGCATCGCGTGCTCGGGCCCGACCCCCGGGTAGTCGAGGCCGGCCGAGATCGAGTGGGCCTCGAGGATCTGGCCGTCCTCGTCGGCGAGCACCGCTGAGAGGGCGCCGTGCAGGACGCCGGTGCGGCCGGCCGAGAGCGAGGCGCCGTGGCGGCCCTCCAGCCCCTCGCCCGCCGCCTCGACGCCGATCAGCTCGACGCCGGGGTCGTCGACGAAGGGGGCGAACGTGCCGATCGCGTTCGAGCCGCCGCCGACGCAGGCGATGACGCGGTCCGGGAGACGACCCGTGGCGGCGAGGATCTGCTCGCGCGCCTCCTCGCCGATCACCCGCTGCAGGTCGCGCACGAGCGCCGGATAAGGAGCCGGGCCGACGGCGGACCCGATGATGTAGTGGGTGTCGGCGACGTTGCTGACCCAGTCGCGGATCGCGGCGCTGACCGCCTCCTTCAGGGTCCGCGCTCCGGCCTCGACCGGCTCGATGCGGGCGCCCATCAGCTCCATCCGCTCGACGTTGGGGCGCTGGCGGCGCATGTCCTCGGTCCCCATGTAGACGATGCACTCCAGGCCGAGCAGCGCGCAGGCGGTCGCGGTCGCGACGCCGTGCTGGCCCGCGCCGGTCTCGGCGATGATCCGCCGCTTGCCCATCCGCTTGGCGAGCAGCGCCTGCCCGACCGCGTTGTTGATCTTGTGGGCGCCGGTGTGGGTCAGGTCCTCGCGCTTCAGGTAGACGGTCCGCCCCACCCGCTCGGACAGCCTCGTGGCGTGGTAGAGCGGCGTCGGGCGGCCGACGAAGTCCCGCAGCAGCATCCCGAGCTCCTCGCGGTAGGCGGGATCGGAGCGCGCCTCATCCCAGGCGGCGGTGAGCTCGTCGAGCGCGGAGATCAGCACCTCCGGCACGTAGCGGCCACCGTATGGGCCGAAGCGCTCCTCGATCGGCTTCGGCTCGGTCGCGCCGGCGCTCACGCCCGCGTCCGGCGCCCGACCGCCTGCCGCACCCGCTTCAGCGCCCGGCGATGGTCGCGCTCCTCGCGCTGAATCACGCCGGCGCGCTCGGCGGCCGCGATGAAGGAGAGGATCAGGTTGTGGTCCTTGACCCCGGGGGCGGACTCGACGCCGCTGCAGACGTCGACCCCCCACGGATTGGCGAGGGCGATCGCCTCGCCCACGTTGTCGGGGTTCAGCCCGCCGGCGAGGATCGCCGGGACGCCACCGCGCCGGGTGCGCAACAGCTCGGGATCGAAGGTCTTGCCGGTGCCGCCGTGGCGGCCGGGCGAGTGCGCGTCGAACAGGTGGTAGTCGGTGCGGTAGGCGCGGGCGGACTGGACGTCGCCGGGACTGCGCACCCGGAAGGCCTTGATCACCCGGCAGCCGGTGCGGCGGGCGACCTCCGAGCAGAACGACGGACCCTCCTCGCCGTGCAGCTGAACCATCGTCAGCCCCTCCGCCTCGGCGGCGAAAGCGACCTCGTCGAGGCCGGCATTGACGAAGACGCCGACCACCTCGCAGCTTCGCTTCAGCTGAGCCCCGATCCGGGCGGCCTCCGCCGGATCGATGAGCCGGGAGCTCTCAGGGCTGTGGTTGAGGCCGATCGCCCATGCCCCGGCCGAGAGCGCCGCCTCGGCGTCCTCGAGCGTCGTGATGCCGCAGATCTTCGTCTTCATCCAAGAGAGAAGATCGCAGATCGAGAGGGCGGTTCAGCTCTGGGCGGCAAGGCCCAACGCGTCAGCGTTCGTCGGAGAGCAGATGTTCCCGGGTGAGGTCCTCTTCGAGCGCCATCGAGCGGACCATCGCCTCGGGGTCCTCGCAGCGCATCAGGGTCTCGCCGATCAGCACGGCGTCGACGCCGATCCGGTCGAGCTCCTCGATCTGGTGGCGCTCGCGGTATCCGGACTCGGCCACCACGATCTTGCCCGCGGGGACCCGGGTGACCAGCTCCTCCGTCGTGTCGAGGTCGACCTGCATGTCGCGCAGGCTGCGGTTGTTGATCCCGATCACCTCGGGATCGAGGTCGAGCGCTCGCTCGAGATCCTCCTCGTCGTGCACCTCGACGAGGCAGTCGAGATCGAGGGCCGCGGCCTCCTCCCAGAGCAGCCTCAGATCCTCGTCGGCGAGCGCCGCGACGATCAGGAGGACGGCGTCGGCGCCGGCGATCGTCGCCTCCCAGAGCTGGTAGGGATCGACGATGAAGTCCTTGCGCAGGATCGGCAGGGTCGACGCCGCGCGGGCGCGCTCGAGATCGGCCAGCGAGCCGTGGAAGCGCGTCTCCTCGGTGAGGACGGAAACCGCCGCCGCTCCGCCGCGCTCGTAGGCCGCGACGACCGCGGCCACGTCGGCGTCGGGAGCGATGAGGCCGGCCGAGGGGGAGCCGCGCTTGAACTCGGCGATCACCGAGAGTCCGGGCCTGCCGAGCGCCTCCTTGAAGGGTCTCGAGCCGGTTCGCGTGCCCAGCCGGGCCCGGAGCTCCTCCGGGCTCACCTGCGAGCTTCGTCTGCGGACGCCCTGCCGCGCCGACTCGACGAGCTGATCGAGAGTGCTCATCGCGTCCGGAGGCTACTGATCCGTAACCCGGATTCCGCCGTCGGCCCGCTCATCCGGGTCCCCCTTCCCCGGCGAGCCCCTCGAGCACGGTTGTGGCGGCACCGGAGTCAACCGCCTTCGCGGCTTCGCCGATCCCCTCCTCCAAGGTCCCGGCGCGACCGGCGACGTAGATCGCCGCGCCGGCGTTGAGCAGCGCGAGGTCGCGCGCCGGACCGCGCTCCCCGGCCAGGACCGCGCGGGCCACGTGGGCGTTGCCCGCGGGCGAGCCGCCAGCGACGTCGAGGAGCGAGGCCGCCTCGAGTCCCACGTCGGAGGGCTCGACGAACCACTCCTCGGTGCGTCCGTCGCGGACCTCGATCACCCTGGTCCTCCCGGAGATCGTCAGCTCGTCGAGGCCGTCGTCGCCGGCGACCACGAGGGCGTGGTCGCAGCCCAGGGTGGAGAGCGCCTCGGCGATCGTCTCCTGGTAGCGGCGGTCGGAGGTGCCGAGCAGCTGCCGCCTGGCTCCGGCGGGATTCGTCAGCGGGCCGAGGAAGTTGAAGATCGTCCGCACGGCCAGTTCCTTGCGGGTCGGCATCACGTGCTTCATCGCCGCGTGGTGCGCCGGCGCGAACATGAATCCGAAGCCGGTCCGGCGGATCGACTCGCCGACCTCCTCGGGCGTCAGATCGATCGGCACCCCGAGCGCCTCCAGCAGGTCGGCCGAGCCGGATCGCGAGGTGCTCGATCGGTTCCCGTGCTTGGCCACCGCGCAGCCGGCGCCCGCGGCGATCAGGGCAGCGGTGGTCGAGACGTTGAAGGTCGAGGGCCCGCCGCCGGTGCCGGCGGTGTCGACGAGATCGTCGCGGCCCGTGTCCACCGGCGTGGCAAGCGAGCGCATGGTCCGCGCCAGGCCGACGAGCTCGGGCACCGTTTCGCCCTTGGCCCGCAGCGCGATCAGGAAGGCGGCGGTCTGCACGTCGCTCGATCGCCCCTCCATGATCTCCGCGAGGACCGTGGCGGCATGGTCGGCGGTCAGGTGCTCGCCGGCGCACGCCGCGTCGATCGCCCGGGTGATGATCTCGTTCGGCATCGCCCGATTCTCTACGAAACCGCGCCCCGGTCGAGGAAGTTGGCGAGCATCGCCTTCCCGTCCGGGGTGAGCACCGACTCGGGATGGAACTGGACACCCTCCGCGGGGAGCTCACGATGGCGGACGGCCATGACGATCCCGTCGAACTCGGCGCTCAATTCAAAGCAGGAGGGCAGGTCGGCCGAAGCGATCAGCGAGTGGTAGCGGCCGACGGTGAGCGGCTGGGGCAGCCCGGCGAAGATCGTGCGCCCGTCGTGCTCGATCACGGCCTCCTTGCCGTGGCTGGGATCGCCCCGGTGGACCGATCCGCCGAATGACTCGACCATCGCCTGGTGGCCGAGGCAGACGCCGAGGGTGGGGATGCCGGCCTCGGGGAACCGCCGGGACGCCTCGACCGAGATCCCGGCCTCAGCGGGCGTGCAGGGTCCCGGTGAGATCACGAGGCGATCGGGCCGGCGCTCGAGCAGCTCGTCGACGGTTGCCTTGTCGTTGCGGATCACGTCGAGCTCCGCGCCGAGCTCGCCCAGGTACTGGACGAGGTTGTAGGTGAAGGAGTCGTAGTTGTCGATGACGAGCACTCGCATCAGGGCCACTCCGGATGATCACGAGCGACCTCGATCGCGCGAAAGATCGCCTTGGCCTTCTGCAGGGACTCGCGGTACTCGTAGTCGGGCTTCGCGTCGGCGACCGTGCCGCCGCCGGCCTGGACGTGGGCGACCCCGTCCTTGATCACGACCGTGCGGATGTGGATGGCGACGTCGAGGTCGCCGCGGAAGTCCAGGTAGCCGATCGCTCCGCCGTAGGACCCCCGCTTGTGCGGCTCGAGCTCGTCGATGATCTGCATCGCCCGCACCTTCGGCGCCCCCGAGAGCGTCCCGGCGGGCAGCGCCGAGCGCAGCACGTCCATCGCTCCCAGGCCGTCACGCAGCTTTCCCGAGACTCGGCTGACGATGTGCAGGACGTGCGAGTAGGTCTCGACAACCATCAGCTCGTCGACGTTGACCGAGCCGTATTCGCTGACGCGCCCGAGGTCGTTGCGGCCGAGATCGACGAGCATCACGTGCTCGGCCCGCTCCTTGGGGTCGGCGAGCAGGGCCTCGGCGTTGGCGCGGTCCTCCTCCTCGCTGTCGCCGCGCGGATAGGTGCCTGCGATCGGGCGCGTCTCCACCCTGCCGCCGCTGACCTTGACGAGCGGCTCCGGCGACGCCCCGGCGATCTCGAAGTCGCCGAAGTCGAGGAAGTACATGTACGGCGAGGGGTTGACCGCCCGCAGCCCGCGGTAGATCGAGAACGCCTCGACCGGGCTCGGCGCGCTGAACCGCTGCGAGGGGACGACCTGGAAGGCGTCGCCGGCGTGGATGTAGTCGACGATGCGGGAGACGTTGCCCTCGAACTCCTCCTGGGTCAGGTTCGAGGTCCACTCGACGTCCACCGGGGGGTCCTGGCCCTCGGGCGCCGGGGGCCGCGGGATCTCCCTCCGCAGCAGCTCGCGGGTGCGGTCGATGAGCTCGACGGCGCGGGCGTAGGGAGCGTCGATGTCGCCGCCCGCGGCGAACGCCAGGGCGATGATCGACACGTGGTGGCGGTGATGGTCGAAGGCGACGATCAGCTCGGGGACCATCAGCGCAAGGTCCGGCAGCCCGAGCGGGTCGGGGTTCGGCTCGCCCAGCGGCTCGACCGTGCGCACGAGGTCGTACCCGAACAGGCCCACGGCCGCGCCGGGGAACGGCAGCTCGTCGGCGCCGGCGATCTCGAAGCTGCCGAGCCGTTCGGCGACGGCCGCATACGGATCGGGGGCCGGCGAGCGCCGGGTGGGCTCGGCACGCGGGGTCGGAGGCCGCCTCGTCCTCCCATTCGAGGAGCTCCCCGTCGATCCAGCGGATCGCCAGGCGCGGGCTGAATCCGAGGAACGAGTAGCGCCCCAGCCGCCCGCCCTGCTCCGCCGACTCGAGCAGGAACGACGGGCCCTCCCCGCGCAGCTTCAGGAAGGCGGAGACCGGCGTTTCGGCGTCCTCGACGTAGGTCTGGGTGATCGGCACGACGTTGCCGCCTGCCATCAGGGCCCGCGCGTCCTCGAGGCTGGGAACCAGGGTCCCCTGCCGGCCGGTTGCGCTCACCTCAGCGTCGCCTCGCAAGCAGGACGTCGAACGCGCGCCGCAGGGGGACGTCCCGCGAGAGCATCGCGACCTCGAGGTGGTAGAGGACGTCGGCCGCCTCCTCGGCGATCCGCTCGTCGGACTCGCCGGCGACCGCCCGCGCCACCTCGTCGGCCTCCTCGCGGACCTTCTCCCCGATCAGGTCGGGATCGCTGAGGAGCTGGGCGGTGTAGGAGCCCTCGGGCCGCTGCTCGCGGCGCTCGCGCAGGGTCCTCTCGAGCTCCGGCAGCGCCTCGTGGCTGACCGGCGTGAGGTCGCCGTCGAGGGCCCGGTGGAAGCAGGTCCGCTCGCCGGTGTGGCAGGCGGGGCCCGCCGGCTCGACCAGGGCGAGGACCGCGTCGGCATCGCAGTCGACCCGCAGCTCGACGACCCGCTGGACGTTGCCTGAGGTCGCACCCTTGTGCCAGAGCTCGTCCCGGGAGCGGCTCCAGAAGTGCATCTCCCCCGTCTCGATCGTGCGCTCGACCGCCTCCGCGTTGACGTAGGCGAGCGTGAGGACCTCACCGGTCGCGGCGTCCTGCATCACGCAGGGCGCCAGGCCGGCCTCGTCGAAGTTGATCCGCTCGGTCATGTGGATGAGTCTAGGCGCGCCGTCACGGCCGACGGAGCGACCGGCGAGACCGACTCAGTACTGCGGGTCGTCGCTTGCGTCCGGGGTCAGGTAGGCCTGCGAGAGCCCGCCGTCGACGAGGAAGCTCGTCGCGGTCGTGTAGGAGCTCTCGTCGCTGGCCAGGTAGAGCGCGCCGTGGGCGATCTCCTCGGCCGAGGCGAAGCGGCCGAACGGCAGGTGGACCAGGCGGCGGGCGGCCTTCGACTCGTCGGCGGCGAAGAGGTCCTGCAGCAACGGGGTGTCGACCGGCCCGGGACAGAGCGAGTTCACGCGGATCCCGCGGTGCGCGAACTCGACGCCGAGCTCCCGCGACATCGCGAGCACCGCACCCTTCGACGCGGTGTAGGAGATCTGCGAGACGGCCGCGCCCATGACGGCGACGAAGGACGACGTGTTGATGATCGACCCGCCACCCCCGTCGAGCAGGTGCGGGATCCCGTACTTGCAGCAGAGGAAGACGCTGCGCAGGTTGACGTCCAGGACCTGTTGGAACACGTCGAGCGAGGTCTTCAGGACCGAGCTGTCCTCGGGCGGGTTGATGCCGGCGTTGTTGAAGAGCACGTCGATTCGTCCGAACTCCTCGCGGGTCTGCCGATACATCGCCTCGACCTGGGCCTCGTCGGAGACGTCGGCCCGGATCGCCAGGTCGCCGAGCGCCCCCTCGGCCAGGTCGACCCCGACGACGGTGGCGCCCTCCCGCGCGAACAGCCGCGCGCTCTCCGCTCCGATGCCGCTCGCGGCTCCCGTGATCACGCAGACCTTGCCCTCGAGTCGTCCGGGTCGTTCGACCATCAGCCCTCCTCCGTCTTGAAGTAGACGTTCTTGACGTCCGTGTAGTGCTCGAGCGCATCGGGGCCGAGCTCCCGTCCGACCCCCGACTGCTTGAAGCCCCCGAACGGAGTCGTCACCCGCACGGAGGAGTTCGAGTTGACCGAGACGACCCCGGTCTCGAGCGCGCGCGCCACCCGCATGGCGCGTCCACCGTCGCCGGTCCAGACCGACCCGGAGAGCCCGTAGATCGTGTCGTTGGCGATCCGGATCGCCTCGGCCTCGTCCTCGAAGGGGATGACCGAAGCGACGGGCCCGAAGATCTCCTCGCGCGCCGAGCGGTCGTCGTTGGACACCGGAGCGAGGACCGTGGGCGGGAACCAGAAGCCGGGGCCCGATGGCGCCTCGCCGCGGAACGCGACTGGAGCATCATCTGGCACGTACGACGAGACGGTCTCGAGCTGGCCGGCCGAGATCAACGGGCCCATGTCGGTCGACTCGTCGAGAGGATCGCCGACCCGCATCGACGTGACGGCCGACTCGAACGCGGCCATGAAGTCGTCGATGCGCCGACCGCTGGACGAGCACCCGCGAGCGGGCGCAGCAGTCCTGTCCGGCGTTGCCGAAGACGGCGCTCGGCGCGGCCGCGGCGGCGGCCTCGAGATCGGCGTCGGCGAAGATCACGTTGGCGGACTTGCCGCCGAGCTCGAGCGTGACCCGCTTGATCGTCTGCCGCCGCGCCGGCGGCGATCCCCCGGCCCGACCTCGGTGGAGCCGGTGAAGGCGATCTTGGCGACGTCGGGGTGCTCGACCAGCCGCTTGCCGCAGACCGAGCCCGGGCCCGCGACGACGTTGAGGACCCCCTCGGGCAGGCCGGCCTCGAGCGCGATCCGCTCGAGCTCGATCGCGGTGAGCGGGGTCAGCTCGGCCGGCTTGAGCACGATCGTGTTGCCGGCGGCGAGGGCCGGCGCGACCTTCCAGGAAGCGATCACGAGCGGGAAGTTCCAGGGAACGATCAGGCCGACGACCCCGAGCGGCTCGCGGAACGTCATGTCGACGCCGCCAGCGACCGGGATCGTCTGCCCGAGCAGGCGCTCGGGGGCGCCCGCGTAGTAGCGGAAGCACTCGACGACCATGCCGATCTCGCCGCGCGCATCGCCGATCGGCTTGCCTGCGTTCCGGGCCTCGAGGCGGCTCAGCGACTCGGCCTCGGCCTCCAGTCCGTCCGCCAGCGCTCGCAGGATCGCCGCGCGGTCGCCCGGGGCGACGTCGCGCCAGGCCGGGAAGGCGGCACGGGCCGCGGCGACGGCGCGGTCGACGTCCTCGGCCCCTGCGCGCGGGATCTCCTCGAGCACCTCGGCAGTGGCCGGTTCGATGACGGTCAGGCTCATCCTCTTGCCCCCACCTTCTCGGTCGCCGCACAGAACGCCCTGATCACGTTGCCGGTCGTCTCCTCTTCGGCATGCCAGAGGATGCCGAGCGCCCAGCCCTCATCGCGGTCGGCGAGCTCGATCGACTCGATCACCTCGTCGGGCTCCGACCATCCGCTCGCGACGAGCCCGTCGCCGAGGCGGCCGATTCCCTGGTGGTGGTGGGAGCGGACCGCCAGATGATCTGCTCCAGCCACCTCGGCGGCGAGGCTCCCGGGCTCGAGTCGTACATCGTGGTCGCTGAAGCGGCCGGGGGTGTGCAGATGCATCTCGGTTCCTTCGAGATGCTGGTCCAGATCCCCGCCCAGCGCGACGTTGAGGACCTGGAGGCCGCGGCAGATGCCGAGCACGGGGAGGCGCGCGCCGAGCGCCTCGCGCGCCAGGGCGATCTCGAACTCGTCGCGCACCCGCCTGAAGTTGGTCGTGCGGGGATGCGGCTCCTGCCCGTAACTGGCGGGGTCCATGTCAGCGCCGCCGCTGAGCAGGAGGCCGTCGAGCGGCTCGAGCAGGCTGCCGGGATGCGCGGTTCCGACGGCGCTCGTCGGCAGCAGCACGGGGACGCCGCCCGCCTCGTCTATCCGCTCCGTATAGGTCCGCTGCGAGACGTTGACCTCAACGTCATCCCAAACGGCCCACCTCGCCCTCTCAAACGCGGCCGTGATCCCGACCACGGGCCTCACAGTCGCTCGAAGCCCCGGTACTTGTCCCAGTCGGTGACGGCGGCCTCGTGAGCCTCGAGCTCGATCCGGGCGTGGTTGAGGTAGTGGTCGACCACCTCCTCGCCGAATGCCTGGCGAGCGACCTCGCTGGCGGAGAAGAGGTCGCGGGCCTCGTAGAGGTTCGTCGGCACGCGCGGGGCGTCGGAGGTGTAGGCGTTGCCCTCCTGCGGCGGCTCGAGCGGCAGCTCCGAGTCGACCCCGTGCAGGCCGGCGGCGATCATCGCGCTCAGCGCCAGGTAGGGGTTGACGTCGGCGCCCGGCAGGCGGTTCTCCAGGCGCATCCCCTCGCCGTGGCCCACGACCCGCAGCGAGCACGTCCGGTTGTCCTTGCCCCAGGCGACGGCGGTCGGGGCGAAGGAGCCCGCGACGAAGCGCTTGTAGGAGTTGACGTAGGGGGCGAACATCAGCGTCATCTCGCGCAGGCAGGCGAGCTGGCCGGCGAGGAAGCGGTCGAAGAGCTGCTGATCGGTGGCGAAGGCGTTCTTGCCGGAGTCGGCATCGGCGAGCGAGCAGTGGATGTGGCAGGAGTTGCCCTCGCGCTCGTTGTACTTCGCCATGAAGGTGATCGAGTGGTCCTCCTGAGCGGCGATCTCCTTCGCGCCGTTCTTGTAGACCGCGTGCGTGTCGGCGGTCTCGAGCGCGTTGCCGTAGCGGAAGTTGATCTCGTGCTGGCCGAGGTTGCACTCGCCCTTGGAGTCCTCGACGGTCAGCCCGGCGGCGGCCATCTCGTTGCGGATCCGGCGGATCAGCGGCTCGACCCTCGAGGTCCCGAGCAGCGAGTAGTCGACGTTGTAGAGGTTCGCCGGGTCCATGTCCCGGTAGCCCGAGCGCCAGGCGTCCTCGTAGGTCGTCTTGAAGACGATGAACTCGAGCTCGGTGCCGGCGTTGGCGATCATGCCGCGCTCGGCCAGGCGATCGAGCTGGCGACGGAGGATCTGCCGCGGCGAGGCGACGACCTCGCGCCCGTCGGCCCACTGCAGGTCGGCGATCACCATCACGGTCCCCGGCTGCCACGGGATCGGGCGCAGGGTCGAGAGGTCCGGCTTCATCTCGAAGTCGCCGTAGCCGTGCTCCCATGACGACATCGCGTAGCCGTCGACCGTCTCCATGTCGACGTCGACGGCGAGCAGGTAGTTGCAGCCCTCGGCGCCGTGCTCGAGCACCTCGCCGAGGAAGTGCGAAGCGGTCAGGCGCTTGCCCTGGAGGCGGCCCTCCATGTCCGCGATCGCCAGCAGGACCGTGTCGACGGTGCCGTCGGCGACGGCCTTCTTCAGCTCCTCGATCGTCATCGGCAGCCCAGGCTACGGGACCCGCGGTCCCGGCTGTCCTGGCTGCCGCACAGTCCGCTCAGGATCGCGTGGGAGGCGTCCCGGTGCCACCGCCGGTCGTGGGCGGATCCGGCTCCGCCTCGTGACCGTCGAGCACCCTGCCGGTGTCGTCGGTGGCGACCTGGCGGATCGGGCCCTCGAACGTGTGGCGGGCGCTGAGCACCCACCAGAGGCCGACCGCGCCGATCACGCAGAGGACGGTGAACGGGGCGTAGTTGACGTACTTCCAGTCGAAGTCGTCATGCCACGGAGCGCCGGCCGAGCCCTGCGGGAGGCTGAAGACGATCACGCAGATGATCACCCAGAGGACGGCCGCGGGGTTGACCCACTTGTACTTCTTGCCGAGGGTCCACGGACCGGGCTCGAACGCGTCGCCCATCCGCCAGCGCAGGTAGGTCGGGATCACGTAGGCGATGTAGAGGCCGATCACCGTGATCGAGACGACCGCGTAGAACGCGTAGGTGTAGTTGTCCTTGTCGCCGATCAGGGCGGGGAGCGTGACGATCAGTGCCATCGCCGCCATGAAGAGGACCGAGAACGCCGGCACCCGGTGGTGGTTGAGGCGCGTCCAGATGCGATGCCCCGGGACCGCCCGGTCCCGCGAGAACGCGTAACACATGCGCGAGGCGCTGGTCAGGCAGGCCATGCCGCAGAACAGCTGGCCGATCGTGGCGATCAGGATCACTGCCTTGGCTGCCCAGGGATCGAGCGAGCTGTTGAAGATCGAGATCGAGGAGCCGAGGTTGGCGTTGACGACGCCGACCTTGTTGGCCGCGAACGTGATCGCCAGGAGGACGAGCCAGCCGATGGCGCCGGCCCAGAAGACGGAGCGCCAGACGCCCTGCGCCGCGCCGACGGCGGCGCCCTTCGTCTCCTCGGAGATGTGGGCGGAGGCGTCGTAGCCGGTCTGCGTATACATCGTCAGCAGGAAGCCGAGCGGCAGGACGTAGAACCAGAAGCCGAACCCATCGGTGGCGCCCTCGAAGAGGCCGGTGTTGTTGTTGGTCCCGGTGAAGACGAAGTCGAGGCTCTGATGCTCGTCGGGGACGACGATCAGGATGCCGATGATCACCGCGACGCCGAGCACGTGCCAGCCGACCGAGATGTTGTTGAACATCGCGACCAGCGGCGAGGAGTAGATGTTGATCAGCGAGTGGAGCGCGAGGAAGAGCGCGAAGAGCAGGAAGGTCTCGCCGAGCACGTGCTCCGCGTCGCCGAAGTTGACGAAGCCGATGTCGAGCCCGTAGAGGTTGAGCAGGGCGTAGGCGAACTGGGCCGAGGCGTAGACGACGGACGCGACGACGCCGACCAGGCCGATCAGGTTGAACCAGCCGGTGAACCAGCCCCAGGTCTTGCCGCCGAGGTCCGAAGCCCAGTAGTAGATGCCGCCGGCGGTCGGGTACTTCGAGACGAGCTCCGACATCGAGAAGGCGATGAGCAGGATCAGGCCGCAGACGATCGGCCAGCCCCAGGAGATCGCGATCGGCCCGCCGCCGTTCCAGGCGAAGCCGTACGTCGTGAAGCACCCCGCGAGGACCGAGATGATCGTGAAGGAGATCGCGAAGTTGGAGAAGCTGCTCCACGCGCGGTCCAGCGACTGCGTGTAGCCGAGGCCCGCGAGGGTCTTCTCGTCGTCGTCCTGGGACTGGGTGTCTTGCTTCGTCGCCATTCGCTCCCCTTAGTCGACCTTTAGGACGGGCGGGAGCCTATGTGTGACGGCGGACACGTGCAAGGGACGTCCAGGGGTCGAACGACAAGTTGCGCCGATCTGGATGACGTCGCGGTCTCGGCTTGTCCATCCGGGCGCGGCTAGCGGGAGGCGCGGCGGATGATCCGCTTCAGGAACGGCTTGACCGTCTTCGTGAAGCGGTTGGTCTCCGCCGGCGCCAGGACGGGATCCAGATGGCTCGTGCCGGCGCTCGCGTCGACGAGCTTCGACCTGGTGATCTTCGACTTCTTGATCAGCGTCCGCGCGCCCTCCAACACGCCCCCCTCGGTGAGCTCGGTCTGGATCGCGTAGAGCGGGATGTCGATCCGCTTCGTGTGGAAGAGCCGCAGGTCGAGGAACTTCGCCGCGGGCGTCCGGCCGAGCGCGTTCGCGGCGGCCGTGTCGAGGATCATGCGGTTCGGGTAGTACCACTCGGTCGCGTTGCCCTCGTAGCGTGGAGAACGCCTTGGCGAAGTTCTCGATCGGCGTGTTCTCACCGCTCTCCCAGGGCCGCGGTGAACCCGGTCCGAAGTCACCGGCGCGGATATGGAGCGATGCGCCGAGCGGCGAGTAGGTGCTGTCGAACAGGTAGCCCACGAACCCCTCGTTGGTGACCGGGTACGGCGGCGACAGGCCGGCGCCGACGACGATCGGGTTGTCCTGGAGGGCGGACTCCGCATCCGGGAACTTCGCCGCGTAGAGGGCTGCGATCTGGGCGAAGATCGGCCCGATCTCGGGGATGCCGCTGCCGAGCGGGTCGCTGAAGATGTCCCCTTCGCGGATTTCGGCGAGGCGCTCCTTCGCCTCGGCGCGGGAGAACTCCTGGGGCCCGAAGGCGGCGAGGCCGCCGTCGATGATGACCAGCCCGTCGAGGTCCTCGAAGCCGGCTCCGTCCTTGAAGTCCCAGGCCGCATAGGCGACCGCGGAGGAGGCGCCGCGGGAGTGCCCGCCGAGGATCACGGTGCGCCCGCCCTTGGAGGCCGCCTCGATCACCTCGCGGAGGTCGTTCATCTCGACCGCGAAGCCCCAGTCGGCCACGAACGGCACCTCGTCGGCGGTGACCCGGTCGTACTGGAAGCTGAGGTAGAAGTCCTCGGCGGCCGCAGGGTCGCCGGAGGCGAAGCCCGAGGTGTCCTCGAACGCCTGCTCGCGGCGCTCGAAGCCCCAGACCTGGAGTCCGTCGACCCCCTTCGCGAGATCCCGAGCCACCGGCGCGACGCTGCCGGTGCCTCCCCCGGTTCCCGGGATGAGCACGAGAACGGTGTCCGCTCCCTTCGGGCCGTGCTTGTCCACGTGGACCTGGTCGAACTCCTTCGGCCCCGGAGCGGGAGCTCCATCGATCGCGACGATCTTCGACGCGGACGCCGGGGAGGCGACCAGCGCCGCGAGCACGGCGACGGCGGGGACGATCAGGGACGCGGCACGGCGTGAACGGATCAAGGGTCTCTCTCCAACTCTCCCCCCGAGGACAAGTCGGGACCATCGTCGCAGGCGCAGCGGGTCCGGGCGCCGGTGTATTCCGAGTCAGTCGATCCCGAGGCGGTCGAGGAGGGACTCGTCGCGCCGCCAGCGGGGCCGTACGCGGACCTTGAGATCGAGGAACACCCGAGTGCCGAGCTCGCGCTCGAGCTCGCGGCGGGCCGCGGTGCCGACGTCGCGGACCATGCTGCCGCCCTTGCCGATCAGGATCGCCTTCTGGGAGTCGGTCTCGGCCCAGACGTCGGCCCGGATCTCGACCATGTCGTCCTCGCGGCGCTCGATCGAGGCCACCTCGACCTCAACCGCGTGTGGGATCTCCTCCCGGGTCCGGCGCAGGATCTGCTCCCGGATCAGCTCCGCGAGATGGACCTCGCTGCTCTCGTCGGTGCTGTCGCCCGGCGGGTACATCAGCGGGCCCTCCGGCATCAGCTCCGTGAGGCGCGCGTGCAGCTGCTCGAGGCCGGTGCCGCGCCGGGCGCTGATCGGGAAGACCTCGTCGACCACCTCGAGCTCGCCGGCCGCCGCCAGGACCTCGATCAGCTCGTGGCGCTTGAGCATGTCGATCTTGTTGACCGCGCAGATCACCGGGGTGTTCGCCTTCGCGCGCAGCAGCGTCGTCGCGATGAAGAGGTCGCCCGGGCCGACCCCCTGCTCCCCGTTGAGCACGAGGAGGACGGCGTCGGAGTCGGCGAGCTCGCGCTCGACCCGGCGCTGCATCCGCTCGGTGAGGACGTCGCGGGGCTTCTGCACGCCCGGCAGGTCGACCAGGACCATCTGCCACGACTCGTCGGGGGCCGTGGCGATTGCGCGGACGGCGCGGCGGGTCGTCTGGGGACGGTCGGAGACGATCGCGACCTTCGCCCCGACGAGCGCGTTGGCCAGGGTCGACTTGCCGACGTTCGGGCGCCCGGCGAGGCCGATGAAGCCTGAGCGGGTCCCCGCGGCGCTCACTCGCCCTCCGGCGGCAGCTGCCAGCCGAAGCAGAACGAGCGGTACTGCGCTCCCTCCCGCTCGTAGAAGCGGTGGGCATCGACGCGAGCCTCGCCGCTGTCGAGCTCGAGGTGGCTGGCGCCGTTCGCCGCCGCCCACTCGCGTGCGCGGGCGAGCAGGTCGCGGCCGACTCCCGCGGAGCGCCGGCCGGGGTCGACCGCCAGGTCCTCGATCCAGCAGCGCACGCCGAAGCGCACCGAGAGGAGGTCGACGTAGGCGGTGCAGATGCCGACGATCTCGCCGTCGTCCGCGGCGACGATCACCGCCGAGCGGTCATCGGCGATCGCTGAGCGGAGCCGCTCGGCGGCGACCTCGGGGTCCCAGTCGGGCGGCTGCGATCCGGGTGCCGCGAAGAGCCAGTCGTAGCCGGCGATGACGCCGGCGACGTCGTCTTCGGTGGCCTCGCGGATCTCCGCAGTGGCGCTCATCCCGTCAGCCCTCCGCGAGCACGGTGAGGACGCGCTCCTGCAGCGCCAGCATCTCCCCCGCGTCGGTCTCGTGGTCGTGGCCGCAGAGATGGAGCACGCCGTGGACGGCGGCCTCGGTCAGGTCGGCCGTGTGCTCGGGGCAGATCAGGACGTCGCCGAGCTCACGCGGCCCGGCGCTCGGGCCGGTCCCGTCGAGCGGGAAGGAGAGCACGTCGGTGGGCTCGTCGAGGTCGCGGTGGTCGCGGTTCAGCTCGCGGATCCGCTCCTCGCCGACCAACTCGAGCGAGAGGTGCCCGTCGACCATGCCGCAGGCGTCGAGCGCCGCGGCCACAGCCGTCCTCAGCTCGACCGGAACGTCGTCGAGGTCGACGCTCAATCCGGGCCGTCCGCCGTCCGCTCGACGCGACGGCGCTCGCCGTACTCGCCGTAGGCGGCGACGATCCGCTGGACGAGCTCGTGGCGGACCACGTCGGAGCCGCCGAAGCGGACGAACTCGATGTCCTGCACCGCGGAGAGGATCTCGCCGACGACGACCAGCCCGGAGCGCTGGTTGGCGGGCAGGTCGATCTGGGTGACGTCCCCGGTCACCACCATCCGCGACCCGAACCCGAGCCTCGTCAGGAACATCTTCATCTGCTCGGGGCTCGTGTTCTGCGCCTCGTCGAGGATCACGAAGGAGTCGTTGAGCGTGTTGTGCGTGACCAGGAAATCGTCCGTCACGTAGAGCGAGTCCTCCGCCGCCACCTGGATGCAGACGGTCTCCTCCTCGCCGGCGGGCTCGATCTGGTCGACGAAGCGCATCGGACGACCGCCGCCGGATCGACGCGTAGACGCTCGCGCTTGCGGGAGAGCCGGAACGGCTGCAGGCTCGCCGGCAGCCGGATGTCCATGACGTATGCGTCGTGGCGGTGGTGAACCGGACGGCCCTTCGCCAGCCCGGGCGGCCGGCCCTCGGCGGGGCGAAGCCGGGAGTACGCGACCCCTCCCAGCGACCGGACCAGCCAGGTGACGTCCTCGTCAGGTCCTTCGAGCAGGTCGTGTACTGAATCCGGCAGCTCCGGCCGGCCTGGGTCACCGGGCCCGCCGTCGCTGTCGAGCAGACCCTGAAGGACGCCGAGCCGAACCTCGGCCGAGTTGTGCAGGTAGTCCCCCGGGATGAACTTCGTGCTCGAGGTGGTCCCTGCGAGCTCGAGCTCGCGGAGGACCTCGGTGACGGGGTTGTGGACGATCACCCCGCCGCGGCGGCCGTGGATGTGGCGCAGGTCGTAATCCACCTCCGAGCCCCGCTTCGGCCGGAGCTCGATGTCATCGAGCGCTGCTTCGAGGGCCGTCGACCAGTTCGGGATCCCGCGTTGAGAACGAGGGTGTCGTCTTCGTCGTCAGGCACCCGTCGCCGAGCAGGAGCCCGAGCGCGTACGGGTCCATCGGCACCCTGCGGGGCGCGAGCTCGACCGGGTCGGCGAGGGGCAGCTCGAATCGGTGCTGATGCGCAGCTGCGGAGGCGACCGATCATCTCCTGGGTCTCCAGCACCCGCCCGGGCCGTCCGCGCCGGCGGTCGTCGGGGGTCGAGACCTGCCAGAGGTGCTCGGCGCAGCAGACCGTCTCGGCGCCGTCCTGGGCTCGGAGGCTGAACACCTCCTTCTTGCCCTGCGGGTAGACGCCGAGGACCGGGGTCGGCCGCCCGTCGGAGCCGATCACGAGATCGCCGACGCGAAGGTGGCCGATCCGGATGAAGCCCTCAGGGCGTCAGGACCTGCCGCGACAGCGGCTGCGCGCGGCCACGCATGAACGCCAGCGGCGCGACCTCGATGATTCCGCGCTCGAAGTACTCGTTGACGCGGTCCGGATCGAGCATGTCGTAGAGCGCGTCGAACAGCGGCCGCAGGTAGGGGTCGACCTTCGCCTGGATGTCGCCGGGGAGGAACCCGAGCCGCTCACCGGCCTCCACCGCCGGGCGGGTGAGGATCACGCGGCTGACGTCGCGGCCCTCGAGGGCGGCGACCGCCATCGCGACGGCGAGGAAGGTCTTGCCGGTGCCGGCCGGGCCGATGCCGAAGGTGACCGTGTGGCGGCGGATCGAGTCGACGTAGCGCTTCTGGTTCACGGTGCGCGGCGCGACCCTGGTGCCGCGGTGGCGCCAAACGTCATCGCCGAGCATCTCCGCCGGCTCGACTCCGGCGGCGGTCGCGCCGCCGACGGCATCGACCGTGCCGGGCTCGAGGTCGTGGCCGCGCTCGATCAGGCCGACCAGCTCCTCGACGAGGTCCTGGCCCTGCTCGACCGACTCGTCCGGCCCGTCGAGCGTGATCACGTTCCCCCGCAGGAAGACGTCGCACTCGAGGCGGTCCTCGAGCCGCCGCAGGACCGAGTCGCCCGAACCCGCGAGCTCGGCGGCGACGTCGTTGTCGATCG
The DNA here is from genome assembly GCA_963839535.1 of uncultured Solirubrobacterales bacterium. GTDB lineage: Bacteria > Actinomycetota > Thermoleophilia > Solirubrobacterales > 70-9 > RHKX01. The sequence continues at coordinate 276,370 of CAWIVF010000009.1, forward strand.
TCAGCTGCCTACGCGCCAAGCCGCTCCCGCACCGCGGAGGAGACCCGCTTGCCGTCGACCTGACCCTTGACCTGGCCCATGACCATCCCGATCACCTTGCCCATCTCCTTGGGCGAGGACGCGCCGGTCCGCTCGACGGCGTCGTCGACGATCGCCGCCAGCTCGTCGTCGGAGAGCTGCTCGGGCAGGTAGTCGGCGATCAGGTCGGCCTCGCTGCGCTCGGCCTGGGCCTGCTCCTCGCGCCCGGCGCCGTCGAAGGCCTCGGCGGCCTCGACCCGCTTCTTGCGCTCCCGCTGAAGCACGGCGACGGCGTCCCCGTCCCCCATCTTCTCGTCCTGCTGGAGCGAGTTGGCGATCATCCGGAGCGTCATCACGCGCTCCTTCTGCCCCGCCTTCATCGCCTCGCGGGTATCCGCCTGGACGCGCTCGAGTATCGATTGGGCCATGCCTGCAGAGTAATGGCGGCGCCGGAGCGGCCGCGCGAGCCTCAGACGTGCTCGATCTCGCCGAGCGGCATCTGCAGGAAGCTCGTGCCGAGTGCCCGGAAGCTGTCGACCTCGCCGGTGCAGAGGAAGCGGTAGGTCCCCTCCTCGCGGCTCTGGGAGTCGAGCCCCGCCGACTCGAGGATCCGTTGCGCCGCCGCGGCGATCGCGTGCCCGGCGGTCACCAGCCGGACGTCCCGACCGAGGATCCGCTGCAGCATCGGCGCGACGACCGGGTAGTGCGTGCAGCCGAGGATCAGCGTGTCCACGTCGGCTTCCTTGAGCGGCGCGCAGTAGGAGCGCACGAGGTCGACGACCGACTGATCGAACGGAAATCCAGTCTGGATGATCGGCGCGAGGTCCGGTGCCGCCACCTCGGTCACCTCGAGCTCGCGATGCTGCTCCGCGAGGGCCCGGTGGTATGCCCCGCTCTCGACGGTCGCCGGCGTGGCGAGGACCCCCACCCGCCCGGAACCCGTGATCGCGGCGGCGATCTCGGCCTCCGGGTCGACCACCGTGAGGACCTCGACGCCCCGGGGGCCGGCGATCTCCCGCGCCGCCTCGGCGCCGGCGGCCGTGGCGGAGTTGCAGGCGATGATCAGCAGCTTGGCGCCCCGATCGAGCAGATACTCGGCGTTGCGCTGAACGAGCGCGCGCAGCTCGTCACGCGGCTTGGTCCCATAGGGGAAGTTGGCGCTGTCCCCCAGGTAGACGAAGTTCTCAGCGGGCAGGGAGACGAGGCATTCGTGCAGCACGGTGAGGCCGCCGACGCCGGAGTCGAACATGGCAATCGGCATCTGGCGGTCGGGCGGCATGGGCTCGGGGAGTATGTCCGGCGGTCGTCGATTGGCGCGTTCGCCGCGGGGCCGCAGGGGGTGAGGCACCGCCTCCGTCCGGCGGGCACGGCCGACGTTGGTGGCCTTCCGAGGGGATCGTCATGCCCGCCTACCTGAGTGTCGGCTGTACCTCACCCCCTGCGACCCCTCCGTGGACGGGGGGTCGACAGAACCGGCGCGGCTGGTGGGGAGAGAGGGGTCGGGAGGTGGAAACCGCATCAATTTCGGCGTATAGCGCCCAAATTCATACGTTCTCGCCCCGGACGCCCCTAGCACCAGCCGTCAGCGCTCACCCACCCCTCCCTCACCAGCCCAAACCACCGCCCGGCCTCAGCACAACGCCGGGCGCCAGCCACACACCCCCCACCCACCCCCGCCCGGCACCCGGCCGCAGAGGGCGCGCAGGGGTGGGGGTGCAGCCGACACTCAGCGAGGTGGGCATTGCGACTCCCTCGGGAGGCCACCAGCGATCGCCGTGCCCACCCCGCGGAGGCGGTGCCCCCGCCGCTGCGGGCCCGTCGCCCGAGGCCCGGCCTACAGGAAGGGCTTCGCGGTCATCACGTAGATCGTCAGCACCACGATCAGGCCGGCGATGCCGCCGACCTTGCTGAGCTTCGCGCTGAGCTCGTCGAACTCGCTCGAGAGCTTGCGGTCGCCGGCGCCGAGGTCCCGCTCCGCCAACTTGACCGCCTGCCGCGTCCGCGGAGCGAAGAAGCCGTGCACCAGCCCGAAGAGGATCAGGATCGCGAGGAAGCCCCACGAGACGAAGAAGTCGCTCGCCTCGTAGGGGCCGTCGGAGACCAGGTAGAGGCCGGAGAGCAGGACGACGGTCATGCCCGAGCGTGCCGGCGACCCGATCCCAGGCGACGATCGCGCGCCCGACCGGCGGGACCCCGGTCCCGCCCTCGCGGACCGCGAACGCGATGAACACGCCGTAGGCGAAGGTCGGTCCGAACGCCAGCACCACGGCGAGGATGTGGAAGAAGAGCGTGACGTCGTAGAACGAGACTGCTGTGACGATCATGCGCGCAACATAACGCGCCCGGAGGTCGTCATCCGCGCATCATAGCCGAGGAGCTGGCCGCCGAGGGGGTGACCGCGCTGCCGGACAAGGAGGTCGTCTCGATCCTCGACCTCGCGGCCGACATCGACCTCGCCATCGACGGGGCCGCGCCGATCGACCTCGCCGTCGCCCTGAACGCCAACGTCGTGGCGCCGATCGACGCAGCGGTGAGTGCCAACCTGCTCTCCGACGGCTCCACCTCGCAGGCCCTGGCCGACCAGGGTGTCATGGTCACCCAGACCGTGACGCCGACGCGATCGCCACCGGCATCCAGGACAGCACGATCGACCAGTCCGACACCGTCACCGACGGGCACCGCGGCCGCGCCGACCGAGGCTGGCAGCGGTGACCGCGGCGGCGATGATGGCCGCCACGGACGACGACGGGCGCCGACGCCGCGGACGAGCGACGCAGCCGCCGCGGCCGGCGAGCCCGTGGACGGTGCGGTGGTGGTCGACTCCGCCGGCCACATCCTCGGCACGCTCGACGAGGCCACCGGGAACGTCGTCGACGCCGACGGCGACATCGTCGGCACCCTCAACGAGACCACCGGGCTGGTGGTCGACTCGGCCGGCGCCATCGTCGGCACCGTCACCAACCTGGTCGACGGCGCGTCCGTGGCGGACGCCAGGGGCAACGTCATCGGCGTCCTCGACGGCGCGACCGGCACCGTGGTCGACGCCTCCGGCAACGTGGTCGGCGCCCTCGACCCGCTGACCGGCCAGGTCCTCAACACGGTCGGCGACGTGCTCGGCACGGTGACCGACCTGATCGACGGCACCACGGTGCTCGACTCGGCCGGCAACGTCGTCGGCATCCTCGACGGCGCCACCGGCAACGTCGTCGACTCCGCCGGCAACGTGATCGGCGCGCTCGACCCGCTCACCGGCCAGGTGCTCGACGCCGCCGGCAACCTCATCGGCACGGTCGGCGACATCGTCGACGACGTCACCGACACGATCGGCCAGCTCAACACCGGCGACCTGCTCAAGGGCGACCTGCTCAACGTCGACGTCAACGTCGACCTCGACGCCGACCTGGCGGCCCCGATCAACGGTGCGGTCGCGGCGAACGCCAACGTCGCGGCGCCGATCGACGCCTCCGTGGCCGCCAACATCCTCTCCGACGACTCGCGAGGCGACGGCGATCGCGCAGCAGGACGCCATCATCAACCAGACCATCACCGGGACGCGCCGAGGCGACCTCCGAGCAGACCTCCGACATCAACCAGGCCTCGATCGAGCCGCCCGACACCGACACCGCCTCCGCGGACGACGCCGAGCCGCGCCGGCGACCGGCACCGGCGCCGGCTCCGGCGACCGCCGACGTCGGCGACCGCTGACGTCGGCGAGCGAGCCGAGCACGGAGCCACGCAGCAGTGACCACGATCGTCGACGCGCCCGCGCGCGTCGACGGCGTCCAGCTCATCGGGGAGATGGTGGGGTCCGGCTACCGGACCCCACCGGCCCTGGTCCGCCGCGGCGACGGGCAGACCCTGCAGCTCACGCCGCTGCTCTACCAGGTGCTGGACGCCGTCGACGGGCGGCGCAGCCTGCGCCGAGATCGCGGACGGTCGTCAGCCGGGCCATGCGCCGGGGCGTCTCCGCGGACATGGTCGCGACGCTGGTCGACGAGCACCTGCGTCCGCTGGGGCTGCTCAAGCTGGCCGACGGCTCCGAGCCCGCCCTCAAGAGGTCCAACCCGCTGCTGGGCCTGAAGCTCAAGTTCGCCGTCACCGACCCCCGGGGCACCCGGCGGCTGACCGACCCGTTCCGGGTCCTCTTCCGGCCGGTGCCGGTCGCGGCCGGTGGTCCTCGGCTTCCTGGCCGTCACCTGGTGGGTCTTCTTCGACCAGGGCCTCGCGCCCGCGGCGTACGACGCCTTCCAGCGGCCGCACCTGCTGCTGCTGGTGTTCGTGGTGACCGTGCTCTCCGGCGGCTTCCACGAGTTCGGTCACGCGGCGGCTGCCCGCTACAGCGGCGCCGACCCCGGCGTGATCGGGGCCGGGCATCTACCTGGTGTGGCCGGCGTTCTACACCGACGTCACCGACAGCTACCGGCTGGGACGGCGCGGGACGCATCCGCACCGACCTGGGTGGCCTGTACTTCAACGCCCTCGTGGTGGTGCTCACCTTCGTCTGGTGGTACGCCACGCGGTGGGACGCGCTGCTGCTGCTGGTGGCGACCCAGACCCTGCAGATGGTGCAGCAGCTGTTGCCGCTGCTGCGCTTCGACGGCTACCACCTGCTCGCCGACCTGGCCGGCGTCCCCGACCTCTACCACCGGATCCGGCCGACGCTGCTCGGGCTGCTGCCGCACCGGTGGTCCGACCCGGAGAACCGGGTCCTCAAGCCGTGGGCCCGCGCGGTGATCACCGCCTGGGTGCTGGTCACGATCCCGATGATGGCGCTGATGCTGCTGGCGCTGGTGGCCGCGGTGCCGCGCCTGCTCGGCACGGCCTGGGCGGTCGTGAGCGAGGACGCCGCCGGCGTGGCCGCGCCTGGCGGGACGGCGGACTCGTCGACATCGCCGCGCACGTCCTCCAGGTGCTGGGCGTGGTGCTGCCCGTTGCTGGCGTGCGTCCTGATCCTCGGCCGGGTCGGGCTGCGCTGGTCGCGCGGCCTCGCCGGGTGGAGCCGCGGGTCGGCCCCCAGGCGGGTCGCCGCCGCGGCGCTCAGCGCCGTCGTCATCACCGGCCTGTCCTGGGCCTGGTGGCCGCACCCCGGGACCTACCGGCCGATCGTCCCCGGCGAGAAGGGGCTGCTCACCGCCGCTGCTGCCCGGCCGCGAGACCGCCGCGGGCGACCCGGCACCGGCGCGCGCCGGCCGCGATCGCCGAGGGCGCGTCGCGCCGTCGGTGCGTCGGCCGAGCGCCGGCTGGCCGGCCGGCCCCGCTGCAGGCGACGTTCCCGCAGGGCGAGCGCGCTGCCGACCAAGGCCGACCCGCAGCTGGCGCTGGTGCTGGTCCCGAGCGACGAGCGACGCCGACGACCGGCGCGACGCCGACGGCGGCACCGGACGAGCCCTGGGTGTTCCCGTTCGACAAGCCGCTGCCGCCCGCGGAGGGGGACAACCAGGCGGCGGCGTACAACACCACCGACGACTCGGTGAGCTACGACGTCGCGTTCGCCCTGGTGTGGGCCACCGGCGACGAGGTGCTCAACGTCAACGAGGCCCACGCCTACGCCTCGTGCTCGAACTGCGTGACGGTCGCCGTCGCCTTCCAGGTCGTGCTCATCATGGACGACGCCCAGGTCGTGGTCCCGCAGAACCTCGCCGTGGCGGCGAACTACGAGTGCTACCGGTGCATCACCGCCGCGATCGCCAGCCAGCTCGTGCTGTCGGTGGAGGAGACGCCGGGGGAGGAGCAGCTGCTGGCGCTCGCCGAGGTCTGGGACCGGTTGACGGAGTTCGGGAAGAGCATCACGGCCTCTCCCTCTCGGAGATCTCGGCCCAGCTGGACGGGTTCAAGGCGGAGATCCTCGCGATTCTCGGGGACGCCCCGCCGGTGGAGACGGACTCGACGCCGGACCCGGGTCCCACCGGGACGCCATCCGACGGAAGCAGCGCGTCGTCGACAGGGTCGCCCAGCACAGACGCCGGCAGCTCGCCCGGCACCTCGCCGAGCGGTTCGACCTCGACGTCACCCGACAGCCAGTCCTCCCCTCCGGACAGCAGCGCGCCGAGCCCGAGCCAGCCGGCGCCCTCCGAGCCGTCGGGGGAGCCGCCAGGTGAGACCGGGACAGCCACGCAGTCGCCGGAGCCGACCTCTGCCACCCCGACGCCCTCACCGTCCACCTCGCCGTAGGAACAGGCCGCTGCCGGCGGCGACAGTGTCACCGCCGGCAGTGGGCGTCCGAGAAGATGCTGCTCTCTTGTGAGCGAGATCAGCTGTTGCGGGTGCGGCGCAGCTGCGCACCAGCGCGTGCGCGGCCACGACCAGGCCCCCTGCGACCAGCACGATGTCCTTGAACACGTACTGACCGGTGAGGGTCGGCCCGTTGCCGCTCCACATCTGGTCGGGGAACAGCACCAGCGGCGAGAGGATCCCCACCATGGCACCGGCGAGGACGAGCAGGCCGACCTTGACGAAGCGACCGGTCAGCAGCGTGAGGCCGATGATCGTCTCGGTGACAGCCGTCAGCAGGAGGGCAGCGTCACCGCTGACCACGCCGAAGGTCAGCTTGCCGACGGTGGCGACGGCCAGGTCCTCTGCCGGGCTCGCGCCGGAGACGAACTTGAACGAGGCGAAGGTCAGGAACACGAGGCCGAGACTCATCCTGAGCACGGTGATGCTGTGAGCGGTGAGGACGTCGGCGAGCCGGTCGACCACGACGCTCACGGCCGTGCGCGGCGGTTCGTTCGTGACGCGTGCGGGCCGGTGGTGACTCGCGGACGGGCGGTGAGGGTGGACATTGTGTTCCTCTCGGAAGTTGTGGTTGGTGCTGTCAGGAGCACCAACCCTGGCTTCGAGATACCTCGGCGCGGATCCGCTTCGGGACCGATCTAGTCCGGCTCGCTACCGACCGGACCGCCTACTCCCCGCGACCGAGTGCGGATGCACCCTGGAGACGTGGCAGACAACAGCCTTGTCGACCTGGCGCTTGCCTCGGGGCTGGTCCAGCCCGACCAGACGACGTGCGGGTCCTGCGTGCTGGTCATGGCGCGCATGCTCAACGACCCGTCGTACGTCGGGTACCTGGTCAACGGCGTGAACCCGGCGAGCGGCGAGCGCACGGCCGGGACTCTGCAGGACCGGTTCAGCCAGCAGGCGCTGGCGATGCACCGGCTCACGAGCAGGTTCAAGGACACCGCCGGCGGTTGGCAGCTTCCCTGGCCGCGCGCGCTGGGCACCCCACCGTGGGCGCTGGCTCGGGAGATGACCAACGAGGCAGGCCAGAGCAGCACGACGTACCGCGCCCGGACGGTCGTCCCGAACCGGCGGGCGCAGATGTTCAGTCGCATCGCCTCGCTCACCGGCGCAGGGCACGCCGTACCGCTGTACGTCGGCAACCGATGGTCACCTCGGCACGTCGTCCTCGTGCTCCCCGGCGTCGACCTGCCGCCGGGCATCGTCCGTATCTACGACCCGGCGAGTGGGCGCTGCTACCCGATCGCGGCGGCCGACTTCGCGGCCGGACGCCTCCAGGTCGCCGGTTGGCAGGTTCCGTGGGCCGTCGTCGTGCCGAGCTGACCCACGTGGTGCTGCCCGGTCAGTCGGAGTTCGTGCAGGCCTGCTTCCACAAGCCCATGGCCGGGGTCAGGTCGCGGCCGGACGGCGGGCTGCGCCCTTGCTCGTCCGAGTCGACGGGTGCCACTGTGTCGAGGTGGGCCAGAGCGTTTTCGAGGCGGCGGGCGGGCGGCAGGCGTTCCTCGCGCTCGCACAGGCGTGGCATCGACGGTGCCTGGAGGACCCGGTCGTCAGCCACGCGTTCCTGCACGCCGACCAGCATCCGGAGCACGTCGAGAGGCTGGCGGCCTACTCGGCTTGGCGCTCGGTGGCCCCGCCGACTACTCCGGCACGATGGGCAGCCACAGTCACGTCGCGCGGCTGCACGCAGGCAACGGTGAGCACGAGGAGATGGACCTGCGGGCGCAGGCCTGCTTCGCCCTCGCCCTCGACGACGCCGGCCTGCCGGAGGACGAGCGGCTCCGCTCGACCCTCCGGGACTACTTCCGGTGGGCGACGTCCCTGATGGCGGACTACCCGGACTCACCCGACGACGTGCCCGCCGACCTGCCGCTGCCGCACTGGTCCTGGAACGGCCTGGCGCGCGAGCCCTGAGCGGTCAGCCCTGGGCGGGTGAGCCGCGAACGTCACCGAGCTCGCGCTGACGGTGCCCGCTGCCGGCCGGGAGCGGTGTGGTTGTCCCAGTAGAGGTTCGTGTGGGCGATGACCAGGTCGGGCGTCGGCGCCCCCACTGGCTGAGGTCCTCGGTGGTGTGGGCGTCACCGACCAGCGTCGCGTCGTAGCCACGGACGATCGCGCCGTGGAGCGTGGACCTGATGCACTCGTCGGTCTGCGCACCGGAGACGACCAGGTGACCCACCTGGTGCTCGGCGAGGACGGCTCGAGGTCGGTCTCCTCGAAGGAGTCGGCGTACTTCTTGTGCACGACCGGCTCGGACGCCTCCTGGGCGAGCTCGGGGACGAGCTGCCAGCCGTCGCTGTCGCGAGGCATCCCGTCGGACGAGTGCATCACCCACACCACCGGCACGTCCGCGGCACGGGCCTTGTCGACGAGCTGGGCGATGTTGGCGACGACCGTGTCGCGGTCGTGGCCACCGGAGACGACGTCGTTCTGGACGTCGATGACGATCAGCGCGGTGTGCGGGCGTCCGGTCAGCGTGCTCATGGCGGCACGCTACGCCCGACCACCGACACTCTGACGTAGGTTCGCCAGATGCGGCCACCGAGGAGCCTGGCCAGCCATCGCGGCGGCGGTGCTGCTGAGCGCCGGCTGCACGGGCGAGCCGAGCCCCGAGGCGCGTTCGACGCCGAGCCCGACGCCTCCCTCGACGGCGGTCGAGCCATCGGGACCGCTGGCGACCACGGAGCCCGACAGCGCCGGCATCGTGGTGCTGCGGTCGCGGGTCGACCTGGACGACGGCCCGGGCGACGTGTGGCAGCTCGTGCCACGGGTAGTCCGTGCGCAGCTGCCCGAGATCGACGTCCGGCGGACGGTGGTGGAGGTCGGACGGCGGACGGTCCGCGTCGGCCAGCCGGTTCGTCGACCTCCGGCCGGCCGGCCGATCACGTACGACGTCGGGTTGCGCACGCCGCGCGGACTGCACTACGTCGACGTCGTGGCAGGTCCGAGGACCCGCACCGGCAGGGCCGAGCAGCTCGTCGACCCGTCCGGGGCAGCGGTGGACTGCCCGGGTCTGCGCCACGAGGTCGACGACACCGGCGACGTGCTGTCGGTCGACGTACCCCTGCGCTGCCTCGGTGACCCGCCGTGGGTAGCTGCCCGGCTGCTGGTGTCGCTCGAGGTCGGTCACGCAAGTACGAGGAGAACCCTGCACAACCACCGGCCGTTCTCGGAGTTCTTCACCGAGCGGCTCTACCCGCCGGGCTCGGCGGGTTGAGGGTCGCCGACGGTGTGGCCTTCGCCGGGCAGTCGGGGTTCGGGCAGTAGTCGATGGCGACCATCTCGCCGGGGTTGAGCTCGGCGCGATTCTCGTTGGTCTGGTCGAAGTCGATCGTGCCGTGCGCGAGCTCGGTGCCGCAGGTCTCGCAGTGCGTCGGCCAGGTCTGCTCGTCGGCTGGTGTGTCGCTCATCCGATCACCGTACCGACGCCCGGCTCACGCAGCGGCGGCGCCACGCATCGCCGGCTCCGCGTTCGGCGCCGACGTCGCCGCGGGCGCCGGGGACGAGGTCCGCGAGCGCGGGCGGGTAGCCGGCGTCGCCGATCTGGCTCGACCCGATCGAGGTGAGCACCGACAGGATCGTGGCCATGCCCGCGGTGGAGAGGCCGGTGACCCAGTCCACCTCCAGCAGGCCGAGCGAGGTGGCGCTGAGGACCGCCAGCAAGGCTTGGGCGAACGACTTCACCGCACGCTCGGCGGTGGCTCTCCAGAAGTGGCTAAGGAAGCATGAGGTCCTCCTCGTTGGTTCCGGACGACTGGAGGAGGGCGGGGCGCGGAACGCTGATACGGGATGGTGCAGAGATGGCTACTTCGGACCATGCCCGACACAGGCAGGTCCGGGCATCCCGGGGCGCACCGGTGGGAAACGCCCAGCGCCTCCGGCGCACGTCCTTTCGGGCAGAAAAAGGGGACACGAAAGTGACGCCTTCCAGGGGAAACGCCACGCAGTTCACTGGAACGAACATCCGCACAGAGCGCAGGGGGCTCTCATGGCTGGTCAGGAATTCCGCTTCGTCATCGATGGGCCCGAGCTCACCTCGGAGCAGCGCGACCGGATCGGTTCCGCGGTGCAGCGGGCCGGGCTCGAGTCGCTCACGCACGCGAAGGTCGACCTGGAGTCACCGATCGTCATCGGGACGACCGGTATCAAGTTCCGTCCTGAGTGGATCGGCCTGTGGGTCCTCGACCGCGACATCGCCGGCGAGATCGGGCCACAGATCGACAAGGTGCTCGGCCAGCGCTTCGGCGGCTAGTCATGCGCACCTCCGCCGAGGCGGAGCGCGGATGTGCCCGAGCACGCCGGTCAGCAACGCAACGGTGTTCCTCGGCATGACTCGACGGGGGGTCGGGTCGCCTACGTGAGCCCGGCCGTCCCGGTCACCGCCGAGGACATCGCGACGTTGCCGACGGCGCCGGGCCGCACCCCGAGTCGACCTACCGGTTCGCCGGTCCGTGCGTCGAGGGCGGCTGCGGCCACTGGTCGGGGAGCCACTGCCGGCTCGGCGAGGAGACGGCGACGCACCACGTCGAGGTCCCCGAGGAAGCCCGGTCGCTGCCGAAGTGCGCGATCCGACCGCAGTGCCGGTGGTACGCCGAGCAGGGTGCCGACGCCTGCACGGTATGCCAGTCGTCACCACCGACCTGCGCGCACCCGCGCGCGGTTGACGAGCCCGGCCCCGGAACGGGAGGGCCCGCCGGCCAGGAAGGTCGGCGGGCCCCTGCTCCGCGGCCGCCCGCCCCACCGGCGTGGTGGTGGACCGGCCGCCGAGCAGCATGGAAGGGTGCGGGGGTGCGCGCGGCGGGAGGCCGCGCCCGGCCACGAGGGGAACCACATGAGCAGCACCGATCAGCCGCGCCCTGACGACGCGACCGGCCCGTCCTACCCGGCAGGCGAGCCCGCCTCCGGCGCCGGCCTGCCGCAGTACCCGCAGTATCCCGACGCGCCGCAGGAGCAGTGGGGCCAGCGGGCCCAGCCCGGCCAGCCGGTGGAGCAGCCGTCCTCGGTGCGCACCGCGGTCCTGCTCATGCGGGTCGGCGCCGTGATCAGCCTGCTGTCGCTGGTCGCGACGCTGCTCACCCTCGGCTCGCTGAAGTCGCAGATCCGCGACCACGCTGGTGGCAGGCGGCCAGCAGGTCACCGACGCCGCCGTCGACGCGGCGTACGCCATCGCGATCGTCGGCAGCGTCGTCGTCGCGCTGATCGGGTCGGTCTCTGGCTGTGGATGGCGTGGAAGAACGGGCAGGGCCGCGGTTGGGCCCGCATCGTCGCGACCGTTCTCGGCGGGCTCAACGTCGTAATGACGCTGTTCAGCGTGGCCTCCGGCAACGCCACGGCGCTGGCGATGGTGCTCGGCCTGGTGAACCTCGTGCTCGCGGTGGCGATCCTCGTGCTGCTCTGGAAGAAGGAGTCGAGCGCGTTCTACGCGGCCCGGTCCGGACGCCCGGTCGCGACGTACTGAGCGCTACTGGTTGCGGCTGTCGGGGCCCGGCTTCTGCGGGTCGGGCTTCTCCGACGCGTTGTCGGGGGCCGGAGTCACGTGCTTCGACAGTCGCGCCACGACGTCGGCCTGCGGGGACGCGGCGGCACGGTTCGTCTCCGCGACCTCGGTGAGCAGCTCCTGCCGCCGGACCTGGATGTGACGGGGTGCGTCGACACCCACGCGGATGAT
>CAWIVF010000010.1:0-163963 GCA_963839535.1 uncultured Solirubrobacterales bacterium
CACGCCGGCGATGACCTTCGTCGAGCAGGTCCACCAGGTCGTGGCGCTCTACGCGCAGAACGAACTGCACCAGGTCGAGCCCGGCAACGAAGCCGAATTCACGCTCAACGCCTACCCCGGCCGAATCATCAAGGCGACGGTCGACTCGATCGTGTCGGCGCAGGGGCAAGGCGAGGTGCCCAACAGCACGCAACTGCCAATGACGGGCTTCGGCCCGATGCCGCCGGGACGGTTCCCGGTAAAACTCACGGTCGCGCCCAAGGACGCCGAGCTGTTTCTGCCCGCGGGCGCGGTCGGCCACGGGGCGGTCTATACCGAGCACGGCGTCGCGATCCACATCATCCGCAAGGTCATCTTCGCGTCGGCGCGAAGCTCGACTACCTGGTCCTCAAGTTGCACTGATCCTCATGCCGCGCCGCGCTGCATTGCTCCTAGCGATCGGCATCGGTTCGGGCGGCTGCGCGCTGCAGTCGCCGCCCGATCCGATGCAATCTGCGCGCGCAGTCGCTGTCCAACGTCCAGACTCCCGCGCAGTGGACGATGCGTGGCGCCGCGCCCGGCGATGTCGCCGACGACTGGCTGGCAAGCTTCAACGATCTGCAGCTGCAGGTGCTGGTGCGCGAAGCGCTGATCTACAACGCCGATCTCGCGGTGGCCGCGGCGCGTGTCGAGCAGGCTGCAGGCTATGCGCGCCTTGCCGGCAGCATGATCTACCCGACGGTCAGCCTGCTGGCGCGTGGCGGCGGCAAGTTCGGCGGCGACAGCTCCGGCCTCACCGGCGTCGGATTCTTCGCCGACTGGGAGCTCGACATCTGGGGCCGCGCGCGTTCGGAGCGCGCGGCCGGGACGCAGCAGTTCGAGGCGGCACAGCTGGACGCCGAGATTGCGCGCCAGTCGATCGCTGCCCTGGTCGCCAAGAGCTGGATCCTCGAGATCAGAGGCGCGACTGCAGCTCGCGCTTGCCGAAGAGATAGTGCGCTCGTCGGAACGCACGCTCGGGCTTGCCAACGACCGCCTGCGCGTCGGCAAGGGCGACGAATACGACGTGACGCTCGCGCAGGCCAACACCGACTCGTTGCGTGATGCCGCGCGCCAGCTCGTCCTGGGGCAGCAGCAGGCGCTGCGCGCCCTCGAGACGCTGCTCGGCCGCTATCCGGCCGCGGCGATCGCGACGGCGAGCACGATTCCGGCCATGCCGCCGCCGGTGCCGGCCGGCCTGCCTTCGGAGCTGCTCGAGCGGCGCCCCGATGTCATCGCGCGCAGAAGAAGGTTGCCGCGGCGTTCCATCGGGTTGGTGAGGCCCAGGCCGCGCGGCTGCCGAAGATCTCGCTCACCGCCGCCGCATCGACGTGTCCAGCGATCTCTTCGTGCTGCAGAACCAAGACAACCCGGTGGTGAGCCTCGGCCTCAACATCCTCGCGCCGATCTTCAACGGCTGGGCGCTGCAGTCGAAGGTCGATCATTCGTACCGCCGAGGAGAAACTGGCTGCGGCCGAGTACGGGCGCGTCGGGATGCGGGCCTTCAACGAGGTCGAGTCCGCGCTGTCCGCGGGGTTCTCGGCCGACGAGCGCGAGGTCATCCTCGCGCGCGCGGTCGCGACCAATGCGAAGACGCTGGAACTGGCGCAAGTGCGCCTCAAGGTCGGGCGGGCGATCTGCGGTCGGTGCTGCAGCAGACGATCGCGCTCTACGGCGCCCAGACCGCGCTGCTGCGCGTGCAGAGCGACCGTCGCGTCCAACGCATCAATCTCCACCTCGCGCTGGGCGGCAGTTTCGAGTCCGCCGTGCCCCCTGCGCCTCAGCCCGCGCCGGAAAGCCAAGGGGCCAAGTAGCGCGGCGTCATGGGCGGCCCTTGCACGGTGCTTGAACCGGCGCCGGGGCATGCGGGTCGAGCGGCAGCCGCCGCGTTTCTCTTTTCAGGACAGCGCGCGCACAATCGGCCCCCCTCCAACCTTTGTCCAAGGGTGGTTCCAGTGGTAGCCGTTCGCCTATCGCAGGGTTTCCGGCTCGCTGCCGCGGTCCTGTGCCTGGGCGTCATCGCGGCCGACGTCGCAGCCAACGGCACGCCGCCGCGCGTTCTGGTCATCCACTCCTTCGGACGCGACATGGAGCCGTACGGCGCGATCGAATCGGCGTTCCGCACGGCACTGGTCCGTGGCGCCGAGCGCCCGATCGCGATCCACGAGGCCACGCTGGACGCCGCCCAGCCTGACAGCCTGGTCAGCGACGACCTCTTCATTGCCCACCTGCTCGACCGCTTTCGCGCAGGAGAACCCGACCTCGTTGTGACGTTCGGGCCACCGGCGGGCCGCTTCTACGCGGCGCATCGCCAGCGCCTCTTTCCCTCCAAGCCGTTCGTCATGGCTGCGCTCGAAAATCGCACGGCGCCGATCGCGGCCCTCGGCCCCGGCGATGCCGCGGTCACCTCGGTGATCGAGTTCCCGGCCCTGGTCGAGAACGCGCGCCGCCTGCTCCCCGCGCTACGCACCCTGTTCGTGATCTCGGGCGATTCCCGCTGGAGCGCTTCTGGGTCGAGCAGATGCCCGCGATTTCGCGCCCCTCGAGGGCCAGGTGCGTTTCGAGTACCTCGTCGGCATGACGCTCGAGCAGATGCGGGAGCGGGTTGCCACGCTCCCTCCCAACTCGGCGATCCTCTATGTGTCGCTGCGCGTCGACGCGGCGGGCGTGCCCTATGCGAGGCAGACCGCGCTGAGCGTGCTCAACGACGCCACCAATGCACCGATTTTCGCGTGTACGAGACTGAATCGGTAACGGCGTCGTCGGTGGTCCGTATCAGTCGCAGCGCCGGCGGGGCGAATTTGCGGCGCAGGCGTCGCTGCGCGCGCTCCGGGGCGAGCGCAGCGACGTCCCCAGCATCGTGCGCACCGGATTCGAGCCACCGTCTACGATTGGCGCGAACTGAGTCGCTGGAACATCGACGCCGCAAGACTTCCGCCCGATGCGGAGGTGCGCTTCCGCCCGCGTTCCCTGTGGGACGACCACCGTGGGGAGTTCTTCGTCATCGTCGCGGCGCTGCTGCTGGAGCTGGCGTTGATCGGCGGGTTGCTGCTCGAGCGTGGTCGTGCCCGCCGCGCCGAGCGCGCCGCCCTCGGCCTCGGGGGCCAGCTGATCACGGCGCACGAGGACGAGCGGCGTCGCATCGCGCGCGAATTGCACGACGACGTGACGCAGCGCCTGGCGCGTCTGTCGATCGACGCGGCGGTCATCGAGCAGGCTGCGAGTATCCGGCGAAGGACGATGCAACCCACGCTTTGCGCGAAGAGCTGATGCGCCTGAGCGAGGACGTGCATGCCCTGTCCACCAGCTGCATCCGGCGATCCTCGAGGATCTCGGGCTGGCGGAAGCGCTGAAGGCTGAAGGCGACCGGATGGCGCGTCGCGAAGTCATCTCCTGCCGTGTCGACGCGGCCGGCGTCCCGGTCGGGATTTCGCGTGACGTCGCGTTGTGCCTTTTCCGCGTCGCGCAGGAAGCGCTGAACAACGTGGTTCGCCACGCCAAGGCCAGCAGCGTCGACGTCGAACTTGCGTCCAAGGGCAGCGGCTTGCAGCTCCGGATCCGCGACAACGGCCGCGGCTTCGACCCGGCGAATGGACATGAACACCCGAGCCTGGGACTCGCGAGCATGCGCGAGCGCGTGCGGTTGCTCCACGGCAAGCTCGATGTCGACAGCCGGCCGGGCGGAGGCACGACGGTGCTGGCGTGGGTTCCCTGGGGGGCCACGGCGATGAAACGCGCGCGCGTGCTGCTTGCCGACGATCACCGCATGGTCGCCGAAGGGCTGCGGCGCCTGCTCGAACCCGAGTTCGAGCTGGTCGGCATCGTCGAGGACGGTAGCGCGTTGCTCGAGGGACGCGCAGGCTCAAACCGGACCTGGTGGTGGCCGACATCTCGATGCCTCGCCTGAACGGCATCGAGGCTCTCGAGGAACTGCGGCGCAACGGGTGCGACGTGCCGCTGATCTTCCTGACCATGCACCGGGACCCGGTCTACGCACGGCGTGCGCTCGAGGCCGGCGCCGCGGCTATGTGCTCAAGCACGCCGCACCCGACGAGCTCGTTCTGGGGGTGCGTGCGGCGTTGCAGGGCCAGACGTTCATCACGCCGGCGCTTGCCGCCGAGGTCCTGCGTGCCGTGAAGGGCGGGGCGTCCGGCGCGGAAGCGGACCCGGTCGCGGCGCTGACCGCGCGGCAGCGCGAAATCGTGCGGCTGCTGGCCGAGGGCTGTTCCGCCAAGCTGATTGCGTCCCAGCTCGGCATCTCGACCCGGACGGTCGAATTCCACAAGTACCGCGCGATGGAGTCGCTTGGCGTCCATAGCGGCGCCGAACTCACGCACTTCGCGATCAAGCACGGGCTCGTCGCGCTGTAGGGTCACGTACTGCGTGAATCTCCGGTCACTCGGCTGCGTGACTCTCGTAGTTTCCGGTGCGCGGCCTCGTAAGTTTTCGAGGTGGCTTTCCGTTGCTGCCTGCCTAGGCTCTCGCGCCATGCACCTGAGATCAAGTCGATGGGCGAGCTGCTGAAGGACCGACACGCGAGCGTCCTGATCGCCGGCCGTTATCCGGTCCTGGTCGAGGGCATGCGCGGTCTGCTGGCGACGCGCTTCACCGGCATCTTCATCGTTGCCGACGAGGCCGCGCTGCTGCACGGCGCCGAACGCGTGCGCCCGGCGCTGGTTGTCATGGACCTGTCACTCGGCTCTGAGAACGTGCTCGGCCGCATTGCCGAGATTCGTGCCCGCATTCCCGAGGTGCGACTGCTCGTCGTCAGCGTGCATGACGACGCGACCATCGCGCGCGCCGCGCTCGACGCCGGCGCCGACGGTGTCGTGCTCAAGCGCGCGCTCGCGACCGACCTGCTGGCGGCGGTGGACGCCGTCCAGCAAGGCGGCAAGTACGTCTCACGAGGGCGTCCGCGCCCCGTCGGAAAGCAGTCTGGCGTCGACGGGGGTGCGCGCCTGACAGCAGCACAAGCAGCGGAAGTGGCGCCCGCTGGGGAACGGCGCCGATGGAATCGAAGCAAGGGAGAAGCACCGTGACGATGGACATACTGCCGGAAACCAGCGCGCCGCGTACGTGGATTGACCGTGCGACGCCGGCGCGCGCGCGCGACGAATCGTGCAGGGGGCGACCGAGCGCATCGGCGGCGCCGCCAAGTCGCCAGCGCTGTTGCGAGCCTTCGGCATCGACCCGGCGGAGGTATTCGAGGCCGCGGGCCTGCCGCTCGACTACTGTGAGGATCCGGATGCGCGCATCGCCATCGAGGACGCGGGCCGGCTCCTCGAAACGTGCACCGCACGGACCCAATGCCGCCATTTCGCGTTGCTGGCGGGGCGGCTGTGGTGGCTGTCCGATTGGGGGCTCGTCGGCGAACTCGCGCGCAACTGCGCAACCGTCGGCGACGCCTTGCGCGCGTTCAACGCGCATCAGCACCTGACCAGCGATGGTGCGCTGACGTTGCTGCTCCACCACGGCGACACGGTCGAGTTCGCATTCGCCATGTACGTTCAGCGACCGTCGGGCAGCGACCAGTTGCACGATGCGGCGATTGCTGTCGCATTCAATCTGCTGAGCGAGCTGTGCGGACCGGCCTGGGCACCTTCGGAAATCTGCGTGCCGCATGGCCGGCCAGACGACGTCGGACCGTACCGGAGCCTGTTCCGCGCTCCGCTGCGCTTCGACGCCGAAACCTGTTCGGTGCGCTTTGCGGCGCATTGGCTCGAACGGCCGGTGGCCGGCGCCGACAGCCTGCGCATGCGCATGGCCGAACGTGCGCTGGGGGCTCATGGCCGGCCGGACCTGGTCCAGGCGGTCCACCGCACCCTGCGCAGTACCTTGCTTGCCGGGCACAAGGGCGGCGACTTCGTCGCCCACAGCCTGTCGATGCACCGGCGCACGATGAGCCGTCGTCTGCGGTCCGAAGGAACGACCTATCGGACGGCGCTCGACGCCGTACGGTTTGCGGTGGCCACCCAGTTGCTCTGCGACCGTCGCATCTCGCTCGACGACATCGCCGCCAATCTCGGCTACGCCTCCGTCAATACCTTCATCCGCGCGTTCGCGCGCTGGACCGGTCAGGCGCCGGGCTCGTGGCGGCGGGAGAAACTGCGCGTCCGCGCCGCACTGACGACACCGTCCTGACACCGCCGTCCTGAGACCGTCACCGGGCGCCGCCGCGGTGGTGTCACCGACGGACCTCAGCCGGCGAGGACGCCGGCCTGTGCCGCTTGCTGGTCGGCGTGATAGCTCGAGCGCACCATCGGTCCGCAGGCGGCGTGCGTGAAGCCCATCGCCTTCGCTTCCGCCTCGAACATGCGCGAAAGTGTCGGGGTGCACGTAGCGCCGCACCGTCATGTGATGACCGGAGGGGGAGAGGTACTGGCCGACGGTGAGCATGTCGACGTCGTGCGCGCGCAGGTCGCGCATCGTCTGCAGGATCTCCTCGTCGGTCTCGCCGAGGCCGACCATCACGCCGCTCTTCGTCGGCACGCCCGGCACGCGTTGCTTGAACTGCTGCAGCAGCTGCAGCGAATGCGCGTAGTCCGATCCCGGTCGCGCTTCCGGGTACAGGCGCACGGCGGTCTCGAGGTTGTGGTTCATGACGTCGGGCGGCGCGGCCTCGAGGATCTCGAGCGCACGGTCGAGCCGCGCCGCGGAAATCCGGCACCAGCACCTCGATGCGGGTCGCCGGCGAGAGCTCGCGCACGGCGCGGATGCAGTCGACGAAGTGCTGCGCACCGCCGTCCTTGAGGTCGTCGCGGTCGACCGAGGTGATCACCACGTAGTTGAGCCCGAGTGCCGCGATCGTGCGGCCGAGATTGCGCGGCTCCTCGGCATCGAGCGGCTCGGGCCGGCCGTGCGCGACATCGCAGAACGTGCAGCGGCGCGTGCACTTGTCGCCCATGATCATGAATGTCGCCGTGCCGTGGCCGAAGCACTCGCCGATGTTCGGGCACGAGGCTTCCTCGCACACGGTGTGCAGCCGGTGCTCGCGCAGGATGTTCTTGATCTCGTAGAAGCGCGTCGACGGCGAGCCGGCGCGTACCCGGATCCACTCCGGCTTGCGCAGCGGCGCCGTCTCGGTGACGACGCGCAAGGGAAACTTCTTGATGACCGGCGCCGTCTTGGCCTCGCCCTTCTTCTTGGCGAACGGGTCGGCGCCGGGGGTCGGGGTACGGATGATCTCGGAGCTCATGCGATCGCTGGGGATGACGACAGGGTGGCGGGCGAGAGGTGGGCGGCGAGGCGGTGGCTCAGGCGGCTCGCGGCATCGGCCCACGACCAGCTGACGCCGAGTGTAGCGAGGTCGACGGTCTGCAGGCCTGCATAGCCGCAGGGGTCGATGCGGCCGAACGGCGCAAGGTCCATCGCGACGTTCAGCGCCACGCCGTGATAACTGCAACCGCGACTGATCTTGACGCCGAGCGCGGCCACCTTCGCCAGGCCAGCGAACTCCGGCGCGGCCACGCCGCGTGCTGGCGTGTCGAACGGGACGTACACGCCCGGCGCGCCCCGCACCCGCCGGCCATCGACGCCGGCCGCAGCGAGCGTCTGGATCACCGCCTGCTCGATGCGGTAGACGAGCTCCTTGACGAAGATGCCGCGCCGCCGCAGGTCGATCAGCGTGTAGACCACGACCTGGCCCGGGCCGTGGTACGTGACCTGGCCGCCGCGGTCCGAGTCGACCACCGGGATGTCATCGGTCGCGAGCAGGTGTTCGCGCCGCCCGGCCTGGCCGAGCGTGTACACGGGCGGGTGTTCGACGATCCAGAGCTCGTCGGGCGTGTCCGTATCGCGGCGTGCGGTGAACGCGCGCATTGCCTCCCAGGTCGCGACGTAGTCCGCCTTGCCGAGCTGCCGCAGGGCCGGTCCTGCAGCTTGGCCGCTCACAACACGACCTGGACCAACGGGTGACTGGTGAGCGCGCGGTACAGCGCGTCGAGTTGTTCGCGCGACGTCGCGCGGATCGTCGCGGTCACCGACAGGTACTTGCCGCCGCTCGACGTGCGCAGCTCGAGCGTGGCCGGATCGAAGTCCGGCGCATGCGCCGTCACCACGGCGACGATCTGCTGGGCGAAGTCGTCCACGCGCTTGCCCATGATCTTGATCGGGAAATCGGTCGGAAACTGCAGCAGCGAGGCGTCGCTCGCCGGGGCGATCGTCGGGGTCGAAGTCATGCGGCTTTCTTGAAGTTGGCCCGCTGCGCCTGCCAACGCCGCGCCTCGTCGCGCTTGGCGTCCTGGTACCAGGCCAGCACTTTGCGATACATGGGGCCGGGCGCGCCGTTCCCAACCGGCACGCCGTCGAGGCGCGTGACCGCGAGGACTTCACGGCCCGACGAGCTGATCCAGATCTCGTCGGCCGTGCGCAACTCCTCGACGCGGATGCCGCGCGATTCCGTGGCCG
Organism: uncultured Solirubrobacterales bacterium; assembly: GCA_963839535.1. GTDB lineage: Bacteria > Actinomycetota > Thermoleophilia > Solirubrobacterales > 70-9 > RHKX01. The sequence goes on from CAWIVF010000010.1 coordinate 8,425, forward strand.
CGCCACGCGTGCGCGCGATGTCGAACACCGCGTCGTACGTGATGCCGGGGAGGATGGCGTTGTCCTTGATGGGGGCGACGATCATGTCTCCCTGGACGATGAGCACGTTGGCGCTCGACGCTTCGGTCAGGCGGCCGTCGCGGTGCATGACGACCTCGTAGGCACCATGGTCGGTCGCGTACTGCTTCATCAGCACGTTGCCGAGCAGCGACGTGCTCTTGATCTCGCAGTGCAGCCAGCGCTCGTCGGCATGCGTGACCACCGCCACGCCGCGCTCGATCTGTTCGCTCGGGATCTCCGGCCAGGGCCAGGAGGCGGCGAAGACCGTCGCGGCGACGCCCGCCGGGAAGCCGTGGTCGCGCCGGGCGACGCCGCGCGTGACCTGCACGTAGACCGACTGGCGCGGCCAGGGGTGGCGCTCGACGAGCTCGTCGAACAGCGCGAGCCACTCGTCGACGCCGTACGGGTTCTCCATGCCGATGGCTGCGAGGCTGCGTCCGAGACGCGCGAAGTGATCCGCCGCGCGGAACGGCGCGCGGATGCCATCCATGGTGTCGACGGGAATCACTTCGTAGACGCCATCACCGAAGATGAATCCGCGATCGAGCACCGATACCTGCGCACCGGCGAGCGGTTGCCAGCGCCCGTTGAGAAAGCAGGTTCCTTCGTTCCATTCCATGTCATCGATCCTGAAAAGCACACCGCCCCGGCGCGTGTGCAGCGGGGCGGCGTCATTTGTGGCCGGCGGCGCCGGCCGGAATCACTTCTTCGGCGCAGTGGCGACGCTGTCGCGCGCCTTGGCAACCTCGACGGGTTTGCCCTTGAGGAAGTTCATCGCCTGCTGCAACTGGAAGTCGTCTGCCGAGCCAAGCTCGTAACGCTTCTGGCTCGAGGTCGCGGCGGGACCGGATTGCGTCGCCGACGTGGTGGGCGGCTTGGCAGCGTCGCCCTTGTCCTCGAGGTGGCGCACGAGATCGGCTTCGCGAACGTTGAGACCGGCGAAATTGCCTTCAGCCGTGTCTTCGACCGCAAGGTTGGGCTCGATGCCCTTGGCCTGGATCGAACGGCCGCTCGGCGTGTAGTAGCGCGCGGTCGTGAGCTTGATCGCTGCGGGCGAGTCCCCGTCCAGCCGGATCGGAATGATGGTCTGCACCGAGCCCTTGCCGAACGTCTGCGTGCCCAGCACGGTCGCGCGCTTGTGGTCCTGCAGCGCGCCGGCGACGATCTCCGAGGCCGACGCAGAGCTGCCGTTGACCAGCACCACCATCGGCACCGACTTCACCTCGCGCGGCAGCTTCGCGAGCACGTCCTCGCCGCGGCCGCGCTGGTAGTCCTGCGGTGCGGCGACGAAGCGGCGCTTCGCGTCCTCGTTGCGGCCGTCGGTCGACACCACGAGCGCCTTCAACGGCAGGAACGCCGCCGACACGCCGATTGCGGAGTGCAGCAGGCCGCCCGGATCGTTGCGCAGGTCGAGAACAGGCCCTTGCGGTCCCTGCTTCGAGAGGTCGGCCAGGTGGCGCGCGAGGTCGTCGACGGTGCGTTCCTGGAACTGCGAGATGCGCACGAATGCATAACCGGGCTCGATGAACTTCGACTTGACCGACTGCACCCGGATCACGTCGCGCACCAGCTTGAACTCGAGCGGCTTGACTTCGCCCTTGCGCACCACCGTCAGCACCACCGGCGTGCTGCGGCTTGCCGCGCATGAGCTTCACGGCGTCGTTGAGTTGCAGGCCGCGCTTGAACTGGTGTCGTCGATCTTGATGATCAGGTCGCCGCCCTTGATGCCGGCGCGCGAAGCGGGCGTGTCGTCGATCGGCGCGATCACGCGGACGGCGCCGTCCTCGGCGCCGACCTCGATGCCCAGGCCGCCGAATTCGCCCTGGGTTCCGGCCTGCAGGTCCTTGAACGCGTCGCCGTCGAGGAACGCGGAGTGCGGATCGAGGCCCGACAGCATGCCGTTGATGGCCTCCTGCATGAGCCGCTTGTCCTCGACCGGCTCGACATAGTTCGCCTTGACCGCGGCGAAGACGTCGGTGAACTGGCGGATCTCCTCCAGCGGGATCGGGCCGCGGGAGTCGCGGAACGCATAGGCCGAGATGCCGAGGCTGATCGCGATGCCGGCGAGAGCGCCGGTGCCGATCAGGCTGAATGTCCGCAAGCGTCCGCTCATGAAACCTCCAAGCTAGGGAGCCGATTCGACCGCAAAGTCGCCCGGGAATTCCGGGAGCAACTACCGCGCCTGAGCCCAGCGCAACGGATCGAGGGGACGCCCCTGAAAACGTATCTCAAAGTATAGGCCCGGCTCACTGTTGCCACCGGTATTTCCGCACCTCTGCAATCACGTCTCCGGAGGCCACCTTGTCGCCGAGATTTCGCAGCAGCGACTCGTTGTTGCCGTAGACGGACAGGTAGCCGTCACCGTGGTCCAGGATCACCAGGTTGCCGAATCCCCGCAGCCAATCGGCAAATACGACCCGACCGGCGGCCACGGCGTGGACGTCGGTGCCCGTTGCGGCGCGGATGAAGACACCTTTCCAGGTCGGAGCGTTGGTGCCGTCGGCTGCCTGACGGGGGCTGCCGAAGCGAGCGAGCACTTCGCCGTTGACCGGCAGCCGCATCTTGCCGCGCCGCTGTCCGAACTCCGTATCGGCGGGAGGCTCAACTGTTGCCGCGGGAGGCGTGGTGCAGATCGTGCGGACGGGGCGCTGCGCCGGGCCGCGGCGGCTTCGCGCTCGCGTGCCTGCCGTGCCGCCTGCTCGGCCAGGAGCCGGTTGATGTTCTCGATCAGGCCGCCGAGGCGCTTGTCGTCGCGTTCGAGCGTTGCGATCGATTGGCGCTGGACGCTGATCTGCCGCGCGAGGCTGTCGAGAGTCTTGCGGCGCGCCGCCTGCTGCTTGAGGAGCTCCTGGCGGCCCTGTTGCTCCTGCTCGGCGTTGGCGGCCAGTTCGGCGTGCTTGTCGCGCAATTGTGACTCCAGCTCCGCGAGTTCGTGCTGGCGGTCGCGCAGCGCGGCAATGGATTCGCCCTTCGCGGCCACGACGTAGTCCAGGTAACCGAGTTCGCGTACGCGATCGGTCGGCGAGTGGCCGTCGAGGACGCGCTGCCAGTCGCGCTGCCGCGCGAGGGCGAATTGCAGCCGGGCCACTGCAGCCAACTGCTGCTCCTGCTCGGTCTGCCGCGCCGCCGCCGCGCGGCTGCGCTCCTGCAAGTCGGCCAGCTGGCGTTCGAGTTCCTGGCGCTCGCTGCGCAGTTCGCGCAAGCGCCGATTGGCGGCCGAGATCGCGCGATCGGCGCCAGCCAGCGCGTCGGCAGCTTCGGTCTTGCTCGCTTCGGCTTCGGCGAGCTGCTTGCGCAGGCGCGCGAGGCGCGCCTGCAACTCGCGCTGTTCGCCCTGCAGTTGGCTGCGCTGCTGCGTGCTGGCGCTGCCCTTGGCGGCCGCTTTCGGAGGCGCGGACTGCTGCGCGGCCTTGCGGTCGTCGGCAGCGCCGGCTGCGCCCGCGACCAGGGCGAGCGCGCAGCACAGTGCCGCTAGGCCGTGGCGGCGTGCGGCGCGCTGTTCCACCGTCAGGCCTTGGCCTTGCCTTGGGCGGCGACCGCCTGCCATCGCCGCGCGACTCGTCGGGATCGCCGAGGTAGTAGTTGCGGATCGGCTTGAGCTGCGGCGTCGAGCTCGTAGACGAGCGGGCATGCCGGTCGGGATGTTGAGGCCGACGATGTCCTTGTCGACACGTCGTCGAGGTACTTGATCAGCGCGCGCAGGCGAATTGCCGTGCGCGGCGATGAACACGCGCCGCCCGCGCGTGATCGCGGGCGCGATCGAGTCGTGCCAGAAGGGCAGGAAGCGCGCGACCGTGTCCTTCAGGCATTCGGTGAGCGGCGGATCTGCTCGGCGTCGAGATGCGCGTAGCGCGGGTCGTTGCCGGTGCCAGCGCGGGTCGTCGGGCTCGAGCGGTCGGCGGCGATGTCGTAGCTGCGGCGCCAGATCAGCACCTGCTCGTCGCCGAACTTCGCCGCGGTCTCGGCCTTGTTCAGTCCCTGCAGCGCGCCGTAGTGGCGCTCGTTCAGCCGCCAGTTGTGCCGACCGGCAGCCACATGCAGGTCCATGGCGTCGAGCGCGATCCAGAGCGTGCGGATGGCGCGCTTGAGCAGGGAGGTGTAGGCGATGTCGAAGACATAGCCCTCGCGCCTTCAGCAGCTCGCCCGCCTGCGCGCGCCTCGCGCGGTCCGTTCTCGGTGAGGTCGACGTCGGTCCAGCCGGTGAAACGGTTCTCCAGGTTCCAGTGGCTTTCGCCGTGGCGCAGCAGGACGAGCTTGTGCATCGATTCGTTCCGTGGTGAGGCGCGAAGTTAGGCGCGAGTTAGGCGTGAATTGAGTCGTGAAGCGGCATGGTCGGGCGGACGGGCGAGGCGCCGTGACGACACGCTGGCAGGCGGCGCGAGCGACCGCATTCTATAATTCGCGGCTTCGCGCACGACGGCTGACCCATGGGGTCTGCATGAGTCGTCCCGCGCCGCCCCGGAGTCCGCGTGCAGTTCATCCTCGACAACATCCTGCTGATCGCCGTCGCATTCGTAAGCGGCGGCATGCTCGTCTGGCCGCTGCTACGCAATCGCGCTGGCGGCCCCTCGCTGACGACGCTGCAGGCCACGCAGCTCATGAACGGCAAGCCCACGCAGGTGATCGACCTGCCAGCGCCGAGGACTACGCCAAAGGTCGCTACCCAACGCGCGCAAGTTTCCGTTCGATTCGTTTTCCGGCCGCATCAACGAGCTCAAGAAGGACCGCACGGTCCTGCTCGTCTGCGGCAACGGGCTGTCCGCCGGCAAGGCGGCCGCCCAGTTGCGCGCGGCCGGCTTCGCCGAGGTATTCACGCTCAACGGCGGCCTCGCCGCGTGGCGCGAAGCGGGCTTGCCGCTGGGTGCCGCGCGCGCCGGGGGCAAGGCATGAGCTGTTGCGGCTGCGTCCGTCCGGGAGCAGTCGCATGAGCAGGGTGCTGATGTACAGCACGGCCGTGTGCCCGTTCTGCATCCGTGCCGAGGCGCTGCTCAAGGCGCGTGGCGTCAAGGAGATCGAGAAGGTCCGCATCGACCTCGATCCTGCGCGGCGCCACGAGATGATTTCGAAGACGGGGCGCCGCACGGTGCCGCAGATCTACATCGGCGAGACGCACGTCGGCGGCTTCGACGACCTGTCCGCTCTCGACCGCGAAGGCAAGCTGCTGCCGCTCCTGGCAGACTGAACTCACCACTTTCGGGAACCCGCAATGGCCGATACCAACGGTGTCCAGGGCACCGCGTCGGGCGCACAGGCGCCGACTTTCCAACTGCAGCGCGTCTACCTCAAGGACGCCTCGCTCGAACTGCCGAACGCGCCGCACATCTTCCTCGAGCAGGAAGCGCCGCAGGTCGACGTGCAGCTCGAGGTGGCCAACGAGCGTGTGCTCGAAGGCATCTTCGAGGTGTCGATCCGTGTGACCACGACCGCGAAGGTCAAGGACAAAGTGCTGTTCCTCGTCGAGGCGAAACAGGCCGGCATCTTCGAGGTCCGCGGGATCCCCACCGAGCAGATGGACGCGATTCTCGGCGTCGTGTGCCCGGGCATCGTCTATCCGTACCTGCGCGCCAACGTGGCGGACATGATCAACCGCACCGGCCTGCCGCCGATCCACCTCGCGGAGATCAATTTCGAGGCGCTATACCAGCAGAAGTTGGCGCAGCAGCAGCAGCAGGCGGCGGCGCAACCCGCCGCGGCCGTCAAGCAGTAATCGCGCAGCCATGAAGACGCGGTCCTCGGCGCGGGCGCCTGGGGTACTGCGATGGCCGTGCATGCCGCGGCGCGCCACGACGTGCAGATGTGGTCGCGCGACGCGGCGCAGGCGCGCGCGATCGACGCGCAACGCGAGAACCGCCGCTACCTGGCGGGTGTGAGCCTGCCGGCAAGCGTGCGGGTCGCGGACGCGTTGGCGGACGCCGTCGCGGGCGCGGATCTGTTGGTCGTCGCCACGCCGACCGCCGGTCTGCGCGAGACGCTGTGCTCGGCGCGCGATCTCGGCGCGGCCGGCCCGCTCGTGTGGCTGTGCAAGGGGTTCGAGCGCGACAGCGGCCTGCTCGCGCACCAGATCGTCGCGCAGGAGTGGCCGGCGATCGTCGCCGGCCCGCTGTCCGGTCCGAGCTTCGCCGAGGAGGTCGCCCGCGGCCTGCCGACGGCGCTCACCGTCGCGGGCGGCGACGCCTTCTGCGCGCAGGTGACCGACGCGCTGCACGCCGCCAGCCTGCGCATCTACTCGAGCGACGATGTCGTCGGCGTCGAAGTCGGCGGCGCGGTCAAGAACGTGCTGGCAATCGCCACGGGCATCGCCGAGGCGCTCGGGCTCGGCCTCAACGCCCGCGCCGCGCTGATCACGCGCGGCCTGGCCGAGATCACACGGCTCGGTGTCGCGCTCGGCGCGCGTGCCGAGACCTTCATGGGACTCGCCGGCGTCGGCGACCTGATCCTCACGTGCACCGGCGAGTTGTCGCGTAACCGCAAGGTGGGGCTGTTGCTGGGGCAGGGCATGGCGCTCGATCGCGCTTTGGGAGAACTCGGCCACGTTGCCGAAGGCGTCTGGTCGGCACCCGCGGTGCTCGCGCGCGGAACCGCGCTCGGCGTGGAGTTGCCGATCACGGCGCGGTGTGCGCGGTCCTCGGCAGAACGTTGAGCCGCGCGCGGCGCTGAACTCTGCTCGGCGCGGACCCGAAGGCGGAGGCAGCGTGACCACGGAGGCGCCAGCGCTGCGATCGGTCTGCGTGTTCTGCGGGTCGCAGGGCGGCGCGCGACCGGAGTACCTCGAGGCGGCGCGCGCGCTCGGTGTCTCGCTGGCGCGGCGCGAGATCACGACGGTCTACGGCGGCGGGCACATCGGCATGATGGGCGCGGTGGCCGATGCAGCGCTCGCAGCGGGCGGGCGCGTGGTCGGCGTGATTCCCGAGCACCTGATGCGGCCCGAGGTCGCACACCAGAAGCTCGACGAGCTGATCGTGGTCGACTCGATGCACACACGCAAGCGCACGATGGCAGCGCGTTCCGATGCGTTCGTCGTGTTGCCCGGCGGTTACGGCACCCTTGAGGAGATGTTCGAGATGCTGACCTGGCTGGAACCGAGCTGCACGCCAAGCCGGTCGGTGTCGTCAATGTCGCGGGCTACTTCGACCGGCTCCTCGAGTTTCTGCGCCACGCGGCCGACGAGGCCTCATACGTCCCGAATATGGGACCTGCTGATCGTCGAGCCGGGCGTCGACCTGTTGCTCGAACGGCTGCCGCTGCACGGCGCGCAGCTGGCACGCTCACATCCACCGCGTGGCACGCCGCGTCAGGGCTGAGTTGGTCAGGGCGGGGCAAGAGCGGGCCGACAGCACTCAGCTTGCCGCCGGCGTAGCCGCACTGGCGCGCGCCTCGAAGACCACCACCGCGACCGCGTTCGACAGATTGAGGCTGCGGTTGCCTTCGGGCGCATCGGCAACCGCACGCGCTGCGCGGGCACAAAGCGGTCGCGCAGCGCCGGGGGCGGGAGGCCGCTCGTCTCGGGGCCGAAGACCAGCCAGTCGCTGGCACGGAATGCGATCTGGCCGAGCAGGCGCTCGCCGCGCGTGCGTGAACACAAACATGCGTTGTGCGTCGGGCGCCTCCACTTGCAGCAGTGCTGCATACGAGTCGGGTGCACAGACGGACGCGCGCGTACTCGTGATAGTCGAGGCCGGCGCGCCGCAGTTGTTTGTCGTCGAGGCTGAAGGCCAGCGGGCCGCACCAGGTGCAGCCGCGCGCCGGTGTTCGCCGCCAGCCGGATCACGTTGCCGGTGTTTTGCGCAGTATCCGGCGCGACCAGGACGATGTTGAACACGCCAACCTCGTGCCGCGCAATCCCGCCGCCGCTCAAGGCGTGCGCGCGACGACCGCTGCCCACGACGCGTGCCGCCCCCGCCGACTTGAGCGCCGCGCTGGCTGCATCGAGCATCAGCACCGCTCGTGATGACGTCGTCGACGAGCAGGAGATCGGCGCCGTCGATAGGCGCGCGCGCCGTGGTGACCGCGGCGAACGCGCCGCGCACGTTGCGCCGTCGATCCTCTCGCGCGAGCAGGTGTTGCGGCGCCGTCGCGCGCGTGCGCAGCAGGATATCGACCACGAGCGGGATCCGAGGGAGCGTGCCAGTGGACGCGCGAGCTCGAGCGACTGGTTGAATCCGCGGGCGCGCTGCTGCTCGAACGCCAGCGGCAGTGGCACGACCGCCTGCCACGTCGCGCCGTGGCGCAGACGGTTCGCGAGCTCGCGGCCGAAGGCCTGCGCGAGGTGCAACTGCGCGCGCCCCTTCAGGGCGAGGACCATCGCATCGAGGGGCGGCGCGTAGTCGCCGAGAGCCACGGCGGCATCGAAGTGCGGCGGATCCGTGAGGCACGCGCCGCAGGTCGTGGCGCCGTTCGACGCCGGCAGGCGCGCCGCGCAGCGCCGGCAGCGCGCCTGCGCTGCAGGCAGGTAGTCGTCGCGACACGCCTGGCAGAGCTCATCGCCGCGCGCGATGCCGCAGGCGACGCAGCGCGGCGCGAGCAAGGCGAAGACAGGGCGGTCGACATGTGGCCAGCATATACACTGGCCGCGATCAAATCGTCACCCATGGCGCGCGGCCCCGGAACGTCAGTAGTCACGCCGAGCATGATCGACCCACCGCGCGTGCCGGTCGACACGGCGACGGTGCGCCGCCAGTTCGACGCGCGCGCACGGCGATTTGCGCGCCACGACTGGCTGCCGCGCGAGATCGGACGGCGCATGGTCGAACGCCTCGAACTCATGCGTCTCGATGTCCGGCGCGTCGCCGATATCGGCTGCGGCAGCGGCGCCGCGCACGATGATCTGCTGCGCCGCTACCCGGACGCGCAGTGGCTCGGCTTCGATCTCTCGCTCGGCATGCTGCGTGCGGCGGGGCCGCAGTCCGGACCGGTCTCGCGCTTCGTGCAGCGCCTGCGGCCGGTTGCGCAGGCGCGCGTCTGCGCTGATGCCGGACAGCTGCCGCTGCCCGATGCCTGCGTCGATCTGGTGTTTTCCAACCTGATGCTGCACTGGCACCCGGCGCCGCACCGCGTGATTCCGGAGTGGCGCCGCGTCCTGCGGATCGACGGCCTGCTGATGTTCAGCTGTTTCGGACCCGACACGTTGAAGGAACTGCGGCAGGCGGTGGCGACTGTCGAGCCGCGCACCCGACCGATGCCGTATGTCGACATGCACGACTTCGGCGACATGCTCGTCGCGGCCGGCATGGCCACGCCCGTCATGGATGCCGAAGTCCTGACCTTGACGTTCCCGTCCGCGCGTGCCCGCGCTGCTCGAGGTCTCCGCGCTCGGCGGCAATGCGCGCGCGGACCGCTGGCCCGCCCTGTGGTCGACGCGCCGCGCGCATGCCTTGCTCGATGCGCTCGACGCGCGTCGGGGACTCGACGGACGCATCGCGCTCAGCTTCGAGGTTGCCTACGGGCACGCCTGGAACCCGCCGCCCCGGACCCCGGGAACGACCACCACCGTCGCCGTCAACAACTGCAGCGGGGACTCGCCGTCCCGGCGCAAGACGCGCATTGACCGGCCACCGCAATCCACGAGTACGGGGGCGAGGTCCTGGTGACCTCCGAGCGCGGCGCCTGGCTCGTCGCCGACGACGGATCGAGGCGCCTGCTCGGCAAGTACCGCGAGGCGATGTTCTCGCCGCATGGCCTCTACGTGGCGGCGACGCGCGGGCGATCCCTCACCGCGGTCGACCCGGCCGGCGAGGTCAGGTGGACGATCTCGCGTCCCGGCGAGGTGACCGCGCCCCGCTGGGCTCCGAGCGGCTACCGGATCGCCTTCCTCGAGGGCGGGTCGGTCTGGGTCGTTCCGGGCGACGCCAGCACCGAGCCCGTGCCCCTCGATGCCGCCACGGCGACCGCGCCGGCCTGGCGCCCGCCGGGGGCGGGCAGCGACGCGGAGACCGAGCCGAACGTGCTCACCTACGCGCAGCGCTTCAGCGTGACCACGCGGGACGCGGACACCGGGCGCGTGCTCTTCCGCGCCCGCACCGCGCGGCCGGCCAGGTGGATCGACTGGGCCGGGCCGGACCGCCTCGCCGTCGCCAACCCGAACGGCATCCGCATCTACGACCGGAAGGGCCGATTCCTCGGATCGCCCAACCTGCCGGCCGCAACGCATGTCGAGTCGCTCGCGGCGTCCCCTGACGGCGAGCGACTGGCCGTCGTCGTTCGCGAGAACGCGAATCCGCTCGAGTCGCCCGCGCGGCTGCTCCTGATCCGGATCGCCGACGGCAAGCGCGTTCAGCGCACGGTCTTCTCGGGGATCGGAAGGTTCGGCGAGCCCGTCTTCTCCCCCGGCGGGGAGTGGATCCTGCTCCCCTGGGGGGACACCGATCAGTGGCTGTTCATCAACCCCGACTCGGACCGCAAGCTGCTGCGGCGAGTGATCGCGGTCGGCAACGTCGCCCGGCAGTTCGATCCGGGCGGACGCGGGGCCGGCGCGATGCCGGCGGTCGAGGACTGGTGCTGTCCCTAGCCGTGCGTCGCAAGATCGCGGCCAGGGCAGAGGGGGGACTGAGGAGTCGGCGCTAACCTCGCGAAGATTCCCGGGACATGGCGCGCGCGATCTGGACAGGCTCAATCACCTTCGGGCTCCTCAACGTGCCCGTGAAGCTCTATTCGGCGGTGTCGAGCCGGACCATCCGCTTTCGCGAGCTGCGTGAGAGCGACGGCTCGCGGGTCCGGCACAAGCGCGTCGCCGAGGAGGACGGCGAGGAGGTCGCCTACGAGGAGATCGTCAAGGGCTATGAGATCTCCCCCGATCAGTACGTGGTGATGAGCCGCGAGGAGCTCGAGGCGCTCGATCCCAAGAAGACGAAGGCGATCGAGATCGAGGACTTCGTCGACCTCGACCAGATCGACCCGATCTACTTCAACCAGCCCTACTACCTCGGCCCGGCGCCCGGCGCCGAGCGCGCCTACGCCCTGCTCGCGCAGGCGATGGGCGAGCAGCGCAAGGTCGCGATCTCCCGCTTCGTGCTCCGCAACAAGGAGAGCCTCGCGGCCGTCCGCTCCGACGGCCAGGTGCTGACGCTGGCGACGATGCGCTTCGCCGACGAGGTCGTGCCGGTCGACCAGCTCGACGGCGTCCTCGGCGACTCCGCCGACGTGAAGCCGAAGGCGCGTGAGGTCGAGATGGCGAAGGCGCTGATCGACTCCCTCGCCGCCGACTTCGACCCCGAGTCCTACAAGGACGAGCACCGCGAGGAGCTGCTGAAGCTGATCGAGCGCAAGGCGGCCGGCGAGAACATCGTCTCCGCCGACGCCGAGGAGCCGAAGCCGACCAAGGCCCCGGACCTCATGGCCGCCCTCGAGGAGTCGCTTGCCGCGATCAAGGGCGAGGACCTGGCGGGCGGCGCCAAGCGCAAGTCCGAGTCCAAGCCGAAGAGCGCGACCAAGAAGCCGGCAGCCAAGCGCGAAGTCGAAGTCGAAGACCACCACTTCCAAGGCGAAGAGCAAGTCGAAGGCCAAGGCCGCGAAGTAGAGATCGACGGCCGCACGCTGTCGATCACGAACCTGAACAAGGTTCTGTATCCGGAGCCAGGCTTCACCAAGGGTGAGGTCATCGACTACTACGCCCGCATCGCGCCGGTGATGCTGCCCCATCTCCACGCCCGCCCGGTGACGCTGATCCGCTTCCCGAACGGCGTCGAGGGCAAGCACTTCTACGAGAAGCGCTGCCCTCCCCATCACCCCGACTGGGTCGAGACCGCCGACGTCTGGGCCGGCGACCGCGCCGGGACGATCCCGTTCACGCTGGTCGAGAACCGGGCGACGCTCGTCTGGCTCGCTCAGCTCGCCGCGCTCGAGCTGCATCCGTCGCTGTCCCTGGCCGCCGACATCAACCGGCCGACGGTGCTCGCATTCGACCTCGACCCGGGCCCGCCGGCGACGATCGTCGAGTGCTGTCGCGTGGCGCTGCTGCTGCGCGCGCTGTTCGAGGGAATGGGCCTGCAGTGCTTCCCGAAGAGCTCCGGCTCGAAGGGGATGCAGGTCTACGTCCCGCTCAACGTGAGACGAGACCTACGAGCGGACCAAGCCGTACGCCCACGCCGTCGCTCAGGCCCTCGAGCGCTCCGAGCCCGACCTCGTCCTGTCGCGGATGACGAAGAGCCTGCGCGCCGGGAAGGTGTTCGTCGACTGGAGCCAGAACACGGCGACGAAGACGACCGTCGCCGTCTACTCGCTGCGGGCGAAGGAGCGGCCGACCGCCTCCACCCCGCTCACCTGGGACGAGGTCAGCGACGCGCTCGACGAGGGCGACCCCGACTGCCTGCGCTTCGAGGCCGCCGAGGTGCTCGAGCGGGTGGAGCGGCACGGCGACCTCTTCGCGCCGGTCCTCGAGCTCGAGCAGGAGCTGCCGGAGTGAGGGTCGCGGTCGTCGGAGCGACCGGCACAGCCGGGGCGCCGATCGCGGCCGCCCTCGAGGGCGCCGGCCACGAGGTGCGCCGACTCGGCCGCAGCTCTGAGACCCACCCCGTCGACATCAGCACGGGCGCAGGGCTCGACGCCGCCCTGGAGGGCTGCGAATGCGTGGTCGACGCGAGCAACGCGAACAGTCGCGGAAAGGCGGCGCGCGCGGTGCTCGTCGACGGCAACCGGACGCTGCTCGCCGCCGAGGCGGCCGCCGGGGTTCGCCATCACGTCTGCGTCTCGATCGTCGGGATCGAGCGCGTGCCGATGGCCTACTACCGGGTCAAGCTCGAGCAGGAGGCGGTCGTCCGCGCGGGCGATGTGCCGTGGTCGATCGTTCGCTCGACGCAGTTCCACCAGCTACTCGATTGGGCCTTCGGGTCGCTCGCGAGGGCAGGGGTCCTCCCCGCCTCGCAGGCGCCCCTCCAACCGGTCGACCCCGTCGAGGTCGCGGACTTCGTCGCCGGCGTCGCGGCCGGTGAGCCGCGCGTCGGGATCGTCAGCGATCGCCGGCCCGCGCGCCGAGCCGATCGCCGAGTTGGCTCGTGTGTGGAAGCGGGCGCGGGGCAGGCGGGCGCTGCTCGCCCCGGTCCCGCTTCTCGGCGAGGCAGGGTCGGGGCTGCGGGCGGGCGGGCTGACTGCCGAGGCGCCCGACCGTCGCGGCGCCATCGGCTTCTCGCGAATGGCTCGCCGCCCGCTGAGGAACCCCCTCGCAAACTTGAGTCCAGAACGGAGACTGGACAAATTGATGATTGGCACTCCTGGCCGAACCTCGTACCGTCCCCTCTCTGTTCAACCGGGGCGACGCCGATATGCCGCAGAAGGACAAGCCCGTGATCGACTGATCTCGATTTTGGGAGGGGAAGAGGCTCTCGCGGATACTGCGGGGGCCTCTTTTTTATTCGTGGCGCCCACCGTGCCGCGGTCAGAGCTGCTGGCGAACCACGGGGTTGCGGGCAGCGGCCGCCTCGTCGAGTCGCCGCACCGGGGTGGTGTAGGGCGCCTCGCGAGCGATGCCGGGATCCTCCTCGGCCTCGGCGAGGATCGACTCGACCGCGTCGGCGAAGCGATCGAGTGACTCCTTCGTCTCGGTCTCGGTGGGCTCGATCATCAGCGCCTCGTCGACCAGGAGCGGGAAGTAGACCGTCGGCGGGTGCATCCCGTGATCGAGCAGGCGCTTCGCGATGTCGAGCGTCCGCACGCCCAGCTCCTTCTTCGCGCCCCTCCCGGAGAGGACGAACTCATGCATCGGCGGCCGATCGAACGCCAGCGGCAGGTACTTGCCCGCGCGACCCTGCCGCATTCGCGCCAGCAGGTAGTTGGCGTTGAGCACGGCCGTCTCGGATGCCTCGGTGAGGCCGTCGCCGCCGAGGCTGAGGATGTAGGCGTAGGAGCGGACGAAGACGCCGAAGTTGCCCTGGAACCCGCGCAGTCGCCCGATCGTGTCGGGGTTGCCGTCGATGCCTCGCAGCTCGAAGCGGGGGCCGTCGCCGTTGTTGCCCTCGACCCGGGCGATCCGCGGGACCGGCAGGTAGGGCGCGATCCGCTCGGACACCGCGATCGGGCCGGCGCCGGGGCCACCGCCGCCGTGCGGCTGGCTGAACGACTTGTGCAGGTTGACGTGGACGATGTCGAAGCCCATGTCCCCGGGCCGCGAGTGCCCCATGATCGCGTTCAGATTGGCGCCGTCGTAGTAGAGCGTCCCCCCCGCCTCGCGGACGATCCCGGTGATCTCGGCGATGTTCGGGTCGAAGAGGCCGAGGGTGTTCGGGTTGGTCAGCATCAGGCAGGCGACCCGCTCGTCGGTCTTCTCGCGCAGGTCTTCGAGGTCCACCCCGCCCTCGGGATTCGTGGCGACCTTGACGACCTCGTAGCCGGCCATCGTCACCGAGGCCGGGTTCGTGCCGTGGGCCGTGTCGGGGGCGAGCACGCGGGTTCGCCGGCCCTCGTCCCCGTTGGCCGCGTGGAAGGCGCGGGTCAGCAGCAGGCCGGCCAGCTCGCCGTGGGAACCGGCCGAGGGCTGGAGGCTGACCTCGGGCAGACCGCAGATCTCGCTCAGCGCCCGCTCCAGCGACCACATCAGCTCGAGCGCGCCCTGTGCGCGAGCGGGGTCCTGCGCCGGGTGCAGGCGGGCGTGGCCGGGGAGCGCCGCGACGCGCTCGTTGACCCGCGGGTTGTGCTTCATCGTGCACGAGCCGAGCGGGTAGATGCCCGAGTCGAGGTCGAAGTTGCGACGCGAGAGCCGGTTGTAGTGGCGGACGATCTCGGGCTCGGAGACCTCGGGTAGCCGGGCGGGCTCCGCGCGCAGGAGGCGGCCCGGGATCAGCTCGTCCAGCGGCGGCTCCGGCACCCCGGCTTCCGGCAGGCTCGCCGCTCGCCGCCCCGGCACGGAGCGCTCGTAGATCGTCACCGCGTGATCGCGCTGCATCGGGGTCGCGGTCGACCCCGACGCGGGCGGGCGCTCGAGCTCGGCGCTCATGAGATCCCCGCCGCGGTGATCTGCTGGGGGTCGTCCGGCGCTGGTGCGCCGCGATGCTCGGCGATCGCCTCCGCGAGGACGTCGGCAAGCCGGTCGATGTCGGCCCGCGACCGCTGCTCAGTGATCGCCACGAGCAGTCCGTCGCCGGGAAGCGGAACGCCGGCCGCGATCCCGCGAGCCGCGCAGTGATCGAGGACGGCGTGGACCGGGGCATCGAGAGCGAGGGCGAACTCGCGCACGACCGGAGCGCCGTGCAGCGCCTTCACACCGTCGATCGCGGCTGAGCCGCTCGCGCGCGTAATGCGTGCGGCGCACGAGGAGCTCGCCCAGCTCGACCAGGCCCTCGCGGCCCAGCCAGCTCAGGTAGATCGTGCCGGCGAGCGCGTTGAGCGCCTGCGCGGTGCAGATGTTGTGGGTCGCCTTCTCGCGCCGGATGTGCTGCTCGCGGGTCTGCAGCGCGAGGACGAAGCCCCGCCGGCCGTCGACGTCGACGGTCTCGCCCGCGATCCGGCCGGGCATGCGCCGGAGCTGCTCCTGCGCCGCGCAGAAGAACCCGAACGAGGGACCGCCGTAGTCCAGCCGGTTGCCCAGCGGCTGCCCCTCGCCGACCGCGACGTCGACCCCGCACTCGCCGGGCGGGCGGAGGATCCCGAGCGCGATCGGATCGCAGCTCGCGATCAGCAGCGCGCCGGCGGAGTGGGCGACCTCGGCGAGCGGCTCGAGGTCCTCGACCGCGCCCAGGTAGTTGGGGTAGCCGACGAAGACGGCGGCGGTCTCGTCGTCGACCGCGGCGGAGAGAGCGGAGGCCGTGGTGAGGCCGTCCTCCAGCTCGACCTCGACCACGTCGGCGGGGTATCCGGCAGCGTAGGTCCGCAGCGTCTCGATGCTCTGCGGATGGAGGCCGGCCGAGACGACGAACTTGCGGCGCTTGGTGGCGCCGATCGCCAGGTAACCCGCGGCGGCGACCGTGGACGGTCCCTCGTAGAGCCCGGCGCTCGAGAGTGGCAGCCCGGTCAGCTCCGACATCGCGGTCTGGAACTCGAACATCGCCTGGAGCCCACCCTGCGAGATCTCCGGCTGATACGGCGTGTAGGGCGTGAGGAACTCGGAGCGGGAGATGATCGCGTCGACGATCGCGGGCACGTAGTGGTCGTACATCCCGGCGCCGAGGAAGCAGGTCTCCGACTCGGCGTCGGCGTTGCGCGCGGCGAGCTCCCGCATGCGCTCGTAGACCGCGGCCTCGCCGAGCCCGTCGGGCAGATCGAGGGGTCCATCCAGGCGCACGCCCTCGGGGAGGTCGAAGAGCTCGTCGACCGACGCGGCGCCGATCGTCGCGAGCATCTCGGCGCGCTCCCCCTCGGTTGCTGAGGTGTACCTGCTCATCGGGCTCCGAGGGTAGCGAGGAGGGTTGCCGGGTCCGGGCTCAGTCCGCGATCAGATCGCGGTAGGCGGCCGGGTCCAGCAGCGAGTCGAGCTCCCCCGGATCGGTGAGGCGGACCTTGATCATCCAGCCCTCGCCGTAGGGGTCGGTGTTGATCAGCTCCGGATTCGTGCCGGCCTCGTCGTTGACGGCGACGATCTCGCCGGAGAGGGGCGCGATCACGTCGGAGACCGCCTTGACGGACTCGACCTCGGTGTAGGGCTCGTCCTTCGTCACGGTGGCGCCCACCTCGGGCGGGTCGAAGAAGACGACCTCGCCGAGCGAGTCCTGCGCGTACCAGGTGACCCCGAAGGTGGCCTCCTCGCCGTCGACCCGTGCCCAGTCGTGCTCGGGGTGGTAGCGGAGGTCGTCGGGGTAGCTCTCCTCAGCGGCCAAAACCTTCTCCTTCTCTGATCAGCTCTGCTTCTCGTAGAGCGGCTTCTTGCGAATCTCGGCCTGGCGGACGCGACCCCGGACGTCGATCTCGATGCCCTGCCCGGGCTCGGCGAGTTCCGAGCGGACGTAGCCCATCCCGATCCCGAGCTCGAGCGACGGCGAGAAGGTACCGCTCGTGACGGCGCCGGCGGGCTCGCCCCCGGCGAGGATCGCGTTGCCCGCGCGCGCGATGCCCTTGCCCTCGATCACGAAGGCGACGAGCTTCTCGGCGGTGCCGGCGGCGCGGGCGGCGGCCACGGCCTCGGCCCCGGCGAATTCCGTCTCCTCCTTGCAGCACCAGCCCGAGCCCGGCCTCGATCGGATTCCGGTCGGGACCCATGTCGTTGCCATGCAGGTGGAAGCAGACCTCGAGCCGCAGCGTGTCGCGGGCCCCGAGGCCGCACGGGGTCGCGCCGGCGGCGAGCAGCTCGCGCCACAGGGCCGGGGCTCCGTCGTTGCCGAGGATGACCTCGACCCCGTCCTCGCCCGTATAGCCGGTGCCGCATACGAGAGCCTGGGAGCCGGCCACGTCGAGAATCGCCGTGTGCATCCGCGGATGGCAGCTCGGCGGAGGCGAGGCCCTGCACGATCGAACGGGCCTCGGGGCCCTGCACTGCGAGCATCGCGTGCCGCGGGGCGAGGTCCTCGATCCCGACGTCGAAGCCGGCGGCGATCGCGCGGAAGCGCTCGAGGTCGGAGTCGTGATTGGACGCGTTGGAGACCGTCAGGTAGCTCCCGTCCTCGAGGAGGTAGGTGAAGAGGTCGTCGAGGACCCCGCCGTCGTCGGCGCACAGGCACGAGTACTGGGCGCCGCCCGGGGCGAGCTTCGCGACGTCGTTGCTGACGAGACGCTGCAGGAACGGAAGCGACTCGGGCCCGGAGGTCTTGATCTGACCCATGTGGGAGACGTCGAAGACGCCGGCGTGTTCGCGGACCGCACGGTGCTCGGCGCCGACCCCCTCGTACTGGACGGGCATCTCCCAGCCGGCGAAGGGAACGAGCCGAGCGCCCGCGGCGACGTGCTCGTCGTAGAGCGGGGTTCGCCTCAGCGGCGCGGCGGATTCCACCGGCCGCAGGCTACCTCCCGCCGCCGAGGACTCAGGAAGGACCGGGAAGGCCCTGCTTGCGAGGCGAGCATCTCGTGGTCGGCCCGGGAGATCAGCGCCTCCCAGTCACCCTCCCCGTCGAGCTCGGCCACTCCGCAGGTGATCGCCAGCCTCGGCCCCGTCGGTGGCGGCTCGACCGCGTCGATCTCCTCCCGCAGGCGCTGGGCGACCCCCTCCGCCTGATCGCGATCGGTCTCCGGCAGGAGGATCGCGAACTCGTCGCCGCCCCAGCGGAAGCAGGCATCCCCCTCGCGGGCGACGACGCGAAGCGCATCGGCGGCGCGGCGCAGGCACTCGTCACCCGCCGCGTGACCCCGCCGGTCGTTGATCTCCTTGAACTTGTCGAGGTCGCCGACGACGACGCTGAGTCGCCGCCCTCCGCGCCGAGCCCTGGCCGCCTCCCGTCGCAGGGCCTCCCCGAGCGCGCGGCGGTTGCCCAGGCCGGTCAGCTCGTCCTCGCGGGCGAGGAGCTCGGCGGCGGCCCGCTGCTCGCGGATGGTCCGGCGCTGGACCCGCAGGATCACGAAGAGGCCCCAGACCGCGAACCCGATCGCCAGCAGGGTGGCCAGCTGGGTTGCGATGTCCAGCACGATCCGGCGCTCGGTGCCCTCGTAGAGGAGCGGCAGCCAGATGATCACGGAAAGAGCTGCGGCGAGCTGCAGGGCGCGGCGCGGCTTCTGCGCCGCGGCCGCGAACAGGATCGGCAGCATGTAGAGGTAGTGGTACGGCGTGTCGCGGCCGCCGGCGATGAACTCGAGCGCCGCGACCAGGGAGATGCCGATGAAGCCGGCGAGGTGGATCCGCCCGATGCTCACCCCGGGGCCGAGGTGGCGGTAGCCGACGAAGAAGCAGACGAGCACGCCGGCGGCGGCCAGCGTCCAGCCGGCCGCGTCGCCGAGCTCAGCCGTCGGCGGCGCCCACGGCAGCAGGAGCGCGGTGATCACGCCTCCGAGCAGCCAGAAGGCCGCGCTCATCGAGCGGGCCAGCTCCATGTCGGATTCGACGAGGTCGATGTCCGACCAGGCGAGGAGGCGGCGCATCCCGGCACCCAACCGATGCGGATTCAGGGAGCGCATCGATCCATTGTGGAGATTCGCGAGGGTCGGTGCGGCATTTCCGGCGGAATCCCGGCGATGGGGCATTAGGGTCCCCGCCGTGCGCCTCGTTCACGCCGCTTCGACCGACGACTCCGCCGGCCCGGACGAGCTGCTGGGCGCGCCGTGGAATCGGCCCCTCGCCGGTGCCCTCGACCGCCTGGTCGTCGAATCGGACCTTCTGGCCGGCAACCCCCTCGGCGATCCCGTGCGCCGGCCGCTCTACGTGCTGCGGCCGCCCGGCGTCGAGCTGGACCATCCCCGGCCGCTGCCGGTGATCTACGTGATCCAGGGGTTCACCGGCCAGCTCGACATGTGGGCGAATCGCAAGTTCATGGAGCCGAACTTCATCGAGCGGGCGGACGCGATGCTCGCCTCAGCGGAGTGCCCCGACGCGATCGTCGTGATGGTCGACTGCTGGACCTCCTACGGCGGCTCCCAGTTCCTCGACTCGACCGGCACGGGCCGCTACCAGTCCTACCTCTGCGACGAGGTGGTGCCGTTCGTGGACGAGCGCTACCCCACCGCCCCCGATCGGGACCATCGCGGGATCACCGGCCACTCATCGGGTGGCTACGGCGCGATGGTCGTGCCGATGATGCGCCCGGACGTCTTCTCCGCGCTCGCCTCCCACGCCGGCGACGCCCT
Organism: uncultured Solirubrobacterales bacterium; assembly: GCA_963839535.1. GTDB lineage: Bacteria > Actinomycetota > Thermoleophilia > Solirubrobacterales > 70-9 > RHKX01. The sequence goes on from CAWIVF010000010.1 coordinate 28,108, forward strand.
CTTCGAGATCTCGATGATCCCCGGCATCGCCGGCGCCGCCCGCAGCCTGCGGGACAACTTCGAGGGCTCCTGGGACGTCTTCTTCGAGCGGATCGGCCAGATCGACCCCTTCGATTTCGACCGCTACGCCGGGCCGCTCGAGATGTATGCCTACGCCGCCGCCTACTCCCCCGACCCGGAGCGGCCCGGCAAGGCGCTGGTCCCCTTCGAGGTCGAGGACGGCCGCCTCATCCCCGAGATCTGGCAGCAGTGGCTCGACCACGACCCGGTCCGGATGGCCGCCGGCCACGCCGACGCCCTGCGCTCGATGCGGCGGATCTACCTCGATGCGGGCAGCGAGCGACGAGTACCACCTCGACCTCGGCGCTCAGGCCTTCTCACGCGAGCTCGGGAAGCTGGGCGTCGACCACACCCTCGAGCTCTTCGACGGCAAACACGGCGGGGTCACGTACCGCTACCCGGGTGCGATCCGCGAGTTGATCGTGGCGCTATCGCCACCTCGCTGATCGTCGCCGGCCTGTCCGGCTGGATCCAGGACGCGCCCGAGACCCTCGGCGACTGGACGTACGCGTTCGGAGCTCTGATGGCTTTTCTCGAGTTCAGCTCGCTGGCGGGACTGCCGCTGCCCTTCGAGGTCGGAGTGGTGCTTTCAGGTGCGGTGGCCGGAGAGGGAGAGATCGCCCTCGCGCCTCTGATCCTGTTCGTGTGGCTTGCAGCGGCGGCCGGCGAAAGCGTGAACTTTGCAACCGGGGACCGTTTCGGGAGGCCGTTCCTGGAGCGCCGGGGATCCCGATTTCGTGTCACCCCGGCGAGGCTGAGGTGGATCGACGAGCGGTTCGAGCGCCGCGGTGGCCTGTTCGTACTGGTCGGGCGCTTCATTCCATTCGTGCGCTCGTGCATGCCATTCGTCGCGGGCGCGTCGCAGATGACCTACCGCTCGTTCCTGCCGTGGAGCATCGGCGGCAACCTCCTCTTTGCGGCAGCGTTCTGCGGCCTCGGCTACGGGTTCTATGAATCCGCCGACGAGGTGGCCGAGGTGGTCCAGCGTGCAGGTGTGCTGGTGTTCCTGGGGCTCTTGGCTGTCGCGGCAATCTCCGAGTGTCTACGTCGGCGGCGGCGCACTTAACCGCTCCCCCGCGTGATCGCCGACTGTCGGACCTTGGACTGAGCAGCGGCTGTCATCGCCTGCACCGCAAGAGATTTGTACGCTCACCCGGTGTACGTATCGATGTCTCGCCTTCGGGTCGAGCCGGAGAGTTCAGATCGCTTGATCGAGGCCTTCCAGAACAGGCTGGGCGCAGTAGATGCGCACGAGGGCTTCATCGACCTCGAGGTCTGGCGCTCCGACCGCGACATCTCCGAGGTTCTGATGATCAGCCGGTGGCGTGATCAATCTTGCTTCAAGGCCTACATGAAGAGCGCCGACCATCGACGCTCTCATGACCGAATCCCACCGGCGGTCGCTGAGGCAATCCACCTGGAGCGCTTAGAACACCTCCACACCTACGAGGTCGTCAGTTCCTGAGCCGACCAAACGCGTAGCGCCCCCGAGCGGGCACCCCCCTCCCGTCACGCAAACGTTGGGGGACGGGACCGAACTCGACCTCCGGGCTCTCGCTGATGAGATATGTCGTCGCTACCGAAAGGAGTTCCCCGACGAGGAGGGTCGGTATGGCTCTGCGGGTATGGCTTGGTGCCGCCACGACAATCAGCACATCCTCAATTGGGCAGCTCTTGCGGTACGCGGGTCGGTTGACCTCGATAAGCAGCTGAGCTGGCTCGCCCGGGTACTGAAGGCTCGTGACTTCCCGTTGGAGCGGCTGGCGAGGGACCTGGAGATCGCCAGTGAGGTCGTCAGCGAGAGGGTTGAGCCCGAAGCCGGGTTGAACCTCGCAACCACGCTCCTTCACGGGGCGGCGCTAGTTCAGCCGTCGTAGCCGACGCCCACTCGGCAGCTTCGTCTCGAATCACTGGTCCCTGAGACCACCAATCCCCGTCGAAGCTCCTTTGCTGGAGCGTGTCGTCGGGAAGCGAGTGGCGCTAGTCCCGCAGGAAGGGCGGGATGTCGATGTCGTCGTCGCTGACCTCGAGCGAGCGGATCTCGCGATCCGACGGCGGACGGACGCCGCGGCGGCGGCTGCGGCGGCGAACCTCCGCGGGCCGGCGGGCGAGCATCTCGAAGCCCTCGAAGCCGGTGGCGATGACGGTCACCCGGAGGGCGTCGCCCATCGTGTTGTCGACGACGGCGCCGAAGATGATGTTCGCGCCCTTGTCGGCGGTGCTGCTGACGACCTCGGCCGCCTCGTTCACCTCGAAGAGGCCCATGTCCTCGCCACCCGTGATGTTGAGGAGCATGCCCGTGGCGCCGTCGATGGCGGACTCGAGCAGCGGCGAGGAGATCGCCTCCTTGGCTGCCTCGCCCGCGCGGCTCTCGCCGGCGGAGGTGCCGACGCCCATCAGCGCCGATCCGGCGTCGGACATGATCGCCCGCACGTCGGCGAAGTCGAGGTTGATCAGGCCGGGAACGGTGATCAGGTCGGTGATCCCCTGGACGCCCTGACGCAGGATGTCGTCGGCCTTGCGGAAGGCCTCGCTGATCGGCTCGCGCCGCTCGACGATGTTGAGCAGCTTCTCGTTCGGAACGATGATCAGCGTGTCGACCTCGTTGCGGAGCTTCTCGATGCCGTCGAGGGCCTGCTGCATGCGGCGGCTGCCCTCGAACTCGAAGGGCTTGGTGACGACGCCGACGGTCAGCGCGCCGATCTCCTGCTTGGCGATCTCGGCGATCACGGGGGCCGCACCGGTGCCGGTGCCGCCGCCCTCGCCGGCGGTGACGAAGACCATGTCGGCGCCCTTCAGCGCCTCCTTGATGTCATCGCGGCTCTCGGCCGCGGCTCCCGCGCCGACCTCGGGCTGCCCGCCGGCGCCGAGGCCGCGGGTCAGGTCCTGCCCGATCGCGAGCTTCACATCGGCCTCGGAGGCGCGGAGCGCCTGCGCGTCGGTGTTGACGGCCAGGAACTCGACCCCCTTGAGGCCTGCGTCGACCATCCGCGAAACCGCGTTGGTGCCGCCGCCTCCCGCGCCGACAACCTTGATCACCGCCAGGTAACTGGAAGCCTCCATCAGAGGTTCACTCGCCTTTCCTGTTTTCCGTCCGTCGCTAAAGCCATGCTTGAGTGTTGCTCCCGTCCTGGGCCGCAACTGCAGGCAAAGTATGGGACACGGGGGGTGGTGTCAATGGCTCGTTGCGCGGCTTGCAAGATCGCTGTCTCAAGCAGGAGTTGAGACTTTGCCAACTCTCAGGCATGACTTGAGGGTTCGTCGGGTCACCCCAGAACGGGCCGATCCGGCACCGAGAGGTCGATGTAGGAGGCCACGTCGACCTGGGAGTCGGCGAGCACCGTCGCCGCCGCCCGCCACTTGAGATCGGCCTGCGCCGGCGTCCCGAAACGGAGCTCGATTCCGCCGTCGAGCGTCACGATCGGCCCGCCGTCGCCGTCGATCGCGGCGCTCTCCACGAGAGGGAGCAGCGGCTCGGGGGCCTCGCCGAGGACCCGGGCGGAGGTGAGCGCGGCGCCCTCGGCGCGACCGCCGGAGACCACGGAGCCGTCGGCCTCGATCACGGGCAGTTCCTCCGGCGGCTCCACGCCGGTGGCGAGCACCACCCCGTCGGCGGCGACCACGGTGCCCCCGTCGGCCTCGAGATAACCGGCGGGCTCACGCAGGTCGACCTCGATCGTCAGGCCGTTGGGAAAATCCGTGTCGGTGCTGATGGCGAGGACCGCGGGCTCGTCGGCGACGACCTGCCGGAGAGCGGTCGAGTCGACGTGGAGCGTCGTCATCTCCCCGGCCGCCTCCGTCAGCTCGGCTGCGATCGCGGGGGAGTCCTCCGCCCCGACGACCTCGACCCGCTCGACCGCGACGAAGGAGGAGTCACGGAACCAGAGCATGTAGGCGGTGCCGAGGACCAGCAGGGCCACGAGGGCGATGGTGAGGTAGCGGCGGGCGACCTCCCAGCGGGGCATCGCAGGAAGGCGCACGCCTCGCAAAGAGCGGGCGCCGCTCAACCCAGCTCCCAGTCTTCGGGCCATTCGACCTCGCCGAGCACCTGTACCTCGGGCTCGAGGACAACGCCGAACCGGTCGTGAACCCGCCGCCTGCCGGCCGCCATCAGGGCGATGATGTCCGCCGTGGTGGCCTCGCCGCCGTTCTCGACGAAGTTCGCGTGCTTCTCGGAGAACATCGCCCCGCCCACGCGGAGCCCGCGGCAGCCGGCCGCCTCGAGCAGCTGCCCGGCCGAACGTCCCTCCGCTCGGGGGTCCTCGGGGTTCTTGAAGGTGGAGCCGAAGGTCTTGATCCCGGAGGGCTGCGCCTCACGGCGCTTGTCGCGCATCTCCGCCAGCGTCGCCTTGACCGTCTCGGGGTCGGAGGGCTCGAGCTCGAAGCAGGCGCGGGCGACCACCTCGCCGTCGGCGATGCTCGAGCGGCGATAGGAGAAGCCGAGCTCCTCGGGCGTGCGGCGATCGACCCCGGCGTCGCTGCAGACGTCGACCCATTCGAGCGTTCGCGCCAGCTCGCCGCCGTAGGCATTGGCGTTCATCCGCACGGCTCCGCCGACGGTGCCGGGGATGTTGACGCCGAACTCCAGCCCCGAGAGGCCCCAGCGCGCAGCGCTGGCCGCCGCCGAGGGCAGGCGCATGCCGCCCCCGCAGAGGACGCGATCACCCTCGCGTTCGATCTTCGCCAGCGCTCCATCGAGCTTCAGAACCAGTCCTCGGTAGCCATCATCGGACACGAGGAGGTTCGATCCCGAGCCCACCACTCCTACCCGCAGGCCCGTCTCGCGCGCGTATCCGAGCAGCTCGACCAGCCGCTCGACGCTGTCGGCCCGGGCGAAGATGTCGGCGGGACCACCGGTGCGCACGGTGGTCAGGCGGGCCAGGGGGAAGTCCTGCTGCATCTGCGGCGCGCTCATCCGTGGCCCCCAGGATTCCCGGTGAGCCGGTCGGCGAGGCGGAAGACGTCTCCCGCGCCGATCGTGACGAGCACGTCGCCGGGGCCGAGCGTCGCGCGCAGCTCGCTCTCGGCGCGGTCCAGGTCCCCCAGCCACATCACGCGCCTGCCCGGTGCGGCATCCGCCGTCGCCTCGGCGACCTGCAGGCCACTGACCCCGGCGAGCTCGCCCTCGGGCTTCTCGCGGGCGGAGTAGACGTCGACGACGCCGATCTCGTCGGCTCCGGCGAGGGCCCGGCCGAAGCGCGCGGCCAGCGCCTGCGTCCGCGAGTAGAGGTGCGGCTGGAAGACCGCGATCAGGCGGCGATGCGGCAGGCTCCGCAGCGCGGCGAGGGAGGCCGCGACCTCGGTCGGATGGTGGGCGTAGTCGTCGAAGACGAGCGCTCCGCCGACCTCGCCCTTGCGCTCCAGCCGGCGAGCCATCCCGGGAAGCCCGCGAGGCCCGCGATCAGGTCCTCGATCGGCGGCAGCGAAGGGTCGAGCTCCCTCGCCTGGAGCATCGCCCCGATCGCCGCGAGGGCGTTCTCGACGTTGTGGCGCCCGGGCACCGACAGCCGGACCCGCTGCTCGCCGAGCGCCTCCGAGGCGGCGACGAACTCGGTGCCGCCGCCCCTCACCTCGATGTCGGTCGCGATCAGGGCCGCGGCGGCAGCCGGCTCCCCCGCTCCCGTGACGGCGAAGCCGAGCACCGCCCCGGCTCCGTCGAGAACGCGCAGGCGCGCCTCGGCCGGCCGGACGACCGCCCGGGACCTGGCCGTGAAGGATGCGAACGCGTCGATCAGCTCCCGCTCCCCGCCCCAGTGGGAGTGGTGGTCGAGCTCGACGTTCGTCACGACCGAGACCTCCGGCTCGAGCCGCAGGAAGCTGCCGTCGCTCTCGTCGGCCTCGGCGACCACCCAGTCTCCCCCGCCCCAACCGGCGTTGGCGGGACCGCCGCCGGACGCCGACCCCGGCAGCTCGCCGCCGAGGAGGAACGCCGGGTCGGCCCCGGCGGCCCGCAGGGCGTGGGCGAGCATGCCGGAGGTGGTCGTCTTGCCGTGGGCGCCGGCCACCGCGATCAGGCGCTTGGCGCCGCAGAGCTCGGCGAGGAGCTCGCTGCGGTGGAGCACCCGCTGCCCGCGCTCCCGCGCGCGGACCAGCTCGACGTTGTCGTCGGGGATCGCGGTGGAGACGACGACCTCGGCGTCGGCGGGCACCGAATCCGCGTCGTGGCCGATCCGGGGCTCGATCCCGGCGTCGCGCAGACGATCCGTGTAGCCCGGACTCGGCGCGATCGCTGCCCGTCACCTCGGCTCCCCGCGCCCGGCAGACGAGGGCGAGCCCGCTCATGCCGGCGCCGCCGATCGCGATGAAGTGCAGCCGTCGGCCCTTCATCGGGCCTCCCCCGCGGCGCTGAGGACCTCGTCGGCGATCCGGCGGGCTGCGTCAGGCCGCGCGAGCGAGGCCGAGGCCGCGGCCATCGCCTCCAGCCGGCCCGGGTCGCCGATCAGCTCTCCGGCTGCCGCGGCGAGTCCAGCCGGGTCGAGATCGGCGTCCTCGATCACGATCGCGGCGCCCGCGCTCCGCATCCACTCGGCGTTGGTGTGCTGGTGGCGGGCGGTCGCGTGGGGATAGGGGACGAGGATCGCGGGCCGGCCCGCCGCCGTCAGCTCGAAGATCGACCCGCCGGAGCGGGCGAGCACCAGATCCGCGGCGGCGAGCGCGTCGGCGAGGTCCGGCTCGTACTCGAGCAGCGTGTAGCGCTCCGCTCCCTCCAGCTCGCCGGAGAGCTCCGGGTAGTCGCGCGAGCCGGCGATGTGGAGGACGTGGAAGTCGCGGTGCTCGCCGACGCCCCCGGGCCCGAAGGCCGCAGCCGCCGCCCGGTTGATCGTGAGCGCGCCGAGGCTGCCCCCGAAGATCAGCAGGCACCGATCGGCGGGATCGATGCCGAAGCGCTCCCTCGCCCGGCCGCGATCGGCGTGGCCGATGGCGGCGGGGACCGGCCGGCCGGTGAGCAGGTATCGCGGCCCCTCCCGGCCTTCGATCGGGAAGCCCAGGCAGACCCGGCGCGCCCGCGGGGCGAGGAGCCGGTTGGCGAGGCCGAAGTGGCTGTCGGCCTCGGTGAGGACGATCGGGATCCTGCGGCTCAGCGCGGCGATTCCCGCCGGTGCGGCGACGTAGCCCCCGCCGCCCATGACGACGTCGGCGCCCCGGTCGCGGAGCAGCCGGCGGGCCGTCCCGACCGCCGCGGCCGCCAGCCCCAGCGCGCCCGCGGCCCGGATCGGGTTGCGCCGGTCGACGCCGCGCACGTTGAGGAAGTCGATCTCGTATCCGGCGGCGGGCACGAGCGTGGCCTCCGCCCGCTCGCGGGTGCCGAGGAAGCTGACCTCCGCGCCGGACTCAGCGAGCGCGTCGGCGACTGCCAGCGCCGGAACCACGTGCCCGGCTGTCCCGCCGGCTGCGATCACCACTCGCGACACGCGCACCTCCGCTCCGGGCCGGCGCCGGCTTGCGCCCACCGTCGACCACGCGCAGCGGTCTCGGCCGCGCCGTCGCCGTCGAGGCCGCCCTGCCGCCCTGCGCGATGTTGAGCAGCAGGCCGACGGCCGCGAGGGTGACGATCAGGCTGCTGTTTCCGTAGGAGACGAATGGGAGCGTGACGCCCGTGAGCGGGGCGAGGCCGAGGACGGCGAAGAGGTTGATCGAGGCCTGGACCAGGATCATCGCCGTCAATCCGGCGGCGAGGAGCCGACCGTAGCGATCGCGCGCCTTCTGAGCGGTGCGGAAGCCGGCGTAGCCGAGCAGCATGTAGAGGCCGACCAGCACCGCCATGCCGATCATCCCCAGCTCCTCGCCGATGACCGCGGCGATCATGTCGGTGTGGGCCTCGGGGAGGTAGAAGGCCTTCTGGAGGCTCTCCCCCAGCCCGACGCCGAAGAAACCACCCGAGCCCAGCGCAATCGTGGCCTGCATGCTCTGGAAGCCGGCGCCGGAGGCGTCGGCGGAGGGATCGAGGAAGCTCGTCAGGCGGGCCATCCGGTAGGGCTCGATCAGCACGGCCAGGACCACGAAGAGCAGGAGCGCGCCGGCGACCATCGCGAGGTGGCGGATCTTCGCCCCGGCCGCAACGAGGAGCGCGGCGATCGAGAAGGCCGACACCATGGCGGTCCCGAGGTCGGGCTCGAGCACGATCAGCGCGCAGACCGCCCCGGCGACCAGCAGGAGCGGCGAGAGCCCGCGCAGGTCGCGGGTCATCTTCGGTCGCTCCGCCAGCAGGTGGGCGCCGTAGAGCATCAGCGAGACCTTGGCGATCTCCGACGCCTGGATCTGGACCGGGCCGAGCGCGATCCAGCGCTGCGCGCCGTTGGCGGAGACGCCGATCAGCTTCGTGATGATCAGCAGCACGACAGCGCCGACGAGGATCGCCGGGGTGAGCCTGCGGATCGTCGTCAGGCTGTGGGTGGAGAGCAGACGCAGCGCGACGAGCCCGAAGACGCCGAACATCAGGGTGCGCTTCAGGTAGTAGGCGCCGTCGCCGGTGTCGCCGAGGAGCGAGGCGCTCGAGCTGGCGCTGAAGACCATGACGACGCCGAAGGCGAGCAGGCACATCGTCGCCGTGAGGAGCAGCGAGTACTCGATCGGCCGCGGCTTCGCCCGCTTCTTCGTGCGTCCGGCGATGCCGCTGCGGATGGACGCCAGCGCGCTCACGCCAGGGCCTCGACCAGATCGCGGAAGCGGTCTCCGCGATCCTCGTAGTCGCGGAAGGCGTCGAAGCTCGCGCAGGCGGGCGCCAGCAGGACGGTCTCACCGGGCTGCGCCGCGGCGTGTGCCGCTCGGACCGCCTCCTCGAGCCCGCCGCACCGGTGCAGGGGCACCCCGGCGGCGGCGAGGTCGTCGGCGAGGCGCGGCTCGGCCTCGCCGATCAGGTAGCAGGCCCGGCAGCGCTCGCGGACGGCGGGCACCAGCTCCTCGAAGCCTCCGCCCTTGAGGCTGCCGCCGAGGATCGCGTGGACCCCGCCGTCGAAGGCCCGGAGCGCGGCCGAGGCGGCGGCGACGTTCGTGGCCTTGGAGTCGTTGACGTAGGTCGACCCCGCCGATCTCCGCGACCCGCTCGAGCCGGTGCGGGACGCCGGCGAAGCTCCGCAGGCCGCGGGCGACTGCGTCGCGGTCGATGCCGGCGGCGAGGGCGGCCGCGGCCACGGCCATCGCGTTGCGCAGGTTGTGCTCGCCGGCGAGCGGCAGGTCCGAGGCCCTGACGAGGACCCCGTCGGCGTCGCGCAGCTCCCCGTCGACCGCGCTGACGGCGCAGAGACCCTCGGCCTCGGCGCAGGCGTCGACCCCGTACGGCGCCACCTCGGCATCGCCGGGCAGCTCGAGGCCGGCGAGGGCCGGCTCGTCGGCGTCGATCACGGCGGTCGCGGCGCTGTCCTGGTTGGCGAAGATCCGCAGCTTGGCGCCGAGGTAGTCCTCGAGCGTGCCGTGGCGGTCGAGGTGGTCGGGGCTGAAGTTGAGGAGGACCGCGACCTCGGGGGCGAAGGCCTCGGAGTCCTCGAGCTGGAACGAGGAGCACTCGCAGACGACCGTCGCGTCGGCCGGGAGCGTGCCGGCCAGCGAGGCCAGCGGAGTCCCGACGTTGCCGGCCAGGGCATGGGGCTCTCCCGCCTCGCGGCAGACCGCGCCGAGCCACTCGGTGACCGTCGTCTTCCCGTTCGTGCCGGTGACGGCGATGAAGCGATTCGGCGTCAGCCGCCAGCCGAGCTCGAGCTCGCCGATGACCGGCATCCCGCGCTCGCGGGCAGCCGCGATCGCGGGGGCCGACGACGGCACCCCGGGACTCTTGATCACCGCATTCACCAGGTCCAGGAAATCGACGCCGTCGCCATCCAGACTGAGTTCGACGCCGGCCTCCGCAAGCCTTGTGGCGCCGGGAGGATTTCCCGAATCGGTGCCGTAGACCCGCGCTCCCAGCCTCAGGAGCGCCTCGGCGGCGGCCTCCCCCGAGCGGGCCAGGCCGACCACGAGGTAGGGGCCGTCGGGAAGCGGCGGCCGGTTGGAGGGCTGGCTTGACATAACCAGGGGCATAGCTTCCACACTCGCGGACTCGGCGGCTCCCCCTGACGGGCCGGGAGGTCACCTGGCTCGAGCGCTTTCCTCGCGGGCCGCACGGATTCGCCGTGGTCAGGGAGCGAGCCGCGCGTCTAGCCGTGGATCCGGCGAGCTCGCCAGCCTCGTCACGGATGCCAGGAGATGCGTGATCACACGACGCCGCAGCGTGAGCGACGCTGCCCACTCTCTACGTGTGCCACGGCGACGACGGTGGTCCGCGCATCCACCCCTGTCGCCGAGTCCAGGAGGCCCTACGTGAGGCCGGGATCGATTACGAGAAGGTGATCGCGGCCCACGGCAGTCCGATCCCCTTCCTGCGCAAGGGCTCGCGGGAGGAGCTGAAGGCCGCCACCGGGGAGAAGAAGCTTCCGGCGATGAAGCTGCCCGACGGAACGACCTTGAACGGCTCCGGCCGATCCTCAGCTGGGTCAAGCAGCAGAGCTAAAGCCCTTTCCCGGTCCTGACGAGGCCGGGAGCCCTCAGATCAAGGAAGAGCGGGCCGATGCGGCCAGCGGGCCGTGAGGCCCGCGATGACGCCGAGCTGAGGGTTCCCGGCCCGTCAGGGGCCGATGGAGTTCTGGAAGAGCGTGTAGCCGATGCCGGCGCAGACGGCGGCGACGATCCAGAAGCGGAGCATGATCTTCGTCTCCGACCAGGCGAGCATCTCGAAGTGGTGGTGCACCGGGGCCATCAGGAAGACGCGGCGGCGGAACGTCTTGAAGGCGAAGACCTGGATCGCGACCGACAGCGCCTCGATCACGAAGATGCCGCCGAGGATGATCAGCAGGACCTCGGTCTGGGTCATGATCGCGAGCCCGCCGATCGCGCCGCCCATGCCGAGCGAGCCCGTGTCGCCCATGAAGATCGCCGCCGGGAACGCGTTGAACCAGAGGAAGCCGACGGAGGCGCCGACGAAGCACGAGGCGAGCAGCGCCAGCCCGTCCTGACCGGTCGTGATCGTGATCGCCAGGTAGGCCAGGAAGACGATCGCGCAGCAACCCGCGGCGAGCCCGTCGAGCCCGTCGGAGAGGTTGACGCCGTTGCTCGCCCCGGCGAGGACGAAGAACGTGAGGATCACGTAGACGACGGGCCCGAGGTAGATGTCGTAGTCGAAGGTGCGGATCTGCAGGCTCGGGTCGAGCCCGATCTCCTCGAACGCGAGCCACCAGAGCGCGACCGCGAGGGCGATCTGCACGAGCAGCTTCCAGCGGGCCGGCAGGCCGAGCGAGCGGCGCTTGACGATCTTGATGTAGTCGTCCGCGAACCCGAGCGCGGCGCTTCCCATGGCGATCCCGAAGACGGTGAGGCTCTGCGTGTCGCGGTCGGAGAGCACCAGGTAGGGGATCGAGATCGCGGCGAAGATGATCAGCCCGCCCATCGTCGGCGTCCCGGCCTTGGCGTGGTGGCCCTCGGGGCCCTCCTCGCGGATCTGCTGGCCGAACTCCTGCTCGCGCAGCTTCTGGATGAACTTCGGCCCGAGGAAGATCGTGATCAGCATCGCGGCCATCCCCGCGATCAGGATCTCCCCGCGGTCGATCGGGACGTTGAGCGAGCCGTCGGCCTGGGCGAGGAGGAAGGAGCTCATGCGACCTCGCCGATCCGTGCGCGCAGGACGTCGGTGAACCGCTCGAGCCCGACCGAGCGCGAGCCCTTGACCAGCGCCACGTCGCCGGCGCCGAGCAGCGGCTCGACCAGCTCCGCGGCGGCGTCCGGGTCCGGGGCCCAGTCGTCGGGCGCGTAGTCGCGCGCCAGCTCGCCGACGCCGATCACCGAGTCGATCCCGCGCTCGCGGGCGAGGGCGCCGATCTCGGCGTGGAAGCTGGGCCCGTCAGGCCCGAGCTCCGCCATGCCGCCGAGGACCGCGATCCGCCGGCCGCGGGCCTCGCGGCCCGCGAGGTTCTCGATCGCGGCGCGCATGGAGACGGGATTTGCGTTGTAGCAATCGTTGAGCAGCAGGATCTCCCCTTGCAGCTCGACTCGTTCACCGCGCAGGCGCGAGAACTCTATCCGCGGGGCGAGCTCCGCCATCGCCTCCGGCCGGATGCCGAGCGCCTCCCCGACGGCCACGGCGCAGAGCGCGTTGGTCAGGTTGTGGGCCTCGGCGAAGGGGAAGCTGAAGTCCGCCTCGCCGCTCGGCGTCCCGATCCGGGCGTCGATCGACTCCCCGTGGGTCTCGAAGCTCAGCGCGCTCACCTCGCCCCCCGGGCCGAAGGTGATCGCCTCGACCTCGTCGCGCAGGTGCGGCTCGAGCGCGTCGGCGTCGGCCGGGACCACCGCCATCCCCTCGGGCCCGAGGCCGTCGAGGATCTCCGCCTTGGCGGCAGCGATCGCGTCGATGGTGCCGAGCAGCTCGAGGTGGACGGGCCCGACGTTGGTGATCGCGGCGACGTCGGGCTCGGCGATGCGGCAGAGCTCGGCGATCTGACCGCGGCCGCGCATCGCCATCTCCATCACGAGGATCTCGGTCTCGAGCGGCGCCGACAGCAGCGCCAGCGGCATGCCGATCTCGGTGTTGAAGTTCTCCGGGCTGGCGTGGACCCTGCCCGGCAGGATCGAGCGGCAGATGTCCTTGACCGACGTCTTGCCCGTCGAACCGGTGATCCCCACGAGCGGGCAGGCGATCTCGCGCCGCCAGGCCCGCGCCAGGGTGGCGAGTCCCTCGAGCGGGTCGTCGCAGGCCAGGACCCATCCCGCCGGGGCGTTCGCGGCGACGATCTGACGGGCGCGGGATCGCTCCACCAGCACTCCCCACGCCCCCTGGACGAGAGCCTCGGTCGCGAAGCGGCCGCCGTCGACCCGGGCGCCCGGGATTCCGATGAAGAGGTCGCCGGGCGCCACCGAGCGCGAGTCGACCACGGCTCGCTCGGGGCGACCGCCGTCCCCGTGGGCGACGATCTCGGCGCCGGCCTCGGCGGCGATCCGCTCGGGCGGGAACTCGATCATCCGCCCGACTCGGCTTCCGTCGCCAGGCGGGCGAGCTCCTCGCGGGCGACGTCGCGGTCGTCGAACGGGATCTTCCTGCCGCCCTCGAACTCCTGGCCCTGCTCGTGGCCCTTGCCCGCGATCACGACGAGGTCGCCGGCCGAGGCGCGAGCGAACGCCGCCGCGATCGCGGCGCGGCGGTCAGGCTCGACGACGACCCGCTCCCGCTCGTCCTCCGGGACCCCCTCGAGGGCCTGGGCGATGATCGCGAGCGGATCCTCCGAGCGCGGGTTGTCCGACGTCAGCACCGGCACGTCGGCGAGGTCGGCCGCGGCCCGCGCCATCAGCGGGCGCTTCAGCGGGATCGCGGTCCCCGCCGCAGCCGAAAAGGCAGATCAGTCTGCCCTCGGTCAGCTCCCGCGCTGCGCGGAGCACGTTCTCGAGCGAGTCGGGGGTGTGGGCGTAGTCGACGAGGACCCCGAACGGCTGCCCCTCGTCGACCGGCTCCATCCGGCCCGGGACCGGGTCGGCGCCGGAGAGCGCCGCGGCCGCCGCGGCGAGGTCGAGGCCGAGGACGTCGGCCACGGCGAGGGCCGCGAGGGAGTTCTCGACGTTGAACAGGCCGGGAAGCGGCAGCTCCACACGCGCCGAGACGTCCCCGGCGCTCAATTCATAGTGGCTGCCGGTTGCGTCGAAGTCGACCTCGCGGGCGGTCAGGTCAGCATCCGCGCCGGCGGCCGAGAACGTGCGCAGCCCCGCCGCGCCGGACCCTTCGAGCTCAGCCGGCCAGCCGCGCGCCGTAGGGGTCGTCGACGTTCACCGCGGCCCCACCCGGGGCGGTTCCGCCCTCGCCCGGCACGAACAGGAGGCGCTTCGCCGCGAAGTAGTCGTCCATGTCGGCGTGGAAGTCGAGGTGGTCCTGGGTCAGGTTCGTGAAGGCGGCCGCGTCGAACTGGATCGCGTCGGCGCGGCCCAGGGCCAGCGCGTGGGACGACACCTCCATCACGCAGGCGCGATCGCCCCGATCGATCATCCGGCGCAGCGTCCGCTGCAGGTCGATCGCCTCGGGCGTGGTCCGCTCGACCGGCTCCTCCTCCCCGCCGACCACCTGCTTGACCGTGCCGAGGAGGCCGCAGCTCATCCCGGCCGCCTCGAGGATCGTGCGGACGAGGAACGACGTCGTGGTCTTCCCGTTCGTCCCGGTGATCCCGACCATCGTCAGCTCGGCGCTCGGATCTCCGAAGACGAGCGCCGCCAGGGGTCCCATGGCGCGGCGGGAGTCGTCGACCACGAGCTGGGGCGCGTCGAGATCGAGCTCGCGCTCGACCACGAGGGCGGAGGCTCCGGACGCCAGCGCCGATTCCGCGAAGTCGTGGCCGTCGGCATTGCTGCCGACGACGCAGACGAACAGCGTGCCCGGGCCGGCCGCGCCGCTGTCGAAGGCGACGTCGGCGATCTCGACCGAGCCGTCGCCCCGCACGATCCGCCCGGGCATGGGCAGGCCGGCGCTGAGCTGGTCGAGCCTCATCGCCCGCGATTCTAGGAACGCGGGAGGCGGGCGCCGCGCCCGGCTACTCGGACGGGGCGATCCCGAGGTACGGCAGAGCGAACTCGGCGATCTGCCCGAAGGCCGGGGCGGCCACGCTGCCGCCGTAGATGTCGCCCTCCGGCTCGTCGACGATCACCGGACACGAGCAGCTTCGGATTGTCGGCCGGCGCGAAGCCGACGAACGAGGCGACGTACTGAGCTCTCCGAGTAGGTGCCGTCCACGACTTTCTGCGCGGTTCCGGTCTTGCCGGCGAGGACGTAGCCGGGGACGCTCACCTCGGAGGCGGTGCCGCCCGGGCTGAGCACGCCCTCGAGCATCTCGCGGAGATCGGCCGCGGTGTCCGGGCTGATCACCTGATGGCCCTCGGGCTCGGCCACCTCCTCCCCGTCGACGGACTTGATCAGCTGCGGAGGCCGCAGCGTGCCGCCGTTGGCGATCGCGGCGTAGCCGGCCATCATCTGCATCGGAGTGACCGAGAGGCCCTGCCCGATCGGCAGGTTGCCGATGCTCGAGCCGGAGTACTCGTCGGCGGTCGGGACGATGCCCTGCTCCTCGAGCGGGAAGTCGATGCCGGTCGGCGTGCCGAAGCCGAACTCGTGGACCCACTCGTCGAAGCGCTTCTTGCCGAGCTCGAGGCCGATCGTGACGGTCCCGACGTTCGAGGAGAAGGCGAGGATCTCGGACACGCTCAGCGTGCCGAAGCCGTCGCCGTGCGACTCGCCGATCGTCCGGTCGGCGACCTGGATCTCCGCCGGCAGCGCGAAGGTGGTCTGCGGCTTGACCAGGCCGTCCTCGAGGGCCCCCGCCACCGTGAACGCCTTGAAGGTCGAGCCGGGCTCGTAGGTGAAGCCGGTCGGCATGTTGGAGAGGTGGTCCGGGTCGGCCTTGCTCAGGTCGGTCGGGTCGACCGGGGGCCAGCTCGCCATCGCGAGGACCTCGCCGTCGACCGGGATTCATGACGACCGCGGTCGCGCCTGCCGGCGAGTACTTGCTCGCCGATGTCGTCGAGGACCTTCTCCGTGTAGGCCTGGATCCGCGCGTCGATCGTCAGCTCGATGTCGTGGCCGGCGGCGGCCCCCGTGGTGACATCGCGGCCGATCTCCTGGCCGAGCGCGTCGCGGGTGATCGCGAGCTCGCCGTCGGTGCCCTGGAGGACGTCGTCCTTGGCGGCCTCGATGCCGAACAGGCCGTCACCCTCCTCGCCGACGGCGCCGATCAGGCGCGCGCCGTCGTCGTCCTGGGGATAGACCCGTCGCGAGTCGGGGAGGATCCCGATCCCGGGCAGCTCGTGGCGGCGGATCTTCTCCGCGGTCACGAGATCGACCTTCTTCGCCAGGTACTCGAAGCCCGTTTCGGCGAGCAGCGGCTTGAGCAGGTCGTCTGGCTCCTCGCCGAGCAGCTCCGCCAGCTTCCGCGCCGTCTTCTTCTGATCCTCCACCTGGTACGGGGTGGCGAAGATCGTCGCCGCCTCCTCCGAGACCGCCAGCGCGTCGCCATGGCGGTCGAGGATCGCCCCGCGGATGCCCGGGACGGTGACGCTCGCGACGTGCTGGGACCGCGCGTCGGCGCTCAGCTCCCCGCCCTGTACCGCCTGGAGCCAGCCCGCCCGGACCAGGATCATGAGAAATGCGAACGCAAAGGCCGCGAAGAGCAGCCCGACTCGCTTCTCGATCAGCTTCAAGTGACTCCTAGGGGGCGTAGGCCCCGGCGGCCTCGGTCGCGGGATCCGGAGTGGGCTCGACCGGCGCTGCTGCGGCAGCCGGGTCGGTGACGACCGGCTCGGTCACCGCCGGGTCCACCGCTGCCGGGTCGATCGCGGTCACCGGCGTCACGGCCGGGTCCACCGGCGGCACGGTGGTGTCAGCGGGGACGAGCGGATCGGTGGTCACGACCGCCGGATCGGGGAGCGGCTCGGTGGTCGTCGGCGCGATCGCCTCGACCAGCGCGATGGCTCCGGAGGCGAGCCGGTCCGCCGCGCGGGCGGCGTCGCCGTCGCCGGCCTTCAGATAAGTGACGTCGCCCGCGGCGGGCACGGCGAGGCCGAGGTCCGCGGCTGCGGCCTCCACCCTTCCGTTGGTGAGCCGGGTGGCGGTCCGCCCGCGCAGCACGCTGTTCTCGCGCTGCAGCTCGTCAATCTTGGTGGCGGTGCTGCTTCCGGCGGCGGTCAGGCTGAGGCCCCAGACGTTGAGGGCGACGATGCCGCCGAGGAGGACGCCGAGTACGCCGATCCAGAGGCGGCTGCGGGTCATGCTCATCACCAGCCCGCAGTCCGGCAGGGAGACAACCGCGACGGCCGTCCGGCCCACGGCGGTGACCGGGACCAGGCCGCGGATGCCGGGCGAGGGCGCCGTTGCGGCGCGGGCGCGCGGCTTGGTGGCCGTCGCGGCGCGGGCGCGGGGCTTGGCGGACGGTGGTGGCGCGGGCCTTCGGGCGCGCGGTCGCGGCGGACGCGCGGGTCTTCGTCGCCGTGCGTGCCTTGGGCTTCGTCGCGGTTCGCGGCTTCGCCGGAGCGCGCCGCGGCTTTGCGGCCGGGCGTGCCGGCCTCGTCCTGGTTGAGATCGCCGGGGCGCCCATCAGTCCTCCCTGTCCTCTTCGGTTGCCTCGAGCTTGCGTGCCACGCGCAGGTGCGCGGAGGCGGAGCGGGCGTTGTCGGCGACCTCGCCGGGGCTGGGAGCGACGCCGCCGCGGGTGACCAGCTCGGCCTCCGGCTCGAGGCCGCAGCGGCAGACCGGGAACTCCGGCGGGCACACGCAGCCGGTCGCGCGCTCGACCAGGAAGCGCTTGACCCTGCGGTCCTCAAGCGAGTGGAAGGCGATCGCCGCAAGCCGGCCGCCCTCGGCGAGCAGGTCCCAGGCCGTCGGCAGCGCTGCGTCGAGCTCGTCGAGCTCGCCGTTGACGGCGATCCTGATCGCCTGGAAGCTGCGCTTGGCCGGGTTACCGCGGCCGAAGCGGACCTTCGGCGGCACGCCGGCGCGGACCGCGTCGACGAAGTCGGAGGTGGTCTCGAGTGGGCGGCGGGCGACGACCTCGCGGGCGATCGAGCGGGCGTGCTTCTCCTCGCCGTAGTTACGCAGCGTCTCGGCGATCCGCGCCTCGGGCCACTCGTTGAGGATCGTCTTCGCGGAGACCTCGCCATCGGGGTCCATCCGCATGTCGAGCGGCGCGTCGAAGGAGTACGAGAAGCCGCGCTCCCAGGCGTCGATCTGCATCGAGGAGACGCCGAGGTCGAAGAGGATCACGTCGGGACGAACCCCCTCCGCGGCCAGCTCCTCGAGGGCGGTGACGAAGTCGGTGCGCATGAAGCGCGTCTCGCAGGCGGCCTCGTGGGCGAGCTGCTCGTAACGGTCGAGCGCAGCAGGATCGCGATCGATGCAGATCAGGCAGCCGTCCGGACCGATCCGGTCGGCGATCAGGCGCGAGTGCCCGCCGCCGCCGAACGTGCAGTCGACGACGGTCTCCCCCGGCTGCGGGGAGGCGAAGCGGATGACCTCCGCGGCGAGGACTGGGACGTGCTCGGTGGGCATGTAGGTGAGGGTCACCATCTCAGGACGGGGTTCCCGGCACCGGCGTCTGCTGCGCCATCTGCCGCTCGGCGAGGTTCTCGGTCAGCGCCGGGATCTGCTCGGCGTTCTCCTGGTCCTCGGCGGCCCAGGCCTCCGGGTTCCAGATCTCGAGGTTCGGCCCCATGCCGGTGATCACGCAACGGCCGGAGAGGCCGGCGTGCTCGATGTGGGAGGCGGGAAGCTTGATCCGGCCGGCGGAGTCGAGGTCGGCGGACGCGGAGTGGGCGAAGAAGCTGCGCTTGATCCGCCGGGCCTCGCGGCTGAGCGGGTTGAGACCCGAGAGCGTCCCGGCCTCCATCGCCTCGGCGGCGGCGGCCGGCCAGACCTCGACGCACTTCTCGATCCCCTGCATCAGGACCAGGCCCTCCGAGAGCGCGCCGCGGTACTGCGACGGGACCGTGATCCGGTCCTTGCTGTCGAGGGAGTGTTCATGAAGTCCGCGAAAGGTCATTCATCAAAGGCCGGTGGAGGTGCGAGTCGAATGAAGGCTTCGTGTGACTTGAGATTCAGGCCGGGGAGGTGAGGTGGGAGGAGCCTCGCCTCCCCGGCCCTCGTGTCTCAACTGGGCGCCACTGTAACCCACAACGCCCCACATCGCGACACTTCTCTGGTCGCGAATTGCACTACCTCCGTCGGACGCTGTTGCTACCCGGCGGGGGTTCAGGCGCTGAACCGCTTGGACAAGCGGTTTGCGGGCCGTCAGCGGTCCAGATCGGCCACGCACGAGGCGCCGCGGACGTGCAATCGCCGTTGCATTCGCAGGATTACGGCCCCACACTCCCCCACCGCAGGCGGCCTGATCGGCCCTCCGATCGACCGCTTCCGCCGATAGCCTGCGGCCCGCAATGGCCGACGAGGTGAACCCGCCCGAGCCCGACGAGGGGACCGAGCCGCAGGGCAGCGGTGGCGTGACCGCTCCGCCCCCCGCCGCGCCGCTCGACGCCGACGCCACCCAGGGCAAGCACTTCAAGCGGCTGGTCGGCCATCCGGTGACGATCGGCCTCGGTCTGACGCTCGTGATCGCCGCTTTCGTCGGCGGCACGGTCGGAGCCGGCGCCCTGATCGGCGGCGCCGCGGCCGCCGGGGCGGTCCTCCTCGTGCTGCTGATCGTCTACGTCCTCGCCTCGAACGCCGCCGAGGAGGACTTCTTCAGCGCCTACGCCGAGGCGCGGGGTCTGACACGGCAGCCCGGCCGCGGCCACCTGCCGCCGTCCACCCCCCTGCTGCGCAAGGGCGACGACCGCTACGCCGAGCACGTGATGGACGGAACCCTGCCCGGCGGGCTCCCGGGCGCGATCGGCCTCTACACCTACGAGGAGGAGACGACCGACAGCGAGGGCAACAAGGACACGACCTATTACAAGTTCACCGTGGTGATGCACGACCTGCCCGCGGTCGCGCCGAAGGTCGCCGACCTCTTCTGCCAGCGCCGCTCCGGCTTCCGCTTCATGGACTCGGCCGAGGACAAGTTCCGGCAGATGCAAAGGCTCGAGCTCGAGAGCGACGCCCTCGACCGCCGCTACGAGATCTTCTACGGCGCCAACGACGACGAGGTCTGGATGAAGCGCCTCTTCTCCCCCAAGTTCATCGTCTGGCTGACCGAGAAGCCGCCGAAGGACTTCGCCTTCGAGCTCTCAGCCGGCAGCCTCTGCGTCAACGTCAAGGGGCACTACGACAACGCCGCCGAGCTCGACACGCTCTGCGAGGCCGCCAGCGAAGTCGCCCGCCGCCTGGCGAGCGAAGCCGCCGAGTAGCCCGGACGCCCGGAACTTCAGAACGACGGCAGCAGCGAGTCCAGCGTTCGCGACGATCGCGGCGGCGACGATCAGCAGCACCGACGGGACCAGGAGCAGAGCGACGGCGAGCTGCATCTTCGGGGCGGACCGTGCAGCCCGCTCGGCGATCGCCCGGCGACCGTCGTCCCTCAGCGTGCCGGCCTGCTCGTGCAGCGCTCGCGACAGCGGCGCCCCGTGGCGACGGGAGCGCTCCAGCGCCGCGGCGAGCCCGCCGAGCGTCTGAGCGGACGACCGCTCCCGCAGCCGGCGCAGGGCCCGCTGCTGCGACTCGCCGCACTCGATCGCCGCGACGGTCAAGGCGAGCTCCTCGCGCAGGGGCCCGCCGGAGCTGCGCATGGCCTCGCTGAGGAGCGCCCCGGCTGACCGGCCGGAGGCCGCGCCGGTCGCCATCAGGTCGAGCGCATCGGGCAGCGCCGCCCTGACCCGGTCGCGGCGGGCGCGGGCAGCCCGCTCGAGCGCCAGGTCCGGGATCAGGAAGGCCGCGATCGGCACCCCGAAGATCACGAGCGACCCGAGCCGGCCGGGTGCGACGGGCGCCGCCGCCATCGCCAGCGGGAGCGAGGCTGATCGCGCAACAGCCCTTCGCGAGCAGGAGGATCTGCGGCGTCACCCGCTCCGCCTTCCCCGCCCGCTCGATCCGGTCGCTCGCCCCGGCGGTCATGCGGCTGGAGGACTCGGGGCCGAGGAGCGCCGACGCCCAGCGGAGCAGGCGCCTCCGCATCGTCGCCGCACCGCGCTCGCCTCGCTCTCCGATCAATTCCCAGAGCGCAGCGGCCACCAGCAGCGCGCACCCCGCGGCCAGCAGGGCGCTCACGAGTCGACCCTCCCGAGCCTGCGGATGGCGAAGAAGCCGACGAGCTGAAGCGCGCCGGCGATCGCAAGCAGGGCCACCGCGAGTGGATCGTTCAGGAGCCTCGCGGCGAAGCCCGGGGAGATCAGCTCGGCCATCAGGCCCATGGCCAGGGGCATCAGGACGACCATCCCACCCGTGAGCCGCGCCTGCGCGGTGGCGGATCGCGCCTCCTTCTCGGCACGCCGCCGCTGCGCGGCCGCGTCGGCATGCCGACGCAGGAGCCCGGCGAGGTCCCCTCCCGCCCGCTCCTGAGAGAGCACCGCAGCCACGAGAGCATCCACCCGCTCGGAGCCGAGCCGGTTCGCGATCCCACGCAGGGCCTCGCGGGGAGGCAGCCCCAGGTCGAGGTCGGCCCGCGCCCGGGCCAGCTCCACCGCGGAGGGCCCGTCGAGCGCCGCGCCTGCGCCGAGGAGCGCGGTCCGCAGGGAGCCGCCGCCGGCCACAGCATCGGCGATGGCGGTGGCGATCTCGGGAACGTCGGCCTCGACGCGCAGGCGGTAGCGCCGACGCCGTCGAGCGATCAGCCGCCCGGCCGCGGCGGGACCGGCCGCCGCCACGCCGGCGAGCGGGCCCAGCCCGAAGAGGAGGATCGCGATCGCTCCGAGAGACGAGGCCGGCGATCGTCCCAAGGCGACGCCGCTCCTCCTCGCTGGGGGTGCGGTTCTCCCGTCCGGCTCGCGTCAGCGTCTCGGCCACTGCCTCCAGCTGCGCGATGGCGGCCGGCATCGAGCCGACCGCCTCGCGGATCGCGACGGCGACGGCGCCACCACCGACCGCCGCCAGCAGCATGGGCAGCGCCGCTGCTCCGCTCATACCGCGGCCCCGCCCCCGTCGGCTCGACGCCAGACCTCGCGGACGGCCGGTGCGCCGGCCACCCGCATGACCTCGCCGAGCGCGACCGCGCGCCGGGCCCCGCCGGGAGCACGCTCGAGATGAAGGACGAGGTCGATCGCGCCGGCAAGCTGCTCGCGGACGACGTCGTGCGGCACGCCCAGTCCGGCCATCATCGCCAGCGTCTCGATCCTCCGCACCGCTTCAGCGGCGCTGTTGGCGTGAACCGTCGAGAGTGCTCCGCGGTGTCCGGTGTTGAGCGCGATCAGGAGATCCATGGCCTCGGCGCCGCGGACCTCCCCGATCACGATCCGGTCGGGGCGCATCCGCAGCGCGTTTCGGACCAGGTCCCGGATGGACACCTCACCCGAGCCCTCGATGCCCGCGGGCCGGCTCTCGAGCCGGACGACGTGCGGCTGGCGCAGGCTGAGCTCGGCGGCGTCCTCGATCGTGATCACCCGCTCCTCGGCGCCGATGAACTCGGAGAGCACGTTGAGGACGGTCGTCTTGCCGCTGCCGGTCCCGCCGCTGATGATCAGGTTGCGGCCGGCTCCGACCGCCGAGCGCAGCGTCTCGAGCAGCTCAGGGTCCAGGCTCCCGCGACGGACCAGCTCCTCCGGGCCTGGACGAATGCCGGCGAACCGGCGAATCGAGACGCTCGGGACCCTCCACCGCGAGCGGCGGGATGATCACGTTGACCCGAGAGCCGTCGGCGAGCCTGCCGTCCGCGATCGGGCTGAGCTCGTCGACCCGGCGCCCGATCGGCCCGAGGATGCGCTCGATCACGTCGCGCAGCTCCTCCTCGCCGGCGAAGCGCAGCGCGGTTCGCTCCAGCCGGCCGGCCCGCTCGGCCCAGACCTCCTCGTGTCCGTTGACCAGGACCTCCTCGACGCGGGGGTCGGCCAGCAGGTCCTCGAGTGGCCCGAGCCCGACCGTGTCACGGAGTACCCGCTCGATCACCTCCTCGCGACGAGCCGACGAGAGCAGCGCCGCCTCGCTCCCGACGAGATCGGCGACCGCCTCCGGCAATGGCGGCGGGTTCATCTCGCCCGCGACCGCCAGGTCCCGGCGCCGCTCGACGAGCCGGCCGCGGATCTCATCGGCCAGCTCGGCGATTCGATCGGTTGGCGCCATTCAGCCCACCGGGATCAGCCGGATCTCCCGGGCGAAGTTCTCCGCCTCGATCAGCTCCAGCGCCTGGCGGCGGGTCAGGGCCAGGGTCGCGGTCCAGGAGTCCCCGCCGGTGCTCGTGCCCGCCGCCGCCGAGGCCGGCTCGATCGCGAGGAGTCGCACGCCCTCGGCGGCGACCCTGACCCGCGCCGGTCCGCCGGTGATCGGCTCCCCCGCCACGACAACGTCGACCCGCGCTCCCGCCCGCCCTCCGAGCGCGGCGAGGGCGCCGGCTCCGGTCACGCCGATCTGAACCGGCTGCAGGCCATTGCCGAGCGTCGGGCCGTCACCCTGCGGAGCGCCGAGCGGCCGGAACTGTGAGGCGAGCAGATACGAGCCCGCGGGGATCGCGGCGACCGGCCGCCTCCCGATCGCCTCGGCCGGATCGACGATCGCATCCGGCGGCAGGAACCGGACCGGCACCTCGCGCGTGCCGAGTGACCTGCGGATCGTCTGTCTTCGCAGCGACTCTCCGGCCGGAAGTGCGTCGTCCACCACGACCACCTCGCGCAGCTCGCCGAGCTGCGCGTCGACGCTCTCCCGATAGCCGGAGGCGATCGCCGCCGATGCCACGGCGCAGAGGAGGGCGAGGAGCGCGAAACCTGCCGCACGCGCCCGTCTGCTCACCCGGAGCGCTCCCGGCCGCCAGGCAGCGCGATCGCTGCGACCGTCCCG
Source organism: uncultured Solirubrobacterales bacterium (assembly GCA_963839535.1). GTDB lineage: Bacteria > Actinomycetota > Thermoleophilia > Solirubrobacterales > 70-9 > RHKX01. The sequence goes on from CAWIVF010000010.1 coordinate 51,566, forward strand.
TTCGCCGAGGCCCTCGGCCCGATCAGCCGGCCGCCGGAGCCCGCCGCGGTCTCGGCGGCGACGCGAAGCCCGTGGCCGTGACGCGGGTCGCGTGTCTCCTCGGCACCGCGGCGGGACGGCCCGCCGTCGCGAACCTCGATCGTCGCGGCCCCGTCCGCAGCGGAGGCGACGACCTCGACCGTTCCGGTGCCGTGAACGAGGCCGTTGGCGACGAGGTTGTCGACTGCCGCACCGAGTCGTCGGGGGTCGGCAAGGACTGTGGCATCAGTAGCCGGCGCGAGCACCCTCACGTCGGCATGCGCCCAGCGCCTGGCAAGGGCGGCCGTGACGGCCTCGAGCCGCACGGGCCTGAACAGCGGGCGGACCGGCGCGCGATTGACCGCCGCGTCCAGGTCGCGTAAAGCTGCCGCGACCTGATCGGCGAGCGCCGCCCGTCGCTCGGCGGTTTCCTTCGCGCCCCGCGTCAGCGTCAGCGCCTGCAGCGGTCGCCGCAGCTCATGGAGGCAACGGTTGAGGCGCCGGGTCCGCCGGCCCTCGGACACCACGAGCGCCAGGGCTGCGAACGAGGCCAGCGCCAGCAGGCCGCCCGTCACGTCAGCCCTCGACCAGCCGGTAGCCGACTCCCCAGCAATTGATCACAAACCGGCCGCGCTCAGGGTCGAGCTTGCGCCGCAGCCGGCTGGCGTGTGAGTCGAGGGTCCGGGTCCGGCCGAGGGATTGGAAGCCCCAGACGTTCCGCAGCAGCTCCTCCTTGGTGAAGACGCGCTGCGGCTCGGCGGCCAGCGCGCGCAGGAGCTCGAACTCCTTGTTCGCCAGTGACACCTGTCGGTCCCCCACGCGCACCTCGCGGGTCGCGCTGTCGACGCTCAGCGGGCCGATCCGCACCGGGCCCCGCCGCATCCCGTCCCGCCGCTCGAGCAGCTTGCGGATCCGGATCAGCAGCTCTGGGTAATGGAACGGCTTGATCAGGTAGTCGTCGGCTCCCTCGCTCAGCCCGCGGACGCGGTCCCCATCGGCGCCGCGGCCGCTGAGGACGATCACCGGGAGCTGCGGGTCGAACTGAGCGGCCGGGCCGTCGGCCGAGCGGATCTCGCGCAGGACGTCGAGCCCAGAGGCGTCCGGCAGGGCGAGGTCGAGCAGCAGGAGGTCGGGCATCCGGAACCGGCAGATGCGCAGCGCATCCCCCGCGGTCGGCGCCGGCAGCGCCTCGAAGCGGTCGGCGCTCAGGTTCTCGCAGAGCAGATCGCAGGTGGTCTCGTCGTCCTCGCAGACGACGACGGTGGCCAGGGTCTCGACGGTGGGAAGCATCTGGACCCGTCAAGCCCAGTGCCGCTCCCCGAGCGCCCCGCCGGCACTTGACAACTCCGGTGAGTGAGTGCATACTCACACCTCGCCGATGGTCCCTCCCACCGCCACCCGCACCCTCTCCACCGCCGACGAGCGGCGCGAGGCGCTGATCGCCGCCGCGATCCCGGTGTTCGCGCATCGCGGGTTCCGGGCGGCGTCGACGGTCGAGATCGCCAAGGCCGCCGGCATCTCGCAGGCGTACCTCTTCCGGCTCTTCCCGACGAAGGTCGATCTGTTCGTCGCCGTCTGCCAGGCGTGCCGGGCGCGGATGCTCGAGCTGTTCCGCTCCGCGGTCGCCTCGCGCGAGCCCGGACGAGACGCCGATGCACGCGATGGGCTGCGCCTACGGCGACATGCTCGAGGAGAACCGCGACCTGCTGATGCTCCAGCTGCAGTCGCACGCGACCTCCGGCGAGCCGGCGATCGCCGCCTGCATGCAGGACACCTTCCGCGCCCTCTACGAACTCGTCGCCGAGGTGACCGAGGCCACCGAGGAGGAGATCCGCGCCTTCTTCGCCCAGGGAATGCTGATGAACGTGATGGCCGCGATCGACGCCCGCGAGGTCGACGAGACCTGGGCGCGCGTGCTCTCGACCAAGGAGATCCCGGACGCCTGAGCGGCGGCCCCGCCCCTTACCCCTTTTTTTGACCACCGAGTGAGTGATCGATCACACATGAAGGAGCCCACCCCATGATGCAGAGAGCAAAGCCCCGGGCGGCATGGACGCTGGCGCTGACCGGCGCCGCCCTGTTCATGACCTCCCTCGACAACCTCGTCGTCGGCGTCGCGCTGCCGTCGATCCGCACCGACCTCGGCGGCTCGATCGAGGCGCTCGAGTGGACCGTCAACGCCTACACCCTCGCCTTCGCCGTGCTCCTGCTCACCGGCTCCGCGCTCGGCGACCGCTTCGGGCGCAAGCGCATGTTCCTGATCGGCGTCGGGATCTTCACCGCCTCGAGCGCCGCCGCGGCGCTCGCTCCCTCGATCGACGCCCTGATCGCCACCCGCGCGCTGCAGGGCATCGGGGCCGCGATCGTCACCCCCCTCACCCTGACCCTGGTCAGCGAGGCCTTCCCGCCCGAGCGGCGGGGAGCGGCGCTCGGCATCTGGGGAGGGATCAGCGGCCTCGGCGTCGCCCTCGGCCCGTTCGTCGGCGGCGCGATCGTCGAGGGCATCGCGTGGCAGTGGATCTTCTGGCTCAACGTGCCGATCGGGATCGCGCTCATCCCGCTCGCGCGGAAGATGCTCACCGAGTCCCACGGGCCCGATCGCGATCTCGACCTCGGCGGCCTGGCGCTTGCCGGCGCCGGCCTGTTCGGCCTCACCTTCGGGATCATCCGCGGCCAGGCGCTCGGCTGGACCAGCCCGACGATCCTCACCGCGCTCGGCCTCGGGCTGGCGATCCTCGCCGATCTTCGTCCGCTACGAGATGCGCACGCGGGCCCCGATGCTGCCGATGCGCCTGTTCCGCTCGCGCCGCTTCGCCATGACGAACGGCCTCTCCTTCGCGATGTTCTTCGGGACGTTCGGAGCGATCTTCCTGCTCGCTCAGTTCTTCCAGACCGCGCAGGGCTACGGGCCGTTCGAGGCCGGCGCGCGGACCCTCCCGTGGACCGCGATGCCGATGTTCGTCGCCCCCATCGCCGGCCTGCTCTCCGACCGCGTCGGCACCCGCCCGCTGATGGCGCTCGGCCTGGCGATGCAGGCGATCGGCCTCGGCTGGATCGCGGTGATCACCGACCCCGCGGTGTCCTTCGCCGCGCTCGTGCCGCCGTTCATGCTCGCCGGCAGCGGCATGGCGCTCGTCTTCCCCACGGCCGCCGCGTCGGTCCTCGCCTCCGTCAAGCCCGAGGAGGCGGGCAAGGCGTCGGGCGCCAACAACGCGATCCGCGAGGTCGGCGGCGTGATGGGAGTGGCCGTCCTCGCCTCGGTGTTCTCGGCCAACGGCGGCTACGAGAGCCCGACCGCCTTCAACGACGGGGTCGTCGCCGCCCTCCCGGTTGCCGTCGTCGTCCTCGCCATCGGCTTCGTCCTCGCGCTGCTCGTGCCGCGCGAGCGGAAGGTGGCCACCGGCGGCGAGGCCGTCCCCGCCGACGAGGGAGCCCCCTCCCCCGCGCCCGCCTAGGCGGGCAGCTCCAGCACCGCCTGCGCGCCCGGCTCGGAGACCACCCGTCCGGGAGGAACCGCCGGGCAGCGGCGAACGACCCGCCCGGCGGCGTCGAGGAAGACGAGGTCGAGCGGGAAGCGCATCCCGAAGGTGTGGACGCTGCGGCAGCGCGGGATCAGCAGCCCCGGCCCCGCCTGCTCGCGCGGCAGGAACGCCAGCCCGAGCAACCGCATGCCGAGCCGCTCGGCGACCGGGACCAGCACCCCCGCTGCCTCGTCGATGCGGAGCCCGGAGAAGCGGTTCGCTGGGGCCACGAGCCTCCGAATCCCGCCGCCCGCCGCCGCGCCCTAGCCGTCGACATCGCCGCGGGCATTCCTCCCGGCCCGTTTGGTTGCAAGTGCCCGTTCAGAGAAGGGGTGAGGGGGTGCGTGACGACGGGCCGTTCGTGAACATGGGCAACCCGCGACGGAGACCCCGTCAACGGGTCTCAATCATGGAAAGAGCTACACGCAGAGGCAACTACGAGTCGGGCTCCGACTACGTCCTGGAATACGGGGAGCTCCGCTTTGCCTTCAACGAATCGGACTTCGCCCAGCGTGTGGAGCAGGCCGCGGTGAAGCTCGACTTCACGCATCCGGGCCTCGGTCCGGAGGAGCTCCACGACCTCGTCGAGCTGGCCGTCACCGGCGAGATCCGCGAGTCGGCATCGGAGCTCGGCGAGCACGTCAACCAGAACTGGGGCGAGCTGGTCACCGGCTCGCAGCGCAGCCTCGTCCACTGGATCCGCCGCCTCGTCTTCCGCGGCGCCTGGCTCGACCAGCGGGTCAAGGAGGGCGAGCTCGACGTCGTCTTCGACGACCGCACCAACACCTTCGGCTACGTCCAGCCGGATCGCGACCGGGAGCCGATCGAGCTCTCGCGCGAGCCGTCCTGGGGCGAGCTCGCCTACCGCCGCTAGCGGCGCGGCCTCACTCCTCCGCTGATCCGCGCGGCGGAGCCGGCTCGACCCGCACGGTCAGCCCCTCCACCGCGGTCACCCGGATGCTCTCGCCGACGGCGGCGGCCGGGTCGCTGGTCGCGGCCCAGATCTCGCCGCGCACGCGCACCTGCCCGAGCGGATCGCAGGCCGCGATCACCTCGCCGCGCTCGCCGACCAGGCCCTCGATCCCGGTGCGCACCCGGATCCGGGCCAGGTAGCGGGTCCAGAAGTAGGCCTCCCCCACCTCCATGACCGCGCCGACGGCGAGGGCGATCGCTCCCCAGGGTGAGTCGAGCAGGACGAAGGCGACGAAGCCTGCGACCAGCGCCACCGTCAGGCGGCTGGCGAGGAGAGGAGCGCGGCGTTGTCGGCCGACCCCTCGATCCGCTTGCGCAGCTCGGCGGCGGCCTCGGCGGGCGGCAGCTTGGCGAGCTCGGCGCGCAGGGCGCGGATTGCAGCGAGCTCGGGCTCGGCGCGAAGGTGCTCCTCGCCGGAGATCCGGCAGGCGGCGACGTTGATCGCGGGGAAGACCCCGGCGGCGGAGAGCTCGCGGTCGAGAACCAGCAGGGCGCTCTCGGTGGTCTCGAGTGCCTCCTCGACGCCGCCCTCGTCCTCGCCGTCGGTCAGCGCGGTGGCGATGACCGTCAGTGCTCCGAGGCCCTCCTCGGCGGTCTCGCGGCCGGCCCCGAAGAGCGGCTTGACCCGCCCGGGATCGTCCGCCGCGACGGCGATCCGGGAGATCGAGTCGACCAGCAGGACCACGTCGGCACCGGACTCGGCGCGGCGGGTGGCGTGGCCGATCGCGAGCTCGACGAGCCGCAGCTGCTCACCGGGGCGCATGTCGGCGGTGGCGATCGCGAGCTCGGCGCCGGGCGCGGCCTCGCGCCAGTCGGCGACCTCCTCGGGCCGCTCGTCGACCAGCAGGACGACGAGCTCGAGGTCATCGCGGGCCGCAAGGGGCGCGGCGATCGAGCGCAGGAGCGTGGTGCGGCCGGAGCCGGCGGCGGCCTTGATCAGGATCCGCTGGCCGTGGGCGGGCGGCGCAGAGCAGGTCGAAGGCCCGCAGCGCGGCGGACTCGTTCTCGCCTGCGCCCTCCGGCGGGGCGAGCTCGATCCGGCGCGACGGGTGCACGGGGGTGGCATCGGCCAGGCGCGTGCGATCGCCGCCCGGCTCGACGCCGTTGATCGTGTCGACGTGGATCAGGGCGGGGTAGCGCTCGCCGCGGCGCGGGCTGGCGGGCCGGGCCGGCGACCTCGTCACCGCGCTGCATCTCACAGCGGCGGATCTGCGAAGGCGAGACGTAGACGTCCTCGTCGGCGGCCTCGAGGCCGCTGAGGCGGATGAAGCCGTGGCCGCGGGGCGTGATGTCGAGGACGCCCTTGACCGGCGTGCCCTCGTCCTCGGGCTCGTCATCGGCGCCGGAGTCGTCGTCGGCGCCCTCCCTCGAAGCTCCGTTTCCCCCGCCGCGGCGCGACCGGCGGCGACTGCGGGCCGGGCGGTCACCCGACTCCTCGCGCTCGGCCTCGGCGGATTCGGCGGCGGCGGACTCCTCGCGGGCTCCGCTGGAGCCGGTCGGCTCCTCCCCGCCCTCGCCGGCGCTCGGGTCCTTCTCGAGGATCGCCGCGGCGAGCTCGTCGCGGGCCAGCAGCCGGTAGCGCTCGATGCCGAGCTCGGCGGCGAGCGCGTGCAGATCGGCGAGGTGGCGTGTCTCGAGGGCGGGCATGGGCGGGGAAGGATATAGGCGGGCCGGTCGAGCTCCCGCTCAGGCGGTGACGGCGGCCGGGTCGGCCCCCTCGGCCGCGAGCTCCGCGGGCCAGGCCTCCGCCGCCTCGCGGATCGCCGCCTCGTCCCAGCCGAGCTCGGCGCCGAGGGCGCGCGCGGCGGGCAGCACGGACTCGGCCGTGCGCAGCTGCGGCGCGGCCACGAGCGCGAGCCGCGTGCGGCGCAGCAGCACGTCGGGGAGGCTTCGCGCCTGCTCGAGCCGGGCAGCGAGGACCACCTCGGCGAGCAGGTCGGGACGGCCCTCGACGATCGGCTCGGCGAGCTCCGGCCGCTCCGCCGCGATCGCGAGGACGTCGCGGGCGGCATGGCCGTAGCGGAAGGCGAGCTGCTCGGCATAGCCGTCGGGGAGCGCATCGCGGTCGACCCCGTCGGGCGGCTCGAGCGCGGCCTCCCCGGCGGCCATCCCGAGCGGGACGTCGGCGGTCCGGCAGGGCAGCTCCCGCTCCTCGCGCAGCGCCACCCGGTCGACGACGAGCTTCGCCATCCGCCGCCAGGTGGTCAGCTTGCCGCCGGTGATGGTCAGCATCCCCGAGGACGTCTCGTAGAGCTCCGCGCGCCGCGAGATGTCGACCGACTTCTTCGGGTCGCCGGTCGAGATCAGCGGGCGGACCCCGGCGTAGGCGCCGGTCAGGTCGCCGCGGTCGATCGACGTGCCGAAGTACTCGTTGACCGCGTTCAGCAGGTAGTCGACGTCGTCGCCCCCGGGCTGGACGTGGTCGATGTCGCCGTCGTAGTCGTTGTCGGTCGTCCCGACGAGGACGCGGCCGTACCAGGGCAGGACGAAGATCGTGCGCCCGTTGCCCGCCGGGACGATGCAGGCGGCGCCGTTGAGCGGCAGCTTCTCCAGCGGCAGCGTCACGTGGGTCCCTCGCGACGGCGCGATCCGCGGCACCTCCGCCTCGTCGATGGATCTCCCCGGCCTGATCCGGTCCGCCCACACGCCCGGTCGCGTTGATCACGTTCGCCGCCTGGATCTCGACGTCGGCGCCGGTCTCGGCGCAGCGGCAGACGACCCCCTCGGCGCGCCCGTTCCGCTCGAGCAGCGAGGTGACCTCGAGCCGGTTCGCCATCACCGCGCCGAAGCGCTCGGCCTCGCCGAGGATCGTCAGCACGAGGCGGACGTCGTCGGTCTGGCAGTCGTAGAAGAGGTACCCGGACTTCGGGTCGCGCGGCTCCAGCGCCGGGATCAGCTCGGCGAGCTCGGAGCCGGGGATCGTCCGGTGCCGGTCGGGCGCCCAGCGACTCGGGCGGCGGCTCCGCGCTCTGGGTCTCGCGCTCGCGGCTGTGCCGCGGCGGGCGCTGGCGGCGGCTCTTGCCGACCCGCGTGGTCGCCATCACGTCGTACATGTTGAGCCCGATGCCGATCTTGAAGTCGCGGCGGTCGTCGCCGAGCGTCGGCACCAGATACGGCGTCGGGTAGACCAGATGCGGCGCGAGATGGACCATCAGCTGCCGCTCGAGCAGTGCCTCGCGGACCAGCCCGAGGTCGAGGTTCTGCAGGTACCGCAGGCCGCCGTGGACCATCTTCGAGGAGCGGCTCGACGTGCCGATCGCCCAGTCGGCCCGCTCGACGATCGCGGTCGAGTAGCCGCGGGAGGCGGCGTCGAGCGCAACCCCCGCCCCGGTCACGCCGCCGCCGATGACCACGACGTCGAAGGGCTCGGCGACGAGCTCCTCGAGCGCTCGCTCGCGGGCGATCATCCGATCTCGGTCTGCGTCCGGGGGCTCACCGCATCAGTCCAGGTAGGTGACGGTATCGAGTGCCGGCTGCCGCTCCGGCGGGCGCTGCTCCTGCACGGGCCGGCCCAGGTAGAGCATGCCGACGAACCGCTCGCGGTCGGGCAGGCCGACCGCGTCGCGGCCGGCGGACGTCCGCATCACGCCCGGGGTCCGCCAGTAGCTCGCCAGGCCACGGTCGTGGGCGGCGAGGAGAACGATGTAGGCGGCGCACGCGGTCGCCAGGAGATCCTCCTCGTCGGTCGTCGGATCGTCGCTGCGGACGGCCGAGCAGACGACGAGCGTCGGCGCCCGGTCGAGCTTCACGGCCGCCTCGGGGCCGGCCGCCTCCTTGAGCCGCACGAGTGCGCTCCGGGCCGATGACCCGGAACCGCCAGGGCTGGGTCAGATGGTGATTCGGAGCGAAGTTGGCGAGCTCGAAGAGCTCGTCGAGGATCGCGCGCTCCAGCGGCTCAGGCCGGTAGGCCTTGTGCGTCCGCCGGGTCCTGATCGCATCATGGAGCTCCATCGCGGCCAGCGTAGCGGCGCCCGGAGGGCACCCGGGCACCGGGCTCAGGGAAGCCGGTCGCGGTACCAGAACCAATCCGGCCGCGAGCGCCGCGGCGAGGAGGCCGAGGGCGGCCAGCAGAACCGCCGTCGAGGGGGCCTCGTGTCCCGAGGGGTCGCTGATGATCGCCGCCGGCGCGGCATCGGTCGTCAGGCCGGCAGCCTCGCCGCGCCTCGGCTTCGGCGGGATCGACTGCATCGGCGGCCCCCCGCCCTTGCCCTTCTTCGCCTTCTTCGACACGGCCTTGTCGGGGCCGGCGCCGAACTTGGCGGCGCCGAGCCCTCCGCCCCCGCCGCCGATGCCGCCGATCGGCCCGGGGTCGTAGTCGTAGGCGGAGTCGTACCCGCCGTACCCGCCGCTCGGGACCGTCGAGGACGGCGTGCTGCCGCCGGAGCCGTCGTCCTCCTCCGGGACGGGCTTCCGCTTGACGGGACTGATCGGGAACGGCTCGCGATTGGTGGCCGTCAGCCCCTGGGCGGTCGCCCAGACCGGCGTCTGGTCACTGCCCGCCGAGTAGGCGTAGTGGCCGTCGGCCGCCTGCCGGCGGGCGAGGAAGTCCAGGCCGCTGTTGCCCTTGGTGTCCACGTTCGCCGGGTTGCGGCCCGCGGCGACCAGCCCCTGGATCGCCCAGGCGGTCGACTGCGTGTTCGATTCGGCGCCGCGGGTCAGCGACCAGCCGCCGTCGCCGTGCTGGGAGCGACCGAGCCAGCGCCCGCCGCGCTCGACCTCGTCGTCCCCGCCGGGGCTGACGGCGAGCGCCTGGAGAACCGACCCGGTGCTGTCCGGCTCGCTCTCGGCGCTGGCGCAGGGAGCCCCAGCCCCCGTTGCCGTTCTGGTTCGCGCGCAGCCAGGCGGCGGCCTTGCCGAAGTTGTCCCCCGGAACGCCCGCCGCCCGCTGGGCGAGGATCGCGAACGCGGTCAGGTTGACCTGATGCTCGAAGGACCCGTCCTTCGCCTGCCGGTCGCGGAGCTGGGCGACGAGGTCGCGGCCCGCGAAGTCACGCGAATCGACTCCGGCGCCCTCGAGCGCCAGGATCGTCCGCTCCAGGTCCGCGGTCGTGGTGATCGCATCGACGTGGCCGCGCAGGTAGACGATCGGGGTGCGTCCGCCGACCGGAAGGTCGGCGGGATTGAGGCCGGCAGCCTCCAGGCCGAGCATCGCCCAGCCGGTCATGCCCACGCTCGACCCCTCCCCCGGCGCGGTCCCGAAGCCGCCGTCCTCGTTCTGCGCGTCCATCAGCCAGGCCCGGGGGCCGGAGCTGTCCTTGGCGGCCTCGCCCGGCGGCGGTGAGAGCAGGGGCAGCGCGACGGCAGAGAGCAAGCGCCACGGCGGCGGCCGCGCGGGCGAGCGGGACCTCGCTCCAGCGGACCTCGAAGCGCTCCCGGTAGCGGTCGAGCATGCGGACCAGCGCCGGTCCCGCGGCGGCCATCAGCGCGGCGTTCCCCGCCGCGTGCGCGAGGTTGAACGGGATGCCGCGGGCGGACAGCGCCAGGTAGCGGTCGAGGGACTGCTCGCCGCCGAAGTTGACCATGACCGAGAGATCGAGCAGCGCGCCATACCCCAAGCCTGCCAGAGCGCCGACCGCGGCGAGTCCCCAACGGCCGAGGCGCCTTCCGCCCGCCCGCGCCAGGAGCGCGCCGGCGATCCCGACCATGCCCCAGCCGGCCATCTGCCACGGCGTCCAGGGGCCCTGCCCGAGCCAGAAGTTGGAGACGAGCCCGGAGAGCGCGCCGACGACGAAGCCGGGCGCGCCGCCGAGCGTGTAGCCGGCGAGGAGCGCGACGTCGGTGGTCGCGACGACGTTCGGGATCGGCGCGAACGCGACCCGCCCGGCCACCCCGAGCGCCGCCAGCGCCGCCACCGCAGCGACGATCCGCGCCGACGGGCGCGTCCGCTCGAACCAGGCGAAGCCGCCGACGATGACGAGCGCCAGGATCACGAGCACCGCCGCCTGCCAGGTCATGCGAGCGCTCCCGACGGCGCGGTCCCGCGCAACAGCTCGGCACCCTGCTCGGGAACCACCGCCCTGCCCCCGGTGACCCGGGCGGTCTCCGTGGCGAAGTACCAGCCGCCGCCGAGAACCTCGCGCGGCGTTCCCGCCGCGATCAGCCGGCCGCGGGCGAGCAGGAGCACGCGGGTCGCGAAGCTCGCGGCGAACTCGACGTCGTGGGTGGCGACGAGGAGTCCCGCGCCGGCGGACGCGAGCTCGTCGATCCACTCGGCGAGGTCGTCCTTGCGCTCCCGGTCGAGCCCGCGGGTCGGCTCGTCGAGGCAGATCAGCCCGCTGGGCCGCCCGCCCGCGCCGCGCCCGGCCATGGCGATCGCGAGGGCGAGGCGCTGGCGCTCACCGCCGGAGAGGTCGCGGGGATCGGTCTCGGGGTCGACGGTCAGGCCGACCGCCTCCAGCGCAGCGCGTCCGTCCGCACCGGGCAGCTCGTCGGCGACTCGCTCGCGGACGAGGTAGTCGTCCGGCCGCTGCCCGAGCAGCGCGCATCCCCCGGGCGCCTCGATCGATCCCCTCTCGGGCTCGAGGATGCCGGCGCAGGTCCGCAGCAGCGTGCTCTTGCCGGCCCCGTTGGGACCCATCAGCGCGACCCGCTCGCCGGCGCGGACCTCGAGGTCGATCCCGCGGAGCACCGGCCGGATGGCGTCGCTCGCCTCGAGCTCGACCCGCAGCCTGCGGCAGCGCAGGACCGGGTCTCCCGCGGGCTCCTCCGGAGCGGCCTCCTCGATCGCGGGCCCGGGCTGCAGCCGCGCGCGCTCCAGCGCCGCCCGCGCGGCCTTCACGGTCACCGGGCTCCCCTCGATGCCGGCGAGGTCGAAGAGGCGCATCACCGGAGTCACGAGGGCGGGCGCCCGCTCGAGCGCGGCCCGGCCGAACTCGCTCACCGGCCCGTCGTAGATCAGGCGGCCGGCCTCGAGCGCGAGAACGCGATCGGCCGCGGCGAGGCAGCGCTCCAGCCGGTGCTCGCCGAGCAGGATCGTCACCCCCCACTCCTCGTTGAGGCGGCGCAGCAGCGAGATCAGCTCGTCACCGGCGACCGGGTCGAGCTGGGAGGTCGGCTCGTCGAGGAGAAGCAGGGGCGGGCCGGTGACGAGGGCGGCGCCGAGCGCGACCCGCTGCAGCTCACCGCCGGAGAGGGAGTCCGTGGTCCGGTCGAGCAGCGGCTCGATCCCGAGCGCGAGCGCCGCCTCCTCGACCGCGCGCGCCGCCTCGATCCCGTCGGCCCCGCGCAGCTCCATCGGGAGCTCGAGCTCGGCGCGGACCGTGGTCGAGACCACCTGCGTGTCGGCCTCCTGGCTGACGAAGCCCACGGAGGCCGCAAGCTGGGCCGGGCCCGCGTCGCGGGTCGACGTGCCCGCGACCCGCACGTCGCCGGCGAACTCGCCGCCGTGGAAGTGCGGCACCAGGCCGCATGCCGCCCGCAGCAGGGTGCTCTTGCCCGAGCCGGAGCGGCCGGCGAGGACGACGAACTCGCCCGGCTCGACCTCGAGGTCGAGACCGCTCAGCGCGCACTCCTCAGCGCCGGGATAGCGGTAGTCGAGCCCCCGGATCGAGAGCGCCGGTCCTCCCTGGATCACGTTCGGCCCCCGATCGATCGGGGACGCGCACGACCGCTCATGGAACGAAGGATGCCACCGAGGAACGGCAGCATGGTCAGCGCCGGAATCGCCAGGGCGAACCCGACCGTCCCCAGCCCGTGGCCGATGACGATCGAGGGGTAGGCGTCGAAGCCGCCGAGGCCCTCGAGCGCAGCCCAGATCGAGAGGACCGAGACGGAGACGCCGGCCAGCAGGAGCGACCCCTCCCCCGGCTCGCGCGCATGTCTCGGCAGGCGCGAGCGGATCCCCAGGCCGTAGCCGCGGAGCTCCAGCGTGGAGGCGATCTCCACGGACCGGTCCAGCGAGCCCGCGACCAGTCGCCGGGCGATCGCGGCGCGGCCGAGCGGCGCCGCGGCGGGACCGCGCAGCCGGCCGGCCTCGCTCAGCCGGGCCCCGTCGGCCGCGGCGAGGGGCACGAGCCGGGCGATCAGCGTCGCGGTCAGGGCGGAGCGCGCCGCGAACGGGCGGATCGCACGCAGAACCCGGTCGGGGTCGACGCAGGCCGACCAGACCGCGAAGACGAGGATCGCGACGACGATCCGGAGGGCGAGGACGCCGCCCTCGGCAAGGGCCTCGGCGCTGACGTCGATTCGCCCGAGCACCGGCAGCTCCCCGCCGCGCAGCAGGATCGTGCCGCCCCGCTGGGAGACGAGGCCGTTGACGAGGACGACCATCACGGCGAGGGCGATCGACCAGCGCAGCGGGCCGCGCAGGCTCGGGCCGGCGCCCGATGCGATCCCCGCGCCGATGGCGGCGACGCCGGCGGCGGCGAGGACGATCGGGCTCGAGAAGGCGAAGGCGATGACGGCGAGCGGAGCGAGGTAGGCGGCCGCGATCCACGGCCGGGCCCGTCCGAGGGGGCCGGGCCTCGGCGCGTAGGCGAGGGCGGCCCTCATCCGCAGCTCTCCTCGCCGAGTCCGACCGGGAGGTCGTCGGCGGTGGGCAGCGGCTGCGGCTCTCCGTCCCCGCCGACGGCGACGGCGTAGCGGTCCTGCAGCGTCTCCTCGTCGAGCAGGGACACGGCGTCGCCGACCGACTCGTCGTCGGTGCCGGCGACGACCCAGGTCGGCTCATCCTCCGCCCGGCGGACGGCGGCGACGAAGCCGGTCGCCTCCAGCTCGAGGCGAGGCTGGGCGTCCGAGCCGAGCGCGGAGAGCGTCCAGGCGCCGGCACAGCGCTCGACCCGGGCGTAGACGCCGCTGGTCGAGGGCCCGGCCTCGAGCAGAGCGGCTGCGGGGTCCGCGCGCAGCCGCTCCCACGGGCCGATCAGGACGCGCAGCTCATCGGGATGGGAGCGCGGCTCGGGCACCGTCTCGACCCGGGGGTCGGCCCCGGCGTCCCGCAGACGCTCGGCGGCGTCGTCGCAGATCTCCTCGTCCGTGAGGCACTCGACGACCACCCCGGGCTGCTCCCCTCCCTCGCGCCCGGCGAAGGGAGCCGGCCACGAGCCGACGACGGCGGGAACGAAGTACGCCTCCTGCCAGCTGCGGTAGTCCCACCAGATGCGATCGCCCGGACTGACCTCGGTCTCCCCCGCGCCGACGTCGGAGTAGGAGCCGTTGACGAAGAAGAACCAGTCGTTGCGCCCGCCGTCGTTCGTGCTGCCCTCCACGCCGTCGATCGAGTCGACGAAGTTGCCCCCGTAGCTCGTCTCGATCTCGGCGACCTCGTCGAGGAACCGGACGACGGTGTCGGATGGGGTCGGATCCTCGAGCGTCCCGCTCGCGATCTCCTCGGCCCCGAAGTCGTGCGTGACCCGCAGGGTGGCGGTGCCCTCGTCGGCCTCGCCGGGGCCGATGCCGCAGCCGCCCGCCGCGACGGTGCACGAGAGCACCATCGCGGCGAGGGCGGCTGCGCGCCGGCTCATCGGATCAGCTGCGGACGATGCGCTCGCAGGAGGCGGCGGTCTTCGTGTTCCGCTGCTTCTTGCCGAGCGTGACGACGTCCTTGCCGGCGCCGCAGGAGATCGCGTCGGGATTGCGTCCCCGGCTGGCGTCGATCTTGTCGTCGCCGCCACCGGCGACGATCGTCTCGGCCCTGCGGCTGGCGACGATTCGGTCCGCACCGGGGGTGCCGCCGATCTTCGCCGCGTAGCCGGGCGGGCAATCGCGCGGCGCGAGCGTGCAGATCACCTTCGTGTTCGAGGGGATCGAGCCCTTCCGCCGAGCGCTCAGCTCGAGCAGGTCGCCGTTGGCGGTGACGGTGGTCTCACCGTCGGCATCGGTCGGCTTCGCCGCGCCGGCGACCTTGGCGCCCTCCGCCGGGCTGCGCGTGCCGTCGTCGGCGTAGGAGACGACCTTGACCGTGATCTCCTCACCGGCCGACGCCTTCGACGGGGCGATCAGCGAGAGCTCGTCGGGGGCCGGGTCGTTGAAGTCCTCGATCAGGAACCAGAGGATCTCGTCGCCGCGCTTCACCGGGGTCTGATCGCCGCCGGTGGTGGTCCCGGTGTGGTTCTTCTTCAGGTACCAGTAGCCGGTGTCCGGCGCGACGGCCTCGCCGATCCCGCAGAGCGCGATCCCGAAGTCGAAGTGGTCGCTGATCGAGAGCGGCTTCAGCGTCTTCGTCGCGGTGCCGCCGTCGGCGACCAGGCCGAGGGCGTTCGGCGTCTCGAGCCGGACCGGATCGCCGGAACCGCCGGTGCCGGGACCGAAGCAGTCGGCCTGCGGATCGGTCTTGATCTTGACGGCGCCCGTGTACTGGGTCTGCTCGGCGAGCGTGTCGCCCTTCGGATCGACGACCCGGAGGCCGGCGGGAACGTCATCGGATGCGGCCTCCGCGGAGGAGACCATGGAGATTGCCAGCAGGCAGGCGCCCAGGATTGTCGGGACGACGGCGCGCAGGCGCGAATGGGGTGTGGACATGAGCCACCCTTTCCTCGAGGGTTGATAACGGCTGGCCGGAGGCAGGTCTCCTGGCTTCCGGGACTGGCTCCGCGCCTTCCCAGGACCCTCGACGGATCCCAGTGGCTCGACTCACGTCATGCGACGCCCACACCCGGTCACAGTGGCGGGACCGCGCCGGTTTCACACCGGACTTCCCTGACCACCGACCTATGGACTAACTGCGGGCCAGCCTACCGGAGCAGGCCGGGTCCCGGGGGCTCCTAGTTGGAGCGCTCCTCGACGGTCTTCCGGAGCTGCGAGACGACCTCGGGCATCGACTTGCGCATCCGCGGCAGCTCCCAGTGCTCGATCTTCAGCGCGCGCACCGAGGAGGTCGCGACGACCGAGGCGGAGCGCTCCTGCTTCTCGAGCAGGCCCTGCTCGCCGAAGATGTCGCCGGGTCCGAGATCGGCGATCTTCTCGCCGGCCCGCTCGACGCGGACGGTGCCGTCGTCGATCGCGTAGAAGTCGTTCGAGTAGCCGCCCTCCTGGATGATCGTCTTCCCCTCGGGGAACTCGACGAGCATCGTGAATGGGGCGATCTTGCTCAGCTTCGCCTCGTCGACGTCCTTGAACAGTGAGAAGCGCTTGAGCTGGCTGGGGTCCACGTCGTTCTTTCCTCCCGGTCGGTCGCCATGGAAGCTATCCGATTCGGGCGCGGCAGCGGTGGCCCAATCAGGCGCCCGGGTAGCATCGCGCGATCCCCGCGAGTGACGAAAGCTCCGGCGGCGACTCGATCGCCGACTCGATCGCCGCGACGGCGAACGGCTCCCTGTTCGGCGGCGCCCAGCGGGTTCTCGACGCCGCGTTCGAGCACGCGGGGGTCTCCGCCGACACGCTCGAGCGCCTGCGGCTGCCGAAGTCCGCGCTCAAGGTCTCGATCCCGGTCCGCATGGACGACGGCTCGCTGCGGACCTTCGCCGGCTACCGCGTCCGCTACGACGAGACCCGCGGCCCGACCAAGGGCGGCATCCGCTTCCACCCCCAGGTCAACATCGACGAGATCCAGTCGCTCGCCTTCTGGATGACGTTCAAGTGCGCCGCGCTCGGGCTGCCCTTCGGCGGCGCCAAGGGCGGGGTCACGGTCGACCCGAAGGAGCTCTCGCTGTTCGAGCTGGAGCGACTCGCGCGCGGCTACGTCGATGCGATCGCCGACTTCATCGGCCCCGACGTCGACATCCCCGCCCCCGACGTCTACACGAACGAGCTGGTGCTCGGCTGGATGACGGATCAGTACTCCAAGATCAGCCGGACGCGCGAGCCGGCGGCCTTCACCGGCAAGCCGATGGCGATGGGCGGCAGCGAGGGACGCGCCACCGCCACCGCCGACGGCGGCGCCCAGGTGATCGAGCAGCTCCTGCCGCGGCTGCGCGAGGCCGACGACGAGCTGCCGAAGGAGAACGAGGAGACCACCGTCGCCGTCCAGGGCTTCGGCAACGCCGGAGCGGCGATCGCCGAGCGCCTCGCCGAGGCCGGGATGAAGGTCGTCGCCGTCTCCGACTCCCAGACCGCGCTGCATGCGCCGGAGGGGCTCGACATCGCCCCGATCGCGAAGCGCAAGCGAGAGGAGGGCAAGCTCGAGGGCGAGGCACTCTCCGGCGAGGTGAGCGAGATCGACGGCGAGGAGCTGCTCGCGCTCGACGTCGACCTGCTCATCCCCTCGGCGCTCGAGGGCGCGATCAACGAGGACAACGTCGATGACGTGAAGGCGCGCGTGATCGTCGAGCTCGCCAATGGCCCGGTGGCGCCCGCCGCCGACGAGAAGCTGATCGAGCGCGGCGTCACGATCCTCCCCGACATCCTCGTCAACGCCGGCGGCGTGACCGTTTCCTACTTCGAGTGGGTCCAGAACCGCGCCGGTCTCTACTGGAGCGCCGACGAGGTCCGGGAGAAGCTGCGCGAGCGGATGGAGACCGAGACCGACCGGATCTGGTCGATCGCCGAGGACCTGGACGTGCCGTTGCGCGTCGCGGCCTACGTCCATGCGCTGCGGCGCATCGACGCGGCTGTGGAGGCCGGCGGCTCCGCCGAGCGCTTCCGCGCCGGCAACGGCAGCTCCTAGGCGCGTCCCTCGCCGGCCTCGGCCCGGGCGCCGGTCTATCATCGCTTCGTGGGAATCATTCTCAGGTTCGGTTCGGCCCTGGCGCTGGCGGCGACTCTCCTGGCCCTCGCCGGGTGCGGGCGCGACGACGGCTCGGGCGCGGGCGTGGCCGTCACCGCGAGCACGACTCAGCTCGCCGACATCGCGCGCAACGTCGCCGGGGACCGAGCGCAGGTGGCCGGGATCCTCACCCCCAACTCCGATCCCGCACGACTACGAGCCGCGGCCGAGCGACGCCGAGTCCCTCGCCGAGTCGGATCTGATCCTCCGCTCCGGCGGCGACCCCGACCTCTGGCTGGAGCAGCTGATCGAGAGCTCCGGCTCCGACGCCCCCGTGCTGACGCTCCTCGACGAGATCGGGACCGACGATCCCCACTGGTGGCAGGACCCGCGCAACGGGATCGCGGCGGCCGAGGCGATCCGCGACGAGCTGATCGCCGTCGACCCCGCCGGCGAGGAGGTCTACGCCCGCAACGCCGCGGCCTACGTGAAGCGGCTCCGCGAGCTGGACTCGCGGATCGCCGGCTGCATGGAGCGGGTCCCGGCCTCGGAGCGGCGCCTCGTGACGAGCCACGACGCGCTCGGCGCCTACGCGGCGCGCTACGGGATCGAGGTGATCGGGGCGGCGATCCCCGCCCTGACCACCCAGGCGCAGGCGTCAGCCGGCGAGACCGCGGAGCTCGTCGACACGATCCGCTCGACCGGCGTGCGGACGATCTTCCCCGAGGCGGGCATCTCGCCGGAGCTCGAGGAGGTGATCGCCGAGGAGGCGGGCGCGACGGTCGGCGACGAGCTCTGGGCCGACGCCCTCGGCTCGGAGGGAACGGCCGGCGCGACCTACCTCGGCTCCCTCGCGGCCAACACCGAGACCCTCGTCGACGGCTTCACCGGCGGCGAGCAGGCCTGCTCGATCGCCGTGCCGGGTTCCTGACGTCCGGCCTCAGGCCGCCTTCGCGCCCTCGGTGCAATTCGGGCAGCTCCCCCGGAGGATCACGTCGTGGTCGCCGACCGAGTAGTCGAGCCGCCGGCCGAGGTCGTCGATCGCACGCTCGAGGCGGGAGTCCTCGAACGGAGTGACGAGGCCGCACTCGTCGCAGACGAGGTGATGGTGGTGATGCTCGCCGCCGGGCAGCGCGGGCTCGTACCGCGCCGAGGCATCGCCGACGTCGAGTCGCTGGACCAGCCGCAGGCCCTCGAGCAACTCGAGCGTCCGGTAGACGGTGGCGACCCCGACGCCGCGCCCGTCGTCACGAAGTGAGTCGGCGATCTCCCGCGCCGTCAGCACGCACTCCTGGCGCGCGATCAGCCCGAGGACGGCGGAGCGGGGCGCGCTGGCCCGGTAACCGGCGGTGCGCAGCGCCGCCTCGGCGTGCTCGATCCACTCGGCCGCGGGTGGGCTCGCTACGTCGTTGTGACTCGAGGGCATGGCGTGATCTCGGAGATAACCGTTCTCAGTATTGTGGATAATTGGTAATCGATCTCAGTTTAGCCCGGGACCTCCAGCCGTCAATCGCCACCTTGCTCGACCCCTTCCAGCTCCCCTTCATGCAGCGCGCGGCCCTCGAGGTGGTGCTCCTCGCACCGCTCGCGGGCGTGCTCGGAGCGCAGATCGTCCTGCGCCGCCTCGCCTTCTTCACCCACGGCGTGGGCGCGGCGGCCTTCCCCGGCCTGGTGGTCGCCGGGCCGGCCGGGATCCCCCCCGCGTTGGCCGCGCTCGGCGTCGGCGCCGGGTTCGCCGGGCTGCTCGAGCGCCTGGCGCGGCGGCGCGGGCTCGCCTACGACGCGGCCACCGCCCTGCTCCTCGTGCTCGCCCTCGCCGTCGGGATCGTCCTCGCCAGCGACGTCTTCGAGTCCGGGGCCGGCGTCGATCAGCTCCTCTTCGGCTCGCTGCTCGCGGTCGGCGACGCCGAGCTGGCGGGAACGGCCGCGGCCCTGGCGGCGGCGCTGCTCGCCGCCGCGATCGCCCGGCGCGCATGGATCGCCGCGGGCTTCGACCCGGCGACGAGCGCGGTCGGCGGGATCGACCCGCGCCTCGCCGACTGGCTTCTCGTCGGCTCGATCACCGTCGCGGTCGTCGCCTCGCTCGACGCGATCGGGGCCCTTCTCGTCGGCGGCCTGCTGATCGTGCCGGCCGCGATCGCCAGGCTCTTCGCGCGCAGCGTCGCCGAGCTCGAGCTCGGCGCGGCGGCGATCGCGCTCGCCCTCGGGATCGGGGGCCTGCTGCTGGCATACGAGCTCGACGTGCCTCCCGGAGCGGCGATCGCCGTCCTCGGGGGAGCGGCGTTCGCGCTCGGCCTCACCTGCCGCTCGCTGGTCATGACGCTCCGCCCGCGCGGGAGCGCGGCATGAGCGCCGAGGCGTCATCGCCGCCCCTGCGGGTGAGGGGGCTGAGCGCCGGCTACGGCGCCGGCGACCCGGCCCTCACGGGCCTGAGCTTCGAGGTGCCGGCCGCCCGCACCGTGGCGGTGCTCGGGCCGAACGGCGGCGGCAAGACCACCCTCTTCCGCGCCCTGCTCGGCCAGATCCCGCACCGTGAGGGCGAGGTCGACGTCGCCGGCGCGGTCGCCTACGTCCCCCAGACGGAGCGGGCGAGCCTCGACTTCCCGGTGAGCGCGCTCGACGTGGTCCTGATGGGCACCTACCCCACCGTCCCCTGGTACCGGCGGATCGGCCGCGACCAGCGCCGGACGGCGGCGGCGGCCCTCGATCGCGTCGGGCTGGCCGATCGCGGATCCACCCGCTTCGGCGAGCTCTCGGGTGGGCAGCGGCAGCGCGTCCTGATCGCTCGCGCGCTGGCCCAGGGGTCGCGCGTGCTCCTGCTCGACGAGCCACTGAGCGGCGTCGACCGGCCCGCCGGCGAGCAGATCCTGCGGATCCTCGGCGAGCTCCGCGACGAGGGGCACGTGGTGCTCGTCTCGACCCATGACATCGAGCAGGCGCGGTCGTTCGACCTCGTCCTCTGCCTGAACCGATCGCAGATCGCGTTCGGGCCTCCCGCCGAAGCGCTGAGCGCGGCGGTCCTGCGGGACACCTACGGCGGCGAGCTGATCGTCCTCCCCGACGGCGCCCAGGCCGTCGTCGTCCAGCACCACCACCACGGCTGAGGCGGCGGTCACGTGATCGAAACCCTGATCGACCCGTTCAGCCAGGGCATCGGCCAGCGGGCGCTGCTCGAGCTGGTGCTGCTCGGCTCCGTCTGCGGGCCGCTCGGCGTCTGGGTGGTCCTCTACCGGCAGAGCTACGCCGCCGAGTCCCTCGCTCACTCGATGCTCCCGGGACTCGTCGTCGCCGCGCTGATCGGCGCCCCGCTCGGGCTCGGCGCCGCCGCGGGCCTGGCCGTCGCCGCCGTCTGCATCGCCGCCGCGACCCGGCAGCGGGCGGTCAGCGCCGACGTCGCGGTCGCCGTGACGATCACCTCGCTCTTCGGGCTCGGCACCCTGCTCGCCCTCTCGCCGGAGGCGCCGCTGCGACTCGGCGAGATCCTCTTCGGCGATCCGCTCAGCGTGACGGGCGAGGATCTGGCCGCCTCCGCGGCGCTGGCGCTGCTCCTCGGCGCCGGCCTCCTCGCCGGGTTCAGGCCGCTGGCGCTCGCCGCCTTCGATCCGGCCACCGCCCGCAACCTCGGCGCCGACCCGGGCCGCGCCGGACTCGCGCTGCTGGCGCTGCTCGCCCTGACGACCCTGATCGCGGTCCAGGCGCTCGGCAACCTGCTGGTGGTCGCGATCGTGGTCGCGCCGGCCGCCGCGGCGCTGCGGCTCACCCACCGCCTCTCCACCGCCCTGATCGCGGCCGCCGCGATCGCGGTCGGCTCCGGCGTGGCCGGCCTCTACCTGAGCTTCTACGCGGACCTCGCCGCGGGAGCCTCGATCGCGATCTGCGCCTGCGTGGCGTTCCTGCTCACCCTGCCGCTGGGCGGCGCGGCGGTCGAGCGCGGCCCGGCCGGCTCGCCGGTGGAGTCGCTCGGCTCGGCCGGGTGAGCGAGCGGGCACAGGTCCAGTGCGGCTGGAGGGAGTCGAACCCCCACGTCCTTTCGAACACGGCGACCTGAACGCCGCGCGTCTACCAGTTCCGCCACAGCCGCGGGACCGGAGAATCTAGCGACTCGGCCGCCACGGCTGCGATCATTGCGCCCGCATGCGGGTTGGGCTTGTCTTGGGGGCAGGGGGCGTCCAGGGCGGCGCCTGGCTCACGGGCGCCCTCGCCGCGATCGCCGAGGAGACGGGCTGGGACCCCGCCACCGCCGACTACATCGTCGGCACCTCCGCCGGGTCGATGATCGGATCGCTCCTCGCCGCCGGCCTTCCCCCGTGGTTCATGGTGGCCCACTCGGCGGGTGAGACGTTCGAGGGCATGTACGACGCGCGCGGCCGCGCGGCCGCCGACCAGGACCGCTCCGGCGGCGCCGTCTTCAAGCGGGAGCCGGGCGCCCTGCCGATCTTCCCCGGCTCGCCCTCGCTGATCGCCCGCAGCCTGCTCAGGCCCCACCGGCACACGCCGGCCGGACTGGTCAGCGGCTGGGCGCCGCGCGGGATCGTCTCGAGCGAGCCGCTGCGCGAGATCATCCGCAGCGTCGTGCCCGGCGGCTGGACGCCGCACCCGAACCACTGGGTCGTCGCCTGCGACTACGCGACCGGGCGTCGCGTCTGCTTCGGCCGCGCGGGCGCACCGCGGGCGCAGCTCGAGGACGCCGTCGCCGCCTCCTGCGCGATCCCCGGCTTCTACCGGCCCGTCCGGATCGGCGGCCGCCTCTACGTCGACGGCGGGATCTGGTCCACCTCGAACCTGGACGTCCTGCGGGGCCGTGACCTCGACCTCGTGATCTGCTTCAACCCGACCTCCTCGCTGCATCCCGTGCGGGCCCTGAACCCGGCTGGCCGCCTTCGGCCTGCTCTTCAGCAAGGCCAGCGGCCGGCGGCTCGGCTCGGAGGCCAAGCGGCTGCGGGCGGAGGGCACCGACGTCGTCCTGATCCAGCCGACCGACCGGGACCTCGACACGATGGGCGTGAACCTGATGAAGAGCCGCAACCGCAACGAGGTGATCGCCGTGGCGCGGGAGACGACGGCAGCCCAGCTGGCCGAGCCGGGCGTCGCCGAGTCACTGGCCTCGCTGCCGCCGGGCGATCCCGACATGACCAGCCGCCCGACCAGGCCCAGCTACGAGTGGCCCGGCCTCGAGGATCTCGCCGCCAGGGTGGGCGGAGCCTGAGCCGCGGGGCGTTTCCGGTGCCCCCTCTGCGGGAAAACCCCCGACGAGACCACGATCCGACAGGAGGGGACCATGGCAAAGGATCACGGCCCGAGCGTCAAGAACGACAAGCAGTACGAGGGCCTGAAGAAGAAGGGCATGAGCAAGGAGCGCGCCGCCAAGATCGCCAACTCGGAGGGCGCTTCGAAGCGGGGCGGCAAGAACTCCGGCGGGGGCGACTCCGGCGGCGGATCCGGCGGCGGCAGCAAGGAAGGCCAGCGCAAGGGCGGACGCAAGGGCGGCAAGAAGTCGTCCTGATCGTCATGCTTCGGGGGAGCCACGGGCCGCCGGCAGGCTGAAGAGCGGCGACGGTGGTGGACGACGGAGGAAGTAGGAGGCGCCCGGTGCCTCGGGGGATAGGCACCGAGCGCCAGAAACGGAACACTACAGACCCGTTTAGAGTCAGATCAAGTGACATCCGCACACAAAGGGACACGGGAGGACGCACGCCGCAATCGCGAGGCGGTGATCGACGCGTCCCTGGAGCTCCTCTCGGAGCAGCCGACCGCGACGATGGGCGCCATCGCCGAGCACTCGGGGCTCGGCCGCACGACCGTCTATCGCCACTTCGCCAGCCGTGAGGAGCTGGTCCGAGCGCTGTTCGAGCGGGTCGTCGGTGAGGCGCGCGAGGCGACCATCGAGGTGCTGTCGCGCGACGCGTCGGTCGCCGAGATCCTGCGCGCCCTCGGCCCCGCCTTCGTCGGCATCGGCCGGCGCTTCCAGTTCCTCGACGGCCTGCGGAGCGTCGGCGACGAGGTGATCGCGGAGAGCACGACCGACCCGACCGATCCGCTCCGGGCCTACCTGACGGAGGCGCAGGAGCGCGGCGAGGTTCCGGCCTCGATGCCGATCCAGTGGATCCTCAGCTGCATCAACGGCCTGGCGATGGGGACGATGACCGAGGTGATCGCCGGCCGCATCGACGCCGACGCCGCCGGGGCGAGGCTCGGCGAGGTCTTCGCCCGCTCGTTCGCCGCCGAGACCGCGTCGAACACCCGACGTTCAGCGCCCGACCAGTTCCTCCGGCACGACGTAGAAGAGCGTCGGCGCGGGACCCGGCTTCAGCGCCGCCTCCGCCCCGAGGGTCAGCGACCGGGTCCGCTCGACCGGGAGAACCTCGACGCCGCGCTCGGCGAGCAGGCGATCGACGAGCTCCGCCTCCTCCCCCGTTTCGACGCCGACCTCGTCGAGGACCGCCTCGCGGTTGATCGTCAGGTGGCCCGGGGGCGTCGGCAGGTGCGTGTTGGGCAGGACCCGCCGGAGCGCATCGCGGACCTCGCGCTCGCTGATCGGTGGCCTCGATTCGCTCACCAGGCGTCGACCGTCCGGTTGCTCGGCCGGGGCGTCCCGGCCGCGGCGAGGGTCGCGGCGATCAGGCCGCGGGTCTCCGCCGGGTCGATCACGTCGTCGAGCTCGAAGAGCTGCGCCGCGTTGATCGCCCGCGCGTTCTCCTGGGCCGCCGCGGTGAGGTCGCGGACGCGCCCTCCCGCTCGTCCTCGTCCTCGATCGCCTCGAGCTCCTTGCGCAGCGCCAGGCGGACCGCTCCCTCGAGGCCCATCGGGCCGAGGTGGGCCCCCGGCCAGGCGACGGTGAGCAGCGGCTCGTGCAGGCTTCCCCCGAACATCGCCTGCGCGCCGAGGCCGTACGCACGGCGCAGCACCACGCCGATCAGGGGAACGCTCAGCGCCGCCCCGGCGATCAGCAGGCGCGACGTGTGGCGGACGAGCGCGGTCGCCTCCTGATCGGGCCCGACGATGAAGCCCGGCGTGTCGACGAGGGAGATCACCGGCAGGCCGAACGCCTCGCAGAGCTGCAGGAAGCGCGCCGCCTTGTCGGAGGACGCGGCGGTGATCGTGCCGGCGTAGTGCTTCGTGTTGTTGGCGATGACGCCCACCGGGCGGCCCTCGATCCGTGCGAGCGCCGTGACCATCTCCGGGGCGAAGCGCTGGCCGCAGCACGGTGACCGAGTCGACGTCGGCGAGGCCCTCGATCACCGGGACGACGTCGTAGGCGCGCCGGGGGCTCTCGGGCAGCAGGTCCCGCAGCGCCGTCTGGTCGGGAGCGGTGAACTCGGCGCCCGGCAGCGTGAAGTACCCGAGCAGCTCCTTCGCCGCGACGACGGCCTCGGCCTCGTCGGCGACGACCAGGTCGACGACGCCGTTGGGCTCCTGCATCGACATCGGCCCGACCTCGTCGGGGTGGACGTCGCCGAGCCCGCCGCCGGCGATCATCGCCGGGCCCCCCATGCCGAGCGAGGCGTTCTCGGTGGCGACGATCAGGTCGGCGCACCCGGCGATCACCGCGTTGCCGGCGAAGCAGCGGCCATGGACGATCGCGATCCGCGGCACCTTCCCCGAGAGGCCGGCCCAGAGGGCGAACGCGCGCACGTGCAGCGCCGAGACGACCGGGACGTCGGTGTCGCCCGGGCGCCCGCCGCCGCCCTCGGCGAAGAAGACGACCGGCAGGCGCATCCGCTCGATCAGCTCGAACAGCCGGTCCTTCTTGTCGTGGCCGAGCGCGCCCTGCGTCCCCGCCAGCACGGTGTAGTCGTAGGCGAGCACCGCACAGGGCCGGCCGTCGATGCGGGCCGTCCCGGCGAGCAGGCCGTCGCCGGGCGTGGCTGCGATCAGGTCATCGAGGTCGCGGCGCTGGCGCTGCGCGGCGATCGCGAAGCGCCCGTACTCGACCCAGGAGCCGGGATCGATGAGGTCGGCGATGTTCTCGCGCGCGGTCCGGCCGCCGCGATCATGGCGCTTGGCGACCGCATCGGGCCGCGCGGCGTCCTCGGTGAGCGCGCGGCGCCGCAGCAGCTCGGCGAGGTCGTCGTCGTTGGCGGTCGGCTCGGCGATGGCTGCATCCTTTCAGCGGACGGAGATCCTCCGCCTGCTTGCCGAGGGCGGGCCTGGGTAGGTCCTCCGCATGAAGCTCGGAGCCCAGGAGGTCGGCCGAGTGGGGCTCGGCACGAACCGCCTCACCAACACCGCCGAGAATCGCTCATTCCTGAAGGAGGCCGTCGCCGCCGGGCTCGATCACATCGATACCGCGCACCTATATACGGGGGGTGAGAGCGAGCGCACGATCGGAGCGGCGCTCGCCCCTTCCCCGATCACCTCACCGTCGCGACCAAGGGCGGCTACAACGGCGGCGGGCTCGGTCGCCTGCGGGAGGAGATCGATCAGAGCCTCGAGTCGCTGGGGACCGACTCGATCGATCTCTTCTATCTGCATCGGATCGATCCGGAGACCCCTCTCGAGGAGACCCTCGGCCTGCTCGCCGAGCTCCGCGATGCGGGGAAGCTGCGGAACATCGGCATCTCGGACGTCTCGATCGGCGAGATCGGCACGGCCCGCGACGTCGTCGAGATCGCCGCGGTCCAGAACGAGTTCAACCTCGATCAGCAGGAGGACGACGCCGTCGACCTCTGCGCCAGCGAGGGCATCGCCTACGTCCCGTTCTTTCCCCTGCGCGGGGGCGGCAGGGCCGTCGACGAGATCGCCTCGGCACATGGCGTGAGCGCGAACGCGGTCAAGATCGCGTGGCTGCTCAGGCGCTCGCCGGCGATCGCGCCGATCCCGGGGACGCTGTCGCTCGAGCACCTGCGGGAGAACCTCGCGGCCGTCGACCTCGAGCTGTCGGACGACGAGTTCGAGCGGCTCTGCGCCTAGGGCTCGAGCCCCTTCTCGCGTAGCTCCGCCTGAGCCTCGGGCGTCTTCGAGCCGTCGGTGACGCCGACGGCGCGGAGGGCGGCATCGCTCTTGATCATCTGGATGTCGGCGTACTCGACGATCTCGATCCGGTTGCCGAAGGGATCGCGGAAGTCGAGGCCGCGGCCGGGCAGGATCTCGATGCCGTTGGCCTCGAGGGCCTCGCGGACCGCCTGCTTGTCGTCGACGACGAGACCGAAGTGGCGGTCCTCGTCCGGCGGCTGCCGGCGCGGCACCGACAGGGCGATGAACTGATCACCGGCGTCGATGAACGCCATCGAGTCCCCGAGGCGTCCGCGCAGCTCGAACCCGAACAGCCGCCGGTAGAAGGCGATGGCCTCGTCGAGGTCGTCGACCTCCAGGGCGACGTGGTTGATGCCCACGAGTCGGGCGGCCGGCTGGGTCACGAGGCTCCCTCGAGCATTGAAGACATTGGCACGCCACACGATGGCCCAAAAGGAGTCTGCTTTGCATGGAGCGCATTTCTGTTGGGAGACGGAGCGGCTCGGCCCGACCCTACTTTCGGGTCTGGGATGTGTAGGGTGCACATAACAAAGGATCAAACTGGGGGGAGCAGGGATGGCAGGCAGGTTTTCGGGTCTCGAAACCGAAGCAGGACCTTGGTGGTTGCTGCCGCGCTGATGGCGTCAGGCGAGTACGAGGCCGGCGAGGACACGAATGACCTCGACGCTGTTGACCTTGAGAGTCAGCCAAAGAGAAGAGGAGTTAAGCGTGCCGCGAAAGTCCCATGCCGTGCGGGTAGCCGTGCCCCATTCTGCCTCCGCCATCGTCTACCCCATCGCGCTCGCCTTGGCGCTCGTGATGCTCTTCGCACCTCGCTCGGAAGCGGCGTGGTACGGCGCGACCGAGGCTTAAGACGTCACCACGCGTGGTCGAGCAACCTGGCTGCCGATGCAAACGAGCTCGGCGACCTCGTGCTCGCCTGGAACAAGGGCGGAAGCGTGGCGCGCGTGATCAAACCGGCGAATTCCGCTCCGCTCGTGCCGCAGCTCGCGCCGCCGGGCGGCACCGCGCTCTTCGCGGCACCGACGGTCTCGATCGGTGGGAACCATGTCGCCGCACTGGCCTTGCGAGGCGCCAACATCGTCGCGGCGGGCGACGACGCGATGTACGCGGCAAGCAAGGCATCGGCGTCGCCCACGTTCTCGGCTCCTGCTCTAATCGAGGGGCCGCGGGACGATCGCTCGATCGTTGGCGCGATCGTTGCGGTCAACGGCCTAGGCACTGCCCAGCTCTTCCATGAGCGCAACTTCAACTGTGACGCCTGTACCCACAAAATGGCAGGGCGCATCCTCACCGACGCGGGGACCAACGTTTGGTCGGCCGGCGTTGACGTCAGCTCCTACCAGTCGGAGACCTACAACCGGGACATCGCCACAGCCGCGGACGGCTCCTCGGTCGTCATCTGGAAGACCAACAACGGGTCGGGCGCCCGGAGCATCGAACCCGCCGTGATCGAGAATGACGGGACAGTAGTTAAGGGCCATCGCATCGCCTCGAGCGGCGGCAGCAGCCCTGGCGTGCTCACCAATCCCAGCGCCCTCGCTCTGGACCGGATGCCCGACGGCGCGGTAGTAGCGGTATATGTCCGCTCCAACGGGACGGGCAGCGGAATCTTCGTCGCCGACTTTTCGAAGGCTCGAGCTGGTGGCGATGATGCGACGGTTCCTGCGGTCAGGGTCAGCGAGGACGCCGACGGCAGCCAATTAGAGGTCGCGACCGACAATGCCGGCAACACGCTGGTCACCTGGTTCGACCCATCGGACGGCGCAGGCGATTCTAACGCTCTGCGAAGTGTCTTCAGAGCGGCGGGAAGCTCCACCTGGGGGCCCATTCAGACGATCGCGACGGAAACTGTAGCCAGCTACGACATGGAGATGGACGCGCTCGGCAACGCCTACGTCGTCTATGAGGTGGGCGAAGTGATCAAGGCCGCCAACCGGCGGGCCCGGGGGCTCGGCTGGCTGGTCGGCTCCTGTACCCCTGTCAACGGGCCAAGTAAGCGTCGCGAGTCCAACGGTCTCAGCAGGTAATAACGGTCACGCCTTCGCGAGCTGGATCGCCAATGCTGACAACGGGGTCTTCTACTCCGAGTCGGCGCCCGACGAGCCTGCTCCCGACACGGACGGCGACGGAGACCCCCAACGCCCAGGATGATTGCCCGGCCGTAGCGGGCCCGGCCTGGAACGGGGGGTGCCCACTGCCCGGGACCGATACGAAGCCACCGAGACCACGATCACCAAGGGTGCGCCGAGAAAGACCGGACCAAGAGCGCGGTCAAGTTCAAGTTCGCCTCCGAGAGGCCGGCTCGACGTTCGAGTGCAAGAAGGACAAGAAGCCATGGAAGGCCTGCTCCTCGCCGACGAAGATGAAGCGCCTCGACCGCGGGTAAGCACACGCTTCAAGGTGCGAGCGACCGACGCGGCGGGCAACACCAGACCCGAGCCCCCGCCAAGGACAAGTTCAGAGGTGCGTCGCCTAGTAGCCGCCTAGAGCCTAGGGAAGCAAGAGGGAGACGACGGCGGCGTCGCTTCGAATCAGAGAATGAAGAGATGGAAAAATGGAGGGGAACGATGAGGTTTGAGTGGAGGCACTGAGCTGCAGGGATGCTGCAATTGATGCCCGCGCTGTGGCGACCGCGGAGACGACAACGTTGAAGAGGCAAGGTCAAAGGCGATGGCAACTCCAAGAAGTCATGATGAAGATCGACGACCGATGAGAGAGGGGTCACCGCGAAACGGTGGAGTCCTCGAGTTGGAAGCGGATGCGACTCCGAGTGGGCGGACGAGGTAAGCGGCATTGTCAAGAGACACCGATGTCGACTCGAACCGTCATTTCGTCGGTTTTAACAACGAGGGCAAGGAAAGCGACGCATATCAAGTGCGAGGTGACATCAACCGCAAGTCGAGGAAGATCACCAACGGCGAGATCGAGCTCTTCCTGACCGACGAGAACGGCGATCTCGAAACGAACTGCGGGAGAGGTCGCCTACAACGCAACGAAGTAGGGAAAGCGAACCGCTTTCCCACCCGAACGTGACTGGCCACGTAGCCGCGCGGCCCTCGAACGAGCGAAACCCGCTCGATGAGCGGGCTTCGGTAGTACCGCTACGGGGATTCGAACCCCGGTTTCCGGACTGAGAATCCAGCGTCCTAGTCCCCTAGACGATAGCGGCGCGAGGCGGCAGTCTAGCAACGCGCGAGGCTCGTTTGCAGGGGCGGAGCGAGCCTCGCCGGGAGCCCTCCGGCCCCCTCACGAAGAAGACGCCCGACGCCGCGGGGGAACGGCACCGAACGTCTAAGTGG
The DNA here is from genome assembly GCA_963839535.1 of uncultured Solirubrobacterales bacterium. Taxonomy (GTDB): domain Bacteria; phylum Actinomycetota; class Thermoleophilia; order Solirubrobacterales; family 70-9; genus RHKX01. The sequence goes on from CAWIVF010000010.1 coordinate 80,932, forward strand.
AATTTAGCAACGCGGCGAGGCCGGCTGTGAGCGTCGCTGCGATCGCCGAGGCGTCAGTCGTCGCAAGGACCACGGTCGTCTCAGGTTCTCAGCACCTCTCTGATCCTCAAGGCCGACTCGACCTCCGCCCTGCACTCGGTCGGGTGGGACCCGAGGAGCTCGCCGGCGGCGACGATCCGCCGGGCGACCGTCTGCTCGTGGACTCCGAGCTCCTGCGCGGTGGCGGCCCCGTTCTGGCCGTGTCGGTAGTACGCGCCGGAGGGTGGCGCGGAGCAAGTCCGCGCGACGGGTCTCCGCACCGAGGTCGCCGAGGGCGTGTGCGACGAACCGCCGGGAGGCCGCCTCGTTCTGGACGGCGAGCGCCTCGATCGAGACCTCCCCGTAGCTGACGAAGTTGCGGCCGATGCGCAGGGCGACGACGTAGGCATCGCCGGCCTCCTCGTGGGCACGGCGGAATCCCTCCACCCCCGCCACGGGACCGCCGATGGCGATGCCCGAGCTCGCGCCCATGGTTCCCTCGTCCGCGTCGAGCCGGGCCTTGCCCCATTCACGCCGCGAGTACCAGGCCCAGAAGAGGTCCTCGGTGGCGCGCATGATCAGCGACGGCCCGGCGACGACCACGCCGATGCGGGTCAGCTCCCGAAGGGCGTCCGGGCCCCAGGCGATCGCCGCGAAGTGATCGGTCTCGAGGTCGTATTCCAGTTCGCCGGCGGCCGCGAGGTCGCCCTCGAGAACCCGGCGGGTCAGCTGCAGTAGGACAGGTGAGGAGCCGGAACTGCGGGAGAATCCCTCCCACGACGTCTGGATCCATTCGACGAGCCGGTCCTCGTAGGCGAAGAGAAAGGCGGCGAGCTTGGTGGCGACTGCACCCCGGTCGGTCGGCTCCACGACCTCGGAGATGACCTGGGGCCATGCCTCTGCGGAGACCGCCTGGCCGACCCGGTAGGACTGCAGCATGGAGCGCAGCGCCGTCCCGCCGTCATAGGCGAGGCGTACGGCGGGCTCGTCGGCGGGAAAGGTCGTCGGGAGGCGCCTGGCCCGGACGGCGTCCGCAACCGCGCCGCGAGTCGCCCGCGCATAGTTGGCCACCTGCTCCCAGACCTCGGGCGCCTCGAACGCTCGGAACTCCTCGACCTGCACCCGACAGCGTGCCGCCGCCTCGCGACCGACCCACTCGACGCGCCGCTCGAACGACTCGGCCAGGTCGGCGGCCAACTGCGGCTCCAGGTCGAGGTCGGGGCCCGAGGTCACCTGGCCCGCACCGACTTCCCGCGGGTCGCGTCGGGGGCCGCGGTGATTGCCGCGGCCCCCGACCCCCCGATTGCGATTTCCCTGCCCGGACTGCTGCCGCGCTCCAGACGACGCCCCGATGCCGAGAACCTCGTGAACGGTCCGGCACTTCCCCGTCGACGGCCCGTCGGACATGAGTCCGGGGCCGGCGTCAGGCGTCGCAAGCGGGAATTATGTTCAGAGGCCGTGAGGCCATTCAAGTAGGGCGAGAACGTAATACCGAGGGAGTTTTGCAGGGATTCCCTGCAAAACCGCCGCGTGCCGCCCCTCAGCGCTCGCAGTTGCGCCTGATCTCGGCCTCGCAGTCGTCGCGCCCGTCGCCGCCGTTGGCGAAGTCCTTGCCGTCGGGGTAGCCGGGCATGTCGCCGTCGAGCTCGTCGGATCCGCTGCCGCCGATCATGCGGTCGCTGCCGCGCTGGCCGTGCAGCTGGTCGCCGCCGGTGCCACCGAGCAGGTTGTCGATGCCGCCGAGGCCATACTCGGCGTCGCCGCCGCGACCGCCGTCGATCGAGTCGTTCGAGTTGCCGCCCCGGAGGATGTCGTCGCCGGCGCTGCCGATCAGGGTCAGCCGGGCGAGGTCCGAGTAGCGGAGGTCGCCGTTGTTGCCGGCGAAGTCGTCGTCGGTGCCGCCGTCGAGCAGGATCTCGGCGTGCGAGCCGACCCCCTGGTAGATCTCGATCGTGTCGTCACCCGACCCACCGCAGACGGTCAGGCTGTCGAGCCTCGCCCCCCACCCCAGTCCCATCTGGACCTCGTCCTCGCCGTCGCCCATCACGAAGACCGGGTTGCGCCCGTAGTCCTCCGTCTCGTCGCTGACGACGTCGTCGCCGCCGGTGCCGACGTAGGTGGCGCGCTGGCCGTGGCACTTCGCATCCTCGGACGGGTCCTCCGCCGCCGCGGAGCCGGCGCCCACGAGGGCGAGGCTGATCGAGACGGCGCCGAGTGTGATCGCCCTGATGTGGTTCATGGTGCGGTTCGTCCTCCAAAGTCGGTGTGTGCCGAATCAGCATCGGGCCGGTGGCGGCCCCCGGGAAGGACCCCTGGGTGTGGCGCCCCCACACCGGCGCCGTGGCAGCGGCGGCGCGTTAGGCTGCGGCCCGCGTCAAGCGAGCGACCGGGAGGGACGATGCTGCCGAGGGGACGACGAGGGGAATCGGGCGGGCTGCGGCCGCTCGGCGGAGCGCTCCTGCTCGCCTCGGCGCTCGCGACGATCGCCGCCCCGTCCGCCGTCGCCGGGCCCGGAAAGCCCAACGGCCCCTGCGCGCGTCCCGCCTCCTGGATCGCCGGGACGACCAACCTCTGTCGCGGCAAGGTCGTCTACAACGACTACGTCTTCGACGATCACGGCGCCGACACCGGCGCGCCGCTGACGAACCGGATCGGCAACCTCTCGCCGACGGCGGGGGACGAGCTCTACCCCGAGGGCCAGGAGGGGACCGGGGACCTGATCCGGCTGTCGCTCAAGCCGCACGGGAAGCGACTGCGCGTCAAGGCGCTGCTCGCCGCCCTCTACGAGAAGGACTCGACCGTCCTCGCGGTCGCCATCGACACCGACAACGACCGCGCCACGGGCGGCGGCAAGTGGGGCGACCTCGACGTCTCGAGCGACGGCTGGGAGCAGATCGCCTACCTGAAGCGCGGCAACGTCACCAGGAACACGATCCGCGGCAGCATCCCGATGCCGAAGTCGAAGCGCTGGCGCGTCCAGGCGGCGACGGCGACGGCGGACGGCAACGTGATGAACGTCGCCTTCCGTGGCGTGAACGAGCGCAGCCGCTTCGGCGAGAGCGCGACGACGCCGGGGTCGGCGGTCGGCGCCTGGTTCGAGGACGAGCAGGCCTCCGCGCTCGCCGACGGCGACATCACGCGATTCGGGAAGACCGTCACAAGGGCGCGCGTGCGCCATCGCCGGACCCGGATCCAGCAGGTCTCGAGCGGATTCCACGAGCGCGTCTACCGCTCCGATTACACGCTGAAGCCCGGCGAGGGCTACAGCTACGACGGAGTCCCCGGGCGCGGCGACGGCGGGGGCGGCGCGCAGCTCGGGTTCGAGCAGGCCTTCAACTTCCTCGGCCGCTACCAGCCCTACGGCATCTACCTGCCGAAGAAGCCCGGCCCGCACGGCATCCAGATGCTGTTCCACGGATCGGGAGCGAACATGGCCAGCCTCGTCGGCCAGCCCGGGATGCAGGCCCGCTTCGGCGACGGGCTGGACCGGATCCTGGTCGTGCCCGAGGGCCGCGGGACAGAGGGTGGGGATCCGACATCTCCGAGCGTGACCAGCTCGACGTGATCAAGGACGTCCTGCGCAGCTACGACGTCGATCGCAAGCGCGTGTTCGCCGGCGGCTACTCGCAGGGCGGCTACTCGACCTACCGCTTCGCCAGCCTGCACCCCGACATGTTCGCCGGCGCCACCGACTGGGTCGGCTTCACCGGCGACTCCGCGAACGGGAACCCCGCGCTCCCCTCCTACACCGCCGGAGCGGTCGGCAACGCGCTCGACCTGATCCCGAACCTGCTCAACGTGCCGACGTCGATGCTCTACGCCGGCGAGGACGAGCTCGTCCACGTCAACCAGGCGGTTGCGATCAGCGACGCCTTCGCGGCCACCGACAACATCTACCGCTACTGGTTCCACCCCGCTCGCGGAGCACCTCACGTTCGCGGGCCTCGACGACTGGCGCAAGGAGGCGGAGTACTCCGAGGGCCTCGAGCTCGACCGCAACCCGCCGCGGGTGCTGTTCGGCACCGCGCCGTTCCTCGACGCGCCCCAGTACGGGCTCCGCCACGACCACGCGTACTGGCTCTCGAAGATCCGCACCTCGGGCGGCCGCAAGGACTACGGCACCGCCGACCTGACCACGGCCGGCTGCGGCGGCCGCCTGCCGAAGCTGAAGAGCGCCACCGGCGCGGGCCCCGACCCGCTGCCGTGGACGAGCGAGGAGCAGGCCGTCGCGTCATGGACGCCGCTGAAGCGCTCCCCACCCTCACCGGCAGCCTCCGGGGCGTCGCCTCCCTGCGGATCGACGCGAAGCGCACCTGTCTCGCCGGGAAGGCGATCGACTACGAGATCAGCAGCGACGGGCCGGCCAGGATCACGTTCTCCGACGGTCGCAAGCTGGCGCTCGAGGGCGGCAAGACCGACTCGGGAACGCTGCCGCGCTGAGCGCTGCCGGGCACCCGAGCGGGCGTAGGCGAAGCGACTGTCCGAGTCCGCAATCGGCTATTTTTTCGCGCTCGCAAATCCATTCGACAAGGAGAACCAGGCAATGAGAGCAGGAAAGATCGGGCGCGCGGGAGCGCTCGCAGCCGCCACGGCCGTCGGCGTGGCCGCCTTCGCCACGAGCGGCGCATCCGCCGACGAGTCGACGGCCCGCGCCAGCAGAGCAGGGCGACGATCACGATCGCCTTCGAGGGGAAGGACCTCTTCTTCAAGGGCGCCAGGAAGGTCTCGCATGGCGCGAACCTGAAGATCGTCAACGACGACCAACCCCGAGGACGTCGGCCCGCACACCTTCACCCTTGTCAAGAAGAAGCTGATGCCTGAGACCAAGCAGGAGATGAAGGACTGCGAGAACCGCAAGCTGGAGGTATGCAGCAACGTCGCCGCGGCCCACAAGGTGGACCTGGAGACCTTCGAGGTCGACAAGCCGATCGTCGACAGAGGAGAGAAGGGCTGGGACAAGCCCTTCGGCCACAAGGGCGATACCTGGTTCGTCGGCGAGCGAGGGCAAGCGAACGAAGCGGGAGGTCTCGGCGAAGGCCGGCACGACCCTCCACTACTTCTGCATCGTCCACCCGTTCATGCAGGGCAAGGTCAAGGTCAAGTAGGCCCCCTCTGAGCTCAGAGGATCCAGTCGACCGCACCCCCGGTGAGCCCGAGCTCGCCGGGGGTGCCCGTCTGAGCAGGCGGGTTCTGCTCAGCGGGGCCGCCGGGGGCGCCGTCGCGCTCGGCGCGCCTCGCTGCTGCGCCGGACGAGTCCGTTCGTCGCCGCCGCGACCGGGCGGCGAAGCCGAAGCCGTTCCGCGCCGCGCTGCCGATCCCGCGGGTGCTCGACGGCGCCGACCTGCACCTGCCGATGGTGGAGGCGGAGATCCCGATCCTGCCGGGGCGCCCGACGAGGATGTGGACCTACGGCGGCGACTTCCCCGGGCCGACGATCCGCCGGCCCTCGGGGCAGCGGACGAACGCGACGTTCGAGCACCGCCTCGGCAAGAAGGCGGGCGAGCTGACCGTCCACCTGCACGGCGGGCACAACCGGCCCGAGCACGACGGCCAGCCCGGCGGGCTGACGAAGAGCCAGCCGACGTCCCTGTACTGCGACCTCGATCGGCGCCTCGAGCCGGCGGAGTCCGGCAACGACCTGCTGATCTCGCCGGGCGAGGAGCGCCGCTACACCTACGAGTTCACGGAGAACGGCAACCCGGAGCGGGCCACGATGCTCTGGTACCACGACCACCGCCTCGACCGGACCGCGCCCGAACGTCTGGAACGGGCTCGCCGGGATGTGGATCCTCGAGGACGAGGTCGAGGCCGCGCTGCCCCTGCCCCGGGGTCGCCGCGAGATCCCGCTGCTGGTCGCCGACCGGTCGTTCAACGCGAAGAACCAGCTCACCCATCCCTTCGGCGGCCACGCTCCCTTCGACGGGGTGACCGGCCGCTACGTGCTCGTCAACGGCGCCCTCCTCCCCCACCACCGCGTCGAGGGCTGCCGCACCGGCTGCGGGTGCTCAACGCGTCGAACTTCCGCAGCTACAACCTCGCCTTCACCAAGGGCGTGCGCTTCACCCAGATCGGCACCGAGGGCGGGCTGATGCCGGCGCCGCTCGGGCGGCGCGAGGTGATCATCGGGCCGGGCGAGCGGGTCGACCTGCTCGTCGACTTCGCCGACGTCGCCCATCGCGACGTCCAGCTGCGCAGCGTCCGCCGGCCCGGCGGCCCGAATCAGCGAGGGCGCGAAGACCTGGGACGGGCCGCTGATGGAGTTCCGCGTGGGCCGGCGGGTGAAGGACCCGGCGTCGATCCCGGCGGAGCTGCGGCCGCTGCCCGACTGGGTCGCCGAGGCGGCCGCGGAGCCCCAGCACGACTGGCGGATCACGGTCGGCTCAGGGCTCGCGCCCCCGTGGCTGTTCAACGGCCGCACCTTCGACCCAGCTATGCGGACGCGCAGCCGAAGCTCGGCACGGTCGAGACCTGGCGCGTGATCAACGACACCCGCGTCCCCCACCTGATCCACCCGCACCACACCTCGTGGTACCTGCTCTCGCGCAACGGGAAGCGGCCGCCCGCCTTCGAGCGGTGCCTGAAGGACACGTTCTACGTCGGGCCGAACGAGGAGATCGTCTTCGCCGGCAAGTTCAGCGACTACACCGGCAAGTACGTGATCCACTGCCACATGCTCGACCACGAGGACCACGGCCTCATGTCGCAGTTCGAGACGGTCCCGGCCTGAGCCGCCCAACTTTATGCTCTCCGCGCCAGCCAGGCGGGAGGCGTGCCTGCGACGATCTCCCGCTCGTGACGACCGAGCACCTCATCCTGGCCGCCGAGCGCGGCTTCTCCTTCGCCGACCTCTATCCGGTTGGACTCGCCTTCTGCGCGATCGCGTTGTTCGCGGCGATCGGCGCCCTCTCCCACCAGCACGAGCGCGCCTTCTCGGCCAGCATCATCTACCTCGGCCTGGGCCTCGTGGCCGCGCTTGCGGTCGAGCTCCTCGACCTGGCCTGGATCCATCCGATCGACGACGCCGAGCTGCTCGCGAGGCTGAGCGAGCTCGCGGTGATCATCGCCCTGTTCGGCACCGGTCTGAAGCTGGACCGCCCGTTCACCCGCCTCGCCTGGGCCGGAGTCGGGCGGCTCCTGATCGTGGCGATGCCCCTGACGATCGCCGGCGGTGGCCTTGTTCGGCCATGCGGCGATGGGCCTGACCTTCGGCGCGGCGGTGGTGCTCGGCGCCGTCCTCGCCCCCACCGACCCGGTCCTGGCCGGCGACATCGGGGTCGGGCCGCCCGGGGACGAGGACGAGCACGAGCCGAACTTCTCGGTGACGGGCGAGGCCGGGCTCAACGACGGCCTGGCGCTCCCGTTCCTCTTCGCCGGCCTGTTCATGATCGCCCCCGGCGCCAGCGGCGAGTGGCTGGGCGAATGGCTCCTCGCCGACGTCCTCTACGCGATCGCCGCCGGGGTCGGGATCGGCGCCGTCGTCGGGTTCTGCACCGCAGCGCTCGCGGTGCGGCTGCGCGACCGGCGCCTGCTGGCCGAGCGGTTCGACGGCTGGCTCGCGATCCCGACGGTGCTGCTGATCTACGGCCTGGCGGAGACGGCGGGTGCCTACGGCTTCCTCGCCGCGTTCGCCGGCGGTCTCGCCTTCCGCCGCTACGAGCGCTCCCACGAGCAGCACGCCAAGGTCCACGAGGGCGCGGAGGTCGTCGAGAAGCTCGGCGAGCTCGCCGTGATCCTGACCTTCGGCAGCATGCTCTCGGTGGCGGGGCTCGGTGTTCCCGGCGTCTCGGGGTGGCTGCTCGTGCCGCTGCTGCTGCTCGTGATCAGGCCGCTTGCGGTCGGGATCTCCCTGATCGGCTCGGCGATTCCGGGTCGGGAGCGGCTCTTCGTGGCCTGGTTCGGAGTCCGCGGGATCGGCTCGATCTACTACGCGGCGCTCGTGGCCAGCGCGACCGAGCTGGCCGCCGAGGACGCCCAGCTGATCGTCTGGACCACATTCGCCTGCGTGGCGATCTCGATCCTCGTCCACGGCGTCACCGCCGCCCCCCTGGGCGAGCGCTGGCTACCGGGACCGGGCGAGAAGCCCAGCTCGGCGTCGAGCAAGGCCGCTTAGGCCTAGAGCTCGCCGGCCACCCGCGCGCCGGCGATCGTCTCGCGCAGGGTCGACTCGGCGTCCCACTTCGGCTCCCAGCCGAGCTCGTCGCGGGCCTTGCGGGTGTCCATCAGGACCGGCAGGCGGAACGCGGTGAGCCAGGCCGCCTCGGCCGGCAGGCCGGGCAGCTTCGAGAGGATCTCGTCGAGCACGGCCACCGTCGGCCCCGGGATCGGCACCGACCACCAGCTCAGCGCCCGCGCCATCCGCGAGACGCTCATCGAGCCGGGCCCGGCGAGGTTGTAGCGGCCGGGCTCGCCGGCGCCCTCGACGGCAGCGAGCAGGGCAGAGGCGACGTCGTCGGTGTGGACGAGCTGGAAGTCGACCCCGGGGTCGGGCAGGACCGGCCCGAGGAACGGGACCTGGTCGAGGACCCGGCGCGCCAGGCGAAGCTGCCCGTAGAGAGGCAGCATCCCGACCATCGTCTCGATCAGCGTGATCGCGCCCGCCCCGGCCACGATGCAGGGCCGGAAGACGTAGGCCTCGACCTTGCTGCCCTCGAGCACGTCGTCGAGGACCTCCTCGAGCTCCGCCTTGTGGGCCGAGTAGTAGAAGGCGTCGCTGCCGCGGGTCGGGACGTCCTCGGTGAGCGGCTGCGGATTGTCGGCGTGGAACCCGTAGGCGGCGACCGACGAGGTGTAGACGAGCCGCTTCGCCTTCGCGTCGACCGCGGCCTCGAACACGTTGCGGCTGCCGCGCAGGTTGACCCGCTGCGCCTCATCGGGGTCGCCGATCAGGATGAAGGCGAGGTGCATGACCACGTCCGCGCCCTTGACCAGGGCGTCGACCGACTCGCGATCGAGCACGTCGCCCTGCTGGTAGACGACCTTGTCGCTCAGCCCGTGGGCGGCGGGGTCGAATGGGCGGCGGGCCATTCCGATCACCTTGCCGACCTTCGGCGAGTCGTCGAGTGCCCGCAGCGCCGCGATCCCGATGTCGCCGGTCGGGCCGGTGACCGCGACGGTCAGCTTCTTCGGCTTGGCGCGCTTCGCCCCGGCCTTCGGCTTGGCCGCTTCGGCTTCGCCTTCGGCTCGGGCTTCGCCTTGGCCTTGCTCTTCGCCGCCGGCTTCGCCTTCTCGTCTCCGCCATCACGCCTGCGCCGGCTGGCCCGGGTGCGGTCGCTCTTCGCGTCGAGCTCCTCGAAGAACTCCTCGCCCTCGATCGCCGACGTGCGGCATGCTGCCGCTCGAGCCAGCCCGGGAACCACCAGTTCGCGCTTGCCGAGGAGCGACCATCACCGCGGGCACGAGCAGGCAGCGGACGATCGTCGCGTCGATGGCGACGGCGACCGCGAGGCCGACGCCGAACTGCTTGACGGTCGGGTCGCCGTTGAGGATGAAGCTGGCGAAGACGGCGACCATGATCAGCGCCGCCGAGGTGATCACCCGCGCGCGTGCCGGCGAGGCCCTCGACGACGGCGTCGTGGTTGCCGACGCCGGCCTTGAAGCGCTCCTGGATCTGGCGTCAGCAGGAACACCTGGTAGTCCATCGAGAGCCCGAAGAGGATCGCGAACATCAGCAGCGGCACGAAGCGAGACGATCGGGATCGTCGTGGTCGAGGCCGATCAGCTCGAGCCCGCAGCCCTTCTCGAAGACGAGCGACGAGGACGCCGTAGGAGGCGGCGACCGAGAGCAGGTTCATCAGCCCGGCGGTGAGCGGCACGAGGATCGAGCGGAAGGCGATCATCAGCAGCAGGAAGCTGAGCGCCGACGACGATCGCGATGACCAGCGGGAGCTTCTCCGCGATCCGGTCGGCGAGGTCGATGTAGGCGGCGGTCGAGCCGCCGACGTAGGCCGTCGTGCCCGCGTGCCCTCAGCGCGTCGGGGATGACGTCGTCGCGGAGGTCGGTTGACGAGGTCCTCCGTCGCGCTCGGACGACGGGCGCGGACGTCGGGGTGACGTTGAAGACCGCGGCGCGTGCCGTCGCTTGTTGACCGCCGGCGGCGAGACCGACGTCGACGTCCGTGGTCCTTGCGCGATCTGGTTGCTCGAGCTTGACGAGGCGCGGGTCGCTCGCCGTCGACTTCGAGGAACTGCCTTCTGCTGCGTCTGCTCCTGCTGCTGCTTGGCGGTCGGCTCGGGCCGGCTGCGGCTCGCGGCGGCGGCCGGCTCGCCCGCCTCGGCGGCCTGCTCGGCGCCTCCTGCTGCTCGTACTGCTCCCTGCTGCCTGCTGCCTGCTGCTGCTGCTGCTTCTGCTGGCCTCGACCTTGTTCGAGCTTCTTCGTGTTCGGCTTCGCCGGCGGGTCGAGCTCGACCGAGACGAGCAGCGGGCCCGTTGGTGCCCGGCGCCGAAGCCCTTCGCTGAGCGATGTCGTAGGACTGGCGCGTCTGCGGTGTCCGTCGGGCAGCTGCGCCGTTGTCGGGCTGGCCGAGGCGTGATGTCGAGCAGCGGGAGCGCCAGCGCGACGAGGATCAGCGAGCGCCGGACGATCGCCGCCGGCCACGGGTCGCGTGCCGACGCCGCGCGCCCAGCGCGCCCAGCCGTGCGGGCTGGTCGTCGTCGTGGGTGCCGGCCGAACGGGAGCTGCAGCGCGTTGATCCGCTCGCCGAGCAGGCCGAGGATCGCCGGCAGCAGGGTGAGCGCCGCGACGACGGCGACCGCCACGACGATCGCCGCCGAATAGCCGAGCGCGCGGACGAGCGGGATCCCGCCGAAGTAGCAGGGAGAGCAGCGCGATGACGACGGTGCTGCCGGCGAAGAGGACGGCGCCACCGGAGGTCGCGGTCGGCGCGCGCCGACCGACTCCTCGACGTCGATGCCCGTCGTGCGAGGAAGCCGCGGTGGCGGGTGACGATGAAGAGCGCGTAGTCGATGCCGACGCCGAGCCCGAGCATCGTCCCGAGCGTCGGCGCGATCGATGGGAACGGAGATCACGTGGCCGAGCAGCCCGATCGAGGCTGAGGCCCGACGCCGAGGCCGAAGATCGCCGTGAGGATCGGCAGCGGCATCGCGACGAGCGGTCCCGAAGGCGAACAGCGAGCACGACGATCGCGACGGCGAGCCCGATCAGCCTCGCTCGACTCGGTCGCGGGCTTCGAGACCTCCTGGCCGAGGTAGGCGCCGGCGGCGACCTCGATCCCGGCGCGCTCGGCCGGCTCGGCGAGCGGCGATGAGCTCGTCGGCCTCCTCCTCGTCGAGGTCGCCCGGCCCGTCGTCGAGGTCGAGCGTGATGTAGCCGATCTTGCCGTCCTTGGTGAGCTGGTCGGCGCCCTCCTCGCTGAGCGGGCTGGACGACCGCGCGGACGCGCGGGTCGCCGCTTGTAGCGCCTTGACGGTCTCCTTGACCGCCTGTCTTGTTGGCGCCCTGGTCGAGGCGGCCGCTCGGTCGACCTGCAGCGCGATCGGGACCGATCCCGTTGGCCTGGCTCGGCAGCTTCGCGTCGAGCAGGTCGGTCGCGTGGGTCGAGTCGCTGCCCGGGAATCGTCAGGTCGTCGCTCGGTCGGCTTGCCGAGCGATCGCCGCGCGATGAGCGACGAGGCCGACGGCAAGCACGACCCAGACGCCGATCACCAGTCGCCCGTGGCGTGGCCGCGAAGCGTCCGAGCGCGTAGAGGGGCCGGTCAAGCGGTCCGTCCAACCGGTCCTGCAGCTCGGACGCGATCGCGTGGGCGGTGCGGCGCGCCAGCGCCATCACCGTGAACATCGGGTTGGTCCCCGAGGCGGTCGGGAACGCGCTCGCGTCGCCGATCCAGACCCCGGGCGTGTCGTGCAGCTCGCCGCGGGGGCCGGCTACCGACGTGGCCGGGTCGGCGCCCATCCGGCAGGTGCCCATCTGGTGGGCGCTGAACAGCCCGATCTCGCGTGGGGCCATCGACAGCCCCGCCACGGTCGAGATGAACCCCTCGAGGTCGTCGCCGCGGCGCCAGACCGGTGTGCGCTTGTTCAGGGCCTGCATCTCCACCGCTCCGGCCGCCTCGTGCAGGCGGATCATCTCCTCGATCCCCCGGCGCAGGTGCGCAATGTCGAGCTCGTCGGTCAGCGGGTAGTGGGTGACCGGCCGCCCGGCCCCGTCGATCGTCACCCGCCCGTGGCCGCGATCGCGGGTCACGTTAATGAACGAGGCGCCGCGGGAGAACTTGCCCATCTGCTCCTTGTGATCCAGGCCGGAGCGCCATGGAGTGGCTGCCGCGGTCAGCCCAGTCGTGTGCTGCGGGCACTCGAGCAGGAAGCCGTAGCCGTCATCGAGATCATCGAAGGCATGGGAGAGACCAGCCTGGGGCGGCCCCCACCAGGGGTTCTGCGGCTCCTCGTAGATGCCGGCGACGGCGCTCGTCGGATGCAGGTGGAGGTGGTCGCCCACCGCCGGCCCGCCGATGCCGGAGCGCAGCAGCAGCGCCGGCGACTCGATCGAGCCGCAGGCGACCACCACGGTCGAGGCGCGAACCGTCACCCGAGCGGTGCGGCCCTCGGGATCGGCGTAGGAGGCCTCGACCCCGGCGGCGCGCCCGTCCTCGACCAGGATCCGCTCGACGCGGCAATGGATGAGGAAGTCGGCGTCGCGCGCGGCAGCGTCGGCGAGGTAGGTCTTCTGGGTCGAGCGCTTGGACCCCGACTGGTCGCCGAAGCCCATGTAACCGGCGGTGACCGGGTCGTAGGCGGCGGGATCGGTGTTGCGGGTGGTCAGGCGAAAGTCGAGGCCGCGAGCCTCGCAGCCCTCACGCAGCCGCGAGTGCGGTCCGTTCAGGTCGCTGCAGTCGTCGTTGACGCCGAGCCGCGCCCAGACCGCATCCATGTGCGCGTCGTAGTCGGGGCCGTCTAGCCCCTCGAGCCCGTGCTCGCCGGCCCACTCGCCGCGGACATGGTCGGTCGTGCGCAGGCAGTTGGTCCAGTTGAGCACCGTCCCTCCGCCCAGCGACGACCCCGCCTGGACCGAGACCTGCCCCTCGGCGGTGGGGAACGGCCCCTGGTTGAGGAAGAGGTTCTGGTACGCCCAGAGCTCGAGGCCGTTGAACTCCGACTCGTCGTGGTAGCCGCCCATCTCGAGCACGCAGACCCTCTTGCCGCGCTCCGCCAGCTCGCCGGCGATCACGCCGCCCCCGGCGCCGGAGCCGACGATGACGACGTCGGCCTCGAGCGTGAGCGACTCGCCCTCGGGCACGATCGGCCGGATCGGCCGCTCGACCTGGTCGGCGGGCTTCGGCAGCGCCTGCGGTCCCGGGTACCCCATGGCCGGCCAGTTCGGGTTGATCCCGGTGCCGAGGTCGGGCAACGCGTAGTGGAGGGTCAGGCAGATGCCGCGCAGCGCATCCATCCCGACCGAGGCCTCGGGGTCCTCGCCGAACGCATGGACGATCGCCTCCCGCCCCTCCTGCGGCGTGCTCGCCGACATGCCGCTCGCGGCGAGCCCGTCGAGGAGGCCGCGCAGGCCGAGCACCTGCTCCTCGGGGATGCCCGACTGGAGCAGGGCGATCTCGACCGCCGCGGGGATCCCGTAGTCGCTCGCCGATCGGGCCCAGAAGCCGGTCGGGTCCCCTCCCCCGTCGGTCGGCCGCGGCAGGCTGGGGACCCAGGTGTCGCAGAGGACCGCCAGCGTCGCCCGCTGCGCGTCGTTGAACAGGGTGCTGGAGGCGAGGGCGGTGAGGGCCTCGCCGACCTGCGTGGTGACCTCGCCGATGTAGGGAAACATGTGCAGCTCGCGCGAGGGCGCGTAGCCGGGGGTGACGAGGATCGACTGGCGCTTGGCGTACTTGCGGATCCCGTCCGCGCCGTGGCGGGAGCCGAGCCCTGACTCCTTCCAGCCGCCCATCGGCAGCTCGATCGCCGCGTAGTTGAGCTGCGCGTCGTTCACGCAGGCGACGCCGGACTCGATCCGCCGGGCGAGGGCCTCGCCGCGCTCGGTGTCGCGCGTCCAGACCGACGCCTGCAGCCCGTAGCGGCCGTCGTTGGCGAGCTCGACCGCCTGCTCGGCGTCGTCGACCCGCATCACCGGCAGGGTCGGGCCGAAGGTCTCCTCGGTCATGCACAGCATCGAGTGGTCGACCCCGGTCAGCACGGTCGGCTCGTAGAAGCGCCCCGGCCCCTCCCCCACCCGGCCGCCGACGCGAACCTCGGCGCCCCGCTCGACCGCGTCGCGGACGTGGGCGTCGATCAGCTCGAGCTGCGGCGGGAAGATGATCGCCCCGACGTCGACCGAGCCCGGCTCCCCGGGCGGGCCCTGCCGCAGCGCCTCGACCTTCGAGGTCAGCCGGTCGACGAACTCGTCGTGAACCGCGTCCTCGACGTAGATGCGCTCCACCGAGATGCAGACCTGACCGGAGTTGTTGAGCCCGTAGGAGGCCGCCGCGTTGGCCGCCCGCTCCAGGTCGGCGTCGGCCAGCACGATCATCGGGTCCTTGCCGCCGAGCTCGAGGCTGACCGGCGTGAGCGAGTCGGCGGCCTGCTTCATCACCGCCTTGCCGGTCTTGACCGAGCCGGTGAACATGACGAAGTCGACCAGGTCGACGAGGGCGGCGCCGGTCTCCCCGCGGCCGGTCGCGACCGCGAAGACGTCAGCGGGCAGCCCGACCTCGCTCATCATCTCCGCCATCAGCAGCGAGGTGAGCGGCGTGACCTCGGAGGGCTTGAGGACGACCGCGTTGCCGGCCGCCAGCGCCGGGATGCAGTCGCCGAACGAGTTGTTGAGGGGGTAGTTCCAGGGGCCGATCACGCCGACGACCCCGACGGGCGCGTAGCGGACCTTCAGCCGCCGGCCGCCGCGGACGAAGGGGGAGGCCGTCTCGACGTCCTCGTCGGCGAGGAACGTGGATGCGTTCTTCGCCCAGAACTCGAGGGCGCTGATCCCGTAGGAGAGCTCGGCGAACTGCGTCTCGTCGGCGGGCCGTCCCGTCTCGGCGCAGATCGTGCTCACCACACGCTCGCCGTTGGCGACCATCCAGGCCCGCGCCGCCATCAGGATCCGGCCGCGCTCCTCGAAGCCGGCATCCGCCCAGCCGGGCTGCGCGAGCCGCGCCGCCGCGACCAGCTCGGCCACCCGCTCGGGGCTGCATCTCGGGGACGTGGGCCAGGGTCTCGCCGGTCGCCGGGTTCTCGACCGCGATGCCGGCTCCGTTCGTGCTCGCGGCCGCCGGGCCGCTTGACGTCAGGCTCTCCATTCCCGCGTCCGAGTCTACTCGCGGCCGGGAGGGGCGGCGAGGGTGCGAGGATGCCCGCCGATGGCGAGCACGGCGCTCATCTCAGACCTCCACCTCGGCTCCGGCGCGGGCGCCGACGTGCTGCGCCGCAAGCCGATCGTGGAGCGCCTGATCGAGGCGACCGCCGACGTCGACCGGCTCGTCCTGCTCGGCGACGTCATCGAGCTGCGCGACCTGCCGCTCGGCGTCTCCCTGTCCAGACGCCCGTCCCTTCTTCGAGGCGATCGGGAAGGCGTTCGCCGGGCGCGAGGTGGTGATCGTCCCCGGCAACCACGACCACCGGCTGCTCGGACCGTGGCTCGAGCGCTCGCGGGACGAGGAGCGGCCCACCGAGCTGGACGAGCACGTCGACACCCCCCATCCCGCCGTGCGGTCGATCGAGGGCTGGCTCGGCGACGCGAAGCTCGATGTCCGCTATCCCGGGATCTGGGTCCGCGACGACGTCTACGCGACTCACGGCCACTACCTCGACAGCCACGTGACGATGCCGACGATCGAGCGGCTCACGGTCGCCACCGTCGACCGGCTCGCCGGGCGGCCGACCGGCGTACGAACCTCACCGCACGACTACGAGCAGGTGCACGCCCCCGTCTACGACCTGATCTTCAGCCTGGCGCAGGGCGGCCGGTCGCTGACCGGGACCAACGACGGGGTCCCGACGGCGATGCGCGTCTGGGAGATGATCGGCGGCGCCTCCGGCCGCGCCCGGACCCTGCAGGGCAAGCTGCTCGGGTCGGCGGTCATCCCGGCGGCGCTGCGGGGGATGGAGCGCGCCGGGTTCGGCAACTTCACCCGGGACTTCTCGACCGGGGAGATCGGCCGGGCCGGGGTCGAGGCGATGCACGTGGTCGTCGAGCGCCTCGGGATCGAGGCCGACCACGTGATCTTCGGTCACATCCACCGCCGTGGCGCGCTGATGATGGACGACGGCCGGCGCGCCTCCGACCCGGTCTGGAAGCGCAACGGCGTGACGCTCCACAACACCGGCAACTGGACCTACGTCGAGGGCCTGCTCGGCCGCGCGGTGCCGCAGAGCCCGTTCTGGCCGGGCTCGATGGTCGTCGTCGGCGAGTCCGGGCCGCCGGAGCTCCGGGAGCTGCTCACCGACGTCGACCGCGAGGTCCTCGCCGGGCGCGCGGGCGTCGGCTGAGACAATCCCCTGGTGGGAATCGACCGCCTCGCCAAGTCCGAGCTGCTGCTCTTCGCGCTGCTCGCCCTCCACACCGTCGACCACGCGGTCAACCAGCCGTCGCGTGAGCTCCCGGCCGGCAGCGGCGTGATCGGCATCGCCGGGTTCGCCCTCGTCGCGGTTGCGATCGTCGCCGCCCTCTTCCACAGCCGCCAGGCCGCCCCGATCGGGCTCCTTGCCGGAGCGGGGACCGTCGCTGGGATTCGCGGTCGTCCACCTCCCCGGCTTCGGCCCGCTCGCCGATCCCTACGCCGACTTCGGGCCGAACGCGCTCTCCTGGGTCCTGCTGTTCGCCCCGATGGCGGCGGCGGCCTGGGTTGCGGTGGTCGCGCTCGGCGAGATGCGAGTGGGAAGGCCTACGCGACCGGCCACCTGAGGTCGGGCGTTGGCTTGGCTGGTGAGGGGCGGCTGAAGGCAGGCCCACCGCGCCAGTGGGGTGACTTTTGCTCGTATATGACCGCAAAGTGACACCCACTGAGGCTGGGCCGCCGGTCGATGGCGCTTTAGCGACGTATTTCGTCGCTTAGGCGCCACGCGCGCCGGGGCCCACGCCGCCCCTCCCTCACCAGCCCAAACCAACGCCCGAAGCCGCGCCGTCCCCGGGCGCGAACGCGCGAATCAGTGGGCCGTATCGCCCCGCAGCAGCCGCAGGGCGTGCGGTAGCGCCTCGGCGATCGCCTCCCCCGCCTCGCCGATCGCCTTCGGGCTGCCGGGGAAGTTGACGATCAGGGTGTTGCCGCGAACGACGGAGCGGTTACGGGCGAGCATCCAATGGGGGGTGTGCTCGCGGGAGGCCAGGCGCATCGCCTCGGCGAGCCCCGGCACCTCGCGCTCGCCGACCTCCAGCGTCGCCTCCGGGGTCACGTCGTCGGGGGCCAGGCCGGTCCCTCCCGTGGTCAGGATCAGGTCGCAGCGCTCGGCGTCGGCAAGCCGGCGGAGGCGCTCCTCGATCGTCGTCCGCGCGTCCGGCAGGAGCTCGACCGAGACCACCTCGGCCCCGAGGCGCTCGGCGAAGCGGACCAGCTCGGCGCCGCTCAGATCGTCGGCCTCGGCGCCGGCCGCCCGGGAAGTGCTGATGCTGAGGACGGCTGCCCGCAGCGGGGGCGCCGCGCTCATGCGGACTCCTCGGCGGGGCGGTCCCACGTGCCGCTCTTGCCGCCGCTCTTGTGGAGCAGCCTGACCCGCTCGATCTGCACCTCGCGCTCGAGCGCCTTGACCATGTCGTAGACCGTCAGGGCGGCGATCGAGGCCGCGGCCATCGCCTCGATCTCGACACCGGTCCTGCCCACGCAGCGGACCTCCGCGGTGAGCGTCACGGAGCCGGCGTCCGCGTCCACCTCGGCGCGGACGTCGGCGAAGGACAGGCTCAGCGGATGCGCGAGCGGGACCAGCGTCCCCGCCTGCTTCGCGGCGCCGATCCCGGCGAGCCGGGCCGTCCCGAGCACGTCGCCCTTGGGCCCGTCGCCCGCCTCGACCGCCCTCGCCGTCTCCGGCTGCATCCGCACGACCGCCTCGGCGACCGCGCGCCGCTCGCTCTCCGGCTTGGCTCCGACGTCCACCATCCGGGCGGCGCCCTCGGAGTCGAGGTGGGTCAGCCCGCCCGCCCCGGGGTCGTTCCCTCCACCCATCGCGCCTCACCCCCCTCGATCTCGCGCTTCCAGATCGGCGCCTCGGCCTTGATCCGGTCGATCGCCTCGCGGGCGCCGGCGAATGCCTCGCCGCGATGGGCGGCCGAGACGGCGACGATCACGCTCGGCTCCCCCAGCGGCACGGATCCCGTGCGGTGCTCGGCCGCCGCCGCCTCGAGGCCGTGGCGCTCGACGCAGGAGGCGAGGATCTCGGCGATGCGCTCGGTGGCCATCTCGGCGTAGGCCTCGTAGTCGAGCCGCTCGACGTCGCGGGTGATCCCCTGGAAGCTGACGACCGCGCCCGCGGCGTCGCGGACGACGAGTCCGGTGAGCTGGTCGACGCGCAGCGGCTCGTCGGTCACGCGCGCGTGGACGCTCGCCTCGGGCGCGCCGCCGCTGACCGGCGGGATCAGCGCCAGCTCGTCGCCGGCCGCGAGATGGGTCTCGCTCCGCGCGTACTCGCGATTGACAGCCATCGCGACGCTCATCCGCCCGAGCAGATCGGCGAGGTCGGGGTCGCGCCCGAGCTCCTCGAGGGCGTCGGCGACCGTCGCCTCCGCGGGCAGCTCGATGTCGATCGAGCTTCGGCCCGCGCGCTCGCGCAGGATCGCGAACAACCTCACGTTGACCCTCATCCGAGCGAGGCTACCGGCACCCTCCGGCCCCGGTGACATCAGCGCAGCAGCTCGACCTCGATCGGCTCCCCGGCGAGGAGCGCGTCGCGCTCGGCCGCGGCGAAGGCGAGGCCGTCCGCGCCGAGCATCGAGGTGAGCACGTGCGAGCCCTGCGGGCCGGTCGGCGTGGCGACCCAGCCGTCCGGTCCGGTGCTCAGCGCCACCCTGATCGCCTCGGCCCGTCCCGGCGCGGTGACGTAGTCGACCGCGAGCCGCGCGGTGACCCGCCCCGCCTCGGGATCGGTGCCCTGCATGGCGAGCAGCGCGGGCCGCACGAAGAGCACGAACGTGACCATCGCCGAAACCGGATTTCCCGGCAGGCCGAAGACGAGCGTGCCGTCGGCCGCGACGCCGAAGTACGTCGGTTTCCCCGGTCGCAGCGAGACCCCCCAGAAGACCTGCTCCACCCCGAGCTGCTCGAGCGCCGGGCGCACGTGATCGTGCTCGCCGACCGAGACCCCGCCGCAGATCACCGCCACGTCGGCGGCGAGGGTCCGCTCCAGGGCCGCGACCGTCGCGGCCCGGTCGTCGCCGACGATCTCGACCCCGGCGAGCTCGGCGCCGGCGCCGCTCGCGAGCGGTGGCACCGCGTACGCATTCGAGTCGCGGATCTGCCCCGGCCCCAGCGGAGCGCCGGGCTCGACGAGCTCATCGCCGGTCAGCAGGACCGCGACGCTCGGCCGCCGCGCGCAGCGGACCTCGGCCACCCCGACCGAGGCGAGAGCCCCGAGCTCGGCGGCGCCGAGCCTGGCTCCGGGTCCGAGCAGGCTCGCGCCGCGGCGGACGTCGTCGCCGGCCCGCCTGACGTTGTTCCCGGTCGGGACCTCGGCTCGGACGAGCACCCGCTCGCCGGCTCGCGCCGTGTCCTCGACCCGGACCACGGCATCGGCGCCGGCGGGGATCATCGCGCCGGTCGAGATCGCGATCGCCTCGCCCGGCCCGAGATCGCGGCTCGCGGGATGCCCCGCGCGCGACTCGCCGACGACGATCAGGTCAACCGGGTTCTCGTCGGTGGCGCCGGACACATCCTCCGACCGCACGGCGAAGCCGTCCATCGCGGAGTTGTCGAAGCCGGGCACGTCGTCGGCCGCCGCGATCGGCTCGGCGAGGATCCGGCCGAGCGCCTCGCGCAGCGGCACCGGCTCCGCGTCCGCGGGACGCACCCGCTCGAGCACCAGCTCGCGCGCCCGCTCGATCGGGATCAGCTCTCGGCTCATCAGGAGAACATCCTGACGAGGTCGGGAGCGCGCTGATCAAGGAAGAGCTCGGCGATGCGGCCACTTGGCCGTGAGCCGGGCGATGACGCCGAGCAGCGTGCTCCCGGGCCGTCAGGCGTCCCATCGCTGCGAGACTGCGCGTGTGGAGGGAGACTCGGCGCCTGCATCGCGGGTGATCATCCTCGCCGGAGGCGCCGGCAGACGGATGGGCGCGGCGAAGGCGAGCCTCCCGCTCGCCGGCCGGCCGATGATCGAGTACGCGATCGAGGCGGCCGACGCCGCCGCGCTCGTGCCGGTCGTGGTGGCCGGGAGGAAGGTCGAATTGCCGCCGCTGGACTGCGCCGTCATCGCGGACGGGGAGGGCCCGCTCCATCCGCTCCGCGGCATGATCGCGGCCCTCGAGCACTTCGGGGAGCCGGTCGTGGTCCTGGCCTGCGACCTCCCCCTCGTCCCACCCGCCCTGCTCGGCACGGCTCGCCGGCGAGGCGGCCCCGTTCGCCATGCCCGTCCATCCGCGGCCGCAGCCGCTCGTCGCCCGCTACTCGCCCGGCCTGTTGCCCCGCTTGCGCGAGGCGCTGGCCGAGGAGCGTTCGATGACCCGCCTGGCCGAGGCGCTCGGGGGCGCCCGCCTCGGCGAGGAGGAGATGCTCGGGCTCGGCGATCCCGCCTGGATGCTCGCCAACGCGAACGACCGGGACGACCTGGCGCGGATCGAGGCCGAGATCGTGCGGCGTCAGGCGGCCTGAAGCCGGCCGGCGGCGCGCTCGGCCTGCCGGGCCAGCCGGCGGCGCATCAGCGCGACGGCATCCTCGGCGCAGCTCATCCGGATGCTCGCCACGTGGCCCGCGAGGCGGACGTCGTCGAGGGCTCGCTCGGGGCCGACCCGGCTGCTGAACGCGTCGTCCTGCTCCCGGCCCCGGCGGCCGAAGACGAGCGGGCACTCGTCGAGCAGTTGGTCCTGCGGCCGCACCTCGACCAGCCAGCCGCCCTCACTCGGGTCGACCGTGGCGAGGAGGGGATCGAGCAGCGCCTCGTAGTTGATGACGCTCACCCTGCCCGCCGCCGGCGAGGCGACCGCAAACGACCCGGTCGCCGAGTGGAGGACGGCGACGGCGTCCCCCGCGGCGACCTCGGAGCCGGGGGCGAGCGTCACGAGGCGAGCCGTCCGATCGACCCGGCGGGCCAGCGCCCGCCCCATCGCGATGGTCACGGGGCCACCGGGGACCCAATCCGCGACGACGTGCCGGCCGATCCAATAGCCGCGGCCCCCCGGGACGAGGCTGAGGGCCCGGTTCGTCTGCCGCACCGGCTTCGGCGCCGCGCGGGTAGGGGTCGGCGAACCGAGCGAGCGGCCGAAGTGGGCCGCGTGAGCCTGAAGCCCTTGCCGGGGCACGAGCTGAACCCCGTAGCGCTTGGCGACCTCCACGAGCTCCGCCCGCCGGGCCGCGCCGTCCTTCGGGTCGAAGCAGAGCGCGACGACGCAGGCGCGCTCGGCCCGGAAGCCCGTCCGGTGCCACTCGATCTCCCCCCAGGCCGCCATCGCACCGGCGACGTAGCGCTCGCCGTAGAGCGACGGGCGCGGCAGGCGCTCGTGGTAGGCGTTGAAACCGCACCGGCAGTCCTTCGCCGGGGCGGCGTGCTTCGTCCCACCGCGACAGTCGGAGACGTTCTCCCCCGGCTCCCAGTGCTGGGCGTAGGCGGGGCCGAGGAGCGCGCCGTCGCGGACCTCCCAGATCCGATAGCCGATCACCGGCTCGGCGAAGTCGGGGCCGCCCTCGCTCACGCCGGCTGGCGCTCCGGCTCGGGGGCGCGCTCAGGTTCCGGCGGGGCGGGCGGGGCCGGTTCCGGCGGGGGCGCCGGCTCGGAGCGCCTGGCGGGCTCCGGAAGCCGGATGGGCTCGACCGTGATCCGCCGCGAGGGCCCCGGCAGATCGAGTGCCCGGGGGTCCCCCACCACGCCTTCGACTGCCTCGAGCTCCTCCATCGAGCGAACCTATCGCCGCCGTCAAGGAGACGGCCGAGACCCGCTTGGCTATCCCGAAAGGGGTTGGACCATGCGCGTTCTCGCGTCGGCGACGCCGGGTCCGAGCAGCGAGCGCAGGCGCACCCGGACTGGACCGTCTCCGCCGGGCAGCGGCAGCTTCAGCAGCCCGTTGCGGCCGGCGGCGAGCTCGAAGTGCCTGCGGCTGGAGCGTCGTCCCTCGCCGGGGCGGACGCCGGCGACGCCGACGCACGGCCCAGGGCCGTCCGGGCAGGCGATCGGGAGGAGGATGTCGCCGCCATCGGTTCGTGGCCCGCCCGCCCGGAAGTGGGCGACGTCGGAGCCCCGGTCGTAGCGCGGGTGCTGCCCGCCGCGCTCCGCGCAGCGCGCGTCCCGAGCCGACCTGTCCTCGCCGGGCGCGTAGGCGGAGCCGGCGTAGATCAGCTCCGCCTGGCTGACCGCGTAGTCCTCGATCGTTCCGGCGACCTGGCGGCGCTCGGCGTCGTTCCTGGCCGCGGCGAGTAGCTCGGCGTTGCGCCAGGCGGCCTCCCGCCAGGCGACCAGCACGTCGAAGAGGGCCTCGTCGTCGACGACCGTCCCGGGCACGTCGTAGTCGTCGATCGACTCGTCGAAGCGCCGGGAGAGCTCCTTCAGCATCGGCTTGTAGAGCGCCCGCAGGCGCTGGTTGCCCGAGTCGTGCTCGGCCTTGCGGCTGCGGCCCTTCTCGTCGACGAGGCCGGCTCGATAGAGAAGGAAGGGGAAGTCGCGGTTGACGTGCGCGTTCATCGAGAGCAGCAGGTTGCCGATCCCCTTGACCGTCCCGTCGCGGCCCGCGTCGAAGGCGATCCTCCAGGCCGGCGGGACGAGATCGGTTCGCCCGGCGAGGTAGTTGTCGTAGGCGAGGAAGTAGGGGCGGGCGAACAGGGCATCGAGATGGTTCAGCCACCGCTCGTCGTCGTAGAAGCCCTCGTCGAGGCCGTTGCGGATGTCCTCCGTGACCCGGATGTAGGTGAGCGAGAAGACGGCGTTGTGGTCGCAGCGCGGGAAGACCGTGTGGAAGCGCCGGTACATCTCGCCGAGCGTCCGGTCGATGCAGGGGTCGGAGCCGCGGACGCAGTTCGCCCGCTTGCTGAACTCGGCGTTGGACGGGTAGCCGATCTCCCGCGGGTTCCAGTCCGTGTAGGCGGGGCCCGGGTCCTGCGCCGGAGCCGGGGCGGCGAGCAGGGCCACGATCGCCAGCGCCGGCGCGAGTCCCGCGATCAGGTTGCGCGTCCTCCCCATCTCCCTGCGCCAAGGTACACCCGCCGGGCGGGTGACCGGCTCAGTGGCCGGCTTCGAGCCCGTCGCGCTCGATCGCGGCGATCTTGGCGAGCCGCCGGACGTGGCGCTCCTCGCCGCTGAACTCGGCGGCGGCGAACGCCGCCACCAGCTCGCTCGCGATCTCGGGTCCGATCACGCGGGCGCCGAGGGCGAGCACGTTGACGTCGTCGTGCTCGACGCACTGACGGGCCGTGTAGGTGTCATGGGCCATGGCGGCCCGGATCCCGTCGACCTTGGATGCGGCCACGGCCACCCCGGCGCCGGATCCGCAGCAGAGGATGCCCCGCTTCGCCTCACCCTCGCGAATCGCTCGCGCGACCGCCAGCGCCCGGTCGGGGTAGTCGTCCGGCGTCTCGGCGTCGTCGGTGCCGAGGTCGAGCGATTCGTGCCCGGCTGCGGTGACCGCATCAAATACGACCTCGCGCAGCGACACCCCGGCGTGATCGAAGCCGCAGGCGATCCTCACCGATTCGACTCCATCAGCGCCCGGGCCCGCTCGGCGACGGCGTCGGGGGTGAACCCGTAGTGCTCTGCGATGACCCCACCGGGGGCAGACGTCCCGAAGTGATCGATTCCGATGCTGTCGCCGCAGTCGCCGATCCAGCGGTACCAGCCCATTCGCGACCCGGCCTCCACCGAGAGCCGCGACTTCACCCCGGGCGGGAGGATCTCGTCGCGGTAGCTGCGCTCCTGCTTGGCGAACCGCGAGGTGCTCGGCATCGAGACGACGCGCACCCGGGTGCCCTCGGCGACGAGGACGTCGGCCGCGTCGAGGCAGAGCGAGACCTCCGAGCCGGTCCCGATCAGGATCAGGTCCGGCTCGCCCTCGCCGTCAGCGTCGCGGAGCACGTAGCCCCCGCGCTCGATCGCATGAGCGGGGACGAGCTCCTGCTCGATCACCGGCAGCTTCTGCCGGCTCAGGATCAGGGCCGTGGGAACCGAGCTCGCGCCGAGCAGCCAGTGCCAGGCGAGGAACGTCTCGTTGACGTCGGCCGGGCGGATGACCTCGAGGTTGGGCATCGCCCGCAGCGAGGCGAGGTGCTCGATCGGTTGATGGGTCGGGCCGTCCTCGCCGACGCCGATCGAGTCGTGGGTGAAGACGAAGATCGACGGGATCTCCATCAGCGCCGCCAACCGGATCGCGCCGCGCATGTAGTCGCTGAAGACGAGGAACGTTGCGCCGTAGGCCCGCATCCCCTCGATCGTGAGCGCGTTGACGACGGCGCCCATCGCATGCTCGCGGACCCCGAAGTGCAGGTTGCGGCCGCCGAAGTCGTGCCGCAGAATCGAGGGGTAGTCATCCAGGTTCGTGGCCGTCGAGGGTCCGAGGTCGGCGGAGCCGCCGATCAACTCGGGGACCTGCGGCGCCAGCCAGTTGAGGGCCTTGCCCGACGCCGATCGGGTTGCCATCGGCCCGTCGCCGGGCCCGAAGCGGGGCATCTCGGCGACCGGCGGCAGCTCGGGCGCATGGCGGCGGTTGACCCGCAGCAGCTCGGCGGCGAGCTCGGGATGCTCGGCGGCGTAGGTCTCGAACCGATCCGACCACTCGAGCTCTGCGGCGATCCCGCGCTCGCGGACGCCGGCGAACAGCTCCCGCACCTCCTCGGGAACGGTGAACGGCTCCTCGTAGGGCCAGCCGAGGTTCTCCTTGGTCAGGCGGACCTCCTCCTCGCCGAGCGGGGCGCCGTGGGCGGCGCCGGTGTCCTGCTTGTTCGGCGAGCCGTGGCCGATGTGGGTCGGCAGGACGATCAGCGACGGCGCGTCGGTGACTCCCTGCGCCTCGCGGATCGCCAGCTCGATCTGCTCGATGTTCGCCTCGTCTGGAAGCTCGTGGACCGACCAGCCGTAGGCGTCGAAGCGGCCCGCCACCTTCTCGTGGAAGGCCAGCGAGGTCGAGCCCTCGATCGAGATCTCGTTGTCGTCGTAGATCGCGATCAACTTGCCGAGGCCGAGGTTCCCCGCCAGCGAGGCCGCCTCTGACGCCATCCCCTCCTCCATGTCGCCGTCGCTGCAGACGACGTAGGTGAAGTTGTCGACGATCTCCTGCTCAGCGCGGTTGAAGCGCTCGGCGTAGTGGGCCTCGGCGAGCGCGAAGCCGACCCCGTTGGCGAAGCCCTGGCCCAGCGGGCCGGTCGAGATCTCGACGCCCGGCGTGACGCCGTACTCGGGGTGGCCCGGGCACTTGCTCTCCCACTGGCGGAAGCTCTTGATGTCGTCGAGGGAGAGGTCGTAGCCGCAGAGGTGCAGCAGCGAGTACTGGAGCATGCACGCGTGCCCGGCCGAGAGCACGAACTTGTCGCGGCCGATCCAGCCCGGGTTGGCGGGGTTGTGGCGCATGATCCGCGAGTAGAGGACGTAGCCCAGCGGGGCGAGGCCCATCGGCGTTCCCGGGTGCCCGGAGTTCGCCTTCTGGACGGCGTCCATCGAAAGCGTCCGGATCGTGTTCACCGCCAGCTCGTCGAGCTCCGCGCTCGCCCTGGTCCCGGTCTCCGTCATCGACTCTCCTGTCCGCGTTGCCGTTCGAGCTCCTGCTTCGCCAGCAGGGATGCTCCCAGTACTCCCGCCTCCGGCCCGTGAACCGAGAGGCGGATCTCAGTCGAGGTCCCCACCCCCGGCAGCACGTAGCCGAGCGCCACGCGACGCGCCGGCTCGAGCAGCAGCTCGCCGGCCGTCGAAAGGCCGCCTCCGATGGCCACCACGTCGGGGTCGAAGGTGTTGATCGCGTTGGCGATGCCGACCCCGAGGCGCTCGCCGATCAGGCGGACCGCCTCGATCGCGACGGCGTCTCCCTCGCGGGCCCCGGCGACGGCCTCGCGGCCGCTCACCGCCTCGCCGGATGCGGCGATCCGGCCGAGGTAGGAGTCCGGGTGCTCGGCGGCTGAGGCGGCGGCGACCAGGTCGAGGACCGACCCCGCCGCGGCCGACTCCAGCGAGCCGGGCTGGGGAAAGCCCGAGGGCTCGGCCGCGCCGCCGGCGAGGTCCAGCCCGATCAGGGTGTGGCCGAGCTCGGCCGCCGCGCCCGTCGCGCCCCGGTAGGGGCGGCCGTCGAGGACGAGCCCGCCCCCCACCCCGGTCCCCACGGTGAACATGACGAGGTTGCGGACGACCAGCTCCTCGCCGTCGTGGGCCTCGGCGAGGGCGGCGAGCGTCGCGTCGTTGTCGACGAAGACGGGCAGGCCGAGCCGCTCGGTGAGGACGTCGCGGAGCGCCACGTCCTCGAGCGGGACGTTCACCGAGGTCCGGGCGCGCCCTCCCTCCCAGTCGATGACCGAGGGGACGCCGACGCCCACGGCCACCGTCTCCTTCGTGCGGACGCGCTCCACCGCCGCGGCGATCTCGCCGAGCAGGGCCTTGGCATCGGTCTTCTCCGTCGGCCGCAGCGCGTGGTCGCTCAGCTTCCCGCCGCGCAGCACGGCCGTGGCGATCTTGGTCCCACCGACGTCGACGCCGACGTACTCCTCGCTCACGAGGGCTGACTGCGCGCGGGAGGGTTCAAGCCGCCTCTGAACATAGCGACGGAAGACCGGGTCTCGGCCCGGCGGGCGCGGGGCGCCGCAGTAGTCTCGCCCCGATGACGCTCCATGACGTCTCGGTTCCCGTTCGGCCCGGCATGCCGATCTACCACGACAACCCGGGCGTCGAGATCGAGCGCGCCTCCTCGATTGCGGCCGGTGACACGGCGAACGTCTCGAAGCTGACGATGGGAGTCCACACCGGCACCCACATCGACGGGCCGCTCCACTTCTTCGAGGACGGTGCCGGGGCCGACTCCCTGCCCCTCAGCGCGATGCTCGGCCCGGCGTCGGTCGTGGAGCTGGAGGGTCTCGGCGACGGGCCGATCGACGAGGAGGCCCTGCGCGCCGCGTCGATCCCGGCGGGCACCGAGCGCCTGCTCCTGAAGACGCCGAACTCCAAGCTCTGGAGCCGCGCCGACTTCACCCGCGACTTCGTCCGGCTCGACGGCTCGGGGGCCGCCTACGCGATCGAGGCCGGCGTGCGCCTGATCGGAATCGACTACCTCTCGATCGGCGATCCCGATGCTCACCGCGCACTGCTCGGCGCCGGCGTCGTGGCGCTGGAGGGGCTCGACCTGAGGGAGATCGAACCCGGCCCCTACGAGCTGATCTGCCTGCCGCTGCGCCTCGCCGGGACCGACGGCGCTCCGGCGCGGGTCCTGCTGCGCGAGGTCGAGGAGACGCCGTGAGAAGGCAGGGCGCCCGCGGCGGGATCGATCTCGGCGGGACGAAGATCCAGGCGGTGGTCGTCGACTCCGGCAACGACGTGCTCGGTGAGGCCCGGCGCCCCACCCCCACCAAGCACGGCCCGCAGGGCGTCGCCGACGAGATGGCGGCCGCGATGCAGGATGCGGCCGACGCCGCCGGGATCGAGACCGACTCGCTCGCCGGGGTGGGCGTGGGCTCGCCCGGCGAGGTGGAGGCCGGCGCAGGGATCGTCTCCAACGCCCGCAACCTCCCCGGCTGGTCGGGCAGCTTCCCGCTCGCCCCGCGGCTGACCGACGCGCTGGGGACGAAGGTCGCCGTCGGCAACGACGTGAGCGTCGCGACGCAGGCCGAGGCTCAGCTCGGGGCCGGGCGCCATCACCGGACGGTCCTCGGGGTCTTCTGGGGGACCGGCGTGGGCGGCGGGCTCGTGCTCGACGGCGAGCTCTGGCACGGCCGCGGCTCGGCCGGGGAGATCGGCCACATGGTCGTTCACCGCGGCGGCGCGCGCTGTCCCTGCGGCAACCGCGGCTGCATGGAGGCCTACGCCGGGCGTGGCGCGATGGAGGCGCGCGCCCACAAGGAGGTCAAGGCGGGCAGGAAGACCGTCCTCTTCAAGTTGATGAAGGAGCACGACCGCCCGCGATTGACCAGCGGCATCTGGGAGCGGGCGCTCGACGCTGAGGACGAGCTGGCGGAGGAGCTGATCGATCGCGCGATCAAGGCGCTCGGAGCCGGGATCGCCTCGGCGGTCAACCTGCTCGACCCGGAGGCGGTGATCCTCGGCGGCGGGCTGGGCGTCCGCTTCGGCGAGCGGCTCGGGCCCCGGATCGAGAAGGCCATGGGCAAGAGCCTGTTCGGCCGCGATCACCCGCCCAAGTTCCTGATCGCCGAGCTCGGCGACCTCGGCGGCGCGATCGGCGCGGCGCTGCTCGTCGCTCCGCGCTGACACAGCGAAAGGCGGCCTGAGCCGAGTGTTGGTGGGGCCGTTACCCTCTATGGAGGGGTTTTTCCGCTGAAGCCCCCAGCGATCCCCCTAATCAACCTATTGGGCGCGTGTTCGCCGGGACCCTCCCGGCAGCGACCGGCCCGGACCGAGGTCTCATGCCCAGCCGCACCGCCCACGCCCCCTCGAACGTCTCCAAGGACGACGGCCGCATCTCCGTCCAGGAGAACGGGATCGCCCGCTTCGACATGACCGGCGACACCATCATCGGCGACGGCGGCAACGTCACCGTCTACGAGCGTCCCGACGGGTCTCAGTACGCGCTCGACCGCCGCGGGGTCGGCTGCGAGTGGGATCCCACCGCGATGATCTTCGGCCGGGCCCGCTTCGACGCTCGAGACGCCGCAACCGGCCGCTGGCCGGAGTCGCGTTCGATCGAGGTCGCCGAGCCGGCGGCGGCTGAGGCCAACCCTCAGCGCGCTCGGCGCCGCGGGTCTCGCTTTCGTACTGGCTAGTTCTTCGGACTCGGGAGCTGGTGGCCGCGGGGTGCAGGGGCCACTTTGGGCGGGCCGCTGAGCGGCCTTGAGCACCCACGGACCCCTGCACCCCACGGCCCTCGCGGGCGGCACGCTGCGCTCGCGGCTCTCGTTAAGGGGAGGGGTCGGGGCGGTAGTTTGGGAGCCGTGGAGGGTGAGGTTCTTCTTGAGGACTCGGCTGGGGTTCTGGGCAGTGCCGGGACCGTTGGCAGTGCCGGGGTTGTCGGCAGTGCCGGGACCATCGGGTCGGCGGGGGTCGTTGGCAGTGCCGGGACCGTTGGGAGTGCGGCGGTGATCGGATCGGCGGCCGTCGTTGGGAGCGCCGGGGTTCTCGGGTCCGGCGGGATCCTGGTCGGGCTGGGGAACGTCGCCTGCCTCGGATGCGTCGCCTGCATCGGGTGCGTGGGATGCGTCGGCTGCGTCGGATGCATCGGCTGCGTGGGCCTCACGCGGTGCCGTCGGGGCAATCGGGCGCAGCTAGCCGCTTCGGCCATAGCCCCGCTGCCCTCGCCCCGCCCCGCGGGGCCAGGGAGGCCGGGGATCGTCATGATGCGGCGCCGAATGCTGAACTTCCCCGCAGGACGACGCTCGAAATTCGCCGTGATCGGCGTCTGGCTCATCGTGCTCTTCGCGGTCGGCCCGCTTGCCGGCAAGTTCGAGGACGCGCAGGAGAACGACCCGGCCGACTACCTGCCGGCCGATGCGGAATCGGTCGAGGTCATCGAGATCCTCGAGGACTTCCCCTCCGGGGACATCACGGAGGCGGTCACGGTCTTCTCCCGCGCCGGCGGGCTCGAGCCGGCCGACGAGGCGTTCATCGAAGGGGTGCGCGACGAGATCAACGCGAGCTCCAGGGAGGGCGTCGGCGAAACCGAAGAGCCGATCCCGTCGAAGGACGGTGCAGCGGCGCTCCTGATCACGCCGATCACCGTCGAGGACGGCACCAATGAGGCGGGCCAGCTGCTCGTCGATGCCACCGACGACATCAAGGCGGAGGTCGAGGACGCGCCCGACGGGTTGGAGGCGAAGGTCACCGGGCCCGCCGGGTTCTCCGCTGACGCGATCGACGTCTTCGACTCGATCAACGGCGCCCTGCTCTACGCCACGGCGCTGCTGGTCCTGATCCTCCTCATCATCATCTACCGCAGCCCGATCTTCTGGCTGATCCCGTTCTTCGCGGTGATCCTCGCCGAGATCACCTCGCGAGGCATGGGCTATCTGCTCGCCGAGGCCGGGGTCACGGTGACCGGGCAATCGGGAGGGATCCTCCCCGTCCTGGTCTTCGGCGCCGGAACCGATTACGCATTGCTGCTGGTCTCCCGCTACCGCGAGGAGCTGCGCAGTCACGAGGACAAGCACGAGGCCGTCCGGATCGCCCTGCGCAAGGCCGGTCCGGCGATCATCGCCTCAGCGGCGACGGTGATGGCGGCCCTGCTGACCCTCTCCTTCGCCGAGGTGACCGGCACGTCCGGGCTCGGTCCGATCGGGGCGCTCGGTGTGGGCCTGGCGATGGTCTCGATGCTGACGATCCTCCCCGCCCTCCTGGCGGTCACGGGCCGACGTGCCTTCTGGCCGTTCATCCCCCGGGTCGGCAGCGAGGGAATCGACGAGACGCATGGCACCTGGAGCCGGATCGCGGCCTGGGTGGGCCGAGGTCCGCGTCGCGTCTGGCTCGGCACGGGCGCTGTCCTGCTCGTCCTCTGCCTCGGCCTCACCCAGCTGAACAGCGACCTCACCTCGGGGAACGGCTTCCGCGACGACGTCGACTCGGCCGAGGGCCAGGAGCTGATCGCGCAGAGCTTCCCCGCCGGGGCAGACGCCCCGACCAACGTCGTCGTCACCGACGAGAGCAAGCTGGATGCGGTGCGCGAGGCGGTCGCCGGCGCCCCGGGGGTCGACTCGGTCAACCCGATCGAGGAAAGCGGCCCGACCGGCACGAAGCTCGAGGCGACGCTCAGCGAGGACCCGTTCAGCACCACCGCCTTCGACCTCGTTCCCGGGATTCGCGAGGCGGCCCGCGACGCCGGCGGCGATCAGGCCCTCGTCGGAGGACCGACCGCGGAGGAGTACGACCTGCGGGAGTCGGCGGCGCGCGACAACAAGGTCATCGTGCCGATCGCGCTCGTCGTCGTCTTCGTGATCCTGATGCTGCTCCTGCGGGCGGTCATCGCGCCGCTGCTGCTGATCGGGACCGTGATCCTCTCCTACGGGGCCGCTCTCGGCATCGCCGCGTTCTTCTTCGAGAAGGTCTTCGACTTCCCGGGCATGGACCCGACCCTGCCCCTGTTCGCGTTCATCTTCCTGGTCGCGCTCGGCATCGACTACAACATCTTCCTGATGGCCCGCGTGCGCGAGGAGACCATCAAGCACGGGACCAGAGAGGGGATGCTGCGCGGACTGGCCGTCACCGGAACCGTGATCACCTCAGCCGGGATCGTCCTCGCCGGGACCTTCTCCGCACTGGCCGTGCTGCCGCTGGTGAGCCTGACCGAGATCGGCTTCACGATCGCCCTCGGAGTGCTCCTGGACACCTTCATCGTGCGCACCCTGCTCGTGCCCGCTCTCGTCCTCGAGATCGGCGATCGCATCTGGTGGCCCTCCGCGCTCGCCAAGGGACCCCGTGGCACGGCGCCCGATGAGCCCGCCTCCGCCCCGGCGTCTCCGCCGCCCGCGTAGTCCGCTCAGGCGCTGCCGCTCTCGGGCAGCGCGACGCCCCCGAGCTCGGCGTCGTCATCGGTCAGGCCGCGCTTGTACCTGCGTCGCTCGAGCGCGGCGGTCGAAGGCAGGTTCGGCGGCGCCTCGGTGAGCGCGCGCCAGGCCGGCGTCGAGAGGCGGTCGGTGCTCAGCTCGACGCCCGGCCCGATCGCAAGCGCGAAGAGGACGGTGGCGACGCCGACGTGGCCGCCGAGCACGAAGCCGATCGCGAGCACGGTCCCCTCGATGATCCAGCGGGAGGTTCCGAGCGACAGTCCGGCGTGGCGATGCAGCCCCGTCATCAGGCCGTCGCGCGGCCCCGGCCCGAGCGCTGCGGTCAGGTAGTAGCCGCTGCCCACGGCGATCATCACGATCCCCGCTGCGACCATGGGCCAGCGCGCCGCCGGTCCCAGATCGGCGGGCATCAGCATCACCATCAGGTCGATCAGCGGCCCGATCGCCACGGCCTTGCCGAGCGTCCCGAGCCCGGGGACCTCCCGCAGCGGGATCCAGATCACCAGGCAGAGGAAGCCGAGCACGGTGGTTGCGGTGCCGATCCCGAGCGGCGTCTGCTCGGCGAGGCCCTGGGCGAGGATCGTCCAGGGGGTGTTGCCCAGATGCGCGCAGACCAGCAGTCCCTCCCCGATGCCGAAGAGGGTCAGCCCGAAGGCGAGGCGACGGAGCTGTGACGACGAGGGTCGCCAGAGCGCCCAGAAACCTGTCGGAAGCCGCAGCACAAGAAGAAGGATGCCTCATTTTGATCGCGGTAAACCAGGATCGGAGAAACCGGTCTTTGAGAGTCCGGACTCCCGCCCACGCGCTACCGTTTCCGGCGTGAGGAGCGAGCAACTTCCGGGAGGCGTGGTGCACGAGCTGCCGGCCGACCTGCGCGAGGAGCTGACCTCGAGCGAAACGGCCCTCCACGCCTGGGGTGACATCACGCCGCTGGCGCGCAATGAGTTCATCTGCTGGGTCGAGGACGCCAAGCAGCAGAAGACCCGGGAGCGACGCATCCGCCGGACGCGCGAGGAGCTCGAGGAGGGTCAGCGCCGGCCGTGCTGCTGGCCGGGGTGCAAGCACCGCGAGCGCAACGGGAAGTGAACCCAGGCGTGCCGGAGGAGCCGGAGTCGATTCTCAGGCGCATCTACGAGCGGTGGTCCCAGGGGGACTTCGCGGACACCGAATTCTTCGACCCGCAGGTCCAATTCATCATGGGGCCCGGGTTCCCCGAGGCGGGCACCTACCTCGGGATCGGCGCAGGTCGGCGGGTACATGCGCGGCTTCCTCGAGCCGTGGGAGCACATCGCGATCCAGGCGGGCGAGATCGCCGTGGCGGGAGACAGCGCGGTCGCCGCGGTGCGTCAAGACGGCGTCGGGAGGGGAAGCGGCGCCGCGACCGGATTCGACTACTTCCAGGTCTGGACGTTCCGAGGCGGGAGGGCGATCCGCTTCGAGACCTTCCGCGAGCGCGCCGAGGCCTACGCCGCGGTCGGACTGGACCCGGGCTAGGAGGGCAGGCGGAGCAGCCGCCCGAGGCCCGCCATCAGGCGCATCGGGATCTCCTCGCGGCGGCGACCCGGGGCCACCGTGGAGGAGTACTTGAAGAAGGCCGCCGACAGGATCATCGGGATCCGCGGGTCCTTGCCGCCCTTGATGCCCGCCGCCTCGAGGTTCCCGCAGGCGTCCCCGATGAAGTCCTCGAACTGCATGGCGGGCCGGTGCCAGTTGCGGACCCGGGCCTCGGCGCCGGACTTGTTCCTGAAGGTGTGCAGCACGCCGACCGGGACCGACGCCTTCTCACCCGGCGACAGGGTCGACCACTCCCCGTCGACCATGACCTCGAAGCTGCCGGTGAGGACCTCGTACTCCTCGACCTGATGGGGGTGGACGTGCGGGGGCGGCGGGACGCAGCCGTCCGGGAGGACGAACTCCATCTGGACGTACTCGCCGTCGGTCTCGGCGCCGGGCACCTCGACGAGGTACGCGCTGCCGTCGGGCATCTCGAAGCGGTCACCCTTCTGCGCCATGGCGAGAGCCTAGATCAGGTGCGCCGCGCGCGGTATTCCCTGATCAGGGCGTTGGTCGAGCTGTCGTGGCTGAGCTGCGGCTCCTCGCCCGATGCGAGCTCCGCCGGCGATCCGCTTCGCCAGGCTCTTGCCGAGCTCCACCCCCCACTGATCGAACGAGTCGATTCCCCAGAGCGTTCCCTGCGTGAACACGCTGTGCTCGTAGAGGGCGACGAGCTTGCCGAGCGTCGCCGGGTCGAGGTGCTCGGCCATGATCACGTTGGTCGGCCGGTTGCCCTCGAAGGTCTTGTGCGGGACGAGCGCCTCCTCCACCCCCTCCGCCCGGACCTCCTCGGCGGTCCTGCCGAAGGCCAGAGCCTCGGCCTGGGCGAAGACGTTGGCCACGAGCAGGTCGTGGTGGTCGCCGAGCGGGTTGAGGCTGCGGGCGAAGAAGATGAGATCAGCCGGGATCAGGTGCGTTCCCTGATGGATCAGCTGGTAGAAGGAATGCTGGCCGTTCGTCCCCGGCTCGCCCCAGAAGATCGGGCTCGTCGCGTGGTCCACCCGGGAGCCGTCGAGGCGGACGCTCTTGCCGTTCGACTCCATCGTCAGCTGCTGGAGGTAGGCGGGAAAGCGCTCGAGGTACTGCTCGTAGGGAAGGATCGCGACGGTCTCGGCGCCGAACAGCTCCGCGTACCAGACGGTCAGCAGGCCGAGGATCGCGGGCAGGTTGCGCTCGTAGGGCGTCTCGAGGAAGTGCTCGTCGATCGCGTGGAAGCCGGCGAGCATCTCGCCGAAGCGCTCCGGCCCGATCGCGAGCATGGTGCTCAGCCCGATCGCCGAGTCCATCGAGTACCGGCCGCCGACCCAGTCCCAGAAGCCGAACATGTTCGCGGTGTCGATGCCGAACCCGGAGACCGCCTCGGCGTTCGTGGAGAGGGCGACGAAGTGCCTGGCGACGGCGGCCTCGTCCCCGAGCGCGGTCAGCAGCCAGTCGCGGGCGGAGCGCGCGTTGGTCATCGTCTCCAGCGTCGTGAACGTCTTCGAGGCGACGATGAAGAGCGTCTCCGCCGGGTCGAGGTCCCGCGTCTTCTCGACGAAGTCGGTCGCGTCGACGTTGGAGACGAACCGCACCGTCAGGTCGCGGTCGGAGTAGTGGGCGAGCGCCCGGTGGGCCATCACCGGACCGAGGTCGGAGCCGCCGATCCCGATGTTGACCACGTTGCGGATGCGGCTGCCGGTGTGGCCCCTCCACTCGCCGCTGCGCACGCGTTCGCTGAAGGCGGCCATCCGGTCGAGCACCTCGTGGACGTCGCGGACCACGTCGCGGCCGTCGACGATCAGGGAGCGCCCGCGCGGCATCCGCAGCGCGATGTGGAGCACGGCGCGGTCCTCGGTCACGTTGATCCGCTCCCCCGCGTACATCGCGCGGGCCCGCTGGCGCAGCCCGGCCTCGTCGGCGAGCCGCATCAGCAGGGGCAGCGTCTCCTCCGAGATCCGGTTCTTGGAGTAGTCGAGCCGCAGCCCCTCGGCCTCCACCACCAGGCGCTCGCCGCGGCCGGGGTCGGCGGCGAACATCTCGCGCAGATGAGCGTCGCCGATCGCGGCGTGATGGGCCTCCACCTCGGTCCAGGTGGGAAGGCCCCGGAGGCCGGGGGTGGAGCTGGAGCCCTCCAAGGCGGGATCAGCCGGCCGCGATGGCCTTGCTGCTCTCCTCGATCCGCTCGATCAGCGCGTTCCAGCTCTTGACGAACTTGTCGGCGCCCTCGTCCTGGAGGCGGACCGCCAGTGCCTTCAGGTCGACCCCGGCCGCCTCGAACTCGGCGAGCAGCGCGGCGTTGTCGCCGCCGTCGGCGGGA
Source organism: uncultured Solirubrobacterales bacterium (assembly GCA_963839535.1). Lineage (GTDB taxonomy): Bacteria > Actinomycetota > Thermoleophilia > Solirubrobacterales > 70-9 > RHKX01. The sequence goes on from CAWIVF010000010.1 coordinate 116,502, forward strand.
AGGACCTCCCCGATCGAGTCCTCCTCGTCGAGGGCGAGCAGCGTCTCGGCCGGCATCGTGTTGATCGAGAGCGGCGCGGCGAGGGCCTGCACGTAGAGGGTCTTCGGCAGCGCCGGGTCCTTCGTCCCGGTCGAGGCGAAGAGGAACCGCTGCGGACGCGCGCCCTCGTTGGCGAGCCGCAGCCAGCGGTCGGACTCGAGCATCCGGCGGTAGGCGACGTAGCCGTCCACCGCGGCGGCGATGCCGAGGCGGTTCCTGAGCTCGTCGGGAACGTCGTCGTTGACCGCGACGTCCCAGCGGCTGATGAACAGGGAGCCGACCGAGGCGACGTTCGGGTCGAGGCCGTCGGCGACCCGGCGCTCGAGCCCGCGCATGTAGGCCTCCGCCTGCGCCACGTACTGGTCTGCGTCGAACAGGAGCGTCACGTTCACGGGGACGCCCGCGGCGATGGTCTCCTCGATCGCGTCGAGGCCCTGCGGGGTCCCGGGGATCTTGATGAAGAGGTTGTCGCGCTCGCCCGAGGCGTGGAGCCGGGCGGCCTCGGCGGCGGTGGCCTCGGCATCGCGGGCGAGCAGCGGCGAGACCTCGAGCGAGGCCCAGCCGTCGACCCCCGCGGTCCGACGGTGAACTTCCGCAAATAAATCGCAGGCGCCGCGCAGGTCGGTCAGCGCCAGCTCGAAGAAGAGGTCCTCGCCGCGCTTCCCCGCATCGAGCAGCTCGGAGATCTGGTCGTCGTAGGCCTCGCCGTCGCTCAGCGCGCCCTCGAAGATCGTCGGGTTCGAGGTCAGGCCCGTCAGGGACTGGTCGCGGATGTAGCCCTCGATCGTGCCGTCGTGGACGGCGTCGCGGGTGATGAAGTCGAGCCAGAGACTCTGTCCGGCGTCGTGGAGTTCCCTGGTCGCGCTCATCGTTCTCCTTCGTCTCGGTTGTTGCCGGGCGTGGTGTCGGGGTCCTCGGGGAGGCGCCAGCGCCACGGCGAGATCAGCTCGTCGGCGGCGGGCGGGCCCCATGACCCCTGCGGGTATGGATGCAGCTTCGGCGGATGCTGGAGCACGTCGGCGCTGATCGCCCAGAGGCGCTCGATCCCCTCGGCGCTGGTGAACAGGGTGCCGTCCCCGAGCATCGCGTCGTGGATCAGGCGCTCGTAGGCCTCGAGCTGGTTGTCGGCGCAGAACGACTGCTCGTAGTTGAAGGTCATCCGGGCCGGCCCGAGCTCCATCGTCGCCCCCGGCACCTTCGCCTGGAAGTCGGCGGTGATCGACCCGGGCTCCTTCAGCTCGAAGACGAGCTGGTTCGCTCCCTGGTGCTGGACCGAGCTGGGGAACATCCGCATCGGCGGCTCGCGGAAGTCCAGGGCGACGAGGTGGCGGGACTCGGCCATGCACTTGCCGGTCCGCAGGTAGAACGGGACCCCCGCCCAGCGCCAGTTGTCGATCTCGACCTCGAGCGCGACGAAGGTCTCGGTGTCGGACTCGGGGTCGACGCCCTCGGCGGAGCGGTAGCCGTCGTACTGGCCGCGGACCACCTTCTCCGGGGAGATCATCCGGAAGGCCTGCATCACCTTGTCCTTCTCGGCCCGCAGCGATCGCGCGCTCAGCTCCGCCGGCGGCTCCATCGCGATGAAGCTGAGCAGCTGGAGCAGGTGCGTGACGACCATGTCCCGGTAGGCGCCGGTCGGCTCGTAGAAGCCGGCCCGGCCGCCGATCGAGAGGGTCTCGGGGACGTCGATCTGGACGAACTCGATGTTGTTGCGATTCCACAGCGGCTCGTAGAGGCCGTTTGCGAAGCGCAGGGCGAGGATGTTCTGGACCGCCTCCTTGCCGAGGAAGTGGTCGATCCGGAAGATCTGATCGTCGTCGAACTGCTCGTGCAGGGTCTCGTTGAGGGCCACCGCCGAGTCGTGGTCGTGGCCGAAGGGCTTCTCGAGGATCACCCGGGCCTCCGGGCCGGTCAGATCGAGCTCGCCGAGCATCGTGATGATCGAGGTGAACGCGCTCGGCGGGACCGCGAGGTAGTGGAGCAGGCGCGCGTCGCCGCCGATCTCGCGCCGAGCCTCCCCGACCCGCTCGCGCAGGGCGTCGGGACCCTGGTCGACCTGGACGTAGGTGATCTTGTCCGCGAAGGCGTCGAACTCGTCGTCCGTCACCTCCTGCTTGCCGAACTCGGCGAGCGCCTCGCGGACGTGGCGGCGGAACCCGTCGTGGTCGGTGTAATCGGTCCCGGCGGTGCCGACGATCCGGTAGTCCTCCGGCAGCAGGCCCGCCTGCTCGAGGTGGAAGAACCCCGGCAGGAGCTTGCGGGCGGCGAGGTCGCCGGAGGCGCCGAACAGCACGATCACGTGCGCGTCGGGCCGCTTGACGTTGCCGCTCGCCGGCGTCGGGCCGGGCAGCGTCGCGGTGGCGGTCGTGCCGCTCAAGACGCGGCGGGCCCAGCGCCGGCATCGGCCGGCTTCTCGTCATGGCCGCCGAACTGCTTGCGCATCGCCGAGAGCAGCTTGTTGGCGAACTCGTCCTCGCCGCGTGAGGCGAACCGCTCGTAGAGGGCCGTGGTCAGGACCGGAGCCGGCACGCCCTCGTCGACCGCCGCGTGGATCGTCCAGCGGCCCTCGCCGGAGTCCGACACCCGCCCGCTGAATCCGTCGAGGCCCGGCGACTCGGCGAGGGCGGTGGCGGTCAGGTCCAGAAGCCAGGAGGCGATCACCGAGCCGCGGCGCCAGACCTCGGCCACCTCGGCGATGTCGATGTCGTAGGGGTAGTACTCGGGGTCCCGGACCGGGGCGGTCTCGGCATCGATCTCGTGCTTCCGGGTGCCGATGTCGGCGTTCTGGATCACGTTCAGGCCCTCGGCGTAGGCCGCCATGACGCCGTACTCGATCCCGTTGTGGACCATCTTCACGAAGTGCCCCGCCCCGGTCGGGCCGCAGTGGAGGTAGCCGTTCTCCGCGGTGGACGGATCGCCCTCGCGGCCGGGCGTGCGCTCGGCCGCGTCGACCCCCGGAGCGATCGTCGCGAAGATCGGGTCGAGCCGGGCGACGGCATCCTTCGGTCCGCCGATCATCAGGCAGAAGCCGCGCTCGAGCCCGAACACTCCGCCGCTCGTGCCCACGTCGAGGTAGTCGATCCCCTTCGGCTCGAGGGCCCGGGCGCGATCGATGTCGTCGCGGTAGTACGAGTTGCCGCCATCGATGATCGCGTCGCCGGAGTCCATCAGCTCGGCGAGCTCGTCGAGGGTGTCGCCGACGTAGCCGGCGGGGACCATGATCCAAGCCGCCCGCGGCGGCTCGAGCGCCTCGACCAGCTCACGCAGGGAGCCGACGCCCGTCGCCCCCTCCCCCGCGAGCTCGGCGACCGCATCCGGATTGACGTCGTAGACGACGCACTCGTGGCCGTCCCGGGTGAGCCGGCGCACCAGGTTGGCGCCCATCCGGCCAAGTCCGATCATCCCGAGCTGCAAGCGCGCCTCCTCCTCGATCCGGTGCAAAACCTCCGACCTCCGGAGCCTTGCACAGCGAGGGGACCGCCTCGCGGTGGCCGCGTGCGCTCTCGACGCATGTTCCGGGCGTCTCAGGAGGGCGGGTCGCCGATTCGGCCGGCCAGGGCGATCGCCTCGTCCAGGTCGAGGCCCTGACGGCCGGCGATCCAGCAGGCGATGGGGGCGGCGATCCGCTCGGAGGAGTGGGCGGCCTCCGCCGCCAGGTCGAGCAGCTTCGCGACCTCGGCCTCGGCGGGCGGAGCGGTCCCGGTCGCCTCCGCGAACCGCTCGATCCATTCCTCGGCCGTCATCGGCTTCGACCGTAGCTCATGGTGTGCCGCTCACGCCAGGCTCGCTCCCTTGGCCTGGTTGCAGGCGTCGCAGAGCAGCTGGAGGTTGCCCTCGGAGCTCGACCCGCCGAGCGCCAGCGGGATCACGTGGTCGAACTGCAGCAGCGCCTCGGCGCCGCACTCGACGCAACGACCGCCGTCGCGCTCGAACACCGCAAGCCGCACCTCCCGCGGGATCGCGGTCCTGCCGGTGCCGGCGGCGGGCAGCTCCCGCGCCACGAGGCTGTGCGCGCGGTCGAGCTGGCGCCGCTTGCGCAGCTCGCGCTCACGGACCAGCGCCTCGACGTCGGCGGCCTCGAGCCCGTCCTCCTCCCAGTAGAAGCGATCGTGGAACAGCCAGTACCGCCGCCCGCCGAGCTCGGCGACGAGCACGGCCTCCTCGAGCCTGCCGCTCCATCACCCGAAGCCACGCCCGCCGGGAGAGAGCCCCCTCCCCCCGCTCCGCCCCGGCAACGAAGACGTAGTGCCGCCCGAGCAGAGACCGCCCCTCCTCGAAAGAAGCATTGGATGCCTGCCGCAACACGCCGCCAAGCTAGCCAGCCCCCCGGACCCCCAGGCCCCGGGTGCAACGAACTACCCGCCGATGGCGCTCATCGACCGAGGAGGAGGCCGGAACCCGGGCTCGCCCACCCGATGCTTGAGCTCCTTCCGCCAAACCGCGTCCCGCACGACCTGCTCGATCTCCGCATCCCCGGCCCCGCTCCGCAGCGGCTCGCGCAGGTCCGTCTCGTGGATCGAGAAGAGGCAGGTGCGCAGCTTGCCCTCGGCGGTCAGGCGCAGGCGGTTGCAGTCGGAGCAGAACGGCTCGCTGACCGGGTTGATGAAGCCGATCTCGCCGGGGCTGCCGTCGGCGAACCCGAAGACGCGAGCCGTCGCCGAGGGAGCGCGCTCGCGCTCGACGAGCGGGTGCTCGCGCTCGATGATCGCGCGGATCTCGGCGCCGGTGAGCACGGCGTCCGGGGTCCAGTCGCGGTCCGCGTCGAGCGGCATGAACTCGATGAACCGCACCTGGTAGTCGGTGGTCCGGGCGAGCTCGGCGAAGGCGCCCACCTCCCGCTCGGTGAAGTCCCGCATCGCGACCGCGTTGACCTTGATCGGGCGGACCGATTCGTGGGCGGCGATCGCCTCGAGCCCGCGGAGCACCTGCGGGAGCGCGTCGCGGCGCGTGATCTGGAAGAAGCGGTCGCGGGCGAGCGAGTCGATCGAGACGTTGACGCGGTCGATGCCCGCCTCGACCAGGGCGGTCGCGTCCCGTTCCAGGAGATAGGCGTTCGTCGTCAGCGAGAGGTCGTCGATCTCCTCGATCGCGGCCAGCATCGCCACGAGACGCGGGAAGTCGCGGCGGACGAGCGGCTCGCCGCCGGTCAGCCGGACGTCGGCGATACCGAGCGAGGCGAAGAGGCGCACGAGGCGCTCGATCTCCTCGAAGCTGAGGATCTCCTCGCGCTCGAGCCAGGGCAGGCCGTCGGCCGGCATGCAGTACTGACAGCGGAAGTTGCAGCGGTCGGTGACCGAGACCCGCAGGTCCGTGATCAGGCGCCCGTGAGCGTCGACGAGGGGATCACGAACACGCTCGCATCGCCTTCGATGATGGCGCATCGACTCGATGCGCCGGGGCAGGTCAGTCGGCCGGCTGGCCCACGGCGGTGACCGTGCGCTCGCAGGTCTTGCCCACGTGATCCTCGCGGTCCGCGATCACCCCGTCCTTGCCGCCGCCGCAGCGGACCCGGTCGGCTCCCCCGCCCGCCACGACGATCGAATCCGCACCGGGCCCACCGTCGATGACGTCCTCTCCCCCGCCGCCCTCGATGTCGTCCTTGCCCGGGCCTCCCCGGACGCAGTCCTCCCCGCCCCTTGCCAGGACCCGGTCCGATCCCGGCATCGCGACGATCCTGTCGCCGCTCGAGGTGCCCGTCAGCCGCTCGTCGAGGCTGCTGCCGACATGGAGGTTGGCGCAGCGCCCCGGCACCGTGACGCTGCCGCCGTTGCAGTTCGGCCGCGCCCTGTCGGGCGGGTAGGGAAGGTCGGCGATCACGGCCGTCTCGAGGTAGTCGTTCTCGCGCGGGTGGCCGGACCCGGCGTCGAGCGCGGCGCCGATCTGGCGCAGCTCGTCCCGCGGCCCGTCCGGCGCCGACCAGGGAACCAGCCCGAGGAACTCGCGCTTGGGGCCCGCGTAGACCCGGTACTCCTCGGGATCGTTCTCGGGCGGGCCGGGCATGAACTGCCTGTCGCCGACGTAGTAGCAGCGCTCCCCGCCGTGCCGCTTCGGGCCCCTCAGCCCGCGCTGGGTGATCGCCGTCTGACCGTCGAAGGGCAGGTCAGCCAGGTTGCCGACCATGTGCGGGGTGACGTTGTAGTCGAACGAGACCGATCGGATCGGCCACGGCGCGCCAGGTCGAGCTCATCCACTCGAGCGGCTGCCACCCGGTCGGCGTGGCCCAGCGGCCCGGGTTCGCCTCGTCCTGCATCACGAGGTTCGTCCCGAGCTTCTCCAGGCAGTACATGTAGTACTTCGACGTGTCCGAGCAGGGGTCCACGCCGTCGGGCGGGGCCTCGGCGAAGGGGGTCACGGGCCCGCCGTTGTAGACGAAGGCGGGCAGGCTCGTCGCGAAGGACATCTTCGCCTTCGTGCCGGGGATCCGATACGGAGCGACGTTCTCGATGCCGTCGGGCCCCGAGGCGAGGGCCCGTTGCTCAGGCTGAGCTGCTCCTCGATCTCGGTGAGCGGGACCTTCTTGTTCCTCTGCACGACGTTGCGCAGCGGAAGTGGGCCCTCCTTCGCCACGTCCTTCGGCCCCCACATGAACGCCTCGTTGTAGACCTCCGGGCGAGGTGGCGACGAACACGCTGCGGGCGTTCGGGACGTCGGGGTCGCGGAAGGTCGCGATCTCCGACGGGTCAACGACTCCCGGAACTCCGTCTGGGTGTTGGACCCGAGGATGTAGAGGTCGTAGCGCTTCGCCATGTCGCTGAAGGTCTGCATCCAGCCCCGGGCGAACGTGTCGGTGCCGGCGACGAACGGCGCCTTCAGCGGGGACATGCCGCCGAAGCGGGCCTGATAGGCGGTCCCCTCCTTGCCGTACTCGGCGTTGAGCGCGGCCAGCGTGTAGATGACGCCGCACGGCGAGGGAGACGTTCTCGCAGCCGGGCGCCTCCCCGCCGTCGGCGAAGGTCTCGCGGACCGCCGCGCCGCGGCTGCCGGTGGCTAGGGTCATCAGGCCGACGTCCTCGGTCAGCGCGACGACGTTCGGCCGGTCGTCTGCCATCCGCGGCTTGACGTACTCGCGGATCAGGCACTCGATCTTCGTGCGGAAGGCGTCGTAGGTGGCTGACGTTCTCCAGGTCCTGCTTGAACTGGATCGCGAAGACGCGCGGGCCGCTGTCGTCGGGATGGAAGCTCTCGATCGGCGTCGCGAGCCTGCTCGCCTCCGCCTTCGCGCACTCGATGCGCGTCGGCGGCTTCGGCATCGGCGCCGGCCTTCGGCGACGCGGCCGCCACGGCGCGGCGCGCGAGCCGGGGGTCGTTCGTGATCAGCGCGTCGACGCCGATCCGCGTCGCCTCCTTGATGTCGGCCGCGGTGTCGAGCGTGTAGGGGACGACGCGCAGCCCGAGCGCGTGGGCGTTCGGCACGTAGTCGGCGTTGACCGGCCACTGCGGCGAGATCCACTCGTAGCCCGCCGCGTCGGCCGCGCGCCAGGCCGCCGTTGTTGGCGGGCCCGAGGGTGAGCAGCGAGGTGTCGGTCCGCTCGAAGTAGGGGTCCTGCTCGATCACGTCGAGGTTGCGCGGCCAGAAGCTCTGCACGATCAGGTCGCTCTGCGGGAACCCGCTCGCCTTGATCTGAGCGGCGATCTTCCGCGCGTAGGCGGGGTTCGGGTCCGCCTCGAAGTCGTTGTCGCCGGGGATGTTCTTGATCTCGAGGTTGACCTCGGAGCCATGCCGCTGCGCCAGGTGCAGCACCTTGCCGAGCGACGGGATGCGAGCGCGGCGATCGTCCTTCGGCCCGAGCCGGCGCTCGTTGTCGTCCGTACCGAGGACGTCGAGCTCACATTGGGCTGCGCAGCTGCTTGAGCGTGCGCGCCCCGACCGGGCCGTCGCAGTCGCTCGTCCGGTCGAGCGTGTCGTCGTGGATGACGACGGCGCGCCTGTCGCTGCTCAGCTTCACGTCGATCTCGAGCACGAAACCCCGCTTGGCCGTGTCGCGGAAGGCCGGCATCGAGCTCTCCGGGAACACCGGCCGCTGCTCGCCGTTCTTCGTCGCCAGCGCTCCGCCGCGATGCGCATGGATGTACGGCGATGCGCTTGCGGTGGCGGCAAGGCCCAGGCAGGCCAGCAGGGACCCGGCGACCGCAGTCAGCCGGCGTCGCGCACCCCCCACCGAGCTCATGCGGGTCTCCTCCACCGCGATCCAGTCTATCCCCGCATGACTAGGATCGAGCCACCCCGGCGAAGGGTCGTCCCAGCCGGAACCAGAGCGACGGAGGTTGCGGATGCTGTTCGGACAGGAGCACGTGGAGCGCTATCGGGAGACCGACGGCGAGGAGGGCTACAGCTGGCTGAAGGGGACGACGATCCTGCTCCTGACGACGAAGGGACGCCGCTCGGGCGAGGAGCGCACGACCCCGCTGATCTTCAACGAGCACGAGGGCGACTATCTCGTCGTCGCCTCGAAGGGTGGCGCCGACGAGCCCCCCGCCTGGTACCTGAACCTCAAGGAGGAGCCGGTCGTCGGGGTGCAGATCAAGGGCGAGCGCTTCGAGGCTCGCGCCCGTGACGCCGACGACGAGGAGAAGCCCGAGATGTGGGCCAAGATGGCGGCGAGCTGGCCCGACTACGACGAGTACCAGAAGCAGACCGAGCGGCCGATCCCGGTCGTGGTGCTCGAGCGCGTCTGACGCGGCATCCTCGTCCTCGCCGGGATCGCGCTGCTGCTCGTCGCGGCCGGGGTCGCGCAGGTCGCGATCGTGCGGATCGGCGAGGCGCGGGTCCGCGCTCAGCTGACCCGCAGGGGCGGCACCGCCGAGGTCCGCATCAGATCGCTTCCGGCGACGCGGCTGCTCCGCAACGGCGGCCAGCGCATCGAGGTGCGCGGCCGCGAGCTCGAGATCGCGCTGGCCGGCGGCGGCACCGAGGGCAAGCCGGCCGGCCTCGGCGCCCTCGACGGCTTCCGCGACGTCGACATCGAGCTCGTGTCCTTCCGGGCGGGCCCCTTCGCGGTCGCGGCCTTCGTGCTCGAGCGGACCGGCGGCGGCAGCTACGCGCTCGCCGCCCGCGCGCGAGCCGGCGCCGCTGACCTCGCCCGGCTCGGATCCGGCCGGCTGCCTCAGGTCCCCGGCGGCCGCCTGCTCAGCGCGATCCCGGTCCCCTCGGCGCTCGCCGGAGCGGAGGTGCCGATCTCGGTGGAGGCGGAGCTCGCCAGCTCCGGGGCGGGCGCTGCGGGTCATCTCGGGAGGCGGCACCGTCGCCGGCTATCCGACCGGCCGCATCGCGGCGGAGATCGCGGCGGCGGTCTCGCAGCGCCTGGAGATCGTCCCGTAGCCGGAACCGGCTGGTCCCGCGCGATTAAAGCGCCACGAGCGAGGTGTCGAATGGTGCTTGATGAGGGAGTTGACGGGAGCGGAGGAGGCGCCGCCGACCATGGCCTCGGGCGCGACCTCCGAGATCAGGCTGATGGCGCGCGTGCTCGCCGGGCTCTTCGGCGCCGGCGCGACCCTCGCCCTGGCCACCGTCCTCCTGCCCCACAACGAGGAGGCGAACGTCCCCGGGCTCCTGGCGGTGATCGGGATCGCCTACGTCGTCGCCGGGGCACTCGTGGCCTGCGGAGACAGGCCGCCGACCTGGTCGCTGCCGGCCGCGCTCGCCTGGGGCACCATCTCGATCACCGCGGTCGCGAGCTTCTCCGGGGAGAGCCCGAGCCCGCTGATCTTCTTCTACCTCTGGATCTTCCTCTACTCCGCGTACTTCTTCACCACCCGGGTCGCGGTCGCGCAGATCCTGCTCGTCTGCGTCGCCTACGGCGGGCTGCTCGTCGCATCGCCTCCGGAGACCGGAGTCGCCGCCTGGTGGCTGGTCGGCATCGGCACGCTGCTCGTCGCCGCCGGCGTGATCTCGACGATGCGGACCCGGGCCGAGAAGCTCATCGCCCGCCTCCACGACGCCGCCCGCACCGACCCGCTGACCGGCCTCTCGAACCGGCGGGGCTTCCGCGAGCAACTGGACCTCGAGCTCGAACGCGCCCGGCGCAGCGGCACGTCGCTGGCGATCGTGGTCGGCGACCTCGATCACTTCAAGGAGGTGAACGACCGCTCCGGCCGCCACGCCGGAGACGTCGTGCTGGCGCAGGTGGCGGACCTGCTCCTGGAGGGGAAGCGCCAGGTCGACTCGGTGGCCCGGATCGGCGGCGAGGAGTTCGCCCTGATCGTTCCCGACGGGGATCGGGAAAGCGGGCTGGCGCTGGCCGAGCGCCTCAGGGAGACGGTCCGCGAGCGGTTCGCCGCCGACCCGACCCCACTGACGATCAGCTTCGGCATCTGCGTCTACCCCCTGCAGGGTGAGACCGCGAGCTCGCTGCTGAGCGCGGTCGACGAGGCCCTCTACGAGGCGAAGGAGACCGGGCGCAACCGCTCCGTCGTGCACAGCCCGAGCCTCCGCGGGATCGGCAGCTCAGCCGACTCCGGCAAGGACGTCGAGGGCGAGCGCTTCGTCGCCGTGATGCTGGCCTTCGCCGAGGCGGTCGACCTGCGCTTCAGCGGCAGCGCTCGTCACTCCGAGACGGTCGGGCGCTACGCCGAGATGATGGCGCGCGGGCTGGGCCTCAACGAGCATCGCGTCGGCCGGGTCCGGCTCGCCGGGATGCTGCACGACATCGGCAAGGCCGGGATACCGGACGAGATCCTCCACAAGCCGGACAAGCTCACCGATGAGGAGTTCGACCGGATCAGGGCCCACCCCGGCCTCGGCGCCCAGCTCCTCGAGCACCCCTGCCTCGAGGACGTGCGGGAATGGGTCGGCGCACACCACGAGCGGCCGGACGGACGCGGTTACCCGCACGGGCTCGTCGCCGGCGAGATCCCGATCGAGGCCCAGATCGTCGCCGTCGCGGACGCGTACGAGGCGATGACGAGCGACCGCTCCTACCGGCGGGCGGTTGCCCTGGAGGACGCGCGGCTGGAGCTGCGGCGGTGCGCGGGGACCCAGTTCGACCCCGCGGTCGTCGAGGCGTTCCTCGCCGGCCTCGCCGCCGAGTCGCGGCAGATCGAAGCCGATCTGACCACCGCCTGACCCGGCGCGGGCGGCCTCGCAGCCGCCTAGGGTCCCGGACGTGACGAGACGAGGACGGCCACGCGGCCCGGGCGGCGGGCATCGCCGCGCTGGCCTGCGGGCTCTGCGCGCTCGCGCCGGCCCCGGCGTCGGCGGTGAAGGACGTCCCCGGGATCGACGTCTCACGGTTCCAGGGAGCGATCGACTGGGCCGAGGTCGGCCGCACCCGGATCGGCTTCGCCTTCGTGCAGGCGAGCCGCGGCAGCGGCGACGACTGCGTCGTGGCGCGCGACCGCTGCGGCGCCGACAAGCGCTACGGGGAGAACTACCGCGGAGCCCGGGCGAACGACATCCGCGTGGGCGCCTATCACCGGGCATTCGCCAGCGGGCCCGGCAAGCGCGCGGCTCGCGCCGATGCGCGGGAGGAGGCCGATCTGTTCGTCGCGCAGGTCGGGACGCTGCGCCGCCGCGACCTGCTGCCGGTGCTCGACATCGAGTCCCCGTTCGTGCGCCTCGACGAGGAGGAGCTGCGGATCTGGGTGCGGACCTGGCTCGAGCGGGTCGGGGACGAGCTCGGTCGCAGGCCGATCATCTACACGAACCACTCGAGCTGGCTGGCGACGGGAGACACCGCCGATTTCGCTCTCGCGGGGCATCCGCTGTGGATCGCCAACTACGGCGTGAACGAGCCGAGCGTGCCCGCCGCGAACTGGGCCGGATTCGGCTGGGCCGTCTGGCAGTTCACGAGCACCGCCCACGTCCGGGGGATCGACGGAAGCGTCGACAAGAACCGGCTGAGCAACGGGTTCCGGAGCATCAGCGTGCGCGATCAGGTGATCCCTCGCCGGGGCCGCGACCGCTCATCTGCGACCCTGGGCGGATGAGCGAAGCAGAAACGACGACTGGCGAGTCGATCACCGCGGAGGGGCTCGACGAGCTCCGCGCCGAGGTCGAGGAACTCGAGGGGACCGCGCGCAAGGAGATGGCGGAGCGGATCAAGGCCGCGCGGGAGCTCGGCGATCTCAAGGAGAACGCCGACTACCACATCGCCAAGGAGGATCAGGCGCACCTGGAGACGCGGATCAAGCGGCTGCGGATGCGGCTGCGGGACGCCGTCGTCGTCGAGGTGGACGCCGAGGCCGAGGTCTTCGCCTTCGGACGCACCGCCGAGGTCCTCGACGAGGCCAGCGGCACGTCCCACACCTGGACGCTGGTCGGGCCGACCGAGGCCGACATGGCCGCGGGCAGGCTCTCGGTCGAGTCGCCGGTCGGCCGCGCCCTCCGCGATCGCCCCGTCGGCGATCAGGTTCCGGTCGAGACGCCCGGCGGCATGAAGACCTTCAAGGTCACCGCCCTCGTCGGCTAGACGGCCACCCCTATCCTCGGTCCGGTGAGCACGCAGCCGGTCGGAGCGCACGTCCAGGGCATCGATCCCCTCGCCGAGGCGGAGGCGGTCGGCGCCGAGCGCATCCAGCTGTTCCTCTCCAACCCCCAGGGCTGGGAGAAGCCGGAGACCCGGGACGACGCCGCGGAGCTGCGCGACTCCCCGATCGGCATCTACGTCCACGCGCCCTACCTGATCAACGTCTGCTCGCCGCGCCCGAACGTGCGCTACGGCTCGCGCAAGATCCTCAAGGACACCTGCGCAGCCGCGGCGGAGGTCGGAGCGATCGCCGTGATCGTCCACCCCGGCCATGCCGAGGACGGGATCGACGAGGGCGTCGACCGCTGGCGGCGCACCCTCGAGATGCTCGAGTCGGACGTGCCGGTGTACCTCGAGAACACGGCCGGCGGGGACCACGCCGTCGCCAGGCGCTTCGATGCGCTGGCGCGGCTGTGGGAGGCGGTCGCGGCGGCGAAGACCGACGTCGAGGTCGGCTTCTGCTTCGACACCTGCCATGCCCACGCCGCCGGCGAGGAGCTCGGCGACGCCGTCGAGCGGGCCCGCGCGATCACCGGCGGCATCGACCTCATGCACGTCAACGACTCACGGGACCCGCCGGGAACCGGGGCCGACCGCCACGCCAACATCGGGGCGGGCACGATGGACCTCGAGGTCCTCGCCCACATGATCAGGGCCGCCGAGGCCCCGTCGGTGGTGGAGACGCCGCGGGAGGTCGAGGCACTGCGGGCTGACGTCGAGTTCGTGCGGGCCGCCCTCGCCGGCGGCTGACGCCCGGCCCCTGAACGCAGAAAGACCCGGGCCGGCTTGCGCCGGCCCGGGTCCCTGCTTGTCTGCTGTTTCCCCTTCCTACTTGTCGAAGGAGGAGGACCAGCTGGCGCGGCTCCAGCTCGCGCGGCTCCAGGACGCGCGGGTCGGGTCGATCGAGGCCAGGAGGCTCGAGCACTCGCTCTTCGCCGCCTGGATGTCCTCGGAGGACCAGCTCGCCCGGCTCCAGGAGGCCCGCTCGAAGTCCGAGCAGGACTGGGGCGAGGCGCTCCAGCTTGCACGGCTCCAGCTCGCGCGGCTCCAGGACGCCCGGCTCCAGCTCGCCCGCAGCGGATCGGCTGCTGAGGACCAGCTCGCCCGCGACCAGCTCGCCCGGGTCCAGTCGATCTGACCGGTCGAATCGAGCCAGGTGTTCGGCGTGAGGGTCTGGTTGGCGGTCGTGTTGATCGGGTTGTTCAGGACCTTGTCGGCAGCCGCCTCGGCACCGACGACCGTCGTGGTGGTCGTCACCGTGGAGGAGACCGGGTCACCGGTCGCGTCGACGAGGGTGCCCGTCGAGCTCGTGGTCTCGGCAACCGCACGGGTGCGCTTGACGATCTGAGCCTTGACCTGGTTCGGGGTCCAGTTCGGGTAGGCCTGCAGGATCAGTGCAGCCTCACCGGAGACCACCGCGGCCGCCATCGAGGTTCCGCCGACGCGGAAGTAGCCGCCGTCGACGTTGCACGAGGGGCAGAGTCGCGTGTACTCGGCATTGGGTGCCATCGTCGAGACGAGACGAGCACCGGGGGCGATGACGTCGGGCTTCGAGAAGCCGTCCTGCGTCACACCGCGGCTCGACCAGGGAGCCAGGGCATCGTCGTCGATGCTCTTGGTGCCCATGTCGTCGACGCCGCCGACCGTGATCACGTACGGGTCGTTGCCGGGGGCGTAGGAGACGGCGTCAGGCGCCGAACCCATGTTGCCGGAGGCGACGACCACCACGATGCCCGCGTTCCAGGCCTGCTCGACGGCCGCGTCGAGCGGGTCCGTCTTGTAGGACTCGGCAACCGACGACTTCAGCGAGAGGTTGACGACGCGGATGTTCAGCGCGCTCTTGTGGTCGACCACGAACTGGAGGCCGTCGATCACGTCGAGGACGGACGCGTTGCCGTTCTCATCGGAGATCTTGACGTCGATCAGGTTCGCGTCGGGGGCCACACCGGCGTACTTGCCGTACTGCGGGTCACCCGCGGCGCGGTTCGTGCCGTTGCCGGCGATCAGGCCGGCGATGTGCGTGCCGTGTCCGTAGCTGTCACCGGCGGACGATGCCGACGGGTTGACGACAGCGGAGGCGACGACCCGCGAGGTCGGATCGCTCTGCGAGACGCGGAAGTCAGGGAGGTCACCCTGGATCCCGGTGTCGATCACAGCGACGCCGACGCCCTTACCGGTGAGTCCACCGGCCCAGGCCCGGTCCGACCGGAGCGACTGGTTGTAGGCGGTCGCGAGGGCGGCGGGATCGGGGACCCCTTCACTCTCGACGGCTGCGTTGATCGAGACCGACTCGACGGCCGGGTTCGAGCTGAGCCGCTGGGCGTCGCCCGCGGACATCTCGGCCCCGAGGCCTTCGATGATCGGCAGCTCGCGCGTCACGACGCCGTCGGCCGACTGGACCAGGGCGTGTGCAGCGGCCGGGTCAGTACCGGTCTTGAACTGCGCGATGACCTCAACCTGGCGGTTGGGGTGCTGGGTGGCGATCTCTGCGAGGGAACCCGCGGGAGCAGCGGACTGCTGCTGGACTGAGGCGGTTGCCGGCGACGTCGATGACGTTGCCGGACTGGTCGCCTGCAGACCAATCAGGGTTGCGAGGGCGAGGAAGGCTGCGAGAGTGGTGGCTGTAAGCCACCTCCAGCTTCCCTGCCGAGGTAGGGCGATACTCACGAACGGACTCCATTCCGGGACGTAGTAGTTACGAGTAGAGAACCATCGGTCCTACGTTGGCCGACTTGATAGAAAATGTGTCCGTCAATCATTCGTCTAGGCGACGGCTGAGGTCCCGCGGGGCTTCGCGACGTCCGCCGCGACCTCTCGGCGGGACCATCGTCGGCGGCCGGTGACGAGCGGGTCGGCGGTCGCACCAGGCGCCGGCCGCGGCCCGTTGACCTCGCCGCGGGCGAAGATCGACTTGAAGGTGCCGCGCTTGATGGCGCTCGCGAGCCCGGCGACCACCTTCGGGCAGAACTGGGTCCCGGACTGCTTCGCGATCTCGTCCAGCGCGACCTCGAGCGGCAGGGCCTTGCGGTAGGGGCGGTCGCTGGTCATCGCGTCGAGCGCATCGGCCACCGAGAGGATCCGGGCGGCGAGCGGGATCTCTTCCCCCGCGAGCCCGTCGGGGTAGCCGCCACCGTCGTAGCGCTCGTGATGGCTGCGGACCATCTGCTTGACGATCGGCGGCAGCTCGAGCTCGGCGACGATGTAGCTCGAGATCTCCGGATGCCTGCGCATCTCGGTGAACTCCTCCGGGGTCAGCGGGCCCCGGCTTGAGCAGGATCTGGTCGGCGATGCCGATCTTGCCGATGTCGTGGATGATCGCCCCGACGTTCACCGTGGGGATCTGGGACTCGTCGAAGCCGAGCTCGCGGGCGAGCTCCATCGCGATGTCGGCGACCCGCTCCGTATGGCCGCTCGTGTAGGGGTCCTTCGCCTCGACCGTGCGCGCGAGCGAGGTGATCGTCGAGAGGTACGAGCGGTGCATCCTGCCGAGCAGCTCCTCGTTCTCGCCGAGCAGGGATCGCAGTCGAACGTTCGCCTTCTCGAGCTCGTCGTACTTGCTGCGCAGCTCGATGACCGAGGACTTCGAGCGGTCGAGGTACTGCTTCTCCGCGATCCAGAGCATCAGCAGCGGCAGGCCGAAGATGGCGAACGCGTAGAGGCCGAGGGCCTGCTCGCAGACGATGAAGGTGCCGGCGAGGAGGCCGAAGACGACGTAGTGGGGGACCATCCACGCGCAGCGCTCACGCCACACGGCGATCGGGTTCGTGCCCTCCGCCAGGGACATCACGAGCGCGAGCAGGCTCGAGTTCACCGCGTAGAAGGCGAGGCCGGCCAGGGCTGCGGTGAGCAGGAGCGGGCCATCGGAGACCGCGCCCACCGTCGAGAAGACGAGGGCGGCCGCCGCGCCGGCGAGCGAGAGCGCGCCGAGGTCGAAGCTCCACTTGATCACCGGGTCGTGGCGGAGCCAGCGCGAACCGGCGATCAGGACCTCGGCGATGATCGGCCCGAGCGGGCCGACGAAGAAGGCGAGCGCCAGCTCGGGGACCGACGCCGGCGACAGGTTGGCGCGCTCGAAGACGTCGATCCGGGCCGCGTCGAGGAGCAGCATCGAGGCGAGCAGGAGGACGAAGAGGACCGGCGCGCCGGCGATGGCGCTGCGGTCGGCGAAGAACGCGATGAGCGCGGCCCCCATGCAGAGGATCGCGACGAAGCCCGGGATCAGCTTCCTGGTGGCGGGGACGGGCGCCTCGCCGGGCTCGGCGTCCTCGGCGGACGGGGCGTCCTCGGCGGCCGGCGGCTCCGCGGCCGCCTCGGCCGGCGGCGTCCTGCGGTCGGCGTCCTTCCAGTCGAGATCGAGCTCGAGCTCCTGGCTGAGGGCGGGCGGCGGCTCCCGCCAGGTCGGAACCGTGTCCGTACGGGCCGGCAGCGGAAGGTCCGCGGTGCGCTCCCCCGCCCCGCCGACGCGGCCCTCGGGCTCGAGCGAGTTCTGGATCGCTGACGGAAGCGCCGCCCGGATCCGGTTGCGGCCGCCGAGCTTCGCGTCGTAGACCGCCTCGTCGGCGGCTCGGACGAGCCCCTCGACCGTGTCCGCGTGCTCGGGATAGGAGGCGACGCCGGCGCTGATCGTGACGGCGAGCCGCTCGCCGTTCGCTACCCGCAGCTCGATCGCATCGATGTCGGAGCGCATCTGCTCGGCGACCTCGCGCGCCTCGCGCAGGGGCATGCCGGGCAGGAGCAGGCAGAGCTCGTCGCCACCGAAGCGAGCGGCGATGCCCTCGGTGTCGTTTGCGACGGCGAGGACCTTCTCCGCGACCGCGAGGATCAGCCTGTCCCCGACCAGGTGCCCATGGCGGTTGTTGGCCTGGCGCAGCTGGTCGAGGTCGATCATCACGACCGTCAGGGCACGGCCGCTGTGCCGCGCCGAGCGCAGGGCATCGTCGAGCGAGTTGGTGAAGTACTCGGAGTTGAAGAGGCCGGTCTTGGGGTCGGTCCTGGACTTGTGCCTGAGCACCGGCACCCAGAGGGCGTGGTAGACGAGGACCATCGGGCCGGCGGCAAGGAGGGCGAGCGGCTGCGACGCGGTCCAGAGGGCGACGAGGCAGGCGCCGCTGATGGCGAGGGCGAGGTCGATGGGCACCACGGCGCCCATGTCCTTGATGCTCTTGCGGAGGCTGCGGCCGCGCGCGTAATGGACGACGCCGATGATCAGGGCGTGGTTGACCGCGACGAAGACCACCGCGGCGCCGGCGAGGACCGCCGTGTCCCCGAGCCCCGGGGTCCAGCCGGATCCGAGGGCGGCGCCCAGCGAGCTGAAGAGCAGGGCGGCCATCGCCGCCAGGATGTAGTTGGCGACGTTGAAGACCACCATGTACCAGGGGAAGCGGTGGACGAGCCATCCCGGGACGTAGCAGAGGACGGCGAGGATGGCGACCGCCTCCGGCGGCATCAGCAGCGCGGCGGCGAAGAAGACGACCACGTTCGGCTGGAACGAGAAGTTCGCCGGCGCGAAGACCTCGAACAGGTTGCCGGTCGCGCAGAAGATCGCCAGCACGATGAAGAGGGCCGGATCGAGCTCCTTCACATGCGCGGTCGCGAGCTCCAGGAGCAGAGCCCCCGCGGCCGCGCCGAAGACCGCAAGCAGGTAGATCTGCGCGCGGGCCGGCAGGCCTCTGAATGTCGGGGCAGGCGTAGAGGACATAGATCTGCGGTACCTATCGGGCCGCATCCGGCGTCCCTTTAGGGAATGGGACACATCTGAGGGGGGAATGGACCCTGGCGGCGGGGCCGCTACGAGGGGGCCATAATCGAGGCCGTGAAGCGGCTGCTCGCACCCCTGGTGATCCTTCCGCTGCTCGCCCTCGCGGCGCCCGCCTCGGCCGCCGGCCCGCTCGGCCTCGAGGACTGCGCCACCGCCCATGGCGCCTATCAATGCTCGGGGCTCGTCGAGACCTGGGACGGGGTCCCCCTCGACACGACGATCACGCTTCCGTCCGCCGACTCCCGGAACCTGCCGCTCGTCGCCGAGATCCACGGCTTCGGCAACAGCAAGTACGAGTACCTCGACCCGGAATCGACCGCCTACACCGACAACGCCTTCGCCTGGGCAGCGGACGGCTACGCGGTCCTCACCTACACCGCGCGGGGTCTCTGGGGATCGTGCGGGACCCCCGACTCACGGGCTGCCAATCCCGCCGCCTGCGCCAAGGGCTACATCCATCTCGCCGACGTTCGCTACGAGGTCCGCGACACCCAGGAGCTGATCGGGCGGCTCGTCGACGAGGGCTACGCCGCGAAGAAGCGGATCGGCGTGACCGGTGACTCCTACGGGGGAGGCCAGTCGCTGATGCTCGCCGCGCTGCGCAACCGCACGATGCTCCCCGACGGGAGGCTCGTCCCCTGGCGCAGCCCCGCCGGGACGAAGCTCAGCATCGCCGCGGCCGCGCCGGTGATCCCCTGGAGCGACCTGGTCACCGCCGCCGCGCCCAACGGGATGGTGAGAGCGAACGGGATCACCGGCAAGAGGCGGGCCACGGATCCCGTCGGGGTCGTCAAGACGACGTTCGTCAACGGGATCTTCCTGGCCGCGCAGTTCGCCATCGGGCCCGGCCAGCCGGTCGGCGAGCCGTTCGTTCCCGGTCGGCCGATGGGCTACCTGGCGCCGCCGGCCCTCGATCCCGACGCCGACATCGCCTCGGTCGTCGCCCGCACCGACCGCGGCGAGCCCTACACCGACCCGGAGGCCCAGCGCATCGTCAGCGACCTGACGCGCTACCACTCCGCCTACTACATCGATCCCGGGGTGAAGCCTCCCCCGCTCCTGCTCTCGTCCGGGTTCACCGACGACCTCTTCCCGGTCGACGAGGTGCTGCGCTTCGCGAACCGGACCCGCGAGCTCTACCCCCGCTCGCCCGTCTCGCTCCTGCTCGGCGACTTCGGCCATCAGCGCGCGTCGAACGATCCGGACGAGCGCGAGCGGATGCTGCGCGACATCCACCGCTGGATGGACCACTACCTCCAGGGCGCAGGCAAGCCGCCTCGCAACGGCGCCACCGCCTATCTCCAGACCTGCCCCAAGGAGCGGGCCTCGATCGGCCCCTTCCACGCACGGTCCTTCGCGCGGCTCTCGGACCGCCGCCTCGGCTCGACCTTCCGCAAGCCGCGCGTCATCAGCTCCGACGGCGGCGATCCCGCCGTGGGCCGGGCGCTCGACCCCGTGGCCGGGCAGGGCGACGGCTGCGTCGTCACCCCCGCGGAGAAGGCTCGCAGGGACCGCCCGCTACCGGCTGCGGACCGTCAAGCGGCGGCCGATCAGCCTGCTCGGCGCCCCGAGGCTCACCGCCCGTCTCGAGGTGGACGGCGTCGGCCCGGGCGTGGCCCAGGTCGCGGCGCGGCTCTGGGACGTGGCGCCGGACGGGGAGTCGCAGCGGCTGATCGCCCGCGGCCTCTATCGGCCCTCGGACGGGCGCAATCGATGGGAGCTGCACCCGGCGGCGTGGCGGGTCGAGCGGGGACACCACCTGGTGCTCGAGCTGCTCGGCAACGACGCGCCCTTCGCCCGGCCCTCGAACGGCGCCTTCGAGGTGACCGTGAGCGACCTGCGGGTCAAGCTCCCCGCGCGCTGAGGCTCTCTCAGGCGGCCTTCGGCGGGGTCATCAGCGCGATCGGTACCGCGAGCCCGGCCGATCGGCTCAGCGTCGCGATGCGGCGCCCGGGCTGAACGGCCGGGCGGATCGCGCTGACCCGATCGCCGAGAGCGTCGACGGTTCGATCGAGGTCGGGCGCGACGAGCGCCAGGCCCCAGAAGAACGCGGGCCGATCCGTCCCGCCTCCACGGCGCTCGATCACCTCGTCCGGCTCCTGCACGACCTCGAGGATCGTCTCGCCGAGGCGGAAGAACGCCTGCCGGGGAGCGCCCGCGGGAGTCGGCTCGTCCCTGATGCGGCGCAGGTCGAGCCCGGCGGCCTCGAGGCGGGCGACCGTCCGATCCAGCGCGGGTGTCATCGCCACGACGTGGTCGAGGCCGGTGACTCCGTTGGGATGCGCCGGCCGATCGCCCGGGGGCTCTCGCTCCGACACGCTCGTCGGCAGCCCGTCGAGGTCCGTCGCCTCGGTCCCGCGAAGCGACCAGCCGCTGATGCCCCTGCGGCCCTCGCCGGAGCCGGCGAGCCGGAGCCGCACGTCCCCGAGGACGCAGACCGAGTCCTCGACGTCGAACCCGAGCGCGGCCCAGGCGCTCGGCTCGTCGGCGACGGTCAGCTCATCGATCGAGACGGGCACGGCGACACCGTACCCGCGCGGCTGCGCCCTCAGACCTTCCGGTAGCGCGCGTCGGCGAGCGCGTAGAGGCCGAAGGCGATCAGCCCGGCCGAGACCACGCCGAGGAGCCACGGGGTGCCGTCGGCGAGCTCGCTGAGCGCGGCATCGAGCGAGACGGCCTGCTTCGGGTTGTAGTCGATCGCCGCCTTGATCAGCAGGTAGCCGATCAGGACGAAGACCACGCCGCGAGCCAGATGGCCGGCCACCCCGAAGGCCGTGAACGCGCTCTTCAGCTTCGCGCTCATCTTCTCGGTCTTCGACTTCTCCAGGAACGACCGCTTGATCCCCTTGATCCCCTGCTCGATGCCGACGCCGATGACGATCGCGCCGGCGATGCCGACGATCCAGGTGCCGCCGGTCCAGCCGAGCACCCCGCCCGTGGTCTGCGAGCCGCCGCCGGAGCTCGAGCTCGTCAGGATCGTGATCGCGGTCCCGCAGAGGATCGCGTAGGCGATCCCGCTGACCGCCCCGCTCAGGCGGTCGAAGGTGCTGTCCTCACCCGATTCGGGACCGTGGCCGATGCCGGCGCGGACGAGCCTCCAGGTCGCATAGCCGGCGAGCCCGACAGCGGTGGCGATCAGCAGCCACTTGCCGAAGGGCTCCTGCGCGATCTGCTGGAGGGCCCCCTGCTGGCTGGTCGTGCTGCCGCCCGAGTCGGGGAGGGCGAGCTTGAGCGCCAGGACGCCGATGATCAGGTAGATCGCGGCGCGGGCGACGAGGCCGAACCGAGCGAACCACTCGAAGCCGCGGCTCTGCACGATGTCCTCGCCCTGGGCCTCGGCATTGCGGACGGGTTTCGGCTTCGACGTCATCGATCTCTCGCTTCCATGGCGGGAGAACTTCGCAGGTCGGTGGCCGCGGCGCGTCAGGGGGTTGCCGAGGCCCGGGCGGCGGCCCGGGCTCGCAGCCAGCCGCCGAGAGCGGCGAAGACGACCGCCAGCAGCGTCGTGACGAGGACGAGCAGCACCGGCGGCTCCGGAAGGTGAGCCTCCGCCTCAGCGCCGTGGATCTCGTGCGCGATCAGGATCGCCGCCCCGAAGACCGCGCCCGCGACGACGCCGCGCTTGGCACCCGCGGCGGCTCCGGCGTGATCGAACCCCGCACCGATGCCGCCGACCACGCCAAGGATCGAGAGGACCAGATACGTGCTCTCGGAGACCCCGAGGAAGTAGCCGGTCAGGGCGCCGTAGAGCGCCGGGACCACCACCGCGAGGAACGCCTGGAGCCAGCGAGGATGCTCGGCGAGGAGCGGCGGGAGCTTCACGTCCCGCCGACCCTACTCCCGGGCGCGGGGGCCGGCGCGGGGCCGGGTTAGAAGAGGTCCTTCACCGCGTCGACGGCGGCCTTGCCGAGGAAGATCTCGAGGGCGACCCCGGTCACGCCGATCACCAAGGCGACGATCACCACCGCGACGTCCTCGAGCAGGACGCCGAGCGAGAGCAGCACGACCGCGAGCGCGGGCAGGGTGTCGAGGCCCGTGAACGGAGGCGCCACGAAGGCCGCGACGCTTCCGGCGACCACGAGCAGGCCGAAGACCACGTTGCTGAGACGACGGTTGAAAAGGAAGCTCATCCGCGGCTTGGAGATCCGCTCGAGCCGCGCGATCATCCTCATCAGCGACGCCAGGAACTTCTGCTGCCGCTCGCCGGCGAGCTCCTTGCTGCGCCAGCGCTCCGGCAACCAGATCTCGTCCCGTCCCGCGATCAGCTGCAGGGCGAGGAGGACGGCGATCACCTCGAAGACGTGCGTCGCCCCGCCGGTCGGGATCGGCAGCGCCGGGACTCCGAGGAGCAGGACGAAGAGGATCGCGAAGCTCTTCTCCTCGAAGACCTCGATCAGGCTGCCGACGGTCTTCTCACCGGCCCCGTCCAGCCACCCCTTGAGGGTCTGGCTGAAGCTCTGCTCCTCCCGGCTCGGGGCATCGGTCTCCGTTGCGCTCATCCGAACGCAGTACCCGCGCTCGGCGCTCTCACTCTCGATGATGCGGAGCAGGGATACTCCGGCCCCGTGACGATCGCCTCGACTCTGCCGCTCGCGTTCGTGATGATCGCCGGGCCTCAAATCCTCAGCTCGTTCTTCTTCGCCACGAGTGAGCGGTGGAAGTCCGACTCCGCCGCCTACGTCGCCGGCGCCGCGATCTCGATCCTGGCCATCGTCACGGCCGCCTACTTCGTCGCCAAGGGCATCAAGGGCAGCGATGGCCATGGGGGTTCGCAGTCGGAGACCATCGACTACGTGATCGTCGGGCTTCTCGTTCTTGCGATGGCCCACGTGTTCCTCGGCAGGAAGCAGGCGGAGCCCCCCGCGTGGATGGGCAAGCTGCAAACGGCGAGCCCGAGGTTCAGCTTCACGCTGGGATTCCTCCTGCTCGGCGTGTTCCCGAGCGATCTGATCACCTCGGTGGTGATCGGCACCCACCTCGCGAACCACGGCGATCCCTGGTGGCACGCGCTCCCCTTCGTCCTGCTTACGGTGCTGCTCCTCGCCCTGCCGGTCCTCGCCGTGATGGCGCTCGGGAAGCGGGCCGACTCGATCCTCCCGAAGATCCGGGACTGGATGGGGACGAACTCTTGGATCATCAGCGAGGTCGTCCTGGCGTTCTTCATCTTCATCGTCCTGGGCTAGCGCGGTGGGTAGTCTCGGCGGCGCATGTGCCGCCTAGTCGCTTACCTCGGTGAGCGAGTCATCCTCGACGAGGTCCTCTTCCAGCCGGACAGCTCGATCGTCGAGCAGGCGGTGCACCCGCAGCTGCTCTCGGCAATGAACCTCGCCGGCTTCGGAGTCGTCGCATGGGACGAGGAGAGCCCGTCGGCCGAGCTCCCATGGACCTACCGGACCCCGGGCCTGCCCTTCTTCGACCGCAATCTGCGCGCGCTCTCGCGGAAGGCCCGCGCGACGGCGGCTCTCGCCCACGTTCGGGGCGTGGTGCTCGACGACCGCTCGATCGTCAACGAGCAGAACGTGCACCCATTTCGCTACGAGGGAATCCCGATCGCGCTCGCGATGAACGGCGACCTCGACCGCTTCGAGGAGATGCGGACCGACGTGGCTGAGCTCATCCCCTCCGAGATCGCGAAGTTCGTCGAGGGCACCACCGACACCGAATGGCTGTACGCGCTGATCCTGAGTCACCTGAAGGACCCCTATGCCCCAGCCGCCGACCCCGAGGAGCTTGCCGCCGCGGTAGAGAGGGCGTTCCGCCAGGTGCGCGAGGTGCGCGAGCACCGCGGCTTCGACCGCCAGTCCGCGGTCAATCTCGTCGTCAGCGACGGCCGTTGCCTCGTCGCGACGCGCTTTGCGTTCGACTACGGCTGGTACCACGAGGGCTGGACCTTCGCGGGCGGGGAACGGCGCTACGACTACACGACCCTCTGGTACGCGGCGGGCGGCGGATATGGGTGCCACGACGGCGAGTGGGGCATCGGACCAGGTGACGTGTCGACGTCGCTGATCGTCGCATCGGAGCCGCTGACGCTCGACCGGTCCGCCTGGCTCGAGGTGCCGGAGTACTGCCTCCTCGTCGCCGCGCCCGGTGAGCATGGGCTCGACGTGGATCTTCGTGAGCTCGATGCCTGAGGCCGACGTTCGCGCGGCGCTCGGCGCCCTCGACCTGTTCGACGGGGCGGAAGCCGCGGTGCTCGACCGTCTGACGGCAGTCGCCCGGCCCTTCAGCCTTCAGGCGGGTGAATACCTGTTCCGGGAGGGCGATCCCGGCAACCACATCTACCTGCTTGCGACCGGCAGCATGACCGGGGTCCTGCGGCTGCCGGGCGGGCGGGAGCTCGAGGCGGAGCGGCTGGGCGCCGGTGCCCTGATCGGCGAGATGGGGATGCTCGCCGAGCATCCGCGGCGGATCTCGGTTCGCACCGCGGAGCCCAGCACCGGCTGGAGCTTCTCCGCGGCTGAGATCGGCCGACTCGGGGCGACGCAAGTGCCCGAGGTCGTCCGGCGGTTGGGCCGCCTGGCGCTCGAGCGGCTGCGCAACCACTACGAGCTGCTCGCCGAGCACTGCCTCCAGGACCCGCGCGCCCAAGGATCATCACGGCCCGCGGCGCTGGATGACGCGGGGCCCGTGATCGCCGTGGAGTCCGAGCCCGATGAGACCACCTACCTGGAAACCGTGCTCTTCTTCAGCCAGTTCAGTCCCGCCGAGATCGAGGAGCTGTTCGGCGACCTGCGCCGCCTGGAGGCGCCGCGCGGCGCGGCCGTGGAGACGGCGTCAGAGCGAGGCCCGGCACTGCTCATCGTCCTCAGGGGAGCCGTGGAGTCGTCCATCCGTCACGGGGGGCTCGCGGCACGCGTGCGGCTCGCGGGGCCCGGGCGGATCGTCGGCCACCTGGACCTCCTTCGCGAGGAGGGACCCCCGTCATCTCGCGCGCCCGCGAGCGATCGATCCTGCTCGAGGTTCCGCTCGATCGGGTGGCCCGCATCATCGATCGCGGGGACGACACCGGTCGGCGCTTCGCCCGGGGGGTCTACGCCGACGTGGTCGCCGCGCTGTTCGAGGCCCAGCGCCCGATCTCCCGCCTCGCCGCGGCGGGCGGCGCGTCCGCCTAGCCCTTTCGCCTGGCCTGTTCCTCGAGGGCCTTGCCGAAGGCCTTCTCGACCTCGGCGGCCATCGCCTGCTTGAACAGGGCGACGACCACCTCGACGGAGAGCGGCCGCAACCGTTCGATCGCCTCCGTCGTCTCCTGCCACTGAGCGGCGGTCCGGTCGCCGGCGTCGCGCGGCTTCCAGAGCTCGTCCATGAAGAGCTTGACGAAGGCGGCGGCGGCGCTCTCGGCATCGCGCTTGACCCGCTCGATGACCGAGAGCGCCGCCGGCAGGGGGATGCCGCGCTCCACCGCCTCCTCGGCAGCGCGCAGCAGGCTCGGGCTCGGCACCTCGTAGGTCCCGTCGCCGACATCGATGAGCACCCCGAGCTTCTGCGCTCTCGCAAGTGCGTCGCCGGTACCCGTCTCGGGGCCGAACCGCCCTTCCAACTCCGCAAGCGTCACGACCTCGCTCGGCTCGACCGCGAGCGGCTCCGTGATGGCCTGCCGAAGCGCCATGAAGCGCTCCGCCCACTCGCCCTCTCCACCCAGCAGACGCTCGATCCCGCTGAGCTTGATGCCCTCGCTCTGCATCCGCTGGATCAGGCGCAGGCGATCGAGGTGGCGCTGCCCGTAGTAGCCCGTCCGAGCCCGGACGATGGGCGGCGGGAGCAAGCCACGCGTCTGGTGATTACGGATGTTGCGCACCGACATCCCGCTCTGGTGCGCCAACTGCTCGATCGTCAGGACTTCCTCGTCCGCTGCCAAAGTGCGGACAAGACTACTGATTTGTGTGTAACCTCAAACGAGGTAACATGTAGCTAGGTCATCGACACGTCACATTCTCTCGTCGAACCACCCAGGAGGCCCTCGCTCACATGAAGTACCTGATCCGAAGCTCGACGATTGCCGCCGGCGCCCTGCTCGCCGCAGCCGCGCCGGCTCAGGCCAAGGAAGCCGTCGGAACCGAACCGGCCGGCGGCGCCGCGATCGGGGAGATCGTCCTCGCCACCACCGGAGCCGTCGTCCTGACGGTGGCGCTCCTCGTGCTCGGCTGGGGGCACCGTTCCGGCAAGTTCCAACTGCTGACGCGCGCGGCA
The DNA here is from genome assembly GCA_963839535.1 of uncultured Solirubrobacterales bacterium. GTDB lineage: Bacteria > Actinomycetota > Thermoleophilia > Solirubrobacterales > 70-9 > RHKX01. The sequence continues at coordinate 142,953 of CAWIVF010000010.1, forward strand.
GCCATGTCCGAACGCGTGACCGGGCTGCCCGGGTGGACCGCCCTTCCGGCGGGCATCGCGACCGTCTCGCTGCTCGTTGCGGTCTTCGGCATGTACTGGGACATCGCGCTCCACATCGCCGTCGGCCGAGATGAGGGGCCGCTCGCGAACCCGGCCCACTACTTCATCCTGGCGGGGCTCTTCGGGATCTTCAGCGCCGGATTCGTTGCCATGGTCCTGCCCAAAGATCGCCCGAGTGCCTCCGCCCTCCGGATCACCGAGAACTGGCACGCCCCCCTCGGCGGGGTTTTGATCTGCGCGTGCGGCGCGTTTTCGCTGATGGGCTTCCCGCTCGACGACGTCTGGCATCGGGTCTTCGGTCAGGACGTGACGCTCTGGGGCCCGACCCACCTGATGCTGATCGGCGGCGCCGCGATGACGCTCGTCGGCATCGCGGTCCTCATCGTCGAGGGCCGCCGCGCGGTCGGTGGCGAGGGGGGAACGGGCTTCGCCCGCTTCCTCAGCAGCGTCTGGCTGCCGGGCGGCTTCATGCTCGGCCTGTCGACCTTCCAGGCCGAGTTCGACTTCGGCGTGCCCCAGTTCCAGTTCGTCTTCGAGCCGCTGATGATCATGCTGGCTGCCGGCGTCGGCCTGGTCACGGCGCGGATCTGGGGCGGCCGCGGCGCCGCGCTGGCCGCGGTCGCCTTCTTCCTCTTGGTTCGCGGGCTGCTGACTCTCTTCGTCGGGCCCATCTTCGGCGAGCCCACCGCCCACATGCCCCTCTACCTGGTCGAGGCCCTGGTCGTGGAGCTGATCGCGCTTCGCGTGCCGACGGATCGGCCCCTTCGCTTCGGGCTGATCGCCGGCCTCGGCATCGGGACGGTCGGCCTCGCGGCGGAGTGGGCGTGGTCGCACATCTGGATGCCCCTCCCCTGGACAACCTCGCTCCTCCCCGAGGCCGCCATCATCGGACTTGCCGTGGCAATGGCCGGCGGCGTTCTCGGCGCCTGGATCGGACGCCATCTGAGCGTCGAGCAGCTACCGACCATTCCCCGCCTGCGCACCGCCGCGGTCGTGAGCGCCTGCGTCGTCGCAGCGTGCGTCGGCTACGCGCTGTACAAGCCGCCCACCGAGGGCGTCAGCGCCGCTGTCACGCTGCGCGATCTGACCCCAGCGCCGGAGCGCGCGGTCGAGGCGACCGTGAAGCTCGATCCGCCCGACGCGGCGGATGATGCGAAGTGGCTCACCGTCACCGCGTGGCAGGGGGACGGCCTGGTCGTCGACCGCCTCGAGCGCGTCGGCACCGGTGAGTATCGGACGACCGAGCCGATTCCGGTCCACAGCAACTGGAAGGCACTCGTGCGGCTGCACAGCGGCACTTCGCTGACGGCGGTGCCGATCTTCCTGCCCCGTGACCCGGGCATCCCCGCCGAGGAGATCCCGGCGACGCCGCAGTTCGAGCGGGCGTTCACCCCCGATCACGAGATCCTCCAGCGTGAGCAGAAGGACGCCGCCGGATGGCTGACCGGAGGCGCCTACGCGATCGTCGTGATCATCGCCCTGGCGCTGCTGGTCCTGCTCGCCTGGGGCCTGCACCGCCTGGCAACCGCCCGTGGCGCGACCGAGCCTTCTGCGGATCGACGGCAGCCGGCGACCGAGCAACCGGGTCGACGCCTCGAACCGGCGGGCGGCCATGCCTGAGCTCCTCCTCGCCCACCACCCGATCCTGCAGAGCCTCCCGTTCTTCCTGCCGGTGCTCCTGATCGCCCTGGGCGTCACGTTCCTGGCGCTGCGCGAACGACGCCGGCGCTGCAAGTGATCGGGGCCCTCGCCTCCCGGCTGGCGCAGCCGGTCCGCGGCGCGGCGCGCGCATTCCGGCTCACGCGCCGATCCGCCGCGCTCGTCCCGCAGGTGCTCGAGGCGATCCTGGTGATTCCCCGCCTCTCGGAGCAACTCGAGGTGATCGCTCTCCAGACTGCGACCCTCGTCGATATGGAGGCGGAGATCGCACGCGTTCGCGCCGACACGGCGGCGCTCCCGCCTATCGACGCCAAGCTCGAGCGCGTGGCCGCGTTGCTCGGCAGCGTCGACTCCAACACCGCCGCGGTCGAGCAGCTGGCGGAGGTCCTGCTCCCGCTGCAGGGGGCGGCATCCCGCGTGGGACGGATGGCGGATCGCCTGCCCGAGCGGCGCCGCCCCCAAGTTTCCGGCGCGTCGTCTTGACGTAAGGTCCTCGACGGCCTGGCAAACGACCGAGAGGAACCCGCATGGCGACCAAGGACGACTTCAGCCCCGAGGAGTGGGAAGCGATCTCCGACGGGCCGGTCTACGCGGGGATGATGACCATCACCGCCAGCAAGGGCGGGACGTTCCGCGAGACGTTCTCGATGTCCAAGGCCTGGGCCGAGGCTCGTCAGGGACAGGGCGGGGGCGAGCTGCTCGACGCGGTCGCCGCCGAGAAGCCGAAGCTCGACGACAAGCCCGGTTCGGCGATCGAGCTCCATAAGGCAGGCCTCCAGATGCTGCAGCGGGCCGTCGAAGCGATCGAGGCGAAGTCGCCCGACGACCTCGACGCCTATCGGAGCTTCGTCACCGGGCTCGCCCAGCGCGTCGCCGAGGCTCACGAGGAGGACGGGCAGAAGGTCAGCGCAGGTGAGCGCTCGGTCCTCGACGAGATCGCCGAGGCGCTCGGGTCCGACGCGCAGGAGCCCACGGACCCGTAGCCCGCGCGCGCCGGCGGACGTGCCGCTCCGCCGCGTGTCTCCTGTCACACTCCAGCCCGTGACTCAGGCTCGGGGCGCATCCACGATTCCCAAGGACCTCTCGAAGCTCGAGGCGAAGGCCGCCAAGGTCCTGGACCCCGAGTCCCTCGCCTACATCCTCGCCGGGGCCGGGAACAGGAAGACCATGCAGGCCAACGCCAAGGCGTTCCGGCGCTGGAAGATCAAGCAGCGCAACGGTCGCAGGCCGGCGAAGGTCGATCTCTCCACCACCATCCTTGGAACGCGCATGCCCGCGCCGGTCCTCTTCGCCCCGATCGGGGTGCAGACCCTCGCGCACCCGGAAGGGGACCTCGCCACCGCCCGCGCGGCGGAGGAGCTCGGGCTGACCTACATGCACTCCACGCAGGGCGCCTACAAGATGGAGGACGTGGCGAAGGCCAACGGCAAGGGCTCGCGCTGGTACCAGCTCTACTACCCCAACGACCCGGAGCTGGCCGTGTCCTTCCTGCACCGTGCCAAGGCGGCCGGCTACACCCACCTCGTCATCACCCTCGACACGACGCTGCTCGGCTGGCGGCCGCTCGACCTCGACCGCGGGTACTCGCCCTTCCTCGAGAACAAGGGCATCGCGAACTACACGAGCGACCCGGTCTTCCAGAAGAAGATGCCCGCGCCGGCGGAGGTCGCCCCGATCCCGGCCGGCGTCGTGTTCGCCAGCGTCTTCCAGAACCCCGGCCTGAGTTGGGATGACCTGCCGCTCGTCCGCGAGAACTGGGATGGCCCGATCCTGCTCAAGGGGATCCAGAGCCCGCAGGACGCCAAGCTCGCCGTCGAGCACAAGATCGACGGCATCGTCGTCTCCAACCACGGCGGCCGTCAGGTCGACGGGGCGATCGCGTCGCTCGACGCGCTCCCGCCGATCGTCAAGGAGGTCGGCAAGAAGATGGCCGTGCTCTTCGACTCCGGCGTCCGCACGGGCCGCGACGCCTTCAAAGCCCTGGCGCTCGGCGCCGACGGGGTGCTGATCGGCCGCCCCTACATCTACGGCCTCGCGCTGGACGGGCAGCGGGGCGCTCGGATCGTCATGCGGAGGCTCGTCGAGGAGCTCGAGGAGGAGATCGGGAAGTCCGGCAGCCGCAGTCATCGCTCCCTCTCACGCTCGTCCCTGACCCGCGTGCGATGACCCGGCGTCTGGACATGAACGAGAGCACACGGCGCCAGTTCCTCGAGGGTGCCGCCGCGGCCGCTGCCGCGACCGTCCTCGCGCCGCCCATGCTCGCCGCGGCCCGCTCGGCGCCCGCGCGGGCGCTCCAGAAGGCCGCGCCGACGGCCCCGGTCGGCCCGACCGCCCCCTACGTCAGCTACCAGTCCGAGATCTATCTCAGCGGGATGTCCGCCGGCGTCGAGCCGATCTTCACCACGAATCTGTCCCACCTCGAGGCCGCCGCTTCGAAGGTGCTTTCCGAGGCCGCGGAGCGGAATTTCCTCGCCTGGGCCGGCGGCGCCCGCGCGGCGCGCGCAAACAAGCGGGCGCTGAACCAATGGCGCATCGTCCCGCGGATGCTCATCGACCGCGCCGAGCGCGACCTCAGCGTGAACGTGCTCGGCACGCCGATGCCGGCTCCGATCATCCTCGGCCCGGTCGGCAGCCAGGCGCTGGCGCATCCGCAAGGGGAGGTCGCGAGCGCCCGGGCGGCCGCGGGTCTCGACCTCACCTACGTCCACTCGTCGAACTCGAGCATGTCGGTCGAGAGCGTCGCCGCAGCAGCGCCCCAGGGCTCGCGCTGGTTCGGCCTGGACTGGCGCGACGCGGATGACCCCACCGTGGCGCTGGTCCGCGCGCGGGCCGCGAACTGCACCCACCTCGTCCTCTCACCTCCGCAGCCCGGGAAGAAGTGGACGAAGCTCCCGGCGATCCGCCAGGCCTGGGACGGGCCGATCATCCTCAGCGGCATCCAGACCGTGCCGGACGCGCGGATGGCGGTCAGCCGCGGCTTCGACGGCATCGTCGTGTCGAACGAGGGCGGGCGACGCGGTTCAGAACCGGTCGGGACGATCGACGCCCTGCCACGGATCGCGGATGCGGTCGGCAGCAAGGTCCCCGTCCTGTTCGGCTCGGGCGTCCGCACCGGGCCCGACGTCTACCGGGCGCTGGCGCTGGGTGCCGAGGCCGTCTTCATCGGCCGTCCCTACGTGTACGGCCTGGCGCTCCGCGGCGAGAACGGCGTCCGGCACATGCTCCGCACCCTCCTCGCCGAGCTCGACATCGACCTCGCCATCGCCGGGGACGTCGCGACGCTGCGCAGGCTCGGCCCGGACGCGCTCGTCCGGGACTGAGCTCGGCCTATATCGGGGCGACTGGATTTGAACCAGCGACCTTTCGACCCCCAGTCGACCTGAAGACCCAGCCAATGCGTCCTCGAGCGTCCCCCGCGTCCCCGTCGTCCCCGTCGGTAAAATTTCTAGACGCATCGGACGTTGCAGTCGGTACCAGCGGGGTACCTCTCGCGTGCTCCTGGCAGTGGTCCGGCTACCAGCGCATCGCTCTAGTCGGTAAGGGGAGCCGTCAAGTTCGGGAGTTGGCCAGCTCGCGATCAGCGCGGCGCTGAGCTGCTTTGGAAAGCAATCTCATCGCTGAGGGTGCTCGGCGTGCGAGTCGCAGCATCGCCCTGTCGCCGGGCTTCCGCATTTGAGAGTTTGGCGCGACGGAGTCTCGCGGCAGCGAGGGCGCCGGCCGAGGAGAGCGCGAATCGGCAACCGCCAGCAGCCGCCACTGGCCCGGGACGCCCTTGAGCTCGTGGCTGCCAAGGTCGTCGAATTCGATCCCGGATCCCACTACGAGATCCTTCACCGTGCCCGACACCAGCACCTCGCCTGGTGAGGCCTTCGCCATTACCCGGGCGCCGATGTGGACCGCCATCCCACCGACGTCGTCGCCGATTAACTCGCACTCACCCGTGTGCACGCCGGCACGAATTTCGACGCCCTCCGACCCCGAGGCGCTTGCAATGGCGGAGCCGCAGCGAATCGCTCTGGCCGGTCCGTCGAACGTCGCCAGGAACCCGTCTCCCATCGTTTTGACTTCGCGCCCCTGATGCGCCGCCAGCTGCCTGCGTACGAGCTCGTGGTGGCGCTCGAGCAGTTCACGCCAGCGCCGGTCACCCAGCTCCCCGGCCCGCTCGGTCGACCCGACGATGTCGGTGAAGAGCACCGTGGCGAGCGCGCGGTCGGGCTCGACGGCATGGCGGCTTCCCGTGAGCGATTCCTCGATCTCGTCCACCAGCGTGTCGGCGTCGCCGAGCCACGGGATGTGGTCGTCTCCCTCCAGCTCGATGTAATCGCAGCCCGGGATCTGCTTCGCAGTCCAGCGGGCCAGTTCCACCGGTATTGCTGTGTCGCCCGTTCGATGGATCACGCGAGTCGGGACGCGCAGTGTCGGTAGGACTTTCGTGACGTCGATGTCCTTGTAAGAGCGCAGCAGGGCGGACACCATCCCAGGGCTTGCGGCAGCGCGCTCGAACAGCCCGAAGCTACGCAGCATCGTCGGATTGGCGGCGAGCGTTGGCGCGAAGAAGCCGAGAGCTTGGCCATCGCCCCAATGCTCGTCGACAATTGCAGTCAGCACATCGATGCCGTCGCCGGGCCGGACAGGCACCTCAGCAGAGGGGTAGGCGTCAGCACTCGCCGAGGGGAACGTCCCGTAAAGGATGAGCGAGCTCACGCGCTCGGGATAAGTGGCGGCGAAAAGAATGCTCATCGGCCCGCCCTCGGAGACACCGAGAAGCACGGCTCGCTCAGACCCGACAGCATCGAGGACCGCGTGGAGATCCTCCATCCGATCCTCGAGGGTGGACATCTCTGCGACAGGGTCGGAGAGGCCGGTCCCCCGCTTGTCAAAGATGATCAGCCTGGCGAAGCCGGCGAGGCGGCGTAGGAAGGACGTGGCCTCGGGGAACGTCCAAAGAAGATCGAGGTGGGAGACGAACCCCGGCACCAGAACGAGATCCTGGGGGCCCTGGCCGACTACCTGGTAGGCGATATTGATGCTGCCGTTACGCGCGTACTGCGTCTTCGGTGGCTGCAACTACGTCCTCCGGACTGGAACAGGGCAGCCAGTCTAGCCGCGGCGCTTTCCTGCAACCGCTTGCGAGGCACCCGCCACGCTGGAGTGACGGGTGGACGAGTCTTCAAGGTTTGGACGGATAAGACGCATCAGCCGGTACCAAGCCGGTTCCTCGTAATCCCTGGGTGCACCGGCGCCGGGGACGAGGGGACGCCGGGGACGAGCGCCAACCCTCAGACGAAGGACAGACTTGCTCTGCATGGAATGCTGCGGTCGCGCGGCGAAAAACGACGAAGGGCTCGCCAGTAAACCAGCGAGCCCCTCGACCACCTGATCGCGAAGCTACTTGACCGTCACGTCCTTGGAAACGGCCCGCTTGCAGACGTGACGATGCTTTGTGTCCTTGCGGATGACGCGCTTGGTCACCTTGGCGTAGTAGGCCCCAGGAGCCACGTCTCCCGACAACGGAACCTGCCAGAAGCCATCTGCATCAGTGAGATCGGATCCGACCTCAGTCGCTCCGCCCTCCGTCCGCTGGAGCACCCTGACCGTCCGCTTCTTCTGGCAACGAGCCTTCTCGGAGGTGACGTTGCCCTCGAAGCTGCTTGTCGCAGTGGGATCGTTCCCCTTCGCCTTCTCGAACTTGATCGAGACCGCGGTATCAGCCCTGAACGTGTGGGCGGCAGCGCCGGATACGAAGGCCACGCTCATAAGCGCGACGGCCGCGATCGAGAAGATTGCTATCCGCTTCAAGATGTTCTCCCTGGTTGACGTGAATGAGCTCAGCCTTTGCTGAGCACTGCCCTTGCCCTGCTACGAACACTGCTTCCGGCTCGAAGTTGTTGGGCAGCGAGGTAGGTACAACGATGTTGGGGTCTCGAAGTCAGGGCCCATCGGCGGTACGTGCTCTGCCTCCACGACGCTCGCGCCGCCGGGGGCCGTTGTGCAGTGGGTCCCTCTCTTGCCACTAGAACAGACCTCCTCAGCATGGAAAGGGGGTCTGTTGGGGGAGGGCCGGCGAGATGCGAATAGGTGCTCTCCACGGTCACTCATCCGCATCTCACGGGTGTGGCGAGGGTGCCTGCTTCGACGAGAAGCGGGCTGCTTTGCATGGAAGCACGTCTGTTCCGCGAGATACTGCGCAGGCGGTGTCCGAGGAGAGCGTGGAGATAGTGCGAAAGGCCTTCGCTGCCTTCAGCCGGGATGACCTCGAAGGGACGCTCGAATACTTCGCGCCAGACTTGGAGTTCTATCCCACGGGTCGGTTCATGGACACGCAGAAGGTCTACCACGGGCAAGAGGAGTGGACCGCCTTCTGGCACACCTTTCATGAAGCCTGGGAAGAGTTGACGATCAGCATCGAGCGAATCGAAGATGTCGACGGACGCGTGCTCGTCCTGGGCATCTTCCACGGCATAGGACGCGGAAGCGGTGTCGAGACCAGCGTCGAGGCAGCATGGCTTGTGACGCTTAGGGACGGCTTGTTCGCCGTCAACCACTCGTTCGCCAGCTGGGGAGAAGCCCTAGAAGCCGCCGGGCTAACGGAGTAGCTCAAAGATCGCTTTGGACTGCCATGAAGAACTGCCTCCTCGGTGACACGATCGACGTGTTCACTGAAAACCGCTGCGGCGAGAGCGGTCAGCATTCTTAACCGCGAAGTCGACGTGGTCGGTACCTCTGGGCACTCTTCCTACCTTCGACGTTGCCGGAGCCTAGGATCGGTTGTCGCGCGCCTCGGTCCCTAGCCGAGCCAGTCGAGGTTATGAACCTCGAAATCTGTGACCGTCGGCTCGGGGATTCCAGCGGCCTGCATCGCCTCGCCGAGTCCCGCGGCCATGTATCGCTCGTCGTGCTCCGCCGAGTCCCAGACCTCGATCACGCGGATGCCGTTGTCCGTCTTGCCGGCGATGTGGGCGTGAACTCCCTCAGGCTTGTCGTCACCAACCTGCTCAGTTACCTGGTCGTATTGCTCAAGGGTGGCGCCAGGTACATCGTAGATTCGGCAAATCATTCTGAACCTCCGTTGCGGGTATCTGTTGACCTGACCCTACATCCGATCCGCCGATCCAGGGGGTCGGATTACCAAGCTCCCTAGCGGTCGCCACTTAGCAGCCGTGGACGCGCTCGAAACCGCGAGCACCTTCCACGGGACGTATCGTTGACGGTCAGGACAGGGTGAGGTGCTGGCAGCCACCGATCGCATGTTCGGGTTGCCGTCAAAGGACACCGGAGTTAGTGTCGCCACAACCGACACGGGAGGTGGACGATGTCCGCAGAAGACAACAAGCAGGCTGCAAAGAACGGCTACGCCGCGTTCTCGTCAGGCGATGCCGAGGGGGCGATGGCTGACATCTCCGACTCGATCGAATGGGTCGTCAGCGGCGATACCCCCGTCAGCGGCACCCACCGCGGCAAAGAAGAGGTGGGGAAGCTCTGGGGCCAGCTGGCCGAGAAGAACCTGACCACCGAGGCCGTTGAGTTCATCGCCGAGGGGAACAAGGTCGCGGTCGTGGTGAACAGCAGCATCGCCGGCGAGGACGCCTCGGGTGTAGACATCCTCACCTATAACGATGAGGGGCAGCTCATCAAGTTCGAAGGGCATGGCGGCGAGGAAGCGCTCGCCAGGGCCTTCGCCTGAGCGGTAGATAGGACCTGGCGGAGTCCAAGCGCGGGCGCCCTCCGTCCGCCCTGTTCCCGCCGTGCGAAGAACAGGTCAAGTGAGACCTGCTTTGGACGAGAAGCGGTCTCGTTCCGACGCGATCCTGCTCTGGCAAGGTCGGGGAATGGACCGGGGCAAGGGAGGGTTCGAAGTCGAGGCTGTGATGACCGATGACGACGGGCACGCAGCGGCGGTCGTCACCGGGACCGCGTTTCACGATGGGCAGGAGTTCAGTCGGCGCATAGTCCACCTAGTGACTGTGCGGGACGGCCAGATCGTGGAATCGCGAGACCTGCCGTACGACCAGCACGCCGAGGATGCCTTCTGGCCCAGGTCAGAGACACCTGCTTTGGACGAGAAGGAGATCTGAGTGTCCTAGCTCGAAAGCAGGCCTGGCGGTTCCTCGGGAGAAGGCTCGAGGCTCCCGTATCGAAGGGAGCCTTACGGAGCTGCGGGGGAACGCTGACGGCCATCCGCGCTGGCTTCAGTCGCCGCAGTTCGCTCCGAACGGCGGCGGTCCGCGAACGTCGACCACTCGATGGGAGAATCCTCCGAGGTGATCAGCCACCCCTGCAACTCGTCGCCCTCAGGGCGTGTGAAGATCAATTTTGCGACGCGGACCCCGTCGTCGTAGAGCACAATCTCTGCTTCGTCGCGGTCGCTTTCGACGCTGTCAACAACTTCGGCGTGGAGTGGCATGGGAGCTTTCCGTATTCGTGACGCTGCCTATAGGTGGTCCACCCTGGGCGGGTAGCGAAGCGCCGCAGGTTTCTTGCGGCTCTCCTATCGGCAGATCATGCTCAAAGCCTGAACGAGATTCGTGACGTGGGCTAGACCGTCGGCCCTTTGCATGAGCAGCGCGCCCGCCTGCTTCGCCTGGAAAGCAGGCTTGTTGACCTGCGGGGGTTGATCAATGTCGCCGGGGGCGATCACCGCAGGGGCCTCGAAAGCCCGCTCAGAAGTTGGAATCCGAGGGACCGCTCTCAGTCGCGGTCGCGGAGGTGTTGAGGTTGCCCGCCCGGTCGAAGACCGAGGTCGACGGGGTCCAGATCAGCGCGAAGGCGTTGTTATTGCGCAGGCTCCCGGCCGCAGTACCGAGGGTGATCGTGACCACTCCGTTCGTCATCGAAAGGGTCGAGGGTGTGCCGGTGGCCCCGAAGGTCGCGTTTCCGGACACGGAGTCACCGGTTTCACCGTGCCGAACGGCAGTTGAGTGGTGTTCGATGAGTTCCAGATCGTCATCGGATCGTTGCTGGCGTTTTGGCCGATCCGCACCACGACGTTGGTCGTCCCGGTGCCGTCCCAGCCGGGAACAAGCGAGCATGGGTCCATCGCCTCGCTGAAGGTGTAGACGACCTTGTCACCCGCGTCCGTTCGGCCGAACGTGCCGGAGGCCGCATTGATCGTCTCGATGTCACTCGCGGCAGGCTGCGTGTTGTCGACCGTCACTGATCCGTTGTCGCCGCCACCGCCGGTTGGGGTGACTGTGTAGCTCTTGCTGCCCGGCGAGAGTGGGTTGCTGGCGGTCAGCAATGCGCTGCGGTAGTTGTACGCCGTTCCATTGACGGTGTAGCTCCCGGCCGTGAGCGAAACCGAGCTGTCTGCCCCGCCGTAATTGCGCTCACGTCGGCGGACGCGCCCGTCGGGTTGTTCGTGACGTTGGCGTAGACGTAGTAGGTGCCGCCCTGCTTGACGTATCCCGATGAACAACGAGTCGAGTTGGCGAGCGTCGAGGCGGTGACGGTCGGAGCTGGAGCGCTGACGGTGAATGGGGCGCTTGCCACGTCGCCTTGACTACCGATCGCGTACAGCGTGTGGCTTCCGGTGCTGGTCCCGGCGGGGACCGTCACGTTCACGTCGGCCTGCCCTCCACTGGGCGTCGGCGACGGAGTGATCGATCCGGTGAGCGTCGTCCCGGAGGTCGGGTTGTCGAGGCGGAAGGTCACGGTCTGGCCGGCAAGGAAGTTCGAGATCGTGCCGTTCAGGGTTCCGGGGAGGACGGCCAGGGTGGTCGAGCCGGAGAGCTGAAGGGTCGCGGTCCCGACCGTGGTTGGACTAGAGGCTGCGCTCTCGGCCCCTCGCCAGTTTCCCTGGCGGGGACCGACGGTGTAGGTCCAGGTGCCGCTCGGCACCCCCTGCTCGACGCAGGAGAGGCCAACGACCGTTGCGTTGCAATCGGAGTTGAGGGTCTGGGCTACGCCGCCGGCGGAGTACCGGCTCACCGCATAGCCTCCGACGGGTGCGCCCCCGCTTGGCGCCGTCCAGCTGACGGAAACGTTGCGACCTGAGACGGAGGTCGTAGGGGCGTTGCCGGAAGGCAGACTCGACGCCCTGGAGTACGCATTTCCTGTGCCTGGGCTGTTCCACGCGGCTGCGGCGCTCGAGACGAGCACCAGGCAGGCGAGAGCCACGACGACGCCAACCCAGCGGTTCATCGTCTGCTCGCGATCGCGCGAAAGCGGAGCGGAAAGCTCGCCGATTCGCACCCTGCCGCGGCGTTGGGGGACATTGATGATTGGGACCCGGTACCGAACGCGATCGTGGCGTCCGATCTCGATCCTCCGAGTGCTGTTAATCACCCGAAGATTCCTTGCCAGACAAGATTGGCTCGCGTCCCCCACCCTCGCGCGCAGCGACGTGATGACGAGGGGGAGGCCGGAGGTATTGCGAACCCGCACAGTCATCCGTTTGCGAACCCCGGGATAGAGCCCCGCGACGTGCCCGCGGGCGCGCAGCGGAGAGTTCGAGCTTTTGCTCAAAGGCCGGAGTTGGCCGGTGCTCGAAAGATGGACCGCCTGGTCGGTGGCCGTTGCGGAGCTCCGCGTAGGCGACCGCACCAGCAGAGGAGGGTGCCAAGAAGAATGCAAAGCGAAAGGGGCTTCATGGCTCAAAGCTCTGCAGGGGGCCCGCCGGCGGTCCAGCGCCTCTGTGGCGCCGGACCGCTTGGGGCTCCAACCTGGATCTCTCCGCTAGACCTGGACCGCGTCGCTAGGACGCGTTACTGGCGCCAGTGAGGCTGACCGGAATCGTGAACGTCGCACCCTGGCATCCGTTATCGGAGGCGTTCGACATGTGGGCTGCGCCGTTCAGGGTTACCGAGGTGTTCCCGTTCGCCGGAACGTCGATGCTCTGACCGGTCTGGTCGGTGAACGTAACCCCGGTCGTGGTGCAGCTCGCGTGACCGCTATCCGCTGTGACCGTTCCGTTGCCGGCAATGCCGGTTACCCGCACCGGGAAGGCGTTCGGGTTATTGATCTGGACCTTGACGTTGCCGTCGGCGCCCGGATACAGATCCCCGGTCGTTGTCGCAGAGACGTCAGAGGTCGTCAGCGCCTGAGAGCTGCCGGCCTTGGCGTAGCCGGAACCGGTACCTGAGGTGGTCCAGGCGGCGTAAACGGCACCAACGACTCCGAGCACGAGGACTGTGACCGCGGCGACGATGAGCTGCTGGGGGCGTGAGAGGTTGTTCATTGGGGACTCGCTCCGTAGGTGGCGGTGAGCCCGTTCGCCCCCTGAGGGGCCACGGGAGATCAAGTCCCCATCGGAGGAATCGCCCACCTCTTTAGGTTTCGCGACCTTTCCTGGACGATTCAGGCGCGCCGCACCCCCGGCCAGCTCGCCGCGTCAAGCAATCCTGCGGCTGGGTCCAACCAATCAGGCGATGTCGCCTCGAGCCTGTTTGGAGCCCGAGCTACTGCTTCCTTGGTCCTATCGATTGGTGCGGGCTTGCAGTTGAGGACGCTCCCCAGCCGTAGACAAACGACCTACGGACATATTTCCAATCAAGATCGCCCGTCCCCCAACCGATAGAGGGGCCAACCCCCAGACCCGCCATGGATGGCGCCCCCCAGAGAGAAGGATCTTCCGGACGCCGATCAGAAAGACCACCCGCTCGATCATCCTGACCGGGGCGATCGCAGCCATGACGGCCGCAAGCCCCGCGTTCGGCGCCACCGCCCCCAGGCCCCCGGATGTCGCCCCGCTCGCCAGCTGTACGGCTCCCGCGGTAGCGCAGACGTTCCTTTCCTTCGGTGACACCAATTGGTACGCCCTCGCCCCCGGCGGCTTCTTCAGCGCCCCGGGCAATTGGCAGTTCAGTGGCGGGTCCAGGATCGTTTCAACGGTCCAGCAGGATGGGACCACCGGTGGGGTACTTGAACTTCCCAGCAAGGGCACGGCGACAAGCCCTCCCATGTGCATCACCTCTGATTACCCCAAGGCGCGTCTCTGGGTGCGAAACTTGATCGGGGGCGACGGCGTCTTCTTCAACGTTCAGTACTACGTCAGTGGGAAGTGGACCAACCCCAGAGACACGGGCCAGTTCCATAGCGACGCGGGTAAGTGGAAGCTGACAAATCCCATGAACGTGCAGCCGTCCGGAGTCGCGGGTTGGCAGCAGGTCCGCTTCACCTTCCTCGCCGGCGGTAATAACAAGCGCTTCCAGGTCAACGATTTCTGGGTCGACCCGCGGCGGAACTCCTAGCCGTCGGTTGGCTGCGCGGTGGTTTCCAATCCCGCGCAGCCTGAAAGTGGGACCGCCATGGGCATCGCTTGGGCACGAGGGGTTTCCACCAACGTCTCCTTACGAATCTGCTCCGGGGGCGTTCCTGGAACGATCCTCGGCAGACGCGGAAATGGGTTACGAGTCACCCACCCCGGTTCGGGTGCGCAGAGGTTCTGCGGTCTGACGCCATTTCGTCGAACGTCGCCGGGCGGCTAGACCGAGATGGAATCGCTTGAGGCCACTCCCAAGACGGCAGGCCCACCACTTCGCTCAGCCGCCTCCGAGCCGCCTCGAGATGAGGTCGAGCGGCTGCTCGAGGGCTCACTGCAGCGCAGCTTGAGGCGCCTTTCCAAGCGCGAGCTCGTCGTCGAGCTCACTCTGTGTGCCTTCTTCTTGGTGGCTTTCGCCGCTCTGGCGTCGAGCGGCTCGTCTCACCTCTGGCCCGTGCCGATGGCGCTGGCAATGCTGGTGGCCTATGCCGCGGCATCCCGGGTCGACTATCCGATCGCCACCGGCGTTGCGGTCCCGACTCAGCCCTTTCTAGTCGGGCTGTTCGCCTACGCCGACGCTCGCCTCGTCCCCGGCCTGGTGCTTGTGGCGCTTCTTATCAGCACGATCATCCCCTGCCTCGCCGGCCGCCTCAGGTGGGACCGGCTGAGCTTTTGTGGCGGGGACGCGATGCACGTCTTCGGCCCAGCGATCCTCCTCACGGCCACGGGCTACACCGACGCAACCCAAGCGCCGTGGCTGATCCTTACGGCCGCATTCCTTGCCCAATGCGTAGCTGAACTGGTCAGCTCGATTGTGCGCGATTGGTTCGTCTCTGGCATCCGCCCCCGCATCCAGATCCTCGTCAGCTTGCAGGTCTGGGCGCTGGACGCGGCGCTCACGCCGGTGGGCATCATGGCGGTCGCGACGGCACATTTCACGTCGCTCAACTGGGTGCCGCTCACACTGCTTCCGCTGATCGCGCTGGTGGCGCACAGCGCTCGAGACAGGGCCAAGCGAATCGAGCAGATGCGAATTCGCCTCGAGGCGCTACACCGTGAGCGCGAGCGGCTCCAGGTCGCGGTAAAGCGCATCGGCGATGCCTTCGGGTCGAAGCTCGACCTCGACGCTCTGACCAACATCCTGACTGCTGCCGTGCTCGAAGCGCTGAATGGAGAGGCCGGGCGGGGCAGGATCATCAGCAACTCGGCGATGCCCAGCTTCTCGAAGGAGGATTCAGGCGAGTTGGCCGACTTGCTCGATCGAGCCGAGGGCGAAGCCGTCAGAAGCGGGGTCCTCGCTGAAGCCGATGACGGTGCCAGCTGGGCGATGGCGGTCCCGATCAGTCCCTCATCGACGGTCGCAGTCATCAGCGTGGCCCGCAGCAGTGCACCGTTTACCGACGCCGAGCGCGAGCTGGTCGACTACCTCTGCCTGCAAGCTGCCGTTGCGGCCGGCGACATCGCCCGCCACAAGGTCCTCCACCGCCAGGCGCTTACCGACGAGCTCACCGGCCTTGCCAACCACCGAAGTTTTCAGGAGCTCCTCGATCAGGCTTTTCCTGACTCCAAGGTGACCGGCGCAGGCATGTCGCTCATCCTGTTGGACCTCGACGATTTCAAGACGATCAACGACAGGTTCGGTCACCAGATGGGCGACCGGGTTCTTACCGCCGTTGGGCAGTGCCTGCTGCGTCACTGCCGCTCCGAGGATGAGGCTGCACGCTACGGGGGCGAGGAGCTCGCCATGTTGCTGCCCAACACCGACCTGGATCAGGCCACCCAACTCGCCGAGCGCCTTCGCCAAGAAGTCGAGGAGCTCCAGTTTCAAGGCATTTCGGACGAGCCCCTAAGCGTCACCGCCTCATTCGGGGTGGTCAGCGCGGGGACCGGCGCACCGGACAAGTCGGCACTTATCGAGGCCGCGGATTCAGCTCTCTACAAGGCCAAGAAAGCGGGCAAGAACCAGGTCTGCGTGGCGCCCGCCTGGTCGCCCTCGCAAATGCGTCAGGGGGCTCATACCGGGGCTCGCGACCTCCCAAGCCAGCTGCGCCGGGGGATCGAGCGCGATGAGCTCGTCCTCTTTTACCAACCGAAGATCTCGCTGACCAGCGGCGCGCCGATCGGCGCGGAGGCGCTCCTGCGCTGGCAACACCCCGAGCTTGGGTTGCTCGGGCCCGACCGCTTCTTGCCCTGGGCCGAAGGTACCGACTTGATGCCGATGATCACTCGCTGGGTTCTCGAGAGCTCGCTCTCCCAGAGCGTCGCGTGGCGTCGGTCCGGGCTGCGACTCCCCGTCGCGGTCAACATCAGCGCGCAGGACCTCGCCGACCCGACGTTTCCGATTGAGCCCCAGCGGATCCTCGACGGGGTCGGTGCACGTCCCGAGGACCTAACGCTCGAGATCACCGAGCATATGGCGATCGTCGCCGAACACAATGCGGGTGGAGTCCTAGCCGACCTGCGCCACGCCGGTATCTCGGTTTCCATCGACGACTTCGGCACCGGCCACTCCTCGCTGACCCGGCTGCGGGACATTCCAGTCGACGAGCTCAAGCTCGACCGTGATTTTCTCAACCGCGAGGCTGGGCCGGCGGACCTCGCCATCCTGCGAGCTGCGGTCAGCCTCGGACACGACCTGCAGCTCACCGTTGTGGCGGAAGGCGTCGAGGACGCCGCTCGACTCGAGCTCCTCAAATCGCTTGGCTGCGACGACGCCCAGGGATTCTTTATCTGTCCGCCCCTTCTCCCCGGTGAACTCGATGCCTGGGCGCAGGATCAGGTGCCTCATACCGGCGCTTTGCGTCGTAAGCGCGTCGAGCCTCCCGAGATCGTTGCCAGCCACCCCCCGCCCAGGAGGCTGGGGCAGCTCGAGCCGCTCTGAGCACATGTCAGGACTACGACTGAACCCCTGACTCGTCACAACCGGCATCCAGCCGGGCCAACTCCTTCCCCCGCCGGGGCGTTCCGGAGCAAGCGGTCAACCCGCCACGGCCTCCCCAGTCAAACCCTCCCAATACGAGCGGTACCACGGACCTAAGGGGGGAGCGGTCTCCACCAAAATCTGGGAGCGACCCTTCTCACGCGCCGAGCGGGCTCCTGCAATATCGGGGCGACTGGATTTGAACCAGCGACCTTTCGACCGGACTCATGAGACGTAGCAGTCGGTACCAAAGCGGTACTGCGAGGCCTCAGAGCCCGGCGATTCCTCACCGCGGCTCCGCATCTAGGCCCTCAAGCACTGCCCGGGCGCACGCCCAGGTAGCCGGGGCACCGGACCTGGACGAAGAACGGGTCCATGCCTATGGATCACAACCGCTCACCCTGTCCTCGCGGCCGGCCTTGCAGCGGTCCTCACCCTTGCCGCCGCGCAGCGTGTCCTTGCCGCTGCCGCCGGCGACTCGGTCGTCGCCGCCGCCACCGTTGATCTTGTCCTTGCCGCCGCCTCCGCTGGCCCTGTCGTTACCGCCGCCGGCCTTAACGATGTCTTTGCCGCCGCCGGCGACGATCTTGTCCTTGCCCCCGCGGCCACAGATCTTGTCGTTGCCGCCGCGGCCGCGGATCGTGTCGTTGCCCCCGCGGCCGACGATCACGTCGCGCTCGTTGGTGCCGATGATCGTGTCGGTCTCGCGCGAGCCAACGAGCGTCGCATCGGCGCCGCGGCAGTTATCCTTCCTGCCGCCTTCCGGGCCGCCAGTGCGGATGCCGCAATCGCGCAGGTCGAGAGTTTGACTCTCCCCACGGGCGATCAGGATGTCCTGAGTCAGACGCGACTGATCGGCGAACAGGCAGGTGAGCTTCCAAGTCTCGGTTCGCGCGGGGATGAACTCCTCCGGCCCTTCGAAGCTGACCTCTCCCGTGTAGGGCTCGACCGCGGCGAAGTTGACCACACGAGCAACGTACTTGCCGGCCAGGAGCCGGCCGTCGGCGCCCTCGGGCCGGGTGAAGGTCGCCGATTCCCCCGCGGCCGTTCCCTGCGCCGAGGAACCGACCAGATTGGGCTCGGTATCGCGCTCGATGCCATCGTCGGGACCATCGGGGATCGTCGAGGTCCCGTCGCCGTCGCTGTCGGTGAAGACGTAGAGGTCCCAATCGCTGGCCGGCGTCTCCCAATCGACCCTGACGGTGGCGCTGTCGTTGTCGACCCCCGCGCCGTTCTGGACTTCGAACGGGTGATCGTCGAAGCAGCTTGGGTCGGTCGTCTCAGCACTCCCGCATGGCTTGTTCGTCGCCGGGTCCGGCGCGCCCGCGAAGCTGGTCGGCCCGCTCGGCGGTCCCTGCGACTGCCGACCCCGTGCTTGCGCCACGATCGGCCGGGTCGAGGGGTTGATGTGGTACTCGAACTTGCCCGAGCTGGGGACCTTGAGCTCAGTCTCGAGGTGGTCCTCGAAGGATGCCGGGTCCTCGACCGACGTCGGCGTCTGGAACGTCTTCTCAAGCCGGAGGATCGCCCCCGGAGGCGCCTCGCCCTTCAGGAGCGAGTGCCTCGACGCGTCCGCGGTGCTCTCGAGCGCGATGAAGTAGGCCTCGCGGTTGCCGCCGCCACCAACCGCCTGAGCGTCCGGCGAGGTCCCCTCGTACTCCTGCACCACGTGCGGGAACGTGGGGTGGAAGTTGCCGCTGCAGCGGTCGTCGAGGGGGTCGGGAATGTTGTTGCAGTAAATCTCGAAGGTGAATCCGAGTCCGCCGGTGGCGTTGTAGCTCCAGTCCTCGGTCGTCCCGGTCGTGTCGTAGAGCTCGTAGCCCGCCTGGCTGATGTAGCCGTTCTCGGCCGCCATCGCGTCACCAAGGGCCTTGAAGACCGGCTCGTCGACCGGCACCGGCTCGCTGGCTAGGCCGGGCGGGCGCAGCACGAGGTTGGAGAAGGTGTGATTGGTGATCAGCGTCGTCACCTGGCGCGTCGAGACGAGCTCACGGATGTTCTGGGTCTCCGGCTCCGAGAAGGGGCCCGGGCCGTAGTAGGTCTCGTCGGTCACGTCGCCACTCGCTCCGGGGCCACCCCAGAAGGCGCCGTAGTTGCGGTTCGGGTCGACCCCTCCCGAGGCGATGCCGAAGGCGGGCTGCAGGCAGCTCCCACCCTCGCCCATCGGAAAGCGGCAGTTCTTGCGGCGGTACTCGTTCGGCGAGGCCGGGAAGGACGTCAAGAAGGTCCCGTCCTCGCCGTTGCCGGATCCCTGCTGCTGGCCGGCTTCCCGCGAGGCGTTGAAGCCGTCGGGATTGACGACGGGAATCACGATCGTGCGGGTTCGCTCGAGCAAGTCGACGACCCTCGCATCACCCGCCTTGAACCCCTTGATCAGGTCGTAGGCGAACTCCATCGCGTGCTCGCCCGCGGGCCACTCACGCGCGTGGTGAAGGGCGATCTGCATGAAGACGGGCTTGCCGTCGCGGAGGTTGTTGGGATCCGTGGTGATCTCGATCCCCTCCACCGGCCGGCCCTCGTAAGTCTTGTGATTGAGCGTGATCGGCCGCACGATCTCGGGGTTCTCCTGGGCGAGGTCCTTGAGCTCCTGGCTGTACTCGAACAGGCGCCGATAGGTGTCGTTCCCGCTCGGCAGGGAACTGCGCTGCGTTCTGGCCGCGTACTCGGCATCTGCCTCGCGCAGACGGTCGCTCTCACGGCCGAGATCCGGGGTGATGACGTTGTAGTCCAGCCCGACGCGATCGAGGGCCTCGCGGTCCTCGGGCCCGTGGAGGACCACGCCGATATAACTCTCCCCGCTGTCCTCGGAGAGGTCGAGCCCGAGGCCATCCAGCGTTTGTTCGTCGATTGCGGATTCGATCTGGACCCGAGCGAGGGAGGCCTTCTCGACGTTGCTCGAATCGGCTGCGTCGGTCAGCACAGTCACCTCTGCGGACTCGCCCTCTCCCGAGATCCGGCACGCCTGCACAGTGAGATCGCCGCCGTCGGCGAGGTAGCCCGCGGCGATCTCGCTCGCTCCGCTGGAGGCGGACGCAGCGACCACTGTGCCGCTCGCATCGAAGACCGTCAGGTCCCAGTCGGAGCCCGCCGGCCCCTCGAGCCGAGCCTGTACGAGCCCATAGGCGGCGTCTGAAAGGTCAGGGCCGGGCACGGAGATCGTCTCTGCGCCCGCGACCTCCGGGAGCTGGCGCTCGAAGCAGCTGCGCTCTACTGATTGCGGGACGGTGACGACGGTGGAGCCGGCCGGGGCGCCCTGGGCGCGCGTCGGCTCAGCGCCGAGCGCGACGATCGAAAGCAGCGTCGCGGCCGCCAGTGCGAACAGGCAGAAAGCCGCCCGCATCCCGAACGAAGATGAACGAATCCCACTTGATCCTGCCTGCCGCCCCGTCATGTGCCGTCCCCTCCGACCCGCCGTTTACATCCGCCATTATGCCAGCTTCGATCGCGAGGGGTCCCTGCACGATGGTTCGTGAGAGTTCGCGGCGCCTCGCGGCTCTTCACGGTCCTTCGCAGACTCTGTAGTAATCGGGGCGACTGGATTTGAACCAGCGACCTTTCGACCCCCAGTCGAATGCGCTACCAAACTGCGCCACGCCCCGTGCGTGCGGCTGAGTTTATGGAAGTTCCGTCCGACTTGTTTTGCGAACATACGTTCGATGGCGATCGAGGCGACACGGCTATGCAGCGGATGCGGCAACACGAAATCGCTTAGCGAATTCGCCTGGCGTCGAAAAGCTCGTGGACAACTCGACAATCTCTGCAGGCCTTGCCGATCGGCCTACGGGAAGAGGCACTACGCGGCAAACCGTCAGAAGTACATCGACCAGGCGAAGAGGCAGACTCACCGCCTGGCGCTCGAGAGAACGCTGTTCCTAATCAGCTTCTTCAAGGAGCATCCCTGTGTCGATTGCGGCGAAACGGATGCGGTGGTCCTCGAGTTCGATCACCTTCGGGACAAAGAATTCGACATCTGCCGGAAGCTCACCTCGCGAAGCTGGCAGGGCATCCTCGACGAAATGGAGAAATGCGAGGTCGTTTGCGCGAATTGCCACCGGCGTCGCACCGCGACCCGGAAAAGAAGCCTGCGGTCTCGGCTGATCGAAGCCGATGGATCAAGCTAGAGCGGGCGACGGGGCTCGAACCCGCTCCTCGAGCTTGGAAGGCTCACGTGCA
>CAWIVF010000011.1:0-195220 GCA_963839535.1 uncultured Solirubrobacterales bacterium
CCTGCTCTGGTCCCGTTCAGCCCCGGCGCAGATAGAACTCGTGGCGTTCGCTGATTTCCCCGCCGCTGGCGGCCGCGAAGATGACCCTCGGGTTGACGTTGAGTCGCCCCGTGCGCCGCAGTCGCCTGGAACCCCGGCGACGCGGAACGATCTGCAGCTCGGCTGAGCCTGCTTCGCTCAACTCGATCGGGCCGTCGGCCCTGACCTTCCTGGTCCTCGCGACCCGAAGCGTCCCGCCGACGTTGGTCACGACGGTGAGGGTCGCGGTGCCCGTGGCGCGGTCCCGCTCGAGGCCGGTGATCTCAGTCGGGCGTGGGTGGGGTCGGATCCGGCGTGGCGGAGCACTCACCACGGTGCTCTCGTTTGCATCGTTGCAGGGGCCGGAGACCGGGGCGTTGTTGGCATCGCCCGAGTAGAAGGCGCGCCAGCGGTAGGTCCCGGGCGCGGTTGGGGTGAACGCGGCAGAGGTAGCGGTGCCCGACGTCTGCGCCCCGTTCAGAGTCAGCGGGCGGTTCGACGAAGTGAAGATCACGGTTGTGCAGGTCGGGTCGTCGGGGCCGTAGAGGCGGAACTCGACGGTCCCGGCGCCGGCGCCCGTCACCGGGTTGACCAGGCCGGTGAGCGTCGCGGTGTCGGTGAGCTGGCCCGAGCCGAGCGTGGTCGGGGCCGAGGCTTGGGTCGTGATCGTCGGCGTCGCCGAACTCACCACGGTGCTCTCGTTTGCATCGTTGCAGGGGCCGGAGACCGGGCCGTTGTTGGCATCACCCGAGTAGAAGGCGCGCCAGCGGTAGGTCCCGGGCGCGGTTGGGGTGAACGCGGCAGAGGTAGCGGTGCCCGACGTCTGCGCCCCGTTCAGAGTCAGCGGGCGGTTCGACGAAGTGAAGATCACGGTTGTGCAGGTCGGGTCGTCGGGGCCGTAGAGGCGGAACTCGACGGTCCCGGCGCCGGCGCCCGTCACCGGGTTGACCAGGCCGGTGAGCGTCGCTGTGTCGGTGAGCTGGCCCGAGCCGAGCGTGGTCGGGGCCGAGGCTTGGGTCGTGATCGTCGGCGTCGCCTGGGCGACGGTGGTCCGAGCCGTGCCGATGCCCCCGCCGGTCTGGCCGAAGTTCGTCCCCGGCATGATGTCGGTGACAGTGGCGAATGCCTTCTGATCGGTCTGGAGACCGGGACTGGCCGGGGTGGAGTCGACCGCCGGCACCCGGTTGACACTCGTTGTGAAGTCGATCACGCACTGTCTTTGGGCCAGCGTTCCACTCGATGGGCCGAGAACGACCGGTGCATCTGGCGTGAACGCGTACTTCCCCTGCGCAGGATCGATCAGGGTGATCGTGAAGGTGCGCCCCGCGCAGGCGGTGCCGGCGCGGCCGATTCCCGTAGCACCGGGGACCAGTACCCCGGGATCCTGAGAACCGGCTGGGCAGTCGCCGCTGAAGACCTGCGAGCCGCAGCTCGGAACCAGGGTGATATCGGTGACTTGGAAACTGTCGGTCTCGAAGCCGGTCTCACCGGGACCATTACCCGAGACGTTCGCGATCGTGAGCGACGTCGCCGGGGTAGTGCCAACGGTGACATTCGCGGGTACGGATGGCACCACGCTGACACCAGTGCCGGCCCATGCGGATGAGGCACCACCGAGCAGCACTGCCGCCGTCGCCAAAAGCCCCACGGAGAAACGGCCCGATAGGGATAAGACAGATCGTCGGGACTCGTGAGACACGCCGAGTCCAGCACGTGCACTCGTCGCGGGCACGCGGAAACGGCGTAGCGGTCGGAACATTGAGTTCTCTCCAGTTGGTGGCGTTTCGGCCACCCCTGCCAAGAGAGGACCGCTTCTCTGCGGTCATCATAGACCTCGCTCCGAGGCCACCCATCCGTAGACGCTATGACTCGGGTGCGGGCTACGGGCGCAATCCGGCGCCATGCAGAGGCTTCGGCGAAATCGGGGCGACTGGATTTGAACCAGCGACCTTTCGACCCCCAGTCGAATGCGCTACCAAACTGCGCCACGCCCCGTGCGTGCGGCGGATGATGACTGACCGGGCTGGTCGGCGCGGTCAGGTGCCGAGAGCGGGCGACCGGACTCGAACCGGCTCTTTTAGCTTGGAAGGCTAATGTGCAACCAGGAACACTTCGCCCGCGGCGTGGCCGCGATTATAGGTTCGCCCGGAGCCGCCCCGGGCGACGTGGCTCAGCGGCGGTAGCCGAAGTCCAGCGTGTAGGTGCCGGCCCGAGCGCCGCTCTTGTCCGGTGAGCCCCAGCGGACGCCGACGCCGATGTCGCGGAAGGAGCGGTTGAGGATGTTGCTCCGGTGCGCCGAGCTGCCCATCCAGGCGTCGACGATCGAGCGCGGCGAGCCGTCGCCGCGCGGACCCCACGCGATGTTCTCGGCGGCGCCCCAGTTGCAGCCGCATGGGAGGTAGTCCGTCTTCTGGTACCGACCCGGGCAGCGAGGGCTCGCCCGGGCAGACGTGGTCGAAGCAGTCGGTCCTCTGCATGTGCTCGGAGTGGCGGCTCGCGGCGCCGACGAGGGCCCCGCGTGCCTTCAGCCGATTCAGGCCGCGCTTGGCGCGCTGCTTGTTGACGAGGCAGACGACCAGCCTCGAGGCGGTCTTGCTGGAGATCTGCCTGGGGGCGCTGTCGGCGCCCGGGCAGGACGCGGCGGAGGCGGTCGCCGGCCCAGGAAGCGGGGACGGACCGCCGACGGCGGCCAGGAGGAACAGGAGGAAAGTCAGCGCCAGCGCGATCGCGGCGGCGGAGGGCTTTGGAAGGGGGAGAGTTCTCATGAAAACCTCTCTCATGGAGCGACCCGGGGGTCGGGGCAGTCGAGCGGAACGGGAAGTATTAGCGAACCGTTAGGACGGGCTGAGCGTCAGACCCGCAAAAAACCCGCTCTTAGCGACTTTCCTAGACCGAATCCTGACGCTTAGACGGGCCGTTCGAGGGGAATAGGGCCCCTCTTGCCGATCAGCGCGAGCCCGATCGCCCCGGCCCCGGCGATCGCCGTCATCAGGATGTAGACGGTGTCCGCCCCGGCGGTTTCGAGCAGCCAGCCACCGACCAGCGGTCCGGCCGTGTAGCCGATCGCGAAGACGAGGTTCAGCCCGCCGTAGGCCAACCCGCGATCGAGCTCGCCGAAGGATTCGTCGAGCCACGGCACGGCGCCGCCGAAGAGGATGCTCTGCCCCACCCCGAAGACGATCAGGGCGACCGCCGCGCCCGCGAGGGTCGCGAGGCCCGCCAGCAGCAGCCCCGAGATCGCCACGACCGAGGCGCCGGCGAGAACGATCGGCCGCCGCCCGCGCCGATCCCCCGCGCCTCCCGCGATCGGCGAGGCGATCGCGTCGAGCGCCGCCGCCAGGGCGAAGAGCAGCCCGATGGTGGTGGCCGTCGCGCCGAGCCGCCGGTCGAGGTCGAGCGGCAGGGTGAAGTCGATCATCCCGATGAACGCGGCGCCGGCCACCGCGGCGAGGGCCGGCACGGCGGCGCGCGGCTGCAGCAGCACCTCGGCGATGCTGCGCTCCGGAGCGGCCGCGGCCGCGGCGGGCCTGCCCCGCGGGATGATCGCGGCCCCCGCCGCCAGCATCGTCGCGGCGATCGCGGTCACGGCGAGGAACGGAGCCGCGAACGAGATCGATCCGCCGATGATCCCGCCGAGCGCGGGGCCCGCAATCGCGCCGAAGCTGTTGGCTGCCAGGGCGAACCCGATCGCCTCCCCCTTGCGCCCGGGGCGCGCCAGGTCGGAGACGAGCGCCAGCGCCGCCACCCAGCTCGCGGTCGATCCGAGTCCCTGGACCGCGCGGCCGAGCAGGAGGACGCCGAGCGAGTCGGTGAACGCGATCAGCAGCGAGCCGAGGCCGGTCAGCGCCAGCCCGCCGAGCAGCAGGGGACGGCGCCCGATCCGGTCGGCGAGCCTGCCGGTGGGGATCGAGACGACGAGGATCGGAATCGCGTAGGCGGCCAGCGCGAGGCCGAGTGCCGCGTCCCCCGCGCCGGTCCGCTCCTCGATCTCCGGCAGGAGCGGGGCGATCAGCCCGAGCAGGGCCGTCTCGAGCGCGATCGCACCGATTGCGACCGTGAGAATGGCCCGTCGCGAGCCGCGAATCCGGCGGAGGAACGTCACCCGGCCACGCTACCGAGGCCGATGGGCCCCGACGGCGTGCCCGCCGGGCTAGCGGCGGTAGCCGAAGTCGGTCGTGTAGGTCGCCGAGCCGCGGGCGGTGCCGCGCTCCGGCGTGCCCCAGACGACCCCGATGCCGACGTGCTCGTAGGCGCCGTTGAGGATGTTCGCCCGGTGCTCCGAGCTGTTCATCCAGGCCTGCATGATGTTCTTGGGCGATGCCGTACACGCGCTCTCCGTAGGCGAGGTTCTCCCCCACGCCCCAGTAGCACCCGCACGGGAGGTAGTCGGCGCGCTCCATCCGGGAGACGAGCTCGCCCTCGCCGGGACACTGGTGCGCGAAGCACGTGCTGCGGATCATCAGCCGGGTGTGGCGACGCGCCGCCTTGGTCGCCTCGCCCTGACGGTCGAGGTTGCGGAGGCCGTGGCTGCGGCGCTCGCGGTTGATCAGGCAGAGCATCGCCTTCGAGGCCTGGTGCTTGGAGAGCTTGGCCGGGTTCGCCTTGGCCGCTCGGCAGCTACTGCCGGAGGCGGAGGCCGATGAGGCGGCGAATGCGGCGAAGAGAGTGGCCGCGATCAGGAGGGAGATCGCGAGGACCGGGATCCGAAGTGAGAGGCGCATACCCCCCACCTCGGGGGCCTGGGCGCAGACCTTCAGCCCAGGGGCCGATGCATGGACGTGCGTCGAGCCGGGCTCAGGGCCCGACCACGCCGGAAACCCGCTTGGGAACTCAGATCCCGAGGATCTGGTGCTTCTTCGCCTCGAAGTCCTCGGGGGTGATCACGCCGGAGTCGCGCAGCTGAGCGAGCTTCTGCAGCTCCGCGGCGTAATCAGGCTCAGCGGCGGGAGCGGCTGCCGGCGGCGGGGCCTGCTGGTACTCCTGCGGGGCCTGCTGGGCCTCCTGCTGCGCCCACCTCTGCTGCTGGCGGTGCTGGACCCTCCCGGCGGTGCCCGCGACGACGGCGGTCCGCGCCGCCATGCCGACGATTCCGGGTCCTCTGCGCATCAACGGCATGTTCGGTCTCCTCCTCGGTCAGTTCTGGGCCAGCGCGAAGTCGCGCGCGGATTGGACGACCTCGTGGGGCAGCCGCTCGAAGTCGAAGATCTCGCCGCCGGCGTCGCGCATCGCCTGTGCGACCCGCTTCGCCCACAGGTTCTCCCAGATGAGCAGCATCGCCGAGGAGCCGGGATCGAGCTCCGCCGCGGCGGCCTCGAGGTCCTCCTCGTTGAACATCGCGCTGGACTCGACGCCGAGGCGCTCCAGGCCGGCGCGGGCCTCGGGCTCGAGATCCAGGATCTCGAACGATCCGGTCTCGCCGTCCTCGTCCTTCGTCACGAAGGTGACGTCGATGAGCCTGATCGTCTCCGACTCGACGAGGTCCGCAAGCGCGGGCGCGATCTCGCCCTGGAAGCGGCTGCCGGGGAAGGCGACGATGAGGTAGTCGACCGGGCCCAGTTCTTCGGTGGTATCGCTCATGGCGCCGACGCTAGGCCTCGTACGGAGCACCGGCAATGGGGCAAGCACGAAGGCGGCCACGGATGCCGGCCTCCGCTGAAGGGGCGACCCGCGGGGCTAAGCTCAATCGGTGGCGGTTCGAGTGGTCCTGGCCGACGACAGCTTCCTCGTCCGCGAGGGGGTGGAGCAGATGCTGGCCGCGGCCGAGAACGTGGAGATCGTCGAATCGTGCGGCGACCTCCCGTCGCTCGAGGAGGCCGTCGAACGGCACTCCCCCGACGTGGTCATCACCGACATCCGGATGCCGCCCGGTGAGAGCGACGAGGGCATCAGGTTCGCGGCCGCGCTCCGCCGGGACCGGCCCGAGGTCGGCGTGGTGGTCCTCAGCCACTACGCGGAGCCGCGCTACGTCCTGCGCCTGTTCGAGTCCGGCTCCGACGGACGCGCCTACCTGCTCAAGGAACGGATCCACGACCGCGGGCAGCTGGTCGGGGCGATCGAGGCCGTGGCCACCGGCAGCGCGTCGATCGACCCCAAGGTCGTCGACGTCCTGATCGAGTCCCGAGCGCGAGCGGAACGTTCACTGCTCGCCGAGCTGACGCCGCGGGAGATGGAGGTGCTGCGCGCGATCGCCGAGGGCAAGAGCAACGCCGCGATCGCCGACGAGCTCGTGCTCACCAAGCGCGCGGTCGAGAAGCACATCAACGCGATCTTCCTCAAGCTGGGCTTCACCTACGGTCCCGATTCGGCGAACGTCAGCAAGCGCGTCAAGGCGGCGCTGATCCTGCTGGCCGAGGAGGACCTTCACCCCAAAGCAGGGTGAGCGCACCCCGAGCGCGGGGTGCGTACAGGATGGCCGCGGCACGCCCGGGCTGAAACTCTCCCCGGGTGGTTCGCGTAGTCACGGTGGATGACCATGCGCCGTTTCTGGACGTCGCTCGCGAGCTGCTGCATGCCACCCCCGGCTTCGAGCCGGCGGGCGAGGCCGGGTCGGCCGAGGCGGGGCTGGAGCTCATCGAGGCCGAGGGTCCCGACCTGATCCTGATCGACGTCCACATGCCGGGGATGAGCGGGATCGAGATGGCCAAGAAGCTGCGGGCGTCCGGATCGAGCTCGGTGGTCGTGCTGATCTCAGCCCAGGACGTCACCGAGCTGCCGGCGGCCGCGCAGCTCTGCGGCGCCGCGGCGGTGATGAGGAAGCAGGAGCTCGGCAGGGCGACCCTGCGCAAGCTCTGGGCCGAGCACAGCGATAAGCGTAGGCTATAACTAGATACGTAATCCTGATTCGTCTTTGATCAGGGCAGTTCCCCGAAGGGGGTGTCTGCGATAGGAGGCGAAGATGCAGAGGAGCATCCACCCGAGCGTGCGGTCGCCCCCCTGTCGGGGCGCGCGGAGATTGCCATCGGCTGCGCCGGGTTCGCGCTTGCCGTGGGCGCCGCCGCCGTCGGGCTCGCCGATACCGGCGGCGACCACAGGGTCTTCTCCGGCCTCGCCAACGCCATCACCGTCGCGATCCTGTTCGCGGTCGGGATGATCTCCTGGGCCCACGGCCGGGACGCCCGTTTCGGTCGGCTGCTCGTGATCGCCGGCGCTGGCTGGGCCCTGGTCAGCCTCGCAACCTCGGACGTGGCGGCGCTCTACAGCGTCGGCCGCGCGTCGGCATGGGTCTTCGAGGCCTTCCTGATCTATCTCTTCCTCGCGTACCCGCGGGGCGTCCTGGAAACGCGGGCCGAGCGCGCTGTCGTAGCCGTTGCCGCCGGCGCGCTGGCGGTCCTCTACCTCCCCACCCTCCCCCTGGTGGAGTACTTCCTCACGCCCTCGCCCTACTCCATCTGCGGGACCGACTGCCCTGCAAACGCCCTTGCCCTGACGGGCTCTGAGCCGGGGTGGGTCGACGGCTTCGCGAGGCCGCTCGGCGAGTTCCTCTACGGAGCCGCGTACCTGGCGACGGCGGCGCTGCTGGTGGTCCGCCTCGACCGGGCGAGCCCCCCACTCCGCCGCACCCTCGTACCGGTGACGGCCACGGCTGCGATCTCCGCCCTGACCGCCTCCCTTTATCTGGCCGCGCGCAACGCCGGCGTCGGCGAAGGGACGCTCGACGCGCTCGGCCACCTCCACAACCTGATGCTGCCCGTCACCGCGTTGGGCTTCCTCGCCGGACTGATCCTCTGGCGACTGCACGGGGCGCGAGCGCTCGAGCGACTCGCGCACTCCGCGGAGAGCCGAGAGTCTCCGGCCCGGCTTCAGGCCCTCCTCGGCGAGGCCCTGGACGATCCTTCGCTGGAGATCCTCTACCGGTTCGACGGTGGGTGGCGCCGCTCCGACCGCAGCGTCGCCCCCGATCCGACGAGCGCAGGCCAGCACGGCGAGCGGTGCGTGGTCGAGCTGCCGACGGCGGCGATCGTGTGCGATCCCGCGCTGGAGAACCAACGAGCCATGGTCGAGGCCGCGGCGGCCTGGGTGACCGTGTCGACCGAGCGGGAGCGCCTGAATCGGCTGGTGAGTGACTCGCTCCGGGACGTCGAGGAGTCGCGCCACCGCCTCGCCACCGCTGCGGCAGCCGAGCGTCGGCGAATCGAGCGCGACCTCCACGACGGCGCTCAGCAGCGGCTCGTGACCCTGCGCGTGCAACTCGGCCTGATCGAGGAGGACCTCGAGCAGGATCCGGCGGGCGGGGCGGAACGGCTGCATCAGCTGGGTGCGAGCGTCGAGGCCGTGATCGACGACGTCCGGTCCCTCGCGCGTGGCATCTATCCGCCGCTGCTCGCCGATGCCGGGGTCGTGGAGGCGCTGCGAGCGGTGGCGGCGCGCGAGGCGATGACCGTTCACATCGACGCCGACGAGCCCCGCAGACAACCACTCGAGGTGGAGAGCGCCGTCTACTTCTGCTGCCTCGAGGCGCTGCAGAACGCCGGCAAGCATTCCGGAGCGTCCTCCGCGTCGATCCGGATCGAATTCAGCGACGAGGAACTGCGGTTCTCGGTGCGCGACGAAGGGCATGGCTTCGACGCAAGCAAGGGCGCTCGGGGCGCGGGCCTGACCAACATGCACGACCGCCTGGCAGCGGTGGGCGGGCGACTCGAGATCGAGTCGTCCTCGGCCGGGACCTGCGTGCGCGGCACCGTGCCGACGCAGCCCCAGGCTCAGGCGGTGGCCGAGGCCTGGTGACATCCGCACCCGGCGCGCGCGGATGCCGGCACCCTTGCCGCCCCTGGCGGGCGCTGGGACCCTGAGCCCGTGCTGACTGCAATCAGCGGACTCTCCTACCTCGGCGGCGGGATCCTCGGGATCCTGATCTTCACCCTCTGGGTCGTCGGCATCCTCGACGTCTCCCGGCGAGCCGACCTCGATCGCACTCACCGCGCCGCGTGGATCCTGATCATCGTGCTGCTGCCGCTGGTCGGCACCGGGCTGTACTTCGTGATGCGCCCCACGCCGGCGAACCAGCGCTGACCGGACGGGCTGGACTCAGGCGGGGGTTCGCAGGGCGGCCTTCTCGGCCGCGAACTCGTCCTCGGTGATCGCGCCCGCATCCCGCAGGCTCACGAGCCGCTCCAGCAGTGCCACCCGCTCGCCCGGGAGAGGGTGCGGCCGTGGCGGCCGCGACCGGAGCGGCGGCGCCGGCCTCCCAGGCGGGGGCGGGATGGGCGGCGCGGGAGGGCTTCAGCCTGTGCCCGGCCGCTGAGACGGCCGAGCCGAGCGTCGGCCGCTCGCTGCCGAGCGGATGCTCTGCCGCCAACTGGCGGCGGAAGACCTCCATGCCGAGCAGCGCAAGCAGGATCAGCACGAGCGAGGGCACGACCCGATGGGTGGCGATCACCGGGTCCCACCAGAAGAGGGCCACGAGCAGGAGCGCGACCAGCCCGTAGGCGTAGGCCGGCTGCTGTAGGTACGGGCGCCACGCCACGGCGCATCGCGACCGCCGGTGCCGACGGGCCGATCAGGCTCGCCAGGAGGATGAAGACGATCCCGTAGGCGATGATGCTGGTCCCCGCCTCTTGCAGCAGCGAGGTGCCGATTTCATAGGTCGCGGTGATCGGCGCATCGGTCGCCGGGGTGTCGCTGAGGGCCTCGACCAGCGCGCCGCCGGCCAAGCCCGCGGCCGATCAGCGCCACGGCTCCGATCACAACGAAGCCGATGCCCACGGCGCGGAACGTCTCGCGGCGACGGTCCCCGGCGGCTGCGACAGCGACCTGCGAACAGCAGGAGCGTCAGCGCGGTCATGGCCCAACCGGCCACCTGCAGCGCGTTGACGCCTCTCTGCGCCGACTCGAGCTCGTCGGAGCGCATCACCTCGATGGTGGCTACGCCCTCCGGGAGAGCGGCGACGAGCTTGCTGCCGACGCCGAGCTGGCCGACGATCTCCTCCAGCAGGCCCTGCAGGTCGAGCGTCACGACGCCGCCGCCGGTCGACACGAACTCGCCTTCGTCCTTGATCAGGGCGACGAGCTTCGCGTGCGCAGCCTTGTTGGCCTCGACCCAGAGCGTCTGGATCTTCGGCTGTTCGAGCGCCTTCAGCGCCAGGTCATCGGTGACGTTGCGGAGGGCTCCCGCGATCGGTCCGGCCAGGGCTGCGAACTGCGGCGGAAGGCGCTCCGCCAAGCGCCCCCGACACGTCGACGTTCTCGTAGATCGAGGTCGTGATGAAGTCGGCGACGGCGACCTGGACGTCCTCGTTCTGGATCAGCTGCTCGCTCGTCGTCGCCCAGCTCTCGGTCTCGAGCAGCTGGCGCTTCGCCCAGAGCGCGTACACCGAGGCGATCCCGACGAGGGTCGCCAGGATGATCAGCGCGATGGGCAGCGCCCGGCGCCGGGACGGGGCAGGTCGACCGTGTCTCCTCCACTCCTCCGAGTCTCCGCCAGCCGCGCCCCCGGCGAGCAAGGGGGCGGGCATGCGGGCCGCTCCGGGTGTCCGCTTTCGGCCTCCCGGCCGCGCCGCTCAGGGAGCGCGGCCGGAGGGGAGCCGCCGGGTGAACCACAGCGACAGCAGCGACAGCGCGGCGACCGCGCCGAGGGAGACCTTGAGGGCGATGATCTGGGAGTCGCCGTAGTCATCGGCGACCGCCTGCGCCTCCGCTTCCGGCAGACCGGCCTCCGCGGCGGCCGCCTCCAGTTCCTCGACCGACACCACGGGGATCCCCTCGGCCGTCGCCGCCTTCGCCTGCTCGGCGACCGCCGGAGGCACGTCCGGGTTCGCCTCGACCCGCGAGACGAATCCGGAGGTCAGCGACGCGATCAGGATCGAGCCGATCAGCGCCGTCCCGATCGAGGCCCCGAGGTTCTGAGCCGTGCCCTGGAGGCCGCCGGCCTCGTTGATCCGCTCGATCGGCACCGACGACGTGATCACGTTGCCGAGCTGCGAGAGCATCAGCCCCGCGCCGACGCCGAAGATCGTCAGCGCCAGCCCGAACGCGAACCCGCGCAGGTCAACGTCGATCGTGGCGACCAGG
The DNA here is from genome assembly GCA_963839535.1 of uncultured Solirubrobacterales bacterium. Lineage (GTDB taxonomy): Bacteria > Actinomycetota > Thermoleophilia > Solirubrobacterales > 70-9 > RHKX01. Next base: position 11,026 of record CAWIVF010000011.1, read on the forward strand.
AGGAGGCCGGAGAGCGCGAGGGCGAGCAGGCCGGCCTGCACGACCCGCTTCGGCGCGAAGGACCTCGCGAGCCGCGGGCCGAGCATCGCCGCCGCGAACATCGAGACCGACATCGGGAACAGGCGCTTGCCCGTCTCGAAGGCGTCGAGCCCGAGGACGACCTGCAGGTACACCGGCAGGGCGAAGAACGTCCCCAGCAGGATCAGCTGCTGCATCATCAGGCTCGACAACCCCGCCTGCAGGCGGGGGATCTTCAGCAGCGAGAGGTCGAGCAGGGTGTCGCGGCCGAGCCGCTCCCGGCGCTCCTCCCAGTTGACGAGAGCGGCCAGCGATCCGAGGCCGCCGAGGATGAGGAAGGGAACGGCGGAGAACCCGAGCGGCGTGATCTCCTGACCGCCGATCGTCAGTGCCCCCTTCGGGTGCACCCAGCCCCACTTGCTGCTCATCAGGATGCCGAAGACGATCAGGCCGAGGCCGAGGACGGAGAACCCCACCCCGACGACGTCGAGGCGGGGAGGCGTTCCGGACGACTCCACCTTCGGCATCCGGCGGCGCAGGAAGAGGATCGCGATCACGACCACCGTCTCCGCGGCGAAGACGTAGCGCCAGGAGAGCTCCGTGGTCACCCAGCCGCCGATCAGCGGCCCTGCCGCGATCGCCGCCCCCGCGACGCCGCCGATGATCCCGAAGGCCGTCGCCCGCTGGCTGCCCTCGTAGGTGGCGGCGGCGATCGCCACGATCGCCGGGATGACGAGCGCGGCGCCGATCCCCTCGATCAGGGACCAGCCGAACAGCAGGAAGCCGAGGTTCGGGCTGAGCGACGTGAGCAGGGAGCCGGCCCCGTAGATGCCGAGGCCGATCGCGAAGGTCCGCTGCCGCCCGAGGATGTCGCCGAGCTTGGCCCCGGCCAGCATCAGCGCGGCCATCACCAGGGTGTAGGCGGTGATCGCCAGCTGCACGCCCTGGATGTCGGTGTCGAGGTCCTCGACGATCTGCGAGATCGACACGTTCATGACGCTGCTGTCGAGCACCATCACGAACTGCGCGGAGGCGAGGATCGCGATGGGGAGCCACGCCATCCCCTTCTTCTCCGACGGGGTCACGCCGGTTGTTCAGCGACCCCGCCGGGAGGCTCGCCCGCCTGCTCCGGACGCTGGGCGGCGAGGTCGGCGGTGATTCTGGCCAGGGCTGCCGTCAGGGGCGCTGCAAGGATGAGACCGACGGCCCCGAACAGCGCGCCGCCGGCGATCGTGACGATCAGGACCGCGAGCGGATGGATGCCGAGCGCCGCGCCGTAGGCGATCGGCTGGATCATCTGCTGCAGGACCCCGTTGGCGAGCAGCTGGACGACCGCCATCGCCGCCGCCTCCTCGGGCCCGGCGCCGCCGAGCGCGACGAGGACGGAGAAGATCGCGGCGCTCCACGCGCCCAGATAGGGGATGTAGGCGCCGATGAAGGTGACGGCCGCGATCGATCCCGCGAGCGGCACGCCGAGGATCAGCGCTCCGATGAACACCAGCAGGCCATTGAAGACCGCAACCGCGGTGACGCCGACGAAGTACCCCCGCAGGGACTGCAGCACCCGGTCGCTGACGCCGCGGGCGAACTGGGGCGAGACCCGCGTGTGGCCCTCCGCCCAGGCTCTGATCTCGGGGCCGTCCTTGAGCAGGAAGAACAGGCTGAGCGCGGTGAACGAGAGGAAGACCGCGAGCGACGAGAGCGTGACGAGCCCTCCGGCGATCCCGTTGAGGAGTGCGGGCACGGCGTCCTTGAGGCGCCGCCGTGACGTCGCCCCGGCTCCGGCCGCAGTCGGATCGGACACGTCGAGGTCGGCGAGGTAGCCCGTCAGCTTGTCGCGGCCCGCCTCGAGGTAGGCGCCGATGCCGTCGAGCTGGCTCGTGATCCCGGCCAGGATCAGCAGGATGACGCCGCCGACCACCGCGAGGAAGGCGAGCAGGACTCCCGCGCTGGCCACGCCACGCGGCAGTCGCCCACTGGAGGCCTTCCGGACGAGCGGACCGGTCACCGCCGCCACGATGGCGGCGGTGATCACCGGGGCGACGATCGCCTGGGTCAGCGAGAGCAGCCAGACGACCGCGATGACGAACCCCGCCACCCCGACGGCCAGCCAGGCCGACTCGCCGAGGTCCCGGAGCCACTTGGGCGGCCCGAAGAGCCCGGTCAGGGCCTCCGGGTCGAGGTCGGCGGGCTCGGGCTTCTCCCGAGGCCCGTCCCGCCGCGGCAGGAGCGTCATGTGATCGCCGCCCCGCCGGCCTCAGGCGATCGCGCGGGCCTTCAGGCGCTCGAACTCGTCCTGGTTGATCGCACCGCTGTCGAGGAGCTCCTTCGCCTTGGCGATCTCGCCGGCGCCGCCGTCAGCGGACACCTTCCGCACGTAGTCGCCGAAGGCGGCCTCGCTCTCCCGGGCTCGTTCCACTCGCCGCTCCGCCATCTGCCGCCCCTGGGCGATCAGGTAGACGAAGACGCCGAGGAACGGCACCACGATCACGAACAGGGTCCATAACGCCTTGCTCCACCCGCCGATGTCGTGGCGGCTGAAGAGGTCCGAGATGACGCTGATCAGGATCCAGAACCAGCTGACCCAGAGGAAGAACAGGACCATGGTCCAGAAGACTTCGAGCAGTGGGTAGCTGTTTTCGGCCAAGAGTGGCATTGGGGCTCCGTTTCGCAGGGCAGGTGTAGGCCTCCAGATTGCAGCCGGAGCAGCAGGGGTCCAAGGGGGCAGGCATGCGGAACGGGGTGGGTGCTCACGCGCTCACACGGGCATCGCGTGGGGTGCGGGCACGATTGCCGCCCCAGGGCCCTCGCTGCGACGCTGCGAAGTGACCACAGCGCGGCGCGGTCGGCGGCGCGTTCGACGAGAGGAGATTTCGTGAACACCATCGACGAAACGAGAGGCGAGGGCTGGGTTCTCTTCGCCGGCGTGATGCTGATGCTCGCCGGCTTCCTGAACACGATCTTCGGCATCGCCGCGATCGACGACTCGGTCTGGTTCTCCGGCGACGATCGCTACGTGATCTTCGACGACCTCAACACGTGGGGCTGGTTCCTGCTGATCGTCGGAGTGCTCCAGATGGTCGGCGCGTTCTCGATCTGGAATCGCAGCGCCTTCGGCCGGGTCCTGGGAATCGCCTGCGCGAGCCTCAACGCGATGATCCTGCTGTTCACGGTGAACGCCTTCCCGATCGCCGCGTTCATGCTGTTCACCCTCGACCTCCTGGTGATCTACGGCCTCACGGTCTACGGCGGCCGGGCGGTTGCCGCAACCGCAAGTCGCGACCGCGCCGGCTGAGCGAGCTGAGCATCGAGAGACGGGCGGCGTAGCCGGTGGCAGGTTTCACCGACTCCGACCTGCGCCGCCTGGTCTCGCTGCTCGGGAGCTCGGACACCGCCGAGCTGAAGCTGACCGTGCCCGACGAGGGCCCGTTCGGCTGGCGCTCGACGGTGGCGGCGCTCGGCATCGATCCGATCGATGCCGTCGTGCGGCAGGTGTTCTTCTTCGACACGCCTGACCTCGACCTCGACTCGGCCGGCCTCGTGGTCAGGGCCCGGAGGACCCAGGGCAAGCGGGACGACTCCGTCATCAAGCTGCGCCCGGTCGAGCCCGACGACCTCGAGCCCGAGCAGCGGGAGGCGAAGGGGTTCGGCGTCGAGGTCGACGCGATGCCGGGCGGCTTCGTCTGCTCCGCGACGTTCAAGGGCAAGCTCACCGGAGAGCCGGTGCGCGCCGCCGCCGGGGGCGACCAGCCGCTGTCGAGCCTGTACTCGGACGAGCAGCTCGACTTCTACGAGTCGAACGCGCCGGACGGGCTGGAGATCGACGAGCTCTCGGTGCTCGGCCCGGTGCTGGTGCTGAAGGGGAAGTTCATCCCCGACGGGCTGGACCGGCAGATGGTCGCGGAGCTCTGGCTCTACCCGGACGGCGGCCGGATCCTCGAGCTGTCGACGAAGTGCGAGCCGGCGGAGACCTTCGACGTCGCCGCCCAGACGCGCGCGTTCCTCAGCGAGCGCGGGGTCGAGCTCGAGGGCGAGCAGCAGACGAAGACGCGCGCCGCGCTCACGTTCTTCGCCGACCTCGAGGCGCGCGGGTAGGTCGCGCGGATGAGCAGCGCCGACTTCGGCGCGCGACCCAGCTGGGAGCCGACGCGCCCCAGGCTGCACCCACTGCGGCTCCTGATCGCCTGGGTGCTCTCGGGGGTCGCGGTCTACGTGGCCGCCGGCCTGGTTCCGGGGATCGAGATCGGCAGCCCCGCGGGCGCGTTGCTCGTGGCCGGCTCGATCGCGGTCGTCAACGCGCTGCTGCCGCCGATCATCGCGGCGCTGCGCCTGCCGTTCACCCTCGTCGCCGGCTTCCTGCTGGTGCTCCTGGCGAACGCCGCCGCCCTCGTCCTCACCGACGAGCTGTTCCCCGAGGCGCTCACGGTCGCTTCGTTCGCCGATGCACTCCTGGGATCGATCGTCATCGCCGGCACCTCGATCGTCCTGCAGGTCCTGACGAGCACGAACGACGACGACGAGTACAACCTCCGCGTCGTCCGGCGCGTAGCCAAGCGGCAGGGAGCGATCGCATCCGGCGACGCCCCCGGGATCATCTATCTCGAGATCGACGGCCTCGCGCTCCCGATCCTGCAGGCGGCGATGCGAAACGGGAGCGCACCCTGCCTGGCGAAGTGGATCGCGGAGGACGACTACAGGCTGACCGAGTGGGAGACGGACCTCAGCTCGCAGACCGGCGCGAGCCAGGCCGGGATCCTGCTCGGCTCGAACGAGGACATCCCCGCCTTCCGCTGGGTCGAGAAGGAGAGCGGCAAGATGATGGTCTGCTCGGCCCCGGCCGACTGCGCCGAGATCGAGCGTCGCCGCTCGACCGGCCGGGGGCTGCTTGCCGACGGCGGCGCGAGCCGCGGCAACCTCCTCTCCGGGGACGCCGACGCCGTGATCCTGACCGTGAGCAGGATCGACGCCGAGAAGGGGGCCAATCCCGGCTACCGCGCGTTCTTCGCGAACGGGTTCAACGTCACGAGGTCGCTGGCCCTCTTCGCCTGGGAGGTGGTGCTCGAGTGGACGGCCGCCAGCCGGGCGAAGCGCCGCGACGTGCAGCCGCGGGGGCATCGCGGCGGCAGCTACCCGTTCCTCCGCGCCGGGATGTGCGTGGTCGTCCGCGACCTGGTCGTGTTCGGCGTGCTCAACGACATGATGCGCGGCCGCCCCGCGATCTACGCGACCTTCGCCAGCTACGACGAGGTCGCCCATCACTCGGGGCTCCAGCAGGCCGACACACTCGAGGCGCTGCGCAAGCTGGATCAGCAGTTCGGGCGCATCGCGGCCGCCCGCCGATACGCGCCCCGTCCTTACGAGATCGTCGTCCTCTCCGACCACGGGCAGACGCAGGGCGCAACCTTCAAGCAGCGCAACGGCTACGGCCTCGACGAGCTGGTCGAGAAATCGCTCGCCGCCGGCGGCGTGACGGGTTGCCGGCGGGGACGAGCAGGGGGCGATGCCGGCGCTTGCGCTGCGGGAGGCCTCGAGCCGCGACGGAGACGAATCGGCCGGAGACCCCCTCCCCGCTCGCGCGACCGTCCTCGGGTCGGGCAACCTGGGCCTGATCTACCTCCCGGAGGGCAAGCGGCGACTGACGCTGGAGGAGATCGAGGAGGCCCATCCGGAGCTGATCGAGAACCTGCGCCACCACCCCCACATCGGCTGGCTGCTCGTCGACTCCGCCGAGCATGGACCCGCTCGTCCTCGGGGCCGAGGGGGAGCACCGCCTCCGCGACGGCGACGTCCTCGGCCGGGACCCACTCGCCCCCTTCCCGGAGCGGGCGCCCGCGCACATCCTGCGCTCGAGCGGCTTCGAGCACGCGCCGGACGTCCTGCTCGGCAGCTTCTACGACCCCGACCTCGACGAGGCCTGCGCTTTCGAGGAGCTGATCTCGTTCCACGGCGGGCTCGGCGGCCCCCAGACCCGGCCGTTCATCATGCACCCGGCGCACCTCGAGGTCGGCGACGAGCCGGTCGTCGGGGCGGAGGAGGTCCACCGGATCCTCGCCAGGTGGCGAAGTGAGCTCAACTCCCGACCCGCGTAGACCCTCCGGGCTCGAGGACCCTCACCTCCGTCTCGGGGGCGAGCTCGGCCGACGAACTGCTGGAACTCGCGCGCCGGCCGCGCGGCGTCGTCGCGCCACTCCACCCCGGGTCCGGCCAGCGTTCCCCAGTGGATCGGAATCACCACGCGGGGCCTGAGCAGCGCCGTGGCGCGAGCTGCGTCCTCCGGCCCCATGTGGCCGGCCCCGAGCTTCGGGCCCCAGCCCCAGATCGGCAGGAGCGCGACGTCCACGCCGGCGTAGTTCTCGAGCCCGGCGAAGAGCTCGGTGTCACCCGCGAAGAACGCGCTCTCGCGCCCCCTGATTACGAATCCCAGGCTCGTGCTCCCCTTCGCGAGCGGATGCCGCTTGCCGTCGTGCTCGACCTCGACCGCCTCGATCCGCGCGCCGCCGACCTCGATCGACCCGCCCGGCTCCAGCTCCTCGACCCGGCCGACGCCGGCCGCGCGCACGATCCGCGCGCATCCCGGCGGACAGACCACGGCCCGGGGCTCGACGGCCCGCAGCGAACGCGGGTCCAGGTGGTCGTGATGGCCGTGCGAGATCAGCACGGCGTCGGCGCCCCGCAGGCTCGCGACGTCGGCCCTGGGGGCGATCCGCCGGATGTGCGCGACGCGCGGCCGGACGACCGGATCGGTGAGCAGCCGGGTGGAGTCGTCGACGCGGATCTCGACCGTGGCGTGGCCGACGTAGGTGATCAGCACGGCGCGGGCATCTGCGTCGTCGAGGTCGCACGATGACTCAGGGCGGAGACCAGGGCCCGGCCGATCCCTGGGAGCTTCACGAGCGCACGGTGGCCTGGGTATACGGGGCGATGCTGACCGGTGCGGCGGTGGTCGTGGCGTCGGCCAAGGTGGCCACCGTGGCCTGGCAGGTGGCGACCTACTCGGCGGTGGCGATGACCGTCGTCTGGATCTGCCATTCCTATGCCGCCTTCGTCGGACATGGGGGCCGCTTCGACGACGGGCGGCTCGGCCGGCTCCTCGCTCACGCGTTCCGCACCGAACTGCCGATCCTGGAGTCGGCGCTCCCGGCCGTCGGCGCTGCCGCGGTGGCGGCCCTCCTGGGAGCCGACGTGTCCGGGGCCGGTTATGCGGGCGCGATCGGGTCGGTCGCGACGATGACCGCGGCGGCGGGAATCGCGGCCAGGCGCTCCGGCGCATCGACGGCCGGGGTTGCGGCCGGAGCCGTCAGCGCCTGCCTGATCGGCGTCCTGCTGATCGCCGCGAAGGTCGCTCTCAAGTAGAGGGGACCATCGCCGGGGTCGGTCGGCCAGTCGTGCCGACGGTGCCGACGACCATGCGCTGACCGGCCGGCGATCAGCGTGACCGAGGAAGATCTGGCCAGGAGAGCATCGCTGACGCCGGCCAGCATCTTGCCGGGCTGCTCGCCGAGGCCATCAGGTCGCCGTAGCGTGTCGTCGTCAGGGATGGTGAACGGAGCAGACGTTAGTCACCGGTCTGCGTGCCCGCCGCCCGGATCGGATGAACTGGTTCTCCGGCGAAGCTGGTGCGATCGCCACGTAGAGGGACGCGAAGAGCGGCCGAAGTCGGTACGCGCGGAGGCGCCGAGGACCGTGCGTGAGGTGAGCCTGCGATCGGAGAAGAGCTGCTGAGGACCGGTCGTCGGCGGCCGGCGGTGAGCTGATCAGCTCGATCTGGACGATGGCCGTTGACGGCGCGGAAGTCGTCGACGCCCTCGAGCGTGGACTCGTCCACATCCGCGCCGGTGATCGAGTCGTCGCTCACCTTCGCGCCGTTGACGGGGTCCTTCTTCGATCCTTCGACTTGATCGTCTTGTTCTTGATCTGCTTCGACTTGACGCTGTTCTTGGGCAGGTTCGACGGCAGCCCAGGCGCCGCCGCCGAGAGCGATGAAGACCGCGAACGTCGCCATGACGAAGAGTAGGGTGAGACGGTCGCGCATGCTTGCTCCTCGGCTCGAGGTTATCCAGCCTCTCACTCGGCACCGCCGGCGCAACGGCTTTCCGCGCTCAGCCCAGCGATCGCGCCCTCGACGGAGGCCGAGGGCGATGCGTCCGGTAACCGCATCATGCGGAAGGAGTTCAGGAGGCCGAGCAGCGCGGCGAGCGTCGGGACCAGCAGTGCGATCTGAAGCGACAGGTCGGTCGCGTCGGTGTTGATCCGGACGATCTCGGCGCTGACGGCTTCGGGCTCCTCGCTGAGGAGCTCGGTCAGCTGCTCGTTGCTCACCACCTCGGCGTCCTCCTCGAGCGTGTCGGCGATCTGCTGCTGCTGCTCCGCCGGGATCACGTCGCTGTCCTCGGTCATGTTCGTGAAGCTGAGCGAGAGGACCGCCAGCAGGATGCCCCCGGCCATCGCCAGGCCGAAGGAGAGGCCGAAGGAGCCGGCGGCCGAGTTCACTCCGGCCGCCTCGCTGATCCGGTCCTGGTCGATCGGGGCGAGCGTGTAGTTGTTGAGCTGGGAGACGAGCAGGCCCAGCCCGGCTCCGGCGATCACCAGCGGAATCGCCAGCCACCAACCGGAGTCCGCCCTGGGGACGACCGGGATGAGCAGCGCCATCCCCAGCGTGCTCAGGGCGAAGCCGATCCGGATGACGCTCGCGGAGCGACGATTCCCCGCCCGGCGGCCCGCGAGCATCGCCGCGGCGAACATGGTCAGCGAGAGCGGCGCGAGGGTCAGTCCGGTCTGCAGCGCGTTGTAGCCGAGCGAGATCTGCAGGAAGATCGGCAGCGCGATCATCGCGCCGCCGACGGTGATGTTCTGGAGCGCCTGCTGGGAGATGCCGATCCTGAAGTTCGGGAGCCTGAACAGGTCGGGGTCGAGCAGCGTCACCCTCCCCTCGCGGTGACGGCGGACCAGCCAATGGGCCAGCGCCGCGAGCGCCACCGCGCCGATCCCGATGATCAGCCCGACGAACTCGCCGCCCTCCTGCCAGACCAGGATGCCGAGGACCACGCCGCCCATCCCGATCACGGAGAGGAGCGCCCCCGGCACGTCGATCTGCCGCGGCCCGGAGTAGGGAACGTCCTTGACGAGGCCGATGTTGGCCAGCACGATCGCGATGACGACGAGCTCGAGGAAGAAGCCCACCCGCCAGGACAGCAGCGTGGTCACGAAGCCGCCGACGAGCGGCCCGATCGCGGCGGCGATCGCGGCAGAGGCGCCGACGAGCGCGTAGGCGCGCTTCTGCGCCGCGCCCTCGAAGTTGCCGCGGATCAGCGACTGCATCGACGGCAGCAGGAGCGAGGCGCCGAGGCCGCCGATGATCGCCCAGAAGACGACGATCGCGGTGAGGTCCTGAGCCAGGACCATCGCGAGGGCGCCGATGGCATAGCCGGACAGGCCGAGGATGAACGCGCGCTTGCGGCCGATCAGGTCGCCGACCTTGCTGCTGATCAGGATGAACGCGGCGGAGATCAGGGCCTCGAGCGCGATCGCGGACTGCACTCCGCTCACCGTCGTGTCGAGGTCCTCGACCACCGCAGCGATCGAGACGTTCATCAGCGACGTGTCGACCACGAGCACGAACATGGCCATCGCCAGCAGGAGGGCCAGGCGCGGGTTGCCGTCGGTCTTCTCGCCGTTCTCGGGAGTGATCGGACGATCCTCGCGCCCCGATCGACGGACGGTCAATGTGGCCTGCATCCCGAAGCAGGGGGATGGGAACGGGGCAGCCAGGACTCGAACCTGGAATCGCCGGTTTTGGAGACCGGTGCCTTAGCCAGTTTGGCCACTGCCCCTGGGAAGCGCGCATCGTAGCCCCGGGCGGGCGACGGGGCAGGCCGGACGGGCGAATGCGGGCGGAGGGACTCGAACCCCCAAGCTCTCTCGAGCACCGGCACCTAAAGCCGGCGTGTCTTCCAGTTTCACCACGCCCGCGGGCTCCTCTGAGTGTAGGCGCGAGACAGGTTCCAACCGGGTTTGCGACGACCTGCAGCGCGTGACCGCCGAAGTTTCTATGCTTGCAACCGATGGCACCAGGTGTGAAGGTGCGCGAGGGCTACGAGCTCTGGCGCCCGAATCGGGAGAAGAGTGCGTCCAAGTCGACGAAGGCGATCATCGCCATCGTGCTCCTGGCCTCCGCCGCGCTGCTCGTCGTGATCACGATCGGCGGCTGGGATCACCTGCAGAGCTCCACCGTCGGGCTCATGACCCTGGCGTGGGCGGGCCTCTACGTGCTGTTCGCGTTCCTCGTCCTGCGCTGGAACCGCGGCATCCTCCCCGTCGCCTCCGCGATGGCGGTCGTGATGATCATCTTCGCCGCCGTCGCCGCCGGCGGCTGGTTCGCGCGCGACAAGGACGGCCTCGACTCGCCGGCCCTTCCCGAGGACCTGCTCGGCCTGCTCACCCTTCTCGTCATCCCGCTCTCGGTTCTCCTGCTGGCCGTCGCGATGGTCGGCTTCAACCAGGCTTGGAACGTCGAGGAGGAGCGCCCGATCGAAGGCCGGCGCGGTCCCGGCGGCGGCGACGGCCCGGTCGAGGACGAGAACGAGGACGAGCGCGAGCGCACCACCAAGTGGGGCGACGAGCGGCCGAGCACCAGCCCCGCCTGACCCTCCGCTCGGAGACCTAGAACAGCCGCATCGGCGGGTCGAGCAGATGCGGCCCGTCCTGGCGGACGTCGTTGACCGCGTCGCCGACCTCGAGCAGCTCGAGCGCGTCCTCGGGCGCCGGGCGCAGCAGCTCCAGGAGATCGCCCGGCTTCGAATCGGGGTCGATCCACGCCGCCTCGGCCTCGCGGTCGAGCACCACCGGCATCCGGTCGTGCACCGGCCGCACCGCCTCGTTCGGCGTGGTCGTGATCAGCGCGCAGCTCGTCAGCGGCTCCTCCCCCTTGCGCTCGAGGCGTGACCAGATCCCGGCGAAGGCGAACAGCTCGCGGTCCGGCGGGCTGAACCAGATCGGCCGCTTCCCCTCGGGGTCGCGCCGCCACTCGTAGAACCCGTCGGCCGGGATCAGGCAGCGCCGCTGCTCGAAGGACTCCTTGAACGCCGGCTGCGCGGCGACGGTCTCCGCCCGCGCGTTGATCAGCGGCCGCTGCCCGGAGCCGAGCGCCCACTGGCCGGGGACCAGCCCCCAGCGCAGCCGCCCCGCCTGGTTGCGCGCGTCATCGGCACGCCTGATCGCGATCACCGGATCGGTCGGAGCGATGTTGAACCGCGGCCGCTCGTCGATCTCGAAGGTCCCATCGAGATCGAAGCGCGACGCCAGCCGCCGCGGGCTCGGGTTGGTCAGCGTGAAGCGTCCGCACATGGGGAGAATTGGTAGCGGCGCCGGTGCGTCGGTTGAGACAGGCGTATGAGGTAACGACGCTCGGTCGCGGTAGTGCCGGAGGTGGGAGTCGAACCTACGCGCTCCGCGCACAATGGCTTTCGAGCCGACGCGTCGGCCGGTCCGCCACTCGAACTGGCAACAGAGGCGCGGTCTCAAAAGCCGCTGCCCGCGAAGGGCTTGTGGGTTCGAGTCCCACCCGCCGCATCGACCCGATGAGGTCGAGGGCCGAATTCGAGCGGGTCTTGAGCTGCATCGCAAAGGCATGGGGGCCAGCTCGATCTCCAGGCTGGTGAGTGGACGTCCCGAGGAGCACCGTCAGAGGATGGCTGGCGGAGGAGGTGATAGCCGGCAACGATGGACGCGCGGAAAGCGCCTGCGATCCGTTCCCCTGGCTGACTCGAACACGCTACGCATATCTGCTCGGGATCTACCTCGGCGATGGACACCTCGCAGAGGATGCGGCGCGGCGTCTTCGCCCTACGGGTTTACCTCGACGCTCTCTACCCGGTGCTCATCGAGGAGGTGCGTACGCGGTGACTTTGATCAATCCGTCGGGAGTGGCGACGATCTACGCGGGGTCCCTGACGTGCGGATGAAGATCGTGGCTGGCTACTCGAAGGCGATGGCCCCGGTTTCTTCCCCAGCACGGTACGGGACCCAAACACCGCCGCCCGATCATCCTGGAGACATGGCAGAGGAAGCATCTGCGATCGCTTCCCCGATCGCCTCTTGCGGGGCCTGCTCCACTCAGACGGTTGCCGCTTCATCAACGTCATCCGCCACCCGAAGACGGACCTACCGCTATCCGCGGTACGAGTTCAGCAATCGCTCCGACGACATCCGCGCGATTTTCTGCAAGTACTGCGACTGTCTCGGGATCGAGTGGCGGCGGATGAACCGATGGTCGATTCCGTGGCTCGTCGCGACTCTGTCGCAGAGCTGATCGGCTGTCGGCCCAAAGCGCTGAGCCGCCGCCCCTCCCTGTACAAAGACCCGGTGAGCGCTGCGACCCCTGGATCCAACCCGGCCGCGACTCGCCTCGACCACCGTCCACCGCGGGCTGCGCGCGCGGATCCTCAGCGGCGAGCTCGCGCCGGGCGACGCGGTTCCCTCCGAGCGGGTCCTCTCCGAGGAGCTCGGGGTCAACCGCCACGCGGTGCGGGAGGCGCTGAAGCGGCTCCAGCAGGCCGGGCTCGTTCAGATCAGCCAGGGCGGGGCGACGCGAGTTCGCGACTGGCGCAGCAGCGCCGGGCTCGAGGTCCTGCTCGACCTGGTCGAGCAGGGAAGCGAGCCGACCGGGGAGCTGATCCGCTCGGTGCTCGAGATGCGCGCGAGCGTCGGCACCGATGCGGCGCGGCTCTGCGCACGGCGCGGCTCGGCGGAGGTCCGGGCCGGCGTCGAGGAGGCGGCGAGCGCGACCGCCACCGCGATCGAGGGCGGCGACGTCGCGGCGCTCGAGGGCTTCGTCTCGCTCTGGGAGCGCATCGTCGACGGCTCCGAGAACGTCGCCTACCGGCTCGGCCTGAACTCCCTCAACGCCGCCCTGTCCGCCTACCCCGAGCTCGGCGAGAGCCTCGCCCCGCGCAACGGCGACGCGCTGCGTGCACTGGGGAAGGCGGTCGGCTCCGGCGACGAGGAGGGCGCCGCCGTCGCCGCGCGGGCGCTGCTCGAGCCCGACGCCGCGATCGCCGGCTAGCGCTTCGCCGGGCCAACTGGTATAACCAGTTAGGAACCCGCCCGTCCACGCCCCGGAGGCGCCTTGATCAACCTCATCGCGAACGCGGTCCCCTTCTTCCTGTTGTCGGTGATCGTCGAGTTCATCGTCCTCCGCCACGACGACCACGACGACGACGGTCCGGACGCCCCCGTCGGCTACGCCGGTGCCGACACGCGCACGAGCCTGGCGATGGGAGTCGGGCACCTGGTCATCTACTCGGGCTGGAAGCTCGTCATGGCCGCCGCGTACGCCGGGCTCTACCTGCTGACGCCCTTCCGCATGGATCCGAGCGACTGGTGGGTCTGGCCGATCCTCTTCTTCGCCGACGACTTCGCCTACTACACCTACCACCGCGCCCATCACCGGGTCCGCGTGTTCTGGGCGACCCACGTCGTCCACCACAGCTCCCAGCACTACAACCTCTCGACGGCCCTGCGCCAGGACTGGACGCCGTTCTCGTCGATCTTCTTCTGGGCCTGGCTCCCGCTGATCGGCTTCCAGCCGTGGATGATCTTCCTCGCGATCTCCTGGAACCTGCTCTACCAGTTCTGGATCCACACGGAGAAGATCAAGCGGATGCCGGCCTGGTACGAGGCGGTCTTCAACACGCCGAGCCACCACCGCGTCCACCACGGCTCCAACGAGCAGTACCTCGATCGCAACTACGGCGGGATCCTGATCATCTGGGACCGGATGTTCGGCACCTTCGAGCCCGAGCGCGAGCGCGTCCGCTACGGCCTGACGAAGAACATCTCGACCTACAACCCCTTCCGCGTCGCGTTCCACGAATGGGCGGCGGTCTGGCGCGACGTCAGGTCGACGAGCTCCTGGCGCGAGCGGGCCGGCTACCTCTTCAAGGGCCCCGGCTGGGCCCCCTCCCCCACCGCCGTCGAGCCCGAGCCCGAGCCGGAGCGGCAGGAGCGCACGGCATTCCCCGTGCCGGTGACTGTAGGGTCGCAGGCGGCCGAGGGGAGATAGCCCGGACGCCCCACCCGGGGCGATCCGCGAGCTGACGCTCCCGACCGCCGTCCGCACCTGGGAGACCCAATGAAGCTCGTGATCGGCATCGTCCGCCCGGAGAAGGCGAATGACGTCCTCGAGGCGCTCTTCCGCGCCGACGTGAGCGGCGTCTCGATCAGCCGCGTGCAGGGCCACGGCGGCGAGCTCGAGCGGGTCGAGACCTACCGCGGCACGCGCGGTGAAGATGGGGCTGGCCGAGAAGGTCCGCTTCGAGATCGCCGTCTCCGACTCAGTTCGTCGAGACGACGATCAACGCGCTCGCGAGGGCGCGCAGACCGGCGAGGTCGGCGACGGCAAGATCTTCGTGGTCCCGCTCGACCGCGCCGTCCGGATCCGCACCGGCGAGAGCGACGACAGCGCCGTCACCCCGGTGCGCCGATGAGCGACGCCCTGCTCGCCGCTGCCGCCGGCGATCGACACGGGCGACACCGCCTGGATGCTCATGGCCACGGCGCTCGTCGCTGCTGATGACGCCGGCGCTCGGCCTCTTCTACGCCGGGCTGGTGCGCTCGAAGAACACGCTGAACACGTTCATGATGTGCATCGCCGCGCTCGGCGTCGCCACCGTCGCCTGGGCCGCTGGTCGGCTACTCGATCGCCTTCGGCGAGGGCAACGGCGATCATCGGCGGGCTCGACTACGCCTTCCTCAACGACGTCGACGTTCGAGCCGCGCGACGGGACGACGATCCCCCACCTCCTCTTCATGGCCTTCCAGGCCACGCTTCTGCATCCTCACCGTCGCGCTCGTCTCCGGCGCGGTCGTCGAGCGGATGCGCTTCGGCCCCTTCCTCGCTCTTCGCCGTCGCTCTGGTCGATCCTCGTCTACGCCGTCCTCGCCCACTGGGCCTTCGGCGGCGGCTGGCTGATGGAGAAGGGCACGCTCGACTTCGCCGGCGGCGTGCCGGTCGAGATGGCCTCGGGCTTCTCGGCGCTCGCGGCGGCGCTCGTCGTCGGCGCGCGCAAGGACTACGGCCGCCAGGCGCTCCTGCCGCACAACGCCGTCTACGTGCTGCTCGGCGCCGGCCTGCTCTGGTTCGGCTGGTTCGGCTTCAACGGCGGCAGCGGGTTCTCGACCGGCGAGCCTGCGGTGCTCGCCTTCACCAACACGCTGCTGACGCCCGGCCTGCACCCTGGTCGTCTGGTTCGTCCTCGACCTGATCCGCGGCGGCAAGGTCACGGCGATCGGCGCCGCCACGGCGATCATCGTCGGCTGCGTCGGGATCACCCCGGCCGCCGGCTACATCAGCCCGGGCTGGGCGATGGCGCTCGGCGCGATCGCCGCGCGTCCCGAGCTACGCGATCATCGTCTGGCGGCCGCGCACCCGGGTCGACGAGACGCTCGACGTCCTCGCCGCCCACGGCATCGCCGGCCTCACCGGGATCCTCTTCATCGGCTTCTTCGCCCAGGAGTCCTGGAACGGCGTCGCCGACGGCCTGCTTCTACGGCAACGCCGCGCAGCTCGGCTGACCAGGCGCTCGCCGGCTCGCGACCGCCGGCCTACGCGTTCGTCGCGACCTACGTGCTCCTGCGGCTGGTCGGACCTGGTGATGCCGCTGCGCGCCACCGAGCACGAGGAGGCGCATCGGCATGGACGTCGTCCAGCACGGCGAGGAGGCGTACGTCACCGGCGAGGGCGCGATCCTCATCCGCCCCGAGAGCGGCGACGAGGTACCGGTCGCAAACCCGCGCTGAGCCTGACGGCTCGGGCGTCCGCTCCTAGGAGGGACCGGGCGCTATGTAGGTCATCGTCAGGGTCGACGCGCGCTGGCCGGTGTTGCCGAAGCTCGTCGCGGTCGGTCCGCACGAACTCGAGGAGCCGGCGAGGCCGCTCGCCCCGGTCCAGACCTCGACCGACTGGCCCGCGTTGAGCTGGTAGACGCCGGTCAGCGTCTGCGGCGTCTCGATCGCGCCGCCGTTGATCGGCTGGACGGTCGAAGAGCCGAGCGGACCGAACGGCGTCGAGTTATTCGCCTCGCGTCCGTTGAACTCCATCGACCGCGTGCCGCCGCTGCCGTCGGCCGCCCATACCTGCGTGGCGGTCACCGAGTAGACGCCGTTCACCGGCGCCGTGAGGCTGTAGTCGGCACCGGCGCCGTTGCCGCCCGGGAACATCCCGGCGGTGTCGAACAGCTCGGTCGAGTAGTGGTTGCCGGAATAGGAGCCGGTGCTGCGGCACGTGATCGTCGTGTTCCTCACCGAGGCCGAGGGGATCGCCGATGAGAGCTGCTCCGTACCGACGGACTCACTGCTGAGCAGCGCCTGGTTGATCGCGCCGGGCGGGATCTTCGAGGCTGTGATCGCCTCGGACTCGATCTTGGACGTGGTGATCGCCTCCGGCTGGATCTTCGCCGTCGACACGGCGCCGTCCTTGAGCTTGCCGTTGGTGATCGTGCTCGCACCGATCTTGGACTCGGTGATCGCGTTTGCGCCGATCTGGTTCGACAACACGGCAAACCGCCCGATGTCCGGGTTCGTCACCGCGGCCGGCGCGATGATCGGTGAGGTCACCGAATCGGGCTTGAGCTGCTTGGTGCCGATGACCCCTCGCAGGTCGCCGAGCGCTTCCTTCAACTTCTTTCCGCTGATCGAGCCCGCGCGCTGCTGTCCGTCGGTGCCGCCGTCAACTTGCGCCGCGGCCGTGCCGGCGAGCGCGATGAACAGCGCAAGGCAAGAGATCACGAACGAGGGCGAGGGACGGCGGCTCTCGGGATCCATTGGTACTCCCTTTTCGCGTTGGCCCTGCCGGACCGCCGCTCACTCAGCGGGATGACCTTATCAGCAGATTGTGCATTTGCGAATTCGTTTCGATCGTCGTCGCCGTCTGTCATACCGTCGCTACCCTGGGGAGCGTGCGTCGTGCGCTGCTCGCAGCTCATCCTCGCTGGGCTTGCGCTCTGTCCTTCCCTCGCCGTCGGCCGCGAACTTCCACCTGGTGAAGGTCAGCGAGGTCCATTACGGGGACGCGCTGCACCCGACTGCGCCTTCGTGCAACTGCAGATGTTCGCGCCGGGCCAGAACCAGCTGGACGACTGCACGAGCTCACCGTCTTCGGGCCGAGCGGGCCGGGGACGCCGTTCACGCTCCAGACGCGTGCCGAACGGCCAGAGCCAGCGCAGAATCCTGATCGGGGACAGACTCGTCGCCTCGCGCGGACGCCGACTACGACCGACCTGAGCTCGACGTGATGGACCCCAGCGGGGGCGCCGTCTGCTTCGAAAAGGTCGACTGCGTCGCCTGGGGCACGGGCACCACCGCGAGCCGCTCCCCTCCCCCGCGGGCAATCCCGTGCCGGCACCGATCGCGGACCGACATGCTCGAGCGCTCGATCGCTCGCGGCTGCCCGACGCTACCTCGAGGCCGCCGACGACACGGACGACTCCGCCGCGGACTTCGAGTCGCAACCGGCACCCGCGACGCCGCTGTAGAACGACGATCATCCGCCGGAGACGATCTGCTCCGGAGGCGGATCGCGTCGCGCCCGACACCACGATCGACAGCGGCCCGAAGAAGAGGACGACGAAGAAGGCGAGCCAGGTTCAGCTTCTCCTCGAACATCGCCGGCGCGACGTTCCAGTGCAAGCTCGACCAGAGGCTCTACGCGCCCTGCACCTCGCCGCGGGTCATCAAGCGGGTCAAGCGCGGCAGGCACAGGTTCTTCGTCCGCGCCCTGGCGAACGGGAAGACCGATGCCAGCCCCGCCGTCTACCGCTGGAAGCGCGTCCGCCGGGGCTAGCCGGCGAGTTGGCTCGCCGCCGCGTAGTCGGGGTGCCCGGATTCGAACCGGGGATCTCTCGCCCCCAAAGCGAGCGCGATACCAGGCTTCGCTACACCCCGACGGGAGCGCAGTCTAGTTCGGTGCCCTGCCTGGAACCGCTCAGCGGGCGGCGCGGGCCAGGTTCGCCCTCGCCTTGTCGATCCAGGCCTGGAGGCGAATCCGCAGGATCGGGTCGAACGAGCGGACCGTGACGAGGCCGCGCGCCGGCAGCGGAGCGATCCGGCGGCCGGGCTCGTAACGGGTCACCCGCCTGCGCAGGCGGATCCGCTCGTGGTCGACGTCGAGCCGGGAGGCCCAGAACCGGACGAGCTCGACCACGTCGTGGCCGTCGTCGATGTCCAGGACGTAGCCCACCCGCGATCCGCTCAGTCGCCTGATCCAGTGGGCGGCGAGGGCGGCGTCGATCGGGTCCGCGCTCGCGTAGGCGACCGCCTCCGCGTCGGAGCGGGCCCCGCCGGCGTCGTACATGCCGACGAAGTCGAGGAACGTCGGGTCGATGGCGAGGCGGTCGAACTCCGCCAGCCCGGTCACATATTCGAGTGTGTCTGTCTCTGAGGTCTTCATGGGAACGCATGTTCGTAAACGCGTCGGACGGAACCGCGGCGGCACTCCCCACTAACCTGCACGCCCCGATGGCCGACGTCCGCCCCTTCCGCGCCGCCCACTACGACCCCGACCGGGTCGAGATCGGCGACGTGACCGCCCCGCCCTACGACGTCATCGACGACGCCGGACGCGCCGAGCTCGTCGGCCGCTCGCCCTACAACGTCGTCGAGCTCGACCTCCCCCGCACCGACGACGGCTCCGACATCTACGAGCACGCCGCCGAGCTGCTCGACGCCTGGAAGCAGGAGGGCGTGATCGTCGAGGACGAGGAGCCGCTCGATCTGGGCGCTCGAGCAGGACTACGAGGCGCCGGACGGCAGCTCGCGCACGCGCCGCGGCTTCCTCGCCCGGATCAGGGTGACTCCGTACGGCCCCGGGCTCGTCCGCCCGCACGAGCGGACCCAGCCGGGCCCCAAGGAGGATCGCCTGCGGCTGACCCGCGCGACCGAGCACAACCTCTCGCCGATCTTCGTCCTGCACGCCGGGGACGCCTGGAGCCTGATCTCCCCCGCGCTCGGCGACGACCCCTTCTGCGAGGTCACCGACGCCGACGGCACGGTCCATCGCGCCTGGCGGGTCGACGACCCGGTGATCGCCGAGCAGCTCAGCGAGCTCGTCGACGACTCCGAGCTGCTGATCGCCGACGGCCACCATCGCTACGAGACGGCCCGCACCTACGCCGAGGAGTGCGACCCCAACGACCTCGACGGCGAGCACCGCTACACGCTCGCCTGCCTCGTCTCCCTCGACGACCCGGGGCTCAGCGTCTTCGCGACCAACCGCCTGCTCCACGACCTGAGCACGGCCCAGCAGGAGTCGCTGCGGCACACGATCTTCGACCTCTTCGACGTCGAGGGGATCGAGGACGAGAACGACCTCGTCCCCGAGGAGGACTACGGCTCCATCGCCTTCGGCTACATGGACTCCCACCACCTCAAGCCCTACCGCCTCCGCCTGCGGGGGCCGGAGCCGCTGAACGAGGCCCTGCCGGGGTCGTCGGACGCCTACCGGACGCTGGACGCAGCCGCCCTCGAGGCGCTGATCCTCAAGGGCCCGATCGGGATGAGCACCGAGGACATCGCGGCCAAGCGCGGGCTCTCCTACTGCTCCGACTTCGAGGAGACCCTCCGCCGCCTCCACGACGGCGAGGCCGACGCGGCGTTCTTCCTCCGCCCGACGCCGGTCGAGCAGGTCCGCGCGGTCGCGGACGCCGGCGAGACGATGCCGCCGAAGTCGACCTTCTTCTTCCCCAAGCTCCTGACCGGGATCGCGTTCAACCCGCTGCGCTGAGTCCGGGCGGCGGACCCGCTGCCCATAGGATTGGCGGCGGTGAAGATCTACACGCGCAAGGGCGACGACGGGACCACCGGCCTCTGGTACGGGGGCAGGAGGGCCAAGTCCGACGCCAGGATCGAGGCCTACGGCTCGATCGACGAGGCGGGCTCCGCCCTCGGCGTGGCACGCGCCCACTGCGGCCCCGACGACGGTGAGATCGCCGCCGACCTGCTCGACCTCCAGCGCGACCTGTTCGTCGCCGGAGCCGAGCTCGCCGCCGCGCCGGAGGCCTCGGATCGGCTCGAGGACGGGGTCAGCCGCGTGACCGACGAGATGACCGCCGGGCTGGAGCCGGTGATCGACCGTTACATGGACCGCGTCGAGCTGCCGCCGAAGTTCGTGATCCCGGGCGGCACGCCCCTGTCCGGCCACCTCGACCTCGCCCGCGCGATCCTGCGCCGCGCCGAGCGCCGCGTCGCCGCGCTCGCCGCCGAGGACGAGCTCGCCTCGGGCGCGGTGCTCGCCTACCTCAACCGCGCCGCCGACCTCGTCTACGCGATCGCCCGCTTCGCCGACGTCTCCGATCCGGCGTCTGTTCGAGGGCCGCGGCAAGGGAGCGGAGAAATGAAGGCCGTCGCGCGACGCCGCTCGGGGCTGCATCACGAGGTCGAGGTCGACGGCCATCTGCTGGTCGTCGACGAGCCGGAGGACTCGGGCGGAACCGACAAGGGGCCGTCCCCCACGAACCTGCTGGCCGCCTCCCTCGCCTCCTGCACCGCGATCACGATCGCGATGTACACGGACCGCAAGGAGTGGAACATCGAGGGCATGGAGGTGAGCGTCGACTACGCCGGGTCGCCGAAGGCCGGCGAGAACGCGGAGTTCGTCGTCACGCTCGCCCTGCCGGAGGGCCTCGACTCCGACCAGATCAAGCGGATCGAGACGATTGCCGGCAAATGCCCGGTCCACCGCGCCCTGACGAGCGACGTGCAGATCGAGATCCGCGACGGGGTCATCGGCGCCTGATGGACCTCGGCCTCCGGGGAAGGTCATGCGCAATCACCGGGGCGGGCCGCGGAATCGGGCTCGCCACCGCCCGCCTCCTCTGCGAGGCGGGGGCGAAGGTCCTGCTGGTCGCGCGGACCGAGCCGGAGGTCCGCGAGGGTGCCGCCGAGTGCGGCCGGGCCGGAGCCGCCAACGGCGGGCAGGCCACCCACCTCGCCCTCGACGTCACCGCGCCGGACGCGGCGGAGCGGATCCTCGGCGAGGCGACCGATCGCTTCGGCGGCCTCGACGTCCTCGTCAACAACGCCGGCGTCGCGAGCTGGCGCGACCTCGACGAGGTGCCGGAGGAGGACTGGTACGCCGCCTGGGAGCTCAACGTGATGGCCCCGATGCGGCTGATGCGCGCCGCGATCCCGCCGATGGCCGAGCGCGGCTGGGGACGCGTCGTCAACGTCTCCTCGAGCGCCGGCAAACGGCCCTCGGCGATGATGGGCGAGTACTCCGTCGCCAAGGCCGCCGAGCTCTCGCTCTCCCGCCTCTTCGCCGAGCGCCACGCGGCCGACGGCGTCCTCGTCAACGCCATCTGCCCGGGCCCGATCAAGTCGGAGATGTGGATGGCCGACGGCGGCCTCCTCGACCAGTCGCGGGCCGGCGACGCGAGCCGCGATGACGCGCTCGCGACGGCCGGCGCCAAGCGCCCGATCGGCCGGCTCGGCGAGGTCGAGGAGGTCGCCTCGGCGATCGCCTTCCTCTGCTCGGAGCGCGCCTCGTTCGTCGCCGGATCCGCCTGGAGCGTGGACGGCGGCACCGTCCAGGTGATCATCTGAGCCCGCCCGGGATCGACGCCGCCGACCGCGAACGGCTGGCCGGCGCCCTGCTCGACCCCGCCGAGGCCGAGGGGATCGACGCCCACGGCAACAAGGAGGCGGCGGTCCTCGTGCCGATCTTCGACTGGGGCGGCGAGCCCGGGCTCGTGCTGACCGAGCGCCGCCACGACATGCGCCGGCACGCGGGCGAGGTCTCGTTCCCGGGCGGCCGCGCGGACGAGGGCGAGACCCTGGTCGAGTGCGCGCTGCGCGAGGCCCACGAGGAGATCGGGCTCGATCCCGCCGGCGTCGACGTGGTCGGGGCGCTGCCGCCGACCTCGACCGTCGTCACCTCCTACCGGGTGCTGCCGGTCGTCGGCCTGATCCCGGCGGGGCTGGCCCATTCGCTGAGCCCGAACGAGGTCGAGCGCGTGATCGAGCTCCGCTTCGACGAGCTCCGCGAGGGCTACGCGATGCGCCGCCTGATCCGCCGCGGCGTCCCCTTCCGGACGCCGGTGTTCGAGGTCGGCGACGTGTTCATCTGGGGCGCGACCGCGCGGATGCTGCAGACGCTCTTCGAGCGCCTCGGGCTCGACTGAGCCTCAGCGCCGGTAGCCGCGCAGCAGGCGCTCGGCGACGCCCTCGATCGTCTTGCGGCCGTAGTCGTAGTCGGTCTGGTCGGTCGTGAGGATCGCCAGCGACAGCTGCCGCCGGCCGTCCTCGATCCGCGCGACCTGGTTGACGCGCCAGCCGCCCCCGCTCCCCTGCGGGGACCAGCCGCCCTTGATCCGGACCTTCCAGCCCGGCAGCTTCAGGCGCGGGACGCCCCACCGTTGCGCGTCCTTCACGCGTGCCATCAGGCCCAGCGCGTAGTCCTCGTGGCGCTTGGGGACGTAGTCCTCGAGGCTGCTGACGAAGCGAGCCTGATCGCCGGCGGTGATCTCGCTCGTTCCCCAGACCGAGCTCGTCGTGAAGTGGCGCATGCGGGCGTCGTTCGCGACCTCGTAGAGGCCCTCGGCGCCGACGATTCCGTAGACCTCGTTGGCGCTCTTGTTGTTCGACTCCTTGATCATCGGCCCGAGCAGCCGGCGCTCGTCGTGCGTCAGGCCGTCGTCTCGCACGCCGTCGCGGCGCAGATAGGCGACCAGGAGCATCACCTTGACCACGCTCGCCGAGTAGTGGACCCGGTAGCGGTGGTCGCCGACGAGCCGGCCGCACTCGTCGAGGACGGCGAACGAGATGGACCCCTGACGGCCATCGGCGTAGCGCTCCGCGGCCGCGACCCGGGCGGGGTCGAGGCAGTGGCGCTTCGGGCTCGCGGCTGCGCCGGCGCTGCCGGCGAAGGCCAGCAGCGCCAGGGCGACCAGGAAGAGGGAGCTCCTAGCCCTTTTCAATCGGTACATCGACGAGGTTCCCCCACTCGGTCCACGAGCCGTCGTAGTTCTTGACGTCGTCGATGCCGAGCAGCTCGCTGAGCACGAACCAGGTGTGCGCGGAGCGCTCGCCGATCCGGCAGTAGGCGATCACCGGCTCGTCGCTGCCGATCACGCCCGCGTCGGTGTAGAGCTGGCGCAGCTGGTCGGCCGGGAGGAAGGTGCCGTCCTCGGCGACCGCCTTCGCCCACGGCACCGATGCGGCACCGGGGATGTGGCCGCCGCGCTGAGCGCCCTCCTG
Source organism: uncultured Solirubrobacterales bacterium (assembly GCA_963839535.1). GTDB lineage: Bacteria > Actinomycetota > Thermoleophilia > Solirubrobacterales > 70-9 > RHKX01. The sequence goes on from CAWIVF010000011.1 coordinate 34,288, forward strand.
CTCGTAGCCGGTCATCGCGATCAGCTCGCCGGAGAACTCCTGCGGGCTGCGCACGTCGACCAGCGCGGTCGAGGTGCCGAGCGCGCCGGCGACCTCGTCGCGCTTGGCGCGGATCGAGTCGTCGGGCTCGGCGGCGGTGAACGTCGCCGCCTCGTAGCTCGGGACGTCGGAGGACGTCTCGCGACCCTCGTCGATCCACTTCTCGCGCGGGCCGTTGACGAGCTTGACGTCGTTGTGGCCGTAGTAGCGGAAGTACCAGTACGTGTAGGCGGCGAACCAGTTGTTGCGATCGCCGTAGAGCACGACCGTGTGGTCGTTCGAGATCCCGCGGCGAGCCCATCAGCTCGCCGAACGCCTCGGCGTCGAGGAAGTCGCGGCGGACCTGGTCCTGCAGGTCCGTCTTCCAGTCGAAGCCGATCGCACCGGGGATGTGCGCCTCGGCGTAGAGGGCGGGGTTCTCGTCGACCTCGACGATGCGGATCGAGTCGTCGTCGAGGTGGTCGGCGACCCAATCGGTCTCGACCAGAACGTCCTTTGCGTAGTCCGACATTGTGCCTCCAGATGGGTGCTTGGGAGTGGTTCGGAGGGTACGCCTCGGAAACACCTTAAACCTGATCCGATACTACCCCTTTCGATCTGCCGCCCCGCGCCGGGATTTCCGGTTCCCGGTGGATTCCGCGCTCCCGGCGCGGTAGGGTGCGATCCGTGGCGGAGGATCCCGAGAACGACGAGCGCCAGGGGGACGCGCCGGACTCCGGCGATCCCTCCGAGGGCAGCGAGGATCAGCCCGCCGGCGGCAACGCCCCGGCGGACGAGGTCGAGCAGACGCCCGACGACAAGTCCTCCGACGAGAACGTCAGCGAGGCGCGTGCCGAGGGGGGCGAGCGCAACGACGACGAGTACGGTGGCGCCCGCTCCGACATCGACGCGATGGGCAACGACAAGCGCCGCGACGTCGTCGGCAAGCAGTACGGCGCCAGCCGCAAGAAGAAGCTCGCCATCTACGGCGGCGTGCTCGGGTTCATCGCGGTGCTCGTGATCGTCTTCCTGACCGTCGTCACGAACTACGACGAGCGCGAGGTCCCGCTGGAGGACACCGCTCCATGGACCGATGCCGGTGCCTCCCAGACCGCCCCGCGCGACGTCGACTTCAAGGCCAACGGCCCGACCGACACGATCGCGGTCGAGGAGATCGTCAACCGCTGAGCCCCGAGCCGCTCAGCGGCTCAACAGGGACTCGATCGCATCGCCCGCGGCCTCTCCCCAGGAGGGGTCGGCCGGATCGGCGTCGAGCAGCGCGACGGGGATGCGCCAGCGGGCGGAGGCATCGGCGAGCGTCGCGGCCCCGCGCTCCAGCGCGCCGGAGGACACCGTCCCGCGCACCTCGTAGGCGAAGCCACGGACCGGAGTGTCGACCAGCTTCTCGATCAGGCTCTCGAGCCTCGCCCCATGGATCGCTTCGAGGTCCTCCGCCGCCCCGGCCGCCGAGCCCATCAGCCAGGCGAGCACGGTCACGTCGCCGACCAGGTCGAAGACCGTGCCCGGGTGCAGCGGGTCGGCGATCGCCGCCTCGAGGCCCGCCGCCTCGATCGGGGCGAGGCCGGCCTCGGTGCGCGACGTTCCCCGCACCGCCCAGCCGCGCTCGAGCAGGGATGCCCCCAGTTGACGGCCGCGGCAGCCGCAACCGACCAGGAGCGCCCGTGCCACCGCTACTCGCCGGACTTGCGGTTGCGCAGCTCCCGGTCCAGCCTCCGCAGCGAGTCCTCGTCCATCCGCCCCCGCTCGCGGACGCGCTGGTCCTCGCGACCCATGCGCTCGGCGTCGAGCTCGGTCAGCTCGCGCTCGCCCCGCTTGCGCCGGTACTTGTTCTGGGCGGCGATCATCTGCGCGACGTCGTCCTCCTCGAGCTGGAACTCGGTCTCGTAATCGCGCGTCGGCTTCCAGTCGAGCAGGTCGGACCCGCTTCCGGGATAGGCGCGGGCGAGCAGGACGAGCACGCCGACGATGAAGGCGACCATCCCGAGGGTGACGAGGATGAACTCCACGGGCTGCGACTCAGAATAGACCGGGTAAGGTCGGGCCGTGGCCGAAGCGGTGATCGCAAGCGTCGACGGATCGATCGGCCCCGCCGGCGAGGCGTCGATCTCGATCCTCGACGAGGGGCTCGTCCGCGGCGACGGTGCCTTCGAGGTCCTGAAGCTCTACGGCGACCATCCGTTCCGGCTGCGGGAGCACCTTGCACGCCTCGCGCGCTCGGCCGCGGCGATCGAGCTCGACTACGACCGCGAGGCCCTCGAGGCCGAGATCGCCGCCCTGCTGGAGGCCGGCGTGCCCGCCGACGGCTGCCTTCGCATCGTGATCACGCGCGGCGGGCGCCGCCTGCTCACCGGCGAGCGCCTCCCCCCGTTCGCGCCGAGCGTCGCCGTCGCGCTGATCGAGTACTCGCCGAGCGAGATCCTCGCCGGCGTCAAGTCGATCTCCTACGCCGGCAACATGCAGGCGACGCGGATCGCCGGCGAGCCGGGGCGCCGACGAGGCCGTCTACGTGCGCCCCGACGGCGTGGTCCTCGAGGCACCGACCTCATCCGTCTTCTGGGTGGCCGCCGACGGCACCCTCCGCACCCCCGCGCTCAGCGCCGGCATCCTCGACTCGATCACCCGCGACGTCCTGATCGGCGGGCTCGAGGTGGAGGAGGGCGAGTTCGGCCGCGATGACCTGCTCGGCGCCACCGAGGCGTTCCTCGCCTCGACCAACCGCGAGGTCCAGGCGATCTCCCACGTCGACGGAACGCCGCTGAACACGGTCTCCGGCCCGGTCGCCCAGGCCGCCAAGAGCTGCCTCGACGACGCCGTGGCCGCCGAGCTGGCCGCGGCACGCTCCTAGGCCCGCGCCGATGGACCTGACGCTGAGCGACGAGCAGCGGCTGATCTCGGAGACCGCGCGGAAGTTCGCCGACGAGGTGATCGTGCCGCGCGTACGGGAGAACGACCGGGCGCAGCGCTTCGACATCGACCTCGCCCGCAGGATCGGCGAGATGGGCTACCTCGGGGCCCCGATCGCCGAGGAGTACGGCGGCCGCGGCCTCGATCACGTCTCCTACGCGCTGATCGTCGAGCAGGTCGGCCGCGCCGACAGCGCCGCCCGCACGGTGGTGTCGGTGCAGACCTCGCTCGTCTGCGGCTCGATCGAGCGCTGGGGAACCGAGGAGCAGAAGGGGCGCTGGCTCCCCGGGCTCTGCTCCGGCGAGCGCTTCGGCTGCTTCGGCCTGACCGAGCCCGATTCCGGCTCCGACGCCGCCTCGATGCGGACACGCGCCGAACGGACGGACGAGGGCTGGAGGATCAACGGCCAGAAGATGTGGATCTCGCTGGGGAACGTCGCCGACGTCGCCCTCGTCTTCGCGCAGACCGATCCGGACCTCGGCCATCGCGGCCTCGCCTGCTTCCTCGTTCCCACCGACACCGACGGGTTCTCCTCGGAGGAGATCCACGGGAAGCTCGGGCTGCGCTCCTCCGACACCGCGTCGCTCGCCTTCGACGACGTCGAGGTGGGCGAGGACGCGCTGCTCGGCGAGGTCGGGGACGGGTTCAAGATCGCGATGAGCGCGCTCGACGGCGGCCGCTACTCGGTGGCGGCCGGGTGCGTCGGGATCTGCGACGGCTGCGTCGAGGCCTCCGTCGCCTACGCGACCGAGCGGCAGCAGTTCGGCGTCCCGATCGCGCGCTTCCAGCTCGTCCAGGCGATGATCGCCGAGATGATCGTCAAGCGGGACGCGGCGCGGCTGCTCGTCCTGCGCGCGGGCCTGCTGAAGGACGCGGGCGAGCCCAACACGACCGAGACGTCGATCGCGAAGCTGTACGCGACGGAGTCGGCGGTCGAGTGCGCCAACGCGGCGATCCAGGTCCACGGCGGCGCCGGGTACGTCGACGACCATCCGGTCGAGCGCTACCTCCGCGACGCCCGGGTGACGACCCTCTACGAGGGCACGTCCCAGATCCAGAAGCTGATCATCGGGCGCGCGGCCACCGGGGTCGACGCGATCCTGCCCTACGCCCCCGCCGACGGCTCCTAGCCTCGTGGCCGAGGTCGAGGCCAGCCTGCATGGATCCGTCGGGCTCTGCCGGATCGACAGCCCCGCGACCCGCAACGCCCTCTCCCCCGCGCTGCTTTCGCCCATCGCCGACTCGCTGACGACGCTCGCGGCCGACGACGACGTGCGGTGCATCGTCCTCGCCGGCTCCGACGACGTCTTCGCCACCGGCGCGGCCGTCCTCGAGCCCGGGCTCGAGGGCGCCGACCTGAGCGCCGCGGCCGAGGCCTGGCGACGGATCGGCTCGGTCGAGACGCCCGTCGTCGCCGCGGTCTCCGGCTGGGCGATCGGAAGCGGGTTCGAGCTCGCCCTCACCTGCGACCTGATCGTCGCCTCGAAGAGCGCGCGCTTCGGGCTTCCGGACATCAACCTCGGCGTGATCCCCTCGGGCGGCGCGACGCAGCGGCTGACGCGGATCCTGGGCCGGCAGCTCGCGGCGGAGCTGGTGCTGACGGGACGGCGGATCGAGGCGGAGGACGCGCGCCGCTACGGCCTGGTCAACTCGGTCGTCGACAAGCGCCACTGGCTGGAGAAGGCGATGCTGGTGGCCGAGGGCATCGCCGCGGGCCCACCGCTGGCGATGCGGCTCGCCAAGCAGGCGATCCTGGCGGCGGAGCGCGAGGGGATCGAAGCCGGGCTGGAGCGGGAGCGGGAGCTGTTCGAGCGGACGGTGGGGAGCGCCGACTACGCCGAGGCGCTCGCGGCCTTCCGGGCGCAGCGCCCGCCGCGATTCACGGGACGCTAGGGGTGGCGGCCCGGCCCGGCCGGCTTGCGGGCGGCGAGGTAGGACCCGCCGACGATCAGCAGCAGTCCGGCGAGCGTGACGGGGCCGAATTCCTCGTCGAGCAGGATCACCCCGTAGGCGACCGCGAAGATCGGCGCCAGGTAGGTGACGAGGAACGTGCGGGCGGGCCCGACGGTCGCGATCAGCTCGTAGAAGATCACGAAGGCGATGCCGGTGCCGATGACGCCGAGCGCGGTGATCGCCGCCAGCGGGCCGAGATCGGGAAGCCCGTCGGGGAGGGTGAGGAGCGCCGCCGGGAGGCTGAGCGGCGTGCTGACGGCAAGCACGAGGGCGGCGATCCCGATCGGCTGGACACCCCTGAGCCGATGCTTGGCGAGCAGGCCCCCGATCGCATAGCCGAGGCCCGCCAGGACGACCGCGAGCGCCCCGAGCAGTTCGGGGCCGCTGCCGCCGACGTCGAGCCCGAGCAACAGCCCGAGCCCGACCACGCCGGCCAGGATGCCGACGGTCTGCGATCCCTCCGACCGTTCCTGCGGGTCGAACCGAAACGCGAGGATCGCCGTGAAGATCGGCGCCGAGGCGACGAGGATCCCGGTCAGCGAGCTGCTGATCTCCTCCTCCCCGAGCGCGATCAGGATGAACGGGAGCGCCACCTGCGCGATCGACACGACGAGGATCACCGGCCAGAGGCCGGTGAGGTTGCTGAGCGCGCGCCGGCGCAACGCGATCGGAACGAGGACGAGCGCGCCAAGGGCGATGCGGCCGAACGAGATCATCGCCGGCGAGAGGTCGCGGCCGGCGATCTTGATCAGCAGGTAGCTGGCGCCCCAGATCGCGGCGAGAGTGAGCAGGAGCGTGGTCGATCGGCGGTCCACGCAGGCAGGGTAGGTATCCGCGGCTAGAGTCGCGGACGTGGCCGACCCGTTCCCGCCGATCGGCTCCTACGCCTTCCTCTCCAACTGCGAGACGGGCGCCCTGCTCGCGCCGAACGGATCGATCGAGTGGCTCTGCCTGCCGCGCTTCGACTGCCCGAGCGTGTTCGGCTCGATCCTCGATCGCGGCGCGGGCAGCATGCGGCTGGCCCCCGACGAGGTGGTTCCGCTCGCGCGCCGCTACGAGCCCGGGACGAACGTCGTCGAGACGACCTGGGCGACGGAGACGGGCTGGCTGGTCGTGCGCGACGCGCTCGTCGTCGCGATGCAGGACGTCGAGGGCAGCGCGCGCCAGCGCCTCCGCCCGCGGCGGGTCCTGATCCGCACGGCCCACTGCACCTCGGGTGAGGCGGAGGTCCTGCTCCGCTGCGAACCCGCCCCCGACTACGCGCGCGGCGAGGTCAGCTGGTCGGTGGAGGCCGGGCTGGCGGAGGGGCGGGCCGGGGAACTGAGGCTGGCGATGAGCAGCGACATGGGCCTCGAGGCGGCCGGCCGCGGGATCGTCGCCGGCCGGCGGCTGAACGAGGGCGAGCGCTGCTTCTGCGCGATGGCCTGGGATGAGGGGATCGACGAGCTGCCGCGGAGCGCCGCCGAGTCAGAGGGGGCGCTCGACACCACCGCGGAGGCCTGGCGGCGCTGGCTGCGGCGCGGCCGCTTCCCCGATCACCCCTGGCGCTCGGAGCTGCAGCGCTCCGCGCTGACCCTGAAGGGGCTGATCCACGCGCCCAGCGGCGGCATGGTCGCGGCGCTGACGACCTCGCTGCCGGAGACCCCGGGCGGCGAGCGGAACTGGGACTACCGGTACACCTGGGTCCGCGACGCGACCTTCGCCCTCTGGGGCCTCCACGTGCTCGGGCTCGACGACGAGGCGTCCGACTTCATGCGGTTCATCGAGCGGATCGGCGCCCGCGACCCCGCCCTGCAGATCATGTACGGGATCCAGGGCGAACGGGACCTGACCGAGAGCACGCTCGATCACCTCTCCGGATATGAGGGCGCCCGACCGGTGCGGATCGGCAACGCCGCCTTCAGCCAGCGTCAGAACGACGTCCACGGGGCGCTCCTGGACTCGATCTACATCCACTCCCACGCCGTCGGCGAGATCAGCGCCGGTCTCTGGGATCTCGCCCGGCGCCAGGTGGAGGCGGCTCAGGAGGCGTGGCGGCAGCCGGACCAGGGCATCTGGGAGGCGCGCGGCGAGCCGCGGCACTACGTCTCGTCGAAGCTGATGTGCTGGGTCGCGCTCGACCGCGGCGCCCGCCTGGCGGCGGCGCGCGGCGAGGAGGAGCTGCATGGGCGCTGGAGTGCGGAGGCCGAGCTGATCCGCGAGGACATCCTCGCCAACGGCGTGAGCGACGAGGGCGTCTTCCGCCAGCACTACGAGACCGACGAGCTCGACGCCTCCACCCTGCTGATCCCGCTCGTCCGCTTCCTGCCGGCCGACGACGAGCGCGTCCGCGCGACGGTGCTGACGATCGCGCGGGAGCTGACCGAGCACGGGCTCGTGCTGCGCTACCGGACCGAGGTCACCGACGACGGCCTCCACGGCGAGGAGGGGACGTTCTCGATCTGCTCGTTCTTCATGGTCTCCGCGCTCGCCGAGATCGGCGAGGACCACCGCGCCCGCAAGCTCTGCGAGCGGCTGCTCGGGATGGGCGGCGCCCTCGACCTCTACGCCGAGGAGATCGACCCGCGGTCGGGGCGGCAGCTCGGGAACTTCCCCCAGGCCTTCACCCATCTCGCCCTGATCAACGCGGTCTCGCAGGTGATCGCCGACGAGCACACGCCGGAGGAGACGACCTCGCGGCCGGGGTTCCGGCAGATTCGCAAGGGGGCCGCCGGCGGGCCCCTCCCGCCGCCCTAGCCGGCGGCGGTCACCTCGCGGGCCTCCTCGGCGGCCTCGATGCGCTCCTCGTCGGTCGGAGGCGTGTCGCGCAGGTACCACTCGGCGTCGAGCGCCCCGCGGCAGCCGGAGCCGGCGGCGGTGATCGCCTGCCGGTAGGTGAAGTCGACGAGGTCGCCGACCGCGAAGACGCCGGCGAGGTTGGTCTTCGTCGACGGCTCCTCGACCTTGACGTAGCCGTTGTCGTGGAGGTCCACCTGACCGGCGACGAGCTCGGAGCCCGGGGTGTGGCCGATCGCGACGAAGGCGCCGCCCACGGGGACGTCCTCGACGTCGCCGCTCTCGGCGTTGCGCAGCCTGACGCTCTCGAGCGCGCCGTCGGCGCCGGCGACGAACTCCTCCGGGACGAACGGGGTCTTGAACTCGATGTTGTCGGTCGCGCGGGCGCGGTCCTGCATCAGGGCGGAGGCGCGGAACTCGTCGCGGCGGTGCACGACCGTCAGCCGGTCGGCGTACTTCGAGACGAAGATCGAATCCTCCATCGCGGTGTCGCCGCCGCCGACGACCATCACGTCGCGACCCTTGAAGAACGCCCCGTCGCAGACGCCGCAGGTCGAGACGCCGCGGCCGCCGAGCTCGAGCTCACCGGGGATGCCGAGGCGCTTGGGCTGAGCGCCCATCGCCAGGATCACGGTCTTCGCCCGGTACTCGTCGTCGTTGACCCAGACCTTCTGGATGCCGCCGTCGGAGAGCTCGACGCGCGTGGCGTCGTCGGTGATGAAGCGCGTGCCGAACCGCTCCGCCTGGGCGCGGAACCGGTTCATCATCTCCGGCCCCATGATCCCCTCCGGGAAGCCCGGGAAGTTCTCGACGTCGGTCGTGTTCTGCAGCTGACCGCCCCACTGGAAGCCCTCGATCACGAGCGGCTCGAGATCGGCCCGGGCGGCGTAGACGGCGGCCGTGTAGCCGGCGCAGGCGCCACCGATGATGATCACGTTCTCGACTCGGTCCTCGCTCACGTCAGCTCCTCGCTGTTGATCCCGGTGGGCTTGACAAGACTATACTTTACTTTCTGAAGTAAGGGTACCGGAGCCGAGGCCGGGACCGCCCGCGAGGGCCATCGCCGGCCGGCCCTCCTGCTCCCAGCGCGCGACCGTGCGCCGCAGCTGCAGGAAGGCGACGATCCCGGGTGGAAGCGGCAGCCAGAAGGCGATGAGACGGTAGACGAGGACCGCCGCGATCACCGTCGACGCCGGCAGGCCGAAGATCACGAACGCTCCGATCAGGCCACCGTCGACGGCCCCGACGCCGGCCGGGTCCGGCGCCAGGTTGGCGGCCATCCCGACGAAGAACCCCATCACGATCACGCCGATCGGCACCGACTCCCCGAACGCCATGAAGCTCGCCCAGAGGATCCCGATGTTGGCCGCCCAGAAGCCGATCGCGCCGCTGACCGCCAGACCGCCCTTGCGCGGCGCGCGGACGAAGCCGAGCGCCGTCCTGACGCCGGTCGAGATCGTCGCCGGCACCGCGCTCAGCTTCGCGACCAGCTTCAGGATCCGGCTGTCGCCGGAGAAGTGAGCCGGCCCTGGAGGTCTCCCGGGATCAGGGCGATCAGGATGACGATGAGCCCGAGCCCGCCCGCGATCGCCGCGGGGACGATCGTCATCGACACCGGCGCCTCGCCCTCCAGCACCCCGGTGCGCAGCAGGGTCCCGCAGACGATCACCGCCGCGACGTAGAAGGAGTAGAGGACGACGAGGAAGGCGACCATGCGCCGGGCCGCCTCGGCACGGTTCATCCCGGCCTTGCGCAGCGCCCAGTAGGAGAGCAGGACGCCGCCGGCGCCGCCGGCCGAGAGCAGCCGCGAGGCCGCCAGTCCGGCCATGGTGATCTGGTACGACTCGCGCCAGTCGAGGTGGACGAGGTTCTCGCCGATCACCCCGCGGAACAGGGCGACGTAAGCGGCGAAGGCCAGCACGTTGAAGCCGACCGCGACCGCGAACCAGCGCCAGTCCCCCTCGCCGAACTTCGCCACCGCATCCTCGAGCCCGATCACGTTCGGGAGCGCGACGTAGATGATCGCGAACATCAGCACGACGACCAGGCCGGTGATCACCAGCCGGCGCGGGTCCTCGAAGAAGGACGGCTCCGCCTCGTCCTCGCCGAAGATCTCCTCGATCTCGGCCTCGTCCCCGCTCACAGTGGGTCGGGGAGCGTCGCGATCACCCTCCCGAAAGCTCGGCATCGGGGCAATCCTCGCACCTCCGTCGGCTTCGGCGAAGGCCGCTCAGCCGTTGGCGATTCGCTCGAGCCGCTGAACGCCGCCGCTGACCGCGAGGGCCAGCGGCTCGACCAGGGGCTCGCCGAGCCGGACGCCCGCGACCAGCCCGAGCCCGGCCAGCAGGTCGACCACGTAGTGCTCGCCGAGGTAGACGAGCGCCAGGCCCAGGGTCGCCGCGTACGTCCAGCCGACGGCGCCGGCCCGCGGGCTCGACTCGGTCAGCAGGATCGCGGCGAGGACCGAAGCGCCGAAGTGCAGCGACGGCATCGCCGCCCAGGGATTGCCGTCGAAGGAGTCGTAGAGGCGCGGCCAGGCGCGGCCCCAGGTCTCCTCGCCGACCTCGAGCATGCGGCGATGGATCCGGTCGTCGCCGGTGTAGCCGTGCTCGGCCGCCCACCACGGCGGCGCCGTCGGCACCGCGATGTAGATCGCGCAGCCGAGGTCGAAGGCTCCGGCCATCTGCCGGGCGGCGCGGACGAAGTTCTTCTCGTCGCGCAGCAGGATGTAGATCAGCGAGAGATGGGGCTCGAAGAACCAGGCCCAGTGGGCGAAGGTGAGCGCCCGGTCGAGGCCGCTGACCCGCTCGGACGGGCGCATCAGGAGCTCCTGGAGGCGGGAGTTGGGCAGCCGCCCGGCGCCGATCAGCCGGTCGACCTTGATCGGGTAGCGGATCTTCAGCCGGCGACGCAGCGCGTCCGGGTCGTCGTAGGGCAGCTCGTGGACCACCACGAACGCCCACATCTGCAGCGCGAAGAGCATCGCGTCGCGGGTCTTCGTCCGCGGCCGGAGCACCGCGAGCGCGAAGGGGCCGGCGGCGACGGCGGCGAAGGTGACGCCCGTCGGGTAGGTGAAGCGGCGGCGCAGGAAGGGCACCGCGAAGGCCCCGACCAGGGCGGCCGCCGCCGCGCCCCGCAGCACCGATCGCAGAGGCGATCGCCGTTTGCGGATTGGCGGTACCTCCAGCTTCAAGGCGCGGCGAGTATAGGTCCGCACCCCCGCCGGACGGGCCCGGGCCGGGTCCCGCGCAGGCCCGCGGCCGGGCTCGGCGACGGCCACACCGGCATCGGCCGGATCGTCCCCCTAGAATGGCGCCCGCTTGCAGGGTCGTCGCAGAAGAGCCGCCATTTGCGCCGCCGCGCTCAGCGCCGCCGGCCTCGCCGCCCTGCCCCAGGCGGCCCTCGCCGACGTGCTCGCGCCCGATTCGCCGGCCTCCTCGGCGGCCGGAGCCTCGCGGACGATCTACTTCGTCATGGCGATCCTCGGGGTCCTGGTGTCACTGGCGGTCCTCGCCGCGATCCTGCGCGCGGTCCGCGCCTCTCGCGGCCGCGCCGGCGAGCCCGATCGCCGTACCCGCGGCGCCGCCGGCATCCAGCGCCGGGTCGGCTGGGGCCTCGGCGCGGCGGTCCTCGTCCTCTTCGTCGTCGGCATCGTCTTCACCGAGCAGGCCCGCGACGTCGAGGCCTCCGACTCCGATGCCGACCCGATCACGATCGAGGTCGACGGCGCCCAGTGGCTGTGGCGCTACGAGTACCCGATCGGCGAGGAGGCTCCCGACGAGTACTCCGGCGATCAGCCCTACAGCTACCAGGAGCTGGTGATCCCGGTCGACACTCCGATCACCCTCGAGGTCAGCTCCATCGACGTGCTCCACACCTGGTGGGTCCCGGCGCTGACCCGTCAGGTCGAGGCGGTCCCGGGGGACACCAACGTCGTCAGCTTCATCGCCGATGAGATCGGCACCTACGAGGGCCGGTCCACCCGCTTCTCCGGCCCCGGCTACACGGCGATGAGGACCGAGGTCCACGTCGTCTCCGAGGAGGACTACCAGGCGTTCCTGAAGGAGCGCGCAGCCGGGATCAAGGAGGCGCGCGACGCGGTCCAGTCGCGGGTCGACGACGGCACGGCGCCCGGGGTGGCGCTGCGATGACCCCGCCGATCCGCGGAGCCGCCCACCCGGAGGTCGTCACCGAGACGATCCCGCGACGCCGCCCGGGATGGATCGAGCTCGCCACGAGCGCCGACCACAAGGCGATCGGGCGGATGTACGTGGCCACCTCGTTCTTCTTCGCGGCGATCGCGCTCACCGAGCTGGTGATGATGCGCCTGCAGCTCAGCATCCCGGACAACACGCTGATCCGGCCCGAGATCTTCGACCGGCTGCTCTCGGCCTACGGGGTGACCGCGCTCCTCCTCTTCGCGCTGCCGCTCGCGATCGGCCTCTTCTCGCACGTCGTCCCGCTGCAGATCGGCGCTCGCGGCAACGCCCTCCCGCGCCTCCACCACCTCTCCTACTGGCTCTACCTCTTCGGTGGCCTGACGATCTACCTGAGCTTCCTCTACCGGCCTTCGGAGGCGGGGACGATCGCGCTGCCGACGCTGTCGGAGACCGAGTTCCTGCACAACCGCGGGACGGACGCCTGGCTGATCGGCGTCGGCCTGGTCCTGCTCGGCTTCATCGTCTGGGCGATCAGCATGATCGCCACGCTGCGCAACAGCCGCGCCCCGGGCATGGCGTGGCGGCGGGTCCCGCTCTTCTCCTGGGCCGGCGCCGTCGTCAGCTACACGCTGCTCGCCACGAGCGCGGTGATGCTCGCCGCGATCACGATGCTCGTGATCGACCGGCATTTCGGCGGGGTCTTCTTCATCCCCGGCGACGGCGGCTCCCCCGTCTTCTACGAGCACCTCAGCTCGATCTTCCTCGCCGGCGCCTACATCTCGGTCGTGATCGCCGGCTTCGGCGCGATCTCCGAGATCCTCCCGACCTTCTCCCGCCAGCCGAGCTTCGGGCATCGGGCGGTCGCCGGATCCTTCGTCGCGCTCGCCGTCTTCGCCGTGCTGGCCTGGATGCAGAACATGTACTCGGCGCCGATCCCGATCGGCTTCCTCTACTTCGCGATGCTGATGGCGCTCGCCGCGGCGATCCCGGGCGGGCTGATCGTCTTCAACTGGATCGCCACGCTGAGCGGCGGCGCGATCCGGATGCGGGCCCCGATGCTCTTCGCGCTCGGCGCGATCGTCTTCACGGTGATCGGCCTGACCGGCGAGCTCGCGCAGTCCGTGGTCCCGGTCGGCTGGCAGGTCGCGCAGACCGGCGTCGCCTGGGGCGACACCCACTTCGCGCTGATCGGAGCGGGCGTCCTCGGCGGCTTCGCCGGGCTCTACTACTGGTTCCCGAAGCTGAACGGCCGCCTGATGGGCGAGTCGCTCGGACGGGCGTCCTTCTGGGCGATCGTGCTCGGCGGCCTGCTGATGATCGTCCCGATGCAGATCGCCGGGCTCGAGGGAATGCCGGTCGACGTCTACAAGTACTACGGCGACACCGGGCTGACGCTCGTCAACATCCTCGCCACGATCGGCAGCCTCGTCTTCACGATCGGCTTCCTGCTGACGATGGCCAACGCCGCGGCGAGCTGGAAGCGCGGCACCACCGTCGGTCCGGACCCGTGGGGCGGCAGCACGCTCGAGTGGTTCACGCTCTCCCCGCCCCCGGTGCACAACTTCGACCTCGTTCCCGACGTCCGCAGCGCCGAGCCCCTCAGCGACATCCGCGAGGCGATCACGGCGCCGCAACACGCGCTGGACGCCCCCGCCCGCCGTCGCGCCGGATCGCGAGCCGGAGCCGGAGCCCGAGGCCGCACCGGTCGCCGCGGGCGAGACCGAGGGCGGCTCCCCGCAGGACGAGAACGACCGCCCGGTAGCCTGAGCGCCATGCGCTCCGTAGCGATGGGCGGCCTTGCCCCGATGGCCGCGTGATGGAATCTTCGGCGGGAATCGCGGAGCGCGGCAGCGCCCCGGGAACGGTCGGCGGCGTCGACCGCCACCCCGGCCGCCGTGAGCCCGTTCGCGGCCTGCCCGCCCCCGAGGCGACCCGGCGCCTCGCTCGCCGACGTGGTCGCCCACGCCCGCGACTACCTGGCGCTGACGAAGCCGCGGATCATCTCCCTGCTGCTCTGGACGACCGTGACGACGATGCTCGTCGCCCGCCCCAGCGGCCTCGCGCTGAGCACCGTCCTCTGGACCTGCCTCGGCGGCTACCTCGCCGCCGGCGGAGCGGGCGCGATCAACCACTACATCGACCGCGACGTGGACGCCCGGATGTCGCGCACGAGCGGCAGGCCGCTGGTCGCGGGCCGCATCGAGCCGCTCCACGGGCTGATCTTCGGCGTGGCGCTGGGCGTGCTCGCCACCGCGCAGCTGGCGATCACGGTCAACGCGCTCGCCGCCGCCCTGGCGCTCGGCGGGCTGCTCGGCTACGTCTTCATCTACACGGCCTGGCTGAAGCGCCGCACGCCGCAGAACATCGTCATCGGCGGCGCCGCCGGAGCGATGCCCCCGCTGGTCGGATGGGCCGCCGCGACCGGCGCGCTCAGCCTCGAGGCCCTCTATCCCTTCGCGATCGTCTTCCTCTGGACCCCTCCCCACTTCTGGGCCCTGGCGCTGCTGATCTCCGACGACTACGAGCGCACCGGGGTGCCGATGCTGCCCGTCGTCCGCGGCGCCTCCTTCACGCGGCAGCGGATCCTCCTCTACTCGGCCGTGCTGGTGGCCTTCACCGTGCTGCCCTTCGTCACGGGCATGCTCGGCGGCCTCTACCTCGCCGCGGCCCTGCTGCTCGGGGGCGCGTTCCTCGGCCTGGCGGCCCGGCTGCTGCGCACGCCGTCGAAGCGGGCGGCCCTGCAGCTGTACCTGACCTCGCTCGCCTACCTGTTCCTGCTGTTCGCGGCGATGGCGGCCGACCGCCTGATCGCCGTCTAGGGAATAATCGCCGCCATGGACCGCCTCCGAGCGAACAGGAACATCAAGGCCGGCCTCGGCGCCGCGGCGATCGCGCTCGTCGATCTTCGCCCTGACCTTCTACGCAGCCGTCCTCTACGTCGGCGGCTGAGCGGCCATGAGCCCCGTCGAGAGCGCCGAGCCGACCGAGCTCATCTACATCCCCAGTCCGTCCTGGGCGCCGGTGCTGATCGCCGCGGCGATCGCGCTGATCGCCGCCGGGACCTTCATGGGCTGGGTCCTCTGGGTGATCGGCGGCTTCGTCCTCTTCCTCGGCGTCCGCTCCTGGTGGAAGCTCTCGAACGACGAGATCTCGCGGATGCGCCGCGAGCAGGTCACGGACACGGCGGTAATCCCCGCCGAGCCCGTGCGTCGTAGATAACTCCGAGGGGATGCTCCGCTTCGCGTCCGCTTCCCTCGGGAAGGGGCCCCACCGTGACGGGACCCTAGGACGTAGGGATGGTGCGGGCCTGGCGAGCGCGGGTCGTCTAGTCTCGGGTCATTGCCGACGTGGCGCCGTCTGAGACCCAGACTCGCATCACGTCGCGCATCGAGAGGACGCCGGCCAGCTCGCCGCCGTCGACGACCACGAGGTGGCGGATCCTGCGCGCGGCCATCTCCGAGGCCGCCCGCTCGAGGCTCCAGTCCGGGGAGGCGGTGATCACCGAGCCGCTCATGTGGTCGGCGACGCGCTCCTCATCGGGGTCCTCCCCGCGGCCGACCGAGATCAGGACGTCACGCTCGCTGATGACCCGCGGGCCGGGCGCCTCCTCGTCGAGGACGACCGCCGCCCCGACGGACTTCTCGGTCATCATCCGCGCCGCTTCCCGCAGGGTGTGGCCGGGTCCGACGGTGAGAACCACCTCGGACATTCCCTCGCGAACTTCCATCTACGCTCCCCTGCTCCCTTTCGTGTGGGCCGCGGCGGAAGCGGCCATTGTGCCGATCCGCTCAACCCTATCCGATGGCCGGACAGGCGCCCTCGGCCGACCCCTCGGGCAGGTAGGATTCGCCGCCGTGATCGCCCCCCGGATCAAGGCACTCCTGCTGGCCGCGCTCGGCGCAGCGACGATCGGCGTCCTCAGCGGCTGCGACACCAACGAGAACGCCGACCTCGCCAACGGCAAGCGCCTCTTCAGCGCCAACTGCGGCCGCTGCCACTTCCTCAAGGAGGCGTCCGCCACCGGCAACCTGGGCCCCGACCTCGACGCGTCCTTCGCGGCCGCTCGCGACGCCGGGATGGACCAGGACACGATCGAGGGTGTCGTCGAGGCGCAGATCGAGAACCCCCGCGCGGTCCCCGAGGACGACCCCTCCTACATGCCGCCCGGGATCGTCGAGGGCCAGGAGGCCGAGGACGTCGCCGCCTACGTGGCCTCGGTGGCCGGCGTGCCCGGAATCGCCCCTCCCGAGACGGTCGGCGGCGAGGGCGGCGCAATCTTCATCAACAACGGCTGCGGCTCCTGTCACGTCCTCGCGGCGGCCGAGACCGTCGGCACCCAGGGCCCCAACCTCGACGAGTCGCTGCCCGGCCAGAGCGCCGCGCAGATCGAGGAGTCGATCATCGCGCCGAGACGTCGAGATCGTGCAGGGCTATCCGGACGTCATGCCCGCAGACCTTCGAGGACTCGATCGAGCCGGCCGACCTGAAGACGCTGGTCAAGTTCCTGATGGACAACGCCGGCGAGACCGGTGCCGCCGCCGGCGGATCCTCGAAGTAGAGCTCGCTCGGACGCCTAGGGCCGCGCCGGCGGCTCGCCGCCCGGCTGCCCCTCGCCCCGGCGGCGGCTCCGCGGGCTCCCCGAGTCCGTCTCTGAGCCAGCCGATCGTCGACTTGATCCCGAGCGCGATGGCGACCAGGGCGAGAACCGCGCCGAGCCAGGGCTCGATGAGGACGGCGGCCGCGATCACGATCGCCGCCGCGATCACGATCATCACGAGGAGCCGGAACGCATCAGCTTCGTTGCGGAACGGGTTGCGCATCTCGGGCTCGGGCATCGCGACGATCTTCGCAGGCCGGGGGCCCGCGACTGGCGCGGGATAGGTTTCGCCGGTGAGCAAGGCCCTCTACGCAGTGTCGATCGCGGCGGGCGCGGTTCTCGGCACACTCGGCTCCGAGCCGCTCTGGGGCGTGGCGATCGCCGCCCTGCTCCTGTTCCCGGTGGCAACCGGGGCGGCGTTGCGCGAGCGTCGCGATGACGGAGCGCCGCTGGTCCCGGCGCTGCTGGCGGGGTTGGCCGGCGGCGTGCTGGTCGCGCTCGCGCTGCGCCTCGCCCTCGCCGCGCCGGACTGGCTGAACGAGACCCACGCCGACTGCGGCGGAGCCTCGACGGGCACCCAGCAGGCGGTGCTCTGGGCCGCCGCGGTCGTCTTCGCCGCGAGCTCGCTCCCATCGCGGTCATCCTGGTCGCCATCAAGAGCCGGCTGACCGGGCGAGCGGTCGAGAACGGCGGCGGACCGTGCGCCGCTGGTCGCCTTCCCGTTGGCCGTGGCGGCAGGGGGCCTGGCGCTGGTCGCCTCCGCCTTCGTGACGAACTGCTGAGCGCCCGCGGAGACAAAGCACGACCTGGAATTCGTCACAACCGGTTGGTACAGTCGAGCGGTCTGCAGGGATTGCCGGGGCCGAGCACCAGGAGGGTGCAGCGGGTTCGCCGGTGTCACCGGTAGGCCGTCAGGCCTGACTTGCCCCGCACCATCTCCCGCCTCATCTGCGCTGCCGCAGCCGCAGTAACCCTTGGCTTCGCGGTGCCGGCCGGCGCCCAGGCGGCGCCCTTCTTGGTCACGAACACCGGGGACACCGGTGACTCGGCGATCAACGGGACCTGCGTCGCCACCGGAGGTGGATGCACCCTGCGGGCGGCGATCCAGGAGGCGAACGCAACGGTCGCGCCCGACACGATCACCTTCGATTCGCCTCCCTTCAACGGCAGCGCCCTGACCTCGGTCATCACCGCAGGCACGACGTTGCCGAGCCTCGCGCAGCCCGTGACCATCGACGGCGATGATTGCGGAAACGCCACTGTGCCCCAGCCCTGTGTCGAGGTCAACGCCGCCTCAGGGGGGCGGGTCTTCATCGTCACCGGGGATGACGTGACCCTGCGCGGGCTCGCGATGAGCGGCGACTCCTACGGCGTCGAGGCGACGGGCGGAAGCCAGGGGCTCGAGGTGACTGGCAGCTGGTTCGGCCGCCGGCTCAACGGGGATCTCTCCGGACTCAATACCGGCATCCGGATCGACGAGACGGCCGGCGGCGCACAGATCGGCGGTACCCAGGTGTCGGACCGCAACCAGTTCGAGGGTGGCACCAACGGCATCGACATCGTCGGCATCAACAACACGATCCAGGGCAACATCTTCAGCTTCAAGCCCGACCTCACGCCGGGCGTGGGATCGATCTGGGCGATTCACATCGGCCTCCCGCTCCCGGGCTATCCGGACCCGGTCGCCGGGAACACGATCGGCGGGGACGACCCCGGTGGGCTCACCCCGACGATCTGTGACGGCCCCTGCAACATGTTCGCCAACGCCGGGACCCAGATCTTCCTCAACAACTCGTCGGTCAACGAGGTCGATCAGACGACGATCAAGGGGAACTTCCTCGGTTTCGACCGGACCGGCAACCCCGTGTCAGGCGCCAACGGCTATGCGATCGACGCTCAGCAGTCCGACGACACGGTCATCGGCGGGACGACAGCCGCCAGCGCCAACTACATCGGCGGAGCCGGGATCGGCGGGGTGCAGAACTCCTTCGGCGGCGCGAACGGCTCGATCAGCCACAACTTCTTCGGGCTGGGGCCCGACGGTGACACCCTGCATCCGAACGGGATCACCGACGTCCAGGTCGGAGCAGGAGGCACGACCGTCGAGGACAACCGGTTCACCTCCGACGGCATCGAGCCGACGAATGCCGCCGTCGACGTCGACGCGAGCGGTGCCGAGGTTCAGGGGAACGTCATTGGCCTCGGAACCGCCAACGAGGACTTCGGCTACAACGTCCCCGCGATCCGGGTGGGTGGGCCGTTCAACCTCATCGGCGGCGACTCCCCGGCCGACTACAACACGATCGAACACGGCGCCGACACCGCGATCCAAGTCAGGGACCCGGCCGGCAGCACCGAAGTCCGCAACAACAACTTCGACGACAACGACGGCATGTTCATCGACCTGATCCCCAACATCGGGCCGGGCAACCACCCGAGCTTCGGCGCAAATGCCGGGATCCAGGCGCCGGTCGTCACCGCGACGACGACGACGAGCGCTCAGGGCACGCAGGACACGGGCCCAGTGCCGGTGACGGTCCGGGTCTACAGCGTGACCCCCGGAGGCGCCGCCACGTTCCTCAGCACGACCACCGGCACAGGGGGCACCTGGGCCGTGTCCTTCCCCGCGGTCCCGGCCACTGACTGCATCGCGGCCACCCAGACGGTGGGATTCGACGGCACTTCCGAGTTGAGCGCGGCGCTGCTGGCCGACAACACCGGAACCTGCGACTTCACCGCGCCCGAGACGACGATCGGCACCGGCCCCGCTGCAGAACTCCACGACGATGGACACCACGCCGACCTTCGGCTTCTCGGCGTCCCCGTCGTCAGGTGCAACCTTCCAGTGCCGCTACGACACCAAGGCCTGGCGGGCTTGCTCCGGTGCAGCTGATGACACTCCCGCGACGGCCCTCGCGGCCGGGCAGCACACCTTCTACGTCCGGGCCGGGGACGCCGCGGGCAACGTCGACTCGACGCCGGATTTCCGGGACTTCACGGTCGACACCCCGAACGCGACGACCACGTCGGTGTCATGCGCCCCCTCTTCGGTGACGGTCGGGACGGGCACGGTCTGCACCGCGACGGTGACCGATCAGGACGGATCGCCGACGAAGCCCGGGGGCCAGGTGCAGTTCTCGAACACCGGGGCCGGCGGATTCACCCCGGCCGTGACCTGCACGCTAGGCGGCGCTCAGCTCACCTCCTCGAGCTGCCAGGTCACGTACACCCCCACGGCGATCGGCACCGGCACCCACCAGATCACCGCCGACTACGGGGCGACCGCCGGCCACCTGACGAGCAACGGCAACACGAACGTCACGGTCGGCGACGAGCACGGGACCTCCACCCTGCTCAGCTGCGCGCCCGCCACGGTCACCGTCGCGACCTCCACCGCGTGCACCGCCACGGTGACCGACACGAACGGCAACCCCACCGCCCCCACCGGCCAGGTCCAGTTCGCCACGGGGGCGAGCGGGACGTTCACCCCGGCGAGCTGCACCCTCGGCGGCCTCTCGAGCTCGTCCGCCTCCTGCCAGGTCAGCTACAGGGCGACCACGGTCGGCTCCGGAACGCATCGGTCTGACAGCCTCCTACGCCGACACCGCCAACCACTTCGGAAGCTCCGACGGCTTCAACCTCGCGGTCAAGGCGCCGACCGTGCCCGCCGACACGAAGCCACCCGAGACCGAGATCACGAAGTCGCCGAAGAAGAGGCTGAAGCTCAAGCCTGGGAAGAAGAAGGCGAAGGCCAAGTTCTCGTTCGCCTCGAGCGAGGGCAACTCGACCTTCGAGTGCAGGGTCGATAAGAAGCCGTTCGCAGCCTGCACCTCGCCGAGGACGGTGAAGCTGAAGAAGGGCAAGCACACCTTCCAGGTCGCCGCCACCGATTCCGCGGGGAACACCGACCCGACGCCCGCCAAGTTCCGGGTCAAGGTCGTCCGCTAGTTCGCCTGCCCCCGGGCTCTATCGAAGCCCGTGCGGCTGCCGATAGATCAGGCGATGGAGGACGACGCCTCAGTCGAACGGCAGCGTGAGGCCGAGCGCCGCGCGAGCGAGCGCATGATGCTGCTGCTGACCGGCCACCTGACGACCGAGGGCGGCTCCTTCCTGATCGGGGCCGGTGCGGTGCTCCTGTTCGGTCTCGCCTACCCGCTCGTCGGGGTCTGGTCGCTGCTCGCGTTCCCACTCGTGTTCCTCGTGGCGGTGCTGGCGAAGATCAAGCACCAGGCCTAGAGCGGGACCATCGAACTTCCGTTTACCGGACATTCGTCCAGGTTGCTCAAGGGCAAGGCTCCTGGGCCGATTGAGAGGTGGGGCGTTCAGTAGAGCGATTCGAAGGGCCCGCCACGGCGGGCCCTTCGTATTTCTTCAATCGCTTCTGGTCAGCGAGGCGCTTAGCGGCGCTCGCGGACGACCTCCTCGCGCTGAACGGGCACATCGCGCTCGACCACCCGGTCGCCGCGGCGGCCGCGCCCGAACTCGAACATCAGCGCCAGCACGAGGCCGACGACGCCGGCGATCATCAGGATCAGCCCGATCGTCTCGAGGTCGATGCCGTCGACCGAATCGGCCACCGCATACCTGAGGATCGCTCCGATCGCTCCCAGCAATATCGCTCCACCAATCGTCATTTCAATGCTCCTTTTTCGTGGTTGGGTCAAGAAAGACGGCGGGGGCGCCCGTCTCCGGACGCCCCCGCCGAACTCATCGCGTTCCTACTTCTCGCAGGAGTTCAGGGTGTCGGTGCCCGAGCCGCCGCGACAGCGGTCCTCACCGGGGCCGCCGGCGAGCCGGTCATCGCCCGCTCCGCCGCGGAGGCGGTCGCCGCGAGCCTGGCCGCGGACCTTGTCGTTGCCGGCCTGCCCGGCCATCCGGTCCTTGCCACCGGCGCCACGCATCACGTCGCGCCCGTCACCGGCCTTGACCAGGTCGGCTCCACGGCCGGCGCAGATCAGATCGTTGCCCTCACCGCTGTAGATCTCGTCGTCGCCACCACGGGCGAGGATGACATCGCGACCGTTGGTCCCCTTGAGAACATCGTCCCCGGAGGTGCCCACGATGGTCGCATCCACACCGGCACAGCTCGGGTCGTTTCCGCCCCCGCCGCCACCGGCTTTGACCTTGGTCGTCACGGTGTCGGTGTTGTTGGCCGCGTTCGGATCAGCGACGTCGCTGGTCACTTCGGCGGTGTTGGTGACCGTCCCGGCTTCAGTCGGCGTGACCTTGATCGTGATGGTCGCCTTCGAGCCACTGGCGTAGGGATCGGTGCCGTCGGCCACGAGGTTGTCGATCGTGCACGTCACCGTCCGCGCCTTGCGCTTGCAGGTGCCCTTGTTCGTGGTCACCGAGACGAAGTCGAGGCTCTTGGCGAGCGTGTCGGTGACGACCACGTTCGTCGCGCTGTCGGGCCCGACGTTGAGTACGTCGAGCTCGTAGGTGAGCGTCTTCCCGACCACGACCGGGTCCGGCGAGTCGGTCTTGACGATCGACACGTCGGCCGATGGCGGTGCCGGCAGCCCGGCCTCGGCGCCGGCGCCCGCGAACGCGAGCAGGCCGCAAACGGCCGCGCCCGTGCAGGCTGCTCCCAGCCTGCGACGTCCCATCCTCATTGAATTTCCGTTCATCTCACTCCCGCTTTCCCTGGTTGGCTGAGGCTTGACCGCGGCGCCCCCTGGCGCCCGGCAGCTCCCTCTTTCCTCCCGCTACAACGCGCGCGAGATGGATAGTCAGGGGCTACTACCCGGTTTCGCCGATCATCAAGCGGGCGGGATCGCGTTCGCGCCGGATAGGCCCTGACCTTTCCCGGGTCCGGGGCGTTTCATGGTCACTGCCGGACGATCCGGCAAACCGACATCGTCACTGGAGAAAGGATGGAGACATGGGAATCCTGGGATTCATTCTGCTCGGCCTGCTTGCAGGCGCGATCGCCAAGGCGATCCTTCCGGGGGACGACCCGGGGGGACTGATCGTGACCACGCTGATCGGGATCGCGGGAGCGCTCCTCGGTGGCCTGATCGCGAGCGCCCTGAACATCGGTGACCTGGACGAGTTCTTCGATGTGGGCACCTGGCTGATCGCCATCGCCGGTTCGCTGTTGCTGCTGCTGATCTACCGGCTCGTCGCCGGTCGCGATCATCACGCGACGCCCCGGCACCGCCCCGCGCGGCACCGCCTGTAAACCACAACCCGGGAAGCGGGCGGCCGGTGGCAGTGCCCGGTCGCCCCGCTTCGCGGCGGACGAGGCAGGAGCCGGGCCCTCAGGCCAGCCGGCTTCTCCACACCGCCAGGATCGGAGGGGCTCCGAGCTCGATCGCGAGCAGCCCCAGCTGCGCCGGATTGGGCCGTCCCACCGTCGCCCACCCCGCCAGCCTCCCCGTGCCGGCGAGGAACAGCGCGCCGGCAAGCCCGTTGGCGGTCCTCGCGTCCCGGTCGACCCGGGGCGAGGCCGAGAGCATCAGCGCGCCATAGGCCACGTAGAACGCCGAGAAGAAGCGGAACTCGCTCTCGAGGACCGGGTCGGCCGCCTGGCTCAGGCCCGGGACCGAGCGAGCGCCGAACAGCATGCCGTGGAGCCCGGCCAGCGTCGCGACTGCTCCGCCGCCCGCGAAGGTGAGGCGAAGGGCTCGGGCCGAGGCGTCCTTTCGTCCACGCGGCGACATTTGTCCAGGTGCGAATCCCCCTTACGTCCACCCGCCCAATCTAGCGCCGGCGGCGGGGCGGGACGCCGCCCATCGCCCGTGATTTCCCCGCTCCTGGGCCGAAAAGGCAGGGATCCCGCGCCCATCCTTCACCGCTGGGTGGCATGGCTCATAGGGGCCACCCCCTAGACGGATGTTGGGGCCGCACCCAACTCGGCCTAAAGCGGCCCACCGGGGGGTCGATAACCCATCTGTCAGAGCTCGCAGGACGAACGCCACCGATGGCAGCGATCTCGGCACCGAACAAGACCCCTGGAGGGAACATGCTGGAAAAACTTCGTACCCGCAGTCGCGAGGAGTCAGGGTTCACCCTGGTCGAGCTTCTCGTCGTCATGCTGATCCTCGGCATCCTGGCCGCGATCGCGATCCCCGCGTTCTTCAGCCAGCGTGACAAGGCCAAGGATTCCGACGCCAAGGCGCAGGCCAACAGCGCCCAGACGGCGATCGAGTCCTACGCGACCGACAACAACGGCTCCTACGCCGGCGCGACGCTTGCCAAGCTGCAGGCGATCGAGCCGACGATCAAGAGCACCGTTGCCGATGCCGACTCGCTGACGTCGAACACCTACACGGTGACGGCGACCTCGTCGACCGGCAACACGTTCTCGGTCACCGCGGGCAAGCACCGGGACAGTCACATACCCCTGCGACGTGAGCCGGCGGCAACGCCAACGCAGGGTGCCCGAGCTCCGGCTTACTGGAACCCGTAACCCTCTTGTAACGCCCCAAACTGCACAAGAGCAACGTCGCAACGCCGCGGGCCTCCCCGCGGCGTTGCTTCGTTGTGGGGCCGCTGCGGCCTCCGGACTACTCCGGATCGGGTCGGACCAGGACCGTGTCGGCGACCGGGATGATCTCGTCGACCGGCAGGTCCGCGCGCCCCGCGTGATCCCGGATCGCCTCGGGGCTCGACGCCTGGTAGATGCAGACGGTGCCGACTGAGCCGCCATCCTCCTCGAGGACGTAGCTGCGGATCCAGCGGATGTCGTCGGACATCTCCTCGTCGCCGACCCTGGTCGAACGCCCTGCGGCCTCCTGAAGGTCCTCCGGGGACCTCCAGCCGCTGCGCCGAAGGATCACGTACGTGTCCATGCTTCTCCTCTCGCGGTGGTCCCCGTTGTCCTACCGCCTGCGCACCACGGGTGTCAAGAAATGCCGGATACGGCGGACGGCTACGCTTCCGGAATGGCGGGTCAGGAGACACCCATGAGCGAGGAGCAGGCCCGGGCCCTCTGCGCGAACCTGGCCGCGACACACGAGGACCGCGAGACGCACCGCTGGATCCCGCGCCCGGTCGAGGGCGGCTGGGAGGTCGTCAAGGTCAACCTCGCCCCGCCCCTGGATCACCTGCAGGCCGAGCAGCGCGCCGACGCGCGTCCATCGACCGCGGACGACGTCCGGACCTCCTACGACCGCAACGTAGGCGGCCCCCACGTCGGCGGCTTCTGAGTAACCCTCGCCGCGCCGCCACTGGCGAGTGCGGGAGGCGTCAGATCAAGGAAGAGTGGGCCGATGCGGCCAAGCGGGCCGTGAGGCCGCGCGATGACGCCGAGCTGGCGCCTCCCGCGCCGCCAGTTAGAGGATGTAGACGGCGGTGTAGACGATGATCCACATCACGTCTACGAAGTGCCAGTAGATCCCCGGGACCTCGACGCCGAGGTGATCCTCGGCCTTCGTCCCGAAGTGGCCGCGCCAGGCGCGGATGTTGGCGAACGTGAGCAGCATCAGGCCGACGAAGACGTGGGCGCCGTGGAGGCCGGTGAGGCCGTAGAAGATCGAGCCGAAGGCGCCGTCGCGGGCGCTGAAGCCGATGTGGACGTACTCGTTGACCTGGATGAAGAGGAACGTCGCCCCCAGCAGCCAGGTCAGCATCAGGCCCATCTTCATCGCGTTGCGGTTGCCCTTGCGGGCGCCCTCGAGGGCCCAGTGGATCGTGAAGGAGGACGAGACGAGGATCGCGGTGTTGATGCCGGCGACCAGCTTCGGCAGCTCGAATCCCTCCGGCGGCCAGGCACCGGTCGGGTTGGAGACCTCGCGCAGGAAGAAGTAGGAGGCGAAGAACGCCCCGAACAGCATCGCCTCGGAGACGATGAAGAGCAGGATGCCGAGGGTCTGGCGGTCGATCTTCGACGACGCGTGCGCCTCGGGCGGCCCGTGGTGCTCGTGCCCGTGTGCCCCCGGAGCGGGGATCGCTGCCGATTCCATCAGGAGGCCCCTCCGGTCGTGCCGGATCCGACCGACTCCCACTGCGGGGGCCGGGCCGTGCCGCCTTCGCCGCCCGACTCGAAGTGCTCGACGGGAAGGTCGGTGATTCCCTGCACGCGCTCGATCAGGCCGTCGGCAAGCCACTTGGACTGCTGGCCGGCGAACGTGGACACCAGGATCTTGTCCACCCGGTAGTGCTCGACCGCGTTGCTCACCGCGGCGAAGGGCTCGGGGCTCATCGGCTGGCCGGTCGCGTCGATCTCCTCGCGGTACAGGGCTGCGAGGGTCGCGGCGAGGCGGTCGCACACCTCCTCGCGGGAGATCTCACCGGAGCTGGGCGAGATGAACGTGTAGCGGTGCGGGTCCTCGCGGTGGAGCGCGATCAGGTGGTCGACCAGGTCAGGTGCGTTGACCGTCTGCGTGGCGACGACGAGGGTGTGGGTGACGTCCCAGCGCACCGCGTCGTCCTCGATCCGCACGGGGATGTGCTCGATCGGCATCGGGTAGCGCGACCGGGCCACCTCGATGAGGTCCTTGCGGGCGAAGCCGTAGCGCGACTCGGGAAGCGCCGAGATCAGGACCTCGGAGGGACCGTAGGCGCGGATCGCGTCGTCGAGAGCCAGGGCGGGGTCCGGGTCGAAGATCGCGGCGGAGGACTCGATGCCGAAGCTGTGCAGGACGTCCTGGGTGACCTCGACGCGGCTCAGCGCGGCGTCTCGCACCTCGTCGACGTCGACGATCTGACCGGCAACCGGCTGGTTCTGCGGAGCCGCGAGAGCGACGTGCTCGGCGCCCGCCTCGACCCGGCTGCGGATCGCCTCGAGCAGCTTGCGCCCGCCGGCCACCTCGTTGAGGAAGGCCAGCACGGTGCCGCCCGGATGGGTGGCGGGGCTCACGTGCCCCCTCCCCCGCCACCGCCGCCGCCACCTGCGGAGCCGGCCACGGCGGGCTCGGGGCCGCCGACGTGCGCGCCCTCACCGTGCATGATCGCGTGACGGGCGCCGGGGACGCCGAACTCGTAGGGGCCGCCGACCACGCGCGGGATCTCGTCGAAGTTGAAGATCGGAGGCGGCGAGGAGACGAGCCACTCGATCGTCTTCGCCCGCCACGGGTTGTCGCCGGCCTTCGGGCCGTACTTCCAGCTGACGATCATGTTGTAGATGAAGATCAGCTGGGCGACGCCGAGGATGAAGCTGAAGACGGTGATCACGAGGTTCCAGCTGCCGAACTGGGCCGCGTAGTCGGCCACACGGCGCGGCATCCCCTCCATCCCGATCCAGTGCATCGGGACGAACGTGCCGAGCATCCCGACCAGGGTGAGCCAGAAGTGCGCGCGTCCGAGCCGCTCGTCGTACATCCGCCCGGTCATCTTCGGGAACCAGTGATAGATCCCGCAGAAGATCGTGAAGACGGAGCCGCCGAAGAGGACGAAGTGGATGTGGGCGACCACGAAGTAGGTGTCGGAGACGTGGATGTCGATCGGGATCATGCCCAGCATCACGCCGCTGATCCCGCCGATCACGAACGTGACGATGAAGCCGAGCGCGAAGAGCATCGACGTCGATTCGATATGTAACTTCGAGTCGAAGAGGGTGCCCAGCCAGGAGAAGATCTTGATCCCGGTCGGCACCGCGATCAGCAGCGTCGTGATCATCATCGGCACGCGCAGCCAGCCGAACATGCCGGAGACGAACATGTGGTGCGCCCACACGGCGAACGCGAGCACGACGATGCCGAGCAGCGCCAGGGCCATCAGGCGATAGCCGAAGATCGTCTTGCGGGCGTGGGTGGAGATCACCTCGCTGACGATCCCGAAGCCCGGCAGCATCATGATGTAGACCGCCGGGTGCGAGTAGAACCAGAAGATGTGCTGGTAGCTGATCACGTCGCCACCGGCCGCAGCCTGGAAGAAGTTCGTGCCGATCGCGCGGTCGAAGAGGACCATGAACTGGACCCCGGCGATGAACGGCGTCGCGGCCACGACGAGCAGCGAGGTCGAGAGGTTCGCCCAGACCAGCAGCGGCATCCGCCAGAAGTTCATGCCCGGCGCGCGCATGGTCACGATCGTGACCAGGAAGTTGAGGGCGGTCGCCACCGACGAGGCGCCCGCGAACTGCACGCCGAGGTTGAAGAACGACTGCCCGAGCGGGGCCCCGGTCGAGAGTGGCGCGTATCCCGTCCAGCCGGCGTCGAACGCGCCTCCGGGGACGAAGTAGCTGGCCAGGAAGAGCAGGCCCGCCATCGGCAGCATCCAGAACGAGAGCGCGTTGAGGCGCGGGAAAGCCATGTCCGGCGCGCCGATCATCAGCGGCAGGACGTAGTTCGCGAGCCCGGCGAAGACCGGGATCACGAACAGGAAGATCATGAACGCGGCGTGCGTCGAGAAGAGGCTGTTGAAGACGCCCGGGTCGACGATCTGGGTGCCGGGCTGAGCGAGCTCGGCGCGCATGATCATCGCCAGCAGGCCGCCGAGCAGGAAGAAGATGAACGTCGTGACGACGTACTGGACGCCGATGACCTTGTGGTCGGTGTTGAACTTGAAGTAGTCCCGCCAGCTGTGGGCGCCGTGCTGGGAGTGGTCGTCGGGGATCGTCGGCGCGCCGGCGGCCCAGCGGAACCAGTAGTCGAAGCAGCCGAGGCCGACCAGGAAGCCGAGCGGCGCGGTGATCGCCGGGACGATGACGTGCGGGTAGCCGGTCTGCTCGGTCTGGATCAGGTCCAGACCGCTGATCGCGCGCAACGCGATGACCAGCCCGAACCCGAAGAGCCCGCCGATGAGCATCCCCAGGCCCGCCCTGGCCATTCCCGGTTCCCTAAGCGCTACTGGCAACTGTCCTGAAACCTCCTGCCGCTACTCGCCGGCGGCGTCGTCGAAGACTCCGGCACCGGCTCCGCCACCCGCGCCCGTGCTCAACAGATCCTCGGGGATCTCCGGCTGGTCCTTGATCCAATCGTCGAACTCCTGCTGCGACTCGACCACGGCCGCCGCCCGCATCGTCGCATGTCCCCAACCGCAGAGCTCCGTGCAGACCACGTTGTAGGTGCCCTCGACGTTGGGCGTGACGCGAACCCTGTCGTCGATCTCCTCCTGCCCCTCGAGGGCCGCGCCGGGCACGAGGTCGCGCTTGATGCCCCACTCGGGCACCCAGAAGGAATGCAGCACGTCGAGCGCGTTCAGCTCGAGCTCGAGCTGGGTGTCGACCGGGACGTGGAGCTCGGTCGAGGTGACCCCCTGCTCGGGGTAGTCGAACCGCCAGGCGAACTGCTGAGCGGTGACCTTCACCTGCATCGTCTCCCCATCGGCGGCCTTGGCCTCGATGTCGTCGAGGACGATGGTCGCGTAGATCCCGAGCCCGATCACCATCAGCGTCGGGATCGCGGTCCAGATGATCTCCAGGCGGGTGTTGCCGTGGATCGGCTCGCCGTCGGACTCGTCGCCGGGCTTGGCCCGGTACTTCACGATGGCGTAGATCATCATCACCATCACGACGCTGAAGACGAAGGCGCTGAGCACGATCGTGACGTTGAACATCGTCTCGATCGGGGCCTTCTCGACCGACGCGATCTCGCCCATCCACGAGATGTTGACCATGATCACCGAGATCACGATGGTCGCCAGAAGCGCCGCTCCGACGAGCTTCAGGAACGTTGTGCGGGACATGTCCTTCATGAGCCGCGGGCATTCTATTGAGTGAGCGGCGCGTGCATTGGCCGTGCCTCGGCACGGCTCCCAGCCACGGCTCGGGAGCTCAGCCGGAGGGGACCGGGGCGAGCTCCTCGAGGCGGCCGTCGGAGGCGGCGAGGACGGCCTGGGCGACCCCGTCCCAGCTCCAGATCGCCCGTACCGTGGCCACCATCGCCTCCCGAGCGGCATCCGATTCCGGCTCGCTCAGGGCCAGCCAGGAGTTGAGCCGCTCGGCGATCCCGGAGACGGCACCGGGGCCGAGGTCGAAGGAGGTCAGCCGGCCCAGATCGCCCGGCAGCGCCTCCGCCAGGGTCCCCGCGACCTCGGCGAGCCCCGAGTGGCGGGCGCAGACCGGCAGGGCTCCGGCCGACGCGGCCTCGGCGGCGACCATCCCGAAGGCCTCCGGGAAGGTGCTGGGGACGACCATCGCGTCGCTCGAGCGGACGACGTGGGCGACCTCGCCGTACTCGAGCCGGCCCGCGAGCTCGACGCTGCCGGCGGCGGCGCGAGCGGCATCGGCGTAGCCGGCGGGCGGGTCGGCGAGAAACGCCTCGAGGTAGGCCAGCGGCGCCTCCTCCCCGCCCTCGAGCGCCCAGCCGAGCCGCGCGACCTCGCGGGCTTCGGCGAGGTCGCCCGCCTCGAGCGCCCGCAGGAGGCGCAGCAGCCCGTCGCGGTACTCGCCGAAGCCGATCAGGAGGAGCTTCGCGCCGGGATTGGCGGCCGCGACCAGCGGCCAGGCGGCGAGGAGCAGGTCGCAGCCCTTCGAGACGATCAGCTTGCCGACGAAGACGATCCGCGGGCCGGTGGCAGCCGCGTAGGCCCGGAGCGCGCCGATCGCCGCCTCGCGGTCGCGCCCGAAGCCCGAGTTGCCGGGCGGCTCGGCCTCGAGCTCGGCGGCCAGCGCCTCGAGCTCGGCGACCGCCGCCGAGCGGTCCGGCAGGGGGCTGAAGGCGTCGACGTCCACGCCGGGCGGCCCGAGCCTGGTCCGGGCGGGGAGCGACTCGTCGCCGAGGGTCTCCCAGAGCGCCTCCGCCGTATGCCGCGAGCCCACGAGCACCGTCTCGGCCGCGGCCATCCCCTCGCGGGCGTACGGCAGGAATCGCGGGTAGGGGATCACGGTGTAGGAGAGCGCGCTGCCGTGGATCTTGGCGGCGAAAGGGAGCCCCGCGCGGGCCAGGATCACCGGCCCCATGACCAGGTGGTTGGAGAGGGCGGCGTCGATCCGGCCCGCCCGGGCGACGACGTCGCCCACCGCCGCCACGTTCGCGGCCAGGTAGCGGTCGAGCTCGTCGTCGTCGAGCTCGGGGAAGGTCCGCGCCTCGAAGCCCTCGTAGGTGTCGGCGACGTAGGTGGGCAGCAGGCCGCCGATGTCCGGCAGGTAGGCGGTGACGGTCCCGCCGGGACGATCGCCGCCGCTGCCGGTCTCCTCGACCGCCAGCCCGTCGGGCCCCCAGCGGCCGACGGCGTCGATCCACGGCAGCTCGGCGGCCTCGAGGTCCTGGCAGAGCAGGTGCACGTCGTGGCCGGCGCGGGCCAGCGCCTGAGCCAGATTCGCGTTGTAGACGTTGCTCCCGGTGCCCCTCAGCAGGTACCCATGGAAGATCAGGACGTTCATCCGCCCATCCTGGCGGCTTCACCGGATAGGCACTAATCTTCCGCGACCTTGCACGAACGGCAGACCTATCGATTCCGCGCCCCGGCCTCGGGCCGCGAGGCCCTGGTCGAGGCGGACGTCGACGGCGTCTACGTCGATCGCGAGACCGGCGAGGAGCTGAAGCCGGTCACCCGCGTGCTGCCGCTGGCCCCCTCCCCCTCGGCGCTGCTGCGCAGCCCGGAGAACCTGCGCGAGTGCCGCCGCTGCGATCAGCTGATCGGGCTCGACGTCAGCGACTGCCCCCACTGCGGCCTCCGCCAGGAAGCCACGAACGGCGAGGGCTGACGCCCGGGCCGGCCTCGAGGGGCCGGCCGCCGCCTACTTCCCCTTCTCAGGGACGTAGTAGGCCTTGTAGAGGAGCCGCTCACCGGTGTAGCGGCAGCCGTACTCGCGCACCGAGCCGACGTTCATCTGCGGCTTCGTGGCCTCGCGGTTGTCGTCGTGGCCGGGGCTGAGGTCGCACTTGTCGGAGTCGCGGCTCGCCCGCCACTGCGTCGAGGACGAGTCCCCGGCGACGAAGTTGGAGGCCCAGGTCGGGACGGAGAGGGCGATGATCTGCCCCTTCTTGATCTTCAGCGTCTTGCCGAGGGTGAAGATCGGGGTCCGGCCGAGCGAGTTCGTCAGGTTGACCGCCGGCGTCTGCTTGACCAGCTTGAAGCTGTTCGGCTTCTCGGCGTCGACGCTCTTGAGGACGCCGATCCTGGCCCAGGGGTCGCCGCCGTATCCCTTGCGGGTGAGGTTCGTCTCGAAGAACTCCTGGGACAGCTTGTCCGGATTCGCCAGCTCGATGCTCCAGGCCACCAGCCGGCCATCGGTCGGGACCTTGAACAGACGACGCTCGCCGTCCACCGAGAACTGGTAGCCGCTGACCTTGCCGGTCGCCTGGCAGTTCTCCTTGGGGCAGGTGGGCTTCGTCTTCTCCTGCGCCCTGCCCAGCTCCTTGGCGGCGACGGCGTCGGCATCGCCGACGCGCAGGCCGAGCACGGCCAGGGCGGCGAGGAGGGCCGCGGCGACCGCGAGGGCGGCGATTCGGCTGTGACTGTGGGTTCTTGTGTCCATCTGAAGGCTTCTAACACCGGACGCCGACGCGAGTAGCGGGGCGCCTCGACCGGCCTGATTCTAGGCGGGCCGGAAGTGATCTTCCCCCATCGAACATAGAATGCGCTGCCGTGCTCGCGATCGAGGCAGTCAACTTGCAGCGGGCATTCTCCGACGAAGTACTGGCGGTGGCGGGCGTCGACCTCGAGGTGGCCGAGGGCGAGATCTACGCCTTCCTCGGCCCGAACGGCGCCGGCAAGACCACGACGGTGCGGATGCTGACCACGCTGCTGCGGCCGACCGGCGGCAGCGCCAGGGTCGCCGGCCACGACGTCGTCACCGAGAGCGCCGCCGTGCGGTCCTCGATCGGCGTCGCCCTCCAGGAGGCCGCGCTCGACCCGCTGATGACGGGCGAGGAGCTGATCCGCCTCCAGGCCACCCTCCACGGCCTCCCCCGGGCGGAGGCGCGCGAGCGCTCGGCCGACCTGCTCCGCCGCGTCGGCCTGACCAAGGCCGCCCAGCGCCGCGTCGGCACCTACTCGGGCGGGATGAAGCGCCGCCTCGACCTCGCCTCGGCGCTCGTCCACCAGCCGCGGGTGCTCTTCCTCGACGAGCCGACCACGGGCCTCGACCCGGTCAGCCGCAAGGCGATCTGGGAGGAGGTCTCGGCCCTCAACGACGAGGGCACGACCGTCTTCCTGACCACGCAGTACCTCGAGGAGGCGGACCAGCTCGCCGACCGCGTCGGGATCATCAGCGCCGGCCGGATCGTCGGCGAGGGGACTCCGGCCTCGCTCAAGGCCGAGGCCGGCAAGCCGCGGCTCGAGCTCGGCCTCGCCGCCGGTGACACATCGCGGTGCATGGCCGTGCTGGAGCGCTTCGGCAAGCCGCTGCCCGCCCGCGACGGGAAGCTGATCATCGAGGTGGAGGAGGGCGCCGCGGCGATCGCGCCGGTGGTCAGGGCCCTCGACGAGGCCGAGATCCTGGTCGAGTCGCTCGACCTGGTCGCGCCCACCCTCGACGACGTGTTCGTCGCCAAGACGGGCCAGCACC
This sequence comes from uncultured Solirubrobacterales bacterium, assembly GCA_963839535.1. GTDB lineage: Bacteria > Actinomycetota > Thermoleophilia > Solirubrobacterales > 70-9 > RHKX01. The sequence goes on from CAWIVF010000011.1 coordinate 67,052, forward strand.
TCGAGGGCGCGGACGCCCCCGCGCCCGATGCCGCAGAGCCGGTCGGCGAGCCCGCTTGAGCACCGCCCGCGTGATCGCCGCCCTCGGCAGGCGCGCCATCCGGCAGACCTTCAGGCGTCCGCAGCTCGTCGCCCCGCTGCTGATCATCCCGACGCTCCTGCTGGCGATCCAGAGCACCGGTGCCGGGCGGGCCCTGGAGATCCCCGGGTTCCCTCCGGTCGACAGCTTCTTCCAGTTCCTGCTCGCCGGCTCGATCGTGCAGGCGACGCTGCTGGCCGGCAACAGCTCCGGGATCGCGCTTGCCGTCGACATCGAGATGGGCTTCACCGATCGGCTCCTCGCCGCGCCGATCCCGCGGTTCGCGATCGTCGCCGGCAGGCTCGCCGGAGCCGCCGCCCTCGGCTTCCTCACGGCGTTCTGGTTCATCGCGATCGGGCTGATCTTCGGCGCGCCGATCCATGAGGGCGTCCCGGGGGCCCTGGTGATGATCGTGCTCTCGACCGGCTGCGCCTTCTCCTTCGGCACGCTCGGCGCGGCGATCGCGCTGCGGACCGGCAGCCCGTCGGTCGTGCAGGGGATGTTCCCGCTGCTGTTCGTGATCCTCTTCCTCTCGACGGCGTTCTTCCCCAAGAACCTGCTGCTCGAGCCCGCCCAGACCGTCGCCGGCCTGAACCCGCTCTCCTTCGTCGCCGACGCGGTTCGCGACCCGGTGATCTCCTCGTTCTCGGGCACCGCTCTCGCCGAGGGCCTGCTCGGAATCGTCCTGATCGGAGCGGTTGGGCTGGTCCTCTGCTCGCTGGCGCTGCGACGACGGCTGGCGATGGGCTGATGGTCCACGACCTCGAGACGGTCGGCGCCATGCTGAGCCGGTCGAAGAACGAGCTCCTGCGGGTGCCGGGGGCGGCGATCCCCGGCGTCCTCGCGCCGACGATCTTCTTCCTCGGGCTGACCGCCGTGTTCGGCAGCCTCGCCCTCCTCCCCGGCTTCGACACCGACAGCTACGCGAGCTTCATGATCCCGGTGAGCATGCTCCAGGGCGCCGGCTTCACCGGTGCGGCGGCCGGGGTCAACCTGGCCCGCGACATCGAGACGGGGCTCTTCGACCGCTTCCTCGCCTCCCCCGCCCCACGCTGGGTCCTGCTGCTCGGCGTCATCCTGCCGGCGAGCGTCAGGGCGCTGATCCCGGCCACGGTGCTCTTCGTCGTCGCGATGATCATCGGGGTGCAGTTCCCCGGGGCCGTCGGGCTCGGCGTCGCGGTGCTGCTGGTGATGGGGATGGCGCTGGTCGCGGCCCTCTGGGGAGCCACGCTCGCGCTGCGCTTCCGGACGCAGGCCGCGGCGCCGCTGATGCAGGCGGTGATGCTCGCCCTGATCCTCAGCACGACCGCCTACGCGCCCCAGGAGCTGCTCACCGGCTGGCTGGCGACCGTCGCCGAGGTCAACCCCGCCACCGAGGTCGTCGAGGGTGCCCGCCAGGGCTTCGTCGGCACGGTGAGCTGGTCGGGGACCTGGCCGGCGATCGTCGCCCTGCTGGGATTCACCACCGTCCTCGGCTGGTTCGCCCTCCGCGGCATGCGGCGGACGGCGTACTGACGACATGGCGAGGTCGGGAGGGTGCTGGTCAAGGACGCAGGAGGCGATGCGTGCTCAGCACGTGAGCCGACGAGGACGCAGATCCAGCGCCCTCCCGGGCCGCCATTACTTGTAGCGGTAGGTGATCCGGCCGCGGTCGAGGTCGTAGGGGCTGAGCTCGATCTTCACGCGGTCGCCGGGGAGGATGCGGATGTAATGGCGGCGCATCTTGCCCGAGATGTGACCGAGGACCTGATGGTCGTTGTCCAGCTTCACCTTGAACATGGTGTTGGGCAGGGACTCGACGACCTCGCCCTCCATCTCGATCTTCTCTTCCTTGGACATGCGGGCGGCAGGGTAGCAGCGCCACGAGGGCCGCTTCCGGCCGCCTCGTGCCGATTGGCGCTTATCTCCCCGAGTAGTCGGCCTTGCCCGGACCGTCCTCGATGAAGCTGCGGACGGCGTTCTTGAGGTCCTCGGTGTCGAACAGCGGGCCGGCGATCCCGGCCGTCGCGGCGTCGGCTCCGGCGATGCCGTCGTCGAGGTAGGCGCGCACCAGGCGCTTCGTCGCCGCGTGCGCCACGGTGGGGCCGGCGGCCAGCGAGCGGGCGAACTCCATCCCGTCATCGAGCAGGCGATCGGCGGGCAGGACGCGGTTGATCACGCCCCACTCGAGCATCGTCTCCGCCCCGTAGAGCTCGCCGGTCATGACGAACTCACGCGCCCGGGCGGGACCGGCGCGCTCGGCCATCCGCTGCACCCCACCGCCGAACGGCGTCAGCCCGACCACCTTCTCGACCAGGCCGAAGCGCGAGCCCTCGGCCGCCCAGATCATGTCGCAGCCGAGCGAGGCCTCGAGGCCGGCGGTCAGGCAGAGGCCGTGGACGAGGGCGAGCGTCGGGATCTCGAGGCCCTCGAGCGCCTGGAGGTCGCGGACGCCGGCGGCGGCGAGCCGTGATCCCTCCTCGGCCCCCGGCACGTCGGCGAAGACCTTCTTGACGTCGACCCCGGCGGTGAAGACCTTGCCCTCGGCCCGGAAGACGAGCGCCCGCGCATCCGATCCGGCGACCTCGTCCCGGGCCTCGATCAGCCGGGTGAAGGTCCGCTCCGTGAACAGGTTCAGCGGCGGCGCGTCGAGGACGATCACCGCGACGTCCCCGTCGTACTCGACCCGGATCGGATCGCCCTCGGGCTCGTTCATCGGTCGCCTCCTCCGCGGATCTTGCCCGCGATGCTCGAGATCTGGTCCATGTCGGCTCCGCGCGGGATCCAGGGCAGCTTCAGCGGATCGTCCTCGTAGCGCGGGATCACGTGGATGTGGAAGTGGAAGACCGTCTGCCAGGCGGCGGCCCGGCACGCGTTGATCAGGTTGAAGCCGTCGGGGTCGAGCGTCTCCTCCATGCGCTTGGCGATCCGCTGCGCGGCAACGGCGGTGTTGCAGAGGTCGCGCTCGCTGATCGAGAGCAGATCCTCGGTGTGGTCGCGCGGGATCACCAGCGCGTGCCCCTTCGTCGCCGGGTTGATGTCCATCATCGTGACCGTGTGATCGTCCTGGTCGATGATCTCCGCCGGGGCCTCGCCGGCGACGATCGCGCAGAAGATGCAGTCTGGGTCGGGTCCGGCCACGGGCGCGCAGGCTACTGATCGGCCCGCCACGCCCGCAGGTGGGCGACGGCCGAGTCGCGGTCGGTCGCATCGCCCGAGTACTGGGCGGCCTCGAGCTCGCGGACGGCGTCCCCGAGCTCCGGCCCCGGCTCGATCCCGAGCGCCGCGGCGAGCTCGTCGCCGCGCAGGAGCGGTGCCGGCGGGCCCTCGCGTTCCCAGGCGACGGCGGCGGCGAGCAACTCGCGGGCGAGCTCGAGGTGACCGTCGATCGCCGCCTGCGGGACGCCGCCGCCCTGCGCCGAGAGCCGGTCGGCGACGGTCAGCAGGGTCGTGTCGACGGCCTCGCGACCCGGTTCGCTTGAGGTACTCCCATACGCGTCGCGGCGGCAGCGGCCGATCGCGCACCATGAAGCCGAGGACGAGGTGGTCGCGGGTGATCGCGGCGAGGTAGTCGCTGAGCCGCCTGGAGGACCGCAGCCGCACGCAGAGGGCGCGCACCATCTCCGCCCCCGCCTCGTCGTGGCCGAGGAACCGCACCGCGCCGCCCTCCTCGGTCCGGGTGACGGGCTTGCCGACGTCGTGCAGGAGGGCGGCAAGGCGCAGGGCGCCGCGGCGGGTCATCCCGTCGGCGAGCGGCTGGTCGAGCAGCTCGGCCGACCGCCGGCGCCGCCTCGCCCGCGTAGAGGTCGAGATCCGACTGCACCTCGAGCATCCGCCTGAGCACCTCGAGCGTGTGCTGGTGGGCGTCGAGGTGATGGTTGGCGCTCTGCCCCACGCCGCGCAGCGCCTCCAGCTCGGGCAGGACGGCAGCGGTCGCCCCGAGCAGGTCGAGCAGCTCGATCGCCCGCTCCGGCGCGGGCCCCTCGACGATTGCGGCGAGCTCCGCGAGCTGGCGCTCTCCGGCGGGCTCAGCGGCACGCGCCGACTCGCGCCGGGCCAGCTCGGCCGTCCCCGGATCGGGCTCGAGGCCGAGGGCGGCCGCAAGCCGGGCCGCGCGCATGATCCGCAGCGGGTCGTCGGCGAACGATCGCTCGGAGGTGGCGCGGAGCCGGCGCGCCTCGAGGTCGCCCAATCCCCCGGTCGGGTCGATCGGCGGGCCGCCGCCGAGCGGGACCGCGATCGCGTTGACCGTGAAGTCGCGCAGCCGCAGGTCGTCCTCGATCGTCTCCCCCCGGAGCTCGGCGATGTCCAGATGCCAGGACCCGTCGCGGGCGGCCACGCGCCAGGTCGCGAACTCCCCGGAGAGCTCGAAGCGATGGCCCCCGGCCGCGGTGGCGACGGCGCGGGCCGCCTCGGCCGCGCTGCCCGCGACGGCCAGATCGATTTCCGTGACCGTGCCGAGCACGGCGTCGCGGACCGCTCCACCGACGATCCATGCGTCGCCGGAGTCGCCGATCGCCTCGCGCGCGATCGTGGCGGCCGGCGCGTCGACCGCGATCTCCGCCGGCGCTCCGCTCACCGCCGGTAGACCCGCGGGACGCGCTGGGAGATCCCGCAGGTGACCTCGTAGTTGATCGTGCCCAGGAGCCTCGCGAGCTCCTCGGCGCTGACCTCCTCCTCGCCCTGCGCGCCGATCAGCACGACGGGCTCGCCCGGTTCGAGCCCGTCGTCGAGCTCGACCGTGATGTTGTCCATCGAGACCGTTCCCACGACCGGACGCCGCGCTCCTCCGATCAACACCTCGGCCTCGTTCCCCAGCCCGCGGCGGTAGCCGTCGCCGTAGCCGACGGGGATCACGCCGACGGAGGTCTCCCCGCGGCCCGCCAGGTGCGCCCGTAGCCGGCCGACTCGCCCGGTCCGAAGCGCTTCACGTCGGCGAGGTAGCTCTGCAGCGACATCGCCGGCCGCAGGCCCTGAGCGGAGGCGTCCCGGCCGAAGGGGTCCAGCCCGTAGATCGCGACCCCGCAGCGGACCATGTCGAAGTGGAACTCGGCGCCCTTGAGCGTCGCGGCGCTGTTGGCGGCGTGGACGATCAGGCCCGGGTGGCGGTCGCGGGCCGGCAGCGCGAGGGCGGCGAACCGGTCGAGCTGCTCGCGGAGGTAGCCCTCGTCGTCCTCGTCGGCGGTGGCGAAGTGGGTCCAGAGTCCCGCCAGGTCGACTCGGTCGTCCTCGGCGCAGACGTCGAGCAGCTCGTCGACCGCGTCGGCGTCTCGCTCGCCGAGGCGCCCCATCCCGGTGTCGTACTTGACGTGGATCCGGGGGCGCACGCCGAGCTGCTCCCCGCGCTCGGCGACCTCCTCCAGGAAGCCCTGACGCCACACGTTGAGCTCCGCCTGCGCCTGCAGGGCGACGTCGAGCTCGGCGCTCGTCAGCGCTCCCATCAGCAGGATCGGGGCGCGCGGCATGCGCTCCCGCAGCTCGAAGGCCTCGCTCGCCGCGGCAACGGCCAGGGCCTTGGCACCCCCGCGCATCGCGGCCTCGGCGCACTCGACCATCCCGTGGCCGTAGCCGTTCGCCTTGACGACCGCGCACAGCCTCACGCCGTCGCCGATCACGCCGCTCAGGTGGGAGCAGTTCCGCTCGACCGCATCCACGTCGACGATCGCGGTCGCCCGCTGGAAGGGATCGAGTTCGCTCAGGGCCGGAGCCCCCGCGGAAGCGCCGCGATCACGTCGCTCGCGATCACGGATTCGACCCCGATCTCCCCGGCGGCGATGCTTCCCGCCCGAGCGTGGGCGAGGACGCCGGCGCAGGCGGCCTCGAAGGCGCTCGGTCCCCCGCGCCACCAGGGCGGCGATCGTCCCGGAGAGGACGTCGCCCGTTCCCGCCGTGGCCAGCGCCGGGCTGCCGTGCGCATTGACCGCGATCCGGTCGCCCTCGGCGACGATCGTGTCGTCCCCCTTGAGGACGACCACCGCATCGGCGGCATCGGCGGCCTCGCGGGCGGCGGCCAGACGGTGGGCGGAGATCTCGTCGGAGCTCGTGTCGAGCAGTCGCGCGAGCTCGCCGGCATGGGGCGTGAGGATCGTCGGGTGCTCGCGGCCCGCCAGCAGGCCGAGCTCCGTCCCCAGCGCGTTCAGCCCGTCGGCGTCGATCAGCAGCGGAGCGTCGATCCGCGGTGCGAGCTCGCGAGCCAGCCGAGCGGAGTGCTCCGCCCTGCCGAGGCCCGGCCCGAGCACCACGCATGCCGATCTCTGCGAGCGGTCGATGATCGGCCCGGCGGCGGCCGCCCCGAGGCCGCCGGCGCTGCTGTCGAGGCCCATGGTCATCACCTCGGTCAGCTTGACCTCGAGGATCGGCTCCAGCGAATCGGGAGCGGCCACCGTCGCGTAGCCGGCCCCGGCGCGGATCGCCGCCGTCGACGCCATGCAGACCGCTCCGGTCATGCCTCGCGAGCCGCCGACGACGAGGACCTCGCCGGAGCTGAACTTGCTCGACTCCTGGCCGCGGCGCGGCGGCAGGTCGAGGACCCCATCGCCGATCAACCCGGCGACGGCCTCGCCCGGGGCGCCCGGCGGAATCCCGATGTCGGCCACGACGAGCCGGCCCCCGCGCCACTTCCCCGGCGCGATCCGGTGGCCGACCTTCGCGGCGTGGAAGGTGACGGTCACGTCGGCGTCGACCGAGCAGTCGGCGGCCTCGCCGGTCGAGGCGTCGACACCGGAGGCGACGTCGCAGGCGACCACCGGGGCGCCGGCGGCATTCAGGGCCTCGATCGCCGCCGCGGCCGGCTCGCGCGGCTCACCGTCGAACCCGGTGCCGAAGATCGCATCGACGATGGCGCCGGAGCCCGCGAGCGCCGCGCCGGCATCGCCGCCCAGCTCGCTGAAGCCGCCCCCGAGCCGCTCGAGGTTCGCCGCCGCGTCCCCGCTCAGCTCGTCCGCCGGCCAGAGCAGCAGCACGTCGACCTCGTGACCGCGCTCGCGCAGCAGCCGTGCGGCGACGAGCCCGTCGCCGCCGTTGTTGCCCTTGCCGCAGAGGATCCGGACCGGGCCGGGCCTGGCGATCAGCTCCGTCTCCCGCGCCAGGGCGTCGCCGGCGGCCTCCATCAGATCGAGCGAGGGAACGCCGCGCTCCTCGATCGCCCAGCGGTCGATCCCGCGCATGCCGGCGGCATCGAACAGCGGCTCGGACCAGCCTCCCGGTTCCACGGGCCGGAGCCTACCCGCCGCCCGGCGACGATCTCCCGGCTCAGGTCGCGCGGGGGCTCGCCAGGACCACGGCGGCCGCCAGGCCCCGCGAGTGGGTCAGCGTGACCGCGAGGTCGACCCCGCGGTCGTCGGCGCGGCGGCGCGCCGGGCCGTGCAGCCTGAGCTCCGGAGGCTCCGCCCCCACGACCTCGACGTCGCGGGGCGAGCAGCCCCCGCCGAGAGCCTTGATCGCCGCTTCCTTCGCGGCGAAGCGGGCGGCGAGGTGGCGACCGGGCCGCGCCCGGTCGCCGGCGTAGGCGAGCTCCCCAGGCCGGAAGAGCCGCTCCGCCAGCCGCGGGCGCCGCTCGAGCGCCCGCTCGACCCGCGCGATCTCGATCAGGTCGAGGCCCGAGTGCGCGCGGTTATGGCGTTATGACTGCCGACGTGGACTCGGAGTCACCCGGGTCGCGCAGGCCGATCACGACACCGGCGGTGCTGCGGTCGTCGTCGACCGCGCTGCCGGCCACGACGTAGTCGAGCGCGTCGAGGTACGGCTTGGCCTCCGCGTAGCCCGGATCCGCGCTTGCCTGCCCGGAGCTCTCGACCAGTGCGACGACGGACGGGAAGTCCAGGAAGAAGCTCGGGGTGAGGTCGTCGCCGAGCTCGTCCTCCACGTCCTCGAAGCGATCCGAGTCACCGAGGGTCTCCGACGGGTTGAGCACGTCGTCGATGGTGGCCCCGCCCGCGGCGACGACGAGCTGGTTGTCCTCGCTCGCGACCTCCGCACCGAGCGGAGCGCCGGCGAGCTGCAGCTTGAAGCCCGAATCGGTCGGCGAGATCTGGAGGTCACGCTGCCTCTGGAGCGCCCCCGCGAGCTTGTCGATCGTCGTCGGCGGTGGCCTCTCCGTCGTTCGACTCGACCACCAGGCCGGCGCCGAGGCCGAACAGCGAGGTGCCCTGGACGAAGCCGCCGAAGCCGCCGATCCAGTTGAAGTCGTTCTCGAGATCGAGCCCGGTCGCCTCCTTGAAGGCGGCGAAGGGGTCGACGACGGGACCCGTCGTGCCGAAGCCCTCCTGGAAGCCCTGCCTGAACTGGTCGAGCTGGGCCTGGAACTGGGCCCCGATGTCGGCGGTCGCGAACGCGAACCACGAATCCGCGGGGAAGTCGCGGATCAGGTCGGTCGGCTCGCCGCCGCCGGCCGGCGCCGGGCCGGACCCGGAGAACGTGATCGCATCGTCGTCGATCGTCGACCAGAACTCGCTGGGCGAGCCGTCGTACCCGCTCAGCTGCTCGCGGAACTGCTGCAGCTGCTGGCCGGTGAGGGCGCCTGAGCCCTCGACGAGCTCGATGATCGCGCCCGTGTCGACGTAGGCGGAGAAGATGCTGTCCTCGGGGATCTCGTCGAGGGACTCGGTGGCGGCATCGTCGTCGGCGAGCGATTCGCCGGCGCCGGCGTCGACGGCCTGCTTGAGGCCGTCCTCGGTACCGGCGAGGAGGAAGTCCCCGTCGATCCCGATGGCCGAGTCATCGGAGTCGTCGTAGAGGTAGTCGACGCCCTCGTAGCTCGTCTCCGTCGCATCCGACGAGGACGACTCGCTCACCTTGTCGAGGAAGGCCTGCGCCGCGTCGGGGTCGGTGACCGCAATCGCGACCGCGCCCACGCCCTCCTCGGTCTTGACGTCGAAGTCGCTGAGGAAGCCGCCGACCCGGTTGCCGAGCCATGGCTCGATGTCGTCGCTGAAGGTCACGCCCTCCGAATCGGGATCGGAGGCGATCTCCTCGTCGAGCGCCGCGCTCAGCATCCCGCCCGGATCCTCGACGCCGAACTTCGCGAGTGCCCCCTCGAGGTTCTCGGCCATCTCACCCTGCGGGCGGATGACCGCCTCCGCGTAGATCGGAGCGTCGGCGGGGACCATCGTGGCCGGATCGGGGCCGAGGTCGCCGACGTCGACGGACTCCTCGTCGTCTCCGCAGGCGGAGAGCGCGAGCGCCGCGACGAGGGCGGCGAGGAGGAACAGAAGCTTCAGGGGTGAGGGCGTGTTCCGCATCGTCGGAATGCTAGAGATCCGCGCGACGGAAGGCCGGTCTACTCGACGGTCACCGTCTTGGCCAGGTTGCGGGGCTGGTCCACGTTGAGCCCGAGCAGGCGGGCCGTGTGGTACGCCAGCAGCTGGAGCGGGATCACGGCGAGGATCGGCTGCAGGATCCAGTCGGTCCGCGGGACGAAGAGCGCCTGATCGGCCGCCTCGCTGACGATGTCGGATCCGGCCGTGCCGATCGCGATCACGTCCGCCCCGCGCGCCCGCACCTCGGCGACGTTCGAGAGGACCTTCTCGAGCACCGGGCTCTCGGTCGCGACGCAGACGACCGGGGTGGTCTCGTCGAGCAGGGCGATCGGGCCGTGCTTCATCTCACCGGCGGCGTAGGCGTCGGAGGGGATGTAGGAGATCTCCTTCATCTTGAGCGCGCCCTCGAGGCAGACCGGCAGCCCGATGTGCCGGCCGAGGAAGAGGAAGAACCGGCCGTCGTAGTGCGACTCGGCGATCGCCTGGACCTGCTCCTCGGTCGTCTCGATCGTCTCCTCGATCTTGCGCGGCAGCGCCTTCAGCTCGACGATCAGCTCCGCGATCTTGTCCCGGCCGATGAACCCGCGCGACTGCGCGAGCCAGAGGCCCAGCAGGTAGATCGCCGCGACCTGGCTCGTGAAGGTCTTCGTCGCGGCGACGCCGATCTCCAGGCCGGCCCGGGTGAAGAGGACGGAGTCGGCGTCGCGCGTGGCCTGGCTGCCCATGACGTTGGTGATCGCGAGCACGTGGGCGCCGCGCTCGCGCGCCAGCCGCATCGCCGCCAGCGTGTCGGCGGTCTCGCCCGACTGCGTGATCCCGATGACCAGGTCGTCGGCGCCGACGACGGGGTCGCGGTAGCGGTACTCGGAGGCGACGTCCATCTCGACCGGGACGCGCGCCCAGGTCTCGATCGCGTAGCGGCCGACGAGACCCGCGTGGTAGGAGGTGCCGCAGGCGACGATCACGATCCGGCGGATGCCGCGGGCCTGCTCGGCGGTGAAGGCGAGCTCGCTCAGGTCGACCTCGTCGAACTCCGGGAGGCGGTCGGTGATCGTCTCGGCCACGGCGTCCGGCTGCTCGTGGATCTCCTTCATCATGAAGGTGTCGTAACCGCCCCGCTCGGCCTCGGCCTCGTCCCAGGTGATCTCCTCGGTCGAGCGCTCACGCGGGCTGCCGGCGGCATCGGTGATCGTCACCGAATCGGCCTCGATCGTGACGATCTCGCCGTTCTCGATCTGCATCACCGTGCGGGTCTCGCGCAGGAACGCCGGGATCGCCGAGGCCAGGAAGGTCTCCCCCTCGCCGACCCCGAGGACCAGCGGGCACTCGTTGCGGGCGCCGACGAGCGTGTCGGGGTGGTCGACGTGCATCGCCACGAAGGCGTAGTGGCCGCGGAGCTCGGCGAAGGCCGCGCGGACCGCCAGGGTGAGGTCGCCCTCGTAGTGGCGCTCGATCAGGTGGGCGACGATCTCGGCGTCGGTCTCGGAGCTGAACTCGTGGCCCTGCGAGACGAGCTCGCGGCGCAGCTCGGAGTGGTTCTCGACGATCCCGTTGAGGACGATGTGGATCTCGCCCTGCTCGTCGCTGTGGGGATGCGCGTTCTCCTCGGTGACCCGGCCGTGGGTCGCCCAGCGGGTGTGGGCGAGGCCGATCGTGGCGTCGGCCTCGGCGAGGGCGACCGCGCCGCGGCTCTCGGTGTCGGCCACGGCGGCGCGCAGGTTGGCGAGGTTGCCGACCGCGCGGACCGACTCGATCCGGCCGTCCTCGAGCAGGGACAGGCCGGCGGAGTCATACCCGCGGTATTCGAGCTTCTCGAGGCCGGCGATCAGAAGGTCGCGACAGGGCCTCCCGCCCACGTATCCGACGATGCCGCACATGAGGTTCTCCAGGGGAAGGGACCGGGGAGGATAGGGAGGGCCCGATCCGGGGGCAAGCGCGTCGCGCGCCGAGCGGGCTAGGTCAGGGCCTTCTCGGCGACGTCGACGAGACGGGCGAGGATCTCCTCGCACTCGGCCTCGTCGGGCGCCTCGACCATCACCCGGACGAGCGGCTCGGTGCCCGAGGGGCGCACGAGCACGCGGCCGCGGCCCTCGAGCCGGGCGCCCTCGCGGCCGACGGCCTCCCAGACGCCCGTCGCCTGGTTGAGCGCCTCGCGGCTCCTGATCCGGACGTTCTCGAGCCGCTGGGGAAGCTTCTCGATCGGCCTGGCCTCGGCGAGGGTCCGGTCGCCGAGCGCGCGCATCACCAGCAGCGCCGCCGCGAGGCCGTCCCCGGTCGCCGCGAAGTCGGTCCAGATGATGTGGCCGGACTGCTCGCCGCCGATCGTCCAGCCGCGCTCCAGGAGCTCCTGGATCACGAAGCGGTCCCCGACCTTCGTGGTCGCGACCTCGATGCCGGCGGCCTCCATCGCCTTGTGGAAGCCGAAGTTGCTCATCACCGTGACCGCGGTGCCGCCGGGGAGCTCGTCCTCCTCGCGCAGATGCAGGGCGGCGAGGGCGACGATCTCGTCCCCGTCGAACGCACGGCCGTCGGCGTCCACGGCGAGCATCCGGTCGCCGTCGCCGTCGAAGGCGAAGCCGATCTCGGCTCGCGCGTCGGCGACGGCCGCCGCGACGTGCTCGAGGTGCGTGGACCCGCAGCCCTCGTTGATGTTGCGGCCGTCCGGCTCCGCCCCGATCACGATCAGGTCCGCGCCGAGGCGCTCGAAGAACGCCGGCGCCGCCCGGTAGGTGGCTCCGTTGGCGCAGTCGATCACGATCCGCCGCCCCTTCAGGTCGAGCCGGAAGGTCGAACCCAACTCCCGCAAATAATCATCCAGGGCGCCCTCGAGCTTGCGGATGCGGCCCGAGGCCGAGCCGGTGGCCGGGCCGGCGGCGACCCGCTCCTCGACGCGAGCCTCGGCGTCGTCGTCGAGCTTGCGGCCGGTGCGGTCGAAGAACTTGATCCCGTTGTCCTGCCAGGGGTTGTGGGACGCGGAGACGACCGCGCCGAGGTCGAACCCGTGCCGGCGGACGAGGATCGACGCCGCCGGAGTCGGCAGCACCCCGCCGAGGAAGACGTCGGCGCCCGCGGCGGCGAGCCCGGAGGCCAGCGCCGACTCGAGCATGTGACCCGACTCGCGGGTGTCGCGGATGATCAGGACCTGCGGTCGCTCGCCGCGGATCTCGGCCGCGGTCGCGCGGCCGAGGGCAAGGCAGAGCTCGGGGGTGAGCAGGTCGCCGACCGGCCCACGGACCCCATCGGTCCCGAAAAGCTTCACGCGCTCAGCCAACAGGCGAAGCGGGGATTAACGCTTCGAGAACTGCGGACGCTTGCGGGCCTTCTTGAGGCCGGCCTTCTTGCGTTCCTTGCGGCGGTCGTCTCGGGTCAGCAGCCCGCGCCGCTTGAGGTCGCCCCGCAGCTCCGGCTCGAGCGTGGTCAGCGCCCGGGCGACGCCGTGGCGAACCGCCCCGGCCTGGCCGCTGATGCCGCCGCCGTGCACCCGCACGCGGACGTCGACGCTGCCGTCGTACCCGGAGGTGACGAGCGGCTGGCGCGCCAGCGACTGGTGATGGGTGCTCGGGAAGTACTCCTCGAGGCTGCGGTCGTTGATCTGGAAGGTGCCACTGCCCGAGCGGACGATCACGCGAGCGACGGCGCTCTTGCGCTTGCCGGTCGCCTGGATCTGGGCGTCGCTCGGGACGGAGACGGTGCGCGGCGCGACGGTCCCTCGTCATCGTCGTCCTGAGCCGCCTCGCGGGCCTCGCGGGCGGCACGCTCCTCGGCCTCGGCCTCGGCACGCGCCTTCTCCTCGGCGGTGAGCTCGCGCTCCTCGCCGATCGCGATCGGCTCGAGGTCGGCACCGGGGACGATGTCGCGCTTCTCGGCCTTGGCGGGCTTCTTGCCCTCGGCGCGCTCGGGCTGCTCGGCGCCCTCGACGGCCTCTTCGGCCTCGTCGCTGCCGGCGGTCGGGTTCGGCTCGGCGGGGGCGGCCTCGGCCTCGGGGGCCTCGGCGTCGTCTGAAGCTTCTTCCCCTGCGGCCTCGGCCTCGGCGGGGGTGTCGTCGGCCGGGGCGTCGTCGGCGGCGGGCGTCGGCGTCCGCGGCGGGCTCGGCGGCCTCCGGCTCGGGGGCGTCCTCGGCTACGGGAGCCTCGTCGGAAGCGGGATCGGCGCCGGCGTCGTCACCCTCGGCGGGCGTCTCGGCGGGCGTGTCCTCGGCGCCCTCGGAGTCGGGTACCTCAGGGGTCGTCGCGCTCTCGTCGCGCTCTGCGTCGTCGTCCGGGGTCATCGACTCACCTCCAAGGGCTTGGGCTGCTGGGCGGCGTGAGGGTGCTCCGCGCCGGCGTAGATCTTCAGCTTGAGCAGCTGCTTGCGGCCGAGCTTGTTGCGGGTCAGCATGCCCTTCACGGCGAGGCGGATCACGTCCTCGGGCTTGCGCTCCAGCATCTCGGCCAGGGTCCGCGACTTCATCCCGCCGGGGTATCCGCTGTGGCGGTAGTAGGTCTTCTGCTTCAGCTTGTCGCCGGTCACGGCGACCTTGTCCGCGTTGATGACGACGACGAAGTCGCCGACGTCGCAGTGCGGCGTGTACTCGGGCTTGCGCTTGCCGCGCAGCGCATCGGCGATCTGCGTGGCCAGCCGGCCGAGGGTCTTGCCCTCGGCATCGACGACGTACCAGTCTCGCTGGCGGTTCGCGGGCGTTGCTACGAAGGTCTTCATTGCGCGAAAGAGCCGCGCTCCGACCCGGAGGTCCAACGCGGCCGGGGCATGATAGCCGCTGCCGTGTCCCGAGGCCGGCGGCGAGCGCGATCATTAGCGAACCGTTATGGAACGGTGACCAAACGGCCGGGTTCATGGCTATAGTGCCGCGCGTCAGACCTGGTGAACCGGCTCCCCACGGGGCGTCGGCACGGGGACCCCAGGAGCGAGACCGGAGGACCCCTCTCTTGAACGCAGGCGATCGCAGGCTACCCCGGCACGGGCCGGCTGCCGCCGCGGGCACCCTCGCCGGCGGACTCGCCCTCGCCTGCCTGACGATCGGCCCGGCCGCTCCCGCCGGCGCCTCCGGCGGCGGCATCAACGTCGGCCCCGCCCCCGCCGTCCGCGACGTCACCTGCGTGAAGCGCTGCCTCGACGTGCGAACCGTCGCCGAGACCGGCCGGATCACCCTCACCGGGAGCAACCTCGGCGAGGTCGTCGAGGTGCGATTCCGGAGCAAGCGGCGGCAGCGTCTCGGTGAAGCCGACCTCGGCCAAGAAGAACTCCGTCTCCGCCGTGGTGCCGAAGGGCGCCAAGAGCGGCAAGCCGAAGGTCGTCAACGACTACGGCGCGGGGGACGCCTCCCCGGTCGAGCTCGAGGTCGAGCCCGAGGACTCCGTCACCGACGTGGACGGCTTCAAGGTCACCCGGGCCGAGGCCACGCCGAAGAAGACCTTCGTCGACGGGGCCCGCGAGAGCTCGGTCAGCTACCTGTTCAAGGCCGACGGGCCCGGCCGACATCCGGATCGACGTGATCTCCACCCGCCGCGGCGAGATCGTCGACACCGTCGTGAAGCGGAACCAGAAGCCGTTCAAGAACTACTCCGCGTCATGGGACGGCCGCACCGAGGGCGGCCGCAGCGCCCCCGACGGCGACTACCGCTTCCGGGTCTCCCAGCTCAGCGGCGGCACGCGGTAAGGCGACCGGCTTCAGCCTCTACGACCACATCTTCCCGCTGCGCGGCAAGCACGAGTACGGCGATGGCCTCGGCGCCGGCCGCGGCCACGAGGGCCAGGACATCTTCGCCAAGTGCGGAACCAAGATCGTCGCCGCCCGCGGCGGCCGGGTCCAGGTGGTCGACTCCCACTCCGCCGCCGGCTACTACGTCGTCATCGACGGCGTCAGGACGGGCAACGACTACATGTACGCCCACATGGAGAAGGGCGGCCGCCCCAAGGAGGGCTCGCGCGTCCACACGGGCGAGGTGATCGGCTACGAGAGCGACACCGGCAGGGCCAGCGGCTGCCACCTCCACTTCGAGCTCTGGTCGTCCCCCGGCTGGTACGAGGGCGGCCACGTCCTCAATCCCACGAAGCCGCTGAAGAAGTGGGACAAGTACTCCTGAGGTAATCGGGGGGCCGCGTCAGCCCGCCGTCATCCCTCCGCTGTCCTGAACTTCACCCTCCCACAGCAGGACCCAGACCGCCGTCGATGGATCCCCGGAGTAGAAGAGATAGAGCTCGAGGTCCTGGTCCGTCTGGAGCGAGTGCGGAAAGCTGACGTTCGCCTGCGCCGGACTCCCGCCTCCGCTCGTCGGCGAGACGGTGACGAGGTTGTCCCAGCCGAACTCGCCGTCGGCCGGTTCGCCTGACCCCGTCCGAGGGATCGGGTTCGCCCCGGTCGCCGGCATCCAGTTCGTGGTCGGCGTCGAGGCGGGGATCGGGAGTTCAGTGCCCCCGTTGACGGTGATCTCGTACCCCGTCCCGGTTGGATTGAAGACTGTGACCTCGCCCGTGACATTTTCCTGACCCAACTGCTTGCAAACGATGAAGGGCTCGATCACGCAGCCGTTGAGGACCGGTCCGGTCGCATCGTCGATGAACAGCGACGCGTCGCCGAAGTGACGGGGGACGCGGCGGTCGCGCTGGGACTCGAGATGGGAGAGATTGCCTGTCGCCTCGTCGAGGACCCGCGCCGAATAGCGGACCGTGTTCGACTTCGCTCGGTAACGGGGCTCGCCGAGCTCGAGGACGACGGTGTCCTGGGCGTTCGCGGCGTTGAGCAGGGTGAGGGCGGCATTGGGGTGGTCGGCGTCAAAGCCGAACCCCTCCCACTCGCGGACGAACCCCCGGATCGGGATCTGCCCCGACCCCCGCGCGGGTCGATCGGAGAACCACACCGCCTGGTGGGCGACGCCGTGGAGCTTCAAGGTGAACCGGGGCTTTCCCTCGACCGGCGTCAGCGTGCCGCGCTTCGCGGTTTGGGTGAAGAGCAAGCCGATCTCCTGCTTGGTTGGCTCACTTGGCTCCTGTGCGAGGGCGGCCGGGGAGGGCGCCAAGGCAACGGCCAGGGAGAGGGCGGCTGCGAGCAAGGTGGCGGGGATGCGGGGCACGAGCACCCTGTATCGGCATCCCTCGGTCTCAGCGTTAACCCCGGACGCATTCGCGCCTGTTCATGAGCGATTCCGCAGTGCGCGAGACACGCGGCCTTCGCGTGAGAGGAGCGGGCGGGACGAAAGGCGACCCGCCGACTTCGGTGCCGCCGAGCGGCGAGAGTGCACTTAACGTCGCTATTCGACGTCAACGACATCTTCGGCCCGGGGGGCGACCCCGGAACACGCTCCCCCTTCCCTCACCAGCCAAAACAACCGCCCGCCCTCGGGGCGGACCTCGCTAGGCCGCTACTCCCACTCGATGGTGCCGGGGGGCTTCGACGTGATGTCCAGCGCCACGCGGTTGACGCCTCCGACCTCGTTGATGATCCGGCTCGAGGCGCGCTCGAGGAGGTCGTAGGGAAGGCGGGCCCAGTCGGCGGTCATCGCGTCGTCGGAGGTGACCGCGCGGATCACGATCGGGTAGGCGTAGGTGCGGCCGTCCCCCTGGACCCCGACCGAGCGGACGACCGGCAGGACGCAGAACGACTGCCAGAGGTCGCGGTAGAGGCCGGCGGCGCGGACCTCCTCCTGGAGGATGGCGTCGGCCTCGCGGAGGATCGAGAGGCGCTCCTCGTTGACCTCGCCGCCGACGATCCTGATCGCCAGGCCCGGGCCCCGGGAACGGCTGGCGCCAGACCATCCGGTCGGAGAGGCCGAGCTCGGAGGCGACCGCCCGGACCTCGTCCTTGAAGAGCATCCGCAGCGGCTCGACGAGGTCGAACTCGAGGTCGTCGGGCAGGCCGCCGACGTTGTGGTGGGACTTGATCGTGGCCGCGCCGGTGCCGCCGCCGGACTCGATCACGTCCGAGTAGAGCGTCCCCTGGACGAGGTGGCTGACGTTCGGCAGCTTCAGCGCCTCCTCCTCGAAGACGCGGATGAACTCGGCGCCGATGATCTTGCGCTTCGTCTCGGGATCGTCGACCCCGGCGAGGCGGGCGAGGAAGCGCTCGCGCGCGTCGACGTGGATCAGCTTGATCCCGAGCCCCTCGCGGAAGGTCTCGACGACCTGCTCGGCCTCGCCCTTGCGGAGCAGGCCGTGGTCGACGAGGACGCAGGTGAGCTGCTCGCCGACCGCGCGGTGGACGAGCGCCGCCGCCGTCGCCGAGTCGACGCCGCCGGAGAGGCCGCAGATGACCCCGCCGTCGCCGACCTGCTCGCGGACGCGGGCGATCTGCTCGTCGATGACGGAGGCCGCCGACCACTGCTCGCGGCAGCCGGCGACGTCGCGCAGGAAGCGCTCGAGGATCGCCTGGCCGTGCGGCGTGTGGACGACCTCGGGGTGGAACTGGATGCCGTAGAGGCCGCGCTCGACGTTCTCGCAGGCGGCGACCGGCGATCCGGGGCTCGCGGCGAGCGCGCGGAATCCCTCCGGCGGCTCGTAGACCGCGTCGCGGTGGCTCATCCAGGACTGCTGGACCTCGGGCAGGCCCGCCATCAGCCGGCCGCCCTCGCTGAGCAGGCTGAGCTCGGTGCGGCCGAACTCGCCCTGCTCGGCGCCCTCGACCCTGCCGCCGAGGCCGCGGACCATCGCCTGCATCCCGTAACAGATGCCGAGCACCGGAACGCCCATCTCGAGCAGCTCGGTGCGCAGCTCCGGGGCCCCCGGCTCGTACACCGAGGCCGGCCCGCCGGAGAGGACCAGCGCCTTCGGGTTGCGCAGGCGGATCCGCTCGAGGTCGACGTCGTGCGGCAGCAGCTCGGCGAAGACGCCGCACTCGCGCAGGCGCCGCGCGATCAGCTGCGAGTACTGGCCGCCGAAGTCGAGCACGAGGACCTCCTCGCGCGCGACGTCGACCTTGCCCGCCTCCGCTCCGCCCTCGTCCACCAGGGGGGCGTCGATGACGTCCCCGGTCAGGGCGGGCGGAGCGGCCTCAGCCATCGCCGCTAATCCGTTACCGCGGCGCCGTTGGCCACGGCGGTCTTGCCGTTCGATCCCATCCCGACCGACTGGCTGCGCTGCAGGTGCTTGCCCTCCGTCTGGAGCGCCGGCGCGACCATGATCTCCGCCCGGTGGAACGAGGGGATGTCCTCGTACCCGCAGGTGGCCATCGACGTGCGCAGCGCGCCCATCAGGTTGAACGTGCCGTCGTTCTCGTTGGCCGGGCCGAGCAGGATCTGCTCGAGCGAGCCGTCCTGGACGGTGGTGACGCGGGTGCCGCGCGGCAGCGAGGGATGGAACGTCGCCATCCCCCAGTGGTAGCCGCGCCCCGGAGCCTCCTTGCCGCGGGCGAGCGGCGAGCCGATCATCACGGCGTCGGCGCCGCAGGCGATGGCCTTGGAGATGTCTCCCCCGGTCCGCATGCCGCCGTCGGCGATCACGTTGCAGTACTGCCCGGTCTCGAGCATGTGCTGGGAGCGGGCCGCCGCCACGTCCGCGATCGCGGTCGCCTGCGGCACGCCGATCCCGAGGACCCCGCGCGTCGTGCACGCGGCGCCCGGGCCGACGCCGACGAGGACGCCGACCGCCCCGGTCCGCATCAGGTGCAGGCCGGTCGAGTAGGAGGCGCAGCCGCCGACGATGCACGGCACCGGGGCGTCAGCGATGAACTGCTTCAGGTTGAGCGGCTCCGAGCTCGAGGAGACGTGCTCGGCGGAGATCACCGTGCCCTGGACGACGAGGATGTCGAGTCCCGCCTCCAGCGCCGCCTCGTAGTACTCGGGGACCTTCTGCGGCGTCAGCGAGCCGCAGGCGACCGCGCCCTCGGCCTTGATCTCCTCGATCCGCTGGGCGATCAGCTCCGGCTTGACCGGCTCGGAGTAGATCTCCTGCATCAGCTGCGTCGAGGTGCCGGGCGGCGCCTTCGCGATCCGGGCGAGCTGCTCGTCGGCGTCCTCGTAGCGGGACCAGATGCCCTCGAGGTTGAGGACGCCGAGGCCACCGAGCTTGTTGATCAGGGCCGCGGTCTTCGGGCTGACGACCCCGTCCATCGCGGAGGCGAGCAGGGGCAGCTCGAACCGGTAGGGACCGAGGTTCCAGGTGATGTCGATGTCGTCGGGGTCGCGCGTCCTCCTCGATGGCACGATCGCGATGTCGTCGAACCCATAGGCCCGACGCGCCTTCTTTCCCCGTCCGATCTCAACTTCCAACGCGTGGTTCTCCCTCACTCGAATGCAGAACGGAGAATTGTAGGTGGCGGGGTCGACGGGCTCGGGCCCTGCGAACCCCCCAAAATGCGGTGAAGCGGGAGCGCTCGGGCGCTCAGGCGGCGCGAACGGCGGTGTCGAGGGGCCGCACGGCGACCCGGTCGACGAGCCGCTCGACCTCGATCGGGTCGAGCATCCCGGCGCCGAGGTGCTGCGTGGACTCCGCCCCGCAGGCGACGCCGTAGGCGAGGCAGACCGGCGGCTCCCGGTCGGCGCGCCGGGCCCGCACGCAGCCGGCGAGGAAGGCGTCGCCGGACCCCACGCTGGCGACCGTCGCCAGGGGCTCGATCGTGGCCTCGTAGCCCTGCCGCGAGTGCGGCTCACCGGCCACCGCCACGCAGCCGGAGCCCGTCGTGACGATCGCCTCCTCGGCGCCCATCTCGACCAGGCGGGAGACCCCGATGGCCAGATCCTCCGGCTCGCTGAACTCGTAGCCGACGGCCTCCTCGGCCTCGGCGACGTTCGGCGCGACCACCGCCGGCTGCGCCCGCAGCCCGGCGCGCATCGGCTCCCCGTCGGTGTCGAGCAGCGTCGGCACGCCGAGCGAGTGGAGCTGGGCGATCAGGTCGGCGTAGACGGAGGTCTCGGCTCCCGGCGGGAGCGACCCCGCGATCACGCAGAAGTCGGCGCCGCGGGCGAGGTAGCGCAGGCGCTCGGCGAAGCGCTCGATGTCGCCGGTGGCGACCTGGGGGCCGCGCTCGTTGATCTCGGTCTGCTCACCGGAGGCCGGGTCGACGATCGAGAGGTTGGTGCGCGAGTCGCCGCCGATCTCGACGAAGTCGTGGAGGACCTGCTCCGCGTCGAGCAGCTCGCGGATGCGGGCACCGGTCGGCCCGGCGGCGAGCCCGGTGGCGATCACCGGCTCGCCCAGGCACTTGAGCGCCCGGGCGACGTTGACGCCCTTCCCGCCGGCGGCGGTGCGCGAGTCGACCGCTCGATGGCGGTTGCCGAGCGCGATGCGCGGCACGGCGACCGTGCGGTCGAGCGCGATGTTCAGCGTCACGGTGAGAATCATCTCGACGTCCCCCGGTCCTGTCGCTTGAGCGTCCGCTCCTGGCGGCTTCTCATCCTCTCCTCCGAGTCTCGCGAGCCTCCGTTCCGCTCGTCCCTCCGACGGCGAAGCGCGAGGACCACGAGGATCAGTATGACGATCAGCACGATCACCGCGACAGCGACCACGGGCGGCCCGCCGACCCGGTCGACGATGCTCGGCTCGGCGACGGCCTGAGCCGCGAGCAGGGGGACCCGGCCGACCACGTCACCGTCGAGCGAGACCGTCACACGGCCCAGTCGCTCCCCCTCCGCGATCGGGCCCTCGACCTCGGCCGGCGCCTCGACGTCGGTCTCGATCCGCTGGTCCTCGCGGGCGGCGACGGCGAAGCCGCGGCCGGTGATCAGCTCGAGCGGCTCGTCCTCGTAGCGGACGACCGCCGCGGCCAGCTCCTCGCTGCGTTCGAACGGGCGCCGCGGCTCGTAGAGCGAGTACCCGTAGTCGAGCAGCCGCTGCGAGGAGGCGTCGCGCTCGGCCTCGCTCGGCGCGCCGAGCACCACCGAGATCAGCGGGATCCCGCGCCGCTCGGCCGAGGCGATCAGCACGTAGCCGGCCTCCAGCGTGTGGCCGGTCTTCACCCCGTCCACGCTCGGGTCGGAGAGCATCAGGGTGTTCGTGCTCACCACCCGGCGCTCCATCGAGCCGCTCTCCAGCGTGGCCTCGTCGAGGCGGACGATGTCGCGGAACCGCTCGTCCTCGAGCAGCTCGAGCGTCAGCTTCGCCAGGTCGGAGGCGGTCGAGAAGTTGAGCGGGTCGTCGAACCCGATCGGGTTCGCGTAGCTGGTCCGCTCGAGGCCGAGGTCCGCCGCGACGTCGTTCATCCGCGCGACGAAGGCAGCCTCGCCGGGGGCGGCTCCGGCGGCGATGGTCGCGGCGGCGTCGTTGGCGCTCGCGAGCAGCAGCGCCCGCAGCAGGTCGTGGACGGTCAGCTTCTCGCCCTCGGTCAGGCCCGCAAGCGACTCCGCCGGGCCCGCCGCGTAGGGCGGGACGGTGAGCCGCTGCTTCAACGGCAGCTCGTCCAGGGCGATGTAGGCGGTCATCAGCTTCGTCGTGCTGGCGATCGACCGGGGCTGATCCTCCGCCTGCGCCGAGAGCTGCTCGCCGTCGCGCGCATCGAGCAGGAGCCAGGAATCCGCGATGACGTCGGGACCGCTCGGGCCGGGGCCGGACTGCGCGGCCGCCGGGCCGGCCAGGAGCGAGAGGGACAGGAGGATCGCCGCGGCAAGGACCGCGGCAGCTCGGGTGCCCGGGCATGGGTCGGCGCCGGCCGCGGGGCACTAGCGGATGGTGATCTCTTGCCCGGTGGTCAGCGCTTGCGGATCGACGTCGGGGTTGAGGCGAATCAGGCGGTCGACGGAGACGTCGAACTTCTCGGCGATCGTGCTCAGCGAGTCGCCCTCCTCGACGGCGTAGGTCCGCGGGTTCTCCGGGCCCTCCTTGTCCTTCTCGGCCTCGGCCTCCTCGCCCGACTCTGCCGTGCTCTGCTCCGTCGCCGGATCGTCGCCGCCGATGTCGGCCGCGGTGACGATCGCGTAGAGGGCCACGAGGGCGGCGATCAGCGCAAGGGGCGCGATGATCCGCGTCGCCCACGAGATCCGGCTCCGGGAGGGGCCGGTTGCGTCTGGATCCGCCATCGCCGGCGATGCTACGGGACCGACTGGCCGCAATCCCCGCAGTCGATGGCCGTTGCGCGCCGGCTTGCGCGGCCCGCCGGGGAGCCTCAGCCCCGGATTGCGATCGTCCCGAGCGGGCGCTCCGGTCGCAGAATCCTCGCGGCGCGGGTCACCGACGAGCGCGCCGACTCCGACTCGGGAGCGACCGCGATCACCCCCTCCGCGACCGCGGCGACGACCGCGGCGTCGGCGTCGGCGAGCAGCGGCGGGGCGCAGAACAGGACGAGGTCGTAGACGCGGGGCAGCCGCTCGGCCAGTCCCTCGAAGCGGCGGCCGGCGATTCGCGCGGCGCGGCCGTCCTGCTCCCCCGCGGGGACGCAGACGATCGGCCCCGAGCCGCTTGCGGCCGCGAGGGTGCGCATCACGTCGCGCGGGCCGGCCGCCCGGCCGAGGTAGTCGCGGAGCCCGGGCGAGGGCCCGACCCCGAGGCGGGCCGCCAGCGACGGGGCCGCCAGGTCGGTCTCGACCACGATCACCCGCAGCCCGTCCTCCGCCGCGGCGGCGGCCAGCCCGAGCGCCGCCCCGATCGCGTCGCAATCGCCGCCGACGGCCATCACGGCAAGGGTCCGCGGCCCGCGGTCCCCATCGATGCCGAGCGCGGCGAGCGCCTCGCGGTAGCCGGCGATCTTCGCCGCGTCGAGGTCGGGCGGGGCACCGGCTCGCGGGGCGGAGCGGAGCGGGTCGGGATCGGCGAAGCCGGCCAGCACGGGAGCCCCGAGGGCGCCCTCGAGCCAGGCGGCCGGCTCGGGCTCGCGCGCCCGGCGACGCGGCGCGTCCTCCCTCGAGCGCGCGCCGCGGCGCGCGCCGATCAGCGCGATCAGCAAGGCCGGCGAGCAGACCCGCGACCAGGCCGATCAGCGCCCAGAGGAGGCCGGAGCGGTTCTCGCTCGGCGAGTCCGGCACGGTGGCCGCCGCGCCCTCCGCGAGCGGCGAGCCGCCCTCGCCGCGGCCGGCGACGCGAACCAGCGCCTCGGCGTATCCGTCGGCTGCCGCCACCGCGAAGTCCGGCATCGCCGAGGTCGCCTCGACCACCAGCACGCTCCCGTCGGCGGCGGGCGCCACGTCCACCTCGGAGAGCAGGTCGGCGCCGGCGACGTCACCGCCGAGCAGCTCGGCGGCCAGCTCGGCGACCCGGCTGCTGCCGGCGATCTGGGCGTAGCGCTGGAGCTCGGTCAGGTCGGGTGACTCGCCCGCTGCGGGGACGACCGTGGCCTGCGCCCGGTACAGCGGCGTGTCCGCGATTCCCCAGAGCAGGCCGATGAACGCTCCGACGAGCGCCAGGACCGCGATCAGGGCCAGCCTCGACCGCGACGCCGCGGGAGCGCCGTCGGGATCCCCCTCGCTCACATCTCCTCCGGTGCCTCGATGCCCAGCAGGTCGAGGGAGGTGGAGATCACCGCTCGCGCCGCCCCGCAGACCTCGAGCCGCGCGGCCTCGAGGCCGGGGCCGGCTCCGATGACCCGGCAGTCGCGGTAGAAGGCGTGGTAGTCGGCGGCGACGTCGCGGACGTAGGTGCCGATCCCGTGAGGCTCCCGCCTGCTCGCCGCTCGCGCGACCTGGTTCGGCAGCTCGAGCAGCCGTGTGATCAGGGCGCGCTCGGCCGGCTCGAGGCTGCCCTCAGGCGGCGGAGTGCCGTCGTCGGCGGCGCCCCGCTCGGCCGCCGAGCGGAAGATGCTGCAGATCCGCGCGTGGGCGTACTGGACGTAGTAGACGGGGTTGTCGGAGGACTGGCGCCGGGCCAGCTCGAGATCGATGTCGATCGCGGTGTCGTGGCTGCGCTGGAGCAGGAAGAAGCGAGCGGCATCCACCCCGATGTCCTCGACGAGCTCGTCGAGGGTCGCGAACTCGCCCCGCCGCTTCGACATCCGGGCGCGCTCGCCGCCCTCGAGCAGGTTGACGAGCTGCATCATCGGCGCCTCGAAGGCCTCGGCCGGCGCGCCGAGCGCGACCAGCGCGGCACGCATCCGGTTGACGTAGCCGTGGTGGTCGGCGCCGAGCACGTCGATCATCAGATCGGGCCCCCGCTCGAGCTTCGTCCGGTGGTAGGCGACGTCCGCGGCGAAGTAGGTCGGCTCTCCCCCGGCCCGGATCAGGACCCGGTCCTTGTCGTCGCCGAACTCGGACGTCCGCAGCCAGACGGCGCCCTCGCTCTCGTAGACGAGGCCGCGCTCGCGCAGGGTGTCGACGGCGGCCTCGATGGCGCCGGCCTCGTGCAGGTCGCGCTCCGAGCTCCACCGGTCGAACTCCACCCGGAACCTGGAGAGCGTCGCGGCGATCGACTCGACCATCAGCTCGACGCCCCGGCGAGCGAGGGCCTCACGGTCGCCGGGATCGATCCCCTCGGCTGCGATCCGCTCCGCGAGCTCGCGCACGTAGTCGCCCTCGTAGCCGCCCTCGGGGACTTCGCCATCGGTCATCCGCGCCGCGATCGACTCGCCGAAGAGGCGGATCTGCCCCCCGGCGTCGTTGAGGTAGTACTCGCGGGCGACGCGGTGGCCGGCGAACGCGAGCACCCGGGCGAGCGCGTCGCCGTAGGCCGCGTGGCGCCCGCTGGCGACCGTCAGCGGCCCGGTCGGGTTGGCGCTGACGAACTCGATCAGCGTGCTGCGCGGGTTCGGCGCGACGCCCGAGCCGAAGGCGGGACCGTGCTCGAGGACGTGGGCGACGCCGCCGCGCATCCAGCTCTCGGCCATGTGCAGGTTGAGGAAGCCGGGGCCGGCCACGTCGATCCGCTCGATGTCGGAGCCGAGCCTCTCCCCGATCGTCTCGGCGAGCCGGGCGGCGACCTCGCGCGGCGGGGAGCCGAGGAGCGGCGCGGCGAGCATCGCGAGGTTCGTCGAGTAGTCGCCGAGCTCGGCCCGCGGCGGCCGCTCGAAGCTCGCCTCCGGGATCCCGCCGTGCAGCTCGCGGGCCGCGGCGGCGATCGTCTCGCGCAGGGCGCCGACGGGATCGGAGGTCTTCACGGTCACGACCCAGACTCTAGGGGCGCGGGCCGAGGCCTCGCGAGGCGCTCCGGATCGGCGTCGCTAGGAGGCGACGGACCAGACGGCGGCGCGCAGAGCCTCCGCGGCCTCGGCGGGGTCAGCGGCGCCCGCGACGCTCCGCGAGGCGGTCACCAGGGCCGACGCGGGGCCGGCGAACGCGGGCCCGAGGCTCTCCACCGACCCGCCCTGCGCGCCCACGCCGGGCAGCAGCAGGATCGCCCGCGGCATCAGCTCGCGGAGCCGGCCGACGAATCGCGGCTCGGTCGCGCCGACGACGGCGCCGGCGCCGCTCATCTCCCCCGCTCCGCCCAGCCGGTCCGCGGCCGCGGCGACCGTGGCCGCGATCCGCTCGTGCAGGGGCGCGTCGGGCGCCGGCAGGTCGAGCAGCTCGGCGGCGCCGGGATTGGAGGTGCGAACGAGGATGAAGACCCCCGCGCCCGCGGACGCGGCCCGATCGATCAGCGGGTCGAGCGAGTCGGACCCCAGCAGTGGGTTGAACGTCGCCGCATCGGCGCCGAGGCCGGACACCTCTCCCCAGGGGGTGGGGGTCGATCCGAAGAGGGCATCGGCGTATGCCTCGGCGCTCACGGGGACGTCCCCGCGCTTGCCGTCGGCGATCACGAGGAGGCCCTGCTCCTGGGCCGCGGCGGTGACCGCCTCGAGCGCTCGCCAGCCGGGCGAGCCGAGTGCTTCGAAGCGGGCGAGCTGCGGCTTGACCGCGACGCAGGCCGGGCCGGCGCTGCGGATCAGCTCGAGGCAGCCCGCCTCGATCGCGGCCCCGGCCCGCTCGCGTGGGTCGTCAGCGGCGGGTCCGGGGTCCGCCGAGCGCCATGGCTCGGCGTCCGGGATCGGGTCGAGCCCGAGGCAGACCTGGCTCCGGCGCTCCTCGACGAGCGCCGCGAGCCGGTCCGCGAATGGTGTCGGGCTCGTCGGGTGCGCCTCAGCTGCCCTTGATGGCGCTCTTCAGGCCGGCACCGGCCGAGAACTTCGGCACCTTGCCGCCCGGAATCGTGATCCGCTCGCCGGTGCGGGGGTTGACGCCCTGGCGCGGGCCGCGCTCGTTGACGCTGAACTTCCCGAAGCCGGTGAAGTTCACGTCGTCGCCGTTCTGCAGCGAGCTCGTGATGGTGTCGAGGACTGCCTCGACGGCGTCGGACGCCGCCTTCTTGCTCTCGATCCGCTCGTCGGATGCGATGCGGTCGATGAATTCAGCCTTGGTCACTGTGGTTCCTCCTGTTTGGATGCAGGGCGGCGCGCACCCTAACAGCGGCTCGGGACGCACCTTTCGCACCTCCCATGCGGTACTTCCGGTATGCGACCGCCGCTCCGATCCTCTCGATCGTGGTCGGGTGGGTGCGCAGGAGGCCGGCGACCGGTCCCGACGGGTCGGGATCGCTGACGTTGCTCAGCGCCAGGCGGCGCTGCAGGGAGATGAAGCCATCCGGGTCCTCGGTCAGCTCGAGGGCGAACTCGTCGGCGCTCGCCTCGACCTCGCGTGAGAGCTGGTTGCCGGCGAGTCCGAGCCCGAACCCGACGACGGCGAGCGCCAGCGCGAAGGCGGGCAGCGCGGCGGGGGTGCCCGGCTCGGCCCCCGTCCGGCGGGCGAGCGCCGTCCCGGCCCAAGGCGACGGTCAGAACCCCGAGCGGAGCGATCAAGGCG
Organism: uncultured Solirubrobacterales bacterium; assembly: GCA_963839535.1. Classification (GTDB taxonomy): domain Bacteria; phylum Actinomycetota; class Thermoleophilia; order Solirubrobacterales; family 70-9; genus RHKX01. The sequence continues at coordinate 93,990 of CAWIVF010000011.1, forward strand.
ACGAAGAGGATCCCGCGGGGGATGTCGCGGTGCGCGACGTGACCGAGCTCGTGCGCGACCACCGAGCGCAGGGCCGGGCCCTCGGCGCGCTCGAGCAGGTTGTCGTAGAGCACGACCCGCTTCGTCGAGCCGATCCCGCTGACGTACGCGTTGAGCGAGGTGCTGCGTCGCGACGCGTCGACGCTGTAGACCTCGCCGACGTCGACCCCCGCCCGGTCGGCGAGCGCGATGACCTCCTGCCGCGCCGCGCCGTCGGGCAGCGGCTCGAAGTCGTTGAACAGCGGCGCGAGCACCACCGGCGCGAGCAGCGTGGTGAAGATCGCGTAGGCGACGACCACCGCGCTCCCCGCCACCCACCAGGTTCGTGGGAGCCGGCGCTGCAGCCCGATCAACACCGCCGCGCCGATCGCGGCGAGCACCGCGCCGATCGCCGCCGAGCGCCCGCGGTCGGCGAGCCAGCCCCAGACGTCCTGCGTCACGAGGCCGACGTCGACGGCGCGCTCGTGGGCGAGCCAGCCGGTCGGCAGGGCGACGAGGGCGAGCAGGAGAGAGATCCCGGCTCCGGCCGCCGCGGCGCCGAGCAGCGGCCGCGTCCCGAGGCGGGCGAGCACCGGGCCGAGGCGGCGGGGGCGACCGAGCGCGAGCAGGGCCAGGGTGGCCACCTCGATCGCGAAGGCCGCGAGGGCGAGGTTGCGCTGCCCGGTCTGGAAATCCCGGCCCCGATCGATCTGCGCGGCGTCGAAGTAGGCCGAGGCATCGACCTCGGCCGGCGCCGGGCCCGGGTCGCCGGGGCCGAGCAGCAGCAGCGCGAGCTCGGCGACGATCGCGGCGGCGAGCGCCACTGCGACGATCCGGCCGGGACCGGTGCCCAGACGTCCCCTCGGCGGCATCCGCGCCTACGATAGAGCGAGCTTCGTGCGGCCCTCGACGCACGCGGCCCACCCATGCGAGTAGCCGTCTTCAGCGACATCCACGCCAACCTGCCCGCGCTCGAGGCGGTCCTCGAGGACATCGAGGACGTCGGCGTGGACGAGGTCTGGTGCCTCGGCGACGTCGTCGGCTACGGCGCCAGCCCTGACGACTGCGTCGATTTGGCCAGGGAGCGTTGCGACGTGTGTCTGGTGGGCAATCACGACCTTGCAGTGCTCGCGCAACTCGACACGTCGACCTTCTCGAGCGCCGCGCGAACCGCGGTCGAGTGGACGGTCGAGCACAGCACCGAGGCGAGCATGGACTTCCTCCGCTCCCTCACCCCGGCCGACACGAGCCGCGCTGCCGCGATGTACCACGCCTCTCCCCGCGATCCGATCTGGGAGTACGTGCTCTGGCCCGAGCAGGCGGCCGAGTGCCTGGCCACGCAGGAGCGGCGGGTCAGCCTGATCGGGCACTCCCACGTTGCCCTCTTCTTCTCGACGCCCGAGGATGCCTCGCCGGAGGACGGGCCGGCGGCCGAGGCGCGCGGCTGGCAGGCCGGCGCCGGCACCCGCCTGGAGATCGGCGAGGGCCGCTGGCTGATCAACCCCGGCAGCGTCGGCCAGCCGCGCGACGGCGACGCGCGGGCCGCCTGGCTCGAGCTGGACACCGAGGACTGGGAGGCGACCTACCACCGGGTCGGATACGACATCGAGAGGGCGGCGAGGGCGATCGAGGAGGGCGGCCTGCCCGAGCACCTCGGGCGCCGGCTGTTCCAGGGCAGATGAGGCCACGGGTACACTCGCCGCGGATGGCGCTCGGACGTCAGATCGCCACCTGTCTGGCCGTCGCCACGACCGCATTGGCATTCACGGCCTGCGGCGAAGATTCCTCGCAAGGACCGAAGATCCCGAAGGGCGACCGCGGACGCTCTGCTCGAGGAGCTCGACGAATTGGAGACGAACATCGACGAGGGTGACTGCGATGGCGACGGGTCCGCGCCGGCCGCGCTCGCGGACGTGCAGAAGCTCGTCGACGCCGCCGCCGCTGAAGGGATCGACTCCGAGCTCGTCGACGACATGAACGAGCTGCTCGAGAACCTCGACGACCGGGTGACCGAGCTCTGCGCCGAGGCGGACGCCGAGGAATCCTCGACCACGTCCTCGACCTCGACGACGACCGAGACCGAGGCCGACACCACCGAGGAGGAGACGTCCTCGACCACGACCGAGGACGAGGAGACCAAGGAGACGACGACCGAGCCCCCTGAGGAGACCACCCCCGAGCCGCCTGAGCCTGAGCCGACGCCGCCCGGCAACGGGCCCGAGGGCACCGGGCCGCCCGGTCAGGATGACGGCGGGTTCGAGAGCGACGACGGCGGGTTCGCGCCGGGCCGCAGCGGCTCCACCCCGAAGGGAGGCCAGGGATGAGCCCCGGAGCGATCGCCGACCGCTACGAGCTCGAGGACCGGCTCGGCAGCGGCGGCATGTCGACGGTCTACCGGGCGACCGACCGCGTGCTCGAGCGCACCGTCGCCGTGAAGGTGCTGGCCGAGCACCTCTCCGACGACGAGAAGTTCGTCGCCCGCTTCCGCCGCGAGGCGCTGGCCGTCGCCAAGCTCGTCCACCCGAACATCGTCCAGGTCTACGACACCGGGGTCGACGCGGGCCGCCACTTCATCGTCATGGAGTACGTCGAGGGCAAGTCGGGCGCGCAGCTGCTCCAGCGCGACGGCGCGATGCGGCCCGGGAACCGCGGTCGAGATCGCCGCCCAGGCCTGCGCCGGCCTCGACTACGCGCACAAGCAGGGGATCATCCACCGCGACGTCAAGCCCGGAAACCTGATGATCATCGGCGGGCCTGCCGGCGGCCCGCCCGAGATGACCGTGAAGCTCGCCGACTTCGGCATCGCCCGGGCCGCGGAGCAGACCCGCCTGACGCAGGTCGGCTCCGTCGTCGGCACCGCCGCCTACCTCTCCCCGGAGCAGTCGCGCGGCGAGGAGGCGACCCCGATCTCCGACGTCTACTCGCTCGGCGTCGTCGTCTACCAGCTGCTCACCGCTCGCCTGCCCTACGAGGGCAACAGCCTCGCCGAGCTGGCGATCAGGCGGGAGAACGAGCGCCCGCTGCCGCCGACGAGCTACGAGCCGAAGATCCCCGAGGCGCTCTCCCAGGCCGTGCTGCGGACGCTCGAGAACGAGCCCGAGGCTCGCTACGTCGACGCCCTCGCGCTCGCCGCGGCCCTGCGCGCCGGCCTCTCCGGCATCGCCCCGGCCGACGACGCCACCACGCGGGTGGCGGGCGGGGCGAGCACCGCCGCGACCCGGGTCGCCGCGCGCGAGCCGCTGACCCCCACCTCACCCATCCGTGCATCGCGCCCCCGGCGCAGCGCCCCCCCGGCGCGCCGTTCGGCTCCCGCTCCGGCGCCCGTCAGGCGCGAGAGCCCAGCCGCCGGTCGGGCTTCTCGAGCTTCATGCGCGCCCTCGTCGCCGTGCTGATGATCGCGGTCGTGGCCGGCCTGATCGCGGCGGCGATCCTGCTGGCGACCGACGCCGGCCAGGACACCGACCTCGGCGAGTTCATCGGCGACAACGCCAAGGACGCGGTCCAGGGGTTCAAGGACTTCCTCCTCGAGAACACCGAGGGCAACTGACCCGAGCCCCGGCGGCTCAGGCGCCGGCCTCCCAGGGGGCGGCGCCGGCGAGGATCGCGTCGCGGTAGGCGCCGAAGCGCCCGGCCAGGATCGCCTCGCGCGCATTGCGCACGATCTCGGCGCAGTAGACGAGGTTGTGGATGCTGAGCAGGCGGACCCCGGTCAGCTCCTCGGCCCGCGAGAGGTAGTGGACGTAGGCGCGGCTGTGGTTGCGGCAGGCCGGGCAGGGACAGCCCTCGACGAGCGGGCCCGGCTCGCGCTCGTTGCTGCGCCGGCGGAGGTCGTAGCGGTAGCGCCGCTCCGGCAGCGGCGCCAGCGCCATGCCGTGGCGGCCGAGCCGGGTCGGCACCGCGCAGTCGAAGCTGTCGATCCCGCGCGCGATCCCCTCGACGAGGTCGTCGGGCTCGCCGATCCCGAGCAGGTGCTTGGGCGCCTCCTCCGGCAGGTGGCCGAGGGTCATGTCGAGCACCTCGCGCATCTGCTCCTTGTCGCGGCCGAGGGTGCCGCCGATCGCGAGGCCGTCGATGCCGGCGGCGGCGACGGCCTCCGCGGACTCGCGCCGCAGGTCCTCGTGGGTGCCGCCCTGGACGATCCCGAAGACGGCCTGCCCCGGGCGGGCCGTTGTCGCGGTGCCACTCGAGGCAGCGGTCGAGCCAGCGATGGGTGCGCTCGGTGGACGCGGCGGTGTAGTCGCGGTCGGCGTGGAAGGGGGTGCACTCGTCGAAGGCGAGGGCGATGTCGGAGCCGAGGCCCGCCTGGACCTCCATCGAGCGCTCGGGCGAGAGGAACTGCTCGGAGCCGTCCACGTAGGAGCGGAAGCGGACCCCCCGCTCGGCGATCTCGAGCACTCCGCCGTTGAGCGGCGGGCGCCCGCGACGGCCCTTGACCTCGTCGGCCACCGCCCCGTGGGCGAGCGAGAAGACCTGGAAGCCGCCGGAGTCGGTGATGATCGGCCGGTCCCAGCCCATGAAGCCGTGGAGGCCGCCGAACTCGGCGATCAGCTCGTGCCCGGGCGCGAGCATCAGGTGGTAGGTGTTGCCGAGGATCAGCTCGTAGCCGAGCTCCGCGACGTCGTCGGACACCAGCCCCTTCACGGACCCGCGCGTCGCCAGCGGGACGAAGCACGGCGTCTCGACCGGCCCGTGCGGGGTGTTCATCACGCCGGCACGGGCGCGACCGTCGCGACCGTCGATGGCGAAGCTGAGCCGGGCCGGTTCGGAGCGCATGGCCCCCACCCTACGAGCGGCGGGTCGTCAGGCTCGCTGCGCGAGCAGGGACCGGCCCGTCATCGCGTCCGGCTGCTCGATTCCGAGCAGGTCGAGCGCGGTCGGCGAGACGTCGGCGAGGATGCCGCCGTCGCGGAGCTCGACCCCCTCCGCGGTGACGATCAGCGGCACCGGGTTGGTCGTGTGGGCGGTGTTCGGCGACCCGTCCGGCTCGATCATGAACTCGGCGTTGCCGTGGTCGGCGGTGACGATGCAGACGCCGCCCGAGCCGAGGACGGTGCTGACGACCCGGCCGCAGGCACAGGTCCACCGTTTCGATGGCGCTGGACCGCTGCCGAGACCACGCCGGTGTGGCCGACCATGTCGGGGTTGGCGAAGTTGATGATCCCGAAGCGGACGTCGCCCTCCTCCCACTCGGCGCAGAAGGCGTCCGCCGCCCCCGCGGCGCTCATCTCCGGCTTGTGGTCGTAGGTCGGCACGTCCCGGGGCGAGTCGACGAGCCGCCGCTCCTCCCCGCGCCACTCGTCCTCGCGGCCGCCGTTGAAGAAGTAGGTCACGTGGGCGTACTTCTCGGTCTCGGCGACGTGGAGCTGGTGCACGCCCGCCTCGCTCACCACCTCGGCGATCGTCGTCGCCGGCGCGCTCGGCGGGAAGGCGACCGGGTAGCTCCACTCGGCCCGGTAGCTGGCCATCGTCGCCAGCTCGAGGCCCGGGTCGCCGCCGCGGTCGAATTCGTCGAAGCCGGGGTCGCCGAGCGCGGCGACGATCTGCCGCATCCGGTCGGGCCGGAAGTTGAAGCAGAGCACGACGTCCCCGGACGCCATCCCGTCGTAGCCGCCGATCACCGTCGGCTTGATGAACTCGTCGGTGACGTCGGCCTCGTAGGCCCGCTGCACGGCCGTCGCCGCGTCGTCGGCGCGCTCCCCTGCGCCCTTGACGAGCGCGTCGTAGGCGAGCTGCGTGCGGTCCCAGCGGCGGTCACGGTCCATGGCCCAGTAGCGGCCGCTGACCGTGCCGATCCGCCCGGCGCTGCGCAGCCAGCGCTCGACCTCCTCGAGGTACGCGGCGCCGCCGGTCGGGCTGGTGTCGCGCCCGTCGGTGAACGCGTGCAGCACCACGTCGGGTACCCCCTCCTGGGCGGCGAGCTCGATGCACGCCTCGATGTGGCCCCAGCCGGAATGAACGCCGCCGTCGGAGACGAGCCCGATCAGATGCAGGCGGCCGCGGGGGCTCGAGCGGGCGCGCTCGCAGGCCTCGAGCAGCACCTCGTTCTCGAAGAAGGTGCCGTCGGCGATCGCCGCGTCGATGCGCGCGAGATCCTGTTTGACGATCGAGCCGGCGCCGAGGTTGAGGTGGCCGACCTCGGAGTTGCCCATCTGACCCGCCGGCAGGCCGACGTCGCCGCCGGAGGCCGAGAGCGTCGTGTGCGGGAAGCGGGACCAGAGCTCGTCGAACACCGGCGTATCCGCCAGCGAGACCGCGTTCCCCGGGCCGGGCTCGGCGAGGCCCCAGCCGTCGAGGATCACGAGGGCGACGCCGCCGACCGGCAGCGACGAGGGAGCCTGCGGGAGCTCGCTCACCGGCCCCGGCTCACTCAGGCCGCCGCGGCGACGATCTGCGCGAAGTCATCGGGATCGAGGGCGGCTCCGCCGATCAGGCCGCCGTCGATCTCGCTGCGGGCCAGCAGCTCGGCGGCGTTGGCCGGCTTCATCGAGCCGCCGTAGAGGATCCGGATCCGCTCCGCCGCCCCCTCGTCGCGACCGGCGATCAGTGAGCGCACGAAGCCGCAGGCGTCCTCGGCCTGATCCGGGCTCGCCGTCTTGCCCGTCCCGATCGCCCAGATCGGCTCGTACGCGACGACGACCTCGCCGAGCCGCTCGTGGCCGACGCGGGACAGCCCGGCGTCGATCTGGCGGCGCAGGACGCGGTCGGTGTAGTCGCATTCGCGCTCCTCGTCGGTCTCGCCGACGCAGAGGATCGGGGTCAGCCCCGCGGCCAGCGCGGCGGGGACCTTGCGGCCCAGCGCCTCGTCGGTCTCGCCGAACATCTGCCGGCGCTCGGAGTGCCCGAGCACCACCGCGCCGGCCCCCGCATCGAGCAGCATCGCCGGGGAGACCTCGCCGGTGAAGGCGCCGGAGTCCGCGAAGTACATGTTCTGGGCGCCGACGACGACCGGGCCCATCTTGGTCGCCTCGACCACGGTGGCCAGGGCGAGATAGGGCGGGCAGATCACGACCTCCGCCTCGGTCCCCTCGATCTGCGGGAGCAGGGCGTCGCAGAACTCGCGGGCCTCCTCGACCGTCTTGTTCATCTTCCAGTTCGCCGCGATCATCGGCGTCCGGTCGGCCATCAGCCCTCCCCTCCGTCACCGGCGTCGCGCAGCGCCTCGACGCCGGGGAGGCGCTTGCCCTCGATCAGCTCGAGCGACGCGCCGCCTCCGGTCGAGAGCCAGGAGACGTCGTCGGCCAGGCCGAAGCTCGCAAGCGCCGCAGCGGAGTCCCCGCCGCCGACGATCGTCGTGCCGGGCGAGGCGGCGACCGCCTCGGCGACCCTGCGGGTGCCGGCGGCGAACGGAGGCAGCTCGAAGGCTCCCATCGGCCCGTTCCAGAAGACGGTGCCCGCGGCACCCACGGCCTCCGCGTAGGCGGCGGCGGAGTCCGGGCCGATGTCGAGGCCCATCATCCCGTCGGGGACGTCGATGCCGTCGTGCGCAACCGGCTCCGCGTCGGCGGCGAAGCGCTCGCCGAGCACGAGGTCGGTCGGCAGCCGCAGCTCACAGGAGGACTCCTCGGCCAGCTCGAGCGCGCGGCGGGCGAGCTCGATGCCCTCCTCCTCGACCAGCGAGTCGCCGGTCTCGTGGCCCTGGGCCCGGAAGAAGCTGAAGCACATCGCGCCGCCGATCAGGAGCTCGTCGGCGATCTCGAGGAAGCGCTCGATCACCGCGACCTTGTCGGAGACCTTGGCGCCCCCCAGGACCACGGTCAGCGGCCGGTCGGGGTCGTCGAGGACCGCGGTCAGCTCGCGCACCTCGCGCTCGAGCAGGAGCCCGGCGTAGGCGGGGAGGTGGGCCGCGACCCCGGCGGTCGTCGCGTGGGCCCGGTGGGCGGCTCCGAAGGCGTCGTTGACGTAGACGTCGGCGAGCGCGGCGAGGCCGCGGGCGAGCTCGTCGTCGTTCTTCGTCTCGCCGGGCTCGTAGCGGGTGTTCTCGAGCAGCAGGACCTCGCCTGGCCGCAGCGACTCCGCCGCCGCCTCCACCTCGGACCCGACGACGGCCGAGGCCACCTTCACCTCCGTGCCGAGCAGCTCGCCGAGCCGCTCGCCGACGGGAGCCATCGAGAGCGCCGGGTCACGGTCCTTCGGCCGCCCGAGGTGCGAGCAGAGGACGATCGCCGCTCCCCGCTCCCGGAGCAGCTCGATCGTCGGCAGCGCCGCCCGGATGCGGGTGTCGTCGCCGACCGCGCCGCCCTCGAGCGGGACGTTCAGGTCGGAGCGGAGCAGCACGGTCCGCCCCTCGACCTCGGCGTCGCGCACCGAAGCCTTGGCGAATCGCCCGCGCGGAGCCACCTGCGTCAACCCGGAACCGGTCAGAGGACCTTGCCGGCCAGCTCGACGACCCGGTTGGAGTAGCCCCACTCGTTGTCGTACCAGGAGACGATCTTGAGCATCGTGCCCTCCATCACCAGCGTCAGGCTCGCGTCGAAGATCGACGAGTGCGGGTCGCCGACGATGTCGGTCGAGACGATCGGGTCCTCGGTGTAGGCGAGGATCCCCTCGAGCGGGCCCTCGGCGGCGGCCTTCATCGCGGCGTTGACCTCCTCGGCCGAGGTCTCCTTCGACGTCCTGGCAGGTCAGGTCGACCACCGAGCCGGTCGCGACCGGAGCGCGGACCGCGAAGCCGCTCAGCTTGCCGTTCAGCTCCGGCAGGACGAGGCCGACGGCCTTGGCGGCGCCGGTGGAGGCCGGGATCAGGTTCAGCGCCGCGGCCCGCGCCCGCCGCAGGTCCTTGTGCGGCATGTCCTGCAGGCGCTGGTCGGCGGTGTAGGCGTGGATCGTCGTCATCAGGCCGTGCTCGATGCCGACGGCGTCGTGGAGGACCTTGGCGACCGGCGCCAGGCAGTTCGTCGTGCACGAGGCGTTGGAGATGATGTGGTGGGAGTCGCGGTCGTAGTCGTCGAAGTTGACGCCGAGCGCGACCGTCACGTCGGGCTCCGTCGCCGGCGCCGAGATGATCACCTTCTTCGCCCCCGCCTCGAGGTGCTTGGCGGCGTCGTCGCGCTTCGTGAAGAACCCGGTGGACTCGATCACGACGTCGACGCCGAGGTCGCTCCAGGGCAGCGCCGCCGGATCGCGCTCGGAGAGCACCTTGAGCTCGTTGCCGGCGACGGTGATCGCCGAGTCGCCGACCGTCACCTCGCCCGGGAAGCGGCCGAGGATCGAGTCGTACTTGAGCAGGTGCGCGAGCGTCTCGGCGTCGGTGAGGTCGTTGACCGCGACGATCTCGAGGTCGGCGCCCGCCTCGTGCGCGGCGCGGAAGAGGTTGCGCCCGATTCGCCCGAAACCATTGATGCCGACCCTGACTGCCACCGTGCCTCCTAGTTCGCTTTGCGTGGATATCGCGGCTGCCCCCGAGCCGCGGGCCTAACCCTAGGGGACTCGGCCTCAGCCGCCCTTCGGCGCCCAGCGGAAGAACCTGACCGCGAGCACCATCCCGGCGATTCCCCAGGCCGCCACCACGGCGAGGTGCCCCCACTCGAAGCCCGCGCCCGTCGTCGCCGGGTCGAACGCGGTCAGGAGCGCCTGGAAGAAGTGACGGATCGGGAAGATCGCGGCGACGTCCAGGACGCCCTCGGGGATCTCGTTCTCCGGGATGAAGACGCCGGAGAGGAAGTAGAGCGGCAGGACGGTGAAGTTCGTGATCGGCGGCGCCGCCTCCTCGCTGGGGATCACGGTGGACAACGCCAGCCCGAGCGAGCAGAAGGCGAACGTGCCGACGAGCAGGGTCACGAGGATCGCCGGGATCGTGTTCGTCGGAATCGGCACGTCGTAGAAGACATGGCTGATCGCGGTGATCAGGACGACCATCAGGACCGAGACCACGAGGGCGTTGCCGATCCGCGAGGAGACGTAGGCCCAGGTCGGCAGCGGCGTGCCGCGGACCCGCTTGAGCCGGCCGCTCTCGCGCATCTCGACCATCCGCATCGCGACGTTGACCAGCGTCGCCGAGACGACGGCGAGCGTGACGATCCCGGGCACGTAGTAGACGGTCGTCTCGATCCCGCCGAGCTCCTCGATCGGCTCGCTGCCGAACAGCGAGGAGAAGATCAGCAGGAAGATCACCGGGAACATGACCGTGAAGAAGACGGCCGCGGGGTTGCGCCAGAAGACCTTCTGCTCGAAGCGGAACTGATGGAGGATCACGGCGGCGGCGCTCATCGGGTCACGCTCCGCTCTCGCGGCCGGTCAGCTCGAGGTAGACGTCCTCGAGGCTCGGACGGCGAACCTCGAGGTTGCCGAGCTCGATCCCGCGGGCGAGCGCCCAGGAGGTGATCTCGTTCAGGCGCCGCGTCGGCTCGGCGGTCCGCAGCACCGCGCTGCCGTTGGCCCGGGACCAGTCGCCGCCGATCGCCCGCTCGAGCTCCCCCGCATCCCCGGAGGCGAGGGTGTCGAAGCTGATCAGCGTCGTCGGCCGTCGATCTCCCGCCGAGGTCGTCGGGCGTGCCGGCGGCGATGATCCGCCCGTCGGCGATGACCGCGACCCGGTCGGCGAGTGCCTGCGCCTCGTCCATGTAGTGGGTGGTCAGCAGGACGGTCTTGCCGAGGTCCCGGAGCCCCTCGATCACGCTCCACGCCTGGCGCCGAGCGGAGGGGTCGAAGCCGGTGGTCGGCTCGTCGAGGAAGAGCAGCTCGGCATCCCCGATCAGGGCGACGGCGACGTCGAGGCGGCGCTGCTGGCCGCCCGAGAGGCCGCCGGCCCTCGCGTCGGCCTTGTCGGCGAGCCCGACGAGCTCGATCGTCTCGTCGACCGAGCGCGGCCGCTCGTAGTAGCCGGCGTACATCTCGAGGGTCTCGCGAACCGTCAGCAGGGGCTCCATCCGGCACTCCTGGAGCACGAAGCCGACGCGCCCGCGCCAGTCGCGATCCGCCTCCGCCGGGTCGATCGCCGAGCACCGAGACCTCGCCGGCGTCGCGCGCCAGGTAGCCCTCGAGGACCGAGATCGTGGTCGTCTTCCCGGCCCCGTTGGGACCGAGGAACGCGAAGATCTCGCCGCGCTCGACCTCGAGGTCGACGCCCCGCACGGCCTCGAGGTCGCCGTAGGACTTGCGCAGCCCCGTCGCGCTTATGACCGCCTCGGACACCCGCCGATTATGAACGGCCCGCCGGGCTCGCCTCCTCCGGCGTCGGGGTCGCTCCGGTCTTGTTGATCTGGCGGTAGATGTCCCGCGCGAGCTTCCCCGGGATGCCGGGAACGGCCTCGAGCTCCTCGCGCGTGGCGTGCAGGAAGCGCTCCGGCGAGCCGAAGTGGCTGAGCAGGGCCCGCTTGCGGACCGGGCCGACGCCGCGCAGGCCGTCGAGCACCGAGCCGGTCATCGAGGTGGAGCGGCGGCGGCGGTGCAGGTCGAGGGCGAAGCGGTGGGCCTCGTCGCGCACCCGCTGCAGCAGCCGCGACGCCTCCGAGTCGGCCCGCACCGGCAGCGGCTCCGAGCGGCCGGGGACGTAGATCTCCTCGAGCCGCTTCGCCAGCGAGACGACCGTGGTCCCGCGCTCGATCAGCGGCTCGAGCGCCCGCACGCCGGCGGCGAGCTGGCCCTTGCCGCCGTCGATCATGATCAGGCTCGGCAGGCTGGCGAAGCTCGTGTCGAGCTCGGCGTCGTGCGGCGAGCGCTCGCTCTCGGCCATGTAGCGGGCGAGCCGCCGCGAGAGGACCTCCTCCATCGAGGCGAAGTCGTCGGATCCGGCGTCCGCGCTCCGCCCGCGGATGTTGAAGCGGCGGTAGTCGGCCTTCTTCGGGGCGCCGCCCTCGAAGACCACCATCGAGGCGACGGTGTGCTCGGGGCCGAGGTTCGAGATGTCGTAGCCCTCGATCCGGATCGGCGGGTCGTCCATGCCGATCGCCGCGGCCAGCTCGTCGAGCGCCTCGGTCCGCTCGCGGCGGCGGCGCTCGCGGCGCAGCTTGTCCTGAGCGAGGGCCAGCTTCGCGTTGCGCTCGGCGAGGTCCCGCAGGCGGCGCTTGTCGCCGCGCTCGGCGGCGCGGACCTCGACCGACGTCCCGCGCCGCTCCGAGAGCGCCTCGGCCAGCACGCCGAGGCGGTCGCCGAGCTCGCGGCCGACGACGACGAGCGGCGGGATCGACGGCGCCGCCTCGTAGTACTGGGCGATGAACTGCTCGGCGACCTCGGTGATGTCCCCCTCGCCCTTGTTGTCGAGGTAGAAGCCGTGCCGCTCGGCGAGGACGCCGTCGCGGACCTGGAACACCTGCGCGTTGGCGTCGGTCCCCTCGACCGCGACGCCGATCAGGTCGGCGGTGCCGACCGCCTCGCCGGCGACGCGCTGGCGCTCCATCAGCGAGCTGACCGCCGAGAGCCGGTCGCGGAACAGCGCCGCCCGCTCGAACTCCTGGGCGGCCGCCGCCTCCTCCATCTTCGCCTCGAGGTCGCGCTCGATGTCGCGGTAGCGGCCGGAGAGGAAGCGGCGGATCGCGTCGATGTTGCGGCCGTACTCCTCGGCGCTCACGTAGCCGACGCAGGGCGCTCCACAGCGCTTGATGTAGTAGTCGAGGCAGGGAACGCCGGAGCGGCGGCCGGGCTCGGCCCCGTCGCACGTCCGGTACTGGAACAGCTTGCCGAGCAGCTCGAGCGTCTCGCGCACCCGGCGGGCGCTGGCGTAGGGGCCGAAGTAGACGCGATTCGGCCGGTGGCGCTCGCGGGTGAAGTAGACCCGCGGGAACTCCTCCTCGAGGCTGATCCCGATGTAGGGGTAGGACTTGTCGTCGCGGAGCTTGACGTTGAGGATCGGCCGATGGCGCTTGATGAACTGCTGCTCCGCGAGCAGCGCCTCGGCCTCCGTCTCGGTGACCATGAAGTCGATCGACTCGATCTCCTCGGCCAGCGCGCCGAGGGTCGAGCGGGCCGAGAAGTGGCTGGCGACCCGCTTGCGGATCGACAGCGACTTGCCGACGTAGACGACCCGTCCGTCGGCGTCGGTGAAGATGTAGACCCCGGGGGCATCCGGCAGCTTCTTGCGCTGCTCGTCGATCTCCCGGCGGCGTCTTTCGCGGTCCTTGCTGGGCACGCCCCAACTGTAGGGAGGGCCCTCGCCATGACTTCCGGACCCCCGAAGCGAACGAGGAGCCATGAGCGACGACATCCCAGGCAGCGGACAGCCCGATCTGAAGACGATGCGGCTGGAGATCGACGGCGACCTCGGCACCCTCGTCCTCGACCGCCCCGACGCGCTCAACTCGATGAGCCCGGAGATGATCGGGGAGCTCGCGATCATCGCCCCCTGGCTGGCCGACCGCGCCCCGATCCGATCCCTGGTCGTGACCGGCGAGGGCCGGGCGTTCTCCGCCGGTGGCGACGTCACCTGGTTCCGCCGCGGGCTCGACGACCCCGACCTGGACCTCGTCGCCTCCGTCCGCCGCGGCGCCGACGTGCTCCACCAGGCGATCGTCGACTTCCGCCGCATCCCCTATCCGGTGATCGCCGCGGTCAACGGCCCCGCCGCCGGCGCCGGGTTCTCGCTGGCGCTGATGTGCGACATCCGGATCGCCTCCGACCAGGCCTGGTTCGTCTGCGCCTACGGGCGGATCGGCGCCTCCCCGGACGGCGGCATGACCTTCTTCCTGCCGCGCGTGATCGGCCCGGCCGCGGCGCTCGAGCTGATGCTGGAGGACCCGGACATGAGCGCCGCCGACGCGCTCGAGCGCGGGCTCGTCTCGCAGGTCGTCGAGCACGACCGTCTGCTCGAGGTGGCGACGGAGAAGGCCCGCGACCTCGGCGCGAAGTCGCCCGCACTACATGCGGATGGCGAAGAGCCTGCTCGGCGCCAGCCTCGACAACTCGATCGCCGACCACCTCCAGCTCGAGCGCCACGGGATCGCCGACAGCATGGGCACCGAGGACCTGCGCAACGGGGTCGCGAAGTTCTTCGCGGGCGAGAAGCCGACGTTCGAGGGCCGCTGAGCGGGAGTAAGGTCCTTCTGACCGACGAGAACCGCCCGAGGAGGACCCCATGACCAAGAGACTTCTGATTGCGCTGGCGGCTCTGGCGCTGGCGAGCTTCGCGCTCACCGCCTGCGGCGGCGACGACGAGGAGTCGTCGAGCTCGGCCGAGTCGAGCGCGCCGACGGCTGAGTCCGGCGGCGCCACGCTCACGGTCGAAGCCGATCCCGGCGGCACGCTCGCCTGGGTCGAGACCGACCTGACCGCCGAGGCGGGGTCCGACCACGTCGAGATGGTCAACGACTCCGACACGCCCCACAACGTCGTGATCGAGTCGGAGGCCGGCGACGACGTCGCCGAGACCGAGACCGTCACCGGCGAGACGGCGAGCACTGCCGCCGAGCTCGAGGCCGGGCACCTACACCTTCTACTGCAGCGTCCCCGGCCACCAGGAGGCCGGAATGGAAGGCACGCTCACGGTCGAGTAGCAGCGTCTGACGAGGTCGGGAGGCGTCAGATCAAGGAAGAGTGGCCGATGCGGCCGCAGGCCGTGAGCCGCGATGACGCCGAGCTGCGTCTCCCGGCCCGTCAGACCAAGGCGCGGCCGACGCTGTCGGCGACGCAGCACGGCTTCTCGTTGCCCTCGACCTCGAGGGTGAAGCGGGTCACCTGCTGGAACCAGCCGCCGTCGAGCTCGTCGATCGAGACGATCTCGGCGGTGGCCCGGACGCGCGACCCGGCCGGGACCGGCGCCGGGAAGCGGACCTTGTTCCAGCCGTAGTTGACGCCCAGCTTCACCCCGGTGACCGAGAACATCTGCTTGCGGAAGCCGTCGATCAGCGAGAGCGTCAGGTTGCCGTGGGCGATCGTCACGCCGTAGGGGCTCTCGTTCTTCGCCCGCTCGACGTCGACGTGGATCCACTGGTCGTCGCCGGAGAGCTTCGCGAAGAGGTCGATGTCCTCCTGGGTCACCTCGCGCCACTCGCTCGGGCCGACCGGCTTCCCGATCAGGGCCTTCGCGCCCTCGAGTCCGTCGATCTCGACCATCGCCATGCGGGCAGCCTAGACAACCGGGTGCTCAGGCCACCAGCCTCACCTCGAGCGCCGGCGCCGGGGCGATCAGCTCCCCCGCCCCCTCCAGCAGCCCCATGATCCTCACCACGTAGGCCTGCGTCTCCGGGTACGGCGGGACGCAGCCGCAGGCCTCCACCGCCCCGGGCCCCGCGTTGTAGGCGGCGAGCGCGAGCTCGACGCTGCCGAAGCGCGCGAGCAGCTCGCCCATCATCCGCGCCTGCGCGTCGATCGCCGCATCCGGGTCGAACGGGTCGTCGAGGCCGTAGGCGGCAGCCGTGGCCGGCATGAACTGCGCGATGCCCTGCGCGCCGGCCGGCGACACGGCCGCCGGGTTGAAGTTCGACTCGGCCATGATCTGCGCGGCCAGCAGGGCGGCCGAGACGCCGTGGCGGGACGCCGCCTCGATCAGCGGCCGGCGGAACCGCTCGGGGACGAACCCGGGCAGGCCCTCGCCGCCCGCCGAGCCGCCGTCGGGCTCGGCGCCGACCCGCTCCCCATCCGCGGAGCACGGCGGTGGGCCCGCCGTGTAGCCGAAGTGCCAGGCCTCCCACGAATACCGCTGCAGGAACCCGAACTGCCCGGCGTTGGCGGCGAGCCAGCCGTACGCCTCGGGCGGGCCGAGGTCGAGCTCGGTGCCGCAGCGGTGCAGCGACGTGCCGGGCGGCGCGACCATCCGCGGGTCCGGATTCTGCTCCCACAGCACCCGTTGCTCGGCGTCGGACCGGTAGCCCGAGGTGATCACCAGCGAGAGCCCGTCCGCGGCCGGCCGCCGCGGCCATCCGGTCGAAGGCCGCCGCGACGTCCGGCCGCATCGGCTTGCCCTGCCGGTAGGCGAGCACACCCGAGTAGCCGCCGCCGCTCGCCACGGTCGGCGGGCCGGCCGCGGTCGGCTGCGGGCTCATCTCGGCCTCCGCGCTCGCCTCGGTGCTGCCCGAGGCGACGCCGCCCACCTCGACGCGCGTGTCCGCCTCGCGCGACCACGCGCACCGGCGCGAACGACGACCCGTCCGGGAACCGGACCGCGACGAGGTCCGCGTCGAGCCCGTTTCTCGCCGCCGCCTCGAGCGCCGCCTCCCGCGCGCGGTCGAGGTAGACCGAGCGCTCGAGGTGCTCAGGGTTCGGCGTTCCGTCGGGATGGCTTGCCGGCACGAAGAGCCGGGGGAAGTCGTCGCGCATCGACCGCGCCGCCGAGAGCGCCGCGAGGTCGACCGACCGCTGCAGCCTCCCCTTGGCGGTCGCCGCGCCGCCGATCGCAAGCGAGGATCAGAGCGACCGCGATCGTGAGCAGCGCGATCGCGAGAACCGCCGGGAGCGCCTGCGCCTCCTCGGCCGCGAGCCGGACGATCGGCTGCCGCGGTCGCGCCCGCGCCCGCGGGCCCAGCAGCTGGGCCGCGAAGCGGCCGGCCCGCCGACCGGACTCGCCGCCGGGCTCGAGGCCGGCGAGGGCTCGCCGACCCGGGATCAGACCGATGGGCGGAACCCAGACCTTGAGCCGGACCCGCTCCTCCCCCAGCTCCCGGCTGAGCAGCGCGAGCAGCGCCCGCCGGGACCGCGGTGCCGCCTTGACCAGCGCCGCGGGACGGCGCTCGCGCGCCTCGTCGAGGCACGCCCGGAAGTCGACCGGATCGCAGAGAGCGAGGAGCAGCCCGGGCTCGATGCCGTGGCCCAGCAGCGAGGCCAGGCCGGCCGCCCCGTCGCCCGGCTCGGCCGCGGTCGCGAAGCAGAGCCGGCCGCGTGCCGCCGCGCGCAGCCCACCGAGCTGCCGGGAGGCGGCCTCGAGCGAACGCGCGTGGCCCGCCGCCAGCAGCGCCCCTCGGGGTGGCCGGGCCTCGGCGCGGAGGTCGAGGACGAGCGTGCCCGGCCACTCCGCCGTCAGCGGGGTGGCGGCCACCGCGACGGCGGCGGCCGCGGCCTCGAGCCCGCGTGCGTCCCCGGCGGCCGCGCAGACGATCAGCCGAGGCATCGCTCATCCGCCGGCGTCCGCGGCGGGCCGGGCGTATGCGCGCGAGGAGACCCCGAGGTGGCCGGACAGGCCGGGCACGATCGCCGGAGGGTCGAGCGCGACGCTCACCTCTCCCCCGTCCGCGCGCACGTCGACCCGCCCCTCCGCCCAGCCGGGCAGCGCAGCCCGAGCCGCCCGCTCGGCTCCGGTGCGCCCGTCGGCCACGGCGATCGCGCCGGCCTCGGCGGCTCCGTCGGCGAGGGACTGCGCATAGCCGACCGCGAGCAGCTGCAGGGCGATCAGCGCCGCGAGCAGGAGGATCGGGATCCCCGCGATCAGCTCGATCTGCGCCTGACCGCTGCCCCTATCCACCGGGCGCCCCTCCGGCCGGGCCGAGATCGGCTGAGGCGGCGGCCACGATCGGGGGCAGGAAGGGGAGCGCGCGCGGCGCCGCGACCTCCACCTCCATCCGGTCGTCGCGCCGGAGCACCCGGGCTTCGCCGGCCAGTGCATCGGGAAGAGCCGCCCGGGCGGCGGCGGTGGGGTCAGCCCCCGTATAGGAGGCACGCGCCGCCGCCCGAGCTGCGTTCGCGGCGGAGAGGGCCGCGTGGCCGGCAAGGGCGAACTGGATCGCCGCCAGCGCGGCGACGATCAGCCCGGGTACGACGGCGATCAGGGAGACCGAGGCCTGCCCCGCCTCCCGCTCGCGTGTCGCCTCGCCGGCCATGAGCCGACGCTAGGCGGGCGGCGGTGCCCGGTTTCGGACCGCGCGTGGCAGCCCAGCGGCGGAAGCGTGCCGAGAGCCGACCGGCCCGCCGGATCAGATGCTCTGGGCGTCCCGCCAGGTGTTGTAGATCAGCCAGACCGAGCCGACCATCACCGCGATCCAGACGATCGTGCCCGGGCCGGAGTCGAAGAGCTCGTCGGCGCCGGCGATCATCAGCGCGATCGCGCCGAGCGACCCGTAGATCAGGCCCCGCTGGCGGTCGGTCATCGCGTCGCGGGCGAGGCCGCTCTCGCGCCAGGCGCGGACCGCCAGCGCCGCCATCGCCCCGAGCAGGATGAGCCCCAGCGCCGTGATCACGCCCTCGGCGATGTTGCCGCCCGACGGCAGGACCGCCAGGGCGAGCGCGAGGAGCATCACGATCGCGATGTTGCGGAGGACTCGGAGGGGGCTCACCCGTCCATCCTGACGGACCGCGGCGCCGGAGCCGTCAGCCCTTGACCATGACGATGATGCCCAGGACGATCACCGCCGCGAACGCGAGCGCGGCGACGATGCCGAGGGCGCCCGCGGCAAGCGCGGCGCCGCCGCGGTCCTCGCGCCGCATCTCGGCCGCCATCGCGAAGCCGTAGATCGCAGTGCAGGCGGCAAGGGTGACGACGACCGCCGCGACCAGGGAGGCGATGGCCGTGTCGAGCAGGGCCTGACCGTCGACCACGCTGGCGCTCAGCGGCCCGCTCAGCCCGCTCACGCCGGCACCGCCTGGGCGTCGCGGAGGCGGCGGGCGAAGAGGACGAGGCCGAAGGCGATCGCCACCACCAGGACGATCAGCGGGCCGACCGCTCCCGACCCGAAGATCCGGCAGAAGCCGTAGGCGGCCGCGCCGATCGCCGCCGAGGCGGGGAGGGTCAGGACCCAGGCGATGACGAGGTTGCCGGCAACGCCCCAGCGGACCGCGGAGAGGCGCTTGCCGGCACCGGCGCCCATCACGCCGCCGGCGATCACCTGCGTGGTCGAGAGCGGGAAGCCGTAGTGGGAGGAGGCGAGGATCACCGCCGCTCCGGCGCCCTGGGCGGAGTAGCCCTGGGCGGAGTCCATCTTGATGATCTTGGTGCCCATCGTCCGGATGATGCGCCAGCCGCCGGTGTAGGTGCCGAGGGCGATCGCCGAGGCCGACGTGACGATCACCCAGATCGGCACCTCGAAGCCCTCCGAGGAGAGGTTGCCGTTGGCGATCAGGGCCAGCGTGATGATGCCCATCGTCTTCTGCGCGTCGTTGGTCCCGTGCGCGATCGCGAGCATCCCGCCCGAGACGATCTGCCCGAGCCGGAACCCGCGCGTTGCGGGACCGGGCCGCAGCCGTCCGCAGATCCCGTAGGCGAGGTTGATGCAGAGGACGCCGATCGCGAAGGCGAAGATCGGCGCCAGGACCGCCGGGATCAGGACCTTGCTGGTCAGCCCCTCGCCGATCACGGCGCTGGTCCCGACGGCGGCGAGCGCCGCTCCGACGACCCCGCCGATCAACGCGTGGGAGGAGCTCGACGGGAGCCCGTAGTACCAGGTGATCAGGTTCCAGGCGATCGCGCCGACGAGGCCGGCGAAGATCACGGTCGGAGTGATCGCCCCGGCCTGGACGACGTCCTTGGCGACCGTCGCCGCCACCTCGATCGAGATGAACGCGCCGACGAAGTTGAGGATGGCCGCGAGCCCCACGGCCACCCGCGGTGAGAGCGCGTGCGTCGAGATCGAGGTCGCGACGACGTTGGCGGTGTCGTGGAAGCCGTTGGTGAAGTCGAACGTCAGCGCGGTGGCGACGACGATGATCAGTACGAGGTCACTCTCCACGACGAACCCCGGGCGACCCGCTCACGCGTTCTTGATCGCGACGCCCTCGATGATGTGGGCGGCGGTCTCGGTGGCGTCGATCGCCTTCTCGAGCACCGCGAAGATGTCCTTCCAGCGGATCACCACCATCGGATCGATGCCGTTCGCGAAGAGGGACGCGACCGCGTCGCGGGAGATCCGGTCGCCGTCGTTCTCGAGCCGGTGGATCTCGATCAGGTGGTCGTCGAGGCCCTTGAACCCGCGCAGGCCGGCAAGCGCCGCCGCAAGCTGCTCGCAGGAGGAGACGAGCACCTCGGCGAGCGCCTGGGACTGCTGCATCGGCGCCTCGATCTGGTAGAGCCCGAGGAAGTCGGCGGCCTCCTCGATGTAGTCGACGACGTCGTCGATCTGGGTCGCGAGCCCGTAGATGTCCTCGCGGTCGAACGGCGTGACGAAGGTCGAGTTGAGCCGCTTGATGATGTCGTGGGTGATCCGGTCGCCCTCCTGCTCGGCCTTGAAGACCTCGCGGTTCAGCGACTCGGCGCCGTCGGGCCACGTCGCGAGCATGTCCCGCAGGATCGTCGCCGCGCGAAGGGCGTTCTGGCCCGACTCCTTGAGCAGGTCGAAGAAGACTCGGTCCTTGGGCGCGAAGCTGAGGCTTGCCACGGGGCGGGAATATCGCAGCTTCGGTCGGCGGACTTCGCGTCAGGCGCTGAGAAACCCCGCAACTTCGGTCGCCAGCCGTTCGGCGGCGTGGCCGTCCCACCCCGGGGGCGGCTCCCCCGGCGCCCCGCGCCCCTCCCCGAGCAGCCCCGGGATCTCCCCGATCCGGGCCGGATCGAGGCCGAGCAGCCGGTTCGTGCCGAGCTCGATCGTGACCGGCCGCTCGGTGTTGTCGCGCAGCGTGAAGCAGGGCACGCCCGAGGTACGTCGTCTCCTCCTGGATCCCGCCCGAGTCGGTGAGCACGGCGCGCGCATCGGCCTCGAGCGAGAGGAAGTCGAGGTACCCGACCGGCTCGGTCAGCCGCAGCCCGGGCGGCAGCTCGACCGCTGACGCCGCGAGCGCGGCGCGGGTCCGCGGATGGACCGGGAACAGCACCGGGATCGTGGCGGCGACCTCGCCGAGGCGCTCGATCGCCGGCCCGAGCAGGTCCCCGTCGACGAGCGCGGGCCGGTGCAGCGTGACGAGCAGGTAGGAGCCGGGCTCGACGTCGTGCTCGCGGCAGGCGCCCAGGTCGCGGAACCGATCCTCGAGGGCGACGAGCGAGTCGATCATCGTGTTGCCGACGAAGCGGACCCGGTCGGCCGCCACCCCCTCGTTCGCGAGGTTGGCCTCGGCCTCGGCCGAGTGCGTGAAGAGCAGGTCGGAGATCTGATCGACCAGGACCCGGTTGACCTCCTCCGGCATCGTCCGGTCGAAGCTCCTCAGCCCGGCCTCGACGTGGGCGAGCGGGATGCCCAGGTGGGCGCAGGCGAGAGCGGCGGCAAGGGTCGAGTTGACGTCGCCGGGGACGATCACGAGGTCCGGCGCCTCCGCCTCGAGGACCGGCCCGATCCGCTCGAGGACGGCGGCGAGCATCGCCGCGTGCGTTCCGGACCCGACGCCGAGCATGTGATCGGGCTCCGGCACCCCGAGCTGCTCGAGGAAGACGCCCGACATCATCCGGTCGTAGTGCTGACCGGTGTGGACCAGTACGTGGTGGCCGTCCGGGTCGGCGCGCCGCAGGGCGGCGATCACCGGCGCCATCTTGACGAAGTTCGGGCGCGTCCCGACTACGTGCAGCAGCCTCACGGAGCCCCGCTCAAGCGATGGTGTCGATCCGCTCGGCGAGCTCGAAGTCGGCCGGCGTCAGGCCGCCCTCCGAGTGCGTCGTGATCCGCACGCGCACCGTCGCCCACGAGATCTCGAGATCGGGGTGATGACCCATCTCCTCGGCCGGCTCGACGATCGCCTCGGCGAACCGGATCGAGCCGACGAAGTCGCCGCGATCGAACTCGCGGACGATCCCGTCGCCCTCGCGCTTCCAGCCGTCGAGCTCGGCGAGCCGGGCCTCGATCTGGTCCTCCTCCATCGCCATGGGCCGACTCTATAGTCAGCGGCGCCCGGCGCCACCGAGCGGCGGCCGGGCCGCCGCCGATGAGGATCGCGAGCCTCGTTCCATCCGCCACCGAGATGCTCTCGGCCCTCGGGCTGGGGCCGAGCACCGTCGCGGTCACGCACGAGTGCGACTGGCCGCCCGAGGTCGCCGAGCTGCCGCGGCTCACCCGCAGCATGATCCCGGCCGGCCTCGACCCCGGGGAGATCGATGCGGTGGTGCGCGCCCGCGTCGGCGCCGGCGAGTCCCTCTACGCGCTGGACACCGACCGCCTGGAGCAACTCGACGTCGACCTGATCGTTACCCAGCAGGTGTGCGCGGTATGCGCGGTCTCGAGCGACGACGTGCGGGCGATCGCCGCGCGGCTGCCGAAGCGGCCGCGGGTCCTGTCGCTCGATCCGTCGCGGCTCGGCGAGGTGCTCGACGACGCCGTCGAGCTCGGCGAGGCGGCGGGCGACCCGGCGGCGGGAGCAGCGACTGCGGCGGGACCTGAGCGCGCGGATCGATGCCGTCCGCGCGGCCACCGCCGACGCTGAGCCGGTCCGCGTCGCGGCCCTCGAGTGGCTCGATCCGCCGTACTGCGCCGGTCACTGGCTGCCCGAGATGATCGACGCCGCCGGCGGCGTCGACGTCCTCGCCGAGCCCGGTGAGCGCTCGCGGGAGATCGGCTGGGACGAGATCGCCGCCGCCCGGCCCGAGGCGGTGGTCGTCATGCCCTGCGGCCTCTACGCCGACGAGGCCGCGGCGGAGGCCGCTCGCCACCGGCACCGCCTCGCCGAGCTCGGCGCGAGCAGGCTGTGGGCGGTCGACGCCGCGTCGTCCTTCTCCCGTCCCGGCCCGCGGCTGGCCGACGGCGTCGAGCTGCTCGGCCACCTGCTCCATCCCGATCGCGTCGCTGCGCCGGGTTCGCTGCGGTGGAGCGCGGTGGACGCCGGGAGGGCCTAGAGCGAGACGCCCGCGGTGGCGATGACCACCGCGGCGGCGAAGGCGGCGATCGTGAGGGCGGCGATCGCGCCGAGCTCGACCGGGAGCCTGCGGTCACGCGGAAGCCGGCGCGAGGCCTCGACCAGGACGAGGGCGCCGATCGCCCCGCCGACCAGCCCGCCGAGGTGGCCGCCGACGCTGATGTTGGCGGCGGTGAACGAGTAGACGAGGTTGAAGAGCAGGATGAACATCAGCTGCTGGACGATCTGGTCCTGCCCGCGCTGCCGCGCGACGATCAGGGTCGCCGCGAAGAGGCCGTAGATCGCGCCCGAGGCGCCGGTCGTGAACTGGTAGGGCTCGCTCATCAGCAGGGCACCGGCGGAGCCGGCGACCAGCGAGAGGAAGTAGATCGCGACGAAGCGGGCGGTCCCGATGGTCGGCTCGAGGTACCGGCCGAGGAAGTAGAGGGCGAACATGTTGAGCGCGATGTGGAAGACGCCGCCATGCAGGAAGCCGGACGTGACGATGCGCCACCACTCGCCGCCGTCGCTCCGCAGCAGGAGCCCGCCCCCGCCACAGACGCCGCCGTCGCCGATCGCGTTGCCGCAGAGGGCGCCGTCGGCGAAGAACCGGCTGTCGGTCTGGAAGCCGCCGCTGCCGCCGAGGATCTCGAAGAGGAAGGCGGCGACGTTGACCGCGATCAGCACCATCGTCGCCCGCGCCGGGCCCGAGATGGCGCCGAGGGCCGGCCGGCGCACCTCGGTCTTGTCCCCCGCGCACTCCGGGCAGCGCATGCCGACCGAGGTCGGCGTCATGCAATCGGGGCAGATCGGCCGCCCGCAGCGGGAGCAGGCGACGCCGGTCTCGCGGTCGGGGTGCCGGTAGCAGGTGGTCGTGGGCATCGGGGGACCCTAGATCAGGCCGCCCGTGCGCCGGGAGGGCGAGTAGCTCAGCGGATGACGGCGCTGATCAGCGGCGACTCGCTGGGATGCTGGCTGCCGCCCTTGGGCTCGCGGGTGACCATCACCTCGGCGGCGTTCTCGAGCCCGTGCGGGATCGCAACCGCGCCGGTGCCGTCGTCGGCGACGACGAAGACCGAGGAGGGCTTGATCGAGCCGCCCGTCCGAGGGCTGCTCGCGGACCCACGCCTGGTAGACCTCGTCGCGCTTGGTCGGAGCGCAGGCCGTGGACCTCCAGCGAGCCCTCGTCGCCGTCGACGACGAGCGTGCCGCCGGCGAGGGTGCTGCCCTCGGTCGAGCGGGCGGCGTAGGTCTGCTCGGAGCTCGCGCCGTCCTCCCCGCGGAGCGCGTAGCCGGTGATCCCGGCGGCGAGCAGCAGGACGACGGCCATGCCGGCGAGGGCCGGCCGCAGGCCGAACTCGCCGAAGCCGGGCAGGCGAAGCCGGCGACGGCGGCGGCGTCGCGTCGGCCGCGGGAAGGCGCGGGCGCGGCGCCGGCCGCGGCATCCGCACGGACCGCCGCCATCAGCCGCTCGCGCAGCTCGGCCGGCGGGTCCTGCTGGGCGACCGTCACCGGGAGGACGTCGATCGCCGGCCGCAGCCAGGCCAGACGCTCCGCGCAGGAGGCGCAGTCCTCGAGGTGGGCCTCCAGCCGTCGCGCCTCGGCGGGATCGAGCGCCTCGAGCGCGTAGGCGGCGAGGTCGTCGTGACGCTCCTCGCAGGTGGCGCCGTGCTCGCTCATGAGGACGCCCTGCCGCGTCGGGAAGCAGCTCGTAGCCGGGAAAGGCGCCCTCGGTGTTGAAGGCCTCGGCCAGATGGGCGCGGATCTTCTCGAGGCCGAGGCGCATCCGGCCCTTGACCGTGCCGAGCGGCATCGAGAGCATCTCGGCGATCTCGGAGTGGCTGAAGCCGCCGAAGTAGGCGAGCTGGATCACCTGCGACTGGTCGGAGGGAAGCTGCTCGAGGGCCCCGCGGAGCTCGCGGGAGGTCTCGCGCCGGATCGCCTCGGTGTCGGTGCGCTCCTCGGCGGCCCTGGACTCGATCACGCCGGCGTCGTCGTGGTCGAGCTGCGGCGCCTGGCCGGAGCCGCGCCGGAGGGCGTCGATCGCGCGGTTGCGGACGACGCTGAGGACCCAGGAGCGGACGCTTCCGCGAGCCCGATCGAACCGGGCGTTGCTGCGCCAGATCGACAGGAAGGCCTCCTGGGTGACGTCCTCCGCCGCGGTCTTGCTGCCGACGATCCGGTAGGCGAGCGAGTAGGCGGCGCCGCCGTGGCGGTCGTAGAGGACCTCGAAGGCCGTCGCGTCCTTGCGGTCGACGATCGCCATGAGCTCCTCGTCGGCGAGACGCTCGAGTCGCGTCGAACGGCTGATCCGGGGCATTCCTCATCGGTTTCAACATACGCTGTGGGCGTCGCCCCGGATCACCGGGTGGACGCGCGCCATGGCCGACCCCGAAAAGCCCAAGCAGCCCCGCGAGAGCGGGAGTCCCGGCCCCGCCCGCCTCTACGTGCTCGCTGGCCGGCGTCGGGCTCGCCCTGCTCGGCGTGCTCGGGTTCTTCTACGACGCGAGCTTCGGGACCGGCGACAAGCTCACCTCCGACGACCTGGCCGGAATCCTCAACGTGAACGGCTGGCGCAACGTGGTCTACGTCGCGACGGGCATCGTCGCCCTGGCCCTCGGGCCGCGCTCGCCGCGCGCCACGGCGCTCGGCCTGGGCGTCTTCTACCTGGTGTTCGGGCTCTGGGGGCTGGCGGAGACCGAGCGGGGCATCGGCTCGCTGTTCGACACCCTCCCGCTCGGCAACGCCGACAACGCCCTTCACCTGATCCTCGGTGGCCTCGGCCTCCTCGCCGCGCTCGATCGACGGCGCGCTGCCGGCGGTCCCGAAGCGCAAGCCGCGCGAGCGGAAGCGAAAGCGGGAACGCGCCGAGGACGGCGAGCCCGATGAGCAACCCGGCTAGAAGCGGTGGCGGAGCTCGCCGGCGAGCGCCCGCAGGCCCTCGTTCCGGCGGCGCCGGCGAACCTCGATGAGCACGAGCGCCGTGCCGGCGACGCCGCCGACGGCGGCGGCCGCGATCGGGCGCACCCAGTTGCGCGGGTCGCGCAGCGACTGAAGCTCCGCGTCCGAGAACTCGTCGGCCCACCAGGTCAGCTCGCTCGCGGCGGCCTCGGTCAGCTTCGAGAGGGTGGTCTCGACCCGGCCGCTGACCCGCTCGGGCGGCTCGATCGGCCGCAGCGCGTCGGCGAGCAGCGACTCGAGGTCCATCGATGGGCGGGCTCGCTCAGTCATCGCCCGCTCCCGCGGCCTCCAGCTCCTCCTCGAGCTGCTTGATCGAGCGATGGATCAGCACCTTCGTGGCCCCGTCGGTTCGCCCGAGCGCGCGGGCGATCTCGCGGTTCGACATGCCGAGTGAGAAGCGCATGATCAGCGCCTCGCGGCGGTCGTCGTTGAGCCGCTCGAGCCCGGCGATCACCTGGCGCATCCGCTCGCGACCCTCGGCCACGCGCACCGTTCCGTGGGGATGCATCGGAGGCTCGACGTTGTCCAGGGCGGCGGTCGGCCGCCGGGCCTTGTCGCGGTGGTAGTTCGCAGCGAGGTTGTGGGCGATCCGGATCAGCCACGGCCGCAGGGGCCTGCCGTCCGATTCGCGCTGCGCCCGCTCGAAGTGGCGGTAGGCCTGGAGGAAGGTCTGCTCGGTCAGGTCCTCGGCGTCGTGATGGTTGCCGATCCGGTAGTAGCAGTAGGAATAGACGTCCCGCAGGTGGTCCCGGTACAGGCCCTCGAAGTCGCGGTTGAGCTGCGCCTTCGACGGCGCCGAGCCGTTCGTCGCGGCCGCGGTTGACTCGCCCTCGGGCGCGGGACTCTCGCTCTCCTCCACACGCGGAGCCTAGTGCCGTGCCCATGCCGGTCACGCCGCGCTCCTCGCCCGCTCGGCCCGGCGCAGGCCGGCCACCCACTCCACCGCGGTGAGCTCCCCCTCGATCAGCGCCGCCAGGCCGCTCAGCCCGCCGGCGTCGACCCCGGCGCTCTCGACGGCGGCGGCGATCAGCGGCACCGAGTCGAGGCCCTCGGAGGCCTGGCCGATCCGCTCCGGGATCTGCTCGGCGGGGACGCCGCTGCCGAGGAGCTCGCCGGCGCGGCGGTTGCGGCTGCCCGGCGCGAGCACGGTCGCGGTCAGGTCGCCGATCCCGGCGAGCCCGTTGAAGGTCTCGAGCTCCGCGCCCCGCAGGACCGCGAACGCCACGCACTCGCGCCAGACCTCCGCGGCGGCGATGCCCGCCGCGTTGAGGCCGTGCGGCTCGGCCGCCGCGGCGGCCAGGGATGCCGCGTTCTTCGCGGCGCCGGCCATCTCGACGCCGACGACGTCGCCGGTGCGCTCGCAGATCAGCCCGGCGCGGTCGAAGACGTCCCCGAGCTGCGCCCGTAGGTCCTCGTCGCGGCTCGCGAGCGCGAGGGCGGCCGTCCCGGAGGCGGCCTCCTTCGCGTGGGCGGGGCCGCCGAGGGAGGCGATCGCGCGGGTGCGCAGGCGCTCGTCGACGTATGCCGCGGGCAGCGTCCCGAGCGGAGGAACCAGCCCCTTGCTGAGCAGGAGCACGGCGGTGCGGCTGCCGATCCGGTCGCCGAGGGCGCCGACGGCGGCGGGCAGGGCGGCCGAGGGCACCGCGAGGCAGACGAGGTCCAGGGCGGAGATCTCGATGTCGGCGGCGCGCTTGACCGTGATCGAGTCCGAGAGGGAGATCCCCGGGAGGTAGGAGTTCTCGCGATCGGCCTGGATCTTCTCCGCCTGCTCGCCGGTGCGGCAGCCGAGCTCGACCTCGACGCCGCCGCGGGCGAGCAGGACGGCCACCGCGGTGCCCCAGCTGCCGGCGCCGATCACGGCCGCCTTGCGCATCGGCGGCAGGCCGCCGAGCCACTCCCACTGGAGCTCGATGTTCGGCCAGATCCGCGAGGTGACCGTCGCCGCGAGCGAGGGCGAGGGGTTCTCGGTGCGCGGGAAGGTCATCGCCTTGCCCGCGCGCAGCTTCACCTTGCGGGGGCGGATGCGCCAGCCGTCCCGGACGTGCTCGGAGCCGTGGACCGCGACCGGCATCACGGCCGCGCCGGTCTCGAGCGCGAGCCGGCCGACGCCGCGGTGCGGCGCGGCGAGCGAGCCGCGGCGGATCCGGGTGCCCTCCGGGAAGATGCAGACGGCGCCGCCGCGCTCGAGGATGCGGCGCGAGGTCTCGACGGTCTCGAGGTCCGCCTCCCCTCGCCGCACCGGGTAGGCGCCGAGGCGGTTGAGCACCCAGCCCTGCCAGCGCTTCTCGAACAGCTCGACCTTGGCGACGTAGTGGATCGGCCTGCGCCAGGGGAGCGACGACGCCGACGAGGAACGGGTCGAGGAAGCTGCGGTGGTTGGCGGCGACGATCAGGCCGCCGTCGACGCGGGCGTGCTCGCGGCCGTGACGCTCGAGCCGGAACCAGATCAGGAAGGCGGGCTGCAGGAAGAGGCGCGCGATCAGGTAGATGAACCAGTTGACGCCCTTGCGGCGCGTGTACTCGTGGTAGGAGGCGATCCGCTCCTCGCCGATCCGCTCCGCTGCGCCCGTCTCGGGCGCGCGGCGCGGCTGCTCGGATACGACCTCCGGCTCGGCCCCGCTGGGCCCGCTCTCTCCCTGATCACCCACCGCGGAGCGGTACACGCGCCCGTTGCGGGCAGTTACATGGCCGGGCGAGGCGGCGCCCTCCCACAGCCCTATCCTCGGGGACGCGCCGGAGTAGCTCAGCTGGCAGAGCACCTGTCTTGTAAACAGGAGGTCACGGGTTCGATCCCCGTCTCCGGCTCTCGCGCCTATCGATGCCGGATTTCATGCGCGCAACTTCGGTAACCGGGGAGCCTGGATAGCCTCTCCACCGCGCGGCAGGCTGGGTCGCGCCTCGAAACTGAATTGCTACGCGGGGAGGACTGCATGTCGATCGGCTCACGAGGCTCACGGGGTTTCCGGAGGCTCCTGCTGGCGGCGCTCGCCGCGTTCACGGCGCTCGCCGCGCCGGCCCAGGCGGAGGAGACCCTCCTCTCCCGGTCCATCGACGCGACCGGCTCGATCGCCGCCGACTCCTGCACCGACCGGCCGCTCGACGGCGCCGGAACCTGGAGCGAGCGCATCGTCTCCCCCGCCCTCGGCGGGATCAAGGCGACCCTCTCCGGCGGCAGCGGCGACTGGGACCTGGCGATCTTCAGCGCCGGCAGCGGCGACACCGTCGCCGGCTCGGCCTACACCGGCTCCGACGAGGTCGCCGGCGGCTGGGCCTTCGAGGACGAGCCGCTGATCGTGCAGGCCTGCGCGCTGCCGGGAGCCTCCGGCTCGCCGCAGCTGGACGTGACGGTGACCGCGATCGAGCGCGACCAAGCGACCCCGCCGCCCTCACTGCTGCGGGTCTCGGTCCCGGATGACGAGGCGCTACGCCGCCCTCTCCGCGACCGGGCTCGACGTGACCGAGAGCGTCGGCCCGGGCTACGTCGACGTGATCGCCTACGGCGCCGACGACCGGGAGGCGCTCGCGAAGATCGGCCTCCCCTACACGACCAAGGTCGAGGACCTGACCGATCCGCAGCCCGTCGACCGCTCCGCCGCCCGCGCGGCGCGCGCCGGCGGGAACGGGGCTCCCCAGCGGCCGCACGGGCACCTACCGGCGCCTGTTCGACTACAGCGAGGAGATGAAGGCGCTCGCCGAGAAGAACCCGAAGCTGGTCCGCGTCTTCAACCTCCCCTACAAGACCTACGAGGGCCGCACGGTCCAGGGGATCGAGATCACCCGGCGCGTCCGCGCCGTCAACGACGGCAAGCCGATCTTCATGCAGATGGGCCTCCACCACGCGCGCGAGTGGCCCTCGGGCGAGCACGCGCTCGAGTGGGCCTACGAGCTGATCGACGGGCTCAAGTCCGGCGACAAGCGCGCCACCCGCCTGGTGAAGAAGACGCGCACGGTGATCATCCCGGTCGTCAACCCCGACGGCTTCAACGCCTCGCGGGAGGCGGGCGAGCTCCAGGGCGCGGCCGGCGGCCGCGGCGGTGACGAGACCCAGGAGACGGTCAACATCGTCAGCCACCCGAACGAGTACCGGCGCAAGAACTGCCGATTCGCCGATGACAGCAACGGCGGCAGCTGCGTCCAGCCCGCCGGCGGCGCCGCCTCGATCGGCGTCGACCCGAACCGCAACTACGGCGGCTTCTGGGGCGGCCCCGGCGCCAGCACCGACCCGACCGCGGAGGACTACCGCGGCCCCGGTCCGTTCTCCGAGCCGGAGACCAAGAACATCCGCTCGTTCATCTCGCACCGCCAGGTGACGGCGTTCATCACGAACCACACCTTCACCGGCCTGGTCCTGCGTCCCCCGGGGATCGCCTCGCAGGGCGAGCCGGTCGACGAGAAGATCTTCAAGCGCATCGGCGCGAAGATGGCGGCCGAGAACGGCTACGTGAACCAGCCGGCGTACGGCCTCTACGACACGACCGGATCGACCGAGGACTGGGCGTACTACGCGACCGGCGCCCTCGGCTACACGTTCGAGATCGGCGAGAGCAACTTCCACCCGCCGTACGACATGACGGTCGCGGAGTGGGACGGGTCCTCGCCGATGGCCGACGGCGGCGGCGGTAACCGCGCCGCCTACTACCACCTGGCGAACTTCGTCCTCGAAGAAGCGAGAGCCACTCGGTGATCAAGGGCCGCGGGCCGAAGCGCGGCAGGATCACGATCACCAAGACGTTCAAGACGCCGACGTCCCCGGTTCAGGACGCCAGCGGCGAGCCCGGCGAGATCCGGCGGTTCAAGGACCACCTGTCGTCGACCGTCCGCGTCAAGCGCAACGGCCGCTTCAAGTTCAACATCAACCCGTCGACGCGGCCGCTCGTGGCCCAGTCGAGCGGGCGCAAGGCGGACGGCCCACCGAGCGAGCCGATTCAGTTCAGCGGAACGCCGGCGACGACGACGCCGTGTGGAGACGCCGACACCGAGGACGCGACCTGCTGGAACGACCACCCGTTCACGGTGCCGGACCAGCAGGGCCGGGACAACGACTCGGCCGTCATCGACATCGAGTGGGCGACGCCCGCCTCCGACTGGGACATGAAGGTGTTCCGCGATTCCGACGGCGATGGGAGCTCGCTCGGCGAGAAGAAGCCGGTCGGCGCCAGCGCCACCGGAGCGCCGGGCAGCTCGGAGCAGGCGACGATCTCCGGCGACGATTTCGAGCAGGGCGCGAAGTACGTCGTCCGGATGGTCAACTTCGCCGCTGTCGAGCCCTACGACGGGACGGTCACGTTCCAGGGACCGTCGCCGCGGATCGAGTCACGCGAGGAGCGCTGGACGATCACCTGCCGGACCCGCAAGGGGAAGGTGACCGGGACCCGCAAGCTCTACATCGAGCGCGGCCAGGTCAAGAAGCTGAACCTGCGGAAGGGCTGCTGAGCCGGACCCGAGCGGCCACCGTAAGCGTGGCCGCTCGGGGATCGGCACCCTCCCGCCCGGCCATGAACCTCCGGGGGTGCCGGCACAGAAAAAAGGCCGGGCGAAACGCCCGGCCTTTCAGCTCGAGGAGGAGGGGGAAACCGTCCTAGTGCAGGACTTCGCGGGAGAGCAGGTGGGTCGAGACCTTGCGCTTCACGCGCTGCAGGGCGTTGTCGACGGTCTTGGTGTCACACGCCAGGCGATCGGCGATCTCCTCGTAGGAGCGGCCGTCGAGGTAGCAGGTGAGCACCTCGCTCTCGAGCTCGGAGAGCACCGACGTCAGGCACTCGACCAGGCTGCCGAGCTCCTCGGTCGAGATCACCTTGCTGGCCGGGTCCTCCACGTTGGAGCCGGGCAGGATCTCCTCGAGCGTCGACTCGCCCTCACCCGACGCCGTCGGCGACGTGGCGAAGCTGATCGACTGGTTCAGCGGCGCGTGCTTGTTGCGGCTGGCGGTCTTCACCGCGGTGATCATCTGCCGCGTGATGCAGAGCTCCGCGAAGTTGCGGAAGCTCGACTCCCGATCGGAGCGGAAGTCGCGGACGGCCTTGTAGAGGCCGACCAGGCCCTCCTGGATCAGGTCGTCCGACTCTCCTCCGAGGAGGAAGTAGGACGAGGCCTTGAGCCGGACGAACCCGCGATACCTGCGGACGATCCGGTCATAGGCGACGTTGTCGCCGCGCTTCGCCTGGGCGACGAGGTACGCGTCGTTGACTTCTCCATTCGGCTCGGCGCCGCGCATCACGTTTCCTGATGCCGGGATCCGAGCGAATTCCTGGGTGGTTGCAGCCACGTTGTCCTCCTCCATCGAAGGGCCGTGACGCCTTACCTCCC
The DNA here is from genome assembly GCA_963839535.1 of uncultured Solirubrobacterales bacterium. Taxonomy (GTDB): domain Bacteria; phylum Actinomycetota; class Thermoleophilia; order Solirubrobacterales; family 70-9; genus RHKX01. The sequence continues at coordinate 125,814 of CAWIVF010000011.1, forward strand.
CAGGCGGCGCGCCTTATATATGTCTCCTCGAGCGCACTCCAGGTCAACCTCGACCTTTAGTTCACCCTTACTGCTTGGGCGGCAGTCTATTCATGGGCGGAGTTCTGTCAACCCAGAACCTGCGCGGCTTGCAATCCGCGTTGCAGGAAAGGGATGCCGTCCGCATCCCCCGCTACCCCTTCGGGCGCCCCGAACCCGCGCGGGAAGCCGCAAACAGGAGCACGGTCGCGGCCGCCGAGACGTTGAGCGAGCCCACCTTCCCCACCGTCGGGATCGCGACCAGGGCGTCGCAGCCGGCGGCCACGCGCGGCCGCAGGCCCGCGCTCTCGCCCCCCAGCACGAGGACAACCCTCCCACTCAGGTCGAGGCTTTGGTACCCGGCCTCCGCCTCGGCGTCGGCCCCGTAGATCCAGCCGCCGGCGTCGCGGGCGGCCGCCAGCCAGTCGGCGAGGTTGCGCACCCGCGCGACCGGCAGGTGCTCGACCGCCCCCGCCGACGCCTTGCACGCGGCGGCCGTCACCGACGCCGCACGGCGCTCGGGGATGACGACGCCGCTCGCGCCGGCGGCCTCGGCGCTGCGGCAGATCGCGCCGAGGTTGCGCGGGTCCTGGACCTGGTCGAGCGCGACGACGAGGGCATCGGGACGGCGCAGCAGCGAGTTCGGGTCCGCGTACGGGTAGGGATCGACCTCGGCGACCACGCCCTGATGGTCGGGGGAGCCGGCGAGGCGGGTCGAGCTCCTCGGGCGAGGTGTCCTCCGCCGTCCACACCCGGTGGACCCGGCGGCGTCCGCGCTGGGCCTCGGCCACCGGGTTGCGGCCGTAGATGAAGTCGTTGGCCATCAGCCGCGGCGGACGAGGCGCGCGCCGCCCGCCTCGTCGCGCACCTCGTAGCCGAGCGCGGCGAGTCGATCGCGGATCTCGTCGGCCCGGGCGAAGTCCCTGGCCGCCCTCGCCTCCTGGCGCTCGGCGAGCAGCGCCTCGGCCTCGGCGTCGGGCGCGGCGTCCTCGGACGAGCCGAGCGACTCCAGGCCGAGCAGGCCGAGCATCTCGAGCAGGACCGATCGCGCTCCGGCCGCCTCGGCCCGCCCGGGCCTCCGCGAGGAGCGAGAACATCTCGGCGATCGCGCGCGGGGTGTTGAAGTCGTCGGCGAGCGCGGCGAGGAAGGCCTCCCGGCGGGCGATCACCCCATCGGCGGGCTCGCTCTCCTCGCCGCCGCCGCTGCGGAAGAACTCGCGCACCCGCTCGTTGCGCGCCACCGCCTGCTCGAGGGCCGCCTCGTCGAAGACGATCGGCTGGCGGTAATGCCCGGAGACGAGATAGCCGACGACCGCCTCGGCGCCGTAGGCGGCGATCGCCTCCCCGAGCAGGAAGATGTTGCCGAGGGACTTCGACATCTTCGAGCTGTCCCCGACCTGCACCATCCCGTTGTGCATCCAGATCTTCGCGAGGGGCCTCCCCCGCGCCGCCTCGGTCTGCGCGATCTCGTTCTCGTGGTGGGGGAAGACGAGGTCGGAGCCGCCGCCGTGGATCGAGAACTCGACCCCGAGCAGCTCCTCCGCCATCGCCGAGCACTCGATGTGCCAGCCGGGCCGCCCCTCTCCCCACGGGCTCGGCCACCAGGTGTCCTCCCCCTCCTTGCGCGTCTTCCAGAGCGCGAAGTCGAGCGGCGCCTCCTTGAGCTCGGCCGCCCCCGCCTCCTCGCCCTGGTCCATCGAGTCGGGATCGCGGTTGGAGAGGCGCCCGTAGGCGGGGAAGCTGCGGACGCGGAAGTAGACGTCACCCCCGGACTCGTAGGCGTGGCCGCCCTCGATCAGCGTCTCGATCAGGCCGACGATGGGCCCGATCGTCTCGGTGGCCCGCGGCTCGTCGTCGGGCCGGCCCAGGCCCAGGGCGTCCGTGTCGGCCACGTAGGCGGCGATCATCTCCTCCGCGTGGCGGTCGGAGGGCACCCCGCGCTCGGCGGCGGCGGTGTAGATCTTGTCGTTGACGTCGGTGAGGTTGATCACGAGGCGAGCCCGGTATCCCTCGTGAACCAGGTAGCGCTTCAGGAGGCTCGGGATCACGAACGGCCGGGCGTTGCCGATGTGGATCGGGCCGTAGATCGTCGGTCCGCAGGCGTAGATGCCGACGCTGCCGTCCGCGCCCGGCTCGACGACGCGGGGCTCGCCGCTGAGGGTGTCCCTGATCCGGATCTCGCGCACCAACCGATGCTATTCGGCCGAGCGGGCATAGAATGGTCCCTATGTCCGATGCTGTCAGGGGGAAGGCCGGCACGAACGGTCACGGTGGACGCCTCAACGGGGCGCCCAACGGCGGCGATCCCGCCGCCTCCGCCAACGGCGCCGGACACGACGACGGTCCCGGCTTCACCCAGGCGGCGACGGCGCTGCCGAAGGCCTTCGCCGGCGCGGCGGCGGGGCTCGCCGGCCGGATGCTCTCCCCGGTCGCCCGCAGCCTCGGCTCGCGACTCACAGCCGACCTCGACGACCGCGACCCCGACTACATCCGCGAGAACCTGCCGCTCAACTGGCTGATCTCGACGATCTGGTTCCGCGGCGAGGTCCGCAATCTCGAGCACGTCCCCGAGAAGGGCCCGGTGCTTCTCGTCGGCAACCACTCCGGCGGCAACCTGACGCCGGACACGATCGTCTTCACCGTCGCCTTCTGCGCCTACTTCGGCGTCGAGCGGCCCTTCTACCAACTGGCCCACAACCTGGTCCTCGCCTCACCGGTCGGCCCGCTCCTGCGTAAGTACGGAACCGTCAGCGCCTCGCACGAGCACGCCCGCGAGGCGCTCGAGTCGGGTGCCGCGGTGCTCGTCTACCCGGGGGGCGACTGGGAGGTCCACAGGCCCTCCTGGGAGAGCGGCAAGGTCGACTTCGCCGGGCGCCGGGGGTTCGTCAAGCTGGCGCGGGACGCCGGGGTCCCGATCGTCCCGATCGTCTCGATCGGCGGTCAGGAGACGGCCCTCTTCCTCTCGAACGGCAACTGGCTCGCAAAGCTGCTCGGCGTCGACAAGTCGCTGCGGCTGAAGGTCCTGCCGATCTCGATCGCGTTGCCGTGGATCCTCAACGTCGGCGACTTCCTCAGCCACCTGCCCCTGCCGTCGAAGATCACGATCGAGGTGCTCGAGCCGATCGACCTGGAGGAGCAGTTCGGGCCCGATCCCGACGTCGACGAGGTCTACGAGTACGTGACCACCGCGATGCAGGACGCGCTCGACGGCCTCGCCGCCGAGCGCCGGCTGCCGGTGATCGGATGAGGATCAAGTCCACCGTCGTGATCCGCGCCCCGCGGGCGGACGTCTGGGACAAGATCACCGATGCGGGTGCCTACCTCGACTTCATGGAGGGGATCACGCGCTGGGAGCTCGAGGACGGCTCCACCGAGAAGATCCACCTGGGCTCCCGGATCCGGATGTTGATCAGGGTCGGCGCGGCCGAGGTCGGCGGGCTGATCGAGGTCGTCGAGTGCGATCGCGAGAGCGATCTCGCCTGGTCGTCGGTCACCGGGATCGACCAGCGCGGCCGCTGGCGCCTGCGCGACGCCGGCAACGGCCTCACCCGGGTCGAGCTGCGCTACTCCTACGGCGTCGCCGGAGCCGGGGTCGCCGGCCTCGTCGCCGAGCGGGTCGCCGCGCCGATGCTCGGCCGCCGGCTGCGGCAGAGCCTCCACGGGCTCAAGAAGGTCACCGAGCGTCAACGCCGGCAGGCCGCCGCTCGCCCGCGCGAGCGCACCGCGGCCTAGCCGACCTCGGCTGCCGGACGACCCGGCGGAGCCGGGCGCCGATCGTGCTTCAGTCGTCGCCCTTCGACTCGCTGTCGTCGCTGACGTCGTCCTTCGAGTCGGCGCCACCGTCGTCGCCGTCGTCGTCGCCGTCCTCCGCGAGCTCCCGCTTCAGGACCTTGCCGGTCGGGTTGCGGGGGAGCTCGTCGAGGAACTCGACCTCGCGGGGCACCTTGTAGCGGGCGAGGTTGTCCTTGACGTGGGCCTTCACACCGTCCTCGTCGAGGTCCTTCCCGGAGGCGAGGACGACGAAGGCCTTCAGCCGCTGGCCGAACTTCTCGTCGTCGACGCCGATCACCGCGGCCTCGTCGATCGCGTCGTGGTCGGAGAGCACGTCCTCGACCTCGCGCGGGAAGACGTTCTCGCCGCCGGAGACGATCATCTCGTCGTCGCGGCCGTCGATGAAGAGGTTGCCGTTGTCCTCGAAGTGGCCGACGTCGCCGGACGAGAGCAGGCCGTCGATGACGTCCTTGCCGCCGCCGCCGGTGTAGCCCTCGAAGGCCATCTCGTTGCCGACGAAGATCCGCCCGGTCTCCCCCTCCTTCACGGGCTTGCCGTCGTCGTCGAGGATCTTCACGATCGTGCCGTGGGGCACGCGCCCGGCCGTTCCCGGGGCCTCGCGCATGTCCTCCGGCGTCGCGATCGAAGCCCAGGCGACCTCGGTCGAGCCGTAGAGGTTGTAGAGGTTGTCGCCGAAGTTGTCCATCCAGCGGATCGCCAGCTCGCCGGGCAGCGCCGAGCCGCTGGCGGCGGTGATCCGCAGCGAGGGCAGGTCGTACTTGTCGCGGGTCTCCTGGTCGAGCTCCATGATCCGCTGGAGCATCACCGGCACCACGATCAGCGCGTCGGCCTCGTGCTCCTCGATCAGCTTCAGCGTCCCCTCGGGATCGAAGCGGCGGCGCAGCACGTAGGTCGAGCCGAGCGCCAGCCCCAGGGTGAAGTGCATGAAGCCCCACGAGTGGAACATCGGGGTCGCGATCACGGTCGTGCGCTCGCTCTTCAGCGGGATCTTCGAGAGCAGGACCGCCAGCGGCGCGAGCGAGTCCGGCGATGCGCGCTGCGCTCCCTTGGGCGTGCCGGTCGTCCCGGATGTGAGGATGATGAAGCGGCTGACGTCGTCGGGCGGGTCGAGCGGGTCGTCGGAGGTCGACTCGATCGCGTCCTCGGTGGTCTGCTCGCTCGGGCTCGTCGCCCTCGTCGACCCAGGAGACGAAGCGCGAGATGTCGGGCGCGTCCTCCTCGGCCCCGTCGAGGAGCTCCTGGAACTCGGAGTCGTAGATGATCGCCTGCGGCTGCTCGCGCTCGATCACGCCGTGGAGCTGCGGGCCGGCGAAGTCGGTGTTCATCAGCAGGACGGTGGCGCCGAGCTTCGAGCAGGCGAAGATCGCGTCGACGAAGCCGCGGTGGTTGCGGCACATGACCGCGACCGACTCGCCGGCCTTGACGCCCTTCTCGCGGAGGGCACGGGCCAGGGCGTTCGAGCGGCTCTCGAGCTCGGCGAACGTCAGCTCGCCGGCCTCGTCGATCACGCCGATCTCGTCGGGGCGCTGGATCGCCGAGGCGGAGATCCCGGCCGCGGGGGAGGCGCCCCACTTGCGCAGCGTCGAGCCGACGGCGACCAGCTTGGCCGGGCTGATCGGCTTGACCACGCCGGCGTCGGTGAGCACCCGGAGGTTGAACGGGAGGTCGACGATGCTGCCGAGCTGGCCGATCCGAATCTTCCGTGCCGCCTTCTCAGCAGCCTGTGCGAACCCCGCGCGCCCCATGGGCTGCAGCTTATAAGTCTGCTCCGGATCGGCGGCGACGACGGCTCGTACAGCGCGACGGCCATCGCGGCCATGCCCTCGCCGCGGCCGATCGCGCCCAGGCCCTCGTTCGTCGTGGCCTTCACCGTCACCGGCGCCCCGACGGCCTCCGAGAGCCGGGCTTCGATCGCCGCGCGGTGCGGGCCGAGGCGTGGCTCCTCGCAGATCACCGTCGCGTCGACGTTGACCGCGCGTCCACCGATCGCCGCGAGGGCGAGCCGGAGAAGCTCGATCGAGTCGGCGTCGCGCCAGCGCTCGTCGTCGGGCGGGAAGTGGCTGCCGATGTCGCCCGCCCCCGCGGCGCCGAGGAGGGCGTCGATGACGGCGTGGGTGAGGACGTCGGCGTCGGAGTGACCGGTCAGGCCGAGCTCGTGCGGGATCGTCACCCCGCCGAGGATCAGCGGCCGGCCCGCCGCGAAGCGGTGGCTGTCGTATCCGATCCCGACGCGCGCGTTCATCCGAGCTCCTCCATCCGCCGTTGCCGGCCCTCGAAGACCGCGATCTCGGCCACTCCGAGATCACCCAGGAAGGCCAGGGCCCGGTCGTAGGCGTAGCCGACCTGCTCGGGCAGGTGGGCGTCGGAGGAGAGCGCGAAGGGCACGCCGGCGTCGACGCACATCTCGGCGAACGCGGGCGCCGGGTAGATCTCGTCGACGGGCTTGCGGAGCCCGGCGGTCGAGACCTCCACCGCCACCCCGGCTTCGGCGATCGCCTCCACCGCCGGCTCGTAGAAGAAGCGGGGATCCCGCTCCGGGGGCGGGCGATCGGAGCCCCACACCTTGACCAGGTCGGGATGGGCCATCACGTCGTAGAGCCCGGATCCGGCGGCTGCCGCCAGCTGCTCGAAGTAGCGCGACCAGACGCGGTCGGCGTCGCGGCCCTCGATGTCCCAGACGTCCCAGCGATCCTGATCGACCGCACCCTCGCCGATGAAGTGGACGGAGCCGATCACGTAGTCGAAGTCGCGCCGCTCGAGCAGGTTCGCGATCCGGTCCTCGGCGCCGGGCACCCAATCGGCCTCGATCCCGACCCTGAGCCCGCTCTCGGCGAGGAACTCGCAGTAGGCGTCGAGGTCGTCGGTCGCCTGCTCGACCCAGAAGGGATGGCGCCACACGTCGAGGGCCTGGCTGAAGCGATGGATGTGCTCGGAGACGCCGAGCTCGCCGATCCCGGCCGCCTCGGCCGCCTCGCGGTAGCGCTCGGCGTTGGCGCTCGTGAAGTAGCTCTCCGCCGCGGTGTCCGGCTCGTCCGGGCGGAGGTGCACGTGGTAGTCGGTGAGCACCCGGGTTACCCTAGATGGATCAAGGCGCTCGGCGACATCGGGATCTCGCTTGCCGTCTTCGCCGCGGTCGCCGCCCTTGCGGCCGCCCTCGGCGCGGCGAACATGGGCACCGCGCTCGGCGTCGGGCAGGTCGCCTTCGTCTTCGCGGCCTGCTTCGTGATGCTGCGCCGCTAGGGCCCGGCCTCGAGCAGCGCCGCCGCGATCAGCACGTCCTCGGGCGTGGTCACCTTCAGGTTGCCTGCGCCGGCCGGCTCCAGCAGGACCGTCCCGCCGGCGCGCTCGATCAGCCAGGCCTCGTCGGTGGCGAGCTCCAGCTCGCCCGCCGCCTCGGCCCGGGCCTGCGCGTCGCGGAGCGCCTCGACTCGAAAGGCCTGCGGGGTCTGCGCCGCCCAGAGCAGATCCCGGTCGAGAGTGCCGGCGACGGTCGCGCCGCCCTCCTCCCCGCTCCGCCCACCCGCGCGCTTGACGGTGTCGGCGATGGGCGCCGCGGCGATCACTCCGCTCGCCTCGGGTGAGGCGGCCAGCCGCGCGACGATCCGGTCCACGAGCTCGGCGGTCACCAGCGGCCTCGCGGCATCGTGGATCGCGACGAGCTCGCCATCGCAGGCCGCCAGGGCAAGCGCCACCGACTCCGCGCGGGTGGCTCCACCGGCGATGACCCGTGCCGGCGTGCCCCCGCAGGACTCGTTCGACCGCGGCCGCCGCCTCGTCCTCCGCGCCGGGAGGCGCGGCCACGACGATCGACTCGATCGAGTCAGCCGCATCGAGGGCCAGCAGCGACCACTCGATCAGGGGGCGCCCGCCGACCTCGGCGAACGCCTTGGGGCCGCCGGCTCCGAGCCTCTGCCCGGAGCCGGCGGCCGCCAGCACGCCAGTGGCGCGGGGTCCGCTCAGGCGGGGGTCCCGGCGCCGAAGCGGTCGGTGAGGAGGCCGTCGAGGTACTCCTCGGCGCCGTCCTCGTCAGTGTCGAGCGCGTACATGAACTCCGAGGCGAGGATCTTCTTCGCCCGGGTGTACATCTGCTTCTCGCCGGTCGACAGGCCCTTCTCGATCTCGCGGATCGCGAGGTTGCGGACGACCTCGGCGAGCTCGAAGACGTCGCCGGTCTTGATCTTCTCGCGGTTGTGCTTGAAGCGGCGGTTCCAGTTCTTGGGCATCTCGGAGACGTCGTCGCTCAACACCGCGGTCACCCGCTTGACGTCCTCCTCGCCGATCACGCGACGCAGCCCTGCCATCGCTGCGTTCTCGCAAGGGACCTGCACGGTCATGTCGTTGTGCAGGATCTTGATCGTCAGATAGTCCCGCTCCTCGCCGAGCAGCTTCTTGGTCTCCTTCTTGTGGACCACGCCGGCGCCGTGATGCGGGTACACGACGTTGTCGCCGACCTCGAACACGGTGTGGATGTGCTCCAGGTCGAGGTCCTCTTCAGTGATCTCGTCAACTAGCTCGGGAATCGTCTGCCTCCTGGTGGTTAGCGGCGCCCTCGTGGCGCCGTCATATGAGTGGGTACCGCTCGAAGACCTCGGACTCGCGCACGCGGTCGAGGCCCTCCCGGATGTCGGCGGCGCGGTCCTTGCCGACGCCTTCGACCGCCGCAAGCTCGTCGTCGGTGGCCGCGAGGATCTCCTCGAGGCTGCCGAACCGGCGAATCACCTTCTCGCCGACCAGCCGCGGCAGGCGCGGGATCCGGCCAAGCGCGCGGTAGCCGCGCGCCGAGACGTGGAGGTCGTGAGGGTTCACCTTGCGGTCGTGGCCGAACAGCTCAGCCAGCCGGCCGAGATCCAGAAGCTCCTGGTGCTGGAGCTTCGAGAGCTCCGCGAGGGTGGTGTCGAGGGTGGCCTCGGAGTCGTCGGGCGCGTAGTCGCGGATCAGCGCGGCGCGGTCGGCGAGCACGCCGAAGGCGGTCTCCTCGAGCTGCATCTCGATCAGCCGCCCCTCCGACCCGAGCTCGATGATGTAGCGCTCGACCTCGTTGCCGGTGCGCAGCAGGAGCTCGGAGCGCTGGACCACCGTGAGCACGTCGTGGAGGCTCGCCGCGCCGGCCATCTCGACCGTGGTCAGCCGCGCCGCGACGCGGTCGAGGCGCAGCCGGTACTTCTCGAGCGTCGCGAGGCCCTGATTGGCCTTGCTGAGGACGGTCGGGATGTCCTGAAGGATGTACTTCGTCCCGCCGAGGTAGATCGAGACGACGTCGCGGCGCGCGGAGATCGCGATGACGAGCGCCTTCGTCTGCCTGGCGACGCGCTCGGCGGTCCGGTGCCGGGTGCCGGTCTCGGAGGAGTGGATCGTCGGATCCGGCATGAGCTGCACGTTTGCCCATGAGATCTTCTTGGCCTCGGGGTCGAGGACGATCGCGCCGTCCATCTTCGCCACCTGGTAGATCAGCCCCGGCGTGTAGTCCACGTCCAGCTTGAGACCGCCGGAGAACAGGAACGAGATCTCCTCGGGCTCGCCGATGACGATCATCGCGCCGGTCGAGGCATGGATCACGTTGTCGATCCCCTCGCGGAGCGTGGTGCCGGGAGCGACCATGTCGAGAGCCCTCAGCAGCCTCGGATCCTGGTGCACCAGCGCAACCGTTGTGTCATCCCAGGGAGCCAGCGCCATGACCAGAGTCAATGATGGCAGACCCGCCTAAATCCCCCGGTCCTGACGGACTAGGAGCCGCAATTTCTGCGTCATCCTCGGCTCACTGCCGGAGGCAGCATCGCCTCGTCTTCCTTGACCTAGCGGCTCCCAGTCTCGTCAGGCGGCCTGGCGGAGCGAGCGCCCGCTGCTCTCCCCGGGCTCCCGCCAGGGCCTCACGCAGGGTGGCCGACATCGCCATCCCGCCCGGCGCCTCGCGGATACGCGGGCCGAGGACCGGCGAGAGCCCGAACTTGAGCGCCTCCGCCACCCGGCGCTCGGCGTGGGCGACGTAGCGGAGCTCACCGGTCAGGCCGACCTCCCCGAAGCAGGCGAGTGGCTTGCCCGACCCGTCGCCGAGCGGCTCGCCCCGGTGCGCGGACGCCACGGCGAGGGCGATCGCGAGGTCCGCCCCGGGCTCGTCGACCCGGACTCCTCCCGCCACGTTGACGAAGACGTCGGCCCCGCCGACCTGGACCCCGCCGTGGCGGGCGAGGACGGCGAGGATCATCGCCAGGCGATTGCGGTCGATCCCGTTGGCGACGCGACGCGGCGGGACCGCCTCGGTCGGCGCGACCAGCGCCTGGACCTCGACGAGCAACGGACGGGTGCCCTCCATCGCGCAGAGGACCACCGAGCCGGCCGCCTGGGTGGCCTCGCCGACGAAGCGGGCGGACGGATCCTCCACCTCGACCAGCCCGCCGGCGCGCATCTCGAAGACGCCGAGCTCGCTCGTGGCGCCGAAGCGGTTCTTCAGCGCTCGCAGGGTCCGGTAGGAGCGCTCGCGCTCACCCTCGAACAGCAGGACGCAGTCGACGAGGTGCTCGAGCACGCGCGGTCCGGCGACGGCGCCGTCCTTCGTCACGTGGCCGACCAGGATCAGGGCGCACTCGTTGCGCTTGGCGACCTCCATCAGCGCGTTCGCCGCCTCGCGCACCTGGGCGACCGAGCCCGGGGCGCTCGTGAGGTCGGCGGAGTGGAGAGTCTGGACCGAGTCGATCACGCAGGCCTGCGGGCGCTCCGACTCGATCGCCGCGACGACGCTGGCGAGGTCGGTCTCGGCCAGGGCCGGCACGTCGAGCGCGCCGGCGCCGAGGCGCTCGGCCCGCATCCGCACCTGGGCCGCCGACTCCTCGCCGGTGACGTAGAGGACGCCGCGTCCCGCCGCGGCGAGGTTGCCGAGGGCCATCGCGGTGATCGTGCTCTTGCCGATCCCCGGCGAGCCGCCGAGCAGGACGAGCGATCCGGGGACCAGGCCACCGCCGAGGACCCGGTCGAGCTCGCCGATCCCGGTGCCGAGCCGCTCCTCGCGCGGGGACTCGACGTCGCGCAGGGGGACGGAGCGCGGCGGCGCGGCGCGACCGCCGCCCTTGCCGATCCCGGATCGCTTCGACGCCGGGACGATCGCGACCTCGTCGAGGGTGTTCCACTCGCTGCATCCCGGGCACTGCCCCGCCCAGGCGAAGGTCTCCTGCCCGCACTCGCGGCAGACGTATTTGCTGCGGGCCTTGGCCATCCGTCGATCCTGCCAAGCCCGCAGGACGGTGCTTCGCCCTGCTTCACCGATCGAGCGGCCGGCGGTGAGACCGACCTAAGGGTCCCGGTGGGACCATCAGATCGGTTTCACGCCTACATGAGGGCGCTCTCGCCCTCGGAGACCCCGACCGGAGGCCGGACAGGCTCACTTTGCATGGAATGCAGGCCTGTTCGCCAGGCCGGAGCGTCATTGCGTATTGACCCGGTCAGAGCAGGCCGATCCGCAACGAAGCTGCTCAGTGAGTCACTTCGACGGGATTTGCTGACCTCACAGGTCAGTGATCCGGGTCGAAGGTGCCTCGTGGGAGGTTCAGGCTTCCCTTGGACGAGAAGCGGACCTCGGCGGAGTCCCCTCGGAGGTCAACAGCGTTCCGCCAGTGAAGAGGGCTCTGTCAGTGATTCTGCTGATTGCTGTCGTGGCCCTCGGCTGCGGGGAAGGCGAGAGCGGCGTGCCCGGCGATTGGCCCGAACCGTGTCTGCGTGGAGGGGTCGCTCTCCAGGGGGCGGCTCGCTTCGTCAAGGGCGATGCCACTCTTCTACGTAGTCGTGAGGCTGCCGACGTCTGACCTCGTACCCGTCAGGCCAGGTGCTGAGACCCGCTTGGGCAAGAAGTAGGTTCCGACTCTGCTCAAATGACCGCCAGGCTGGCCGTCGCAACACCGAAAAGGAGACGAGAGATGGGCAAGCTGATCGCTTCAACGCAGGCCACGGTCGACGGCGTCGTGGACCCGGTCGGCCCGTGGGTGCAGCCCGACGGCGACCACGGCGTCTACTCGTTCGAGCGACAGGCGAGATCAAGCGGGCTCGTGCTGGGCCGCAAGACGTATGAGGGGCTTGCGGCCTACTGGCCGGAGCAGTCGGGCAGGTGGGCGGACATGCTCAACCCGATGGCCAAGTACGTCGGCTCGAACACCCTCTCAGGCGATCTGGACTGGAACGCGACTGCGATCGAGGGGGACCTCGCTGTGGCGATCCCGAAGCTGAAGGACGAGGTGGACGGTGACCTGTTCATGCACGGGAGCGGCGAGTTCGCCTACGCGCTCGCGGACAGGGGCCTGATCGACGAGTACGAGGTCTACGTTAACCCGCTCGTCTGGGGCAAGGGAGACGTCCACGTGCTCGGCGACAGGGGGACGTTGCGAATGGAGCTCGAGGGCGTGAAGCGCTTCGACTCCGGCGTCGTCCTCCTCACCTATCGTCCGGCGTAGTGCCGGACACCACCTGCCACATGTCGATCTCGCTGGACGGCTTCGTCGCCGGGCCGGACCAGAGTCGTGACGACCCGCTGGGCAAGCGCGGCAAGGAGGTGCACGCCTGGCACCTGGGCGACGAGCGCGCCAACGAGGCCGACGAGACGGCGGCCGGCTGGCTCATGCGCCCGCGCGGCGCCTATGTGATGGGCCGCAACATGTTCGGGCCGATCCGCGGTGAGTGGGATGAGGACTGGCGTGGGTGGTGGGGGCCCGAGCCGCCGTACCACGCTCCCGTGTTCGTCCTCACCCATCACGCCCGCGAGCCGATCGAGATGGAGGGCGGGACGACCTTCCACTTCGTCACCGGCGGATTCGACGCTGCCTACGCGCAGGCGCGCGAGACCGCCGGCGACGAGGGCGTGGACATCGCGGGGGGCGCCTCGACCGTGCGGCAGGCGCTCCTCGCGGGAGTCGTCGACGAGCTCACGCTCGACGTCGCCCCGGTTCTGCTCGGGTCCGGCGAGCGGATCTTCGACGGCGTCGATTCCCTCGACATGGAGCCGGTGGAGGTGCTGCACTCGCCGCTGGCGACGCACATCCGGTATCGCCGGGTGGGCTAGCCGCCGGGAAGGAGCTTCGGCTTGAACGCCTGCCGGGCCCAGCTGGTCTGGGCGCCCTCGGGCCGCTTCACGCCGAGCAGGTGCGTTGCCGTGGCAGCCGCGTTGGCATTCGTCACGCGCCGCGTCGAGGTCCCGCGCTTGATCGCGGGCGCGCCTCCCGCGACGAGCCAGAAGTTGTCCCGGGTGAACTGACTGCCGTGGTTCCCGGGCAGGGGGTTGAAGGGGAACGAGTTGACCTCGGAGCTCTCGAGGACGCCGATCCCCGGCCGCGTCGTCAGCACGATGTCGCCCGAGCGCGGCCCGCCGAGCTCCCAGCCCCGGTGGGTGGCCTCGATCGTGTGGGCCCGCCCGCCGTCCTCGGGGTTCTTCACGCGGTAGAGCACGTCCTCGGTCGCGAGCGTCGGGTCGAGCGCGGCCCGCATCCGCCGCAGCAGGTCGAAGCGACCGGGCGACGTTCGGTCGGTCAGGTAGATGTGAGCGGCGCTGCCGTTGCCGACCACCTCGTAGGCGCCCGAGGGGATCCCGGCCGAGTCGAGCGTGTCCTCCACCGAGAACTTCGCGAACTGCGGCGTGTCGTCCATCGAGTGGTCGGAGACGATGATCATCACCGTCTCGTCCCAGATGCCCAGCTCCTTCTGATTGGCGACGAACCGGCTGATCTGGTTGTCGGCGAGTGTGACCGCGGTGCTGTACGCCGCGCCCGTCCGGCCGGTCGCGTGTCCGGCGGAGTCGATCTGGGGGAAGTTCACGAACGTGTAGTCCGGCAGACGGTCCTCACCCGCGTCCCTGACTCCCTCCTGCGTGGTCCTGATGACCTCGTCCATGACGACGGAGTCATCGAGCGCGTAACCGGTCGCTGGGTTCGTCGGGACGTCCTTGCAATAGGGCTCATCGTCGTCGCAGGGCGCCCAGATGTAGTCGGCGTCGTAGGTGCCGGGGTTGATCTCCTGGGTGGCGAAGAGGCGGCCGAGCTTAGGCTTGCCCATGATCAGGGCCGTCGTCAGGCCGGGATCGGGACGCTGGCGCTCCATCGCCGCGAACGCGGTCTCGATCTTGATGCAGCTCGGGCTCTGGCCGGTCGATGATCGTCGGTGCGGCACCGGACTTCGCCTTCGGCGGGGCAGCTGTTCTCGTTGGCGCCGGCTCCGTAGGTGGCGAACTCGTTGCCGACGATCCCGTGGCGGCTGGGATACGCGCCCGTGATCATCGAAGTGTGGTTCGGGTTGGTCTCGGCGACCATCACCGAGCGCGAGCGCGGGAAGAACGTGCTGCGGGCGCCGTTCTCGTCTGCGATCAGCTCGCTCAGGAAGGGCGCGCTCCCCTCGTCCGTCACGGCATCGCGATCGAGTCCGTCGAGGGAGAAGACGTAGACGTAGGGCCGCTTGGCGGCCGAAGCGTCAGCCGCCCCGAGGCCCATGACGACGAGGGCCGCGAGGGCCAGCAGCGCGACGAGCCCGTGGTGCCGCGGCAGACGGCGGGAATCCTGGAGGGTGGCCATGCGCCGATTCTGCCAGCCTCGTCGCTCACCGGCGTCACATGGCGCTGAGCTACGCATTTCCGTTGCCATTGCGGTTGCCGCCCCGAGCCGTATGTGTTTCTCGGCGAATCGCCCGGGAGCGGCTCCCATCCCGGTTACCGTCGCCCCACAGCGAGCAGAGCCGCGGTCAAGAGGGCCGAGGCAGGGGAAGGCCTACTCATGAACGACAGCCACGGCAACCGGGTCAACAGGTGGGCGGGTCTTGCGATCTCCGCCGCGCTCGCGATGGTCCTCCTCCTCATCGCCGCCTCGCCGGCGTCGGCGCTCCAGCAGGAGCTGCTCGCGCCCGACGGTGATGCTGACGACAACTTCGGGTTCTCCTCCGCAATCGATGGCGACATGCTCGTCATCGGGGCACCTGGGGCGAACAACTCCCAGGGCGCCGTGTACGTCTATGAGCGCTCGGGCGCAAGCTGGTTGAACACGGGCATTCTCACCGCGTCCGACGGGGCGTCCCCGGACCGGCTCGGCTATTCGGTGGCAATCGACGGCGACCACGATCGTCGCCGGCGCCGACATCGATGACGTCGGCGTCAACACGGATCAGGGCTCCGCCTACACCTTCTCGACCACCGGCGCGGCGGCCCGCACCGAGACCGCGAAGCTGACCGCCTCCGACGGGACCGCGCTCGGATCGCTTCGGGAAGTCCGTGGCGATCGAGGGCGACACCATCGTCGTCGGCGCCTTCCGCAACGAAATCGGCGCCAACGCCGACCAGGGCTCCGTCTACACCTTCTCGACCACGGGAGCCGCCGCCCGCACCCAGACCGCGAAGCTGACCGCCTCCGACGGCGCCGCCGACGACGAGCTCGGCAGCGCGGTGGCGATCGACTCGCGGCGCCATCGTCGCCGGCGCGCTGACCGACGACATCGGGGCCAACTTCGACCAGGGCTCCGCCTACGTCTTCGCTCGCACCGGCGGTAACCGCACCGAGACCGCGAAGCTCGTGGCCTCCGACGGCGCCCAGGGCGACCAGCTCGGGTACGCCATCGACCTGGACGGGGACACCGTCGTCGTCGGCGCCCCCTTCGACGGGATCGGTGCCAACGGCACGCAGGGCTCCGCCTACACGTTCGCCAGCACCGGGGCAGCGCTCCGCAATCAGACCGCGAAGCTGACCGCTTCCGACGGCGGGCCGGGCGAGAACTTCGGCGGCGCCGTGGCCATCCAGGGCGCCACGATCGTCGTCGGCGCCTTCCACGACTACATCGGCGTCGCCAACGGCGATCAAATCGGTTCCGCCTACACCTTCGCCCGCACCGGCGGCGATCGCACCGAGACCGCCAAGCTGACCGACCCGGACGGTGCTCGCTTCGACCAGTTCGGCGTCTCCGTCGACACCGACGGCGGCACGATCGTCGCCGGCGCGTGGAACGACGACGTCGGTGCCGAGGGGAACCAGGGGTCCGCCGAGGTGTTCTTCACCGCGGCCGCCCCGGCCCGCTATCCGCTCTCCCTCACCGTCACGGGCGACGGCGATGGCCAGGTCACCGCCACCGGGATCAACTGCCCCGGCGACTGCAGCGAGACCTACGACGACGGCACGCTCGTCACCCTGACCGCGACGGCCGCCGCGGGCTCGAGCTTCACCAGCTGGACGGGGGACTGCGCCGGCGCGCAGAGCACCTGCCAGGTGACCATGAGCCAGGCCCGCTTGGTCACGGCCGAGTTCACCTTCGACGGCCCCGACCTCGACGGCGACGGCGTCCGCGGCAGTGCGGACCAGTGCCCGGTCGACACGGGGACGGCCCGCAGCAACGGCTGCCCGCTCTTCGCGCCGCCCGGACCCTCCTGCGCGACGACGATCGTGGGCAGCGAGGCTGACGACACCCTGATCGGCTCCGCCTACGGCAATCGGTTCGAGGGCGTGGGCGGCGACGACGACCTGCAGGGGCTGGGCGGCGGCGACTGCCTCCTCGGCGGCGAGGACAACGACGAGCTGCTCGGCGGCGAGGGCAACGACCGCGGTGCCGGCGGAACCGGACGGCGACGTGGTCGGCGGCGGACGCGGGCAACGATCGCCTGCGCGGCGGCCCGGGCAAGGACACGATCACCGGCGACGATGGCGACGACCGCCTGATCGGCGGCGGCGCCAAGGACAAGCTGCGCGCCGGCGCCGGCGACGACCTCGTCAAGAGCCGCGGCGCCACCCCGGACCGGGTCAACTGCGGCGACGGCGAGGACATCGCCATCGCCGACCGCACGGATCGGGTCGCGGCGAACTGCGAGACGGTCGAGCTCGGCCACTGAACGCGGCCGGCCGCCGGGCTGGCTGCGGTAGAGGCCGGCGGCTACTCGGAGTCGGCGGACTCGGCGGCGTCGCCCGAGGGGGCCTCGTCGCCGGGCTGGTCGTCGCTGCCGGACTCGGTCGCGCCGACCCCGACGGGGTGCTTGGCCTCGGCCTTCTTGGCAGCTTCCTCGCGACGATCGCGCTCCGCCTGTGACGGCGGAATCAGCTCGAGGGAGAGCGGCTGGTCGTTCTCGTCGCCGCTCTCGTCGCGGTCGACCATCACGGTGGTGCCGGGCTCGATCGAGTCCGGGCCGGCCTTCAGCACCTCGTCGGCGAGCGGGTCCTCGATGTAGCGCTGGATCGCGCGGCGCAGCGGCCGGGCTCCCATCGACGGGTCCCAGCCCTTGTCGACGAGCAGGTCCTTCGCGGCCTCGGTGAGGTCGAGCTGCAGCTCGTGCTCGGAGACCTGGGTGCGGACGCGCCCGATCAGCAGGTCGATGATCACCTTGATCTCGTCGCGGCTGAGCTTGTGGAAGACGATGACCTCGTCGATCCGGTTGAGGAACTCCGGGCGGAAGACCTTCTTCAGGTCGCCCATGACGCGCTTCTTCATGTCGTCGTAGGTGGTCCCGAGCTCGTCGGTCACGGCGAAGCCGAGCGGCTGGTTGCGCGCGATCTCCGGCGCCCCGACGTTCGAGGTCATGATCACGATCGCGTTGCGGAAGTCGACCGTCCGCCCCTGGGCGTCGGTGAGCCTGCCGTCCTCGAGGATCTGCAGGAGGATGTTGAAGACGTCCGGGTGGGCCTTCTCGATCTCGTCGAGCAGGAGCACGCAGTACGGCTTGCGGCGCACGGCCTCGGTGAGCTGGCCGCCCTCGTCGTAGCCGACGTAGCCGGGAGGCGAGCCGACCAGGCGCGAGACCGCGTGCTTCTCCATGTACTCGGACATGTCGATGCGGATCATCGAGTCCTCGTCGCCGAACAGGAACTCGGCGAGCGTGCGGCCGAGCTCCGTCTTGCCGACGCCGGAGGGGCCGAGGAAGATGAACGAGCCGGAGGGGCGCTTCGGGTCCTTGATCCCGGCGCGGGCGCGGCGGATCGCCTTCGAGACGGCGGTGATCGCAGCCTCCTGGCCGACGACCCGCTTGTGCAGCTCGTCCTCCATCCGGATCAGCTTCTTGGTCTCGGCCTCGGTCAGCTTGAAGACGGGGATGCCGGTCCACATCGAGACGATGTCGGCGATCTCCTCCTCGCCGACGACCGGGCGCGTGCCCTCCTCGCCGGAGTTCCACTCCTCCTCGAGCTCGCGCTTCTTCGCGGTGAGCTGGCGCTCCTTGTCGCGCAGGTTGGCGGCCTTCTCGAACTCCTGGGCCTCGATCGAGGCCTCCTTGGCGCGGCGGGTCTCCTCGATCTCCTCCTCGAGATCGCGGTAGACGGGCGGCTGGGACATCGAACGGATCCGCAGGCGGGAGGCGGCCTCGTCGATCAGGTCGATGGCCTTGTCCGGCAGGAAGCGCTCGGAGATGTAGCGGTCGGCGAGATCGGCGGAGGCGCGCAGGGCCTCGTCGCTGATGTTGACCTTGTGGTGCTGCTCGTAGCGCTCGCGCAGCCCCTCGAGGATCTGCACGGTCTGATCGATCGACGGCGGGTCGACCTTGATCTGCTGGAAGCGCCGCTCGAGCGCCGAGTCCCGCTCGAGGTACTTGCGGTACTCGTCGAGCGTGGTGGCGCCGATCGTCTGCAGCTCACCCCGGGCCAGGGCCGGCTTCAGGATCGAGGCCGCGTCGATCGCGCCCTCGGCGGCGCCGGCGCCGACCAGGTTGTGGAGCTCGTCGATGAAGAGAATGATGTCGCCGCGCTGGGTGATCTCCTTCATCACCTTCTTCAGCCGCTCCTCGAACTCGCCGCGGTACTTCGAGCCGGCGACCAGGGCCGCCAGGTCGAGCGTGTAGATCTGCTTGTTGCGCAGCAGCTCGGGGACCTCGCCGTTGGTGATCCTGGCGGCCAGGCCCTCGACGACGGCCGTCTTGCCGACGCCGGGCTCGCCGAGCAGCACGGGGTTGTTCTTCGTCCGCCGCGAGAGGATCTGCATGATCCGCTCGATCTCGGTCTCGCGACCGATCACGGGGTCGAGCTTGCCGTCGGCGGCGAGCTTGGTCAGGTTGCGGCCGAACTGGTCGAGCAGCTTCGAGGACTTCTTGCCCTCGCCGGAGCTGCTGGAGCTCGAGCTGGTGCCCTGGCGGCGACCGCCCGGGCCGGAGAGCATCCGGATGACCTCGTTGCGGATCTTCTCGGAGTCGGCGTCGAAGTCGAGCAGGATGCGGGCGGCGACGCCCTCGTTCTCGCGGACGAGCCCGAGCAGGATGTGCTCGGTGCCGATGTAGTTGTGGCCGAGCGAGAGCGCCTCGCGCAGGGCGAGCTCCAGCACCTTCTTGGCGCGGGGCGTGAAGGGGATCTGGCCGGAGGTGACCTCCTCACCGGAGCCGACGATGCGCACGACCTGGGCGCGCACGCGCTCGACGGTGATGTCGAGGGACTCGAGCACGCGGGCGGCGAGGCCCTCCTCCTCGCGGAGCAGGCCGAGCAGGATGTGCTCTGTGCCGATGTAGTTGTGCTTGAGGGTCCGGGCCTCTTCCTGGGCAAGGACGACGACCTGGCGGGCCCTCTCGGTGAATCTCTCGAACACTTGCTACCTGACCTGTTTGCTTGCGGTGCTGATTATTTCGTCATGAACGGTCGGACCTCTTTAATCCGGTCCAGAGAATGCGCAGCCACCGGAGACTTGATCAAACTTCTCGGCGCGCTCCTGCCGATCGATCAGCCCTCCGGTTGTGGTTTGCGCGAATGCCGAAGTATAGACGGGCCCCCTGCCCGGCCCGGGGGGTCCTCAACCCGCCTGGACGCACGGTCCGCAAGCTGCGCGTAATGCCGGAAGCCGGTCGCTCGGCACCGGCAATCGGCGACTAGATTCCCGGCATGACCGCGACGCAGGACCCCGGCGGGCTCGCCGCCTTCGCCGATTCCGCCGGTCTCGAGGCGGGCTCGGGCGGCGAACTGCCGCGAATCGGCTCGATCCTGGAGCACGGCGACCTGCGGCTCGAGGGTGCCGCGCACGGCCTGCTTCCCGGCGGCCGCGACGGGACGATCGCCCACACCGTCTACACGACCCGCAGCGACGACACGACCACGACGCACCGGCACACGGCCGTGATCGTGCGCGTGCCCGAGTCGATGGGCTACGCCCCGTATCTGCAGATGGGGCGCGCGAACGGCCTCGTCCCCGGCGCGAAGACCGTCGAGCCGGTCCCGGGCGTCGCCGTCCGTGCCGACGGGGGAGTCGACGAGGGCTGGCTGCGGGAGCTCTTCTCCCCCGCCTTCTGCGAGTGGCTGCAGCGCAGCCCCGGCGACTTCGGCGCCGAGCTCCGCGACGGCGTCCTGACGGTGTTCCGCGACGAGCACCTGCGCGAGACGGCACCGCTGCGGTCGCTCTGCACCGACGCCGCCAGGATCGCCGACGCGATCCGGGAGGAGGCGGTCGAGGAGGTCGAGGCCGGCGGTGGCGCGGTGGCCAAGGCGGCGCCGCCGGGACGGGACGACCGCCTCGCCGCGGCCCTGATCCCGAAGCTCGAGCCGACCGAGCCGCCTGCGCACGTCGAGGCCGAGCTGGCCAAGGGCCGCGAGATCGCCGCCCGCTCCGGCGACGTGTTCGCCAGCGTCGTGCGGACGACGCTGCTGTGGATGCTCGGCGTCAACGTGATCGGCGGCGGCATCTACGGCCTGCTCCTCAACCTCCCCAACCCCAAGCTCGTCGTGCTGATCTACCAGGTCATCCTGCTCGCGATCATCGGCCCGCTCGTCTTTCGCTCGCGCACCTCGAACGTCGCCAAGCGTGCCTCCGAGGAGGCCTTCTACATCGGCTACGCCGAGTCCCGCGACCTGCGGGCGGTCGACCCGCTGCGCTTCTCGGCGGAGCACGCGGAGGCCGGGCTGCCCGGGAAGCCGGTGCGCGTCTTCGAGGGCCTCTTCGGGGGCACCGGCGGGCACCTGATGCTGACCGGGAACGGCCGCACGCGCGGCGACCAGATCGCCCTCGTCCGGGGCCCGAAGGGGCCGACGGCGACCACCGAGCTCAACGTCTCCGCCCCCGGGGTCTCGGCGGCGGCGCTCGACGGCTTCGTCGAGACGCTGCTGATGGACCTGGAGACGGCGCCCCCGGTCGCGAGCCGCGCCGCGGGCTAGCCGCGCGCAGCGCTCAGCGCATCGCGGGGAAGAGCAGCACCTCGCGCAGGCTCGGCGCGCCGGTGAGGATCATCACCAGGCGGTCGATCCCGAGCCCCACGCCCCCGGTCGGCGGCATGCCCTGCTCCAGCGCCCGCAGGAAGTCCTCGTCGTGGGGCTGCGCCTCGGCGTCGCCGCGCCGCAGCTCCTCCGCCTGCTGGGCGAAGCGGCGCCGCTGCTCGTCGGGATCGTTGAGCTCGGTGAACGCGTTGGCGATCTCGATCCCGCCGACGAAGGCCTCCCAGCGCTCGACCGTGCCCGGCTTGGACCGGTGCTGCTTGGCGAAGGGCGAGAGCTCGACCGGGTAATCCATGACGAAGGTCGGCTGGATCAGCTGCGGCTCGACCCGCTTGGAGAAGAGCGCGTCGACGAGCTTGCCCCAGCCGGCGCCGGCCTCGGGCTCGCTGCCGAGCGCGGCGATCAGGTCCTCCCGTGAGGGCTTCTGGTCGAGGTCCACGCCGGTGTGCTCGGCGATGACGTCGCGCATCGTCACCCGCTGCCACGGCGGCGAGAGGTCGATCGTCTGCCCGTCGCGCTCGACCGTCATCCGGCCGAGGACCTCCTCGGCGACCGAGGAGACGAGCGTCTCGAGGCGGACCGCGGCGTCCTCGTAGTCGGCGTAGGCCTCGTACCACTCGAGCATCGTGAACTCGGGGTTGTGCTTCGGCGAGACGCCCTCGTTGCGGAAGTCCTTGCCGAGCTCGTAGACGCGGTCGATGCCGCCGACGATCAGGCGCTTGAGGTAGAGCTCGGTCGCGATCCGCAGGTAGAGGTCGCGGTCGAGCGCGTTGTGATGCGTGGTGAACGGCCGCGCCAGCGCGCCGCCGTAGATCGGCTGCAGCACCGGGGTCTCGACCTCGACGAAGCCCTCGTCGTCCAGCCGGCGGCGGATCTCGGCGATCGTCCGCGCTCGCAGCTTGAACCGCTCGAGCACCTCGGGGTTGGCGATCAGGTCGAGCTCGCGGTGGCGGAAGCGGGTCTCGACGTCGGAGAGGCCGGCGTGCTTGTCCGGCAGCGGCCGCAGGCTCTTGGCGAGCGGGCGCCAGGACTCGATGCGCAGGCTGAGCTCGCCGCGGCGGCTCTTGAACGCCACTCCCTCGACGCCGATGAAGTCGCCGAGATCAGCTTCGAGCAGCAGGGCGTGATCGGCCTCGCCGAGCACGTCGGCCCGCGAGTGCAGCTGGATCTGCCCGGTGCCGTCGCGCAGGTCGATGAAGGCGGCCTTGCCGTGCCCCCGCTTCGCCATCACCCGGCCGGCCACGATGTGGCGATCCTCGGTCTCCTCGCCGTCGGCGAGGTCCTCGTGGGCGCTGCGGGCGGCGGCGATCGGCTCGCGTCCCGGGTGGCCGGTCGGGAACGGCTCGAGCCCCACCTCGCGCAGGTGCTCCAGCTTCGCGCGGCGCTCCGCGAGCAGGGCGGACTCCTCGGCTGCGGCCGGTGCCTCGCTCGTCTCGCCTTCGGCCTTGTCCTCAGTCATCGCGGCGGCGAGCGTAGTCAATGCGCAGCGCGCCTCGGGGCTAGCCTTCCCGGATGGGCGAGCGCACGATCACGATCAGGGACGCCACCACCGCCGACCTCCCGGGGATCTTCGCGATCTACAACGAGGAGATCGAGCACGGCATCGCCACCTTCGAGGTCGAGCCGATGGAGGTCGACCGCGACCGCGGCTGGCTGACCGATCGCGGCGACCTCTACCCCGTCCTCGTCGCCATCGACGGGCGACGAGCTGATCGGCTGGGCATCGCTGCGCCAGTGGTCGCCGCGCGGCGCCTACCGGCGGACAGCCGAGGTGTCCGAGTACGTGGACGCGGGCCATCGCGGCCAGGGGATCGGCACGGCGCTGCTCGCGGCGCTGATCGAGCGCGCCCGTGAGCTCGGCATCGCGGTGCTGCTGGCCCGAATCGCCCAGCCGAACCCGGCCAGCGAGGCGATGCACGAGTCACTGGGGTTCAGCGCGTTCGGCACCCAGCGCCGCTGCGGCGAGAAGTTCGGCCGCATCCTCGACGTCAAGCTGATGGACCTACACCTCGACCAGGTTGAGCTGACGAGGCTGGGAGCCGTCAGATCAAGGAAGAGTGGGCCGATGCGGCCAAGGGCCGTGAGGCCCGCGATGACGCCGAGCTGGCGCCTCCCAGTCCGTCAGCTACGCGGCTTCGATCTTTGTGATCTTCAGCTCGCGCTTGGGGCCGCGCGGGACCTCGACCGTGACGACGTCGCCGCGCTTGCGGCCCATCAGGGCCTTGCCGATCGGGGACTCGTGGGAGAGCTTCTCCTCGGCGGGGTTGGCCTCGGCCGAGCCGACGAGCTGGAACTTGCGGGAGTCGCCGCTCTTCTGATCCTTGACGTGGACCTTGACGCCGACCGAGACGGTGCTGGTGTCGAGCGACTTCTCGTCGATGACGGTCGCCCGGCGGAGGCGCTCCTCCATCTGCGCGATCCGCTGCTCGAGCATCGCCTGCTCGTTCTTGGCGTCGTCGTACTCGGAGTTCTCGGAGATGTCGCCGAACTCGCGCGCCTCCTTGATCCGCTCCGCCACCTCGCGGCGCCGGTCCGTCTTGAGCACGTCGAGCTCTTCCTTGAGCTTCTCGAGCCCATCGGGGGTGATCAGGAACTCTCGCGCCACGGTCTCAGAACCCTTCCTCGTTGATCGGCTGAGGGGCCTGGCGGCGCCCCCAGATACCAGAAATGCCCGACCGCGTACCCCTGATTCGGGGGACGCACCTCGGGCCTGGCGGCGCGGAACTATAGCAACGGCCACGGGCCGTTCCCGGACGAACGTCCAGTCAGGGTCGAGGGTTGCCGGAGACGATCGCGCGGGCCTCGTCCAGGTCCTCGGCGCGCTGGAGGGAATCGGCTTCCGCCGCGCCCATTCCAAGCCGTTCCAGGTACCACGGGTAGAACTTGCGGAGGTAGCGCGCCGCCCGCTCGGGGCCGAAGTGCTCCTCGGCCCGGTCGATCACCCAGAGCAGCTCGGCGAGGACCTGCTCCCGCTCCGGCGGGTGCGCCCGCGCCCCGGTCAGCTCCTCGAAGATCCAGGGATAGCCGAAGGACCCGCGGGCGATCATCACCGCGTCGGCTCCCGAAAGCTCGTACGCGCGCCGTGCCTCCTCCGCCCCGGACAGGCCGCCGGAGACGATCACCGGGACGTCGATCAGGCCGACGAGCTCGCGCACCAGCGCGTAGTCGGGGTGCCCCTTGTGGCCGATGTTGGCGGAGCGCGGGTGGAAGCCGATCGCGGAGACCCCCGCCTCCTCGACCAGGCGGACCGCCAGCCCGACGCCGGAGCGGTCGCCGCTGACGAGGCCCGACCGCAGCTTCACGCTGACCGGCCGGCCGCCGCCCTCGACCGCCGCAGCCGCCACCGCCACCGCGAGGTCCGGATCGGCGAGCAGCTCGGCCCCCGCCCCGGTCTTGCGGACCTTCTTCACCGGGCAGCCCATGTTGAGATCGATGATGTCGGCGCCCGCCGCGCCGACCTCGGCCGCGGCCTCGCGCATGATCGCGGGGTCGGATCCGAAGAGCTGGATCGCCACCGGGTGCTCCTCCGGATGGACGACCAGCAGCTCCCGCAGCGTGCGCTCGTTGCGGTAGTGGATGGCGTGGCTCGAGACCATCTCCGAGACCGCGAGCCCGGCGCCGTGGCGCCGCGCCTGGAGGCGGACGAACCAGTTGCCGATCCCGGCCAGCGGGGCGAGGAGGACCCTGTTGCTTGATCTGGACGTCGCCGATCGCGAACGGCTCCGTGAGGGCCGCTTGGACTCGCGGCCGTGTCTCGAGCTCAGTTGCGCTCATGGATCAGCCTCAGGCCGTTCAGCGTCAGGTACGAGTCGACCTCGCCGATCGTCTCGCAGAGGGGGGCGATGCGCGTCGCCATCCCGCCCGTCGCGATCACGGTCGCCGGCTCGCCGAGCTCGGCGAGCATGCGGCGGGTGATCCCGTCGACCAGCCCGGCGAAGCCGTAGGCGAAGCCCGACTGCAGGGCCGCCTGGGTGTTGCGGCCGATCGCCTCGGCGGGCTCGGCGATCTCGATCCGCGGCAGCTTGGCGGCGCGGCTGGCGAGCGCCTCGATCGAGACCTCGAGGCCCGGGCCGATCACGCCGCCGAGGTACTCCCCGTCGGCCGAGACCGCGTCGAAGTTGATCGAGGTGCCGAAGTCGACCGAGAGGCAGCGGCCGCCGGCCTTCTCATAGGCGGCGACGGCGTTGACGAGGCGGTCGGAGCCGAGCTCGTGCGGGTTGTCGATCAGGATCGGCATGCCGGTCCGGACCGCCGGGCCGACGAGCAGGCAGGGCGAGCCGAGGTGGCGCTCGCAGAGACGCTCGTACTCGGGCCCGAGGCGGGGCACGACGGTCGAGACGATCGCGCCGGTCAGGCTGTCGAGACCGAGATCGCGGAACTCCAGCGAGCCGACGAGCGAGAGCGCCAGCTCGTCCGCGGTCGAGTCGCCGCGCGTGGCGAAGCGCCAGTCGCCGACGAGGTCGGTTCCCTCGAAGGCGCCGATGTGAGTCTGGGTGTTGCCGACGTCGACAGCGAGCAGCATCCGCGAATTGTCTCATCCATAGAGTCCGGCCCGTGAAGGCGCGCCTGTTCACGATTCCCGCCTCTCATCCGAGCTGGTCGGCCCGGCTGATGCTCGAGCGCAAGGGGATCGCCTACAAGCGCGTCGACCTGGTCGCGGTGATGTCGAAGCCGATCCTGCGCGCCGCGGGCTTCCCGGGGGTGACCGTCCCCGCCCTGCGGATCGACGGCGAGCGCGTCCAGGGATCCCGGGCGATCGCGCGGCGGCTCGACCAGCTCGTCCCCGATCCGCCGCTGATGCCGGCCGACCCCGACCTCCGCACGCGGGTGGAGGAGGCCGAGCGCTGGGGCGACGAGGTGCTGCAGGACGTCCCGCGCCGGATCGCCTGGAACGGGCTGAAGCGCGACCGCGCGCCGCTGCGCAGCTACCTCGAGGGCGCCCGCCTCGGCGTGCCGGCCTCGGTCGCGGCTGCGACCGCCGCCCCGATCGTGGCGATGTCCGCACGGTTCAACGAGGCGACCGACGAGCGGGTCCGCGCCGACCTCGCCGCGCTGCCCGGCCTGATCGACCACGTCGACGAGCTGATCGCCGCCGGCACCATCGGGGCCGCCGAGCCGAACGCTGCCGACTTCCAGATCGCTCCGAGCATCGCCCTGCTGATGAGCTTCGACGACATCCGGCCGCTGATCGAGGGCCGCCCGGCCGCCGAGCTCGCGCAGCGCTACGTGCCGGGCTTCCCCGGCCACGCGCCGCCGCTCTTCCCGGCCGACTGGGTCGCGCCGCTGCGCGCTGCCTAGAGCCGGCCGGCGGGCTCGACCCGCTCGCCGTCACCGAGGCCCTCGAGGGCTTCGGCGAGCGCGGTGCCGTCGGGCAGTCGCAGCTCGGGGTCGAGCTCGAGCAGCGGCACGAGGACGAAGCGCCGGCTCGTCACCTCGCGGTGCGGCAGGGTGAGCCGCTCCGTCTCCAGCTCGATGTCACCGAGCAGGAGCAGGTCGACGTCGAGCGGGCGCGGCGAGTGGCGCGGGCCGCCGGCGACCCTCCCCTCCTCGGCCTCCACCTCCTTGCAGACGTCGAGCAGCGCCTCCGGCTCGAGGTCGGTGCGGATCCTGATCGCGGCGTTGAGGAAGTCGGGCTGATCGAGGATCTCCCCGACCGGCTCGGTCTCGTAGGTCGCCGGAGATCGCGTCGACCTCGACCCCGGCGGATCGCAGGCGCTCGATCCCGCCGCGCAGGTGCCCGGCGCGGTCGCCGACGTTCGATCCGAGGCCGAGGTAGCCGACCCGGCTCATCGGGGCTCGCCGCGGCGCAGCGTCACCGCGACCTCGCCGATCGCCTCCGGGATCGGCGGCTCCGGCTTGGCCGCGCGCACCTCGATGTCGGTGGCGCCGAAGCGCTCCGAGATCTCGTCGGCGACGACGGCGCAGAGGCGCTCGAGGGTGCGGAAGCTGCGCTCGGCGACGATTCCGGCCGCCAGCGCGGCCACGGCCCCGTAGTCGACCGTGCCGGCGATGTCGTCGGTCTCGACCGCGGTGCTGGCGGGGACGGTGAAGGAGATGTCGAGGACGATCCGGCGGCCGACCTCGCGCTCGGCGTCGCTGACCCCGTGGGCGCCGTAGGCGGAGAGGCCCCTGAGCTCGACGATCACGTCGGCGGGCCCGCTCATGCGCCGGCCTCGCTCGCGGCGGGCTCGCGGCGCCAGGGCCGGTCGCCGATGATCGCCTCGGTCACCAGCACCGCCTCGCGCGTCGCCCGCACGTCGTGGACGCGCAGCACGTCGGCGCCGCGCAGCCTGCCGACGACCGCGGCCGCCAGCGAGCCGCCGAGCCGCTCG
This sequence comes from uncultured Solirubrobacterales bacterium, assembly GCA_963839535.1. Lineage (GTDB taxonomy): Bacteria > Actinomycetota > Thermoleophilia > Solirubrobacterales > 70-9 > RHKX01. The sequence goes on from CAWIVF010000011.1 coordinate 153,061, forward strand.
TCCACCTCGCGGCCGCCGAGCTTGCCGATGAAGCTCTTGCGCGAGGCACCGAGCACGACCGGCCTGCCGAGCTCGCGCAGCTCGCCGACGCGGTCGATCAGCTCGAGGTTGTGCTCGACCGTCTTGCCGAAGCCGATCCCGGGATCGAGCCAGATCACGTCCTCGTCGACGCCGGCCTCGACAGCCCGGCTCATCCGCTCGGCGAGGAACCCGGAGATCTCCCCGAGCAGGTCGTCGTAGTGCGGCTCCCGCTGCATGGTCCGGGGCGTTCCCTTCATGTGCATCAGGATCAGGCCGCATCCGGCCTCGGCGCAGAGCGTCGGCCATCGTCGGGGTCGCCGAGCGCGGTGACGTCGTTGACGATCGCGGCGCCGGCGTCGAGGGCCCGCTCGGCCACGGCGGCCTTCGAGGTGTCGATCGAGATCGGCACGCCGGCGCCGGCGAGGCCCTCGATCACGGGCAGGACCCGCTGCGCCTCCTCCTCGGCGGGGACCTCGGCCGCTCCCGGCCTGGTCGACTCGCCGCCGATGTCGAGGATGTCGGCGCCCTCGTCGATCATCTCGATCCCGCGGGCGATCGCCGCGTCCGGGGTCGAGGTAGTCGCCGCCGTCGGAGAAGGAGTCCGGCGTCACGTTGACGATTCCCATGATCTTCGGCACGGGGCCATTATCGGGCGCTCGCGCGCCGGGCGCTCGGCTCAGGCGTCGGAGTCGGGCCGGTCGGCGCGCATCTCGGCGGCACCTCCGGCGAAGCCCGGGCGGCGGGGCCGCGGCAGCGGCCTTGCGCCCTCGCGACCGGCGTCCGGTCGCGCCTCCTCGGGCTCGGCCTTCGGCCTCGGCCGGCTCCTCGTCCTCGTCCGGCGCCGAAGACCTCGGCCTCGGGCACGCCGTCCATGAGGGCGATGAACTCCTTGGCGTCGATGGTCTCGCGCGCCAGCAGGATCTTCGAGATCTCCTCGAGCCGCTCGCGGCGGTCGTTGAGGATGTCCTTGGCGGACTGGTGCGCCTCCTCGACGACGCGGCGGATCTCGTCGTCGATCTCGCGGGCGATCTCGTCGGAGTAGTCGGGCTCGGAGCCCATGTCGCGGCCGAGGAAGGGCTGGCCGCGGTCGTGGCCGAAGACGCGCGGGCCGAGGCGCTCGGACATGCCGTAGCGCATGACCATCTGCTTGGCCGTCGAGGTGACCTTCTCGAGGTCGTTGGAGGCGCCGGTGGTGATCTCGCTGAAGACGATCTCCTCCGCCGCGCGGCCGCCGAGCGTCATCGCCATCGTGTCGGCGAGCTCCGCGCGGGTGGTCAGGAACTTGTCCTCGGTGGGCAGCGAGATCGTGTAGCCGAGGGCCTGGCCGCGGCTGATGATCGAGACCTTGTGGACCGGATCGGTGTTCGGCAGCACGTGGCCGACGATCGCGTGGCCCATCTCGTGGTAGGCGGTGATCAGGCGCTCCTTCTCGCTCATCACGCGGGTCTTCTTCTCGGGCCCGGCGATCACGCGCATGATCCCCTCCTCGAGCTCCACCATCGTGATCTCGCGGTTGCCCTTGCGGGCGGTCAGCAGCGCCGACTCGTTGATCAGGTTCGCCAGGTCGGCGCCGGTGAAGCCGGGGGTCTGTCCCGCCAGGACGTCGAGGTCCAGCTCGGTCGCGAGCGGCTTGCCGCGGGTGTGGACCTCGAGGATCTTCTTGCGGCCCTTGCGGTCGGGGCGGTCGACGGCGATCTGGCGGTCGAAGCGGCCCGGACGCAGCAGCGCCGGATCGAGGATGTCGGGCCGGTTCGTGGCCGCGATCAAGATGATGTTGTCGTTCATCTCGAAGCCGTCCATCTCGACGAGGAGCTGGTTCAGCGTCTGCTCGCGCTCGTCGTGACCGCCGCCCATGCCGGCGCCGCGATGGCGGCCGACGGCGTCGATCTCGTCCATGAAGATGATGCAGGGGGAGTTCTGCTTGGCCTGCTCGAAGAGGTCGCGCACGCGGCTGGCGCCGACGCCGACGAACATCTCGACGAAGTCCGAGCCGGAGATCGAGAAGAACGGGACGCCCGCCTCCCCCGCGACGGCGCGGGCGAGCAGGGTCTTGCCGGTGCCGGGAGGCCCGTAGAGCAGCACGCCCTTGGGGATCCGGGCGCCGAGCGACTGGAACTTCTTCGGGTTCTCGAGGAACTCCTTGATCTCGTGCAGCTCCTGGACCGCTTCGTCGGCTCCGGCCACGTCCCTGAAGGTGATCTTGGGGGCGTCGACCGACATCCGCTTGGCCTTCGACTTGCCGAAGTTCATGACGCGCGAGCCGCCGCCCTGCATCTGGTTCATCAGGAAGAACCAGAAGGCGAAGATGAGGATGAAGGGAAGGATGTAGGTGAGCAGGGAGAGGATCCCGCCGCCGCCCTTGCCGGCGACCGTCGTCTCGATGCCCTGCTGCTCGAGCGTGTTGACGAGCGTCTGCTGGGTGAAGTCGGGGTAGCCGGTCTCGTACTCCGTGTCGTCGGTCTTGATGACCTTGATCGTGTTGTCGCTCGTCTTGATCTCGACCGAGGCGATCTCCTCGGCCCCGGACTCGCTGTTGATCTCCGCGATGAAGTCGCTGTAGGTCGGCTCGTCACCCGACGCCGGCGGCGAGATGATCCGCTGCGCGAAGAACGCGAGCACGATCACGATCAGGATCGGCACGAGCGCACCGCTGCGCGTGATGCGCTTCATCGCGCCTGTCTTTCGCTGGGAATCCGCATGGGAAAGGGCTTCGGAGAGTGCCGGAGCGCCCGATCAGCGTACCAGGGCAGATTCGCGGGCCTGGACCATCTGGACGCCAGCGGGTGATCGATCCCAGGCCGAAGTCATGATCTCCCGTTCCGGTGCGGCATCGGGGAGCATTCCCGGCGTTACCTAGTCGGCGAGGGCGGCGACGTAGTCGAGGTTGCGGTATCGCTGCTGGTGGTCCAGGCCGTAGCCGATCGCGAACCGGTCCTCGATCTCGAAGCCGACGTAGCGGATCGGCAGATCGACGCGGCGCCGCTCCGGCTTGGTCAGCAGCGCGCAGACCTCGAGCGATCCCGGGTCCCGGGCGCGCAGGTTCCGCATCAGGTACTGGAGGGTCAGCCCGGAGTCGATGATGTCCTCGACGATCAGCACGTCGCGGCCGGAGATCGGCGTGTCGAGGTCCTTGAGGATCCGGACGACGCCCGACGACGCGGTCGACGAGCCGTAGCTCGAGACCGCCATCAGGTCGATCTCGCAGGGGACCGACAGGGCTCGCATCAGGTCGGACATGAAGATCAGCGCGCCCTTGAGGACGCCGACGAGCACCAGGTCGCGGCCGGCGTAGTCGGCGTCGATCTGGGCGCCGAGCTCGGCCACGCGGGCGTGCAGCCGCTCGCGGTCGATCAGGACCTCGCCGATGCCGTCGTTCGGGGGGGCCACGCGGCAGTTAACTCCGGGGAAATGCTCCGCTTCGCGTCCGCTTCCCCCGGGAGGGGGCCCCACCGGAACGGGATACAGGAAGTTAGACCTGGGTTGCCGAGGGGGCAGGGCGGGCGAGTGACCCGACCCGGTGCGCGCGCAGGATCGCGACCTCGCTGGAGGCGGGCTGAAGCCGGAACTCGTCGGCGATCGCCACGCCGGCGACCCAGACGACCCGGCCGCCGACGGTGACCACGGGCAGGTGAGAGCGCTCCGAACGAGGCACGCCATGATCGGTGAAGAGGTCCTGCAGGCTCTTGGTCCCGCCGAGGCCGAGCGGCCTGATCCTGTCGCCGGACCGCCAGCTCCGGACCTCGACCTCCGGACCGAGCGCCGCCGCGTCGAGCGTCGCGAGGTCGGGCCGGCCGGGGAGATCGGACCCCGCACCACCTCGGCGACGACGTCCCAATCGCCGAAGCGGGCGCTTCCGGGAATCGTCATCCGCACCGGCGCGGGCGGCTCCGCGGCCGCCGCCTCCGGGGCGCTGAAGTGGACGGCGCCGCCCTCGCAGATGGCGCTGACGCCACCGCCGAGCTCGACCTCGCCGCCCTCCGGACGTGCGGCCAGCTGCGCGATGCGGGCGGCGCGCGCGCGGCTCAGCGGAACCGGCGCGCCGGCGGCCCGCCCGGCGAGCTCGCGCAGGGCGAGGCGGCGCAGCGCCGGATGCATCGCGCTCAGCTCCGCGGCGGAGATCCGCCCTCCCGCCGAGGCGCCGGCGCGGTCGAGAGCCTCGTCGACGACGATGGCCAGGAGCTCGGCCTCCTCGTGCAGCTCGGCGTGGGTCGCCGCGATGTTGCGCTCCGCCTCCGTGCCGATCTCGGCGAGGACGGGCAGCACCTCCCCGCGGATCCGGTTGCGGGCGAAGCGCGGCGAGGAGTTGGTCGGGTCGTCCACGAACGGCAGGTCCGCCTCCTCGGCGACCGCGCGGGTCTCGGCTCGCGAGATGGCGTGCAGCGGCCGCACGACCCAGCCGTTGCGAGGAGCGAGGCCGAGCAGCGGCCGCGTCCCCGGCGATGCGGCCAGGCGGTAGATGACCGTCTCGGCGACGTCGGTCCGGGTGTGGCCGGTCGCGATCCAGTCGCCGTCGAGCCGGGCGCGCAGCCGCTCGGCGGCCTCGTAGCGCGCCTCACGGGCCCGCGCCTGGACATTGCCGGCGGGCAGGGACGGCCGCTCGACGTGGAGGTCGATCCGCAGCTTCGCGCAGAGCGCGCGGGCGGCGCGCTCGTCCCGATCGGAGTCGGGCCGCAGGCCGTAGTTGAGGTGGATGGCGGCGACGGACGCCGGGCCGCAGAGGGTGCTCAGCGCCGCCGCGGCGCAGGCCGAGTCGGCGCCGCCGGAGACGAGCACGACGCCGCTCGACCGCGGGTCGAGGAGGCCCCCGGCCTCGACGACGTCCGCCAGGGCCTCGATCGCCGGCGAGCTCTGCACGCGGCCGATGATAGGTACGCGATCACCCGGATTTTCCGCATCGGAGCTAACGACGCGACCTCGCCGTGGCGGCCGCGAAGAGCTCGGTCGGCTCGGGAAATCCCTTCAGCGCGACCTGGCCGATCGGCTCGAGGTTCAGATACTCGTTCGAGCCGATCTCGTCGACGACGGAGCGGGTGACCAGGACCTCCCCGGCGAGGGCGCGGGCGGTGATCCGGTGGGCGAGGTTGACGTCGCCGCCGAAGTAGTCGCCGTCGCGGTAGACCGCGTGGCCGAAGTGCATGCCGGTCCGCGGCTGCGGCCGCTCGTCGAACAGAGTCAGGAAGCCCACCGCCCACTCGGTCAGCGTCCGAGGCTCGGGCGAGACGATCATCACCTCGTCACCGATCGTCTTCACGATCGTCGCCTCGGCGGGCAGGGTCGCCTCGACGGTCTCGACGAAGCGCTCGACCAGGTCGAGCGCCTCCTCGTCGCCCTCCTCGGCGGTGTAGCGGGCGAAGCCGGTGAGGTCGACGAAGCAGAAGGTCATCGCCACGCGGTCGGGGGTGCGGCGGCCGATGGTGAGGTCGGCCTCCATGTGGCCGACGACGTCCTGCTCCATGTAGAAGCGCAGGTAGCGCGAGTGGATGTACTCCATCAGCGGCGCGACGGTCGGGATCAGCTCGCTCGCCATCGCCTCCATCTGCTCCGCCATCTCGGTGGCCGGGACCCCGTCGCGGATCATCGGCTCGTGGACGAACAGGTGGAAGAGCCGGACCTCCGCCTCGGCGATCTTCCGCAGCGACTGGGCGTAGACCCGCACGAGCTGCAGCAGGGCGACGAGGGGGAAGCCGTTGTGGAGGACCCCGGCCATCTGCTCGAGCGCCCGCAGGTCGTCCTCGCTGACCCGGTCGGTCATCGCCATCGGCGTGCCGAGGAGGGCCATGATCCGCTCGACCAGGTCCTCCTCGAAGCCCGACCGCCTCCGCGGCCTGCTTGCGGGTCAGGTTCCGCGGCGACGCCGGCAGGAGGTCCTCGACCGAACCGAAGGCGAGGCGCCCGTCGCGGACGGCCGCGCGGATCTGGCTCAGGGAGAAGCCGCGCTCGCGCATCCTGGCCACGACCCGGGCCTGCGCCGCGGCGGCGCCGGTCCAGCGGCCGCCCTGGACCGGGAGGATCCGCTGAGCGGCCCATCGCTTCAGCGTCGACTCCGCGACCCCGGAGCGCCGAGCCGCCTCGCTGATCGAGATCGTCGTTTGGTCGGGGCTCATCGAAGCGTTCTACCCGAACCGTCTCCAGGCGACACGACGGGGCCGTTGAACGGCCCCGTCGGCCCTAGCGGGCAGGCGGCCCGCATCCGTGAGGCCGACGACGCCTTTGGCGCCTTGCACCGCCCCTCCCTCGTCGGCCGACGCCGGGAAGCGGGGCACTCTGGCCTACTTTTAGGTTGTGCGAATTGAAGCTATCCCCGCCAACCGCCCCGAGTCAAGGCAAATGGCCAAAGTCGCTGCAAAGCCGGCCGACCGCCGGCCCCCTTCCCCCCAAACGAACCGCCGCCGGCGGCGCCGGCCCGATCGTGGCGAGAGGGCCCGCAGTGGCGGGGGTGCCGCCGACACTCAGCGAGGTGGGGGTGCGATTCCCTCGGTAGGCCACCAACAGTCGTGCCCACCCCGCGGAGGCGGCGCCCCCGCCGCTGCGGGCCCGCCGGCTCCGCGCCTAGATAAACGCCGACCCGCGCTTGACCAGGTTCTCGTAGAGCTTCTGCTGGATCGTCTCCCGCACCTGCTCCGAGAGCTCGAACACGAGGCGCCGGTCCTCGGCCGCCTCCGGTCCCAGGTCGGAGACGTCGATCGGATCGCAGAACTCGATCCGCCACTTCGAGGGCAGGGGCACGAGGCCGAGCGGCCCGAGCCAGGGGAAGGTCGGGGTGATCGGCAGGAAGGGCGCGCCGAGCAGCTTCGCGAGCGGCTGGCTGTCGGCGATCTTCGGGTAGATCTCCTCGGAGCCGACGACGGCGACGGGGATGATCGGCGAGCCGGTCCGCAGCGCGATCTCGACGAACCCGCCGCGGCCGAAGCGCTGCAGCCGGTACCGCTCGGCGAAGGGCTTCCCGGTGCCCTTGACCCCCTCGGGGAACACCATCATCAGCCCGTCGCCCTCGAGGATCCCGGTCGCGTTGTAGGGGCTGGCGGGGACGCCGCCGACCTTGCGCATGAAGCTGGAGAGGAACGGCAGCTCGAAGGCCCAGTCCAGGACCATGAAGCGGGGCCAGCGGGGCAGCGGATGCCGCTTCATGATCGCGCCGGTGATCATCGAGGCGTCGAAGGGGAACAGCGAGCCGGCGTGGTTGGAGACGAGCATCCCGCGGCCGTGGGCGGGGACGTTCTCGACGCCGGTGGCCTCCACCCGCCACCAGCGGTCGTAGAGGAACTCGAAGAACGGATAGGCGGCCTCGGCGAACTCCTCGTCGAAGCCCCAGGCGTCCTCGTGGTACTCGCCGCGCATCCGCCTCGCCATCCGCTCGATCGCGTCGCGCAGCGACTTCGGCAGCTCGGCCGAGGCGGCCTCGGCCGCCGCCAGCGGGTCCATGCCGTTGTCGACGGCGGCGCGCATCCCGCGCAGGAATCGCGCCCCGGCCTCGGGGAAGGCGGAGATCGGCGGCGGTCCGCTCACCGGCCGGCCCCGACGAGGCGCTCGAGGACGGATGCGATGCCGGGCGAGGGCGCCACCCTCAGCCCGGTGCTCGTGCGGGCGAAGTCGCGGATCGCGCCGGCCGCGTCGAAGCGGGGCTCGTAGCCGAGCTGCTCCCGCATCCGGGAGTTCGTCACGCCGCGTCCGTAGCGGAGCAGGCGGACCGCGTCCCCGTAGAGGGTCCCGGCGCCGAGGCGGCTGCCGAGGCGCGCCATCGCCGGCGCGAAGAGCGGATGGGGAACCGGGACCTGGGTCCGCCCCGCCAGCCGCAGAGCGCGCGAGAGGGAGATCGAGCCGCTCGGCGCGACGTTGACGGCGCCGCGGATGGGGTCGATGGTCGCCTGCAGCAGCGCCCCGGTCGCGTCGTCGGCGTGGATGAGCTGCAGCCGCGGGTCGAAGCCGAGCTGCGTCGGGACGGCGGGCAGCGACAGGTAGCGGGCGAGCGGCGTGCGCAGCCCCGGCCCGATCTCCGGCTGGTAGCGGAGCATGCAGCAGGTGATGTGCGGGTGGCGGCGGCCGAAGTTCTCGAAGTAGCCCTCGAGCTCGCCGATGTCGCGCTGGAAGCGGGTGCGCAGGGGAAAGATGCGGGCCATCTCCTCGCTGAAGAACGAGGGCCCGGCCGGCTCGCACCCGTAGATCGCGGCGGAGCCGCGGATCACGACCCGCTCGATCGTGGGGCTGCGCTCGCAGGCGGCCAGCAGCTGGAGGGAGCCGATCACGTTGATGTCGTGCAGGGCCCGCGCCGGCTTGCCCGGCTCCGGGTAGAGCAGGACGCCGGCGTGAACGAGCGTGTCGGCACGGGTCGCCGGGATCAGGCGGGCCAGCACGGGGCTGCGGATGTCGGCCTCGATGAACTCCGTCCGCTGGAGATCGGCGCGCGGCGGGGTCACATCGATGCCGATCACCTCCTCGACGGCCGGGTGTCGCTCCAGCCGCAGGGCCAGTTCCGTGCCCCAATGGCTGCCGATCCCCGCGATGAGGATCCGCCGCCCGCCGCTCATGTCAAACCCCCAGATCCCCTTGTTCAAGGGGTTTCGCAGGGCTACTCTCAGTCTCTACTTGAGCCTTAGTCTGGTCGTGATGGCGGGCTTCGAGCACCGCGAGGCGCCGCTCGAGGGCGGCAAGCCGGTCGCGCAGCTCCGCGAGGCCCTCCCCGTCGGCGGTTCGCAGCTCGCCGATCGCCTCCGCGAGCCTCGCCGTGGCCGATTCGCCGCGGCGGGTCACCTCCTCGCGGGCGACCTGCCCGCGGCGGACGACGTCGTCGAGCAAGCCCTGGGCGCGCTGGCGCGTCCCGGTGGCCGAGTCGGCGGTGACGGCCAGGGTGCGCTCGACCGCGGTCCGCAGCGCGTCGCCGACCCGCTCGGGCGCCGGGGCGTCGTCGTCGGGCGGAACTCCATCTGACGCGGGCTCGCTCATCCACCAAGCTTAGTCAGCGGGGGCGGGCCCGCGGGTATCGTGGCCGCGCTTTGCCCGTCCACCTGAGACCGAGCGCCCCGACCGCGCCGGACGCCCTGCTCTGCGGAGACCCGGCTCGGGCCCTGACGATCGCCCAGAACGTGCTGGTCAAGCCGAGGATGAGCAACCACCACCGCGGGCTCTGGGGATACCACGGGTATACAGAGCAGGGCCGGGAGCTGACCGTGCAGGCGACCGGAATCGGCGGCCCCAGCGCGGTCGTGGTGCTGGAGGAGCTGGCCGAGCTCGGCCTGCGGCGGGCGATCCGGATCGGGACCTGCACGGCGCCGGGTGCCCTGCCGGCCCTCGGCTCGGGCATCGTCGTGGCCGGCGCGATCGCCGAGGACGGCACGAGCGCGGCCCTGGGTCACGCTTCGGGGGCCGTCGTCGAGCCGGACGTCGCGCTGACGGCGGCTTTGGCCGGGGCCGCGGGCACCGAACCGGTCCTCGTCCGCAGCCGCGACCTCCACGAGGGCGCTCCCGCGCCCCCCGGCACCAGGGAGGCGCCGGTCGGAGATCTGCAGACCGCCGCGTTGCTCGCCCTCTGTCATCGGCGAGGGATCGCGGCGGCCGCGGCCCTCGTCGTCGGGGTGGCCGCGGGGCGGCGGCTCGAGGATGAGCCGATGGAGGCCGCCCTCCTCCGACTCGCCTCCGCCGCGACGGAGGCCTTGGACCGAAACCTCTACCTCAACTAGAGGGTGAGGTAGCCTCTCGGCGGGCCTTGGCGAGCTCCCGGCGCATCTCGTCGAGGGTGTCCTCGAGCGCCTCGACCCGATCGGAGAGAGCTCGGACCCGCCGGCTCAGCCTTTCGGTGTCGCTCGCGCTGGAGATGTCGACCACGCCGAGCGCCGCGCGCTGGGCCTGCGCCGCCCGCTCCCCCGCGCCGAGGGCCTTGCCGAGCGCCTGACTGAAGAGCGGGTTCTCGAGCACCGCCTGTGCGAGGTCGCCGATGGCGCCTTCGCCCTTCGCCCTGAATCCGCCTCCGTCTGCGCTCACGTCATCTCCTTCGATGGCTTGTCCATGCAGTTCACCGTATCCGATCGACTGCATGGGAATGCCCAGGCAAGGGGCTTTCAAGCGATTCGGCGTGCCTGCCGATGGGACCTGCGATGACGCTCCTCGGAGATCGAAACGACGCTGCCCGCGGGCGGGCTCCTGCGCCTGACGGTTGTCCGTTGCATTCCGCCAGGCATCTGGATAGGTTTCGCCTGCTCCTAGGAGAGGTCCCGGTGCCCTACTGTGGCACTGCGCCTGCATCCGTGGGAGCAAACGTCGAATGAAGAACCGCCTTCTAATCACCCTCGCACTCGGAGTGCTCGGCGCCGTGCTGGCGGCGGGCGCTGTCGGTGCCCAGTCCGTGACCGGCGACAGCGTCTCCGTCGACCTTCCCGCCGGCACCACGACCACCACCCCCGAGGCGCTCCCCCTCTGTATCAACACGATCGACGACGACGGCGACGGCCTTGCCGACTTCCCCAATGACCCGGGCTGCGCCGACGCGACCGACGGCGACGAGACCGACGCGGAGACCGTCCCGGCCGACACCGGCACCGAGGTCGTCGAACCGCCCGCCGACGACCCGACCGACACCGCGGAGGCGCCGACCGAGGCCGTCTTCGACGAGGACGACGGCGACAGCGGCGACGACGTCCATGACTTCAGCGAGGACCCCAAGTCCCCCGAGCACTCCTTCGGTGACGACGACGAGGCGGACGCCGAGCACTCCTTCGGCGGCGACGAGGCCGACGAGGAGAAGGAGGACCCCGACGCCATCGAGGTCCCCGAGATCCGCACGCCCGACGGCGCCCCCACCGACGCCAACCCGACCGTCACCATCGCCGACGTCGGCGCGGCCCCGGTCGGCGTACCGAACTTCATCATCGACAAGTTCTCGATCCCGCCGTTCCTGCTCCCCATCTACCAGGCCTGCGGAACGCAGTACGGGATCCCCTGGAACGTGCTCGCCTCGATCAACCGCATCGAGACCGCCTTCGGAACCAACCTCAACGTCTCGACCGCCGGCGCGCTCGGCTGGATGCAGTTCATGCCGGCGACCTGGGAGATGTACGGGGTCGACGCCAACGGCGACGGCCGCAAGGATCCGTACAACCCGGTCGACGCGATCTGCGCCGCGGCCCGCTACCTCAAGGCCGCCGGCGCCGAGGAGGATCTCTACCGCGCGATCTTCGCCTACAACCACGCTGACTGGTACGTCGACGAGGTTCTGCTCTACGCCAAGCAGTACGGCAGCCTGCCGAGCGGCCTGATCGACTCGCTCACCGGTCTCACCGAAGGTGCTCACTTCCCGGTTGCCGCCAAGGCGCGGTACGCCGACGACATCTCCGAGCGCGAGGCGGCGCAAGCGGGCCAGCACCGGCGGCGGCAGCGGCAACGTCGCCGACGTGGTCAGCGACTCCCCCACGCGGCGCGGCGTCGACATCTTCGCGGACGAGGACGCTCCCGTCGTCGCCGTCAACGACGGAGTGATCGAGCGGGTCGGCGAGAACAAGAGGCTCGGCAACTTCGTCGTCCTGCGCGACGCCTACGGCAACGAGTACACCTACGCGGGCCTCGGCTCCGTGAGCGAAGTGATCCCGGTCCCCGAGGATCGTGAGCTGAGCAAGAAGGACTTCGACCTGATCACGCCCGGCGAGGGCGACGAGGAGCCGAAGATCCAGGCCAGCGGAACGAGCAGGCGCGCCGCCACCGACATGGAGTTCGAGTCGGACGATCCGGCCGAGGCGAAGGGCTCCGACCAGTCCGCCGCCACTACGTCGGACGCCGGGCCGGTCAACACCGAGGACGATCGCGAGCGCCTCTTCGCCCTCCCGCGCCGCCCCGCCAACATCGACCGCGCCAGCCTCACCGGTCAGCTCGACTCGATGATGGGCAGGAACCTGCCCGGGTACGAAACCTTCAAGTCCTACTTCTCCGGCGTCCTGCGCTTCGACGACAGCAAGATGGACACCGCACCCCTCCGCAAGGGCGCCCGCGTCGTCGGCGGCACGATCCTCGGACGGGTCGGCCCCTCGCAGCCGGAGCTCGCCTCCCACGTCAACTTCGCAATCACCCCGGCGGGTCGCGGCGCCCACACGATCGATCCGAAGCCGATCCTCGACGGCTGGAAGCTGCTCGAGGCCACGGCCATCTACCGCGCTGCCGGCAAGGACCCGTTCGGCGAGGACGCGAGCGTCGGAGACGTTCTGCTCGCCTCGAAGAGCCAGCTGCAGAAGCAGGTCCTGAACGATCCGAACCTGGAGATCTACGCCTGCGGCCGTGAGGACATCGCAAGCGGCCTGACCGATCGCCGGATCCTCGCCTCGCTCGCCTACCTCTCCCAGCGCGGCTTCCGGGTCACGGTGACATCGCTCGCCTGCGGTCGAAGCTCCCTCTACACCGCCTCGGGCAACCTGAGCGCACACCCGACCGGCGACGCGGTCGACATCGCGGCTGATCAACGGGCTCCCGATCCTCGGCAACCAGGGTCGCGGCTCCATCACCGAGGCCGTGATCAACGAGCTGCTCAAGCTCCAGGGCCCGATGGCGCCCGCGCAGATCATCTCCCTGATGGAGATGGGCGGACCGACCTTCGCGATGGGCGACCACGCCGACCACATCCACCTCGGCTTCACACCTGACACCACCAGCAACGGCGATCCTCTCAACGAGGGCGGCGGCCCAGCTCTCCTCCGTGCAATGGGACAAGCTCATCGATCGAATCGGAGAGCTCGATCAGCCGACCGTCCCGACCAAGGTCTCCGACGCCGCGCTGCCCACGAAGAAGAGCGACCGGGCAAGCTCCGCGCACATCGGCGAGTAGGCGCGACAGCGCCCCGCACTCCGATTCCCTGACGCCGCTCCTCCCCTTCGCCCAACTCGACCTTCCCGGTCGGCTCGGCCCCGCTGACGGCCGCTACGTGATTCGCAGGGGGGACGGCTCCGACGTGCTCGTCCTCCGGACCCTCGGGGCCGCACGGGCCGCCACGCGCATCCGCCGGGGCCGTGCCAGGGCGCTCGAGGCGGATCCCTCCCCCACCCCGCTGCCCCTGACCAGGGCCACCTTCATCCGCGCCAGCCCGTTCGACGACGAGCGCGCGGCCGCGGCCTGGCTCGACAGCGTCTGCGCGGACCGCGAGCTCTGGGGCCCGCTGGCGGCCGAGGCGACGCTGCAGATCAACCGCGCGCTCCACGTGCACCGCACCGCCACGGGAGACCCCTATCTGGCCGACGTCGACCCGGCGCGGGCCGTCGCCGTCCGCTTCGGCTTCGGCAGCGGCGACGAGGTGGCCGACGGGCGCTGGCAGGCAGCCCGCGAGCTGACCGAGCGCGACCGGCTGAAGCTGCCCGGTCGTGACCTCGAGGCGCTGCGCCCGCAGGAGCGGATCGCGGCGGTGCTCGCCGGCCGCGAGCAGGTCGGGGCCCACGAGGAGCTGATCGTGCGGGCCCGGGGCGACCTCGACGCCGGGCGGACGGCCACCGCCGCCCTCGGCCTCCACGCGGGCCTCGAGGCGATGACGAGGACCGACGGCGCGCGGTGGGGCGACGACCTGAGCGCCCGGCTCGCCGAGGCGGCCGATCTGGCGCGGAGCGCCCGTCAGCGGGCGCTCGAGGGCGGCGAGATCGACGCTGCGGCGCTCGAGCGGGCCCTGGCGACCGCTGAGACCGCCATGCGCCGCCGCGCGCTCGACTGAGCGGCTACCGCGCGGCCCTGAGGCTCAGAGGGCCGCGAGAACGGCGGGGAGCACCTCGGCGACGTCGCCATCGAGCCTGATCGCCGCCTCGCCGTCGTAGGGGGTCGGCCCGATCGTGACGATCGCGACGCGGCCGCCGGCCTGAAGGGTCAGGTCGGGGAGCCCGGCGACCGGGAACACCTCGAGCGAGGAGCCGATGCAGAGCATCAGGTCGGCGGCCTCCGCGAGCTCGCGGGCGCGGTCGATCGCGGCGACCGGGAGCATCTCGCCGAACAGGACGACGTCCGGCTTCACCTTGCCGAGGCAGCCGGTGCACGTCGCGATCCCCTCGTCGTCGAAGAGCTCCGGGACCCGCTCCAGCGGCCATGAGGAGCCGCAGCTCGTGCAGCTCGACGTGGCGATCGAGCCGTGGACCTCGATCAGCTCCCGGGTGCCGGCGGCGCTGTGCAGCCGGTCGATGTTCTGGGTGACCACCGCCTCGAGCAGCCCGCGGCCCTCGAGCTCGGCGAGGGCGAGGTGCGCCGGGTTGGGGCGCTTGTCGCCGAGCATCTCGAAGCGCGGCCGGTAGAAGTCCCAGAAGGCCCTCGTGTCGCGGTGGAAGGCGTCGATCGTCGCCACCTTCATCGGGTCGACCTTCGACCAGATCCCCTCTCCCGGGGTCCGGAAGTCCGGGATCCCGCTGGGAACGGAGATCCCGGCCCCGGTCAGGGCGACCGTCCCGTTCGAGGAGCGGATCAGCTCGGCGAGCTGCTCGACCCCCGTCGTCATGGTCTTCGGGTTCAGCTACTCGCCCTTCCAGGTCGGCGTGCGCTTGCCGAGGAAGGCGCCGATGCCCTCCTTGGCGTCCTCGCTGAAGAACGCGGTGGCGAAGCCCTTCTTCTCGGCCTCGATCCCGTCGTCGAGGTCGCCCTGGGCGGAGACCTCCTTGATCTGCTGCACCGCGATCGGCGCCTGGCCCGCCGAGCTTGCGGGCCCACGACAGCGCCGTGTCGAGCAGCTGGTGGTCGGGGACGACCCGGTTGGCGAGCCCGTAGGCGCCGGCCTCGCCGGCGGTGATCTCGTCGCCGATGAGGTTCATCTCGAGCGCCTTGGCCTGGCCGACGAGCCGCGGCAGGCGCTGGGTCCCGCCGAAGCCGGGGATGATCCCGAGGTTGACCTCGGGCTGCCCGAACGAGGCCGACTCGGCCGCGATCCGGAAGTCGCAGGCCATCGCCAGCTCGCAGCCGCCGCCGAACGCCAGCGAGTTGACCGCGGCGATCGTGACAACCGAGGAGCGGCCGAAGCTGCGCAGCAGCGCGTGGCCCTGGTCGATCAGCTCGGCGCCGCCGGCCTCGTCCATCTTCGTGAACGCCTTGATGTCGGCGCCGGCGCTGAACACCACCGGGATCGCGGAGGCGATGACGACGGCGCGGATGCCCTCGGCCTCGACCTTCTCCCAGACCGTGCCGAGGTCCTTGATGACCTGCGGGCGAGATCGAGTTCATCGGCGCGTTGGCGAGCCAGGCGATCGCCACGTCACCGCGGGTCTCGAGCTTGACCGTGTCGGTCTGGTCGCCGTCGTCGGCCTGCGGGTAGGCGTAGAAGCCCTGTCCGGACCCGATCCCGAGCCGGCCCTGCGCGACGAGGCGCTTGAGGATCACCGGGGGAGCGAACCGCTCGCCGTGCTCCTCCTCGAGGGCCTCGAGCCGCTCGAGCACCTTGTCGAGGCCGGTCTGGTCGGCCTTCATGAACGGCGGGAACAGGCCGCGGCGCGGGTCGAGCCCGGCGCCGGCCATCATCCCGAAGTCGATCTCGCGCGCCGTGCAGACGCCCTCCTCGAGCACCAGGCAGGCCTCGACGAGCGCCTTCATCGTCCACAGCTCAGCCAGCTTCTCGCCGTCGGCGTCCGCGTCCCCGGGGATCTGCGGCTCGCCGTCCTTGTAGAAGCCGTCACCGCCGGACTTGGCGCCGAGCTTGCCGTCGGCGACGAGCTTCTGCATGCCCTCGTGGACGTAGAAGCTGTCCCCGTAGGAGTCGCGCAGGTGCTCGGCGACGTGCATCACGGTGTCGAGGCCGAGCATGTCGACGAGGATGAACGGGCCGAGCGGAGCGACCTGAGCGGCGGCGACGCCCTCGTCGATCGACTTGATCGAGAGGCCCTGCTCCTCCTGGGCGCGCCAGATCTCGCCGACGGCCGAGTTGAGGATGCGGTTGACGACGAAGCCGGGGACCTCGGCGCACGTGATCGGCTGCTTGCGGATCTTGCGGGCGAAGTTGACCGCCGCGGTGACGGTCTCCGGGTCGGTCTCGGGGCCCTCGACGATCTCGAGCAGCGGCATCACCGACGCCGGGTAGAAGAAGTGGAAGCCGACGACCTTCTCCGGGCGGAGCGTCGCCTCGGCCATCTCCGAGATCGAGAGCGAGGACGTGTTCGAGGAGAGGATCGCGTGACCGGGCGTCGCCTCGTCGAGCTCGCGGAAGACCTGCTGCTTGATCGACATCTTCTCCGGGGCGGCCTCGATCACGAAGTCGACGTCGCCGAAGGACGAGTAGTCGGTCGTCCCCTCGATCCGGCCGATGACCTCCTCGAGGCGGGCGTCGGCCTGCTCCTGGGTCAGCTTCTCCTTCTTGACCAGCCGGTCGAGCTGGCCCTTGGTGACGTCCCGGGCGTGGTCGATGCCGTGGTCGACGAACTTCTGGTCGACGTCCTTGAGCACGACGTCGATGTCAGCGGCGGCGATCGCCTGCGCGATCTCCCCGCCCATCGTGCCGGCACCGACTACTGCAGCCTTGAAGACGAACAAGTTGAGACTCCTCTGGAGGATGGGGGCGAAAGAAATCCCGCTCGTGGAGCGGGCAGGCGAAGGGTATCCGCCCCGGCTCCGCCTCGCTCAGGGGCCGTGGCGGCCGCGGATCCGCTCCGCCTCCAGCCGCAGCTCGCGCAGCGAGCGCTCGAGCGAGCGGCGCATCTGCGGGCGGATGAAGAACAGGTCGGTGAGGCCCCGCAGCGGCCCTCCGGTCTTGACCCGGTAGTCGAGCCGCTGGGTCACCCTGGTGAGGCGGCCCTCGTCCTCGCCCGCCGGCAGCATCTCGAGCTCGGCCTCGAGCTCGCCCTCGGCGCTGGGGTCCTCGAACGCGATCCGGTGCAGGGACCTGGGCCGGTGCTCGAGGACCCGCTCGCTCACCTCGCCGCGGCCGGCCGGCGTCGAGCGCCAGACCAGCGTGCCCCCGGTCTCGGGATAGCCCTCGGAGCGGACGACCGAGCCGAACCCGTCGACCCACGAGGCCCACCGGCTGCGCGTCGAAGTACAGATCCCAGACCTCGGCCAGCGGCGCGGCGATCTCGATCGACGCCTCAGTCTTCGCCATCGCCGCCGTAGATCTCGCGCTGGATCAAGCGTGACCGTCTCGATCATCGACTCGAGGAACGGCCCGATCTCGTTCCGCAGCCGCTCGTATTCGGCCCGGCCCGCCTCGGTGATCGAGTAGAAGCGGCGCGTGCGGCGGTCGGGGTGCTCCCAGAGCCCCTCGATGTGGCCCTTGGACTCGAGGTCCCGGAGCAGCGGGTACATCGTGTTGGGATTGACCGAGATCACGCCGCCGGTGATCGCGCCGATCTCCTCGATCAGCCGATTGCCGTAGGCGGGCTCGCGGGCGACGATGTGGAGCACGAGCAGGGGCACGACGTCGCGTCGCCGCAGCTCGCCGCCGAAGACGTCGGCGCTGCGCCCGGGAGTGCGGATCCGCTTCCGAGTTCGCTCCGTGGCGCGGGCCGTCTCGGCCACCGCGTCCGCCACCGGCTTCGCCCGCCCTTCGGCCACAGCCCGAATATAGGGGCCCACGGCGTCCAGTCGGCGCAGCCGGTCCTAATGGGGTGCCTCCGCGGCCCCGATAGGGCCTGTGTAGAGGGCAACGCGATCCGCCTGGAGCGCGCACCAAGGAAGTGGCGTGGAACGGGAACGGAACACCCAACTTGATCGAAACGACCTCGGCGTCGCCTCGGTCCTGCAGCGCGCATCGCTTGCCCTCTACACGATCTTCGCCCTGATCGTGCTGAGCACGGCCCAGGCGCTGCTGCTCGATCCGCCCGAGACGGCGCAGAACCTGATCCTGCTGGGAGCGACCGCGGTCCTGATCGCGCTCGCCCTGGTCATGCGGCATTCGCTGCGTGAGCTGGAGCGCGATCGGAAGGCCTCGCTCGAGCGCACGGAGAGCTTCTTCAGCCTCTCCCTCGACATGCTCTGCTCGATCGACCAGGCCGACCGGCTCGCCGAGCTGAACCCCTCCTGGACCCGCGTCCTCGGCTGGTCGCTGGACGAGCTCCGCGCCCGGCCGGCGATCGAGTTCGTCCACCCCGACGACCGCCAGCGGACGATCGAGCTCTCCGAGATCGCCCTCGCCGCGGGCGACGAGGGGACGGTCCTGGAGAACCGCTGGCAGACGAAGGACGGCGGCTGGCGCTGGCTCAGCTGGAGCCTCCGCGTCGGGCAACGACGACGTGCAGCTCTACGGGCGGGCCACCGACGTCACCGACCGCAAGCAGATCGAGGAGGAGCTCCATTTCCTCGCCCGCCACGATCAGCTCACCGGGCTCGCCAACCGGCGCAAGTTCGAGGAGGACCTCGGCAGGCACCTCGCGAGGACGCGCCGCTACGGCTGGCGCGGAGCGCTGCTCTCGGTGGACCTCGACGGCCTCAAGTCGGTCAACGACTCCCGGGGCCACGCCGCGGGTGACGACCTGCTGAAGCTGGCGGCGCAGCGCATGAGCCACGTCCTGCGGACCAGCGACGTGCTCGCCCGCCTGGGCGGCGACGAGTTCGCGATCCTGCTGCCGGAGGCGGACCCGCTGAACGCCCGCGCGGTCGCCGAGAAGATCGCCAAGGCCCTTGCCGCGCCGGAGCCCGACGGAACCGCGCCGATCGCCAGCATCGGGGTGGCGACGATCGAGGAGCAGATCGGCGCCGAGGAGCTCTTCGCCCGGGCCGACCGCGCCCTCTACGCCGCCAAGCGCGCGAGCGGCGGCACCTACAGGCTCGCCCCCGAACGCGCCGCGGGGCCCGCTCCCTCCCGCTCCGGAGAGCGAAGGGCGCGGACCCCGAGGGTTCCTGCCTGAATCTCCCCGGGTGGCCGGGGTGAGGGCCGTCCCTAGGCGGGGACGACTTCCTCGACCTGCTGCGACTCGTTCGCGACGGTCTGCTGCAGCGGCTCGTTGACGTTGCGGCCCATCAGGACCTCCTTGGCGATGACGAGGCGCTGGATCTGCGACGTGCCCTCGTAGAGCTGCATGATCTTCGCGTCGCGCATCAGCTTCTCGACCGGGTACTCCTTGATGAACCCGTAGCCGCCGTAGACCTGCACGGCGTCGGTGGCGACCTCCATGCACGAGTCCGCGGAGAACCGCTTCGCGTGCGAGGCGGCCAGCGTGTTGCGCAGGCCGTTGTCGAGCAGCGCCGCCGACTGCCACGTGAGCAGGCGACCGGCCTCGATCTTGGTCGCCATGTCGGCGATCATGAACGCGACCGCCTGGTGCATCGCGATCGGCACGCCGAACTGCTGGCGCTCCTTCGCGTAGTCGCAGGCGAACTCGAACGCCGCCCGGGCGATCCCGACGGCCATCGCGGCAACGCCGGGACGGGTCCGGTCGAGGGTCATCATCGCCAGCTTGAACCCCTTGTTCTCCTCGCCGAGGAGGTTGCCCACGGGGATCTCGGTCTCGTTGAACGTGACCGTGGCGGTGTTGGAGGCGCGCTGTCCGAGCTTGTCCTCCTTCTTGTCGATCACGACCGTGTCGTCACGCGGGACGACGAAGGCGGAGATCCCGCGGTGGCCGAGCTCCTTGTCGGTCTTGGCGTAGACCGTGTACCAGTCGGCGTACTGGCCGTTGGTGATGAAGCACTTGGAGCCGTTGATGACCCACTTGTCGCCCTTCTTGGTGGCGGTGGTCTTCATCCCGGAGACGTCGGAGCCGGCGTCCGGCTCGGTCAGGCAGAAGCTCGCGAGCTTCGGCGCCTCGGTCAGCATCCCGAGGTACTCCTTCTTGATCTCCTCGCTGCCGCCGAGCTGGACGGGCGCGGAGGCCAGGCCGTTGGCGGCAAGCGACGTGCCGATGCCGGAGCAGCCCCAGCCGAGCTCCTCCTCGATCAGGCAGCCGGAGAGGTAGTCGAGCCCGGGCCCGCCGTACTCCTCGGGCGTGTGGGTGTTCATCAGGCCCACTTCCCAGGCCTTCTCGATGACGTCCTGGGGCCAGGTGCCTTCCTTGTCGTACTCCCATGCGACCTTGCGCATGTCCTTGGCCGCAAAGTTGTGCGCCATCTCGCGCAGGTCCTTCTGCTCGTCGGTAAGCGTGAAGTCAACCACCGTGGATCGCTCCTTCTAAGTCGTTTTGCAGGGTGTTCAGGGGCTCTGCGGCGGCACCGGGGGCCTCGACGCATCTGGCGGCGGGACTCACTTGGGGCGGCACGCGGCTAAAACCGATTGACCAGTCAGTCAACGGGAGGAAAAAGGATAACCGGTGCCCGGGAGGGGCGCAAACGGAGGCTGGGCGGGTCGGGCCGAGGTCGGGCGCAGTTCGGTGCTCGGCTGGTTTGAGCTGATGAGGGGCGTGGGAACGGTCTGGTCGCGACGCGCCCGAGGCGGAAGAGCGCATCAATTTGGGCGTCCTACGCCCAAATTCATACGTTTTCCCAGCCGGCAGCCGGCCACCCACTCCCCCTCCCCAGCCCAAACCCAGCCTCACCCCTCAGCGGCCCCTCGCGAGGCCACCACCTCACGGCGCTACCCTGAACCTCGTGCTGCCGGCGGCCGTCAGCAACGGCGACGTGATCATCATCGTGGTCCTCGTCGCGATCCCGATCGCGGCGATCGCCTTCGCGGGCTCCGGCGCCGTCTATCGCGAGATCGGCAAGGGAGCCTTCGCGATGGACCACGACAAGCCGGCCGCGGTGGCGGCGCGCTCACGGATTCGCAGGCCGACCGTGCGGTCCAGCAGGCCGAGGTCCGCCAGATGCTCGAGGCCAAGGCGTACCGCCAGCGCGCCCGGGGCGAGGAGCCGCTCGACGTCGACGCCGAGATGAGGCGGATCAACTCGCCGGCGGCCAGGGTCGACATCGGCGCCGACCCGGCGCTGATCGCCGAGGTGCGCCAGCTCGTCGTCGCTCGCAACGCCCGGCGGGCGCGGCAGGGCAAGGAGCCGCTCGACGTCGACGCCGAGGTGGCGCGTCAGCTCGAGGATCTGCAGGGCGGCTAGTCCTCGTTTCCGAAGCGCGCCTCGGTCTCCGCCCCGTCGGGTATAAAGGCAGCGATGGCAGACAGCGGAGACATCTACGAGCTCGAGCAGCTCTCGAACCAGCCCGGCACCTACTTCAACCCGCAGACCGAGGTGATCGTGATCGTCGACGACTCGACGGCCCTCGATCAGGACGTCTTCAACATGGAGGAGTTCGAGGGCGCCGAGTGGGTGCGGATCTCGGATGAGATCCCGGTCGACGAGACCGCCCTCGCGGAGACGCTCGAGACCTTCCAGACCGCCTACCACCCC
The DNA here is from genome assembly GCA_963839535.1 of uncultured Solirubrobacterales bacterium. Lineage (GTDB taxonomy): Bacteria > Actinomycetota > Thermoleophilia > Solirubrobacterales > 70-9 > RHKX01. The sequence continues at coordinate 174,268 of CAWIVF010000011.1, forward strand.
ACCGGTGGGACGGTGACCGCCGCCGCGCACGATTCCGACGATCAGCCGCCGGACCTCGACGCGGACACGCTCGAGCCGGATCCCGACGAAGACGACGACTGACGGTGCCGCTGCCCGCCGAGGGTGAGCCGGCTCCCGCCTTCGAGCTGCCGGACCAGAGCGGCGAGCCCGTCTCGCTCGATGACCTCCGCGGCGGCTGGGTCGTCCTCTACTTCTATCCCCGCGCCGACACCCCGGCTGCACCACCCAGGCCTGCGGCGTCCGCGACCGGACCGCCGAGTACGAGCGGATCGGCGCCCGCGTGATCGGCGTCTCCCCCGACGAGGTCAAGGCGGTCGCCAAGTTCGACGACAAGTACGGGCTCGGCTTCACGCTTCTCGCCGACGCGGACCACTCGGTGGCCGACGCCTACGGCGTCTGGGCCGAGAAGAGCATGTACGGGAAGAAGTACTGGGGCGTGCAGCGGGCGACCTTCCTGATCGATCCCGACGGCAGGGTCGCCAAGGTCTTCCCGAAGGTGCAGCCCAAGGCGCACGACGACCTCGTCCTCGGCGCCCTGGCCGAGCTCCAGGCCTAGCCCCCTCCGGCAGAGGAGGAGGTTCAAGACGCCCGTTGCATGACGGGATTCGGGCCTCTGGGACATATGGGTGAACGGGCCGCGGAATTTCTGGACATCCGGTCGCCTGACCAAAGACGTCAGCCCAGCGTTCTCGGCTTACACGGCTCGTACCGCCACCGCCGACGGCGATGGGCAGGCGGCCAGTCCAAGGAGGGACCCATGAAGCAACGAGCAGTTGCAGGATCGTTCATCGCAACCCTGGCGGCATCACTGGCGCTGGTGGCACCGGCGCCGGCGGCCACGAGCCAGGAGGGGCTCGTCAACGTCAATCTGCAGGGCATCGACATCGCCGTTCCCGTGGCAGTCGCAGCCAACGTCTGCGATGTCAGCGTCAACGCGCTCGCCGAGCCAGATCGGCCTTCCCGATACGGCATGCACCACGGTGGCGGACGCCGACGCGGTGTACGTCCCGGTGGTAACGGCGGCGGCACGAAGCAGCAGGGGCTGGTGAACGTCAACGACGAGGACGTCGACGGTGCTCGTGCCCCGACCGCTGCTCGTAGAAGTCGACGATCTCCGCGACCGCTGCGCCGTGCAACGGGCTGGCTCGAAGACCCAGAGCGGAGTTCGCGCCGGCGACGGACCTGCGGCCGCGGTCCCCGCAGAGCAACGCGTACCGACGAAGCGATGCGAGCAGCGGAAGAGCTGTCAGCGGTGCTCATACGAGCATCGCGACGCTCTGCTTCGCCGCTCCGTCTCTTGATCTTGCGCCAGCCGCCGGCGCGGTTGTCGGCGACGATCTGACGGAACATCGCGAGCAGGGCGTCCTCGTTCAGCTCCTCGTCCTCGCGGACCGCGACGGTGCGCGCCGTCTTGTTGTCGTGGCCGCCGGTGATGATCCCCTCGGGGTCCGGCACGATGCCGCCGTCGTAGAGGAAGACGTTGACGTGATCCTTCGCGGCGAGCAGCGCGCAGACGTTTCCCTGGAGCACGAAGTAGGGCTGGACGCGGCGCTTGACCGTCTCCTCCATCTCCGGATCGGCGGCATGTGCCAGGTCGCGGACCCGGCCGCAGACCCGCGTCTGCCATTCGGGGAGCGCGTCGATGTAGGCGTCGACCCCGGGGTGCTTCGCGTAGCCCACGCGGCCGCCCTCAGCTCACCAGCACGTATCCCAGGAAGGCTGAGAAGAGGATCAACCAGACGATCACGGGAGCCAACCCGAACGTACCTCGCAGACGCAGCGTCCAGTAGGCGAGCGCTCCGCCGGCCAGGCCGAGCGCGCAGGAGACGACGGCGTAGCGGTTCAGGTCCCAGTCGGTGAACCCCAGGCCGACGGCGATCGGGATCGTCGACTGGAAGACCATCGCGCCGGTGATGTTTCCCAGGGCGAGGCTGTCCTTGTTCTCGCGGACCCAGAAGATGCTGTTGATCTTCTCGGGGAGCTCGGTGGCGAGCGGAGCCAGGATCAGGGAGAGGACGAGCGGCTCGACGCCGATGTCCTCGGCGACGTGGAGCATCTCCTCGACGAAGAGATGGGCGCCGCCGACGATCGCGCCGAGGGCGACGACGAACTGAGTGACCGCGAGCCAGAGCGGCGGCTCGTCGCCGGGCGTCCAGTCGAAGTAGAGGCGCCCGATCGTGTCGGAGTCCTGGACCTCGCCGCCGCCGCGGAGCGTGGCGCGCACGTAGACCGCGTAGGCGAAGAGGAAGGCGATCGCCGCGGGGATGTGCAGCGGGTCGGGCAGGACGAGACCGGCGACGAGCGCGAGGGCGAAGAAGACGAGGAAGAAGATGAGGTCGCGATCGAGCGTCTCGATGTCGGCCTTCAGCTTCAGCCCCGTGGCGCGCCTGCCCCTCCAGGCGAAGGCGGCGATCCCGACGATCGCCATCGCCAGGGTCGCGAGCAGGAACGGCGCGCCGATGATCGCGCCGATCGCGACGTCCTCGGAGCCCTCGGTGCCGCCGATGATCGCGACGATCGGGATCAGCGTCTCCGGCATCGCGGTCCCGACCGCGGCGAGGAGGCTGCCGACGGCGCCCTCCCCGAGCTTCAGCTTGTGCCCGATCCACTCGACCGCGTTCGTGAAGAACAGCGCCCCCGCCAGGATCACGGCGAAGCTGACGGCGAGTAGGAAGACGGCCATCAGGCGACGAAGAAGGTGATCCCGAGCACCGCATAGACGGCGAGCAGGAGCACTCCCTCGAACCAGGTCGATTCACCCTCCTGGGTGACCGCATTGGCGATCAGCGCGGCGATGATCACGGCCGCGAGCTCGAATCCGTTGAAGACGAGGGCCAACGGCTCGGGCCCGATGACGTAGGAGAGGAAGACGAGGGCCGGCGCGACGAACAGCGCGATCTGGGCGCTGGAGCCGACCGCGATGTTGACCGCGAGGTCCATCTTGCCCTTGGCGGCGACCAGCACCGCGACCCAGTGCTCGGCCGCGTTGCCGACGATGGCGACCACGATCATCCCGATGAAGAACTCACTCAGGCCGACCGACTCGGACGCCTCGCCGATCGAGCCGACGAGGATCTCCGACATCAGCCCGACCGCGGCGCCGGCGATCGCGAGCGCGATCATCGCCTTGCGCACCGACCACGGCTCCGAGTGGTCGTCCGACAGCTCCTCGTGGTCACCCGGCGTGACCGGGTTGAAGACCCGGCTGTGCGTCTTCAGGGAGAAGAAGAGCCCGGCGACGTAGCAGAGGACCAACACCACCGAGACCGCGACCGACAGCTGCTCGACGGTCGAGTCGTAGTTGACGATCTCGTCGTCGACGGACGGCAGCCCGGTGCCCTGGATCAGCTCGAACACCGCCGGCATCATCAGCGCCGCGGCGGCGAGCAGGAGCATGATCGACTGGACGCTGGCGGCGGTCCGGTCGAACTTCTGGACCTCGGACCCGCGGCCGATGCCGCCGGCGATCATCGCCGCGCCCAGCACGAGGAGGATGTTGCCGAGGATCGAGCCGACGATCGAGGCCTTGACGACCTCCTGCAGGCCCTCCGACAGCGCGAAGGCGGCGATGATCAGCTCCGGCGCGTTGCCGAAGGTGACGTTGAGCAGGCCGCCGATGCCGGGTCCGGACCGCTCGGCCAGATGCTCGGTCGCCTGACCCATCAGCGCCGCGGTGGGGATGATCCCGGCGGCGGCGATGAAGAAGATCAGGGTCGGCGACGCGTGCGCGAACTCGAGCGCCACCGCGACCGGGATGAAGGGGACGAGCAGGTAGGGCCAGCCGTTCGGGCCGGACAGGAACCCGAGCAGGCCGCGGCGCTTGGGGGCGGAGGAGGCGGTCATCGACGCGTCAGACTAGAGACCCGGACGTGCGGAGCCGTGCTCAGCCGCCGAGCAGGTCGAGGCAGGCGTCGACCTCCGCGGAGGTCTGCGCCGCGGCGGCGCAGTCGAGGTACTGGGCCGCGGCGTCCTCCGAGGGGGTACCGGAGCCCAAATCGCCGCTCGGCGCGGGGGTCAGGCCGGCGCCGCCGAGCCCCCCAAGCGACTCGAGGCCGCCCGGGAACTGCTGGAGCAGCGACGCGATCGGCTCGGCGTCGGCGGGCGCCTCGATGTCCTGGTCCCCGCCGGGATCGCCGATCCCGATCGAGAGGGACGACCGTCGTGTTGCCCCCACCCGAGCCGGTCGGGTCGGCGAGCTCGACCGCGAGGTCGAACTGACGCAGGGTGCTGTCGTCGCTGGCGGCGTAGACGTCGATGTCGGCCTGCTCCACCGAGGAGTTGAGCTGCTCGAGCGCGGCCGGGTCGAGCTGCTGGGCCTGGCCGGTCTGCTCGGCGACCGTGGTGAGGTCGTCGACGAGCTTGGGGACGTCGGCGGTGCCGGAGACGTGCACGACCTCGGTCCCGTCGAGGTCCTCGGTCCCCTCGTTCGTCAGATCCGTCACCCACGCGGAGGGATCGATGCCGAACTGGGCCAGGGAGCTGCTCTCCTCGCCCTGCTCCTCCTGCAGCTCCGACGACTGCTCGTACGAGGTCTGGAGGAGGTCGTAGGTGGCGCTGTCGATCTCGTAGTCCTCGCCCGCGAAGCTCACGTAGCCGGCGTCCGGGGTCAGCGTGATCCCGCCCTCGAAGTCCATGTCGGTGCCGGCCGCGTCGATGGCCGCCGTGACGTCGAAGTCGAGCTCGGGCAGGCTGCCGTCGCCGGTGGACTCGAAGGGGCCCGCCAGGGAGGCGCTGATCGTGCCGCCGGGGTCGGAGGCGGACTCGAGGTCGAACTGGAGGTCGAGCACCCCGCTCTCGATCGGCTCACCCCCGCCGAGCGCGCGATCGAGGATCGTCTGCGGGTCCGTGTCGGCGCTCGCGCTGTCCTCGTCGTCGCCGCAACCGGCGATCAGGGCGGTGGCGAGCAGCAGCCCGAGGAGGGCGAGGAGGTGCGGAATGCGGTCTCGCATCGGCGCTGAGCCTAGCCGACGGCGCCGGCCGTCCGACCCGGTCGAACCCCGTTTCGGCCTCTCGGAGCGGCATCCATCCTCTACTCTGACCCCGATGCCGCTCCCGGCCGAGAGCGAGCCACCCTCCCCGCGCACCATCCTCTACACCGGCAAGGGGGGCGTCGGCAAGACGAGCGTCGCCGCGGCGACCGCGCGCGCCTGCGCGGAGCGCGGCCTGCGGACGATCGTCGTCTCCACCGATCCCGCGCACAGCCTCTCCGACTCGCTCGGCGTCGACCTCGGCCCCTCCCCCACCCCGGTCGGCGAGCTCCTCTGGGCGCAGGAGATCGAGGCCCAGCGCGAGATGGAGACGAACTGGGCGGCGGTCCAGGACTGGCTCGGCCGCCTGCTCGCCGACCGCGGCATCGTCGGCGTCGCGGCCGAGGAGCTGACCGTCCCGCCGGGGATGGACGAGCTCTTCAGCCTGCTCGAGATCCGCCGCCACCACGAGTCGGGCGAGTACGACGTGATCATCGTCGACTGCGCGCCGACCGGGGAGACCCTGCGCCTGCTCTCGTTCCCCGACGTCGCGCAGTGGTGGCTGGACAAGGTGCTGCCGTGGGAGCGACGCCTGGTCGCCGCCGCGCGGCCGTTCGCCCGGACCTTCCTCGACGTTCCGCTGCCCAGCGAGGACGTCTTCACCGACGTGCAGCGGCTCGTCCGCAACCTGATCGCGATGAACGAGATCCTCCGCGACCGCGAGCGGACCTCGATCCGCCTCGTCATGAACCCCGACCGGATGGTGATCCGCGAGGCCCAGCGCACCTTCACCTACCTCAACCTCTACGGCTACCTGACCGACGCGGTGGTGGTCAATCGCGTCTTCCCCGAGGAGGTCGAGGGCTCCTACTTCGCCGGCTGGCGCGAGCGGCAGGCCGAGGCCCTCACCCAGGTCCGCGAGGGCTTCGGGCCGGTGCCCCTGCTCTGCGCCCGCTACTTCCCCGAGGAGGTCATCGGCGCCGGGATGCTCGACCGCCTCGGCGAGGAGCTGTTCGCCTCGTGCTCGCCCGAGGACGTGCTCCACACCGAGCTCGCCCAGCAGATCCGCGAGGTCGACGGCCGCACCGTCCTCTCGATCCGCGTGCCCTTCGCGGACCGCTCCGAGCTCGGGCTGAGCAAGGTGGGCAACGAGCTGATCGTCCGGGCCGGTCGCGAGAAGCGAACTATCATCCTGCCGACCGCACTGGCCCGGCATCGACCGGCCGGCGCCCGGCTGGAGGCCGGCACGCTGGAGGTGAGCTTCGAGGATGACCGAGCAGAATCGACCGACCGGCCGGCCGCCGAGGGGGATGCCGGGGAACTTCCCGCCGCCGACGAACGGCGGCCCGCACCACGGGGCGCCGCAAGGGGACGCGAGCGCGTCTGAGCCGCCGCGGCCGAGCGGGCAGCGATGCGTCGAGCTCTGCCCGATCTGCCGGACCGCCGACGTGATCAGGGCCGGCGGCGGGACTGACCTGCGCGGCCAGTTCGACGAGGTCAGCCGCGAGGCGCTGCTGACGATGCGGTCGCTGATCGACCACTACCTCGAGCGGATCGACGCCCAGCCCACCGGCGACGACCGGGTCGAGCAGATCCCGATCGACTAGCTCCCCGACCTGCGCGACGACCTCGGCGACCAGCTCGCGGTCGTGCTCGTAGTCGAGCAGCTTGACCGCCTTGGCGGGGCTGACCCAGCGCAGCTCGTCGACCTCGTCGTTGGCCGCGAACTCGCCCTTGACCGGGCGCATCTCCCAGTAGCGGACGACCTTGCTGCGGCCCTTCTTGTCGCGGTAGCGGACCGGGCTCAGCTCGTCCCTCAGCTTGCAGCGCAGGCCCGTCTCCTCCTCGACCTCGCGCAGCGCGCCCTCCTCGAAGCTCTCGCCCTTCTCGAGCTTGCCCTTGGGCAGCGACCAGTCGTCGTAGTGGGGCCGGTGGACCAGCGCCAGCTTCGGGCCCTTCTTGCCCTTGCGGACGACCACCCCGCCGGCGGCCTTGACCTCGTCGCGGTCCTTGTCCTTGCTCATCAACCGCAGAGTAGAACGGTTGGGCCGGAGGTCATCGCGGCTCGAGCAGGCCCAGGCGATCGGCTCGTTCGCGCGTGCGGGACACGACCTCGCCGACCCCCTCGACGACGCCGTCGCGCATCAGCACCCGGCCGGCGACCACCGTCGCGTCGACGACCGACCCGGAGGCGGCGTAGACGAGCCCCGCCGCGAGCGACCCCAGGCCGAGCTCGGGGCCGTCGCTGCGGACGAGCAGGAAGTCGGCCGGCTCGCCGACGGCCAGCGGGCGAGCGCCGAGGAGCGGCGCCCGGGCGCCCGTGGCGATCGCGAGCGTCTCCTCGGCAGCGCCGGCGGCGGCGTCGCCGCTCTCGTGCTTCTGGATCAGTGCCAGGTGCTTGGCGTCGCCGAGCAGGTCGAGCGAGTTGTTCGAGCCGGGGCCGTCCGTCCCCAGGCCGACCGGGATCCCGTGTCGCTGCGCCGCCGGCAGGTCGAAGGCCGCGCCGACCGCGAGCTTCATGTTCGCGACCGGGTTGGTGACGACAGTTGAGCCGCGCTCGGCGATCAGCTCGCGCTCGCGCTCGTCCAGCCAGACGGCATGGGCGAGGAGGGTCCTCGGGCCGAGCAGGCCGAGCGAGTCGAGCAGCTCGACCGGGCGCTTCCCGTGCCGCGCGACGCACTCGCTCACCTCGTGCTCCGTCTCGGACACGTGGATCTGGATCGGCAGATCGAGGCGCTCCGACTCGCCCGCGATCCAGCGCAGCGACTCGTTCGAGACCGTGTAGATCGCGTGCGGCGCAAGCGAGGCGGAGATCGTCTCCGGGGCGCCCTCGAGCGCGGCCAGGGCGTCGGCGGCCGCCCGCTTCACGTCGTCGAGGCTGGCCGGGTCGCCGCGGTCGATCAGCGGGGCGCCGACGACCGCCCGCAGGCCGGCGTCGGCGACGGCGCGCGCGACCGCGCCCGGCTCCCAGTACATGTCCCAGAAGCGCACGGTGCCGGTGCGGATCATCTCGGCGCAGGCGAGCCTCGTCCCCCAGTACACGTCCTCGTCGTCGAGCTTCGCCTCGGCCGGCCAGATGTGCTCCTCGAGCCACTCCATCAGCGGCAGGTCGTCGGCGTAGCCGCGGAAGAGCGTCATCGCGGCATGGGTGTGGCCGTTGACGAGGCCCGGCACGAGCGCCCGCCCGGCGCCGTCGATCACCTCGTCGCCGCGGGCCGCGACCACGTCGGGCCCGAGCTCGGCGATCCTCCCTCCCTCGGCGCGCAGGCCGACCTTCACCCCGTCGAGCGTGGCCCCCTCCACCGCGACGGCGGGATGGGCGCTCATCCGCGGCTCCTCCAGCGCCGCGGCGACGGCGTCCAGGGCGAGGATCAGCCGCGCGCGGTTGGCGTCCTTGCCGGCCGCGAACGACTCCGGCGAGAGCGGCTCGGGGTCGAGGCCGTTGGCGAGGTTGTCGACGACGCAGACCGCGGCGTAGGGCAGGCCCAGCTCGCCGGCGACGATCGACTCCGCGGCGATCGTCATCCCGATGATGTCGGCGTAGGCGGCGATCAGGCGGATCTCGGCGGGGGTCTCGAAGCGCGGGCCGATCGCCTGCCAGTAGACGCCGCCGTCGCGCAGGGGCGGCTCGGCGACGGCGCCCCAGCGCTCGATCACGCGGGCGCGCCACTCCGGATCGAAGCCGGGGACGCGCTCACCCTCGTGGCCCGCGTGCAGCGAGAGCCCGAGGTGCAGGGCGATGAAGTCGTCGGGGCAGACGAACGAGCCGACCGGCAGCTCCTCGTGCAGGCTGCCGACCGACCCGAACGCGAGCACGCGGTCGCAGCCGAGCGCCTCGAGCGCGCGCAGGTTGGCGGCGTGATCGATGCGCGCCGCCGTCGTGTAGCGGTCGAGGCCGTGCCGCTGCATCAGCACCGTCTCGCCGCGCTCGAGCACCTCGACCGTGCTCCCGCCGACATCGATCGCGCGCCGCTCGAAGCCGGGCCCCGGCTCGGCGCCGAGGATGGAGTGGCCTCCGATCAGTGCCAGGCGTCCCATCGCCCGATCCTAGGGGCGCCCGGGCTCGCCGGGGACCTCGTCGCCGTCGCCCGGCGCCGCGTCGAGGCGGCGCAGCAGCTCGCCGCAGCCGACGCTCGACGCGCCCGAGGCCTTGACGGCTGCGCGCAGCCGCTTGTCGCTGCTGACGGCGACGATCGAGCCGGGGTCCTCGTCGGCGCGGATGATCCGGACGATCTCGCGGTCGGCGGCGTTGGGGCCCCCGGGGGCGAAGCACACGGCGATGCCGCCGGCGGCTGCGCTGACGCGCTCGTGCGGATTGCCGTCCCAGACGACCGTCAACTCCACGTCCTCGCGCGCGGCGAAGGCATCGAGGCGGCGGGTGAGGCGCTCCATCGCCGCCGGGCGGTCGCGCCACCAGCCGTCGGGGCGCGAGCCGAGCACGTTCATCCCGTCGACGATGAGCCGCTCGCGCCGGTCTTCCTCCATCGGCCGACCGTAGCGCGCCCGCGCGCTGGGCTCAGTCGGCCAGAGCGAGCGCGCCCCGGACGGGATCGTCGGCGAGATGCTCCGCCCCGACCCGCCCGGCGAGCCCCTCCGACATCCCGGATCCCGCCAGCAGCAACCGCGAGCGCTTCGCCAGCTCGGTCAGCTCAGCCTCGGTGCCCGCCATCCGCGCGGGATCGAGCGCCGAGATCATCACCACCTGCGGGTTCGTCTGCTCGGCAGCGCTGATCACGGACTCGAGGGGCGTGTCGGCGCCGAGGAAGGCGACCCGCCAGCCGCGGTTGCGGAGCACCAGGCCGAAGGCGATCAGCCCGAGGTCGTGAAGCTCGCCCGCCGGTGCGGCGAGGAGCACGAGCCTGCCCTCTCCTCCACCCCAGCCCCGGGCCAGCCCGAGCAGCCGCCCGCGCAGCACGTTGCTGGAGAAGTGCTCCTGGCCGACGGTGATCCCGTTCTCCTCCCAGCCCCGGCCCAGCTCCCGCAACACCGGCAGGACCAGATCGGAGAGCAGGGTCTCGACCGCGAGGATGCCGATGGCGCGATCGACGACCCGGTCCGCCTCGGTCTCGTCGAAGCGCAGGAGCGCGGCGAGGAGCTCCTCGCGAAGCCCGGCGGCGACGCCGGGGTCCGCCGGGGCGGCTGCCACCGCTCGCGGCCCGGAGGTGAGCCGGCTCGCCGCCTCGGCCGGTGCGATGCCGGAGTCGACCAGGCGGACCATCTCCAGCAGCCGCCGCTCGTCCTCGGGGGTGTAGAGCCGGTAGCCGGAGTCGCTGCGCAGCGGGTCGAGGATGCCGTAGCGCCGCTCCCACGCCCGCAGCGTGGCGGGGGCGATGCCGGCGCGGCGGGCCAGCTCGCCGATCCTGACCAGCGGCTGAGCCGGTGGATCGGTTCGAGCGGCGCTCATGCCGTCCATCCCATCAGCCGCCCCGGCGCCGGGGTCAGACGCGATCTACAAACCTTTGACATAAGTTGAACATAGCTGATAGGGTGGCGCCCAGCACCGCGGATTCCAGCCTTCCTGCGGCGGGAATCCACCGGGCCCCGGCCCGGCCGGGGTCGCTTGTGTCCTCCCCTCCCCCCAGGATGCCTGCGGCCCCGGCGGGGCCGGCCATGTAACACCACCCCGTGGCGCATGGTCGCTAGCCTTTGGCCCGATGACCGAGACCCAGGCCGAGACAGAGGTCGAGCTCACCATCGACGAGCTCTCCCGCCAGAGCGGGATGACCGCGCGCAACATCCGCGCCCACCAGTCCCGCGGGCTGCTGCCCCCGCCCAAGGTGCGCTCCCGGACCGGCTTCTACGGCAACGAGCACCTCGTCCGGATCCGGTTGATCCAGGAGATGCAGGGCCAGGGCTTCAACCTCAAGGCGATCGAGCGGCTGCTCGAGCTCGGCGAGTACGAGGGCAGCAGCGAGCAGGCGCTCGAGTTCGAGCGCACCCTGCTCACCCCGTTCGGCTCCGAGGAGGCGGAGGTCGTCAACGAGGCGGACCTGGACGAGGCGTTCGGGGCGCACATGGACAGGCGGCTGATCGCCAGGGCGGAGCGGGTCGGGCTCCTGGTCCCGGTGGGCGAGGGAGTCTGGGAGGTGCCGTCCCCGACGCTGCTCCGCGCCGGCCGCGAGCTGATCGAGCTCGGCATCCCGCTCAACCACGCGATCGCGGTTGGCGAGTCGATCCTGAAGCACACGACCGCGATCGCCCGCGAGTTCGTCCGGCTCTACGTGAAGGACGTGCTCGACCCGATGCGCTCAGGTGACGCCGGCACCGCGGGCGACCTCGCGGCCGCCGGCGCCGCCGTCGAGCGACTGCGCCCGCTTGCGAACGAGGCGGTGATGGCGGGCTTCGGTCACGTGATGACCCAGGCCGTCGAGCGCCAGATGGAGAAGGAGCTCGGGGGCTAGTCGTCCTCGTCGGCCTGGACGAGCTGCGGCATCTCGGTCGCGAGCTCGGACAGGAACGGCAGCTCGGGACGCTTCCCGGCGAAGAGCTCGAGCGTGTCCCAGTAGTGCTCGAGCCGGCGCGGCTCCACGGCCTCGCCGGAGGCCAGGTAGCCGCGGACCCTGGCGAGCTTGTCGGCGGCGTAGATCGAGGCCGGCCCGGCGCCGGCATTGAGGACGCGCTCGCGGTGCTCGGCCTTGCGGTCCTCGTAGTCCTCGATCCCCTCGTTCTCGGTCATCGCCTTGACGAGCTCGCAGACATCCGGGCCGAAGTCCTCCTCGATCTGGTCGAGGCCGCGATCGGTGTCCTCGACGACGTCGTGGAGGAAGGCCGCCGCGACGATCTCGTCGCCGAAGCCGGCGCCGTCGAGGAGCCTCGCGACGGCGGTCGGATGCTCGATGTCGGTGTCCCCTTCGCGCTCCGGCCCGTGGTGGGCACGGCACGCGACCTCGTACGCGCGGGCGACGAGCTCCCGGCCGGCGATGAAGTCGGGGGCCTCCGTCATGCCGCGAGGATATCCTCGCTCAGGCAGTGGGAGGGAAATGAGCGACAAGATCGAGAAACGCCAGGACGACGGCGGCAACGCCGGCCGCAACGAGACCGAGAAGGAGCGGGTCGACCGCAACCTGCTCGAGCTGCTCAACGAGCTGCGCGTGGCGCTGCCGGGCGTCCAGGTGCTGTTCGCGTTCCTGCTCGTCATCCCCTTCAGCCAGGGCTTCGCCGACGTCACCGACTTCCAGCGGGACGTCTACCTGTTCACGCTGATCGCGGCAACGCTCTCGGCGGTGCTGCTGATCTCCCCGTCGATGCACCATCGCCTCCAGTTCCGTGAGGGCAACAAGCGCGAGATCCTGCGCGACGCGAACCGCCTCGCGATCGCCGGGATGACGGTGCTGATGTTCGCGATGCTGGGCGCGGTGGTCCTCATCACCGACTTCGTGTTCTCCTCCGGCACCATGGTCGCCACGGCGATCGGCGTCGGCCTCGCCTTCCTGATCGTCTGGTACCTGATGCCGGCGCGGCGTCTGATCGACGGCCGCAACGACGACGACTGAGGCTCAGCCCTCTCGCTCGCGCCGCCGGCGCTCGCGGATCGCGAGCACCAGCACGCCGAGCGTGAGCACGAGCACGGGCACGATGAACGGGATCGCCACGAGCAGCGAGTGATCGGCGAGCGGAAGTAGGGCCGCGGTCATGCGCGCCCCCGGGCGGGGCGGCCGACCCGCAGCCCGCCGCCGGCGCGACGGCGCGGGGTGCGCCGCTCGCGCTCGCTGTGAACCGAGCCGAGGCGGGTGAGGATCCAGCCCAGCAGGGCGATGATCGCCAGCACGATCGCGCCGACCACGCCGTAGCCGGCGGCCGTCGTCCAGCCGGGCACGTCGCCCGTCTGCTCGCGCTGGAGGATCTCCTTGTCGGTGACGAAGGGCCGCTCGAAGTGCGGTGACGCCGGGATCTCGGGGGCCGGGATCGCGGTGTCCTCGGGCAGGAAGACGGGCGAGCCGACCAGCGAGTCGCCGCGCTGGATCCTGATCAGGCTCTTCCAGCTCCCCGAGACCGGGATCGGCTCCGAGGACTCATAGATGCCGGCGTCGGCGTCGACCGCCACGAGCGGCTCGACCCGCAGGCCGCCGCCCTGCCAGGAGGTCGTGTTGAGCCAGTTGGCGTCCTCCGCGGCGCTCGGGGGGTCGATCCGGACGGTCGCGTCGACCTCCTTGCCGCCGCTGCCGGCGGCCGGGGTCAGGTCGACCGTCGCGGTCGTGCCGCGCTCGGGGGTCGTCTGCAGGCCGAAACCGACGACGAGGGCGACGACCGCAAGGGCGGCAAGGGCCGGCCTGCCGCCGATCGGCCTGCGTGCCTCGCTCTCGATCGGAGCGCGCCAGGAGGTGGCGATGAAGGCGCCGAGGATCCCGCCGGCGACGGCGATCAGGGCCGCCGGAAGCAGCGCCTCGCCGATCAGGGAGGTCTGCCAGGGAATCGGCATCCAGAGGTGCGAGTAGGCGTACTCGGCGGCGAAGCCGACCGTGCCGATCGCGGCGCCGGCGATGGCGCCGAACACGTAGGGCCGCGTGGTCGGCGAGATCAGCAGCGCCACGCCCTCGACGAGCAGTGCCTCAGCCAGGTAGAGCGGGAAGTGCGGGGTCGGCTCGCCGAGGACCGGGCCGACGAGCAGCGCGAGGCCGCCGCGCAGGGCGATGTAGAAGAGCACCCCGTAGAGGGCCATCCCGCGACCGCCGTAGATCCGCGCCGCGACCAGGCCGATGCCGGCGGCGAGGGCGATCAGCACCGGCGCGAAGAGCATCCGGAACTGCGGGACGCCGAAGTCGAACTCGGCCTGGAAGGTGCTCAGGCCGATCAGGAAGCCGCCCATCAGCGCCGGCATCCGGAGGCGCTGGAGCACGTCCTCGATGCGCCCGCGCAGGCCGCCGTTGTCGGGCACCTGCTCGCTCGGCTTGGCCTCGCTGAGCAGCGTCGCCTGGCCGATGAAGGCGAGGGCGGCGCCGCCGATCATCATCAGGTGGGTGGGCCCCCAGAGGGTCACGTCCTGACCGAAGATCCGATGCCAGAAGTCGTCGAGCGGGAAGCCGGCGAGGGCGAAGGCGCTGGCGCCGAGCAGTCCGATGCCGCCGAGCGGCGCGTACCAGTTCTCCCCGAGCCGCAGCGCGGTCGGCGAGGGCTTGCCCTCGGGCAGGACCACGGCGCAGAAGCCGGCGATGAAGATCCCGAAGAGGCCGAAGAGGATGAGGAAGTGCGCCGGGTTGGCGAAGGGCCCGGCGTCGCGTCCGTCGGCGATGTGCAGGGAGATGTCCCAGTACATCCCGACGAGGGCGACGATCAGCGAGACGCCGGTGATCATCGAGGTCAGCCCGGCCCAGGGCGGCAGGCCGGTGAGCTTCGCGGCCCGGTCCGCAATCGTTCCGAGGAAGGTGACCCGCCCGGTGCGGTGCGCCCAGCCGAGCGCGGCGACGGCCAGGGTCATCACGATCGCCACGCCGGTGGCGAGGATCGCCTCCCAGGCGGCGGCGCCGCCGGCGGGGTTCGTGTCTGCAGCTGTCAAAAGCACGGTGCGCATCGCTTCCTCCGTTCTCGGGTTCGACCGGACTAACCCTTACAGCAAAGAACGTTACATGGATTGATGACATCGCGGCAGGCTGAGGTGCCCGCCGGCCGGCAGTGATCCGAGAGCGCCGGCCGAGCGCATGAAGGGCATGGCTGGATTTCCCCACCCCGACTCGGCTGACGACCGACCCCCGCGCGGGCTGCGCGTCGCCGTCGTCGGTGGCGGCATCTCCGGCCTGCTGTCGGCGTCGGAGCTGCGCCGGGCCGGCCATGACGTCACGGTCTTCGAGGCGGCCGGCTACGCGGGCGGCCACACGAACACGATCGACGTCGAGACGAAGGACGGCCCGATCGCGGTCGACACGGGCTTCATCGTCCTCAACGACCGCAACTACCCGAACTTCGAGCGGGTCCTGGCCGAGCTCGGCGTCCCCACCCAGCCGACGAACATGAGCTTCGGCGTCTCCGACGGCGGCGGCTTCGAGTGGGCGGCGCGGGGCCCGGGCGGCATCTTCGCCAAGCCCTCGCACCTCGTCGACCCGCGCTTCATCCGCATGCTCGCCGACCTCGTCCGCTTCAACCGCGAGGCCCGCGAGCTGCTCGGCGACGACGGCGACGGGCCATCGCTGCGGGAGTTCCTCACCGCCGGCGGCTACTCCGAGTACTTCGTCGAGCGGCTGATCGTCCCTCAGGCCGCCGCGGTCTGGTCCTCGGACCCGGACCAGATGTGGAGCTTCCCGGCCTCATTCCTCGCCCGCTTCTTCGACAACCACGGCGTCCTCCAGCTCCGCAACCGGCCGCGCTGGCGCACGATCCCGGGCGGGTCGCGGCGCTACGTCGAGGCGCTGATCGCGCCGTTCGCCGAGCGGATCCGCCTCAACTCCCCGGTCCGCCGGATCGAGCGGCGGCCCGAGGGCGTGCTGATCACGCTCGACGGGTACGAGGAGCGCTTCGACGAGGTCGTGATCGCCGCCCACTCCGACCAGGCGCTCGCGATGCTCGCCGACCCCTCGCCGCTCGAGCGCGAGGTCCTGGGAGCGATCCCCTACGCCCGCAACGAGGCCGTCCTGCACACCGATGTCTCCGTGATGCCGCGACGGCGGGCCGCCTGGGCGAGCTGGAACTACCACCTGGTCCCCGGGCGCAGCGGCTCCTCGACCGTGACCTACGACATGAACCGCCTCCAGCGGCTCGATGCCGACGAGCGCTACCTCGTGACGCTCAACCGGACGGACGCGATCGACCCTGCCAAGATCATTCGTGTGATCGATTACGCCCATCCCGTCTATACGAGGGAGGGGCTCGCCGCCCAGCAGCGCTGGTCCGAGATCAGCGGGGTCGACCGCGTCCACTACTGCGGCGCCTACTGGCGCTGGGGCTTCCACGAGGACGGCGCTTGGTCCGCGCTGCGGGTCTCCGAGATGCTCGGCGGCCGCGGTCCCGGCCTGGCCGACCAGCCTCCGCTCCCCGCTCGCATCGAGCCCGGCGAGGAGCGCGAGCCGG
Organism: uncultured Solirubrobacterales bacterium; assembly: GCA_963839535.1. Lineage (GTDB taxonomy): Bacteria > Actinomycetota > Thermoleophilia > Solirubrobacterales > 70-9 > RHKX01. Next base: position 190,254 of record CAWIVF010000011.1, read on the forward strand.
CTCCTGGAGGCGGCGTGAGCACCGCCCTCGCCACCCGGCCCGCGCCGGCCGCCGCGGCATCGCCCGCCGAGCCGGCCCGCGGCTCGGCGATCTACGAGGGCTGGGTCTCCCATCGGCGCACCTCCCCCGTCCCCCACGGCTTCCGCTACCGGATCTTCCTGCCGCTCTTCGACCTCGACGAGCTGCCCGGGCTCCTCGACGACATCCCGCTCTGGTCAGCGCGCCGGCGAGCGCCCGCCCGCTTCGTCCGCTCCGACTTCCTCGGCGACCCGCGAGCTGCCGCTCGCCGACTGCGCCCGCGACCTCGTCGCCGAGCGCACCGGGTCCCGCCCCGCGGGACCGGTCCGGCTGCTCGCCAACCCCCGCTACTGGGGCGTCGGCTTCAACCCCGTGGCCTTCTACTTCCTGCACTCGGCCGAGCCCGGCGGCGGCGTCGAGGCGATGATCGCCGAGGTCACCAACACGCCCTGGGGCGAGCGGCGCAGCTACGTGCTCGAGGCCGGCGGCGACGGGCTCACCGGGACCTTCGAGAAGCTCCTGCACGTCTCCCCCTTCATGCCGATGGAGCAGACCTACGAGTGGCGGGCGAGCGAGCCGGGCGAGCGGCTGAGCGTCTCGATCCGCAACCACGAGCGGGGTGAGGTCGTCTTCGAGGCGGGCCTGGACCTGCGTCGCACCGAGATCACGCCGGCCGCGATGCGCCGGCTCCTGCTGCGGTACCCGCCGATGACGATCTCGACGATCGCGCGGATCTACGTCAACGCGATCAAGCTGAAGCTGAAGGGCGCCCCCTACTTCAGCCCGCCGAAGGACGGCGCGCGATGAGCGGGATCGCGCGCAGCGCCGTCCATGCCGTGCTCCGCCGCGTGCACGCGGGCCAGATCGAGGTCGACGAGCGCTATCCCGGCGGGGAGTCGCTGACCTTCGGCGACGCCGAGTCCGGACTGCGGGCCCGCGTGAGGATCGACGACCCCGCCTTCTACCCCCGGCTGCTGCGCTCGCGGAGCATCGCGCTCGGGGAGGGCTACGCCGAGGGGCAGTGGGACACCGACGACCTGCCGGAGCTGCTGCGGATCATCGCGCGCGACATCGGCCGGGCGGATCCCGTCCGGCGCCGCCTCGGGCCGCTGCTGCTCCCGTTCCAGCGCCTCGCGACGCTGCGCATGCTCAACACGCGCTCGGGCGCGCGGTCGAACATCTCGCGCCACTACGACCTCGGCAACGACATGTTCGAGCTCTTCCTCGACCACGAGACGATGATGTACTCGTCCGCCAACTTCGAGCATCCGGGACAGACGCTCGAGGAGGCCCAGCACAACCGGCTCGAGCTGATCTGCGACCGGCTCGAGCTGAGCGAGCGGGACCACCTGCTCGAGATCGGCACCGGCTGGGGCGGCCTCGCCGTCCATGCCGCCTCGAGCCGCGGCTGCCGGGTCACCACCACGACGATCTCCCACGAGCAGGCGGAGTACGCACGGGCGCGGGTCCGGGCCGCCGACCTCGGCCACCTGGTCGACGTCGTCGAGACCGACTACCGCGACCTCGAGGGCAGCTACGACAAGCTCGTCTCGATCGAGATGATCGAGGCGGTCGGCTGGGAGTGGTTCGACACCTACTTCCGGCGCTGCTCGGAGCTGCTCGCGCCGGACGGCCTCTTCTTCCTCCAGTCGATCGTCATCGCCGACTCCGCCTACGAGGTCGAGAAGCGGACCCGCAGCTTCGCCAACCAGGTGATCTTCCCCGGCGGCTGCCTGCCCTCGGTCGAGTCGATCCAGGGCTCGATCGGCTCGCAGACCGACCTGCGCACGGTCGCCCTCGACGACATCTCGCCGAGCTACGTGCTCACGCTCCAGGCGTGGCGGCAGCGCTTCGAGGCGGCGACCGAGCGCCTCGAGGAGCTCGGCTACGACGAGCGGTTCCGGCGCACCTGGAGCTTCTACCTCGCCTTCAGCGAGGCGGGGTTCGCCGAGACGCGCATCCGCGACGTGCAGGTGCTCTTCGCCAAGCCCGGCTGGGACGGGATGCCGAAGGCGCTTCCGGCCGAGGATCCGCTGACGATCCACCAGCGCCGGACAACGGGCGACCGCCTGAGCTGGTCTGCGTAAACTCGCGCGCATGAGATTTCGCGCATTGACTGCAGGCTCCCTGTCCACCGCCCTCGCGATCGTGCTGGCCGTCGCGCCGGCCGACGCCTCGCTCCGCTTCGTGCCCGTCGACGCGGAGATCTGCAAGAAGCGCACCGAACAGGGAACCGGCGCCAGCGAGACCACCCGCCTGAGCGAAGGCAAGCGCCACTTCTACAACGGCGGCGACGGCAAGGACAAGATCTTCGGGGGCAAGAAGGACGACGTCCTCAACGGCGGGCGCGGCAACGACATCGTCCACGGCGGTGGCGGCAACGACGTCGTCTGCGGCGGGATCAACAACGACAAGGTCTACGGCGACGAGGGTCGCGACCGGGTCTTCGGCGAGGAGGACAACGACTTCCTCGACGGCGGCGAGGGCGACGACAAGCTCAACGGGCAGGCCGGCAAGGACAAGCTGATCGGCTACGGCCGCAAGGGCGGCAAGGTCATCGAGAACGGCGAGGACGAGCTGGACGGCAGCTTCGAGGCCGACGTCCTCGTCGCCGGCGGCTTCGACGTGCTGATCGGCGGCGCCGAGAACGACGAGCTCTCCTCGAAGACCGACTCGAAGGGCGTCAAGAAGATGGACGGCGGGATCGGCAACGACACCATCACCGGCTCCGACGCCGGCGATCGCCTGCTCTTCGGCGACATCGGCGAGGACGTGATCCGCGGCGGCGGCGGCAAGGACACCCTCGACGGCGGCGGCTCCAACGACGACCTCTTCGGCGGCACCGGCGACGACAACCTCAAGGGCGGCGACGGCGTCGACAATCTCTCCGGCGAGGCCGACAACGACAAGTGCGACGGCGGCCCCGGCAACAGCGACAAGGCCGACAACACCTGCGAGCAGGTCAGCGGGACGCCCTAGTCCCGGGGAGGCGGCCCGCCTCCCGATTCGGTCCCCCAGAGCGCGCGGGCGCGGTTAGGCTGGCTCGATGGGTCTGCGTCGAGCGATTCTTCTCGCCGGCGTAGGTCTGCTCATCGGGGGATGCGGCGGCGATTCCGGCGATTCCGGCAGCGCTGAGTCGGCCGGCGGCGGCGAGACCACGACGGGCAGCGAACCCGTCCTGCCCGAGCCGATCCCGCTGGGGGACGCCGCCCAGGTGAAGCTCGAGGACCGCCTGAAGCGCGAGATCTCGATCCCCGACGAGCCGGACTGGATGGTCGAGGCATTCGGGTCGCTCTGGACGATCCGCGGCAACGGCGACGTCCTCCGGCTCGACCCCGGCAGCGGCAGGATCATCGCCACGATCGAGAACCCCTTCGGCTTCAAGCCGCCCCTCTGTCAGGGGATCGGCGCAAGCAAGGATTCGATCTGGGCCTGCCCCGCCAACGGCAACCCCGGTGGGACGGTCGTGCGAATCGACCCCGACAAGAACGAGGTGGTCTCGACCCTCTCGACCAGGAAGATCCCCGAGCAGGGGCGCCTGCTCAGCGCCGCGGGCCGGCTCTGGCTGCTCACCGATTCGGGGGAGAAGCTGACCGGGATCGACCTCGAGACCGAGAAGCCGACTGCGGAGCTCGACCTCGGCAGCCGCTGCACGCAGCTCGCGAGCCAGCCCCCGGATCAGAGGAGCCCTGTGGGCGGCCTGCCCCTTCGACGGCCTCCTCCTGCGCATCGATCCGGCGGTCCCCGAGATCACCGGCGAGCTGGAGCTCGAGGATGCCGAGCATGGCTCGGTGGCCGGCGACGTCTGGGTCGCCTTCGACGGCGGCATCGCCCAGGTCGACCCTGAAAGCCTCGACGTGAAGGCCGTCTACGAGCTCGCCGCCAGATTCGGCGGGGCGATCCATGCGACCGGCGACGAGGTCTGGGTGCGGGAGAAGGGCGGGCACTTCCTCGCCCGGATCGACCCGGCTGGGGAGCGCATCGTCGAGACGATCGAGGCGCCGAAGCTGTCCAGCGGCGGCGACGTCATCGTGATCGGCGATTCGGTCTGGGCGACGGCCTACGACCAGAGCACGATGGTCGAATTACGGCGCTGATCCGCGCCGCTGGGACGGACTTACTGGTCGACGATCTGCTCGCAGGAGGCACGGTCGTACGTGTCGTCCTGCTCCCCGCCGTTGCAGACGTCCCGGTCGGGGCCGCCTTCGACGTGGTCCTTGCCGAGCTCGCCGAAGAGGGCGTCGTCGCCCGCGTCGCCGAAGATCGTGTCGTCGTTGTTGCCGCCGCGGATCTCGTCCTTGCCGCCGCCGCCGCGCAGGATGTCGTCGCCGGCGTCACCGAGGATCAGCTTGTCGTCGGCGTCGGAGCCGGTGATGCTGATCGTTGTTCAGCTGGCCGTCCATGCGCTCGGTGCCGAGCAGCGGGGTCTTGAGTCGTGAGGATGTCGTCGTCGGCGCCGCCCAGCAGGACGTCGAAGCCGCCCGCGACGAGCACGTCCTCCTCGAAGCTGCCCTCGAGGAAGTCATCGCCGTCGGCGATCGGCTTGCCGTTCTTCATGCCGTAGCCGAAGAGGCGATCGGGCTCGGCCTGGCCGTTCAGGTAGTCGTCGTCGGCTCCGCCGACGAGAAGGTCGTTGTCCTCCTCGCCGTAGAGCTCGTCCTTGCCGGCATCGCCGAAGAGCTTGTCGTTGTCGATGCCGCCGCAGACGATGTCGCGTCCGGGGCCGCCGTAGACCCTGTCGTTGTCGCGGCCGCCGTTGAGGATGTCGTTGCCGGGGCCGCCGAAGACCTTGTCGTTGCCGTCGCCGGCGTTGAAGTAGTCGTTGCCCTTGCCCAGCTTGTGCGTCTCGCCGGCCTTGGAGCCCTGCTTGTCGCGCTTACGGCAGATCAGCGCGTCCTGCGCCATTGCGGGAACGGCGGTGATGCCCAGGGCCACGATCAGGCCCATGC
>CAWIVF010000012.1:0-53040 GCA_963839535.1 uncultured Solirubrobacterales bacterium
GCCCATGAGGGCGAGCAGGATCACGCGTGACGACGAGCGAGATGAGCAGCGAGGGCAGGCATCCCGCGCGGTTGGAGAAGAAGACGAACATGCGGCTCCCGCTACCCGCAGGGCAGTGACCGAAGCATCCGGCCGGCCGATTGCGTTTCCAGGGCCGCGCGATCGGGAAGCGAGGGGCGATGGCTCAGAACGAGACGATCATCAGGACCAGCCCCGAGCGCGTCTTCGAGGTCCTCATGGAGACGGAGAACTACGGCTACTGGGTGGTCGGCTCGGAGCGCGTCCGCGACACCGACGAGAACTGGCCGGCGGTCGGCTCCAGCTTCCACCACTCGGTCGGCTTCGGGCCGATCACCGTCGACGATCACACGCGGATCGAGGCGATCGAGCGCAACCGCATGCTGAAGCTGCGCGCGAAGGCCCGCCCGCTCGGCACCGCGCTGGTCACCCTCGAGCTCGAGCCGGCTGACGGCGGGACGAGGGTCGTGATGACCGAGGACCCGGCCGATCCACTCACCTCGTTCGTCTTCAACCCGCTCACGCACCTGCTCGTGCGCGGCCGCAACGTCGAGTCCTTGCGCCGCCTCAAGGAGCTCGCCGAGCGGGACGTCCCCGCCCCGGCCTGACGAGTCAGCGCTCACGCGATCCGACCCGCGGGCCGGATCGCGCGTGGCGCTCAGTTCAGCTTCCGTTCTTCCGCTTGCTCTTGGCCGTCGCGGCGGCGTCCTCGAGGCGCTTGGACTCGGCGTTGGCGTTCAGCGCCTCCTCCTTCTTCGCGAGGGCCTCCTCCTTGGCCTCGAGCTGGTCCAGCTTCTCCCGCTTGGACTGCTTCGCGCCCTCGGCCTTCTTCTCAGCGGCCTCCTTGGCCGCGGCCTGCTTGCGCTCGGCCGCCTGCTTCTCGGCCTTCTTCTTGGCGGCGTCGCGGCGCTTCTTCGCCTGCTGCTTCTTGCGCTCGGCCTCCTGGGCGGCCTGCTTGCGCTGCGCTCGGCCTCAGCCTCGGCCTCCTCGACCTTGGCGTCGGCCTCCTGGGCGTGCTCGGTGGCGACGCCGCGGAGACGCTGAGCGCGCTCGCGCTCGTCGGCCGCCTTGCGGCGGGCCCGGGCGTCGTCCTTGAGCTTGTCGTCGCGGAGCGCGGTGCCGGCGACGCTGCGGGCGGTGGCATCAGCCCGGTCGACCTTCAGGCCGAGCGCCTTCGAGCGGTCGCTCTCGCGGCGGCCCAGCACGGCGTCGACGGGGGTCTTGACGACCTTGAGGTAACCCTCGACTGCGGTTCTCGAGACTTTCTTCAGCATGTCTAGCCCTCCTCGGGATCGATCGCGTCGGCCTTGGCCTCGGCGCGCTTGGCTTCCTGCTCGAGCTTGGCGGCGAGCTCACGCTCTGCCTGCTGCTCCCGCTCGGCCTGGTGCTCCTTGTTCTCGGCTGCGTTCTCGGCGGCCTGGCGCTTCGCGTCGGCCTCGGCGGCCTCCTCACGGGCCCGTGCCTCGGCCTGCTGCTCCTCGCGGCTCTGCTCGCTCTCGGCGGCAAGGCCCTCGCGCTCGGCCTCGACCTCGGCGCGCAGCCTCTCGGCCTCCGAGCGGGTCTCGACCTTCTCCTCCTCGAGCTCGGCCTCGGCATCGCGCTGGCGCGCCTCGGCGGCCCGCTCCTTGGCCTCGAGCTGGGACTCGCTCTGCGCCTGCTGGAGGCGACCCTCGCGGGCGAGGTCGTCGTCGTTGAGCACCTCGCCGGCGGTCTCCTTGGCCTTGCCGGCGATCTTGCCGACCAGGCCTCCGGTCGTCTTCTCGTTCTCGTCTTCGCTCATGTCCTGCCTTTCTGGGGCCTCCACGCAACCGCAGGGGGGTGGTGGGCGGTGGGTGGCCCGAAGCTAGTTAGAAGTAAGTACCCGCCGGTCCCCGTCTGAACCGCGGCGGGAGTGTGAGCCTCGTCCCCTCCGGGAGGCTCGGGCGGGTCGCTACCGTGAGGCGATGCCGCCGATCTCAGTCCTCGACCTCTCCCCGGTCGCCGCCGGCTCGACCGAGTCGCAGGCGCTGCGGGACACGATCGAGCTCGCTCGCCACGCCGAGCGGCTCGGCTACCACCGCTACTGGCTCGCCGAGCACCACGGCGGGGCCATGGTCGCCAGCTCGTCGCCGGAGCTGATGATCGGCCAGGTCGCCGCCGCCACCGAGCGGATCAGGGTGGGGTCGGGCGGCGTGATGCTCCCCAACCACAGCCCGCTGCGCGTCGCCGAGCAATTCAAGGTCCTCTCGGCCCTGTTCCCCGACCGGATCGACCTCGGGATCGGCCGCGCCCCGGGCACCGATCAGATGACCGCCTACGCGCTCCGCCGCAGCCGCGACGCGATGAGCGGCGACGACTTCCCGGCGCAGCTCGGCGAGATGCTCGCCTTCGCCGGTGAGCGCCCCTGGCCCGACGGCCACCCGTTCACCAACGTCCGCGCGGCGCCCGTCAGCGCCCCGCTCCCGCCGATCTTCCTGCTCGGGTCGAGCGACTTCTCCGCCCAGCTGGCCGCCTCCACCGGGATGGGCTTCGCCTTCGCCGCCCACATCAACCCGGAGATGGCCGTCGACGGCCTGCGGATCTACCGCGAGCGCTTCGAGCCGTCTGAGGAGATCGGCCTCGCCGAGCCCTACGCGATCCTCGCCCACGCGGTGATCGTGGCCGACGACGACGAGCGCGCCAGGCAGCTCGCCGCGCCGGCCCGCGTCGCCTTCCGGCGGCTCCGCGCCGGCCGGCCGACGCCGCTGCCGAGCGTCGAGGACGCGCTCGCCGAGGAGGGTCCCCCGCCGCCACCCGGGCCCGGCGGCAGCCGGCGGATGATCACCGGCTCGCCGCTGACGGTCCGCGACCAGCTCGACGAGCTGCTCTCGCGCAGCGGCGCCGACGAGCTGATGGCGATGACCAACGTCCACGACTTCTCCGATCGCCTGCGCTCGCTCGAGCTGCTCGCCGACGCGTACTCGCTGCGGACGCCGGAGGGCGCCGCGGCCTCCCCGCCCGCGTGAGCGCTCCGGCGGCGTTCACCGACCTCTCGCTCGACGCGCTGCACGCGCGGCGCAGCGCGAAGTGGACCTTCTACGAGCCCGACGTCCTGCCGGCGTGGGTGGCCGAGATGGACTTCCCGCTCGCCGACCCGATCAAGGAGGCGCTGCGGGACGCGGTCGACCGCGACGACGCCGGCTACGCGAACCCGGCCGCCTCGCGCCTCGCGCCGGCCTTCGCCGCCTTCGCCGAGCGGCGCTACGGCTGGGGGGTGGATCCCGAGGGGGTGATCGCCTGCAACGACGTCGTCAACGGCCTGCGCGACCTGCTCCGGGCGATGCTCGACCCGGGGGAGGGAGTGGTCATCACGCCGCCCGTCTACCACCCCTTCTTCAGCCTCGTCCCCGAGGCGGGCTGCGCGCTCGTCCAGGTGCCGCTGCTCGAAGGACGGGCCCTTGATCTCGACGGCATCGGCGAGGCATTCGCCGCCGGCGCGCGGGCGCTGCTCCTCTGCAATCCCCACAACCCGACCGGGACGGTGGCCACGCGGGAGGAGCTCGCGCGCCTCGCTGATCTGGCCGCCGAGCACGACGCCTGGATCCTCTCCGACGAGATCCACGCCCCGCTCACCCTCTCCGGCGCCGAGCACGTCCCGTTCGTGACCGTGAGCGACGAGGCGGCCGCGCGCGGCATCGTCCTGGTCTCGGCCTCGAAGACCTTCAACCTGGCGGGCCTCGGCTGCGCTCAGATCGTCACGGCGCCGGGCCCCGCGCGGGACGCGGTGGAGCTGCTCCCGTTCGGCAGCCGTCACCCCGGCCACTTCGGGACGATCGCCTCCGAGGCGGCCTACGAATCCGGCGACGAATGGCTGGCCGATCTGCTCGCGGTGCTCGACTCGAACCGCCGCCTGCTGGCCGAGCAGCTCCTGCACCGCCTGCCCGAGGTCGCCTACGAGCAGCCGCAGGCCGGCTACCTGGCGTGGCTCGACTGCTCGCAGCTCGAGCTGGGGGAGGATCCGGCGGCGCCGATGCTCGAGCGCGGTCGCGTTGCCCTCAGCCCCGGGCCGCAGTTCGGCCGCGGCGGCGCCGGGCACGTGCGGCTGAACTTCGGGACCTCGCCGGCGCTCGTCGCCGAGGCGGTCGAGCGGATGGCCCGGGCGATCGGGCGCTGAGAGGAGAGGGGATGTCGGAGGTGGAGATGGACCCGGTCGATCGCGCGCTGGCCCCGTGGTGGGAGGCGCTGCGGGATGGGCTCGGCGGGGTGCAGCCGTTCGACGCCCACACCCACATCGGCGCGAACGACCCGGACGGGTTCAAGCAGACGCCGGCCGAGCTGATCGCGGGCCTCGAGCGGATCGACGCGCGCGCGGCGACCTTCCCGATGCACGAGCCCGACGGCTACCCGCTCGCCAACGACGCGGCCCTCGCGGCGGCGGAGGCGAGCGGTGGGCGCGTCGTGGCGTTCTGCCGCGTCGACCCGCGTGCCGACGCCGTGGCCGAGGCGCGCCGCTGCCTCGACGCCGGCGCCGTGGGGATCAAGCTGCACCCGCGGGCCGAGGACTTCACGCTCGCCGAGCCCGCCGTCCCCGAGCTCGTCGCCCTCGCGCACGAGCGGCGCGTGCCGGTGCTGATCCACGCCGGGCGCGGCATCCCGGCGCTTGGGGAGGTCGCGGTCGAGCTGACCGGGCGCTACCGCGACGCGCGGATCATCCTCGCCCACGCCGCGGTCTCCGACCTCGCCTGGCTCTGGCGCGAGATGCCCTCGCACCCGAACCTGTTCATCGACACCTCCTGGTGGAACCCGGGCGACCTGATCGCGCTGTTCACGCTCGTCCCGAGCGGCCAGATCCTCTGGGCGAGCGACTCGCCCTACACCCAGCCGCTGACCGGGATCACCCTGGGCCTGCGCTTCGCGATCCAGGCCGGGGTGGAGCCGGCCGCCCTGCGGGCGATCGCCGGCGGCACGATGGAGCGGATCCTCTCCGGCGCCGAGCTCGAGCAGATCGGCCGTCCCAGCGGCGAGCTCGAGACGTTGAACCCGCACCTCGAGCGCGTCGTCGCGCACCTGACGGCGGCGATCGGCGCCGCCGTCTCCGAGGGGGACCCGGCCGAGCTCGTCTCGCTCGCGCGGCTCGCCTGCGACGTCCGTGACGACCCGAACGCCGAGCTCTTCGCCGAGATCCTCGCGCTGCTGGACCTCGCCGAGGAGCTGCGGGCCACGGAGCCTCCCGAGGTGCGCTTCGGGGACTCCGTCAGGCTGCTCGTCGCGGCGATGACGATCGCCCGGACGCCGGCCGCGCCGCTCCCGTTTCGCCCTCGCCCGTAGGGGCATGCAGCGGGAGAAGGCAACAGAAGGAGGATTGAGATGGCTGACGAGCTGAACGGCAAGAAGATCGCGATCATCGCCGCCGAGGGCGTCGAGGAGGTCGAGCTGACGAAGCCCCGCGAGGCGGTCACCGAGGCCGGCGCGGAGACGGAGCTGCTCTCGATCGAAGAGGGCGAGATCCAGTCGCTCAACCACATCGACAAGTCGGAGACCTACCCGGTCGACAAGCTCGTCTCGGACGCCTCGGTCGACGACTACGACGGCGTGATCCTGCCCGGCGGGGTCCTCAACCCGGACAACCTGCGCCAGGACGAGTCGGTGATCTCGTTCCTCCAGGACTTCTTCAAGACCGGCAAGCCGGTCGGCGTGATCTGCCACGGCCCGTGGACGCTGGTCGAGGCCGACCTCGTCCGCGACCGCAAGATCACCTCCTGGCCGAGCGTCAGGACGGACATCGAGAACGCGGGCGGCAACTGGGTCGACGAGGAGGTCGTGGTCGACGAGGGCCTCGTCTCCAGCCGCAACCCCGACGACCTGCCGGCGTTCTGCGCCAAGATCGTCGAGGAGTTCGCCGAGGGCGCCCACGAGGTCGCCGAGGCGGGGGCTACGGCCAGCTAAGTAAGCCGACTCACCGTCCCTACGTCCTAGGGTCCCGTCCCGGTGGCCCCCCACCCGGGGAGCGGACGCGAAGCGGAGCATCCCCCGGCGTTATTCAGGGACCGGGTGCGCGCCGATCGTCACCCGGATCTCCTCCATCGCCGCCTTCTCGGCGTCGCTCACCTCGTGGCCGCCGAAGCCCAGGAAGCCGCCGCTCTTGTGGCGGTGGGCGACCCGGTCGGCCATCCCGAGGACGAAGCCCCGGTAGGCGTCGACCTCGTCCGGCTCGGCCTTCGCCTCGAGCACCGCGATCGCCTCGCGCAGCTTCTCGAGGCCGCGGGTGCGGAGCTCCTCGGCGGAGCCGAACTCCTTGGGCTCCACCGACGGGTTGGTGGTGAGGAGCTCGTCGATCAGCTCGGGGCCGATGTGCGCCTCGCGGGCCTCGTTGTAGACCTTGCCCATCGCGATGGTCTCGCGCACGGTCCCGCCGCGCTCGGCGGTGACGGTGATCATCCCCGCGATCGCCGGGCCGTCGGCGATCAGGTCCCACTCCTCGGCGTTGAAAGCTGCCTTCTGCGTCATCTCGGCTCCTCGGTTGCGATTGCTGCGGCCCGCGGATGGTCGCAGGCCGGGTCCGTCATTCGACCTCGACGTCGATCTCGTCGTGCAGGAAGGAGATCAGCCCGGCGACCCTGATCGCGTCGTCGAACGGCTCGCGGAAGGACCAGGCGGCGTCCTCGAGCAGCTCGCCGCCGACCCGGACCGACCAGTAGCTCGCGTCGCCCTTGTAGGGACAGTGGGTCGAGGCCTCGCTCGGCTCGAGCAGCTCCTGGCGAACGTCGCCGGGCGGCAGGTAGAAGCGGTTCGGCACGCCGGTCTCCGACAGCACCATCGGCGCCGCTGACTCGGCGATCGTCTCGCCGCCCGCCGTGAACCTCACGCGCCGGCTCGACGGCCGCACGTCGACCCGGTGGAAGGGGTCGCGAAGGCCGACACGGACCTGCTCGTCCTCGTCGAACCACGCGTCGAGCCGGTCCCAGTAGAAGGCGAAGTGCCCGACCAGCCACGAGGCCGACTCCAGCGGCTCGGGGTAGGCCCAGGCCGCGTCGACCGACACGCGGTCGCCCACCCGCACCGACCAGTAGCTCGCGTCGCCCTTGAACGGGCAGTGCGTGTGGGTGTCGGTCGGCTCGAGCAGCTCGGTCGCGACGTCCGCCTCGGGCACGTAGAGCACCGGCCTGATCTGGCTCTCGTGGAGGAGGCGCCCGGCGGTCGTGTCGAAGACCGTCGTGCCGGCCAGCTCGCCGCGCACGCGGCGCGGGAACTTGCCCCAGAGGATCCGGTGGGCCGGGCCGTCGATCGCGTAGTTGGAGGGCGGGGGATCCCCCGCCACCAGGGGGCCGTCTCCGAGCGTCAGGGACATGACGCATTGTCCCGATCGGCGGCAGCGGGCCGCCGCCCGCTCAGTCGGAGCAGCCGCGGCCGAGCTTGTCCCTGCGGTCGGCGATCACGTCGTCGCGCCCGGGGCCGCACTTGACCACGTCGCGGCCGCCGCCCTTCGAGCGCAGCACGTCGGCCGCCGGGCCCGCCGCCGAGCTTGTCGGCTCCGGGGCCGCCGACGAGGCGGTCGCGCCCCTTCCCGCCCTTCAGCTTGTCGCTTGCCCTCGCCGCCGCTGAGCCGGTCAGCCGCCCTTGCCGCCGTAGAGGCAGTCGTCGCCGCCACCGCCGCTTCAGCTTGTCCTTGCCGCCGTTGCCGCGGATCGAGTCGCCGGCGTCGGAGGGCGGCAGGGTCGCCGGCGTGTCGCCGGTCGTCGGTCCCCCGCTGGCCGAGGCCGCAGGCGGGGGTGCGGTCGCCGCCGCGCGCCCCCTTCGGGGCGGTGTAGGCGTCGCTGACGATGCCGTACCCGGGCGGCCAGGCCGTCGGGCTTCATCGACGCGCAGCCCTCGCGCATGTCGTCGCAGGTCACCTCGCCGCCGTCGGCGGTCTCGAAGTCGTAGCGCGAGCGCTTGTAGAACGAGTAGACGTTCGGGTCGGAGTTCGCGTCGACCTGCCCGCTGCGCTCGTCGTCGCGCCAGCGGTCGGTGAGCAGGCGCTTGTCGGCGTTCGCCTCGCACTTCGAGCCGTCCGTGCACTTGACGTGCTTGTCGAACCACGCGGTCGAGTACCAGCCGACGAGATCGGTCCCGCGCAGGGTGGCCAGGCCGAGGATCGGGACGGTCATCCCGGGGATGAACGCCGACTCCTCGTGGGTCCCGCCGCGGATGTGGAACTGGAGGGAGTCGACGCCCGCGTCCTTGTAGGCGATGAAGGCGTCGTTGCCCTCCTGCGGGTCCGGGTCGGAGGTGTTCGGCATCGGGGTGATCCCGTAGTCGTTGGAGATTCCCATGGCCGGCTTCTTGATCGCCGGCGACTCCGGGCGCGGGGAGGAGCCCGAGACGCAGACAGGGGTGTCCCCGACCTGACTGCCGCCCGGCTCGCGCAGGTTGTCCCAGGCGACGATGCCGTCGACGCGGTCGTCGATCTGGCCGACGTAGGAGACCGCGGCGGCGCCGAGCGAGTGGCCGGCGATCCCGACCCGGGTCTTGTCGACCAGCTCGTTGAGCGGGTTGAAGGGCGCGTTGAAGCCCTCCTCCACGCGCCGGTCCTGCTTGTCCGAGTGGTCGGTGCCGGTGGTGCAGCTCGGGCCGCGGGTCGTAGGGCTTCGAGGGGGTGGAGAGGGCGAAGTCGAGGGCGTCCTCGGTGTTGTCGTAGAACGGCCGGCCCTCCTGGGAGGGGACGCCGTCGAGCTCGTCGACGCCCGCGCCCCTGGTGTCGGACCGCCCCTGCCCCTGCGGGTCGTAGGTGAGGACGACGTAGCCGTGCTTGGCGAGCGTCGCCGCCTGGCCCCAGTAGAGCTGCTCGGGGGCCTGGACCGAGCCGTTGGTGATCACGATCAGCGGGCGCTCCCCGCCGCCCTTCGTCGCCCACACGTGCCCGGAGATCGTCGAGCCGTTGCGAGCCGTGAAGAGCACCGGCTTGCGGATCCCGAAGCCCGCGTCGGGCCAGTCGTAGAAGCGGACGTCGCCGGCGCACTCCTGCCCGCCGTTGGCGCAGACGTTGCCGCTCGAGTCGCGCTCGGGATCGTTCGCCTTGATCGCGGCGAGCGAGGCGAGGTTGTCGATGTTGGCCTGCGTCAGCCGCGCCTGGAACTCGGGCGTCAGCGTGACGTACTGGTCCCGCTCCGACGTCTTCGCGAAGTTCTTCGCCTCGAGCTCGGGATCGAAGGCCTGCGCCGCCGCGACCGCGATCAGCGCGACGAGGACCGCGATCGCCGCCGCCAGTCCCGCGCGTCCTCCCCGCATGCTCGATCGCATCCTGCGCTGATCCTACGGGGCGGGCGGGGGAAAGTCGCCGGGCGTCAGCTCCGGCTTGTTCCCCACGTAGAGCCACTGGTGGAAGTAGGCGGCCAGGCGCCGCACCTCCTCGCCCGCGAGGCCGCTCTCCTGCCTGGCGAGAGCGATGAACCCACGGGCGCGGATCGTCCCGTAGACCTGTGGCGCCCGAGCGCCCGTGCGCGAACGCCTCGAACCGGGCGTCGCCGACGATCTCGCGGTAGCCCTCGAGCATCGCCGCGGGGCGGTCGTAGACGGCGAAGCCGGAGAAGAGGTTGGCCGGGTCCCGGTCGAGCACGGCGGGCGCGAGCCGCCAGTCCGAAGCGGGCGTGGCGTAGACGTCGGCGAAGAAGTCCTCCGGGGGCCGGCCACCCTGCACGCGGGCGTCGTAGAGGACCTCGGCTGGCACAGGCCGCCCGATCCGGGAGCAGCTACGTCCGGGACTCTCGCGCCGCGACCGCCTGGGCCCCGGCCGCCGCCAGCACCCGTTCGACCACCGCCGACGCGCTCGCGCAGAAGCGGTCGCTGCCGGCCGAGGTGCGCAGCAGGTTGCCCTGGATCGGGCGCCAGACGAGCACGTCGCGGCCGCGCAGCTCGAGGCCGTAGTCCTCGGGCAGCTCGATTCCCTGCCCGGCGCTCTCGGGGAGCTCGCGGTCGGCGCGGACCAGGACGGCGCTCGAGGCCATCGGCCGCTCGGAGAAGTACGCGATCTCGACTCCCTGCGAGCGCATCTCGGCGGCGTTGCCGAGCATGATGAATCGCCCCTCCATCCCGTCCGCGCCGGGGAGCCTGCCGGCGAGGACGTGATCGGCGAAGCCGGGCCAGGTCAGGTGGCGGTGGTCGGCGTGGAAGCTCCAGCGGTTCTCGAGCTTCAGGCCGCGCGACTTCGCGTACTCGCGGACCCAGGCCTCGAGGCCGACCCGCGACACCGACGCGGTGCCCCAGCGATGGCCGGACGACTTGACGAGCAGCGCCAGCGGCCAGGCGATCAGACCCGCGAGGCCGCCGAGCAGCACGGCGCCGATCGGCCCACCCTCGTCGAGGGGGCTCAGGCTTCCCAGGGCGAACCCGATGGCCGCGCCGATGCCGAGGACGACCGCGGCCCACATCAGCGCGGAGATGTGCACCGAGAGGCTCCAGCGAGCCTTGCCGCGATAGGCCGAGACCGCGGCGGCGACGCTCTCGGGAGGCTCCTTCCAGTCCACCTTGCCGAGGGCCCCCTCGATGTCGGCGAGCTTCTCGTCATCCGAGAACGTGTCGGCGTCGGGGCCCTCCTCCTCGTCGATCTCGGCGGCCAGGCGATCCGCCACGGAGGCTGCGAGGCCGCACAGGTGCGACAGCTCCTCGGCGTCGGTGACGTGGCCGGGGACCGAGACGGTCAGATTCCCCTCGTTCAGCTCCCAGGAGAACCCGGTCGGCGGGCGCGAGATGAGCCAGGCGATGAGCGAGGGCGAGAAGAGCTCGCGCACCAGCCCCGCGTCCTGGCCGACGAGGGTCAGCAGCAGGTAGCGACGGTTGAACTCGGTGCTCTCGAGCTCGGTTCGCGTCCAGCGCTCGGCCGGGAGCTGCGCCGGGTCACCTCCGCCGGTCTTGCGATCCCGGCAGACCAGCGCCGGCACGAAGGCCACGCTCTGCGCCAACCGGCAGAGGACGATCGTCGACTCGCGCGATCGTCCGCCCGCCGCGAACACGTGATGGCAGATCGAGCCCTCGAGGTCCTCGCTCAACCTGCCTGAGTAGATCGCCTCGACCCGGCCGCGCGATCCGCGCAGGAGCGCCGGGGTCAGCTCCCGCACCGCCTTCGGATCGCCGGCGGTGAGGCCGCGGTCCTCGGCGAAGCTCGTCAGTCCTGTGGCGGCGGCCATCGTCGCCCCATCCTTTCCGATTCAGAGCCAGACGTGCTCGAAGCGGATCGTCCCGTCGGCGCCGACCTCGGCGAGGCCGAAGGATCGGCGCGGCGCGCGGCGGCGCTCGGTCGGGCTGCCGGGGTTGAAGATCTGGAAGCCGTCCTCGCCGGTCTCGTGCAGGGGGAGGTGGGAGTGGCCGAAGAGCACCGCGTCGGCCTCGGGGAAGCGCCGCCGCATCCGCGCGAGGCGGCCCTGCCGGGGCCCGGAGTCGTGCAGCAGGCCGAAGCGCGCCCCGCGATGCTCGAAGCGCGCCTCCTCCTCGAGGCGCGCCGCCAGCGCCGGCGTCTCGACGTTCCCGCGCACGGCCACCACCGGCGGGCCGAGGCCGCTGATCAGCTCGAGCACCTCGACCCCGCTGAAGTCGCCGGTGTGGACGATCAGCTCCGCGGCCGCCATCGCCTCGATGCACTCCGGCGGCAGCTCGCGGTTGCCCTTCGGCATGTGGGTGTCGCCGAGGATCGCGATCGCCATGAAGCCGAAGCTATCCGGAAGCTAGGGTTTCCAGCCCCATGGAGCGAGGACGCCTGATGAGCTCCGGATCGAGCCCCGTCACCTGCGTGATCGGCGCCGGCTCGACCGGGATCGCCGTGGCCAAGGCGCTCAACGAGCGCGGCCTCGAGTTCGACGTCTACGAGCTCGGCGACCGGGTCGGGGGCAACTGGGTCTACAAGAACTCCAACGGGGTCTCCGCGGCCTACCGCTCGCTCCACATCAACACGTCGCGGGAGCGCATGGAGTTCTCCGACTACCCGATGCCGAAGTCCTACCCGGACTTCCCCCGCCACGACCACATCGCCGAGTACTTCGACGCCTACGTCGACCACTTCGGCTTCCGCGACCGGATCCGCTTCCGGACGAAGGTCGAGCGCGTCGAGCCGCTCGCCCGGGGGCGGCTTCGAGGTGAGCACGAGCGACGGCGAGACGAAGACCTACGACTCCGTCGTCGTCGCCAACGGCCACCACTGGGACCCGCGCTGGCCCGAGCCGGCGTTCCCGGGCTCCGACACCTTCGAGGGCGAGCAGATCCACTCCCACGCCTACGAGCACGAGTCACAGCTCGCCGGCAAGGACGTCGTCGTGCTCGGCATGGGCAACTCGGCGATGGACATCGCCGTCGACGCCTCCTACCACGCCGAGAACACGATCCTCGCCGCCCGCCGCGGCGCTCACATCGTCCCCAAGTACGTCTTCGGCCGGCCGCTCGACCGGCGCAGCCCGGCCGACAAGCTGCCGCCTCCGATCCGCTTCCGGCTGATGCGCGGGGTCCTCCGCTCGCAGGTCGGGAAGATGACCGACTACGGCCTGCCCGAGCCCGACCACAAGTTCGGCCAGGCGCACCCGACCGTCAGCGGGCGGATCCTCGACCGGCTCGCCCACGGCGCGATCAAGGTCAAGCCGAACATCGCCAGGCTCGAGGGCGAGACCGTCCACTTCGTCGACGGCACCGAGGCCCACGCCGACCTCGTCGTCTACTGCACGGGCTACAAGATCACCTTCCCGTTCCTCGACCCCGAGGTGATCGAGGCCAAGGACAACGAGCTGCGCCTCTACCAGCGGATGTTCCACACCGAGATCGAGCGCCTCTACTTCCCGGGGCTGGTCCAGCCGCTCGGCGCGATCATGCCGATCGCCGAGCGCCAGGGGAACCTGATCGGCGAGGCCCTCCTCGGCCACCACGCGCTGCCGCCGCGAGCCGAGATGGAGCGCGACATCGACAGGAAGCAGGCGGCGATGAAGAAGCGCTACCTCGCCTCGAAGCGCCACACGATCCAGGTCGACCAGGAGATCTACCTGGACGAGCTGACCAAGGAGATCGCGGACGGCTACAGGCGGGCCGCGGCCCGCGTACCCGCCTAGGAGCTCAGAGTACCGACGGGGTACTCGGGGTCGAGCGGGCGCAGCTCCGAGCGGGCCAGCGCCTCGGTCCGCAGGTGGGCGATCTCCGCGTACCGGGGGAGCCGATCATCTCCATGAACGCGGCGCGGGTCGGGTACTCGACCAGCAGCGCGAGATCCCAGCTGCCCGGAGCCGATCAGCGGATGCGATCCCCGCCCGGCGAACAGCATCCGCCCGCCGACCCCGGCGAGGAGCGGCGCCACCGCCTCCCCGTACTCGGCGTAGCGCTCGGCCCCGCCGTCGGGCAGGAACTCGAGCAGGTTGAGCATCACGACCGGCCCGTCATCGGCACGGGCCCGGAGCTCGGCGAAGCCGTCCTGATCAAGCGGCTCGGCCGGTGCGGGTTCAGTCATCTCGGCGACCCTACCTCCGTGCTTCCCGTCCCGGTGGGGCCCCCTCCCGGGCAGACCGGACGCGAAGCGGAGGATCTGCCCGGAGTTATCTACTTGATGAAGAGGATCTCCGAGTACTTCGGCAGCGGCCAGAGGTCGTCGGCGACGACCTTCTCGAGCCGGTCGGCGACCTCGCGGACCTCGGCCATCGCGGTCAGCTGGTTGTCGCGCGCGTACACGGCGAGGTCGAGCCCCTCCGCGTCCTCGGGGACGGCGTTGGCCTCCTCGAGCGCGGCGATCTTGCCGAGCAGCTCGTCGACGAGCGGGCGGACCTGCTCCTCGATCGCCGAGACGCCGGCCTCCTGGATCAGGGCCAGGTACCGGACCGCCGCGGGCAGGAGCATCGTCTTGGCGATCGACGTCGCCGTCTCCGCCTCGATGTTCGCCAGCGTCGAGTACTGCTCGATCCAGACCTCGTAGCGCGAGTGCAGCTCCCGCTCCGAGAGGACGTTGTAGTTCTCGAACGCCGCGACCGTGTCGGGGGCGACGACCTCGGGGAGGGCGTCGGGCGTGGTCCGCAGGTTCTTCAGCCCGCGTGACTCGGCCTCGGCATGCCACTCGTCCGAGTAGTTGTCGCCGCCGAAGCAGATCTGGCGGTTGGCGGTGTAGGACTCCTTGACGACCGCGGAGACCGCGGCGCCGACGTCACCGCCGGATTGCCGAGCTGCGACTCGAGCTTGCCGGCGAGCTCGTCGATCGCCTCGGCGACGATCGTGTTCAGGACGGTGTTCGGGAACGCGAGCGACATGCTCGACCCGAGCGCCCGGAACTCGAACTTGTTGCCGGTGAAGGCGAACGGCGAGGTCCGGTTGCGGTCGCCGCCGTCCATCGGCAGCGGCGGCAGCACCGGGGTGCCGAGGCCGAGGGTCGAATCCTCGGTCTTGCCGTCGCCCTCGCCGGAGACGATCGACTCGAACGCCTTGTCGAGCTCGGCGCCGAGGAAGACCGAGATGATCGCCGGCGGCGCCTCGTTCGCTCCCAGGCGGTGGTCCTGGCCGATGTTGGCGACCGAGGCCCGCAGCAGGCCCTGGTGCTTGTTGACCGCCTGGATCACCGCGGTGCAGAAGAACAGGAAGCTCGCGTTCTCCCGCGGGGTGTCGCCCGGGTCCATCAGGTTGGTCCCGGTCTCGGTCCCCATCGACCAGTTGTTGTGCTTGCCGGAGCCGTTGACGCCGGCGAACGGCTTCTCGTGCAGGAGGCAGACGAGCCCGTAGCGACGAGCGACGTTCTGCATCACCTGCATCGTCAGCTGCTGGTGGTCGGAGGAGACGTTCGAGTTCTCGAAGATCGGCGCCAACTCGTACTGGGCCGGGGCGACCTCGTTGTGCCGCGTCTTGACCGGCACGCCGAGCTTCACCAGCTCGCGCTCCGTCTCCATCATGCAGGCGAGCACGCGCTCCGGGATCGAGCCGAAGTAGTGGTCGTCGAGCTCGTGGCCCTTCGGCGGCTGCGCGCCGAACAGCGTGCGCCCGGTGTTGATCAGGTCGGGGCGCTCGAAGTAGTACTGCTCGTCGATCAGGAAGTACTCCTGCTCCGGGCCGACCGTCGTGAACACGCGCTGGGACTCCTCGTCGCCGAGCAGGCGCAGGGCCTTGATCGCGGACTTCGAGAGCGCGTCCATCGAGCGCAGCAGCGGGATCTTCGCGTCGAGCGCCTCGCCGGTCCAGGATGCGAACGCCGTCGGGATGCAGAGCAGCGCCCCGTTCGGGTTCTCGAGGATGAACGCGGGGCTCGTCGGGTCCCAGGCGGTGTAGCCGCGGGCCTCGAAGGTCGCGCGGATGCCGCCGGTCGGGAACGAGGAGGCGTCCGGCTCGCCCTGGATCAGCTCCTTGCCGGAGAAGCCGGCGATGGCGTCGGAGTTGCCGCCCGGCTCGAAGAACGAGTCGTGCTTCTCGGCGGTGAGGCCGGTGAGCGGCTGGAACATGTGGGTGTAGTGGGTCGCGCCACGCTCGAGCGCCCACTCCTTCATCGCCTCGGCGATCTCGTCGGCGAGCGAGGAGTCGAGGGCCTCGCCGGCCTCGAGCGTCTTGCTCAGGCGCTTGAAGGTGTCCTTGGAGAGGCGCTCCTCCTGGACGGCGGGCGAGAAGACGTTCAGGCCGAAGGGAAGGCTGCCGGCCTCGCTCAGGTCGCCGGTCTCGATGGCGCTGCCGTTGGCGGTCCAGGTCGAGGCGGCTCCGAGGTTGTGCTTACGGGCCCTGCTGATGGTCGTCATGCGGTTGGTGGCTCCTCTTTCGTGGCAGAAGGGCGCAGCCCGTCGGGGCGCGCCGCCATGCGTCGTGGGCAGGTGGGTGCACCGAGCAGAGTAAGCCTTGGCTTGCCAACGCCCTTTGTACCCCCGTACAAACTCCCGCCCGCGCGTTTCGCCACGGCGGAGCCGGGAACCCTTAGGGCACCCTCACCCGGTCGGCCGTCCGCGCCTGCGAAAGCTCTAGGATTGCCCCTCCGGCAGGGAAGGATTCATGAGCGAAACAGCCACCGCACCCACACCGCATGCGCACGTAGCGCCGGACGACGACCCGTTCTGGCGCAAGACGATGGCGCCCTACGCGCAGCCGCGCACCTGGCGCACCGCGCTCGACATCGCCACCTCGGTCGTGCCGTTCTTCGCGCTCTGGGGCTGCATGTACATGGCGCTCGACGTCAGCTACTGGCTCGTCCTCGCGCTCGCGATCCCCACCGCCGGCTTCCTGCTGCGCACCTTCATCCTCTTCCACGACTGCACCCACGGCTCGCTCTTCCACAGCAAGCGGGCCAACACGTGGGGCGGGCGCTTCTTCGGCCTGCTCGTCTTCCAGTGCTTCGCCAAGTGGCGCCAGAGCCACCTCTTCCATCACGGCTCGGCCGGGGACCTCGACCGCCGCGGCACCGGCGACGTGATGACCTGGACCGTCGACGAGTACTACTCCAAGCCGACCAAGTCGCGGGTCTTCTACCGCCTCTTCCGCCACCCGGCGATCATGTTCGGGATCGGCCCGATCTGGTCGCTGCTGATCGGCCCGCGGATCTGGGCCGGCTCGAAGCCGGGGAAGATGCGCAACAGCATCCTGCTCACGAACCTCGCGGTGATCGCGATGGTCGGCAGCGCGATGGCGGTCTTCGGCGTCACCGAGGTGCTCCTGATCGAGGCGCCGCTCGTGCTCCTCGCCGGCACCGCCGGCGTCTGGCTCTTCTTCGTCCAGCACCAGTTCGAGGACGTCTACTGGGAGAACGCCGACGGCTGGGACTACACCGTCGCCGCGCTCCAGGGCGCCTCCTACCTGAAGCTCCCGCAGCCGCTGCAGTTCTTCACCGGCAACATCGGCCTGCACCACGTCCATCACCTCAGCTCGCGGGTCCCGAACTACAACCTGCAGCGCGCCCACGACGAGGTCGAGGCGTTCAAGCAGGTCCCGGTGCTGACGCTGCGCAATTCGCTGCGCTGCTCGCGCCTGAAGCTCTGGGACGAGCGCTCGAAGAGCCTCGTCACCTTCGCCGAGGGCCGCGAGAGCTATCGCGCGGCCTCGCCGGTCGCCAATCCGGCGGCCGCCACCTCCCTCGGCTGAGACGATGCGCGGGCGGCTCCCATCGCCGGCGATGGTCGTGGCGCTGCTCGCGCTCGCCGTTGCGATGACGGGCACCGCGGTCGCGGCCCTCAACATCACCGGCGATGACGTCAAGAACGGCTCGCTCAAGGGCAAGGACATCAAGAAGGATTCGCTGACCGGCAAGCAGGTCAAGGAGAGCAAGCTGGGGCAGGTGCCGAGCGCGTGAGGGCCGACAGCGCCGGGACGGCCGACACGGTCGGCGGGATCGCGGCCGGCCAGCTCGTGACCGATTCGCGCTTCGCCTATCGCTACGTCACGGCCGCCTTCGGGAAGAGCGCTCAGGTGATCTCGCGCGGGCCGTACACGGTCACCCTCGACTGCAAGCTTCACGGGACGCACATGTCGAGGGCCCGCATCTACAGCCGCCGAGCTGGTCGCGGTGGCGTCGGCGCCGTCGCGGGCGTCGACCCAGCCGGAGACCGCGACCGACCGGCGCGGACCTTCCCGCGAACACGCCCGTCACCCTCGGCGAGACCACCACCGTGTACGCCGATGGTACGCCTACAAGACGGTCGGCGGGTACATGGACGTCTCCGGCGGCCGCACGATGGACGTCTCGGCGCGGCTGCGGATCAACCGCCTCGGCGCGCAGGGCTGCAGCGCAGCCGTCAACGTCACCTTCAACGGCTTCTAGCTCGTCGCGGCGGCTAGGAGGCCTTGGCGATGGCTGCGTCCATCGCCTCGAGCGGGTCGACCACGACCTTGCCGTGGCCGGGCGCGAGCGCGCGCGGCTCGCGGGCGCGGAGGCTGCGGGCGGTCTCGAGCGTCGTCGGCTTGTGCCAGGTGGCGAACCAGGGAAGCGGGAAGCGGGGGTTGAGCTTCGAGCGGGGTCGAGACGCCGCCGAGCGTCACGTAGGCGTCGCCGCAGTACATCGTCCGGTCGCGGGTGTCGATCAGCGCGACGTGGCCGGGGGTGTGGCCGGGGGCGGCGACGACCTCGAGCGAGCCGATCGTCTCGCCGGGCTCGAAGGTCCGCGGTCGGGCTGGGTCTTCGTCCCCGGGAAGCCGCCCTTGAGCTTGGCGTCGGGCTCGGCCGGCTCCATCGTCTTGTCCTTGCGCAGCAGGCGCGACTCGCGGCTGGAGATCAGGACCTCGGCGTCGGGCACCTCGGCTGCGACCGCGTCGAGCGAGCCGACGTGGTCGCTGTGGGCGTGGGTGAGGATGATCCGCGTGATCGGCGCGCCCATGCCCTTCGCAGCGGCGAGGATCGCCTTGGCGCTGCCGGTGATCGCGGTGTCGATCAGGGTCAGGCCGTCGTCCTCGCGGACGAGGTAGACGTTGACCATCCCGAAGCGGGTGACCTGTCGGCCGTGCTGGGAGAAGGAGTCGTCCACGGGGCGATCCTAGAGCGGGGCTTGCGAGGGCGGGGCGGTGGGTAGCGGGACGTCATGAGCGAGGCGCACGAGGAGGCGGACGAGATCGTCGTTGCCGGCGACGGCGCGGTCGAGTTCCGCGACGCCGAGGGCCGCCTCCACAACGACGATGGGCCGGCGCGCGTGCTGCCCAACGGGCGCGAGGAGTGGTACCGCCACGGGGTCCTCCACCGCGAGGACGGCCCGGCGATCGTGCACGCCAACGGCTCCTACAAGTGGTACTTCGACGGCGTCCGCCACCGGGTCGGCGGCCCGGCCTGCTGGTACGTGAACGGCACCCGCAAGTGGTATCTCCACGGCAAGCGCCATCGCGAGGACGGCCCCGCCGCGATCTACCCCGACGGCCGCGAGATCTGGTTCCACGACGGTGTGAGGGTGCCGCCGCCGGGCGGGGGAGAGGAATGACCTCGGCGCTCGGAGAATCGTCGAGCCCCGCGCGGGAACGAATGTCCACGCCGGATTGCTTCTTCACGGCAATGGGTACCTGACCAGCATGGAAATCATCCTCATTGCAGTGGTAGTCGCCGTCCTCATCCTGGCCCTGGCCCTCTGGCTGCGGTCGCGGAGCGAGGCGAAGCGGGTTGAACGGGAGCGCCTCCGGGAAGAGAGGGACGCACATCGCCAGGCCGCGGAGGCTCAGGCCGGACGCGTCCAGGACCTGGCGCCCGAGGCTGACCAGGCGCGGCAGCAAGCCCACACGCACGAGGAGGAAGCAGAGATGCATCGCAGGCAGGCGGAGCAGCACGCGGTTGCTGCCGAGGAGAAGAAGCAGGAGGCGGAGCAGATCGACGAGTCGATCCAGCGCTCCGGCCAGGCGGCAGCCCGCCACGACGAGGAGGCCGCGCGCCGGGAGGAACAGCTTTGATCGGCGCCCTCATCCTCGGCCTGGTGGCCGGGGCCCTGGGCAAGCTGCTGATGCCGGGCAAGGACCCCGGCGGGATCATCGTCACGATCCTGCTCGGCCTCGCGGGATCGGCCCTCGGCTACCTCGTCTTCCACGAGCTGCTCGGGATCGGCGACGACGACGCCTTCGACCTCGGCGGTCTGCTCGGCGCGATCATCGGCGTGATGGTCCTGCTGTTCGCCTACCGCAAGTTCGTCGAGAGCCGGCAGCCGGCGGCAACCCCCGCTGCGGCTCCTGGGGGCCGTCGCGGCGGTCGCCGGCGCCGCGGGCGCTAGAGCGCTCCGCCTCTTCGCGACCAGCTTCACGCGTTTCGGCTGGCCATCTGACGTCTTCGCCGACGAGATGGCCAGCCGGGCGCGAAGCTTGTGCCGGCGGTGGATCTGGCGAGCGGTGCGCCGATCGAGATGGACTCGCCGGACGTGCGTCCGGCCATCGTTGGGCACGGTCATCCCCTTGAGTAGACCCTCGGGCTGGCCCGGGGTGCCGCCGGGCGCATTGATGCGGAGATCAGCCGTCGCAGGGGAAGTTGGAAGTCGATGCACCGCACCTCGACCAGGCGGCGCCGGCCTTGGTCACGGGGATGAGCTCGGCCTCTAGCGCTTGGGAGAGCTATCTCGATGACCTCGTAGCACCCGCCGATGTTCGATGTGTTTCCCTGGGAGTCGGTAGCGGTGCCGCTGAGGTATTTCCCTGGTTCCGTGGGCGGCAGCTTGACCGGTTCGTCGAAGAAGCTCTGGGCGCGTACCCGTCTGCGTCGGTGGTCACAGAGACCGCGCCGAGGAACTGCGTGGCGGGCGGTCCTCTGAATATCGACTGGCCGTCGGTGTAATCGATCACGCAGCGTCTCGCGCTGTTCGTGAAGTACTCGACCCGATAGGTCTGGTTGGGGGCGCTTGCGAGGGCCGGGGTAGACCTGGGTGTAGAGCGCGTTCCCCATGGCTCCCTGGGTGAGCTGGAAGTTCGGCGCGTTCTGTAATTCATTGGCGCCGCCATCGACATCAAGGGGATCTTGGCTCGCAGAGATAAAGCCGATCCCCCCAAGGTTTATCCCCACCTCCTCGTTGTTGTAGACGCTGTTCCGGAGCAGTGGATTGCGCTGTGCGTCCCCCGCGACCGTGATGCCCGTGGAGGTGTTGCCGACGATGAAGTTGCCGGTGCCCTCCGTCATGCCTCCCACCATCGTCCCGTCACCGGCGAGAACGATGCCGTCGTCATTGGGGTCCTGGTTGCCGTCGGCGCCGGTGCCGATTCTGTTCGCGGCGATCACCGTTCCCTCGCCGGCGTCCGCTGCAACCGCAACGCCGGCCTGAGCATTCCCGACGATCACATTGCCTGCGCTGGCACGACCGACAGTGACCGACGGCGCTTGACCTCGATTCCGTTGGTCCCGTTGCCGGTGTTCGTGGCGTGCTCCCCCGAACCCGGTCCCGATGAACGAGCTCGTGACGGAGCTTCCGGCTCCGGAAAGCTTGAGACCGGCCTCCGGCCAGCCGTAGATCCCGAGGCCACAGACCTTCGAGCCGGGTCCGCCCAGGTCGAGGCCCGTCCCGGTCGACGCGTTGCTGCCGTCGAGGCTCACGCCGCCGCCTCCCGGCTCGCAGTTCCCTGACCCCGTGCCGTCGACCGTGAGTCGGACCTCCGGTCAGGCCAACTGCTGGGCGGCAGCGGGACGCTCGGACTGATCGTGGATCCGGCGGGAAGGTCGAAGCGTGATGGTGTCGGCCGTGGGGCTTGCCACGGCGCTGGTCAACGCCTCGCTCAGCGAGCAACCGCCCGACGTCGGGCAGGCAGGGGAGGAGCTGACGGTCCGCGGTCGTGTCGACGACGAAGTCGGCTGCACTCGCAGACGTGGCTGAAGCCGGGAGGGAGAGCGCGGCAACCGCCATGACCAGCCGGAGCCTCGCTCCACGCGTTCCGAACGCACGGCCTATCCCCCTCCTGATTTGTGCCCGCATGGCGCCCCCGATCGAATCCCTGCGCCGCCAAGTCTGCCGCATCCGGCGCTCGACGGGAGGCGGGACTCGCACGGCGCGCCGCCCTGCGAGCATGGCCGCCCGTGAGCTCCGCCACCGCCAACGCCAAGAACGAGGTCGCCCGCAGCGAGAAGGTGCTGCCGGGCGTCTGGCGGCTGCGCCTGCCGTGCCCCTGGCCCGGCGTGCCGCACGTCAACGCCTGGGCGATCACCCGCGGTGACGGCTGCGTGCTGTTCGACACCGGGATCGCCGGCGAGGACGGGCTGCACCAGCTCGAGCTCGCCCTCGGCCAGGCGAAGCTGAAGCTGCGCGACGTGAGGCTGCTCGTCTGCACCCACGCCCACACCGACCACTACGGCCTCGCCGGGCCGATCGTCGACGCCGCCGGCTGCGAGCTCTGGATGCACCCGTCCTGGGAGCACGTCCGCGGGATGGCCGAGAACCCCGAGCGCGCGCTGGAGCGGCGGATCGAGGTCGCGAGGCAGAGCGGCGTCCCGGCTGCCGCGCTCGAGCGCTACGAGGAGTCGCACCGCGACGACGACCCGCTGATCGAGCGCGTCGTGCCGCCGGACCGCGAGCTGGTCGAGGGCGTCGAGGTCGCCACCGACATGGGCTTCTTCCAGGTCTACGAGACGCCCGGCCACGCGCCGTCCCACGTGGTCCTGCACGAGCCGGAGAGCGGCCTGCTGATCAGCGGCGACCACCTGCTCGGCCGGATCTCGCTCTTCTTCGACTACGGCCACACGAAGGACCCGGTCGGCGAGTTCCTCAACTCCCTCGACGTGGTCGACGAGCTCGACGTGCGCCTCTGCCTCGCCGGCCACGGCCGCACCTTCCGCGACGTCGGCGCGAAGATCGAGGCGAACCGCGAGCTCGTCGCCGAGCAGCTCGGCAAGGTCCGCGAGTCGATCGCGGCCGGCCAGAAGGCGCCCTTCGAGGTCGCCCGCGATCTCGTCGGGCCGGAGAACATGAACCCGGCGACCGCCGGCTGGGCCCTGCAGATCACGCTCGCCTACCTCGACCACCTCGCGGTGCTCGGCGAGGCCGAGAAGGTCGACGGCACCGACCCGGTCGCCTGGCGGAAGAAGGGCTAGCTCCGCCCCACTGATTGGCCGAGCGCCTCTTCGGGCACCTGTAGTCCATGCGCTGGTGGCTCAACCCAATGAACTTCGTTCACGGCATCCGTGACGTCCGCAAGATCCTGCGCGGCGGCGGGCCCAAGCGCGTCCACATCGCGGGAGTGGGGGAGCCGGAGGGCTGGTTCATCCCCGCCGCCGCGGTCCGAATCGAGGTCGAGGCGCGCGACGGAACGAGGGTCGAGCTGAAGCCGCGCCTCCCGGTCCCCTTCACCTTCGCCTGGGCCTACCGCGCCGCCCGCCGCACCGGCGTGCCCGTGGTGAGCAGACCTCGACCCGGATCGCATCCGCTTCGGGGTCAAGGTCCCAGGCGCCTAGCCCGCTAGCGGGTGGGTCAGGCCGGCTTTAAACGAGAGATCAGTTCGTCGATGAACGGGCCCAGGGTCCTCGCGATGTCCGCCGCCGTCCTCTTCGGCTCCCCCGTCGGCAGCACCGCGTGACTGATCGCCAGGCGCACCAGGGTCGCCGCCAGTAGCCGGCTTCCCTCCGGGTCCACCTCGGGCCAGTTGGTCAGGATCAGCTCGCTCAGGCGGTCGGTCATGCCGATCAGGAGGTCGCCGCCTCGGATCGTGGCCAGGGCGACCAGCTCCTCGCCCTCCTGGGTCGAGAGCGCCCTCACCATCGGGTGGGTCGAGGCCAGGCTCAGGAAGAGCTCGGCGGCCTGGGTCAGCGCTCGCCGCGGGTCGTCGACGTTGCTGACCACCGCTTCCTCGATCGAGTCGAGGAACCGGCCGGCCTCGCGCATCAGATACGCCTGCGCCAGCTCCTCCCGCCCGCCGAAGGCGTTGTAGAGCGTCTGGCGGCTGACGCCGGCCCGCGTCGCGACCTCGGCCATCGTCACGTCGCCCCAGGCGTCGTCGGCCAGGAGCTCGCCGACCGCGTCGAGCACGGAGTCGCGGAGCAGGGTCTTGCTCGCCTGGGCGTAGGTGGCGCGGGGGGTGGTGGCCATGGGGCTCATGCTGACGGCTCGCCCTCGCCGGCCGGCTCGAAGTCGGCCTTCTCCCGCACCGCGCAGTCGGGGCAGGTCCAGTCGTCGGGCACCTCGCTCCACGGGGTGCCGGCGGGGAAGCCCTCGCGCGGCGCACCCTGCGCCTCGTCGTAGACGTACTCGCAGACCGGGCACTGCCAGGCGGCCACGACCCCGCCTCCCTAGGCCGCCGCGCCGTAGCGGGCGAGGATCTTCTCCCGCCGCCTCGGGTGGATGTTGGCCCTGGTCACGTCGCCCTCGTAGTGCGCGACGACCTTCGGGTCCATCACCCGGCGCCAGAGCGGCGTCAGGTAGGCGAGCACGATCATCGTCGCGTAGCCCGAGGGCAGCTCCGGCACCTCGTCGTAGTGCCTCAGCGCCTGGTACCTGCGCACCGGGTTCGCGTGGTGATCGGAGTGCCTCTGCAGGTGGTAGAGGAAGACGTTGCTCGCCACGTTGTTCGAGTTCCACGAGTGCTCGGGCCGGCAGCGCTCGTAGCGCTCCTTGCCCCGAACCTCCTCGCGCTGCCGCAGCAGCCCGTAGTGCTCGAGGTAGTTGACGACCTCGAGCAGGGAGAAGCCGACGACCGCCTGGACGAGCAGCCACGGCAGCACCTCGATCCCGAAGCCGAGCGTCAGCGCACCGAACAGGACGACGGTCATCGCCCACGCGTTGAGCACGTCGTTGCCGATCGTCCAGAAGCCCTTGCCGACCCGCTCGAGCCGGACCCGCTCCAGCTCCAGCGCCGAGCTGAGCGAGCCCTTGACGGTGCGCGGCAGGAACTCCCAGAAGCTCTCGCCGAGCCGCGAGCTCGCCGGATCCTCAGGCGTCGCCACCCGCACGTGGTGGCCGCGGTTGTGCTCGATGAAGAAGTGGCCGTAGCCCGTCTGGGAGAGGGCGATCTTCGAGAGCCAGCGCTCGGCGCTCTTGCGCTTGTGGCCGAGCTCGTGGGCGGTGTTGATCGCGATCCCGCCGACCATCGCGACGGTGAAGGCGAGGCCGAGGCTCTCGACGAAGCTCAGCTCCCCGCTGCGACCACACCGCGCAGGCGAAGATCAGCGAGGCGAACTGGATCGGCAGGAAGAGGTAGGTGCACCAGCGGTAGTACTTGTCCTGCTCGAGCCACTTGAGCGCCGAGTCGGGCGGGTTCTCCGCGTCCTTGCCGATCAGCTGATCGAGGGCGGGGATGATCCCGAAGACCAGGACCGGCCCGAACCACCAGAAGATCCCGAGACCGGTGGCCTCGACCAGGCCGAAGGCGATGAAGGGGATCAGCGGGACGATCAGCCCGAGCAGCCAGAGGTAGCGCTTCGGGTCGGACCAGGCCGCGGGGTTGAGCGGCTCGGCGGGCTCGTGGTGGTGGACGGTGGCGGCTTCCATCGGGGCTCCCGTGTTGTGGACAGAACGAGCGGTGCTGTCTAGCCACTTTACACAAAAGCCCTCAATGTCAAACAGCCGCCTCCGGCTCGCCCTCGTCGTCGCGCTCGTCCGCCAGCCGCGGCAGCGCCCAGCGGCTGAGCAGCAGCAGCCCGATCACGACCACCGTGCCGATCCAGATCACCGGGTCGGTGAGGGAGATCTCCTCGAGCCGGCTGCCGAGCAGGACGAAGACGATCGTGATCGGCAGGTAGCCGACGAACGAGGTCCAGATGAAGGTCCAGAGCGGCACGCCGACCGAGCCGAGCACGTAGGAGAAGAGGCTGTAGGGAACGATCGGGATCAGCCGCAGCGCGATCAGCAGGGTCACCCCGCCGCGGGCGACCGCGCGCTCGTAGCGCTCGAACCGCTCCCGGTTCAGCAGCCGCATCAGCAGCGGCCGCGCCGCGTAGACCCCGATCTGGTGGCAGATGATCCCGTTGATCATCCAGGCGAACATCATCAGCGGCATCGCCCACCAGAACCCGTAGACGAAGCCGGCCGAGGCGTTGAGGATCTCGGTCGGATAGAAGACGACCGAGTGGACCACGGCCAGGGCGAGGACGATCGCCACGCCGCCGGCGCCGAGCCCCCGCAGGTCGTTCCGCAGCGCCTCCGTGTCCCCGCTGACCGCATCGCCGAGCGCGTCGCGCAGCGGCTCGACCAGGACCACGAGGATCCCGATCGCGAACATCGCGGCGACCGAGAGCGACGATCGGGAGGCGGGAGCGGGGTTGCTCCGCCTCGTCGCGCTGCGCTGTCGGTCGCCTCAGGCATCAGGCGAGTTTCGCGGATCGCGTCCGCCGGCCCCTCGCGGCCACCCGCGTCCGGCGGCGATCGGCGCGGGGTAGAGTCGGCCTCCTCCCCGCGGGCTGCATGTCCCGCAGTTGCGGGGGATTCCTCGGATGTCGCTCGTCGGAAATCTGCTCACCGGACCAGCCGGAAGGCTCGGCGCCGCCGCGCAGAACGCGATCGAGGTCGCGCGCTTCGGCGGCCTCGAGACCGACGAGGCGCCGATGCCCTTCGACGTCGTCGTGACCCGCCCGACCTACCGGCTGCGCCGCTACTTCCCGCCCGGCTCGGAGAACGGCGCCGGCCCCAAGAAGAAGAAGACCGACCGCCCGGTCCTCGTGCTGATCCCGCCGCTGATGCTCGACGCCGACATCTACGACGTCGCGCCCTCCACGAGCGCCGTCGAGATCCTGCACCGCAACGGGGTCGATCCCTGGGTCGTCGACTTCGGCGCGCCCGAGCGGGAGGAGGGGGGACTCGAGCGCACGCTCAACGACCACGTCCTCGCCGTCGACGAGGCGATCGATCAGGTCCGCGAGGAGACGGGCTTCGACCAGGTCCACATCGGCGGCTACTCCCAGGGCGGGATGTTCTGTTACCAGGTGGCCGCCTACCGCCGGTCGAAGGGGATCGACTCGATCGTCGTCTTCGGCAGCCCCGTCGACACCCGCGGCACGCTCTCCTTCGGCCTGCCCGAGGAGACGGCGATCTCGATCGCGTCGTTCCTCGCCGACAACGTCTTCGCCACCCGCGGCGTCCCCGCCTGGATGAGCCGCACCGGCTTCCGGCTGATGGACCCGGCGAAGTCGCTGCAGCAGCGGCTCGCCTTCGTCCGCCAGCTCCACGACCGCGAGGCGCTGCTCCCGCGCGAGCGTCAGCGCCGCTTCCTCGAGGCCGAGGGCTGGGTCGCCTGGCCGGGTCCCGTCCTCGCCGACGTGATCCGCCAGTTCGGCGTCCACAACCGGCTCGTCTCCGGCGGCTTCGTGATCGAGGACCGGCTCGTGACCCTCGCCGACATGACCTGCCCGATCCTCGCCTTCGTCGGCGAGAGCGACGAGATCGCGCCGGCACGCTCGGTCCGCGCCGCGCGCTGGGCCGCGCCTCGCTCGGAGGTCTACGAGGTCTCGCTCAAGGCCGGCCACTTCGGGCTCGTCGTCGGCTCGAACGCGGTCGAGAACACCTGGCCGAGGGTTGCCGCCTGGACCCACTGGCGCGCCGACGGCGGCGAGCTCCCGGAGGGCATCGCGCACATCACCGAGGACGTCGAGGAGCCGACCGAGGGACCGTCGACCCTCGACCGCCTCGGCACCGGCGCCCAGCTCGCCGTCGGCGCCGGGATCACCGCCGCGCAGACGTTCGCCGGCGCCGCCTTCGGCACCTCCCGGACGGTCCGCGAGCTGATGGGCGGGACCGTCGGGGTCTTCAACCAGCTCAACCGGCTCGGCCGGGTCGGCGCGCGCACGCAGATCTCACTCGGGCTGCTGCTCGACGAGCAGGCCGAGCGCGCGCCGGAGGACGTGATCCTGCTCTTCGAGGACCGCGCCCACACCCAGGAGGCGGTGAAGGAGCGCGTCGACAACGTCGTCCGCGGGCTGATCGAGATCGGCGTCCGCCAGGGCGAGCACGTCGGCGTGATGATGCACACGCGCCCGAGCGCGCTGACCGTCGTCGCGGCGCTGAGCCGCCTCGGCGCGGTCGCGGTGCTGATGCGCCCCGACGGCGACCCCGGCCGCGAGGCCGACCTCGGCCGCGCGGCGCGGATCATCGCCGACCCCCAGAACGGCGAGCTCGCCCAGGAGGCAACCGGCCTGCAGGTCTACGTCCTCGGCGGCGGCGGCAAGGAGCGCAAGCTCGCTCGCGGGCTGATCGACATGGAGCGGATCGATCCCGACGCCGTCCAGATCCCCGCCTGGTACCGGCCGAACCCCGGGCTCGCCGGCGACCTCGCGTTCATCCTCTTCACCGGCAGCGGCGAGCGCACGCTGGCCAACCGGATCAGCAACCGGCGCTGGGCGCTCTCGGCGTTCGGCACCGCGTCCTCGGCCAACCTCACCTCGAGCGACACGATCTACAGCGCCTCGCCCGTCTACCACCCCTCGGCGCTGCTGATGAGCGTCGGCGGAGTCGTCGCCGGCGGCGCCCGGCTCGCGGTCGCCTCCGAGTACGACCCGCGGACGTTCTGGGAGGAGGTCCGCCGCTACGGCGCCACCGTCGTCTCCTACACCTGGGCGATGCTCGACGAGATCGCCGAGGCGCCGCCGAACCCGAACGAGAAGCACCACCCCGTGCGCCTGTTCATGGGCTCGGGGATGCCGACCGGCCTCTGGCGCCGCGTCCGCGAGCGCTTCGGCGCCGGGGTGCTCGAGTTCTACGCCTCGACCGAGGGGGACGCGGTGCTCGTCAACGTCTCCGGCGCCAAGCCCGGCTCGAAGGGCCAGCCGCTGCCCGGCAGCGCCGAGGTCCGGATCGCCGCCTACGACCCGATGGCGCGCCGCCTGATCGAGGGTCAGAACGGCTTCGTCGTCTCCTGCGCCAAGCACGAGACCGGCATGCTGCTCGCGCGGGTGCGTCCCGACGCGATCGCCAGCGCCGGGGGCGTCCTGCGCGGCGTGTTCGAGTCGGGCGACGCCTGGCTCGAGACCGGGGACCTCTTCCGCCGCGACGTCGACGGCGACTTCTGGCTCGTCGACCACGTCCCCTCGGTGATCCGCACCGGCAACCGCGCCGTCTTCGGCGGGCCGATCCAGGACGCGCTCGGCACCGTCGACTCGGTCGCCCTCGCCATCGCCTACGGGGTGCCGACGAAGGACGGCAGCGCGCAGATCCCCTGCGCCGCGGTGACGCTGCGCAAGGGCCGCGAGCTCGATCTGCACGAGGTCGAGCAGGCGCTCGAGCGACCTCGGCGACGCCGGGATCCCGCTCGTCATCCGCGTGGTCGACGAGATCCCGCTGACCACCTGGTTCCGGCCCCAGGCGGGCCGCTGCGCGCCGAGGGCCTGCCGGCACCGACCAAGCCCGCGACCTCCTGGTACTGGGACCCGCGCAAGGGCGGCTACCGGGCGATGAGCAAGGCGGCCGCCGAGCGGCTGCTCGCCGGCCGCGCCTGACCGGGCGACGATCGCGCCTGGATAGGCTCCGCCGCCGGATGGCCGAGCTGACGATCACCCACCGCTTCGACGCCCCGCCCGAGGCGGTCTTCGACACGCTCACCGACGCGCGGGGCTACCCCGACTACACGCCGATCCGCCGGGTCGAGATGGAGCAGGAGGGCGAGGGGGATCCGAACGGCCCCGGGGCTGATCCGCGCGCTGCACCTGGTCGGCCCGCCGGTGCGCGAGCGGGTGATCGAGCACGAGCGGCCGTCGCGGTTCGTCTTCGAGGTGATCTCGGCGGCGCCGGTCCGCAGCTACGTGGGGACGCAGACCTTCGAGGACGACGGCAAGGGCGGCACCGTCGTGACCTACGCGATCGAGCTCGAGCCGCGGGTGCCGGGAACCGGGATCGCGGTGGCGGCCGGGGTGCGGGCGTCGGTGGCGCTGCTGATGCGGCTGGCCGGTCCCGAGGCGCGGGAGCGGGGAGCCGCCGCGGGTCGCGCGGCCGGCGCGGCGGCGCAGGCGTAGGGAGCGCGGCGGTGCGGATCCTCTTCGTCTGCCTCGGCAACATCTGCCGCTCGCCCACGGCCGAGGGCGTGATGCGCCACAAGCTGCGCGAGGCCGGGCTCGCCGACGACGTCGACGTCGAGAGCGCCGGGACCGGCGGCTGGCACATCGGCCACCCGCCGGACGAGCGCGCGACGTCCGCCGCGAAGCTGCGCGGGATCGCGCTCGAGAGCAAGGCGCAGCGCTTCGAGGCCACCCACTTCGACGACTTCGACCTGATCCTGGCGATGGACCGCCAGAACCTCGAGGACATGCGCTCGCTCGCCCCGCACGCGGACGCCGAGGGCCGGCTCGGGCTGCTGCGCGAGTACGACCCGGAGGCGGTCGAGGCGGGGACGCTCGAGGTGCCCGATCCCTACTACGGCGGCGAGCGGGGCTTCGAGGAGGTGCTCGACATGGTCGAGCGCGCCTGCGACGGGCTGATCGAGGAGATCCGCGAGCGCGTCGGCAAGTGAGCGGCGAGGCGGTCGTCGAGGCGGCGGCGCGGGCGCTCGGCGCCGGGGTCGCCGAGTCGCGGCGGGTCGGCGGCGGCGACATCAACGACGCCTGGGCGCTCGAGCTCGACGACGGGACGCGCGCGTTCCTGAAGAGCCGCGACGACGCGCCGGACGACGAGTACGAGGCGGAGGCCGCCGGGCTGCGCTGGCTCGGCGAGGCGGGCGGGCTGCCGGTGCCCGGAGGTCCTGGCGGTGCTGGACGAGCCGGGCGCCCGCGGGCTCGTGCTGAGCTGGGTCGAGCCGGGCCGGCTGAGCGGGGACGGGGAGGAGGAGCTCGGCCGCGGGCTGGCGATCACCCACGGCGCGGGGGCGGAGCGCTTCGACGCGCTGCCGCCGGGATCGCCGCGCCGGTCGCTGCGCTTCGGCGGGGTGGAGCTGCCGATCGGGTCGGTCCCCGAGGGCTCGCCCTGGTCGGCCCACTACGCCGCACGGCTGGAGCTGCTCAGCGGGGTGGCGCTCGACCGGGGCCGGATCAGCGGCGGCTGCGCCGAGGCGGTCGGGCGCGTGGTGGAGCGGATCGAGGAGCTGGCCGGCCCGGAGGAGAGGCCGGCGCGGGTGCACGGCGACCTCTGGAGCGGCAACGTCCTCGCCGCGGCCGACGGCCGCCCGTGGCTGATCGACCCCGCCGCCCACGGCGGCCATCGCGAGCTCGACCTGGCGATGCTGGACCTGTTCGGCACGGTCACGCCGCGGACCCTGGCCGCCTACGAGGAGGTCGAGCCGCTGGCGGAGGGCCACCCCGAGCGGGTCGGCCTCTGGCAGCTGCAGCCGCTGCTCGTCCACGCGATCCTCTTCGGCGGCTCCTACGGCGCGGCGGTCGAGCGGACCGCGGCGCGCTACGTCTGACGCCTCCTGGCCATCGGTCCAGCCCTCGTTTCGCCGTCCAGCCGCGGGGCAGCCGACCTCCGCAACCGAACCAGGGAGAAATCATGGAATACGGGACAACCCCTCCGCGCCCGACGGGCAGTCGCCCGGTCGGGGTCCGGCCCCACCGGGAGACGGAGACCAAGCAGGCGTTCAAGACGACCGAGTTCTGGATCTACGTGGTGATCGTGCTCTGCCTGCTGATCGCCGGCCTCGTCGCCGACGCGGGCGACGATGAGGTCGACGGCTTCGGCGCCGAGCGCGTCTGGCTGTACATCGTGATCCTCAGCGGCGCGTACATGGTCAGCCGCGGGCTGGCGAAGTCCGGCAGCCGCGACCCCTACGTCGACTCACCCGACTCCGGCAGCGGCGACTCGTTTGCCGACCGGGCGAAGCAGGCGGCGCAGGTGCTGAAGGGCGACTCCGAGGCCGGCACAGCCACCACGAGGCCCCCACCGAGCAGCAGAACCCCCGCTACTAGAGCGGCGGAGGGCCGGGCGGGATGGTCCCGCCCGGCCCGCTGCTTCGGCGCGCTGCCACACTCCCGGTGTGGATCTGAAGCGCCTCGACACCCTGCTCGCCGAGCGCGGCGAGCCCGCCTTCCGGGCCGGTCAGGTCTGGGAGTGGGCCGCGCGCGGCGCCCGCTCCTACGAGGAGATGACGAACCTGCCGGTCGCCCTGCGCGAGACGCTCGAGGCCGAGCTGCCGCTCTCGACGCTCACGCTCGAGCACGAGGCGCGCTCCCAGGACGGCACCCGCAAGGCCCTCTTCAACACCGCCGACGGCCGGCCGCTGGAGACGGTGCTGATGCAGTACCGCGACGGGCGCCGCTCGCTCTGCCTGTCGAGCCAGTCCGGCTGCCCGCTGACCTGCAACTTCTGCGCGACCGGGCGGATGGCGTTCGGGCGCAACCTGACCGCTTCGGAGATCGTCGACCAGGCGCTGCACTTCCGCCGCCTCACCTCGGTCGACCACGCCGTCTTCATGGGGATGGGCGAGCCGCTGATGAACCTCGACAACGTGATCGCCGCCTGCGAGCGGCTGCCGGAGGTCGGGATCTCCACCGCCCACACGACGATCTCCACCGTCGGCTGGGTCCCGGGGATCGAGCGCCTCGCCACCGAGGGCCCGCGGGTCCGGCTGGCGCTCTCCCTCCACGCCGCCGAGGGCGACGTGCGGAGCGCGCTGATGCCGGTCAACGACCGCTACCCGCTCGCCGAGGTGATCGAGGCCTGCCTGCGCTGGCGCGCCGCCCGCGGGCGCAAGGTCTACATCGAGTACCTGATGCTCGCCGGGGTCAACGACGACCCCGAGCAGGCGCTCGTCCTCACCGAGGTGCTGAAGCCGCGGGAGGCGTTCAAGGTCAACCTCATCCCCTTCAACCCGACCCCGGGCGAGTTCACCGGCAGCTCCCGCGAGGCGATCGACGCCTTCAGCGAGGTCCTCCGCCGCAACGGCATCCCGACGACGGTCCGGCTGACCCGCGGCCGCGACATCGACGCGGCCTGCGGGCAGCTCGCCGTGTCGGCGGCCGCCTAGTCCTTCAGCTCGACCCGCTCGATGACCTGCGGCGTCGTCGGGCGGTCGCCCGGCGCCGGTCTCGGTCCCCTCGATCGCGTCGACCGCGTCCATCCCGCTCGTCACCCGGCCGAAGACCGTGTGCTTGCCGTCCAGCCAGGGCGCGGCCTCGGTCGTGACGATGAAGAACTGCGAGCCGTTCGTGTTGGGGCCGGCGTTGGCCATCGCGAGGGCGCCGCGCTCGATCTTGTGCTGGTTGAACTCGTCCTCGAACTTGTAGCCCGGGCCGCCGGTTCCGGTGCCCTCGGGGCAACCGCCCTGGATCATGAAATCGGGGATCACCCGGTGGAAGATCAGTCCGTCGTAGAAGCCCTCGCCCGCGAGCTTCTTGAAGTTCTCGACGGTCTTCGGCGCGTCTGCATCGTGCAGCTCGACCTCGATCGCCCCGGCATTGGTGTGAAGTGTGGCTTGCGACATGGGCGGGGAGACTAGCCAACCGTCCACCGGGTAATGGGAGCCGACATGAGCGCCCTCTAACATTGCTTCCTCGCTCGGGGGCATCCGCATGGCGCCGCTTCCGGCGCCGACAGCCCGCGACTTCCTCGCCTCCCGGCTGTTGCAGACGAACAGAGTGACTTCCGCATTCCAAGCCAACACACGCACGCGGCGCCTCGCGCTGGCGTTCACGCTGCTCGCGGCCCTCGTCGCGGCCATCCTGATCGCCGGGGGGACGGACGCCGACGCCCGCGGC
Organism: uncultured Solirubrobacterales bacterium; assembly: GCA_963839535.1. Taxonomy (GTDB): domain Bacteria; phylum Actinomycetota; class Thermoleophilia; order Solirubrobacterales; family 70-9; genus RHKX01. Next base: position 32,903 of record CAWIVF010000012.1, read on the forward strand.
AAGCAATCCAAGGCTCCGAAGAAGCTCGAGCGGCCCAACATCGTGCTGATCCAGACCGACGACCAGTCCCTGGCGACGCTGGTCCCGGAGGCGATGCCGAACCTCTTCGGCACGCTGATCCCGCGCTCGACCTCCTTCAGCGACTACATCGTCACCACGCCGCTCTGCTGCCCCTCCCGGGCCGCCCTGATGACCGGCCAGTACGGCCACAACAACGGCGTCCTGCGCAACTTCTACCCCGACCTGAAGCAGAAGCAGAACGTGCTCCCGGCCTGGCTCCAGCGCGCCGGCTACAACACCGCGCACGTCGGCAAGTTCCTCAACTCCTACGAGCAGGGCGAGCTCGGCCCCGCCGCCGTCGCCCCGGGCTGGGACCTCTGGTTCACGGAGCTCGAGAAGCGCCGCTATTACAACTGGAAGGCGTCGAAGAACGGCCAGGTGCGCCATTACGGCTACGAGGACGACGATCACGTCACGAGGGTGACCAGCGACTTCGCGACGCGCTGGACCAAGCGCCTCGTGAAGAAGAAGGACCCGTTCTTCATGCAGGTCGACTTCTACGCGCCGCACGCGTCCAACGGGCCGCGACACCCGCTGCGCCTCGGGGCCGGTGCCGGAGCCGAGTCGACGAGCACCGCTTCGACACCTATCCGCTCCCGCGGCCCGAGAACTTCAACGAGGAGGACGTCTCCGACAAGCCGGAGAGGGTGCAGAGGCGCCCGCTGCTCGACGAGGACACGATCGCCGCGATCGAGCGGCGCTACCGCTGCACCCTGGAGGCGCTCTACGGCGTCGACCGCGGGATCGGCCGGATCATCAAGGAGGTCGATCGCAAGGGCGAGCTCAACCAGACCGTCTTCGTCTTCACCTCCGACAACGGGTTCTTCTACGGCGAGCACCGCATCGACAAGGGCAAGCCGGATCCCTACGAGGAGAACATCCACCAGCCGCTGTTCATCTCGGTGCCCGTGCACTACCGCGACCGCGCCGAGCTGGTCCCGACGAGCGACGCGCCGGTCGCCAACATCGACCTGGCGCCGACGCTGCTCGATCTCGCGAAGACGTCCCCCTGCCGGTCCAAGCGGATCTGCCGGACCATGGACGGGCGCTCGCTGATGCCGCTGATCGAGGGGAACGGCGCCGAGTTCCCCGATCCACGGGGCATCGCGCTCGAGATCAACGACTGCGACTACCGCGGGGTTCGCTTCGACCGGCAGGTCTACCTCGAGTACGGCGTCGCGGACGGCGCCGGCGGCTGCACGAAGACCGACACCGAGTACTACGACCTGCTCGAGGATCCAGGGCAGACTGGAGAACGGCTTTCCCGCGCCCGATGGCAGCGCCGACGCGCGAGGCCATCGAGCGCCTGCGCGGGATGACCGTCGACCTCAGCGACTGCGCCGGCATCCCGGAGCGCGATCCCGCGCCCAAATCCGGCCACTACTGCCAATAGACGGCGGACGGAGAGACGCCATCTCGGCGTCCTCGTCGGCTCACGGCCTGGTGGCCGCATCGCCTCCTGCGTCCTTGATCTGGCGCCTCTCCGCCTCGCCGTTCGTCAATTAGCGCGCCCTGTGCGCATCGGCACTAGAGTCCCCGGCCTTGGGAGAGGGACGGGGATCGCGGGGATCCGATGCACGCCGGTCGCGCCGCGGCTTCGTCCTGCCCTTCTTCGCCGCGCTCTTCCTGGCCGTCCTGATCCCGGCGGCGGCGCTTGCCGTCTTCCCCGGCACGGACCCGCACGAGAACCCGCGGATCAACACCCCGAACGACCCGGACTTCGACCGCTGCGAGGGTGACGACGAGGATGTCGCTCAGGGGGTTCCGGCGCCCAACTGCAGCACCTACGCCGAGGAGGAGTTCCGTGCCTTCGGCTTCAGCCCCGACTCCGCGAACGAGGTGCCGGCCGGCGGCGCTCACTACCTCACCGGAACCAAGTACAAGGACTGCCTCAGCCCGACCGGGGTGTCGCAGATCGACCCGCAGGGGCGCGAGGCGAACACCCTTGCCGAGGGAAATCCCCTCGGCGAGTGCCTGCAGATCGCGGGCGTCCGCGCCGACACCGCCTGGAAGTACTCCGACGGCAACCCCGACGTCGCCGTCGCGATCCTCGACACCGGGATCGAATGGGACAACCCCGAGCTGGTCGACAAGGTCCGCCTCAACCGCGGCGAGCTCCCCCTGCCGCAGACCGCCGGGGGCACGCCCTTGCGCCGACTACGACTGCAACGACCCCGACGACGAGGGCGCCGTTCAGCGTCAGCGACTACGAGGACGACCCGCGTGTCGACGAGGCGGCGGGTGACACCGAGTCCGACGGCATCCTCGACGCCTCCGACCTGATCGCCACCTTCTCCGACGGGGGGTTCGCCGCGGGCGGGTTCTCCGGCGGGGTCGACGACGACGGCAACGGCTACGTCGACGACATCGCCGGCTGGGACTTCTTCGACGACGACAACGACCCCTACGACGCCTCGAGCTGCTGCTCGGCCGACGGGCACGGCACCGGCCGAGCCCTCGAGGCGGTGGCGGAGACGGACAACGCGGCGCTCACCGGCGACCCGGACAACCCGGTCAGCGGCAAGGGCGTGGGCATGTGCCCGGAGTGCCAGCTGATCCCGCTGCGGGTCTGGGACACGTTCGTCGTCCCGACCGACAACTACGCGATGGGTGCGGTGTACGCCGCCGACAACGGCGCGAGCGTCGTGGAGGGGGCGGTCGGCGGCCTGACCAACACCCGCTTCGCCCGCCGCGCCTTCCAATACATCGATGACAAGGGGGTCGCGCTGACGCTCGTCTCCTCAGACATCAACTCCGCCAACCACAACTACCCGACGAACTACAACGAGGCGATCTACGTCGCCGGTTCGCTCTACGACACGGCGCCGAACGACACGTGCTCCGGCCCCGGCGGCCTGCCGCTGCTGCCCGATCCGCCGGACAACCCGCTGCAGGAGGGCTGCGACCAGTTCATCGGCTTCCTCGAGGAGGGCAGCGGCTGCAACGAGACCGTCCCCGCGCCGACCTGCATCCAGCCGGGCACCACCGGACAGCCGATCACGACGAGCTTCTTCCGCAACTCCAACCTGACCCAGTACGGCGGCAAGGCCGACATCGTGATGATGGGCTCGACGGGGTCGGAGAACACCGGCCAGGCCTCCGGCGCGGCGGGGCTGCTGGCCTCGTTCGCCCGCGAGGAGCTCGGCGACGACGACCCGCTCAGCGGCAACGAGATCCGCCAGCTCCTGACGATGACCGCCGAGGACGTCCAGCCGGAGAACACCGGCCTGATCGGCCTGCCCGACAAGGCCAACGAGGGCTGGGACACGCACTTCGGCTACGGCCGCGTCAACCTCGCCGGGGCGATGGCGCGCATCGCCAACGATCGCGGGCCGGCGCCGGAGCAGGGCACCGCGCCGGCGGATCCTTACGAATGGCCGTGCCCCGACGCAGCCGACACCTGCATCCCACCGGAGGCGCAGATCGACTCGCCCGACTGGTTCGCGCCGATCGACGTCGACCGCCTGCCCGCCGCGGGGGTCACGGTCACCGGCTTCGCCGCGGCGCCGCACGCCGCCACGAACGACGTCACCTGGGAGCTCGAGTACGCCTGCGGCCAGGACGCGCTTGACGCGGACTTCGCGGCGATACCGGGCACTCCGGTCGAGGGCGACAGCCCCATCGACGGCGTCCTCGGGACACTGCCAAAGGCGTTGCTCGAGGATCTCGCGGCCAACTGCGACGGCTCGGTGCTCGCCGATGCCGGCCGACCCGCCGGTGACGCCGGCAGCGCCTGGCCGGCCGACCCGTTCCCGAACCCCGATCCCGAGCGACACGCCTTCCAGATCAGGCTCACCGTCCACGAGGCCGCCAACCCGGAGAACTTCGGGCGCTACCGGAAGACGCTCTTCGCCTACGAGGACGACGGCAATCTGGACGGCTGGCCGCGCGCCGTCGGAGCCGGCTCGCAGGAGGCCGGGGTGCTGACCACGCGCTCGGGCGGCGAGGTCTCGCCGCGGATGTACGACGTGGACGGCGACAACGCCCTCGACATCGTCCAGGGCAACTCGAGCGGCGAGCTCTACGTGCTCGAGGGGGACGGCACGCCGCTGCAGAGCTTCAACAACGGCAACCCGGTGCTGACGAACCGCTACGCGACCGAGCTCAACCACCCGGTCCCCGCCGCGATAGCCGGTGCGACCCCGCGTGAGTCTTTGCGAGTGCCGGCGATCGGCGACATCGACGGCGACCGGGAGCCCGAGATCGTCGCGAGCGCCGGCGAGCACGTCTACGCGTGGGAGGCGGACGGCAGCCGCGCCGACGGCTTCCCCGTGCGGATCGACCCGGCCCTCTCGGAGCCCTGCATCCCGCCGGCGACGAAGCCCTGCTTCGACCGCGCCGACCGTGCGATCACCACCGACAACCACATCAAGCGGGGCATCTTCGGAAGCGTCGCCCTCGCCGACATGGACGACGACGGGCGCCTCGACATCGTCAGCGCGGCGATGGACCAGCACGTCTACGTCTGGGACGGCGACGGTCAGCTCCTGAACGGGTTCCCGACCTACCTGCGGCCCTTCCAGAGCGGCGCCGCCGGGCCGCGCGAGCCCTGCACCGAGGACTTCCCCTGCGCGGAGATCGTCGCCTCGCCGGCGATCGCCGAGCTCGACGGGACCGCGCCGCCCGAGATCGTCGTGCCGACCAACGAGGTGATCCCGGGGACGCCCGCCTTCCCGTCTGCGTTCTTCGACTTCTTCGGCGCCGCGCTGCGCTCGTCGACCGGCTCGAATCCGGTCTATGCGATACACGGCGACGGCACGATGGTCGATGGGTGGCCCGTCGACGTGCCGGTGGCTGCCGGCGACCTGCTGCCGCTGGTGCTGCCGAGCCACGACGCGGCCGTCCTCGACGTCGACGATTCGGGAACGGACGAGGTGTCGGTCTCGGGCGGCACCGGGGTGATCGGCGCCGAGGGAGCGAAGCTCGTCAACGGCGACGGCTCGACGCGGAGCAACTACCAGACGGCCGCCGGCAATCGCGTGGACGAGGGTCCTGTCCTCAACCTGGCGGACTACCCCTCGATCGGGGACCTCTCCGGGCTCGGCAACCCGCTCGTCATCAAGGGCGGCCTGACGGTCAACGGCGCGGCGAACCTGCTGGCGGTCAACCAGAACCTCCCCTTCAATCACGTCGAGCAGGCCTGGGATCCGGCCACCGGCGCCTCCGTCCCCGGCTATCCGCGCGCGACTGACGACTACCAGCTCGTCTCGCAGGCGGCGGTCGCGCGGGTGGCGGGAGGCGGCCCCGGGACGCACGCCCTGGTCGGCACCGGGCTCTACCAACTACATGCCTACGACGTCGCCGGCCTGGAGGCCCCCGGCTGGCCGAAGTTCACCGGCGGCTGGACCCAGACGACGCCCGCCGTCGGCGACGCCGACGGCGACGGCGACCTCGACGTCAACGTGACGACGCGCGAGGGCTGGTCCTTCCTCTGGGACACGAAGGTCGGCGCCTGCAGCGGCTCCAACGACGAATGGCAGAGCTTCCACCACGACGAGTTCGGGTCGGCCAACTACGGCACCGACGCTCGCCCGCCGGGGACGCCCGAGGGCCTGGCCGCGAAGAAGCGGAAGAGGGGTGCCTTCGGGCTCGCCTGGAACGCGCCCGGCGACGACTGGCTCTGCAAAAAGGCGGAGCGCTTCGAGATCCGCGTGAGCAAGGAGCGGATCGACGAACACCTCGGACGGCCGCGAGGTCAGGCGCGAGGACGCGAAGGCCCCGCCGGGGAACCGTGAGGCGTGCGACGCTGAGCGAAGTCCGAAGTTCGCCGAGGCCAACTACGCTGCGATCCTCTACCGCGACGACGCCGGGAACTGGGGCCGGCTTGCCTCGGCGTCCGCCTCGGCGGCGGGGAGGCGGCGGGCCTGCAAGACGCGGCTCGTCGGCGACTCGGGATCCGACCGGCTCGTCGGCACGGCGGTATCGGAGCTGATCCTCGGTAGGGGCGGCGACGACACGATCAACGGCCGGCGGCGGCGGACGACTGCGTGAAGGCCGGCGGGGGAGACGACGCCGTCCGCGGCCAGGGCGGCGCCGACCGGCTGAAGGGGGAGGCCGGTGACGACGTCGCGAAGGGCGGCGGCGGGGCCGATCGGATCAGCGGCGACGACGGCAAGGACAAGCTGAAGGGGGGCGGGGGGGACGACCTCGTCAAGGCACAGAAGGGCAAGGACCGCGTCGGGGGAGGCGGGGGAGACGACACGCTCCGCGGTGGCGACGGCGCCGATCCGTCAGCGGCGGCTCCGGGGACGATCGGATCAACGCCCACGGCGGCGGTCCCGACCGGGTGAACTGCGGCACGGGCGATGACCGCGTCCGCGCCGGCCGTGGCGATCGGATCGCGAAGAACTGCGAGAGGGTCAGACGCGCCTGAGTCCGGCGCCGGACTCGGGCCGCGGATCGCCCGGGCTGAGCTAGCCGCGGATCGCGGCCTGCTCGAGCAGCATCCGCATGGTGGCCGGCTCGGCGGTCAGCGGCTCGTCGTGGCCGGGGGCAACCGTGCGCGGCTCGAGCTCGGCCAGCTTGCGGAGGCTGGCGATCGCCGCCTCGTGGTCCTGGTTGAAGACACGGTGCGGCACGTTCGGCCAGTCGAGCGGCTTGAAGCGCATCGGGTCGGCGAGGTATGTCACGTCGCTGACGATCGCGAGGCGGTCGCTCTCCCGCCAGAGCCCGATCAGTCCCGGCGCATGCCCGGGGAAGTGCTTGACGACGAAGCCGGCGATCTCGTCGCCCTCCTCGAGGGTCTCGGAGACCTTGGCGGGGCCGCCGTCCCAGTGGGCGAGCAGCTTCGGGTAGACGGCGCGCGGAAAGCGGTACGGGATCATGTCGAGGTCGAAGTAGTGCAGGCCACCGTCCCCTTCGACGTCCTCGCGCTCGTCGACGTGGCAGAGGACCGGCACCCCCAGAGTCGGGGCGATGCCGCGGTGGTCCGCATGTCCATGGCCGAGCACGATCCGCTTGATCGGGCCGATCTCGGTCGCGGCCTCGCGGACGCCCTCGGTCATCGATGCGGTGCCGCCGTCGAAGACGGTGACGCTGCCGTCCTCCTCGGCGAGCAGGTACACGTTCATTCCGCGCTTGAGGTCGCCGGCGTGACGCCAGACTCCCTCGGCGATCTGTTCGGTGGTCGGCTTCAGCGGATTGGCCACTGGTCTCAGCCTAGCCGCCGCCGGGCTACCCTTCGCCGGTGCCCCGCTCGTGGACAGTCGCCATGGTGATCCTGATCGCGTGCCTGCTGGCATCGATGGTGATCGCTGTGATCAAGCTCTAGGACCGTGATGGAGACGACGAGCGAGCGCGACGAGCGCCTGATGCGCCGCGCCCTCGCGGCCGCCGCGCGCGCTAGCGCCCACGGCGACGTGCCGATCGGGGCGTTGCTGACGCGGGACGGAGGGGACGGTGACGAGGTGGTCGCCGAGGCCGCCAACGAGCGCGAGCTGCGCACCGACCCGACCGCGCATGCCGAGGTCCTCGTCCTTCGCGAGGCCGCACGGGTCCTCGGTGGCTGGCGCCTACCGGCGACGACCCTCTACGTCACCCTCGAGCCCTGCGCGATGTGCGCCGGGGCGATCGTCCTCGCCCGGGTGCCGCGCGTCGTCTACGCCGCTCCCGACCCGAAGGCGGGCGCCGCCGGGTCGGTGCTCGACGTGCTCGCCGAGCCGCGCCTCAACCATCGCCCGGAGGTCGTCGGCGGGGTGCTCGGCGAGGAGGCGGGGGAGCTGCTGCGCGCGTTCTTCCGCGAGCGGCGGGGCTAGGCGGCCGTCCGGCTGAGCGCTTGGCCGCGGGTGTTCGGCGCCGGCAGGTAGACCGAGACCGTCGTGCCCTCGCCCGGGGCGGTGCTGATCCGGAGGTCGCCGCGCGCGGCCCGGGCCAGGCCCTGGACCGTGGCGAGGCCGAGGCCGGTGCCCTCGCCCTCCGGTTTGGTCGAGAAGTACGGCAGGATCGCGCGGCGGGCGACGTCGGGCGTCATCCCCACGCCGTCGTCGGCGACTGCGATCCGGATGTACCAGCCGGCCCCGAGGACGGGGTCCCCCGGCGGGATCAGCACCAGGCCGGAGCGGATCGACACGGACCCGCCGCTCGGCATCGCATCGCGTGCGTTGGCGGCGAGGTTCAGCAGGATGCGCTCGAGCTCGCCCGGCACGAGGCTGATCGGCGGGACGTGGCCGTCGGAGGTGAGGCTCAGCTCGATCCCGGTCCCGAGCGTCCGCCGCAGCAGCCCGGCGGCGTTGATGATCGCGACGTCGACCTCGACCGTCTCGGGGACCGGTTCCTCGACCCGGTCGGCGGCGAGCAGCCGGCGGCTGAGGGCCGCACCCCGCTCGGCGGCCTCGGTGATCTCTGCGGCGCGCGCCCGCTGGCTGGGATCGGTGGTCCCCTCGGCGATCTCGCCGGCGCAGACGAGGATCACCGAGAGCAGGTTGTTGAAGTCGTGCGCGACGCTCGCGGTCAGCCGGCCGAGCTGCTCGAGCCTGGAGGGGCCGGGGGAGGTGGGCGTCGGTTCCGGGAGCCGGGCGGGGGCGGCCAGGCGATCGGCCGCGCGTGCGCCCCCGGGCACGTCCGGGTGGGAGAAGCGGCCGGAGGTCGGCGGGGCGGTCGGACCCGTTTCAGGGGTCCGGTAGTCGGTTGCGCGCGGGGGCACCTCAGGGATTTCGCCCCCGGGCGCCGCGTCCCTGCGTGCTGGGGCGGCTTGGCCAGCGGAGAGGGTGGGATTCGAACCCACGAGGCAGTTTTCACCGCCCACACGATTTCCAATCGTGCACCTTAAGCCACTCGGTCACCCCTCCAGGTGAGGCGTGGACGATAGCGAGGGAGGGGCGACCCCCCGGGCTCAGATCGGCGACGCGAGCGCCCGCGAGGCGGGCAGGCGGCCGCACCAGAGGGCGAAGAGAGCGATCGCGATCACGGCGCCGAGCCAGTGCACGCCGATCAGGACGGCGAGCAGGCTCGGCAGGCCGGCGAGCGCTGCCCCGAGGAGCGCTCGGCCGCGCGGCAGCCCGAGCAGCGACGCGGTGACGAGCGCACAGAGAAGCCAGGCGCCCGGCCCCGCGAGCCAGCCCCAGTCCTCGAAGAACGAGCGGGGGAGGGCGAGGGCCAGGGCGATCGAGAGGATCGCGACGAACGAGCCCTGATAGATCGCGACCCGGATGGCGAGCGACTGGTCCATGCACCGATTATGGTCCCGCCGGATGAGCGCGCAGGAGGCAGAGCGGACCTGGGTCGTCTACCTGGCCGGTGAGATCCACTCCGACTGGCGGCAGCGGATCGCCGAGGGGGTCGAGGTCTCCGGCCTCCCGGTGGTGCTGACGCACCCCGTCACCGACCACTCCGCGAGCGACGACTGCGGGGTCGCGATCCTCGGCCCGGAGGAGGACAAGTTCTGGCACGACCACAAGGGCGCCGGGCTCAACGCGATCCGCACCGGCGCGCTGCTCCGCGACGCCGACCTGGTCGTCGTCCGCTTCGGCGAGCAGTACAAGCAGTGGAACGCCGCCTTCGACGCCGGTCAGGCCGCGGCTCTCGGGACGCCGCTGATCACTCTGCACCCACCCGAGCACGACCACGCGCTGAAGGAGATCGACCGCGCGGCGCTCGCTGTCGCCCGCGACCCGAACGAGGTCGTAGCGATCCTCCGCTACGTGATCAACGGAGAGTTGTAGGCAGCGACCGCCCCCGCCAGCGGCGAGGGCGGCGCACCCAAGCTCCTAGTAGCGGTAGTGGTCCGACTTGTACGGGCCGTCGACCGGGACGCCGAGGTAGTCGGCCTGTTCCTGGCTCAGCTCCGTCAGCCGGATGCCGAGCGCGTCGAGGTGGAGACGGGCCACCTTCTCGTCGAGGTGCTTCGGCAGGACGTAGACCTGCTTCTCGTACTCGTCGGTCTTCGTGAACAGCTCGATCTGCGCGATCACCTGGTTCGTGAACGAGTTCGACATCACGAAGCTCGGGTGACCGGTCGCGTTGCCGAGGTTCAGCAGCCGTCCCTCGGAGAGCACGATCACCGAGTTGCCGCTCGGGAAGCGCCACTCGTCGACCTGCGGCTTGATCCGGATCCGCTCGACCTTGTCGTCGCTCTCGAGCCCGGCCATCTCGATCTCGTTGTCGAAGTGGCCGATGTTGCCGACGATCGCCTGATGCTTCATGCGGCCCATCTGCTCGGCCGAGATGACGTCCTTGTTCCCGGTCGCGGTGATGAAGATGTCGGCCGTCTCGAGCACGTCGTCGAGCCGCACGACCTCGTAGCCCTGCATCGCCGCCTGAAGCGCGCAGATCGGGTCGATCTCGGTGATCTTCACCCGTGCGCCCTGGCCGCGCAGCGACTCGGCGCAGCCCTTGCCGACGTCGCCGAAGCCGAGGACGACGGCGACCTTGCCGCCGATCATCACGTCGGTCGCCCGGTTGATCCCGTCGATCAGCGAGTGACGACAGCCGTAGATGTTGTCGAACTTCGACTTCGTCACCGAGTCGTTGACGTTGATCGCCGGGAACAGCAGCTGGCCGTCGCGCTGCATCTGGTAGAGCCGGGCGACGCCGGTGGTGGTCTCCTCGGTCACGCCCTGGATGGCGCTGGCCGATCTCGGTCCACTTGCCGGGGCTCTCCTCGAGCGTGCGGTTCAGCAGCGCGAGGAAGACCTTGAACTCGTCCGACTCGCCGGTGGAGGGGTCCGGCGCCTCGCCGGCCGCCTCGAACTCGGCGCCCTTGTGGACGAGCATCGTCGCGTCGCCGCCGTCGTCGAGGATCATGTTCGGCGGGCCGTCCGGCCAGGTCAGGGCCTGCTCGGTGCACCACCAGTACTCCTCCAGCGACTCGCCCTTCCAGGCGAAGACCGGGACGCCCTTCGGGTCATCGACGGTGCCCTCGGGCCCGACGACGACCGCGGCCGCGGCCGGGTCCTGGGTCGAGAAGATGTTGCAGCTGGCCCAGCGGACCTCGGCGCCGAGCGCGGTCAGCGTCTCGATCAGCACGGCCGTCTGGACGGTCATGTGCAGCGAGCCCATGATCCGGGCGCCGGCGAGCGGCTGGGAGTCGGCGAACTCCTCGCGCGTGCTCATCAGGCCGGGCATCTCGTGCTCGGCGAGCTCGATCTCCTTGCGGCCGAGCTCGGCCAGCGAGATGTCGGCGACCTTGTAGTCGAGGGACGTGGACGTAGAGGGGCTCTCGGTGATGGTGCTCATGCAGATCTCCTATCGGATAACCGGACCAAATCGGTCCCTGATCGAAAATCCTGCGAAACACCCGGTTGCACGGACCGGAGCCTCTCCGCGGTGAAGCGGCGGCGCGCATCGGATTCCCAGACGTGCCCGGGGAATTATGCCGAAGCCCGCAGCCTGTGTACAGATCGCGTGCCGCGATACCCTTCCGCGCTGCGCCGAGGCGCTATCCGGAGGGGTGGCAGAGCGGTTGAATGCGGCGGTCTCGAAAACCGTTATACGTCGATTAGGCGTATCGAGGGTTCGAATCCCTCCCCCTCCGCTCACAGGCCGGGTTCCGCTACGGACCGGCGCCCACCCCGTCCCCACGACCTAAGATGCTGTCGAGGGAGGGAGCAGGAGGATGTGGAAGTTCGCGGGCACGCGGTTCCGCCGCTGGAAGGTGGTTGCGTTGGCGACCGTGGCCTCAGTCGGTCTGACGGGGGTCGCAATCGCGGCACATCTGCCGATCGACACCCAGTCGCACACCACCTTCGATCAGACGATCGTCCCGTCGGAGAACCCGCCGGCCGGCTACACCGAGCTGCAACTCGGACCGGGCGAGGGCACCTACATCGTCAGGGACGCCGTCGAGGATCCTGAGATCCCCGCGGGGCAGGCCGGTCGCGAGGATCGGCGCGAGTCGCTGACGTACTTCAGTCAGATGACCGACTTCCAGCTCGCCGACGAGGAGTCGCCCGCCCGTGTCGAGTTCGCTGATCCAGCCGCCTCCTCGGCCTGGCGCCCGCAGGAGGGCTTCACGGCCTTTCAGATGGAGGCGACGATCCGCCAGATCAACGAATTCGCCGATGCCAGCCCGGTTCCGCAGGGCGACGGCACCTTCAACGCCATGGACTTCGCGCTGCTGACCGGCGATCAGGCCGACAATCAGCAGCTGAACGAGACGCGCTGGGTCCGCGATCTGCTCGAGGGCACGAACGCCCCACTCGACTTCAACAGCGGCCTCGACGATCCCGCGGACTACGCCGACCCAGGCAGCCTCGGGCCGAGCTGCGCCCTCTTCGTCGCCCAGGAGGGGAGCGCTGCGGCGGCCGCCGAGGAGGGTGGCCGGTACACGGGCGTCCAGGACTACGACGATTACCCGACGCCCCCCGCCAGCCCTCTGTACTACGACCCCGACGAGCCCCAGGGCGACTACGCCGACTGGCCGCAGTACATCGGGTTGATGGACCGGGCCCAGCAGCTCGCCTTCACGCCCGAGGGCCTCGACGTTCCCTTCTACGTCACCAACGGCAACCACGACGTCCTGGTCCAGGGCAACGAGGATGCCAACGCCGCGTTCGAGGAGATCGCGACCGGCTGCTTCAAGGCGCTCGGCACGACGAACGCTGCGCAGCCACCCGGCGATCCCGATCCCAACGATCTGCTCTCTCCCCTCGCCGTCGGGATGCTGGTCCCGCCCGATCCCGACCGCCGCTTCGTGTCCAAGCCCCAGATCAAGGAGGTCTACGGGGAGACCGACGAGGGGACCGGCGACGACGATCACGGCTTCGCCTACGTCGACGAGGAGGAGAACGAGGCCTCGAACGGCTCGGCCTCCTACTACGCCTGGGACCCGCCGCAGACGGCCGGCCTCCGATTCATCTCGATCGACACCAACTCCGAGGGTGGGCAGACCGCCGAGGGCGGTCCCGCTTCCGGATCGTCCAACGGCAACATCGACGACCCGCAGTTCCAGTGGCTGCAAGCGGGAGCTCGAGGCCGCCGACGAGCAGGATCAGCTCGTGGTGATCTTCGGCCACCACCCGGTGCGGAGCATGACGACGGAGATCCGCGACGAGCAGGCGGCGCCCTGCACCGGCGGGGACGACGGCCACGGCCACGACCCCAACCCGGGCTGCGACCTCGACCCCCGGCCTTCCGACGACGATCCGGCCACTCCCGGCATCGGATGCATTCACAACGGGACCGATGCTCAGAACAACAGCTGCCCCGACGCCCAGCACGAGAGCTTCGAGGAGCTGATCGACCAGTCCTCGACCGTCCTCGCCTACGTCCCCGGCCACACCCACGAGCATCGCCTCACTCCGTTCGTCCGCAGCGACGGAACGACCTGGTGGGAGATCAACACCTCGGCCGTCATCGACTACCCGAACCAGAGCCGCCTCATCGAGATCATGGACAACAACGACGGCACGATCTCGATCTTCAACACGGTCGTCGATCACGCCTCGCCGGCGACCGCGCCGGCGGCCGGGCCCGCCGCGGGCTTCACCGAGCCGATGCTCGCCTCGCTCGGGCGCACCTTCAGCTACAACGATCCCGACAACGACTAGAGCGACGGCGCCCCCGAGCACCGCAACGCCGAGCTGCTGCTCGAGGATCCCCGCCCCGACACCGACGTGTCGATCGACAAGACCGCGAGCGCGGAGACGGTGACGGCCGGCGAGTCCCTCACCTACACGCTGACCGCCACCAACAACGGCAGCCTCGAGGCGCGGACGTCGTGACCGACACGCTGCCCGCCGGCTACTCGCCTCTTCGACCGAGGCCTCCCAGGGAACCTGCTCGCAGGCGGCGCAGAAGGTCGCTGCGAGCTCGGGGCGCTGGCGCCGGGGAGTCGGCGACGGTGACCATCGAGGGAACGCCGCAGCAGCCCGGCGAGGCGACGAACACGGCCGAGGTGACGCGACGTCACCGACCCCGATTCGTCCAACGACTCGGACTCAGTGACGACCCGGTCTTCCCGCCACGGGAGAATGCGGGGGCAAGGCGGCCACGCTCGAGGGGGCGGGCGACGGGACCATCCGCGGAACCCTGGGCGCGACGTCATCGCCGGTGGCAGCGGCGATGAGACGATCGTCGGCCTCGGCGGCAACGACCTGATCTGCGGCGGGGGCGGCAACGACAAGGTCAAGGGCAAGGGCGGCAAGGACAGGCTCCGCGGCGGTCGGAGGCAGGGACAGCCTGCGCGGCGGCGCCAAGAACGACCGCCTCAAGGGCGGCGATGGGGCCGACAAGCTGCGAGGCGGCACCGGGACCGACCGCTGCAACGGCGGCAAGGGCCGCGACAAGACCCCCGAGAACGACTGCGAGAAGAGCTCGAAGATCTGAGCCCTGAGCCGGGGATCCCGCTAGGGAGGCGGGATGGCCGCCAGCCCTTGCTCGAGGTGGGCGACGATCGCCGGGTCGCAGTTCGAGCCGTCGAGGTTCTCCAGCACGTCGGCGAGGAAGAGGCGGGTGTCCTGGCCTGCCCCCAGTGGTGCGTCCGGCTTCGCGGCCGCCAGGTCGATGAGCGCATCGGCTGCGGCGAAGGCGCGCCGCTCCTGACCGGGGGACGGCGCGGCCTCGGGGTCCACGAGCGAGCGCGCGACGCGCACGCAGTGGGCGTTGATCCGGCGGTCGTAGGTCGTCAGCAGATCCCGCTCCTCCCGGGTCAGGGCGGCGGGCTCCCCGATTGGCTCGGCCGGCGCCTGGACGGTCGACGGCTGCGGGGGCGGGGGCGGGGGCTCGTCCTCGCCGCACCCGAACCCGCCAAGAAGAATCGCGCCCAGGATGGAGGTCGAGATCAGCGCGCGGGGGGCGGTCACACCCGGGAGGCTACGGCGCGCGCTCGCTAGGTTGCACCGGCGATGGCCGACTTCGACAGTCCCCGAGTGCACCTGCCCGGAGGTGAGGGATCGCCGCTCGGCAAGATCGGCACGCGCATCCTGCTCGCTGTCGGCCTGATCGTCTTCGTCGCGCTCCTCACCTATGTCGGCCGGGCGGGCTACGTCGACCCCGAGGACGACTCCGTCAGCCTGCTCGACGCCTTCTACTACTCGACGGTCAGCATCACGACCACCGGCTACGGGGACGTCCGGCCGGTCACCGACGGGACCCGGCTGGTCACGACGCTCGTCGTCACGCCGGCCCGGGTCCTCTTCCTGATCCTGCTGGTCGGGACGACGCTCGAGGTCCTGGCCGACCGGACCAGGACGGCCTATAGGCTCGCGCGCTGGAGGAGCAAGTTGACCGGGCACACCATCGTCTGCGGCTATGGCACCAAGGGGCGTTCGGCCACCTCGATCCTGCTCGCCCACGGAGCCGATCCGAGCTCGATCATCGTCATCGACGACAGCCAGGCCGGGCGGCTGTCGGCGGAGGCCGCCGGCCTCGCCACCGTGGCGGGCAGCGCCGCCGAGCAGGACGTCCTCACGGAGGCCGGCATCGCCGACGCGAAGAAGGTGATCGTCGCGGTCGACCGAGACGACGCGGCCGTGCTGGTGACCCTGACGGCCCGGGAGCTCGCTCCCGACGCGGCGATCGTCGCCGCGGCCCGGGAGGACCAGAACGTGCACCTGCTCAAGCAGAGCGGCGCCGACTCGGTGATCAGCTCCTCCGCCTCAGCCGGGCGTCTGCTCGGCATGGCGACGGAGACGCCTGAGATCGCCAACGTGCTCGAGGACCTGCTCGAGATCGGCGAGGGCCTGGACATCGTCGGGCACACGATCTCCGCCGACGAGACAGGGTCAGCTTCCGGCCGGGACAACTGGGGGCCGATAGTCGGGGTCGTGCGGGAGCGGGAGCTGATCCACTTCGACGATCCCCGCGCGGCTGAGCTTCACGAGGGCGATCGGGTGATCACGCTGAGAAGCCATACCGGCGGCACGCTGGAGCCACCCCGGAACTGAAGCGGCCGACGGGCCCCCGGTGAACGCCCCTGGACTCCCTCATGCGTGGGGCGGCCAGGCGCGCTCCCGATAATGGGCCCGTGAGCCGCCGATCGATCACCTCCTCGCGTCCCCTGCGCTGGCTGGCACTCCTGCTCGCGGGCGCTGCGGTGGCGGCGATCGGCACCGTCGTGGGGTGGCGGCTGGCCGGCCCGGTCGAGTCGGAGACCGGACTGGGCCGCGTGACGATCGAGGTCGCCCCCGATCCCACGGGGCGGATCGACGCCTTCGTGCCGATCGCCGATTGGGGGATCCGCACGAACAGCTTCGACGGGCCGTTCGAGCTTCGCCTGGAGGTCCGCACCGTCGACCGCCGCGGCGCCCTGGCCGCCGCGAGCGAGGGCGGTGTCGGGGTCCTCCGCGACCTCGAGGACGAGCTCGAGGACGCCGCGCGCTCGGCCGTCCTGCGCGCGTTCGCCTGGGGGCTCGGCGTGAGCCTGGTCCTCGCGCTGCTGATCTGGTTCGCCGTTCGCCGGACCGCCGTCCTGCGCCCGCTCCCCTACATCGCGGCCGCCCTGGCCCTGCTCGGCGGCGGCGGCACGGTCGCCCTCGCCGCGGCAAGCTTCGACTCAGAGAGCTTCTCGGAGCCCACGTTCTACGGACGCGGGGAGGAGCTGGCGCAGCTGCTCGCGTTCTTCGAGCGCGGGGGCGGAGCCGGCCGATACACGTCCAACTTCGAGGGCACCCTGGCGAACTTCACCGCCTATCTCTCCGATGCTCCGCGCACCGACGCCGAGGGGGACAGGACGTTCCTGCTCGGCTCGGACCTCCACAACAACGCGCCGATCCTCTCCGCCCTCCAGCGCTTCGGCGGCGACGAGCCGGTGATGCTGGTCGGCGACTTCGCCCACGAGGGCAGCGAGGCCGAGGCGCGCCTGCTCGCCCCACGGCTGGCGGCGCTCGGCAGTCGCGTCTTCGCCGTCTCGGGCAACCACGACTCGAGCGGGCTGATGGAGGCGCTCGCCGAAGCGGGGGTGACGGTGCTCGAGCAGGACGGCCGCCTGACCGCGGACGGGACCGTCACGGGCTCACCGCTCGTCGACGTCGATGGCCTCACCGTGGCCGGCTTCGCCGACCCGCTCGAGTGGCAGGGGAGCAACCCGAGCGACCCCGAGCGAGCGTTCTCCTTCCCGGAGCTGGAGGACGGCGAGCGGGTCGAGGAGGCGGCCAAGGCCGAGCTGGTCGGCTGGTTCGAGGGCCTTCCCGAGCAGCCCGACGTCGTCCTGGTCCATCAGAACGTCCTCGCTCAGCACCTCGCCGCGACGCTCTCGGAGCAGGGCTACGACGATCCGCTGACGATCCTCACCGGCCACAACCACCTACAGGGGGTGGACCGCTCACGGGTCGATCCTCGTCATCAACGCCGGCACCCTCGGCGCCGGCGGCGTGCTCGGGGCCGGGCTGGACTACGCCGGACTCGGGCTCGTCCATCCCGCCGGAGACGGCCCCGAGGTCGGCTCGGTCGACCTGATCCGGATCGAGCCGCTGTCCGGGCAGGCTCAGGCCGATCGGGTCGTGATCGACATCGTCTGCCCGCCCGAGGAGATCGACCGAGGAGCCCTGCCACTACGAGCCGTGAGGCCGGAGGCCGCGGGCGCGGTCAGAGCGCCTTGCTCTGCATCCGCTCCGGGCTGATCCGGACGACGTCCCAGGCCAGGCCGGCCTTCTCGAGCAGCCAGATCAGCCTGGCCGAGGGGTCGACCTGGCCCCGCCCGAGGCCGTGGCGGGCCGAGGTGGGGAAGGCGTGGTGGTTGTTGTGCCACGCCTCCCCGAAGGTCGGGATCGCAAGCCAGGCGAGGTTGCGGGACTCGTCCCCGGTCACGTAGCGGCGCCGGCCGAAGAAGTGACAGAGGCTGTTGATCGAGAACGTCGCGTGGTGCAGCAGGAAGATCCGCACGGCGCCGCCCCACAGCATCGCCGTGAGGCCGCCGACGACCGATCCCGTGAAGGCGACGCCGAGCCCGAACGGAAGAGCGAGGCCCACCGCCACCCAGAGGACGAAGGTGCGGCTGATGAACCGCATCAGCGGATCGGAGCGCAGGTCCTTGGCGTAGCGGTCCTCATCGGCGCGCAGCGGCGGGCCGAACATCCAGCCGATGTGGGCGTGGACGAGGCCCCGCAGCGCACCGATGAACCCGCCCGAATGACCGGCGTGCGGGCTGTGGGGATCGCCCTCCGCGTCGGAGAACTGGTGGTGGCGGCGATGGGTCGCGACCCACTCGATGACCGGCCCCTCCGCAGCCGCCGAGCCGCAGATCGCAAGGAACGCGCGCATCCCCTTCCCCGTCTTGAAGCTCCGGTGCGTGAACAGGCGATGGAAGCCGACGCCGATCCCGATCACGGTCAGCGTGTAGGTGATCGCGAGAACGACCATGTCGGAGGGGTGCAGCACCCCGCCCCAGCCGAAGACCACCGCGAGGGCCAGCATCACCGTCGGAACCGCGACGACCGTCACCGTCGCGAGACGATCGACGAGAGGGAATTCGACCTCCCGCATCGCGGATGCAGAGCCGGCCGCCGTGCTGTTCATGCCCCACCGACTGTAGACCTCGTTGTCGCCGGCCACAACGTTCAACCGAGCGCGGCGGTGTGCCGTAGATTCAGACGCGATGCCCGCCGCCCCTCGGTCAGCCATGCGCCGATTCACGCCGTTGCTGGCGCTCGGCGCGTGCCTCTTCGCCGCGCCGGCGGCCCAGGCCGGCGATGGCACTCCGCGGCTACGCCCGCTGCGGGTCGATTCGCGTCCGGCTTCGGTCGACGCGGGGTCCGTCCTGCACGTGCGGGGCAAGGTCCGCAACGCCGGCCGCGCAGCCTTCGGCGGCGGTGACGATGTCGTCAAGATCCGGCTGAGTCGCGGCGGCAGCGATCGCGGGAAGATCGCCTCGGTCGACCTTAGGAGAGTGAGGGCAGGGGCCAAGCGGCGCTTCCGGACGGCGCTCGAGATGCCCGAGAAGTTCGCGCCGCCGCCAGGCGTCCCCTCACGCGCCTATCGGGTGGTCGCGTGCGTCCGCGCCCAGGGCTCCCACGGCAAGCTGCGCTGCAGGCGGGCGCGGGAGGTCACGCACGTCACCCCTCCGATCGAGCAGCCCGGGCCGGACTTCTCACCCGGCGCCCGGACCCTCGGCGATCCGCTCTTCCCACAGATCGGGAACGGCGGCTACGACGCGCTTCATTACGCGATCGACCTCGACTACGACCCGGATCAGAACCGCTTCACCCAGGGGACGAGCACGACGATCACCGCCGAGGCCACGCAGGGCCTCTCGGAGTTGAGCTTCGACTTCCAGCGCGACCTGACGGTCTCGTCCGTCCGCGTCGACGGCCAACCGGCGGGCTTCGACCAGGTCGACGCGACACCGCAGTTCTCGGATGACCCCGATGTGACCCAGCCGGCGAAGCTCGTCGTCGAGCCGGCCGGGGGCATCCCTTCCGGTACGCAATTCGAGGTCGAGGTCTCCTACGCCGGAGTCCCGAAGAGGATCACCGACGCGGACTCGTCCTATGAGGGGTGGGTCCGCGCCTGCCAGACGCCGTCGGCCGAGATCCTCTGCGACGGAGCGTTCACCGTCAACGAGCCGATCGGCGCGCAGAGCTGGTTCCCCTCGAACAACTACCCATCCGACAAGGCGACGTTCGAGACGAAGATCACCGTCCCGAGCACGCACGAGGCCTTCGGCGTCGGCGAGCTCGAGTCGGCCACGGCCAATCCGGACTCGACGACGACGTGGAAGTGGGTCGAGGACGATCCCACGGCGACGTACCTGACGACCGGCACGGTCGGGCTGTTCGACTACGACGACGGCGACACGTTCACCGAGACCGCGACGGGCAGGGTCATTCCGCTCTACACGGCGATCGACAGCGCCAAGGCGCCGACCGCGAAGACCACCTTCGAGAGCCGCATTGCGCTGATTCCCCCGATGACGAACTTCCTCGGCGACCACTTCGGGCCCTACCCCTTCGACTCCAGCGGTGCGATCTCCGACATCGCCCCGGACGTCGGCTACGCGCTCGAGAACCAGACGAAGCCGCACTTCGCCGGCGATGCGTCCTCCGCGGGGATCTCGGTGAGCACCCTCCTGCACGAGCTGGCGCACCAGTGGATGGGCAACTCCGTCTCGCCGGCGACGTGGGAGGAGATCTGGTTCAACGAGGGCTGGGCGACCTTCGCGGAGGAGCTCTACGCGGACCCGGGGGACGGCAGCGGGCTCGAGGCGT
>CAWIVF010000013.1:0-342266 GCA_963839535.1 uncultured Solirubrobacterales bacterium
GGCCTGGACTTGGCGTTCCGAATCGACCTCGCCAGAGCAGGCCGATCCGCGACGAACCCCCCACGCGAGATCGTCAATGGCAGATTTGCGAGCAAGTAGCTCGCTTATCAGCCAACGGCCCGGAGACGCGTTTCCTCGTTGTACTACCGCGTCTGGCGCCCGCCTACCGGGCGCGAGACGCAGCAGTTCGCAGACGGACGGCTGTCGGCGTCGCCCACGTCTGCGGGTTGCCACACTTCCGGCTGTGAGCGAATACCGCCCCGCAACCGATCCACCCGCCCCGATGATCGGCGGGCAGCCCTTGCCCGAGGGTCCGATTCAGCCCGGCTCCGGGCGGAGCGAGCCGCTCTGGAAGAAGCTCGTCGCGCCGCTGATCGCGCTCGGCCTGCTGCTCAGCAAGTTCAAGGCCGTCCTGCTGCTGCTGCCGAAGATCAAGATCCTCGCGACCTCGGGCTCGATGCTCGTCTCGATCGTCGCCTACCAGCTGATCTTCGGCTGGCCCTTCGCGGTCGGGTTCGTGCTGCTGCTGCTCGTCCATGAGATGGGCCACGTCTTCCAGCTGCGCCGCGAGGGAATCGAGGCTTCGGCACCGATGTTCATCCCGTTCCTCGGCGCGGTCGTCGCGGCGAAGTCGCATGGGGGACGACGCCGGTGCGGAGGCGCGCGTCGGGCTGGCGGGTCCGGTGCTCGGCTCGATCGCCTGCCTGATCCCGCTCGGGATCTACCTCGCCACCGGCGAGGAGTTCTGGCGCGCCCTCGCCTACATCGGGTTCTTCCTCAACCTGTTCAACCTGCTGCCGGTGCTGCCCCTCGACGGTGGCCGCGCAATGGCGGCGCTCAGCCCGAAGGTCTGGCTGGCCGGCATGGCCGCGCTCGTCGGCCTGGCGATCTTCTTCCCGAATCCGATCCTGATCCTGATCCTGATCTTCGGCGGCATGGAGACCTGGCGACGCTGGAAGGGGCGCAACTCACCCGAGGCCCTCGCCTTCCACTCGATTCCCACCCGCACGCGAGTGGGAGTCGCGGTGGTCTACCTGGGCCTGGCCGCGCTGCTCGCCCTCGGGGTCTACGAGACGCACTTCGAGCGGACCCTCGACGACGTCTGAGCGATGAGCGCGGACGAGTTCGACGCGATCGTGATCGGCGCGGGCCCGGCCGGCGAGGTCGTTGCGGGCCGCCTCGCCGAGGGCGGGCTCGACGTCGCCCTTGTCGAGCGCGGAGCTGGTCGGCGGGGAGTGCAGCTTCTGGGCGTGCATGCCCTCGAAGGCGCTGCTGCGCCCCGGTGCGCTGCTGGCCGAGGTGAAGCGGGTGCCGGGCCTGCCGGTCTCGGGCACGCTCGACGTCGACGCGATCCTGGAGCGCCGCGACGAGGTCATCCACGATCTCGACGACAGCGCCCAGCTCGACTGGCTGGAGAAGCGCGGCATCGAGTTGGTCCGCGGCGAGGGACGCCTCGACGGCGAGCGCCGGGTGCGGGTCGGCGACCGGGTCCTGAGCGCGAAGCAGGCGGTCGTGATCGCCACCGGGTCGAGCGCCTCGATGCCGCCGATCGAGGGCCTCGCCGACGCCGGGGCGTGGTCGAGCCGCGAGGTGACGACGGCGAAGCGCCGGCCCGAGAGCCTCGTCGTGATCGGCGCCGGCGTCGTCGGCGTCGAGATGGCCCAGGCCTGGAGCTCGCTCGGAACCGAGGTCCACATCGTCGAGCCCCACGACCGGGTCCTCGGCGGCGAGGAGGAGTTCGCCGCGCGCCAGGTCGAGACCGGGCTGCGCAGGCATGGCGTGGAGATCCACTGCGGCACCGAGGTGGAGCGCGTCAGCCGCGAGGACGGCGGGCCCTTCTCGGTCGAGCTCGAGGGCGGCGAGACGATCACGGCGGAGCACGTCCTCGTCGCCGCCGGCCGCAAGCCGAACGTCGAGGACATCGGGCTGGAGTCGGTCGGCGTCGAGGCGGACGGGCCGATCGAGGTCGACGACCGGATGCGGGTCGGGGACCGCGACTGGCTCTATGCGATCGGCGACGTCAACGGCCGCGCTCAGCTCACCCACATGGGCAAGTACCAGGCGCGCGTCGCCGCCCGCAACATCCTCGGCGGCGATGCCACCGCCGTCCAGGACGCGGGCCCGCGCTCGCCACGCGTGATCTTCACCGACCCCGAGGTGGCCGCGGTCGGCTACACGCTCGAGTCGGCCCGCGAGGACGGCATCGACGCCAGGGCCGTCGACGTCGACACCGCCGGAAACGCCGGCGCGTCCTTCCACGGGCGCGACGCGGAGGGCACCAGCCGCCTCGTCATCGACGAGTCCCGCCGGGTCGTGATCGGCGCGACCTTCGTCGGCCCCGACGCCAACGAGCTACTTCACGCGGCCACCGTCGCCGTCGCCTGCGAGATCCCGGTCGACCGCCTCTTCGAGGCCGTCCCCCCGTTCCCGACCCGGAACGAGATCTGGCTCAATCTGCTCGAGAAGTACGGCCTCTAGCCGCGCCGCCTAGGCCGCAGGCGGTTAGGTTCGGCTTGACCTGGTCCAGGAACTCTTGCGGGAATCCGGGGATCTCGTCGAGCTCGTCGACCGAGCTGAAGCCACCGGCGCGCTCGCGATGGGCCAGGACCCGGCCGGTCTGAGTGACCGACAGCCCGGCGTTGCGGAGCTGCTCGAAGCTGGCGGTGTTGAGGCTGACCGCACCCTCGTCTCCGCCGTCGCCATCGCCGCTCGCAGGTGGGGTCGCGGCTGACGCGTCACCGGCGCCCTCGGCGGCGCCCTCACCCTCGAAGTCGGGTGAGGCGGGAGGCTCGTCGCCGCCCTCGGGATCGCGATCCGCCGGGGATCCCGGGAGCACGCCCTCGCCCGCGGGCTCGGAGGACTCCTCCTCCCCGCTCCCGCTCCGGAAGCCGAGGCCCTCGTCGGAGCCGGACTCGGATGCGGGCTGCGGCTGAGCGGCGGGCTGCGACTCGGCGAGGTGCGAGATCGGCTCCGGCTCGGGCTCCGGGGGCAGCGGCGCCGGTAGCGGGCCGGATTCCAGGGGCCGGGCCACGCCGGCGACGGCCTCGCGGGCGCGCATCTCCGCCTCGCGGGCGCGCCTCTCGGCCTCGTTGATGCGCTCGAGCATCTCGTGCAGGCGGCGCTCGCGCTCGGCCTCCTGCTCGCGCAGCTTCGCCAGGTGCTCGGCGCGGGCGGCACGCTGCTCCGCCTCGCCCGCCTGCGACTCGAGCAGCTCGATCCGCGACTTGGCGGCCTCGAGGGCCTCCTCGGTCTGCTCACGGTTCGTCTCGATGCGGCGCTCGGCCTGGGCGAGCTCGTCGAGCAGCTCCTGATCCCGCTGGCGGCGGCGCTCGATCTGGGCGTCGGTCAGGCGCAGCTCCTCGGCGAGCAGGTGGTCCTCCCCGCCTCCGGCCTGGGCCGGCTGGCTCGAGATCCCCATCTGGTCGTCGGCGACGCGGCCCTCGGCGGCCACGCGGACCCGGTCGATCTCGCGCACCCGGCGCTCGGCCTCGGCCCGCGACTGCTCGACCCGTGCCTGCACGAGCGCGTCCTCCTCGCGGCTCTCGGCCTCCTTGACGCGCTGGGTGGCCTCCGGGGAAAGCTCCTCGTTGGACACCCGGCCCGCGAGGGCGGCCGCTCCGGCGCCGGCGGCCGCGGCTGCGGCCAGCCCGGCGGCGGCGGATCCACCCTCGCCCGTGCCGGCGGCGGGGGCGACGGCGGTCGGCTGCTCGGCGGCGGGGGCCGGCGTCGAACCGGACTTGGACTCGCTCGCCTTCTTCGCCTTGGCGGCGGCGCGCGCGGCGCGGCGCTCCTCGATCGCCTTCAACCTCTCCTGGCGGGCGCGCTCGCGCTCCGCCTTCAGCTGCTCCTTGCGGGCCTCGCGCTCGCGCTTCTTCCCTTCGCGCTTGGCCGCGCGGCCGCTCGGCTTGGCCTCGCTGCTCTCGGCGGCCGGCGTCCCGCCCGCGGCGGGCTCGGCGGCAGCGCTGCCGGCATCCGTCTTCTCCCCCTTGAGCGCCTTCTTCGCCTCCTTGGCGCGACGGCGCGCCTCCTTCGCGGCCGCCTTCAGCTCCGCGACGCGCTTCTTCTCCTCCTGCCGCTCGCGCTTGCGGCGCTGCCGGCTCGACTCCTTCGACTCCGGCGCGGTGCTCGCCGCGGGGTCGACGTGAGGAGCGCCCTTCGGATCCACCGGGGGAGGCTGGCTCCCGACCGGGTCAGGGGGTGATGCGGCCGACGAGCCCGCGCTCGACGGCTGTCCCGCCGATCCCGTTGCGGCCTGCTTTGGATCCTGGTCGGTCACTCGTTCCTCCGTCGCTGGGATGGTCGCCCGACATTCAACCAATCGAGGCGCGAGCGGGAATCCCGGTCCCCCGGGCAACCGGAGCCGACGCTCAGCGCGACCGTTCCTTCAGGTCCCGCTCGATGTCGCGGGCGACGTCGCGCTCCCGGATCGAGCGGCGCTTGTCGCGCTGCTGCTTGCCCCGGGCGAGGGCGAGCTCGACCTTCGCGTGGCGGCCCTTGAAGTAGATGCGCGTCGGGATCAGGGTCAGCTTCTTGCGCGCCATCCGGCCGATCAGCCGCTCGATCTCCCAGCGGTGCATGAGCAGCTTCCGCGGCCGCTCCGGCTCGTGGTTCTCCCGCGCCGGCGGGTAGGGCGGGATGTAGGAGCCGCGCAGGACCACCTCCCCCTCCTCGATCGCCGCGTAGGAGTCCTGGAGCCTCGCCTTGCCGTCGCGCAGCGATTTGACCTCGGTGCCGCGCAGGATCACGCCGACCTCGAAGGTCTCGACGATCTCGTACGAGTAACGGGCCTCGCGGTTGGTGGCGACGTCCGGCCCGCGCTTGGCGGGCTCTCCGGCGGGGCTCATCGGCGCGACCCCGAGCCGCGCGAGCTGCGCCGGCCCCTCGTCGCTCCGCGGACCTTCGGCGCCGGCGCCTCGGGGCCGATCAGGTCGACGCGGCCGCGCGGCGCCTCCACCGACTCCACCCGCACCTCGATCGGATCGCCGATCCCGACCCGGCGGTTGGTGCGCTGGCCGATCAGGGCGGTCTCGACGTCGTTGATGTCGAAGCGGTCCCCGGGCATCCGCCGAGCCGGGAAGAACCCCTCGTAGACGTCGGAGAGCTCGCCGGAGAACCGGATGAAGGCGCCCGAGCGGATGACCCCGGAGACCTCCCCTTCGAAGACCGTGTCGGCGCCCCGCTTGAACAGCTCGTCACGCAGGAGGAAGCCCTCGCAGATGTCGTCGGCGTCGCGCTCGACCCGCATCGAGTCGCGCTCGGAGTCCGAGCAGAGCAGCGCGGCGCCGGCCGCCTCGGCGGTGGTCGGCGCCTCCTCGCTGCCGTCGATCGTCGAGAGCAGGGCCCGGTGGGCGACCAGGTCGGGGTAGCGGCGGATCGGGGAGGTGAAGTGCGCGTAGGCCGGGCTGCCGAGGCCGGCGTGTCCCCGGTTCTCCTCGCTGTAGCGGGCGGGCTTGAGAGCGCGCAGGACGAGCGAGGAGAGGCTGGCCGCTCCGTGGCCGCGGCGAGCAGCCTCGGCGGCGACCAGGGCGCTGGCCTCGACCGCCACCGCGCCCGCCTCGGTCGGGCCCGCGAGATCACCGATGGCGGGGGTGGGGATGTCGAGCGAGTCGAGCTGCTCGATCAGGAACCGGATCCGCGCCGGGTCGGGCTGCTCGTGCACGCGGTAGAGGGTCGGCACCCGCTTGCGCTCGAGCAGCGTCGCGACCTGCTCGTTCGTCAGCACCATCATCCGCTCGATCAGCCGGTGCGCCTCGGTCTGCTCCACGGCACGCGCGGCCTTGACCTGGCCGTCCTCGGTGAACGAGAACTCGGGCTCCGAGCCGCTGACCGTGAGCCCTCGTCCAGCCGTGCGATCGGCGATCGCGCTCGCCGCGGCGCGGGCGACGTCGATCGCGGCGGCGACCGGCTCCGGCGCGTGCTCGCGTCCGGCGAAGATCCGGTCGAGGTGGTCGTAGTCGAGGCGCTCGTCGGAGCGGATGAGCGAGCGGTAGAAGCTCGCGGACTTCGCCTCGCCCTTCGCCGAGAGCTCGATCTCGGCGGTGACGGCAAGCCTCTCGACGCCCGGCCGGAGGCTGCAGGCCCCGCTGCTCAGGGACTCCGGCAGCATCGGGCTGACGGTCCCGGGTGCGTACGTGGAGTTGGCCCGCGCCAGGGCCTCGCGGTCCAATCCGCTGTCGGGCTTGACGTGCGCGGCGACGTCGGCGATGTGGACCCAGATCCGGAAGCCGTCCCCCTCGCGCCGGGCGGAGATCGCGTCGTCGAAGTCCCGCGCCGTCGCCGGGTCGACGGTGAACGTCGGCTCCGACGTCAGGTCACGCCGCGGTCCGGGGTCGCGCTCGAGCCGCTCGATCGCCGAGCGCGCCTCGGCCTCGTGGCGGTCGCGGAACGTCGGGCGCAGGCCGCGGTCGGCGAGCAGCGCCCCGACGACGTCGCGCGGGTTGTCGGCGCGGCCGAGGTCGACGAGCGGCTGAGCGCTGCGCCGGTCGATCCGGCAGAGGACGATGCCGCCCTCGTTGACGCGGACGCGCCCCCGCGCCAGTCCGATCTGGGGGGCGCGCTCGAACAGCGGCTCGCCGACCCAGAACTTCCCGCGCCGCGCGACCACCAGGACGCGCGGTCGCGAGCGGTCCTCCTCGGCGGCCATCTCAGCCTCCCTCGAGCTCTGCGGCGATCGCGGCCAGCCCGGCGTCGAGCACGTCGTCGCCGTCGCTCGGGTCCCGGTCTGCGACCCGCTCGTCGGGGACCACGCCCTTGCCGAGGATCGAGGTGCCGTCCGAGGTCAGGTACTCACCCACCGTGATGTCGAGCGCGCCACCGGCATCGAGCGGGATCACCTCCTGGAAGACGCCCTTGCCGAAGGTCCGGGTGCCGACCACCGTCGCGAGGTCGTTCTGCTTGAGCGCCGCCGTGACGATCTCGGATGCCGACGCCGTGTTGCCGTCGACCAGCACCGCCATCGGGCCGGGATCGAGCGAGTCGCCCGTCGCGTCGAGCGTCTGCTCGCTGCGAGACCGGCCCTCGATCGTCACGACCGGCCCGCTCTCCTGGAAGATCGACTGGACGAGCACCGCCTCGTCGAGCAGGCCGCCGCCGTTGCCGCGGAGGTCGAGCACGATGCCCTCGGCGCCCTTGCGGAGCAGCGACTCGATCGCGTCGCGAAGCTCGCCGTGAGCGCCGGTCGTGAAGCCGGAGAGCCGCACGTAGCCGACGTCCTTGCCGCCCGCGCTCTCCATCTTCGAGTCCACCGCGGGGATCTTGACCTTCGCCCGCTTCACGTCGAGGTCCCGCTTCTTCCCCGATTCCGGATCGAGCACGGTGATCGAGACCTCGGTGCCCGGCCTGCCCTTGATCTGCGCGGCGGCGGCGTCGGAGGCGACGCCGGCGAGCGACTTGCCCTCGACCGCGATGACGAGCTCTCCCTGCTCGATGCCGGCCTCCTCGGCCGGGGTGTCCTCGAAGACCCGCGCGACCTTCAGGCCGCGCTTGTGCTCGGTCACGCTCAGGCCGATCCCGGAGAACCTCCCCGAGGTCGACGCCTTGAAGCGCTGGTAGACAGCGGGCCTGAAGTAGTGGGAGAACTTGTCCTCGTTCGCCTTGCTGACCTGCTTGACCATGCCGTCGATCGAGGCGTTCTCGAGCTCATCCGTATCCGTCTCGCGGAAGTAGGAGTCCTCGATGATCTGCCGCGCCTCCTCGCTGCGGCTGAGCTCGCCGTTCTCCGGCAGGAGGTCCTGGAGCGGGCCGACGAGGGCCAGCAGCGCGACGGCGGCGACGATCCCGGCGAGGATCCCGCCCAGGAAGCCCCTCTGCCCGCTGCTCAAATGCGCAGGAAACGGCGCAGCGTGACTCCGCTGCCCAGCGCCGCGAGCGCCATTGCGCCGACCACCAGTGAGGCGATCAGGGGTCCGAAGGCGATCGTGTTGAGATTGTCGATCAAGGCCAAATCGTCCGACAGCGGGTCGACGATGATTGCTTTAGCGACAAGCATTATGCCCACGGCGATTCCCGCCCCGACGAGGCCGACGACGATTCCCTCGATCACGAAGGGCCAGCGGATGAACCAGTTGGTCGCTCCGACGAGCTGCATGACCTCGATCTCGCGACGGCGCGCGTAGATCGAGAGGCGGATCGTGTTGCCGACGAGGAAGAGCGAGGCGATGCCGAGCAGGATCGCGATGCCGAGCAGCAGGATCTTGACCGCGCCCGTGACCGAGCGGATCGCGTCGGTCTGCTCGCCGCCGGAGTTGACCTCGTCGATCGCGGCGCTGATCGGCTGCGGCTTGCCCGAGGAGTCGGGCGGCGAGAGGGCCGACTGAACCGACTCGAGGTTGTCCGGGTCGTCGAGGCGGACGTTGAAGGCGGGCGGCAGGGGGTTGCTGTTGAGCTGGTCGAGCAGGCTCTTGTCCTCGAGCTTCGCCTCGAGCAGCTTCAGCGCCTCGGCCGGCGAGACGTACTCGACGCCGTCGACGTGCCTGATCGCCTCGATCTGGTTCTGCAGCGTGTTGATCTCGCCCTGGGTCGAGTCCGAGAAGAGGAAGACCTTGAGCTCGAGCTGATCGCGGACCTCCTCGGTCTTCGATCCGCTGGCGTCGAGGACCGGGACGAGCACGCCGACGAGCAGCACGGTGACCGCGATCGTCACGACCGCCGCCATCGAGGGGGCGGCGTTGCGGCGCAGAGCCCGGTAGGACTCGCCGAGGAAGAAGACGAACCGGCTCATCAGAGGGTCCTCAGGCCCGCGTCGTCATCCTCGTCGACGCCGAGCTCGGCACGCATCCGCGCCGCGAACTCGGAGGTCGACTCGTCGGTCGCGTAGAGGCCGGCGGCCTGGTCGCGGGCAACGCGGCCGTCGTGCAGCTGGATCACCCGGCGGCGCATCTTGTCCACCATCTCGCGGTCGTGGGTGACCACGACGACCGTGGTCCCGGTGCGGTTGATCCGGTAGAGCAGCTGCATGATCCCGATCGACGTCTCGGGGTCGAGGTTGCCGGTCGGCTCGTCCGCCAGGAGCAGCGGCGGGTGGCTGACGAAGGCCCGGGCGACCGAGACGCGCTGCTGCTCGCCGCCGGAGAGCTCGTCGGGGAAGTTGTGGATCTTCGCTCCGAGGCCGACCATCCGCAGGATCTCCGGGACCTGGCGCTTGATCTCCGAGCGCGGGGTGCCGATCACCTGGAGGGCGTAGGCGACGTTGTCGTAGACCGTCCGGTTCGGGAGCAGCTTGAAGTCCTGGAAGACGGTGCCGATCCGGCGGCGCAGGTACGGGACCTTGCTCCGGTCCATCTCGTTGATGTCCTTGCCGGCGACCTCGACGCTCCCGCTGGCGGGCTCGAGGTCACGCAGGAGCAGCTTGATGAAGGTCGACTTGCCGCAGCCCGTGGGGCCGACGAGGAAGACGAACTCGCCGCGATCGATCTCGATCGAGACGCGCTCGAGGCCGACGTGGCCACCGGGGTAGACCACGGTGGTGTCCTTGAGACGGACGATCGGCGGGCGCTTCGGACGGGGATGCGACTCGGGCATCCGCGAACGGCGGCTGCGGAGACGACTGCGTGTGCGGGCTCTTGCCATGGCGGGGATGTTCCCTTTCCGGTGCGGTGGATGCGGCCCTCGGGCGGCGGGTGAACGGCCCCGTGCAGCACGCAATCCTCGTTGCAGTATTAGCAAACACTAACTGGACGCAAACGATTCGCTATCCACGCGTGCGACGGGCTCCCCTTACCATCGGCGCGTGGTGCACCTCAGGATCATCGCGCCGCCCGGCCACTGCAAGCACGTGCTCGAGTTGCTCGACGACACCGACTCGGTCTTCAACGTCGTCCACCTCCCCGGCGTGGCGCGCAAGCCCGAGGGCGACCTGATCCAGTGCGACGTCGCCCGGCGCGACGTCAGCCTGCTGATCGCCGACCTGCGCGAGCTCGACATCGACCGCGACGGCTCGATCTCGATCGACGAGATCGACTCCGAGATCTCCAGCATCGCCGAGCACGCGAAGCGCCGCCGGCGTGACGACATCGGCGCCGACCCGGTCGTCTGGGAGAACGTCGCATCGCGGACCTCCGAGAACGTGGAGCTCTCGCACAGCTACCTGCTCTTCATGGTCCTGGCGATGCTGATCGCATCGGTCGGGATCTACTTCGACCAGCCGATCCTGATCGTCGGCGCCATGGTGGTGGGCCCTGACTTCGGGCCGATCGCCGGGATCTGCGTGGCGCTCGTCAACCGCAACCGGGCGCTGGTCGCAGCGTTCGGCGCTGGCGCTCTCGGTCGGGTTCGCCGTCGGCATCGTCGCCACGTTCACCGCGACGATCCTGCTCGATGCCTTCGACCTGATCCCGGCCTCGATCGACTTCGACAACCACAAGTTCACGAAGTTCATCTCGAGCCCGGACTTCTTCTCGGTCTACATCTCGGTGATCGCCGGCATCGTCGGGACGCTGAGCCTGACGACGGCGAAGTCCAGCGTCCTGATCGGGGTGCTCATCTCGGTCACGACGATTCCCGCCGCGGCCAACATCGGGGTCGCCGCCGCCTACGGCGACTGGGAGACCTGCGGCGGAGCCGCCCTGCAGCTCCTCCTCAACCTCTTCTTCATCTTCGTCGGCGGCCTGATCACCCTGACGATCCAGCGGCGGATCTACATGGCGC
The DNA here is from genome assembly GCA_963839535.1 of uncultured Solirubrobacterales bacterium. Classification (GTDB taxonomy): domain Bacteria; phylum Actinomycetota; class Thermoleophilia; order Solirubrobacterales; family 70-9; genus RHKX01. The sequence goes on from CAWIVF010000013.1 coordinate 10,645, forward strand.
GCCGCCACCGGCACCTCACCGATCCATCCCGCCGCGATGCCGGCCTGCCGTTCGGCGAGAGCCGCCGCGCCGGCGTCGACCCCAAGGACGAGCCCGAGCCGACCTAGGCGGGACCGCTCAGCTCGGGCGGTGCAGCGGCGGGTGGCTGACGATCGGCTTCAGCACCAGCGCCTCGCGAGCGCGGTCGGCGATCCCGCGGGCGGTCAGGCCGAAGTGCTCCATGCACGCCTCGCCGGTTCCGGAGAGGCCGAACTCGTCCCCCATCCCGACGGCGAAGACCGGCACCGGGTGCTGCTCGGCGGCGACGCCGCGGATCGCGTCGGCGAGACCGCCGACGACCCGATGCTCCTCCGCCGTGACGGCGACGCCGGTCTTGGCCAGCGACTCGACGACCGTCTGGCTGGCGAGCGGCTTGATGATCGAGACGTTGACGACCTCGGCCTCGATCCCGTCCTCGCGCTCGAGCGCCTCGGCGGCCTCGAGCGCCCGCCAGACCATGTGGCCGGTGGCGATCAGGGAGATGTCCTTGCCCTCGCGCAGGACGTCGACGCCGTCGCCGAGCGACTCCGGGATCTCCTCGTAGACGACCGGCGTGGAGGGGCGGCCGAAGCGCAGGTACATCGGCTCGGGGTGCTCCCAGGAGTGCATGACCGCCGCGTAGGCCTGGTTGTAGTCGGCGGGGACGATCACCTGCATCTTCGGCATCGCCCGCATCAGCGCGATGTCCTCGATCATCTGGTGGGAGGCGCCGTCCTCGCCGAGCGAGACGCCGCCGTGGCTGGCCCCGATCCGCACCTTGAGCTCGTTGTGGGCGATCCCGAGCCGGACCTGGTCGTAGGCGCGGCCGGAGGCGAAGATCGCGAAGGTCGAGCAGTACGGGACCTTGCCGCTCGCGGCGAGCCCACAGGCCATCGACATCATGTTGGCCTCGGCCGCGCCGACGTTGAAGAACCGGTCCGGGAAGGCCTTGCCGAACTTCGCCGCCTGGGTCGAGACGGAGAGGTCGGCGTCGAGCGCGACGACCTCCTCGTGCATCTCGCCGAGCGCGAGCAGCGCGTCGCCGTACGCGGCGCGGGTGGCCTTCGGCTCGCCGGCGATCGTTGCGGTGGCCATCAGGCACCGACCTCCGACAGCCCGGCGCTCTGCCGCTCGAGCGCGGCCTCGAGCTCGGTCAGGGCCTCCTCCGCCAGCTCCGGCGTCGGCGGCTTGCCGTGGAACCCGAAGCGACCCTCCATCGAGGACACGCCCCGGCCCTTCTTGGTCTGGCAGACGATCGCGGCCGGGCCGTCGAGCGTCCGGCTGCGCTCCAGCGCCTCGACGATCGCGCCCATGTCGTGGCCGTCGATCTCGACCGTGTCCCAGCCGAAGGCCTCGAACTTCGCCGCCATGTCGCCGATGTCCATGACCTCCTCGGTGGTGCCGTCGGTCTGCAGGTGGTTGTAGTCGACGATCGCGGTCAGGTTCGTCACGCCGAAGTGAGGGCGCCGCGGTCGCCGCCTCCCAGGTCTGGCCCTCCTGGCAGTCGCCGTCGGAGCAGAGGCAGAAGACGTGCGAGTCGTCGTCGAGCCCGTCGAGCCGGAGGGCCATCGCGATCCCCAGCGCCATCGACAGGCCCTGGCCGAGGGACCCCGTCGAGACCTCGATCCCGGGGGTCTTGTTCATGTCGGGGTGGCCCTGGAGCTGGGCGCCGATCTTGCGCAGCCCCATCAGGTCCTCGAGCGGGAAGTAGCCGTGGCGGGCGAGCGCCGCGTACTGGATCGGCGCGGCGTGTCCCTTGGAGAGGACGAAGCGGTCGCGCTCGGGCCAGTCGGGCTGCGAGGGGTCATGGCGGAGGACCCGGTGGTAGAGCGCGGTGACGATGTCCGCGGCCGAGAGCGAGCTGTCGAGATGGCCCGACTTGGCCACCGCCAGCATCCGCACGCAGTCGATCCGCAGGACCGTCGCCCAGCGCTCGAGCTCCGCGATCGAGGCCGGTTCTCCCTCGGTCGTGACCGGGAGCGGACTGAGGTCGGGAACGGGTCGCAGGTGATTCACGGGCGGCACTGTAGAGCGCTCGGCTCGGGCTGAGGCTTCCATGGGGCAATCCTGACCCGGGCGTCGACGGAATCGCTCTCGCGGGCACACGCAAATTGCGGGATGACGGGGAGCCCGGCGACTCGGCGGTCGGCCGCACCGGCGCTGAATGCCCCTCAATTGACGCCTACTTCCAGAATCGAATTCATATATTCCCCGCGGCTGTCGATGGTCACGGTGGAAGCGCAGGCTTCCGCACCCAACCCTCTGGAGCCCTATGCGCCGCATTTCGATCACCGTTTCTTCTCTCGCCTTCCTCGCCCTGACCCTGCCGAGCAGCTCGCAGGCCGCCTCGGCGATCGACCTCGGGAACCGCCGGGACTTCGCGGTCCTCGCCGGCGCCGGCGTGACCAACACCGGTCCGACCGTCGTCAACGGCGACCTCGGCACCCACCCCACCTTCGCCGTGACCGGGTTCGGCGGCGCCCCGAACGGCACCGTCAACGGCGTCATCCATCAGGCCGACGCCGTCGCGCTCGATGCCAAGAACGACCTGACGACCGCTTACAACAACGCCGCGGGGCAGGGACCCCCCACCACGGTCCAGACGGACCTCGGCGGGCTGACCCTGACGCCGGGGGTCTACACGTCCGTGACCGGTGACTTCGGGTTGACCGGAGCGCTCACCCTCGACGCACAGGGCGATCCCGATGCCGTGTTCATCTTCAAGAGCGCGAGCACCCTGGTGACCGCCGCCGGCTCCCAGGTGAACATGATCAACAGCGCCCAGTCCTGCCGCGTCTACTGGCAGCTCGGCTCGTCGGCGACGCTGGGTACGGCCTCGGACTTCGTCGGCAACATCCTCGCCCAGGATTCGATCTCGGTGGGCAATGCCGTCAACGTCGACGGCCGCCTGCTCGCCCGCACGGCCTCGGTCACCTTGATCAACGACACGATCACCCGTGCCCAGTGCGCCCCGGGCACTCCCCCTCCGCCTCCCCCGCCCCCGCCCCCGGGTGACGGCGACGGCGACGGCGACGGCGACGGTGATGGCAATGGCGACGGCGAACGGCGACGGCAACGGGAACGGCGACGGCTCCGGCAACGGCGAGCGGCGGCAACCCGGCCGGCCCGAAGGTGCACATCTCCGAAACGCCGGGCGGCGGGTGGCACACGACCACCGGCGCCCGCTGTGCCGACCACGGCTTCCGCTCGGTCTTCCGGATCGAGTCGAACACCCGCCTGCGCAACGTCAGGGTCTTCCTCGACGGCAGGCTGATCAGGGAGACCTCCAAGCGGAACTTCTCCGTCTGGATCAAGGTCCGCGGATTGCGCGTCGGCCGGCACACCGTCCGGGTCGTCGCCACCGACGTCAAGGGCAGGCGCCGCGCGGCGAGCAAGTCCTTCCTCCGCTGTGCGGCCGCGTCGCCTGAGCCGGACTTCACCGGCCGCGCTCCGGCAACCCGATGACCCGTCCCGCGCGAGCGGGGACATGGCCGGCCCGCTGCGGACTGGCGCTGGCCCTGCTCGCCGGACTCGCCCTGCCCGCCGAGGGGGGCGCCGCCTCCCCGCTCGACGGCGAGGGGGTCAGGCTGTCCGATGAACGGACCCTGACCCGCTGGGCCCATCCCGAGGCGAGGTCACCGATCCGGAGTCGCCCGACGGCGGACTCGCGACGCATCACCTCGACCCACTTCAAGACGGAGGACGGCTTTCCCGAGGTCTACCTGGCTCTGCGCCGATGGATCGACCCGCGCGACCAGAGCTGGATCCAGGTGCGCATCCCGATGCGGCCCAATGGGCGCAAGGGGTGGGTGCGCAAGTCGGCGCTCGGCCCGCTCTACCGCGTCGCGACCCAGTTGGTCGTCGACCGCTCCCACCAGCACGCCAGCCTCTACCGCGATGGCAGGAGGGTCTGGAGCGCGCCGGTCGGCGTCGGCAAGGCGAGCACGCCGACTCCCGCCGGCAACTTCTGGGTCCGCGAGAAGTTCAAGACCGGCGACCCGGACGGCATCTACGGGCCGATGGCATTCGGCACGAGCGACTACTCGGTCCTCAGCGACTGGCCCGGCGGCGGCGTCATCGGCATCCACGGCACGAGCGAGCCGTGGCTGATCCCGGGCCGGCCCTCGCACGGCTGCATCCGCGTGCGCAACGCCGACCTGCGGCGGCTCTGGCCGCGGCTCCCGATCGGCACCCCCATCCTGATCCGGTAGCGCCTCCCGAGCTAGGTTGAGCCGATGCGGCTCAGCGGGACGGCGGCGAATTCTTTGACGATCGGCCTGATCGTGGCGGTCCTCGCCGGCTGCGGCGGTGAGGACGAGGCCGACCGCTCGCCCGGCTCCACCGCGGCCGCCCCTCCGGACGCGCCGGCCGACGTGAGGCCTGCGCCCGCCCCCGGCGAGCCGACCGAGGCGCCGGAGGGCGAGGAGAAGGGCAGCGGGGGCGAACGGCCCTCCCCCGCTCCGCCCCGCCCGGGACGGCGCCGCGCGACGACGAGGTCGCCAAGGACGCCGAGCTGAAGGCCGCCATCCGCGCCTACGAGGACTACATCGCCGCCATCAACGCCCGGGACGGCAAGCGGCTCTGCGAGCTCCTACCTCCCGGCGCGCTCGGCGAGCTGCGCCCGGCGGTCACGAACGGCGGCTGCGCGCACCGGATCGGCGCCTCGATCGGTTACCGCGATCCGCGCGGATTCCCCGTCTGGGAGGAGACGACGCTGAGCGGGATCGAGCAGACGACGATCGGCCGCGACCTCGCCTCGGCCCGGCTCACCGCCGCCATCGTCACGAGCTTCGCCGACCGGACCGAGCCCTCGGTCGAGACCGACGTCGCCTACCTCGAGCGGGTGGCGGGGGGCTGGCGGCTGGCCAAGCCGACGGGGGCGCTCTACCGGGCGATCGGGCAGCCGGAGATCCCGCCGAGCGTCATCTCGCCGCCCTGATCCTCAGCGGCGGCCGACGGAGAGCAGCTTGCCGACGCCGCCCTTGGCGAGCAGGGTGAAGTAGACGCGATCGGGCGTGAGCGCCGTCGTCCAGAGCGTCGGCGGGCCGTCGCCGCGCCTGTAGACGGTCCTGCCGAGCCCGCGGCCGAGGCCCTTGATCCGGACGGCCTGCCCCTTTCGGCTCGTCGCCACGTAGGCGATCTTCCGGCCCGAGATCGACGGGCCGGCGAAGCCGAGGGTGCGAGAGGAGGCGATCGTGCGGATGCGCTCCGCTCGCCCCGGCCGAAGCTGCGCCCGGACCAGGCTGTTCGCGCCGCTCTTCGCGTGGGCGTAGACGAGCGTGTTGCCGTCGATGGCGGGGCGCGACAACTGCGCCGGCCGCCTGGCGCGGGCGACCCGGTAGCCCTGCCCGAGCTCCCCGGCCGACCCGATCGAATAGGCCTTGATCAGGTCGTGGCGCTTGCTCCGGCGACGGACGGCCACCCACTTCCGGTCGATCGCGAGCGCGTCGGCCCCGGCCGCCGGGAAGCTCCCGACCCGTTTCTCCGTGCCTCGGTCCAGGATGCTCACGCGGCCGCCCTCGACGACCGCCGCGTACGGGCCGCCGATCGCGGGATCGGTCCCGGGAAGGCGGGTGCGATTGCCGCCGCTCTCGAGCACCGCCCGCCCGCGGTCGTTCTCATAGGCGAGGACCGGTCCGGAGACCGACGGGTCCGAGGCACGCGTCGCGACCTTCTTGGCAGCGGTTGCAGCGCCGGCCCCACCGACGAGGAGGCCCGCCACGACCAGCAGCGCCACCGCGTCGCCGGCCCGCGCGCCGCGCAGCAGGCCCGGTCGCATCGCCATCGCCTCGCAGGCGCGCTCGCCCGACGGCCGATCGGCGAGCGGCGCCAGCACGACGATCGGCAGCGCCCGGCCGATCCCGAAGGCGACTCCCAGGAGGAGGCCGGCCGTGGGATCGCCGAGGGCGAGGCTGACGCCCATCAGCGCCCAGACGCCGTAGGAGAGGACGAAGGTCGTGAAGCCGAGGCCGAGCAGGACCCCGTAGCCGGCGGCCGCGAGCGGCATCGGCGCGCTGCTGCGCCAGCCGATCGGGAGCTGGCGGCGGACCTGAGGGACGATCGGCGTTCCCCGGGCCTCGGCGATGGCGGCGGCCACAGCGACGACGGCGGCGATCGCGTAGGCCGCGGTGCCGGCGGCGCCGAAGACCGCCTCCCCGGCGAGCGCCAGCAGGCCGAAGGTGATCGCGCCGCCGAGCACGGCGAACGGCGCGAACGTCGCGGCCGCCGCGAACGTGGTGCGCAGCCCGCCCGTGTGCCCGGTGGGCCCGATCGTCTCGATCATCGAGAACCCGCACGGCGACCACGTGCCGGTCGCTCCCACCAGGAGCCCGGCGACGATCAGCGCGATCAGTTGCGGGTCGCTCAGCACGGCACGTTCGTGTCGAAGTACATGACGCAGAACACCTTGCGGCCGTGGTAGCAGTAGCCCTGCAGGGAGGCGTCGCCGTTGATCCGCGTGTTGCTCTGCGAGCAGCAGTCGACGAGCTTGCGGACCTGGCCTCCGCAGCACCGGTACCAGCCGCCGTCGACGTGGGTGTTGATGTCGTAGAGGCGCTTGACGCCCTCCTGGCAGACCTTCGTGCGCGGCGCCGGCGGCAGGGGGCGTCCGTCCGGGTCACGCAGGGGCGCTCCTCGGTCGTCGACCGGCTCCCCGTCGCCGTTGACCCGCCGGCCGAGATTGTCGATCGGCTTCCCGGTCTGCGGCTCGACCGGATAGCCGGCCCGGTCGATGCGCGGCATCGAGGGCCCGCGTGGATGGGGGCAGGAATCGGTCGTGAAGATGTGGCCGCAGAAGTGGTAGCCGTCGGCCTCGCCCGGCTGGACCATCCGGGCGACGGCCCCGCCGGCCGTGAGCGCCGCCAGGCCCTTGCCGACCCGGGAGAGGAACCCGCGGCGGGACGAGCTCGCGGCGATCCCCTCGAGCGCCCGCCCGGTCCGGCTGCGCTCGTCGGGCCGCTCCGGCGCGTCAGACACCCAGCGCCTCCACCCTGACCCGCTCGCTGCGCCGGCGCTCGGCCGCCGCGACGATGCTCTCCAGCTGCGCGAGGTTGTTGAAGGTGCCCTTGGCGCCGACGGTCCCATCGCGCTCGAGCGCGATGGCGTACGGGCGCCCCGGGGATGGCGAAGCGCTCCCAGACGTCGCCGTCGCCGCCCTCGGAGAAGACCTCGACCGCCAGCGACGGCTCGCCGCGCAGCGAGTCGACGGCGGGCTCGAGGGCGCGGCAGACGTGACAGCCCTCGGAGCTGAAGACGGCGAGGAGGAACTCGGCCCTGGGCCCGGGCGCGAAGCGGTCGACCAGCCCGATCCTGCCGCCGACCTCCGGGCCCTCGTGGCCGATCTCGAGCGCGGACGCGGGACCGAGGCGAAGCCGCAGCATCCCGACCTCGCGGGCGAGCGCGAGGACGGCCAGCGCCAGCGCCGCGCAGGCGGCCAGCGCGACGATAAGGCCGAGGGTGAGCCAGCCGTCGGTGCTCAGCGATTCGGGGAGGGACGGGGTCACGGCGAAGGCGACGGCGAGGAGTCCGTTGCGGGCCACGGCGAGCCCGCTGACCTTGGAGGAGCTGCCGAAGCAGGCGCAGGGGGCGCCCGTCTTCCCCTGCATCAGCGCGCTGAGCAGCGTCAGCGCGAACAGGGCCATCAACGCGGCGGCGGCATAGGCCGCCTCATCGCTGCCGAGGGCGACGCCGGCCGCGAGCGCCAGCTCGGCAGCGGTCACGAGACCGACGGCGCCCCAGCGAAGCGCGGGGGTCGCGAACCCGAAGGTCCGCATCGCCGCCGCCGCGCGTGAGGGGGCGGCAAGCTTGCTCACTGCCGCTCCCGCGAGAACCGCGGCGAGTATCAGCCTCACGGCCAACTCCATCGGGACCGGCAAGCTACTACGGCCGCCGCGCGGACTCAGCCGATCGCGACCATCCGCTCGATCGGGATCCGCGCGCGCTCGGCGATGGCCGGCGGGACCTTGACCTCGCCGCTCATGTCGCGCAGGCAATCGCGCAGCTTCGGCAGCGTGATCATCTTCATGTACTTGCAGAACGCCATCCGGTTGGCGGCGATCAGATCGGCCTGCGGGGCCGCCAGCTCGAGCGGGTAGAGCATGCCGGTCTCGGTGGCGACGATGAACGAGCCGTCGGGGTTCGCCTCGACGTGCTCGAGCATCCCCGAGGTCGAGAGCATGTGGACGCCGTCGCTCGAGACGTCACCGGACGCGACGTACTCCATGGCCTGGGTCGAGCAGCCGCACTCGGGGTGGATCAGGAACTCGGCCTCGGGGTGCTCGGCGCGCATCTGGTCGATGTCGGCGGGGCGGATCCCCGCGTGGACGTGGCACTCGCCGTCCCAGACGTGGAATCGCGCGCGCCGCTCGGGCTGGTCGAGCAGTCCCGTCTCCCGCTCGACGAACGCGCCGAGCCACATGTCCGGACCGAAGAGGATCTCGGTCTCGGGGCCGTGCTCGGCCCAGATGTGCTCGACGACCTGAACGGCGTTGGAGGAGGTGCAGCAGTAGTCGGTCTCGGCCTTGACCTCGGCCGAGGTGTTGACGTACATGACGACCATCGCGCCGGGGTGCTGCGCCTTCCAGGCGCGGAGCTGATCGGCGTCGATCGAGTCGGCCAGCGAGCAGCCCGCGCCGAGGTCGGGGATCAGCACGGTCTTCTGCGGCGAGAGCACGGAGGCCGTCTCGGCCATGAAGTGGACCCCGCAGAAGGCGATGACGGAGGCCTCGGCGGCGGCGGCCTCGCGGGAGAGCCCGAGCGAGTCACCGACGTAGTCGGCGACGTCCTGGAGCTCGGGCAGCTCGTAGTTGTGGGCGAGGATCACGGCGTCGCGCTCCTGCGCGAGCGCCCGCACCTCGGCCGACATCCGCTCGATCTCGGCACGCGAAAGCTCGCCCTTCGGGGGGCGGCGCTTGGATTGTCGGAAGCTCCTGCATGGATAAACCGTGCTTCGCTGGCCTCCACCCTCGCGGGCGGTCGAATCCTGATGTTCGCCAGCCGTCCGAAACGGAGGGTCAAGCGAATGACCTGGCGGATTCTAGCGCCGTGGGGTTCCCGGCCCGCGGCGGATCGCCTCTACCCTGATCCGGTGCCCGAGCTGCCGGAAGTCGAGATCGCGGCGCGGCGTCTGGACGCCGCCCTGAAGGGCGCCCGCGTGGAGTCCGTGCTGGCTCCCGGGATGGTCGCGCTGAAGAGCGTCAAGCCGCCGCTGGAGGCGCTCGCCGGGCTCGAGGTGGCCGGGGTGCGCCGGGTCGGGAAGATGCCCGTCGTCGAGTTCGGCCCCGAGAACGAGCGGCTGGCCCTCCTCGTCCACATGATGTCGGCCGGACGCCTGCAGCTCTTCGACAAGCGGGCCTCCCTGCGCGACCGTGCTTCGCGCATCCTGATCCGGCTCGAGGACGGGCGCGAGCTGCGGCTGCGCGAGTTCGGCACGAAGCAGCGGGCCTGGGGAAAGCTGATGGCCGCCGAGGACGTCGCCACGGATGAGATGGTCGCGACGCTCGGGCCGGAGGCCTGGCCCGAGCCGGCCGCCGACGTGCTCGCCGGACTGCTCGACCAGCCCCGGCACCTGCACCCGCTGCTGCGCGACCAGCGGACGATCGCCGGGATCGGCCGCTCCTGGGTCGACGAGATCCTCTGGGAGGCGCGCCTCTCGCCGTTCAAGAAGGGGTCGGAGCTCTCACCCGACGACGTCGGAGGCCTCCACGGCGCGCTCGCGGTGCTCGGGCGCGCGATCGACCACTACGAGGAGGTCGTCGGCGAGACGATCCCCGACAAGATGCCGATGCCCCTGCAGGTGCATCGGCGCGAGGGCGAGCCCTGTCCGCGCTGCGGAGAGACGATCGCGGCGATCCACTACTCCGATCGCATCACCTGTTACTGCCCGAAGGAGCAGACGGGCGGGAAGATCTTGGCGGATCGGCGGCTCTCGCGGCTGCTTAAGTAGGCGTAGATAACTCCGGCGAGATCCTCCGCTTCGCGTCCGGTCTCGCCGGGAGGGGGCCCCACCGGGACGGGACCCTAGGAACGGGGTTGTCCTAGGCAGGGAGTCGTCCAGTTGGCGGCCGCAAGTCGTCCACCGACTCGTAGACCTCGGCTGCACCCGCCTCGCGCAGGTCCTCCTCCGGGAAGCCGCCGGTGAGGACGGCGATCGTCTCGATGCCGGCGCGCCGTGCCGCCTCGACGTCGTAGGGGGTGTCGCCGACCATGACCGCGTCGCGGGTCCCCGCCTTCTCCAGCGCGACCTCGACCAGGTCGGGCTCGGGCTTGCTGGCGTCGACGTCGTCGGAGGTGGTCCACTCGACCAGGTCGCCGATCTCGAGCAGCTCGATGAAGCGCTCGATGTCCTTGGCGTTCCCGGAGCTGGCGAGGACAACCTCGAGGCCGCGGTCCTTGAGCTCGCGGATGAACTCGGTGGCCCCCTCGACGGCGACGATGTCCTCGATCATCTCGTCGAAGATCTCGCTCTCGTGGTCCCTGACGGCGTCGCCGTGCTCGGCCTCCGCCTCCTCGCCGGCGACCTCGGCGATGAACTTGTCCCCGCCGACGCCGACGGTGCGGTGCAGCTTCCACACGGGGATCGTCAGCCCCACCCGGCGCAGCGCGTGGTGCCAGGCGAGGGCGTGCTGGTAGTTGTTGTCGACGAGAGTGCCATCGACGTCGAGGATGGCTGCGGCGGGCATCACCCTGCGCTACCCGGCCGGGGCGGGGCCAAACGGCGTCCGGCCGCCAGACCTCTCTCTAGGATCGCCCGATGCCGCGCAGGGAAAGCTCCGGGTGGATCGCCGCTGCGCTCGCCCTGGCGGCGCTCGCGTTCTGCGCGGCGTCGGCGCCGGGCGCCGAGCCCGACCGGGTCAGGGTCTCGACGACCGGCAACAACTCCGAGCTGGTCGACCGGATCCCGATCACGAAGAACGCGGGGGTGAAGCGGCGGGTGGTGATGTCGCTCGGCCCCGATCGCCTCCACCAGCTCCGCCCGCGCGACCGGTTGCGCGTGTCCGCGGAGGTGCAGCTGACCGTCAACTGCGACGTGAAGTCCCCGCGCTGCGTCGGGCCGATCTATCACTACAACCCGAAGGCCAAGGTCGAGCTGCGGCTCAGCGGCTCGCGGGGGTCGACCGGCGGCCGGCTGCTCGCCCCGCCCAAGCGGATCGTCTGCCGCCAGAAGCTGCCCCGCCGTGAGCACCACTGCGTGATCGTCTTCACCAAGGCGGATCTGAGCATCGAGGGACCCGCCTCGCTCCCCTGCCCGCCCGACCGGTGCTTCGTCAACCTCGTCGTCGACGCCTACAGCCCCCGGGCCGGGCGCGGCGACGTCCTCCTCGTCGGGGGGAACCGACCCGACGGCAGCATTCCCCAGGACCGCGGGCGGGTCAACGCGATCGTCTTCAGCCCCGGCGGAGGCAACTACCCCGAGCCGCACCGCTCGGACGCCAGGGTTCGGCGGGCGCTGCCGCTCGACCTGAAGGCGCGCGTCGTCTACTCGCGGCGCCTCGGCGGCGTCGAGGCCGGAGACCAGCTCGAGGTGACCGCCGCGGTCTTCACGAGCATCCGCCACCTCCCCTATTCGGCGGTGACGACCACCAGGGTGATCCTCGCCGAGCGGCGACGGGCGACCGAGTCGGGAGCCATGGCAAGGCGACTCGGCGGGAGCGGCGAGATCACCGAGAGCAACGGCTACAACTGCACGCTGAACAAGCCGGCGTGCATCAGCCGCAAGGCGGGCGTGCTGCGGATCGACCGCGATTCCCGGGTCGACGGACGGTTGCGCCCGGTCTACGTCAACGTCGTCCTCACCGTCGGCCCCAAGCGCCGCCGGGCGCGTTCGGGGGACCGGCAGCGCGTGCTCAAGCGCGGCGGCCTCGAGGTCACGCGCTACCGGGAGCCCCGCCGCTGAGTCCTGCGGGCGGAGTACGCTCGCGCCGAGATGGCCCATCTGAATCCGACGTTCGAGCAGTCCGTCGCGGAGCTGAAGCGGCAGATCGAGCAGGAGCGCGAGAACGAGCCCTTCCTGATCCTGCGCGTTCCCGCCGGCGAGCAGATCCTCGTCCCGCTCGCGCGGCCGTGAGCGGGTCACGGTCGGGCGCGAGGGGGACGTCGACGTGGCGATCGAGGGCGACGATCAGGTCTCGCGGGTGCACGCCGAGCTCGAGCGGGTCGGGGGTTCATGGGTGGTCCGCGACGACGGGCTCTCCCGCAACGGCACCTTCGTCAACGGCGAGCGGGTCGGGTCCCGCAGGCGCCTCGCCGAGCGCGACCTGATCACGGTCGGCGGCACCGGCATCCTCTTCCGCGACCCCGTTGCCGCCGAGCGCCCCGAGGCGACCGTCGGCGCCCCGAGCGCCGTGGCGACCCAGCCGCTCACCGATGCCCAGCGCCGCGTGCTGGTGGAGCTCTGCCGGCCCTACGGGACGGGCGACCAGTTCGCGACCCCAGCCACCAACCGCGAGATCGGCGAGCGCGTCTTCCTCAGCGTCGACGCGGTCAAGGGTCACCTCCGGGTGCTCTTCGATCGCTACGGGCTCAGCGATCTTCCCCAGAACGAGAAGCGCGTCCGGCTCGCCGAGCAGGCGCTGCGCTCGGGCGCGATCAGGGTCGCCGACCTGGAGGACTGAGCGCCGGGAGCCGCTCCCGCGGCGGGCTAAGGCCCGACCGGGATCCGGCTGATGCTGTCGTCGTCGAAGTTCGCGGTGTAGACCGCCGACTCGCCGATCGCGATGTCCGCCGGGCCGGGCCCGACCGCGATCGGATCGCCCTGCGAGGTGCCGTCGCGGGGATCGAAGCGCTCGACGATCCCCTCCGCGGCACTGGCGACCCAGACCGTGTTGAAGCCGATCGCGATGCTGCTCGGCTCGGCCGCGACCTCGACCGGCTCCCCGGGATCCAGGTTGCGGGGAGAGAGGCGGGTGATCGTGGCGGCCTCGCCGTCCACCACCCAGACGCCGTTCGTCGCCACCGCGAGCGCGGTCGGCTCACCGCCGACGGGCACGGGCTCGCCGAGCGCCCTCGCCCCATCGGGGTCGATCTTCGTGACGGTCCCATCGCCGCTGCTCAGCGCGAACACGGCGCCCTTGCCGGTCGCCACCGCGCCGGCATCGCTTCCCACCTCGATCGTGCCGGTCACCTCGTTGCGGCGCGGGTCCACGCGCATCACGGTCCCGTCCCCCTCGTTGCTGACCCAGACGTAGTTGGGATCGACGGTCACGTCCTCGGGGCGGGCGCCGACCTCGATCCGCACCGGCTTCGACTCCTCGCCGGGATCGAGGCGGTAGAGCGCCTCGCCGTTGACGACCCAGATCGACTCGAACCCGACGGTGACGGCCTGGGCCGACTCGAGCGGGATCGGGTCGGCGAACGCCGTCGGGTTGCCCTTCTTCAGTCGGTCGACCTCCCCGTCGGTGCGGGCGGTGACCCAGACGCGCACGTCGCCGATCGCGACGCTCGTGGGACCGGCGCCGACGGCGCCCGGCGCCGAGGTGACGACCGGTCGGTCGGAGAGCTCGCCCTCGTCGTCGTCGCCGCCAAGCAGCAGCACCGCCGCTACCGCCACGACGACCAGCGCCACCAGCCCGGCGCCCGCCGCGAACATGCTGCGGCTCTGCCGGGCCTTCGGTGAGGCGGCGGGCGCGGCGACGGAGGTGAACCCCGCCGCCGAGAGCGCTGAGGAGAGCTCGGCGGCGAACGCACCGGCTGACGAGGGCCGCTCGTCCGGGTCGATCGCCATCCCCCGCTGCAGCAGGTCGTCGACGCTCTTCGGCAGCCGGGGTGCCAGCTCACGGGCGGACGGGCGCGGCGCCTTCGTGTGCGCGATCAGCGTCGCGAGGGAGGTGTCGCGGCGGAAGGGTCGCTCGCCGGTCAGCGCGTGGAACGTCACGCAGGCGAGCGAGTAGATGTCCGAGCGGGCGTCGCTGCGGGCCTCCTCGACCTGCTCGGGAGCCGTGTAGTCGGCGGTCCCGAGCACCTGGTGCGAGCCGGTGAGGGCGGTTTCGGCGGTGTCGTCGCCGGGCGCGCCGGGACCGAGCGCCTTCGAGATGCCGAAGTCGGTCAGGTAGGCCCGCTCGCCCTCGCCGCGCGGCCGGTCCGCGAGCAGGACGTTGGCCGGCTTGACGTCGCGGTGGACGAGGCCCGCGGCGTGGGCGGCGTCGAGGCCGGCCGCGACACCGGAGACGATCGAGGCCACCCGCGGCGGGGCCATGGGGCCGTCCTCGATCACCCTGCCCAGGTCGACCCCGTCGACGTAGCTCATCACGAGGTAGAGGAGGCCGTCCTCCTCCCCGGCGTGGTGGACCGTGACGACGTTCGGGTGCTCGACCGACGCGGCGAGCCGCGACTCGCGGCGGAAGCGGGCGGCGAAGGCGGGGTCGGCGGAGAGGTCCGGCGCGATCACCTTCAGCGCCCGGCGGCGGTCGAGCGAGATGCTGCGGGCCCGATAGACCAGCCCCATTCCGCCGCGGCCGATCTCGGCCTCGATCAGGTGGCCGGCGAAGACGTCTCCGGGAGCGGGGACGCTCACGCCGGCTCGAGCAGCATCGAGAGGTCGAGCGTCGGTGCGGAGTGGGTGAGCGCGCCGACCGAGATGAAGTCGACCCCGGTGGCGGAGACGGCGCCGACCGACTCCAGGGTGATCCCGCCGGACGCCTCGAGCTCGGCTCGGTGGCCCTCCTCCCGCTCGAACCGGTCCCGGGCGACCACCGCCGCCGCCAGTCCCTCGGGGCCCATGTTGTCGAGCAGCAGGCGCTCGGCGCCGGAGGCGAGGGCCTCCTCCACCTCGGCCGGGTTGCGGCACTCGATCTCGATCGGGAGGTCGGGATGCGCCGCGCGAGCCCGGCTCACCGCCTCCTCGAGGCCGCCCGCGAGGGCGACGTGGTTCTCCTTGATCAGGATCGCGTCGTCGAGCCCGAGCCGGTGGTTGCGGCCGCCGCCCGGCGCGCACGGCGGCCTTCTCGAGCTCGCGCAGGCCCGGCGTGGTCTTGCGGGTGTCGAGGATCGTCGCCCTGCCGCCCTCCGCCGCGGCCGCCTGGACGAAGCGGGAGGTCAGCGTGGCGATCCCCGAGAGTCGCCCGGCAGGTTCAGCGCGACCCGCTCGGCGGCGAGCAGCCCGCGCGCGGAGCCGGAGACGACCGCGACGTCGAGCGGGCACGTCGGCGTGCCACTCCCCCTCCTCGGCCAGCCGCTCGAGGACGCCGCCGCCGGTCCGGCGGAACGCCTCGGCCGCGACGCCGAGGCCGAAGATGACGCCCGGCTGCTTCTGCACCAGCCGCGCCCTCGCGTGAGCGTCGGCCGGCACGGTCGCGTCGGTGGTGATGTCGCCGCTGCCGAGGTCCTCGGCCAGGGCGCGGCCGACGAGGTCCCTCCACCCCTCTGCCCGGTCGCGGATCATGCGGCCTGGGCGGCGCTCTGCAGCAGGTACTCGCGGATGAACCCGTCGAGGTCGCCGTCGAGGACGCGCTGGGCGTCGCCGGCCTCGTGTCCGGTGCGGTGGTCCTTGACGCGCGTCGTGGGGTGCAGCGTGTAGCTGCGGATCTGCGAGCCCCACTCGACCGCCTTCTGCTCGCCGCGCTCCGCCGCCATCTCATCCGCCCGCTTGCGCTCCTCCTCCGCCAGCAGCCGGGCGCGCAGCATCTGCATCGCGGTCGCCTTGTTCTGGGTCTGCGAGCGCTCGTTCTGGCACTGCACGACGATCCCCGTCGGCACGTGGGTCAGCCGGACGGCGGAGTCGGTCTTGTTGACGTGCTGCCCGCCGGCGCCCGAGGCGCGGTAGGTGTCGACGCGGATGTCGGACTCGTCGAGCTCGACCTCGACGTCGTCGGAGACGAGCGGGGCGACGTCGAGCTGCGCGAAGGCCGTGTGGCGCCGCGACTGCGAGTCGAAGGGCGAGATCCGGACCAGCCGGTGGACGCCGCGCTCCGCCGAGAACAGGCCGTAGGCGTTCTCGCCGTGGACGATGAACGTCGCCGACTTGAGCCCCGCCTCCTCGCCCTCGGACGCCTCCTTGAGCTCGGTCCGGAAGCCGCGGCGCTCGGCCCAGCGCAGGTACATGCGCAGCAGCATCTCGGCCCAGTCCTGGGAGTCGGTCCCCCCCGCGCCCGAGCGGACGGTGACGACCGCGTCGCCGGCGTCGTGCTCGCCGCTGAACAGCCGCTCCTCCTCGAGCTCGGCGAGGCGCGCCTCGATCGACGCGAGCTGGCTGTCCAGCTCCGCCGCCATCTCCTCGTCCTCGGCGGCCATCTCCGCGAGCTCGCCGAGGTCGCCGGCGTCGGCCGAGATCCCCTCCCAGAGCTCCAGCTTCCGCTTCGCGCGGGTGTGCTCGCCGGAGACGCGCGCAGCCGACTCCTGGTCGTCCCAGAACCCGGGCGCCTGCATGGCCCCCTCGAGCCGCTCGATCTCGCTGGTCAGCCCAGGCGGGTCAAAGGTAGTCCCGGAGCAGGGTGAGCTGCTCGCGGACCTCCGCGATGCGGGCGCCGGTATCGGGTGCCTCGGCCATCGGCGACGGAGGCTAGCGGGCGGTCAGGGCGTGGCGAGGAACGCCGGGGTGAAAGGGGCGATGGCTGGCGAGTGGTCCCGAAACGACGAAACGCGTCGCAAAAGCGCCATCGACCGGAGCATCGCCCGGATTGCAGGTCGGCAGAGGCAGCTCATCCGGCTTCACCAGCTGATTGACCTTGGGCTGGGCCCGCGTGCTGTGCAGCACCGCGCGCGGGCGGGGCAGCTCCATCGTGTTCACAGGGCGGTCTTCGCCATCCACTCGCCGCCGTACTCGGACATGCAGCGGTACCTGGCGGCGGTCTACGCCTGCGGGCCGGGATCCCTCCTCAGTGACCTACCCGCCGCCTTCGTCTTTGGCTTCGTGGATGTCGCCCCACCTCAACCCCACGTGACAAATCGGATGAGAACCGGGCGGAAGCTGAGAGGGCATCGTCGTTCACCGGCGCACGATCGATCCCGCGGACAAGCTGGGTCCGCCACGGCATCCCCTGCACCTCCCCCGCCCGCACCATCCTCGACTGCGCCGGCCACTGTCGATCGACCGGCTCGAGGACCTCCTGATGGCGGCCGACGCCGCGCGGATGCTCAACCGCGATCGCCTCGAAGCCTTGTGCACCGAGTCGGAGGGACGGCCGGGGATCCGCCGCTCCTCTCCCTGATCACCGACGACCCGGTCGAGACACGGTCGCGGAACGAGCGGCGAATGTTCTCGATCTGCCGCGAGTACGGCGATCCCGCTGCCGCGCACCAACTTCCCGATCCAGGTCGGCGGCCGGACCTTCATCGCCGACTTCTGCTGGCCGGAGCTGCGTCTGATCGTCGAGGCCGACTCCTGGCGGTGGCACGGCGGGCGCCTCGCCGGCGAACGCGACGCCGACCGCGCTCAGCTGCTCGCGACCGTGGGGTGGCGCGTGGTCCGCTTCACCCGCGATCAGATCAAGAACGACCGCGCGGAGACGGGGCGGCGCCTACTGGCGCTGACCTCGTCCTAGGTCCCGTGGCACTTCTTGAATTTCTTGCCGCTCCCGCACCAGCAGGGGTCGTTGCGGCCGGTCTTCTCGGCGTCCGCCTTGACGACGGTCGCGGGGTTCGTGCCGCCGTTGGCCGAGCCGTTGCCGCCGGCGGCCGGGGCCGTCGCGGTTGCCGTCGCCGCACCTGCGCCGGCGGCGGCGCGCGCCTCGGCGAGGGCCGAGGGCTGCTCGGCCTCGGTGCCGCCTGAGAGCCGGACGTCGCTGGGCTCCTCGTCGCCGGGAGCGAAGGCCTCCTCGACCTCGTTCGGCTTGATCTCGACGTCGACGTGGAAGATCAGTCGCGCGAACTCCTCCCAGATGGAGTCCATGAGGGCCTCGAACATGATGAAGCCCTCGTTCTTGTACGCCACGAGCGGGTCGATCTGCGCGAAGCCGCGCAGGTGGATGCCCTCCCGCATGTAGTCCATCTCGTGCAGGTGCTCCTTCCACCGCACGTCGATGATCTGCAGCAGGATGTAGCGCTCGAGGTCGCGCATGAGGTTCTCGCCGAACTCGTCCTCGCGCTCGTCGTAGGCGGCCAGGGCGTCCTCGGTGAGGATCTCGCGGACGTGATCGCGGCTGGACGTCTGCGCGTCGAGCTCGGTCAGGTCGACCGACACCGGCCAGATCGTCTGCAGCTGGGTCTCGAGGCCGTCGAGATCCCATTCCTCGAAGACGTCGGAGGCGGTGTACTCGTCGACCTTGCGGGAGACGACGCCGGCGACCTGCTCGCGCGCGTTGTCGCCGATGTCGCGGCCCTCGAGGACCTCGCGGCGGTACCTGTAGACGACCCGCCGCTGCTCGTTCATGACGTCGTCGTACTCGAGCACGCGCTTACGGCTGAGGTAGTTCTGCTCCTCGACCTTCTTCTGCGCGTTCTCGATCTGCTTGCTCAGCATCTTCGCCTCGAGCGGGTACTCCTCGCCGTCGTCGTCGACGGGGCCGAGGCGGTCGAGGATCTTGTAGATGCGATCGCCGGCGAAGAGGCGGACGAGGTCGTCCTGCGCGGAGAGGAAGAAGCGCGAGGCGCCCGGGTCTCCCTGGCGGCCGGCGCGGCCGCGAAGCTGGTTGTCGATCCGCCGTGACTCGTGGCGCTCGGTGCCGCAGATGTAGAGGCCGCCGAGCTCCTTGACCTTCTCGCCCTCGACCCTGCAGCGCTCGGTGAGCCCGGGCATCATCGCCGCGAGCTCCTCCTCGTAGTTGGGGTCCTCGCGCCGGACGCCGAGCTTGCGCAGCTCGCCCTCGGCCATCATCTCCGGGTCGCCGCCGAGCTTGATGTCGACGCCGCGGCCGGCCATGTTGGTCGCGATCGTGACCGACCCGACCCGGCCCGCCTGGGCGACCGTCTCACCCTCCTTCTGGGCGTTCTCCGGCTTCGCGTTCAGGACGACGTGCTCGATACCCCGCTGCTTGAACTGCTCCGAGAGCATCTCGGACACCTCGACGGAGACGGTGCCGACCAGGATCGGCTGCCCGGTGGCGTTGCGCTCGGCGATCTCGTTGACGACCGCCTTCCACTTGCCCTCCTTGGTCTTGTAGATCTGGTCGTTGGAGTCGATCTCGGACCATGTCCCGGTTCGTCGGGATCTCGATCACGGGCATCTTGTAGATCTTCATGAACTCGGTCGCCTCGGTGAGGGCGGTGCCGGTCATGCCGCTGAGCTTCTCGTAGAGGCGGAAGTAGTTCTGGAGGGTGATCGTCGCGAGCGTCTGGTTCTCCTCGCGGATCGACACGCCCTCCTTCGCCTCGATCGCCTGGTGCAGGCCCTCCGACCAGCGGCGCCCCTCGAGGATGCGGCCGGTGAACTCGTCGATGATCATCACCTGGCCGTCGACGACCGCGTAGTCCTTGTCGCGCCGGTACAGGGACTGGGCCTTCAGCGACTGGATCAGGTGGTTGACGAGCGTGCCGTGCTCGGAGAGGTAGAGGTTCTCGACCCCGAGGAACTTCTCCGCCTTCTCGACGCCGCGCTCGGTCGGCGCGACGGTCTTGTGCTTCTCGTCGTACTCGTAGTCGTACTCGGCCTCGGAGGTGTCGCGGGACTCGCCGAGCGCCTTCAGCTTCGGCTTCGCCTCGATCCCCTCGAGGCTCTTGGCCAGGCGGGCGAACGTGTAATAGAGGTCGGCCGCCTGCTCCGGGGACCCGGAGATGATCAGCGGCGTCCGCGCCTCGTCGATGAGGATGTTGTCGACCTCGTCGACGATCGCGAAGTTGTGGTCGCGCTGGAAGCAGCGGTCCAGCGACGAGGCCATGTTGTCGCGCAGGTAGTCGAAGCCGAACTCCGAGTTGGTCCCGAACGTGACGTCGGACTGGTAGGCGGCGTGACGGCGGTCGGCGTGGTCGGGCAGGTCGGTGTCCTGGAGCACCCCGACCGAGACGCCGAGGACGTCGTAGAGGGGCCGCATCCACTCGGCGTCACGACGGGCGAGGTAGTCGTTGACGGTGACGACGTGGACGCTGTTGCCGGCAAGGGTGTTGAGGAAGACGGCGAGGGTGCCGGTGAGGGTCTTTCCCTCGCCGGTCTTCATCTCGGCGATCGCCCCCGAGTGGAGGACCATGCCGCCGATCAGCTGGACGTCGTAGTGACGCTGCCCGAGCGCCCGCTTGCCCGCCTCGCGGCAGAGGGCGAAGGCCTCCGGAAGGAGGTCGTCGAGCGACTCGCCGCCCCGCGCTCGCTCGCGGAGCTTGTCCGCCTCGGCGCGGATGTCCGCGTCCGAGAGCAGCTCCATCTCGGGCTCGAAGCGATTGATCACCTCGACCCGCTTCTGATACTCGCGGAACTGCTTGGACTCCCCCATGCGCAGCGCGCGATCGATCAAGCCTCGTGCCATTCGAGTCAGGGTACCGAACGCCCTGTGGGCCTCAGGAGAGGAAGGGGCTCGCGACCGTCCGGTTGCGGCCCTCGTCCTTGGCGCGGTAGAGCGCCTCGTCGGCTCGCTTGAGCAGCGCCTCGGTCGGCTCGCCCGCAACCCATTCGGCGACCCCGACGGAGCAGGTCAGCCCGTCGGGCAGCGCGTCGCGCAGCTGATCGCCCAGTTCGACCGCCTCATCCAGAGCACAACCGGGCAGGGTGATCGCGAACTCGTCCCCGCCGATCCGCGCGAGCAGGTCGGTCAGCCGCAGCCGCCGGCGCCAGCGCACGGCGGCGGTGTGCAGGAGCCGGTCGCCGGCCGCGTGGCCCCAGCGGTCGTTGAAGCCCTTGAGCTCGTCGAGGTCGACCAGGCCGATCGAGAGGCGCTGCCCGTTGCGGGCGGCACGGGCGAGCTCACGCGACAGCTCGTCCTGCCAGGCGCGCCGGTTGGAGAGCTCGGTGAGCGGGTCGGTCCGGGCGAGGTTGGTGACGTGCGCGAGCGCGTCGGTCCGCTCGAGCGCGACGGCCGCCTCGTCGGCGAGGAGCTCGAGCGAGCTGAGCAGTCGCGGGCTCGGCGGCTCCCGGCTCGGGCCAGCCGAGCGCGATCACCATCGGCGGGCCGGAGTCGGAGCGGATCGGCTGCCAGATGCCGGACTGGGCTCCCGCCTCGACCAGCGGCCAGCCGGAGGCGCGGGTGCGCGACCCGAGATCGGGATCCGTGGATGGCCTGCCGGAGACGAGCGCCGTCGCCGCAAGCGAATCCGGATCGACCTTGACGCTGCGCCCCTCGAGCTCGCTGCCGAACGACGCCGTCACGGCCATGCCCCCATCCGGGCGCGTCTCGAGCAGCGCGGCGTACGGACTGCCGGCGACGGTGCTCATCGCCTCGCAGATCGTCACCCGGGTCTCGTCGGCGCCCGATCGCTCTTGCGAGACGCCGGATCGCGCCCGCGAGGGCGGTCAGGTCGGTGGTCTGCGCGCGCAGCTCGTCGACCTCGCGCCGCAGCTCCATCATGGCCGAGCCGCTGACGGCCACCGCGGGCTCTCCCGCGGTCTCCGGGCCGCTCATCGGACCGCCTCCCCCGCTGAGGCGATCGGGCTCAGGCTTCCCGCCCGCGCATCCGCCCGACCAGGCGCCGCGTGCGGGACCGCTTGCGCCGCAGCTCCCGGTGCCGCTTCACCTGCCGGCTGATGTCCAGCGACAGGGCCTTGATCGAGTGCCGCATCTCGGGCGAGCGCTCCTCGGCGTGGAGGGTGACCTTCTTCAGCCGCAGCGTCGCCTCGGCCACGCAGCGGTCGCGGATCGAGGGGTTGGCCTCCTCGCGCAGGACGATCTCGAGCCGCGCGTGCTCGGAGACCTGCTTGCCGACCCGGTCGAACCGCTTCGCGACCTGCTCGCGAATCTCGCTGGTGACGCTGGTGTCCCGGCCGACGATCTCGATCTCCACGGTCACTCCTCTGGTCGCCCATATGAATCCCCGGCTCATGCTACGCGGCCCCCGATGGGGTGGGCAAGCGCGAGCGGCGCGGGACCGCGGCGAGAACGACCGCGCGCACCCGCTCGCTGCCGCCGGAGCGGAGCGCGCGAGCGCACGCGTCGAGCGTCGCCCCGGTGGTGGTGACGTCATCGACGAGCAGCGCGTGGGCCGGGGCGGCCCCGGCGGGCGCGAAGCGGGGCGCCCGCTCCAACCGCCGGATGCGGGAGCGGCCGCGCTGATGGCCGGCGTCGCGGCGGCGCAGGCAGAGCGAGACCGGCAACCCGGTCGCCGCGCCGAGCGCGAACGCGATCTCCTCGGCCGGATCGAAGCCGCGGCCGGCGAGACGGACGGCGGCGGGCGGGACGGGCACGATCGTGCCGGCGAGGAGATCGGCGGGGGCGCCGTCGGCGATCAGCGCCGCGGCCAGCTCGGCCACCGCCAGCAGCCGGCCGAACTTGAGCGCCGCGACGAGGCGGCGGCCGGCGCCCACGTAGTCGAGCGGAGCGAAGCCGCCGTCGATCGACCCCCCGTCCAGCCGCCGTCCCGGCGCCCGCTCGATCTCGGCCGCGCAGCGCGGGCAGAGCGCGGGTCCGAGGCCGCCGCGGAGAAGGGGTTCACGGCAGCAGAGGCAGGTCGGCGGAGCCAGCAGGCCGAGGGCCTGGGCGAGCAACGGCTGTCGCGAGCGGAACGGGCCGATCCGCCGAGCCTCCCCCTCCGCGCCCGCGCGGGACCGTGGCGGCGAGTGACGTCCCTGCGCCGGAGTCAGGCCAGGACGGTGCGGTCGCGACCGCCCTGCTTCGCCCGGTAGAGCGCGGCGTCGGCGCGGCCGAGCAGCTCGTCGGCGCTCTCCTTGCCGTTCCAGCAGGCCAGGCCGGCCGAGCACGACTGCCCGTCGGGCGTCACCGCACGCAGTCGCTCGACCAGCCGCAGGGCGAGGTCCGCGTCGCAACCGGGCAGGGCGACCGCGAACTCCTCGCCGCCGTAGCGCGCGATCAGGTCCGTGTCCCTCAGCACCCCGCGCCAGGCCCCCGCCGCCTCCTTGAGCAGGCGGTCGCCGGCCTGGTGGCCGAGGCGGTCGTTGTAGAGCTTGAAGCGGTCCAGGTCGAGCATCGCGATCGCGAGCGTGCTCTCCTCCCGCACCGCTCGCGAGACCTCGCGGGCGACCTCCTCGTCCCAGGCGCGCCGGTTCGTCAGCCCGGTGAGCTCGTCGGTCCGCGCCATGCGCTCGAGCCGGTCGAGCAGGGCCGCGCGCTGGATCGCCACGGCCGCCTCGGCCGCGATCACGCCCATGATCCGCTCGAGCCTCTCGGAGAGCTCGTCCTTCGGCTTCTTCCAGGCGACGGCGATGACCCCGAGCGCCGTCGACTCCTGCTCGACGGGCACCCACAGCGCCGAGACCGCGTCGGTCGATCCGACGATCGAGCGGGCGTCGGCGGAGTCCTCCTCGAGTTGGCGGACGAAGAGCAGGTTCCGCGAGCTGAACGCGGCAACCGAGCCGGCGCGCTCGCCGAAGAGCAGCAGCTCGCCGGTCAGCTCGGCGCCGTCGGCGGCGGTGGCGCGCAGGCCGGTGCCGGAGGGATCGGGCTCGAAGAGGATGCCGACCTCGGCCTCGGCCACCCGCCGCGCGGCCCGGCAGATCACGATGCGCGCGTTCTGCGCCTCGGTGCTGCGCGCGAGCTCGGCGACCTCCTCGGTGAGCAGCTCGACGTCGGAGGCGTGGACGCGGAGCTCGAGCTCGGCCCGCTTGCGATCGCTGATGTCGTGCATCAGCGAGTGCAGGGTGAGCTCGCCGTCGACCTCGACGATGCTCGCGGCGAACTCGACCGTGAACTCGTAGCCGTCGCGATGGAGCATGCGGCGCTCGGTGCGCAGGTCGTAGCGGCCGTCGCTGGGCGCCCCGGGCCAGCCGAGCTGCATCATCCGCAGGTAGTCCGCGCGGTCGGCCTCGGGAATGATCAGGCCCATCACCGGCCGGCCGATCGCCTCCTCCGCGGTCCAGCCGAAGGTGATCTCCGCCGCCCGGTTCCAGGCGGTCACCCTGCCCTGGGCGTCGTTGGCGACGTAGGCCTCGCTCATCGCGTCGAGGATCAGGAACCGGCGCTCGGCCTCGGCGGCGAGCTCGCGCTCGGTGCGGCGGTGCTCGGTGACGTCCTGGCTGACGGCGACGCAGCCGACGATCTCCCGCCCCTCCCGCAGCGGCGCGGCGTGGATCGAGATGTCGGTGGCGGTCTGCGAGCGGTGAAGGTCGAACGCCCGGCTCTCGCCCGCCAGGACGGCGCGGAAGTGGTCCCGGAGCATCGCCGCCTCAGGCGGCGGGTAGAGGTCCTCGAGGCTGCTCCCCGTGGCGGGCGTGACGCCGGCCCGCGCCCCGGAGCCGAGGATCGACGCGATCCGCAGGTCCCGGTCGAAGACCGTGACGGTGGAGCTGGGCAGCTGATCCAGCAGGCTCCGGTAGTGGCTCTCGGCGCGGCGCGAGCGCACCACGACGACCGTCGCGGCCACGACGGTGAGCACGAGGCACAGGGCTAGAACGCCGATGACCATCTGATCTTCCCCCCAGATCGACAGCGGACCTGAGTTTCTTGATCCGCGGTCTGGTTATAGCTGGTGCGGCCCCGGCCGTGGCTCAGTCGGCGAAGACGATCCGCTCCACCGCGGCCAGATCGGCCTCGCAGCCGATCACCGCCGGCGCCTTGCCGAGCGCGGTGTCCGGATCCTTCAGACCGTGGCCCGTCAGCACGCAGACGACGCTCTCCGGCTTCGGCGCCCCCTCGGCGGCGGGGAGGCCGTGGGCGAGGAGCCCGGCGACCGAGGCGGCGGAGGCCGGCTCGCAGAAGACGCCCTCGCCGGAGGCGAGCAGGCGATAGGCGGAGAGGATCTGCTCGTCGCTGACCGCCGCGATCCGCCCGCGGCTGGACGTGACCGCGTCCATCGCCTCCTCCCAGCGCGCCGGGTTGCCGATCCTGATCGCCGAGGCGACCGTCTCCGGATCGGCGACCGGATGACCGAGCACCAGCGGCGCCGCGCCCTCCGCCTGGAAGCCGAAGAGCGCGGGCATCTTCTCCCCGTACTCGGAGAACCCGCGCCGCCAGGCGGTCACGTTGCCGGCGTTGCCGACCGGGATGCAGAGCGCGTCGGGCGCCTTGCCGAGCTCGTCGACCACCTCGAAGGCGGCGGTCTTCTGGCCCTCGATCCGAAACGGGTTGACCGAGTTGACGAGCTCGATCGGGTGGCGCTGCGCGAGGTCGCGGACGATGCGCAGGGCGTCGTCGAAGTTGCCCCGGAGCGCGACGACCCGCGCCCCGTGCATGAGCGCCTGGGCCAGCTTGCCGATCGCGATCTTGCCCTCCGGCACGATCACGGCGCCGCGCAGCCCGGCGCGGGCCGCGTAGGCGGCGGCGCTCGCGGCGGTGTTGCCCGTCGAGGCGCAGATCACGGCCTCGGCGCCCTCGGCGACCGCGCGCGACACCGCCACGGTCATCCCGCGGTCCTTGAACGACCCGGTCGGATTCGCCCCCTCGATCTTCAGGTAGACCTCGGCGCCGACTCGCTCGGAGAGCAGTGGCGCGTGGAGCAGCGGGGTCGAGCCCTCGTCGAGGGAGACGACCGGACCACCCTCCTCGATCGGGAGACGGTCGCGGTAGCGCTCGATCAGCCCCGCCATCTACTTGTACTCCTCCTCGACCACCCGGATGGCGCGCGGTGCGGCGCGGAGGAAGTCGAGTCCCGAGATCTCCTCGAGCGAGGCGTAGAAGCTGGATTCCGGCGCGCGGTGGGTGACCATCACCAGCCGGGCGTCATGGCCGCTGCCGGCCTGGACGACGCTCTTCACGGAGAGGCCGTTGCGGCCGAGCACGTCGGCGATCGCGGCGAGCACGCCGGGACGGTCGGCGACCTCGAGGTGCAGGTAGAAGGACGAGTCGACGTCGGCTCACGACCTCCAGCCGCTTGCCCGGCAGGTGGACCGGGGCCTCCCCGGCGAGGATGGAGACGACGTCGGAGAGCACCGCGGATGCCGTCTCGATCCCGCCGGCGCCCGGGCCCGACATCGTGATCTCGGTGATCGCCGGCGCCTCGACGGTGATCGCGTTGAAGGAGCCCTCGATCGGAGCGAGCGGGTGGCCCCGGTAGAGGAAGCAGGGGAAGACGCGCACGCTGATCCCCTCGCCGCGGCGCTCGGCGATGCCGAGCAGCTTCAGCGAGAGCCCGAGGTCGCGGGCGTAGGCGATGTCGGCCGGCCGGATCTCGGTGATCCCCTCGTAGGAGACGTCCGCGAGGTCGACGGGGGTGTGGAAGGCGAGCCGGGCGAGGATCGCCATCTTGGCCGCGGCGTCCGCGCCGCCGACGTCGTCGCTGGGGTCGGCCTCCGCGTAGCCGAGCTCCTGGGCGCGGGCCAGCGCGTCGCCGTAGTCGGCCCCGGTCGAGGCCATCTCGGAGAGGATGAAGTTCGTCGTCCCGTTGACGATCCCGGAGATCCGGTCGAGCGCGATCGTCCCCAGTCCCTCCTGGACCATCCGGATGACCGGCACGGCTCCGGCGACCGCGGCCTCGAAGCGGAGCTGGACGCCGGCGTCGCGCGCGGCGTCGAAGAGCTCGTCGCCGTGCTGGGCGACGAGCTGCTTGTTCGCGGTGACGACGGGCCTGCCGGCGCGAAGCGCGGCGAGGACGTACTCGCGGGCCGGCTCGACGCCGCCGATCAGCTCGACGATCAGGTCCGAGCCGGCGAGGACCTGATCGAAGTCGCCCTCGCTGCGGCGCAGGATCCCGGTGATCTCGGGGCGGCGCCCCGAGGCGGCCTCGACGGCGGAGGCGCGCTCGGCGAGCAGGTCGTGGAAGGCGCTGCCGACGGTGCCGCGTCCGAGCAGCCCGATCCGGGCGCCCCCGGGCGGCGGCTCAGACATCGCGGGAGGTCAGGTCGTCGAGCGTCTCGCGGCGGACGACCACGGTGGCGTCGCCGCCGGAGCAGAAGATGACCGGAGGCCGGCGGACCCCGTTGTAGTTGTTCGCCATCGCGTGACCGTAGGCGCCCGTCGCCGGGGTGACGAGGACGTCGCCGCGTCGAGGGGCGGCGAGGAGCGCGTCGCGGATCAGGACGTCGCCGGACTCGCAGTGCATCCCGGCGATCGTGGCGGGGCGGTCGGGCGTCGCCGCGGGACGGTCCGCGATCAGCGCCTCGTAGTGGGAGCCGTAGAGCATCGGCCGCAGGTTGTCGGACATGCCGCCGTCGACCGCGACGTAGGTGCGCACGCCGGGGATCTCCTTGACGGTCCCCACCGTGTACAGGGTCACGCCGGCGTTCCCGACGAGCGAGCGGCCGGGCTCGACGAGGACCTTCGGCATCGGGTCGAACAGGCGCTGGATGCCGTCGACCTTCACGTCCACGTACTCGGCGATGGACGGCGGTCGGTCGGCGGGCGAGTACGCGATCCCCAGTCCCCCGCCGACGTTGATGACGCGCGGCTGGAGGTCGCGGGCGAACTCGGCGATCGCCTCGATCGCGCGCACGTACGGCTCGAGCTCGAAGATCTGGGAGCCGATGTGGGCGTGCAGCCCGGCGAGGCGGAGATGCCGGGAGGCCGCCACGGCCTCGACGCCCCGGGCCGCCAGCCCGTCGGAGATGCCGAAGCCGAACTTCGAGTCGAGCTGGCCCGTCTGGACGTAGGAGTGGGTGGAGGGCTTGATCCCGGGGGTGACCCGGAGCAGGACCTCCTGGCCACCGCTTCGCGGCGTCAGCCGGTCGAGCATCGAGTCGGCGAGCGCGATCTCGTCGAGCGAGTCGACGACGATGCAGCCGACGCCGCTGTCGAAGGCGAGCTGCAGGTCGGCCGGGGACTTGTTGTTGCCGTGCATGTAGATCCGCTCAGGCGGGAAGCCGGCGCGGAGCGCCGTGTGGAGCTCGCCGCCGGAGGCGACGTCGACGCTCAGCCCCTCCTCCTCGCAGAGCCGGTAGGCGGCGGTGAAGGGGGCGGCCTTGCTCGCGAAGAGGACCTCGTGGTCGACCCCGCGGGCCCGGAAGGCCTCGACGTAGGCGCGGGCGCGGGCGCGGATGTCGTCGGGCGCGTAGACGTAGGCCGGCGTGCCGAACTCGCGCGCGAGCTCGACCGCGTCGCAGCCGCCGATCTCGAGGTGCCCGGCCTCGTTGATCCGGCTCCCGATCGGGAAGACGGCCGAGCCGGTGACCGGATCGGCGGCCGAGGCGGCGGATGTGGCGTTGGCACTCATCGAGCGGCCATTCTCACACGCAGGGGCCTCCCGGTTCTCTACCCTCGGCGGGACGGTGCGCCTGCGGACGCCAGAGCCCCCCGACGACCGCGGCGTCCACGAGGGGCGTCCGTACTGGCTGTGGCTGCCGCTCGCGAAGCCGCCCTGGCCGGCCATGGTGATCCTGCACGGCGCCGGATCGAGCAAGGAGAGCCACGCCGACTTCGGCCGGGCTTGCGCCGCGTCGGGGTGGGCGGCCGTCTCCTACGACCAGCGTGGCCATGGCGAGAGCGACGACCGGATGAGCCCCGCCGCGCTCGGTGACGTCGCCCGCATGGCGGGCCTGCTGGCGGCGCAGGAAGGGGTCGATCCGGAGCGCGTCTGCGTTCGCGGCTCGAGCATGGGCGGATACCTGGCGATCCAGGCGGCGGCCACCGAGGACTCGATCGCCGGCGCGATCGCGATCTGCCCGGCGACCGAGGAGGGCCTGCGGCGCGGGCTGCGCGAGGGCCGCTTCGAGATGCGCGCCGACGTCCCCGCCCTCGACGCCTGGCTCGGCGAGCACGACCTCCGGCAGGCCGCCGCCGAGCTCGGCGGCAAGCCGCTGATCCTGATGCACGCCCGCGGCGACGACCGGGTGCCCTACGCCTGGTCGGAGGAGCTGCACGAACACGCCGGCGAGGCGTCCCGGCTCCTGATCCTGCCCGGGGGACATCACCGCTCCGTCCAGCACGATCCGGAGCTGCAGGCGACGGGACTGCGCTGGCTCGAGCGGGCGCTCGCCGCGCGGGGAAGCGGAAGGGCTTAGAGGTAGCCCATCGGGTCGACGCCGACGCCGTTGACCCGGATCTCGAAGTGGAGGTGATCGCCGTAGCAGTGGCCGGTGCAGCCGACGTAGCCGATCACGTCTCCCTGGGAGACCGAGCCGGCGGTGATCGCGAAGCTCGACTGGTGTGCGTAGCACGAGGCGAGACCGCCGCCGTGGTCCACGCAGG
Organism: uncultured Solirubrobacterales bacterium; assembly: GCA_963839535.1. Taxonomy (GTDB): domain Bacteria; phylum Actinomycetota; class Thermoleophilia; order Solirubrobacterales; family 70-9; genus RHKX01. The sequence continues at coordinate 39,681 of CAWIVF010000013.1, forward strand.
TGAAGTTCCCGTAGCCGCCGCTCTCGGCGTCGGACTGGACGAAGGCGATGGAGCCGGCCATGACGGCCCGGATCGGGGTGCCGGCGGGCGCGGCGATGTCGATGCCCGTGTGCGTGTCGGCCCCAGCGCAGCCCGAACGGTGAGACGACCGGGCCGTTGACCGGCCAGATGAAGCCGCTGCTTCCGCCCTGGACCGGCCCGGCGGGGAGGGGCGCGACGCCGCTCTCGGCGGCGGCCGCCTCGGCGAGCTGCTTCTGGATCTCGCCCTCGATGTCGTCGATCCCGCCCTCGAGGCGCTCCTCGCGGTCTCACGGTCTGGTTCAGGGCCTGCTCGCTGCGCTCGCGCGCCGTCGCAAGGCTCGCCTCTCGCGCCTCGAGCTGCTGGCGGGTCCGGGCGAGCTCGGCCCGGCGCGCGGCGATGGCGTCGCGGGTGGTCCTGATCCGGGTGACGGTCTCCCGGGTGTCATCTCGAAGGTCGCGGACGCGGTCGACGATCTCGGCGTTCTGCGACTGGATCGCCTCGAGGTACTCGAAGCGGCTGAGCGCGTCGTCGAACCCGTCGGAGTCGAGGACGACGGCGATCGCGCTCGGGTCGTCGGCCTTGTAGATGGTGACGAGGCGCTCCTTCAGCGCCTCCATCGAGCGGGCCAGGCGCTCGCGCAGGATCTTCAGCTCGGCGGTCGCCTGCTCGAGCTCAGCTTCGGCCTCGTCGAGCTCGGCCTGCACCGCCGCCTCGCGGTTGCGCAGTGCGGCGACCTCGCCGATCAGCTGGTTGATCTGATCGTCGTAGCGCTCGATCTCGGAGCTGAGGACGCCCTTCTTCTCCTCCACCTCGCTGAGCGCGGCCTCCTTCTTGTCGAGCTTCTCCTCCAGGGAGTCGGCCGGCGCGGCGACGGCGAAGCCGAGGACGACCACGAGCGCCGCGAGCAGCGAGAAGGCCGCGAGCGTGAGTCGCGAGGCGTGTCGGCGCATGGAAGGGGCAGGGGCGTTCATCAGCGGCTTCGAGCCGCGCCAGAGTAGCACCGGGTGTGCGCTTTGTGAGCGTTTCTTAACGAAGATTCCTGCTTCTGCAACCGGTTTTGCAGGGCATTCGCACGGGGAGGACGAGTGCAAGTTCTATTGCAAGCGTTCGTAGATAACTCCGGGGAATGCTCCGCTTCGCGTCCGCTTCCCCGGGAGGGGGCCCCGCCCTGGCGGCAAGGAGGGGCGTAGGGATGGTTCGCCCGGGGCTGCGCCGAATGCGGCCCCATGCGCAAGACTGCCCGTCCGATGACCTCCCCCTCCCTATGGCCGGACCCGGTGCGCCGCGCGGTGGCCACCTTCGCGATCCTGCTCGTCGCGGCGATCGGCTTCGGCGTCGGCTACCTCGTCTTCGACGGCCCCGACGACGAGGGCGACTCCTCGCGATCGATCGTGGTGGTCGACCCGGGATCCATCACCCCGCCGGCCGAGGAGGAAGAGGGCGACCCCGACCCCGCCGCCCCGATGGGCTTCCCCGCTCTCGCGACCCGCAACACCACCCGAGTCGGTGGCGCCGACCCGACGGCCGACGCGGCCGGGGTGGCGCTCGCCTCCTACCCCTCCGCCGGAGGAGCGCCACGAGCGCCGGCTGTGATCCTCGCTCCCTCCGACTCCTGGCAGGAGGCCCTCGCCGCAACCCCGCTCACCGCCGACCCGATCGCGGCGCCCCTGCTGCTCGGGACGGACGAGGAGGTCCCGGCGGTCACCGCCGACGCGCTCACGGCCCTCGCTCCGACCGGCCTCGAGGACGCGAAGGGCGCGCAGGTCCTGGCGGTCGGCGGCGTCGCCGCGCCGGAGGACCTCGAGACCCTCGAGATCGACGGCGGCGACCCCGCGAGGCTCGCCGATCACGTGGACGAGGAGCGCGCGAAGCTGACCGGCGTCGACCACCCCGACCACCTCCTCGTGGTCAGCTCGAAGGACCCGGAGCTGGCGATGCCCGCCGCCGCCTGGGCCGCCCGCTCCGGCGATCCGATCCTCTTCGCCGCCGGCGACGACGTCCCCGAAGCGACGCTCGACGTGATCAAGCGCCACCCGCGCACGCCGATCTACGTGCTCGGTCCCGGCTCGGCGATCTCGTCGAAGGCGATCGAGGAGCTGGGGAAGACCGAGCTCGCTCGTCAACCGGGTCGGCAGCGAGGACCCCGTCGAGAACGCGATCGAGTTCGCGCGCTACCTCAACGGCAGACTTCGGCTGGGACGTCAACGACCCCGGCCACGGCTTCGTGATCGCCAACGCCGATCGACCGCTCGACGCCGCGGCCGCCGCACCGCTCTCGGCGGGAGGGAAGCCCGGTCCCCTCCTCGTCACCGACGACCCCGAGACGGTGCCCGAGCCGCTGCAGGGCTTCCTCAGCGACACGCAGCCGGGCTTCGTCGACGACCCCTCCCGAGCGCTCTACAACCACATCTGGCTGCTCGGGGATCCGCTCGCCCTCTCGGTCGCGTTCCAGGCCCAGGTCGACACCCTGACCCAGCTCGCGCGGGTCAGCGCCGCCACCTCGGGACCGCAGTTCGGCGGGGAGCCGGAGAAGCGAGCCCGACGACGAGGACGCGACAAGACAAGCCGAAGCCGGACGACGGCAAGGGGGACTGAGTGCGGGCCGCCCCCACCCGGCCCGCCGATAGGCTCCGCGCCGTGACCCGGGGTGCCGCATGAGCGAGGCCGAGCGCTCCGACCGCCGCGACCCGGCGCGGCGCCCGACAGTCGAGGACATCCGCGCTCTCGCGGGCCCCTCGACCCCCCACTTCGCCCTGCAGATCCGCAACCGGATCGCCGCCCTGGTCGAGCGGCTCCCGGCCGATGACCCCGCGCGGATCGAGGGAGATCGCCAGATCCTCAGGCTGACCGACCTGGCGAAGAACACCGGCGACCCACGGGGCCCCGGCCCCTCGAGCCGCTGAGGGGGACGGGGTGAGCCGGTTCGCAGCAGCCGGCCCGACCGCCGCCGAGCGGCGGACCCTGGAGTTGCTCGAGCCGGCCGCGCGGAAGCGCGCGGAGGAATCGGCCGGGCCGTACATCGACCTGCTCGAGGACGAGGCGCCCGAGAGCACCGGCGCCACTCAGGACCTGATGCTGAGCAAGGTCGTCCCGATGGTCTACGAGCGCTGGTGGCGGCCCGCCCTCGGCCGCGCGTTCAAGGGGCTGACCGGGCCCGGCATGGAGGAGGAGAAGCGGATCGCCCGGCTCCTGCTCGGGCTGGCGGGCGGCCACTCGGTGCTCGACGTCGCCTGCGGGCCGGGGAACTTCACCCGCTCGTTCGGGACCACGGTCGGTGCCGGCGGGCTGGCGGTCGGGATCGACGCCTCGCCGACGATGCTCGAGCGGGGCGTGCGCGAGCTCGCGGGGAGCGGAGCGGAGAACGTCTGCCTGCTGCGCGGCGACGCGACCCACCTGCCGTTCGTCGACGGCAGCTTCGACGGCGTCTGCTGCTTCGCCGCGCTGCACCTCTTCGCCGACCCGTTCGACGCCCTCACCGACATGGCGCGCGTCCTCGCTCCCGGCGGCCGGATCGCGATCATGACCTCGGTCCGCCGGCAGATCCAGCTGCCGCCGCTGAAGCCGGTGCTCGAGCGGACGAGCGGGATGCGCGTCTTCGAGCAGGACGAGATCGTCGCCGCGCTACAGGCCCGCGGCTTCACGGAGGTCCACCAGCGGATCTCCGGGTTGGTCCAGTTCGTCGGCGGAAGACTGACCGACTGACGGGCCGGGAGGCGCCAGCTCGGCGTCATCGCGGGCCTCACGGCCCATTCGGCCGCATCGGCCCACTCTTCCTTGATCTGACGGCTCCCGCCTCGTCAGTACCTAGACCCTCTGGATCAGGGTCCCGGTCCCGAGTCCGCCGCCGCAGCACATCGTCACCAGGCCGGTCTCCTTGTCGGAGCGCTCGAGCTCGTGCAGGAGGGTGGTCATCAGCCGCGCGCCGGTCGAGCCGAGCGGGTGGCCGAGGGCGATCGCCCCGCCGTTGACGTTGACGCGGTCCCAGTCCGGGTCGTGCTCGCGGCGCCAGGCGGCGACGACGGAGGCGAAGGCCTCGTTGACCTCGAAGAGGTCGATGTCGTCGATCTTCATGCCGTTGCGATCGAGGATCTTCTCGGTGGCCGGGATCGGGCCGGTCAGCATGATCACCGGGTCGACGCCGACGGTCGTCTGATCGACGATCTTCGCCCGCGGGGTCACCCCGAGCTCCTTCGCCTTGTCGGCGCTCATCAGCAGCACCGCGGCCGCGCCGTCGGAGACCTGCGAGCTGTTGCCGGCGGTGATCTTGCCGTCCTCCTTGAACGCCGGCTTCAGCTTGCTCAGCGTCTCGAGGCTGGAGTCGGGACGGATCCCCTGGTCGGTGTGGAACGTGTCGCCGTTGACCTTGAACGGGATGATCTCGCGCTCGAAGCGGCCCTCCTCCGTCGCCTGCGCGGCGAGCTGGTGGGAGCGGACGCCGATCTCGTCGAGCTCGGAGCGGGGGATCTCCCACTTGTCGGCGATCATCTCGGCCGAGATCCCCTGGTTGACGAGGTCGAAGCGCTCGGCCAGCGGGCCGGAGAACGCCATCCCGTGCTCCTGCATGACGGAGAAGCCGTCGGCGAACGAGATGTGGCCCATGTGCTCGACGCCGCCGCCGATCGCGACGTCGTGGACGCCGGAGGCGATCAGCGCAGCGGCGAAGTTGATCCCCTGCTGAGCCGAGCCGCACTGGCGGTCGACGGTGGTCGCCGCGGTCTCGATCGGCAGGCCGGCCTCGAGCCAGGCGTTGCGGGTGATGTTCATCCCCTGCTCGCCGAACTGCTGCACGCAGCCGCCGACGACGTCCTCGACCTCGGACGGCTCGATTCCGGCGCGGTTGATCAGCTCGGAGAAGACGGTCGCCAGGAGCGTCGAGGGGTGGGTGTCCTTGTAGTAGCCCTTCTCCTCGTGGCCGCGGCCGACCGGCAGCCGCGCCGCCTCGACGATGACCACCTCACGCCCACCGAACTTCCCGTTGCCGTCACTCGCCATGTTCAAAGACCTTTCGCTCGCTGATTCGGCTGCGGACGATAGCCCGCCCGACCTGAGATGGTTCCGGCCGTGAGCCCCGCACACGGATACGAGAGCCCGGCCGTGGCCGGCAGCGGGACCATCGCGCTCGGCGTCGCGGCCGCCGCATCGACGCTCGGGGACGTTCGCGTCCTCGCCCGCAGCGACACCTCCGCATGGCGCGCCGAGGAGACGGCCGACAAGCTCTGCTCGAAGCTCGACGGCGCGACGGCGAAGCGGATCCGGGTGACGACGAGCCCCGCCGATCTCGAGGGCTGCGACCTCGTCGTCGAGGCGATCGTCGAGGACGCCGCCGCGAAGGTCGCCCTGCTCGCCTCCCTCGGGGAGATCTGCCCGGACGCCGACCTGGCGACGACGACCTCGTCGCTGGGGATCGCAGAGCTCGGCGCCTCCGCCGGGGTCGCGGAGCGCTTCTACGGACTGCACGTGTTCAACCCGGTGACGCGGATGGAGCTGATCGAGCTCTGCCTCCCGGACAGCGTCGGCGACGGCGTGGGCGACCGGGCGCGGGCGTTCTGCAAGGGCCTCGGCAAGCGGGCGGTCGAGGTGCCGGACCATCCCGGCTTCGTCGTCAACCGGCTCCTCTTCCCCTACCTCTTCGACGCGGTCCGGCTGCTCGACGACCTCGGCCTCGAGCCGGAGGAGGTCGACGACTGCATGTCACTCGGGGCCGGTCAGCCGATGGGCCCGCTGAAGCTGCTCGACTTCGTCGGCATCGACGTCGCGGTCGCGATCGGCGAGAGCCTCCATCAGGCGAGCGAGGTCGAGTACCACCACCCGCCGCAGCGTCTGGTCGACATGGCGGCCGCCGGAAAGCTCGGCCGCAAGTCCGGCGCAAGGCTTCTACAAGTACTGAGACTTACCGGCGAGGTCCCAGACGACGTCGGCCTCGCTGATGCCCTGCTTGCCGGCGAGGTCGTCGACCTCGTCCCAGGGCAGCTGGGCCTCGGGCAGGTCGTCCCAGCGGGCGAGCTCCAGCGCCTCCAGCGCCCGCGCCAGGGTGGGCCCGTGGCGCTCCTCGGCCTGGACCAGAGCCTTGAGGACCCCGAGCTGCTTGTCGCTGAGCCTGACCTCCCACATGGCGTTCTCCTCGCCTCGCTTCCTTCCCGCGGCGGAAGCTAGGCCCGGGAACGGACGGAAGGTCAGTCCTCGGGGTCGTCCTCGTCCGATCTCGGCGCCGTTCGAATCCGGGCGGATGCGCAGGGCGACGATGCGGTTCTCGCGGACCGACTCGACCCTGATCGTGTGGGCGTTCGCCTTGATCGAGTCGCCGCGCTTGGGCAGGCGGCCGAGCTCGCTGAAGACGTAGCCGCCGATCGAGTTGTACGCGTCGGTGTCGACCGGCAGGGCGATGCCGGCGTCCTCGAGGTCGCCGAGCGAGACGTGCCCGCGGACGTACCAGTCGCCGTCGTTGAGCCGGCGCACGGAGTCGGCGCGCGGATCGGTCTCGTCCTCGATCTCGCCGACGACCTCCTCGAGGATGTCCTCGATCGTCGCGATGCCGACGGTGCGGCCGTACTCGTCGACGACGACCGCGATCGAGCTGCGCTGACGCTGGAGCTCGGCGAGTAGATCGTCGAGCGCCTTCGTCTCGGGGATGATCGGCGCGTCGCGCACGGCGGGCTCGATCGAGGCGTCGGGGCCGGCGCTCATGTAGAGGCGGACGAGCGAGTTGTTGTGGACGATGCCGCGGACCCGGTCGGGGTTGTCGTCCTCGATCACGACGAGGCGCGTGTGCCCGGATGCGACGCAGCGGCGCAGGGCGTCCTCGACCGTGTCGGAGGAGTCGACCGTGACCACCGCGGGGATCGGGGTCATCACCTCGCGCGCCTCCTGCTCGTGCAGGTGGAAGACGCCGCCGAGCATTCCGGCCTCGCTCTCGTCGAGGTCGCCGCCCGAGCGGGAGTCGGCGATGATCGCCTTCAGGTCGTTGGCGTCGTGGTGCTCCTCGATCTGGCTCGGATCGACGCCGAACAGGCGGATCATCGCGTTCGAGGCCCGGTTCAGCCCGTAGCTGAACGGCGTCGTGAGGACGTGGAACCAGTCGAGCGGGCGCGCGGTCAGCAGGGCCGTCCGCTCGGCCCGGTTGATGGCGACGATCTTCGGCACCTGCTCGCCGATCGTGATGTGCAGCGCCGTTGCGATCGTGAACGCGATCGCGAAGGAGATCGCGGTGGAGACGCCGTGCGAGACGCTCTCGCCGATCGCCGACTCGATCAGGCTCGCAATCGCCGGCTCGCCGAGGAAACCGATGCCGATCGAGGCCATCGTGATCCCGATCTGGCAGGTCGAGAGATAGCGGTCGATCCCCTCGAGCTGACGAACGACTCGCTTGGCGTTGCGGCTGCCCTCCTCGGCGAGGGTGTCGAAGCGCGAGCGCCGCGAGCGCACGAGCGCGAACTCGGCGGCGACGAACATCCCGTTGAGCAGGACGAGCACGAGCAGCGCGACGAGGGCGAGCGCGGTCATCGCTCAGTCCCTGCGGGCAGGCGGATGCACCGGCACTTCCGCGGCGCGGTGGGAGGCGCCTGCCGCTGAGGGCAGGAGCCGGTACTTCGAGGCAGGTCGTCGTCAGGCATCCGCGACGGCGCAAGGCTAGCAGCGGGCCGCGATGCCGCCAACCGTTGGGCCCTCCCCGATCCGTTCGTCCAGCGGAGGACGACGGCAGCCCCCGGGTACTACCGTGGCCCGGATGGATCAGCGATCCACTCCGTACCTCGATGCGCTCGTGGAGCTCGCCGGCCGGGGACCGGGCCGGTTCCACATCCCGGGGCACAAGGGCGGGGCCGGCGCCGATCCCGGGCTGAGGGAGGCGATCGGCGAAGCGGCGCTCGCCCTCGACTTCCCGGCCGGCACCGAGGGCGTGGACATCGGGCCCGACCCCCTCGCGACCCCCTTCCATCAAGCGCAGCAGCTCGCCGCCGAGGCGTGGGGAGCGCAGCGGAGCTGGTTCCTGGTCAACGGCGCGTCCGGCGGGAACCACGCGATCTGCCTGGCCCTCGCGCACCTCGGCGACGTCGCGATCGTCCAGCGCAACGTCCACTCCTCGGTGATCGACGGCCTCGTGCTGAGCGGGCTGCGGCCACGGTTCGTCGCACCGGCGATCGACGACGACCTCGGCGTCGCGCACTGCCTCACGCCCGCGGCCCTGGAGGAGGCGCTGGCGGACGAGCCCGAGGCTGTCGCCGTCTTCGCCGTCTCCCCCACCTACTTCGGCGCGGTCGCCGACATCGAGGGGCTGGCGCGGGTCGCGCACGCGCGCGACGTCCCGCTCGTCGTCGACGAGTCCTGGGGCGCGCACCTCGCGTTCTCCGACGAGCTTCCCGCCAACGCGCTCGCCTGCGGGGCGGACGTCGTCCTCAACTCCGTGCACAAGCTCGGCGGCAGCCTCACGCAGTCGGCGATCCTCCACCTCGGGACCGACCGGATCGACGGCCGGATCGTCGACCGCTCGGTGACGCTGATCGAGACCACCAGCCCGAGCGCGCTGCTGAGCGCGTCGCTCGACGCCGCCCGCCGGCAGAACGTCGTCAGCGGTTCCGAGCTGCTCGCCGAGACGATCGCCTCGCTCCGGGACCTGCGCCGCGAGGTCGTCGCGATCGACGGGCTCAACGTCCTCGACGAGGAGATCGCGGAGGCGACGAGCGTCCACGCCTGGGACCCGCTGCGCCTTTCGGTCGACGTGCGCGGCACCGGTGCCACCGGCAACGAGATCGCCCGTTACATGCGCGAGGAGCACGACATCTGGTTCGAGCTCTACGCCGAGAACGTCGTCGTCGCCGTCTTCGGAATCGGCGAGAACGTCGCCGAGACCGGCGAGCGGCTGCTGGCCGGGCTGCGCGACGCGGCGGCGGCCCTGCGCCGGCCGGTCGACGGCGAGCGCACGCCCTTCGCGCCGCCGCCTCCATGGGGCCCGACCGAGATGACGCCGCGCGAGGCGTTCCTCGGTCCGCAGGAGATCGTCCCGTTCACCGAGTCCGGCGGCCGGATCGCCGCCGAGTCCCTCGCCGCCTATCCGCCCGGGGTCCCGAACGTGCTGCCGGGCGAGCGGCTCAGCCGCGAGACGATCGACTTCATCGCCGACTCGCTGGCCCACGGCGGCCAGGTCCGCGGAGCGAGCGATCGGACCCTGAAGACGGTGCGGGTGGTGGATCGAATCCGGGGAGATCCGACTTGAGCCGGACCGCCGTGGGGGAGCGACTCCGAGTACGGGCTGCTCCACGACGTCCTGCTCTGCCCGCCCGACAACTTCCGCTGGCTGCCGACGAGCGTGATCAGCCGCGGCACGCTGGAGAGCGGGCGCGTGTTCGATGCCGAGCTCGCGTCCTCCCAGCACCGGGAGATGGTCATGGCCTACGAGTCGGCAGGGGTGCAGGTCCATCTGCTCGAACCCGATCCGCACCTCCCCTACCAGGTGTTCGCCAGGGACTCGAGCATCGCGACGCCGCAGGGGCCGGTCGTCACCCAGCTGGCGCAGTCGTGGCGCCGCGGCGAGTACGCGCCGGTGATCCGCTTCTACGAGGGGGCGGGGATCCCGATCCACGAGATGATCACCGCGGGGTCGCTCGAGGGCGGCGACGTGATCATCGTCGAGCCCGGGCGGCTGCTGATCGGCAACGGCGAGGAGCGGACGCAGGGCGCCGCGGCCGCGCAGCTCGCGGGGTGGTTCGAGGAGCTCGGCTGGGAGGTGCGGATCGAGGCGATCCCCTCCCACTTCGTCCACATCGACGTGCTCGTCTCGATCCTCGCCCCGAAGCTCGCGGCGGTCTGCGTGGAGGCCGCCTCGACCGGCCTCGTCACGTGGCTGCGCGACCTCGGCTTCGAGATCCTCGAGGTCTCGGTCGAGGACGCGTTCGGCCTCGGCGTCAACGCGATCTCGCTCGGCGAGGACCGGGTCATCTCCACCCGCCGATCGACCGACCTGAACGGGCAGCTGCGGGCCCTCGGCCTGACCGTCTTCGACCCCGACCTCGAGATGTTCACGCTCGGCGGGGGAGGCGCCCACTGCCTCGCCCAGCCGCTGCGGCGGGAGCGCGTGGGTTGAGCTCCGGGCCGGCCCCCGCGATCGACGCGCCCGCGGTCATCGCCGCGCTGCGCGAGCTCGCCGAGCTGACGTCGGACGAGGCCGGGGCGCAGCGGCTCTGCTGGAGCCCGCCCTGGCGCCGGGCGCGGGAGCTGCTCGGCACCCGGCTCGCCGCGATCGGGATCGAGCCGGAGGTCGACGAGGCGGGCAACCTCTGGGCCCGGCTCCCGGGTGCCGAGGGCGGCGGGCCGGCGCTCGCGCTCGGATCCCACCTCGACTCGGTGCCCGGTGGCGGCTGGCTCGACGGCGCGCTCGGCGTGATGGCCGCGCTCGGCGTGCTGGAGGCGTGGGCGGCATCGGGGGAGCGCCCGCCGCGCGACATCGTCCTGATCGACTTCGCCGACGAGGAGGGCGCGCGGTTCGGGCGCAGCCTGTTCGGCAGCTCGGCCCTCGCCGGCACCCTCGACCCCGGCGAGCTCGCCTCGCTCCGCGACGCGGCGGGCGAGCCGATCGCCGACGTCCTCGCCGCCGACGGGGTCGAGCTCGCCCGCGCGACCGAGGCGCACCGGCGGCTGGGCGAGATCGGCACCTACCTCGAGCTGCACATCGAGCAGGGGCCGGTGCTCGAGGCCGAGGGCGCGAGCTGCTCGGCCGTGTCGGGCTGCGCCGGGGTCGAGCGCCACGTGCTGACCTTCAGCGGACAGGCCTCCCACGCCGGCACGACGCCGATGGACGCCCGCCGCGACGCCGCGCTGGCGGCGGCCGCGACGGCCCTCGAGATCGAGCGCGTCGCGCTGCGCCACGGCGGGGTCGGGACGACCGGGAGCCTGGCGCTCACCCCGGGGGTCGTCACCGCGGTCGCCGGGCGGGCCGAGCTCTCCGTGGACCTGCGCCATCCCGAGCGCGACGCCCTGGCCGACATGCTCTCGGAGGCGCTCGCCGCGGCCGCCGGGATCGCCGACGAACGGCGCTGCGTGTTCGGCGGGGGACCCGTGTGGAGGATCGACCCGATCCCCTTCGACCCGGCGCTGGTGCAGCTCGCCACCGATGCGTGCGCAGCCCGCGGCGGGCGTCCGGCGGCGATCTCGAGCGGCGCGCTCCACGACGCCGCCGAGCTGGCGCGGCGGGTGCCGACGGCGATGATCTTCTGCGCCTCGCGCGGCGGGATCAGCCACGCGAAGGAGGAGGACAGCTCCGAGGCCGACCTGATCGCGGGGATCGAGGCGTTCGGGGAGCTCGCGGGCGCCGCTATATAAACGGAGCACCAAACCGGCTAGGGAGGTCGAACGTGGAGGCGGGAATCGCGGGGTCCCAGGGCGAGCCCCCGGAGAAGGAGGGGAAGCTCGCCCGCAGGGTGGGGCCGGCCATGCTCCTCTTCTTCATCGTCGGGGACATCCTCGGCGGTGGCATCTACGCGCTCGCCGGCGAGGTCGGCGTCGAGACCGGTGGCGCGATCTGGACCGGCTTCCTGGCCGCGTTCATCCTCGCGGCGCTGACCGCCTGCGCCTACGCGGAGCTGGTCTCGAAGTACCCGCGGGCGGGAGGGGCCGCGCTCTACGTCAACAGGGCGTTCAACCGCCCGTTCCTCACGTTCATGGTCGCGTTCGCGGTGATGGCCTCGGGGATCACCTCGGCGAGCACCCTCGCCCGTGGCTTTGCCGGCGACGCCCTGGCCGAATTCGTCGACATCAAGGTGATCCCGGTCGCGATCGTCTTCCTGCTGGTGGTAGCGCTCGTGAACATGCGCGGGATCGCGGAATCGGTGCGGCTCAACGCCTTCCTCACGTGCGTGGAGGTGGGGGGACTGCTGCTGATCGTGGTGATCGGTGTGGCCGCCCTCGGCGAGAGCGGCTCGGACTTCGGCCGCAACCTCGAGTTCAAGGAAGGCGTGTCCCCGCTGTTCGCCGTGATCTCCGGCGCAGGGCTCGCGTTCTACGCACTGATCGGGTTCGAGGACTCCGTGAACATCGCCGAGGAGGTGAAACGGCCGAGCAGGAACTATCCGCGGATCCTGTTCACCGGCCTCGCGATCGCCGGCCTGCTCTACATGGCGGTGACGCTTCTCGCCTCGGCCGCGGTCCCGACCGACGAGCTGGCGAGCTCGAGCGCGCCGCTGGTCGAGGTCGGGCAGCAGGGCCCGCTCGGGGTGTCGCCGGACGTCTTCGCAGCGATCACGCTCTTCGCCCTGGCGAACGGGGCTTTGATCAACATGATCATGGCCTCCCGGCTCGTCTACGGGATGTCGGAGGAGGGGATCGTCCCTGGGCTTCTTCGGTCGCGTCCTGCAGGGGCGACGGACGCCGATCACGGCAATCATCTTCACCACGGTCTTGGGGCTGATCCTCGTCTCGACGGGCGACCTCGGTGACCTGGCCGACACCACCGTCCTGCTGCTGCTGATCGCCTTCACCGCGGTGAACATCTCGGTGCTCGTCCTGCGCCGCGATGCAGGTCGCCCACGAGCACTTCCGGGCGCCGACCATCGCGCCGATACTCGCCGCGATCGCCTCGGTCGTGCTGATCATCGACAACGAGGGGGAGGTCTTCCTCCGCGCCGGCCTCCTCCTCGCCCTCGGGGTGGTCCTCTGGCTCGTGGCCTACGCCAGCGGACATCGCACGGGCGAGCACCCCGTAACCTCGAAGTGATGGTGCCGCTCGACCAAGCCTGGAAGACCCTTGCGGCGCTGCCTCTGCGGGTCGAGTCCTATGAGCTGACCGGGCACGACCGCGACTACGGCTCGTTCACCCGGCCGTCGACCGTGGTGCACCTGCTCGGCGGCGGCGAGGAGGGCGTCGGCGAGGACGTCGTCTACGACGTCCTCGACCAGATCGGCCACCGCGACGCGGGCACGCCGCTCGACCTGACCGGGCCCGAGACCCTCGGCGAGTTCTGCGAGCTGATCGGAGGGCTCGACCTCTTCCCCCTCGCCGCGCCCGGGATGGAGGCGTCGCGCCTCTACCGGCGCTGGGCCTACGAGAGCGCGGCGCTCGACCTCGCCCTGCGCCAGTCGGGTACGTCCCTCCACGAGGCGCTCGGGCGGGAGCCGCAGCCGCTGGAGTTCGTCTGCTCGACGCGCCTTTCGACCTTCGACGGGAGCGACGGCTCCTCGACCGAGCCGATCCGCAAGCGCCTCGCGAAGTACCCGATGCTCGGCTTCAAGCTCGACCCCGAGAACGACTGGACCCCGGAGCTGATCGAGGAGCTGCACGGCCTCGCGCCGGTCAGGGTGCTCGACCTGAAGGGCCACTACCGGGGCACTCCGGTCGACGTCGAGACCGACCCCGAGCTCTACCGCGCGGTCGCCGAGGCCTTCCCGGAGGCCTACCTCGAGGACCCCGACGTCAACGAGGAGACGCGCCCGCTGCTCGAGCCGCTGAGGGACCGGGTCACCTGGGACGCGCCGCTGCACTCGCTCGCCGACATCACCTCGCTCGAGTGGAAGCCGCGGGCGATCAACTCCAAGCCCTCGCGCTTCGGCTCGATCGAGGAGCTGCTCTCGATCTACGCGCACTGCGAGCGCGAGGGGATCGCGATCTACGGCGGCGGCCAGGGCGAGGTCGAGGTCGGCCGCGGCCAGATCCAGTACCTCGCGTCGCTGTTCCACCCCGACACCCCGAACGACACGGCCCCCTCCGGCTACAACGACCCGGCGGTCCCGTCGGAGCTCCCGACGCCGCCGATGGACCCGGTGCCGGCGAAGACCGGCTTCCGCTGGGGCTAGGGGATAACTCCGGGGAGATCCTCCGCTTCGCGTCCGGTCTCCCCGGGTGGGGGGCCACCGGGACGGGAAATCATGAACTCGGTTCGTCAGTTCGGGCAACCGAAGTGAGCGTTTCCTCTACGGTCGCAGTCCCCACCCCCACGGAGGCCCAATGACCGCCAGCAGCTTCGCCGACGCGCTCAACGAGCAGGTCGCCAACGAGTACGCCGCCCACCAGCAGTACGTGGCGATCGCCGTCCACTACGACGCCGAGGCGCTGCCGCGGCTCGCCGCGTTCTTCTACCGCCAGGCGGTCGAGGAGCGCAACCACGCGATGATGATCGTCCGCTACCTGCTCGACGCCGACCACGAGGTCCGGATCCCGGGCGTGGCGGCGCCGGAGGTCGGCTTCGACGACGCGGTCTCGCCGGTGGCGCTCGCCCTCGCGCAGGAGAAGCGCGTGACCGAGCAGATCAGCGCGCTCGCCGCACGCGCCCGTGACGAGGGCGACTACCAGGGCGAGCAGTTCATGCAGTGGTTCATCAAGGAGCAGGTCGAGGAGGTCGCGACGATGTCGGACATGCTCCGCGTCGTCGAGATGGGGAAGGACAACCTGCTCGCGGTCGAGGAGTACCTCGCCCGGGAGGCGATCGGCGAGGAGTCGGAGGACCCGACCGCGCCGGCCGCCGCCGGAGGCGCCCTGTGAGCGACCGCGGCTTCACCCGCCGGGGCGCGATCGGCGGAGCGCTCGCCGGCGCCGCGGGTTACGCGGTCACCGGCGGTGGGAACGCGGCGGGCGCGGCGCCGAGGCGGCGGCAACGGGACGTGATCGTGGTCGGCGCCGGGCTCGCCGGACTGAGCGCGGCTCGGGAGATCGAGAGGGCGGGCAAGTCGGTCGTCGTGCTCGAGGCGCGCAAGCGGGTCGGCGGGCGGACGCTGAACCGGAAGATCGGCAAGGGAGACGTGGTCGAGCTGGGCGGGCAGTGGGTCGGGCCGACGCAGTCCAGGGTGCTCGACCTGATCGACGAGCTCGGGCTGAAGACCTTCGACACCTACGTCGACGGCACCAACGTCTATTACCGCAACGGCACCAAGACCGACTACACCGGCGCGATCCCGCCGGCCAACCCGGCTTCGCTCGGCGAGCTCGCCGTGACCATCCAGAAGCTCAACCAGATGGCGTCGACCGTGCCGCCCGACGCGCCGTGGAAGGCGCCCCAGGCGGCGGAGTGGGACTCGCAGACTTTCGACACGTGGCTCAAGGACAACAACCTGACCCCGGAGGCGCGGGAGCTGGTCGAGCTCGGGATCCAGTCGATCTTCTCGGCGGAGCCCCGCGACCTGTCGCTGCTGTTCGTGATCTTCTACATCGCGACCGCGGCGGGCGACTTCAACCTGCTGATCAACACGGCCGGCGGGGCGCAGGAGAAGCGGATCGTGGGCGGGTCCCAGCGCATCTCGCTGGAGATGGCGAAGGACCTCGGCTCGGCGGTCGAGCTGGATCAGCCTGTCCGGGTGATCAGGCGGATCAAGGGCGGCGGCGTCGAGGTCAAGACCGGCAAGGAGACCTGGGCGGCCAAGCGGGTCATCGTCACGCTGCCGCCGGCGCTGGTCGGGTCGATCCGCTTCCAGCCCGACCTGCCGGCGCAGCGAGCGCAGTTCAACCAGCGCGTGCCGATGGGCACGGTGATCAAGTGCATGGCCGTCTACGACGAGCCCTTCTGGCGCGAGCAGGGCAAGAGCGGCGGCGCCACCTCGAACACCGGTCCGGTGAAGCTCACCTTCGACAACTCGCCGCCGGACGGCTCACCCGGGGTCCTGCTCGGCTTCATCGAGGGACAGGAGGCGCGCGACTTCGCCAAGAGCTCGCAGACCGAGCGGCGCGCGGCGGTCCTCGAGTCCTTCGCCCGCTACTTCGGGCCGGAGGCGAAGAACGCGAAGTCCTACCTCGACAAGTCCTGGGCCAAGGACCGCTGGGCCCGCGGGTGCTACGTGGGCTTCACACCCCCGGGGGTGCTGGTCGGCTATCGCTCGGCGATCCGGGCCGCGATCGGGCCGATCCACTGGGCCGGCACCGAGACGGCGTCGCAGTGGGCCGGATACATGGACGGCGCCGTGCAATCGGGCCAGCGCGCCGCCGAGGAGGTCCTCGGGGAGATCTGATCCGCGCCTGTGTGCCGATTGGCACGATCTCGCGAGATCGGGTAGGTTCCCCGTCCCGGCGGCAACGTCACTTCAGCCTCACGGCAGCTGCGACGCCACCCGCTCTCGGGGAGGGGAGGATGGAGAGAGTGACGCGACGCCCGCCCAGCGGGCGTCGCTCCTTTACGCCGAGGAGATGCTCCGCTTCGCGTCCGGTCTCCTCGGGAGGGGGCCCACCTGGACGGGAAGCACTCCGGGCTGACCTCCGCTAGGCGAGGGCTTCGAGGACCAGGACCGTGGTGCCGAAGATCGCGGCCGCGATCACCACCGCGCCGACGACTCTCGGAGACGGGCCGCCGTGGATGCCCGTCTCGTGGACCGCCGTGTGGCCCTTGCCGCGGGCCAGCAGCCAGCGGTTCACCGGGACCGTGATGACGAAGGCGACCGCGAGCGCGAACGAGAGCGCTCCCCAGAAGAGGATGTCGCCGAGCCCCGACTCCATCGCCCCGGGGACGAGCCACCATGATCAGGTTGTCGACGATCTCCATCGTCGCGATCGAGAGCGTGTCGGCGGCAAGCGCGATCGGAATCACGGCACTCAGTGCCAGCCCGGCCCGCAGCAGCGGCAGGCTCGTCAGCGCGTAGCCGAAGAAGAACGCCAGGGTGACCGCAAGGGCGATCGTCCCGAGGTCGGAGAAGCCGGCCGCGGTCCCGATCGCCATCCCGGCGACCTCGCCGATCGCGCAGCCGGTGAGGCAGTGCAACGTGGCGCTGACCGCAACCGAGGTCAGTGCCCGCCCCTCGGTGGGCATCTCGTGGTGATGGTCATGCGCGTGCTCTGCGTGTGCTTCCATGGCGCAACCCTAGCATGCCCCCGGGGGGTATATACTTCACGGCGCCGAACCAGCGACGCAGAAGGAAGTCTGACATGACCACCACCACCTACTCGATCTCCGGCATGACCTGCCGGCACTGCGTGATGTCCGTGCGCGAAGAGGTCGCCGAGGTCAGCGGCGTATCGGCGATCGAGATCGACCTGGAGAGCGGTCGCATGACCGTCACCGGCGAGCAGTACGACGACGACGCCATCGGCGCGGCCGTCGCCGAGGCCGGCTACGAGGTGATCACGTGAGCGCCGCCGCCCGCGTCGCCGGGTTCCTGGCGAGCCTCGTGCTCATCTTCGGCGTGGCCATCGCCGTCGGCAACGCCGCGGGGCCGACCAACCGCGCAGCCGACCAGGACGCCGATGGAGACGAGCACGGCATGGAGGACGGCGGCGCCGCCATCCCGCAGGGCCTCTCCGTCGCCAACGACGAGTTCCGCCTGGTCGCCGAGACGGGCGGCTTCGCGCCCGGGCGGGAGCGCGAGTTCCGTTTCCGCATCGAGGACCGCGAGGGCGAGACCGTCCGCGATTTCGATGTCGAGCATGAGAAGCGGCTGCACCTCATCGTCGTGCGCCGGGACCTGAGCCGCTACGTCCACGTTCATCCGGTCGAGCAGGCGGACGGCTCCTGGACCGTGCCGCTGCGCTTCCGCGATCCCGGCACGTACCGGGTGTTCGCCGACTTCACCGCCACCGGCTCGGAGCGGACCACCCTCGGGACCGACATCATCGTGCCCGGCGCTGCGTCGGCTGAGCCGCTGCCGGCCCCGGCCTCCCACGCGTCCGTCGACGGCTACGACGTGGCGATCGGCTCGGAGCCCGGCGAGGCGGAGGGGGAGCGCGAGCTCTCGTTCACCGTCACCCGCAAGGGCGCCGCCGGTGGAGGTCGAGCCGTACCTCGGCGCCGACGGCCACCTCGTGGTCCTGCGTCAGGGCGACCTCGCCTACCTCCACGCCCACACCGAGGAGGAGGAGCACGGCGACGGAGGCCCGATCCGGTTCATGGTCGAGTACCCGTCGGCGGGGAGCTACCGGATGTTCCTGCAGTTCAAGCACGAAGGACGGGTCCACACCGTCGCGTTCACCCAGGAGGCCGAGTGATGGCCGTCGCCGTCGAGACACGACCGAGCACATCGAGATGCCGATCAGCGGGATGACGTGCGCGTCGTGCGCCAACCGCATCGAGCGCAAGCTCAACAAGCTCGAGGGCGTGGCCGCGTCGGTCAACTACGCGACCGAACGCGCGACCCTCGATTACGACCCCTCGCTGGTCGGGATCGCGCAGCTCGTCGATCAGGTCGAGGCCGCCGGCTACCACGCCGTGCTGCCCTCGGCCGGCCCGGCCGCCCAGGCCGATGAGCCCGAGGAGGTCGACGAGCTCGCCTCGCTGCGCAACCGGCTCATCGTGGCCGCGCTGCTCACCGTGCCGGTCCTGCTGCTGTCGATGATCAGCTCGCTGCAGTTCGACAACTGGCAATGGCTCGTCCTGCAGCTCGCCACACCGATCGTGCTCTGGGCGGCATGGCCGTTCCACAAGGCGGCATGGACGAACCTCAAGCACGGCGCGGCGACGATGGACACGCTGATCAGCCTCGGCGTGCTCTCGGCCTACATCTGGTCGCTCTACGCGCTGTTCCTCGGCGACGCCGGAATGCCGGACATGCGCATGAGCCTCAGCTTCTCGGCCTCGGGAGAGGACGAGCTGTACCTGGAGATCAGCGCGGTCGTGACCACGTTCGTCCTCGCCGGCCGCTACTTCGAGGCGAGCTCCAAGCGCCGCGCGGGCGCCGCCCTCAACGCGCTGCTCGAGCTCGGCGCCAAGGACGTGGCGATGCTCCGCGCCGACGGCACCGAGGACCGCGTGCCGATCGAGCAGCTCCAGATCGGGGATCGCTTCGTCGTTCGGCCCGGGGAGAAGATCGCCACCGACGGCACCGTCGAGGAGGGGCAGTCGGCCATCGACGAGTCGCTGCTGACGGGTGAGTCGGTCCCCGTCGAGAAGGGCGTGGGGGATGCGGTCGCCGGGGCGACCATCAACGCCGGCGGCCGTCTGGTCGTCCGCGCCACGCGGATCGGATCGGACACCGCACTCGCCCAGATCGCCCAACTCGTGACGAACGCCCAGTCGGGCAAGGCGCCGGTGCAGCGGCTGGCCGATCGCATCTCGGGCGTCTTCGTCCCCATCGTGATCGGCATCTCGGTCGCGACGCTGGGCTTCTACCTCGGCGCGGGCGAGCCGGTCGAGTACGCGTTCACCGCTGCCGTGGCCGTGCTGATCATCGCCTGCCCCTGCGCGCTCGGTCTCGCGACGCCGACCGCCCTGCTCGTCGGGACCGGCCGCGGCGCTCAACTCGGGCTCCTCATCAAGGGACCTCAGATCCTCGAGTCGACCCGCAAGGTCGACACCATCGTGCTCGACAAGACCGGCACGGTGACCACCGGCAGGATGAGCCTGGTCGATGCCGTGACCGGCCCCAACGCCACGCGGCAGGAGCTGCTGCGCATCGGCGGCGCGGTCGAGGACGCATCCGAGCACCCGATCGCCCAGGCGATCAGCGCGGCCGCCCGTGCCGAGGTCGGAGTCCTCCCGGCGGTGGAGGGCTTCACCAACCGCGAGGGCCTCGGCGTGGAAGCGGTCGTCGAAGGTCACGGGGTCCAGGTGGGCCGGTCGTGGCTGATGGACGAGTGGAGCCTCACGATCCCATCCGAGCTCGCGCAGGCCAAGGCCGCCGCCGAGGCGACCGGCAAGACCGCGGTACTGGCGGCATGGGACGGCGAGGTCAGGGGAATCTTCGTCGTCGCCGACACCGTCAAGCCGACGTCCGCCGATGCGGTGGCATCGCTCAAGAAGCTCGGCCTGCGCCCGGTGCTGCTCACCGGTGACAACGAGGCCACCGCCCGGGCGGTCGCCGAGGAGGTTGGCATCGACGAGGTGATCGCGGAGGTGCTGCCGTCGGACAAGGCCGACGTGGTCGATCGACTGCAGGCCGAGGGCCGCGTGGTGGCCATGGTCGGCGACGGCGTGAACGACGCCCCGGCCCTCGCCCAGGCCGACCTGGGCCTGGCGATCGGCACCGGCACGGATGTCGCGATCGAGGCCTCCGACCTGACGCTCGTCTCCGGAGACCTCCGTGCCTCCGCCGACGCCATCCGGCTCTCGCGCTCGACCCTCCGCACGATCAAGCAGAACCTGGTCTGGGCCTTCGGCTACAACGTCATCGCGCTCCCCGCGGCCGCCCTCGGCCTCCTCAACCCGGCAATCGCGGGAGCAGCAATGGGCCTCTCGAGCGTCTCGGTGGTGGCGAACTCCCTGCGCTTACGCCGCTTCCGCTCAGAGAACCGCTGAGCCAGTCGGCCCGCGCGAATTTTCGCGAGGCGGGGAGCGCGCAGGATCAAGGAAGAGCCGGGCGACGCTGCCTAGTTGGCAGCGAGCCCGGCGATGACGCCGAGCCGGCGCCTCCCCGTCCGCGAAAACGGGAGCGACGGGACTTGAACCCGCGGCCTCCGGCGTGACAGGCCGGCGCTCTAACCAACTGAGCTACGCCCCCGGGACCCGAGCCCGGAGGCTCGGCGGGCGGCGATTATGGCACGGCGCAGGGATTAGGCTGCGGGCGTGCGGCTCGATCAGCTACCGGTCCGAGCGCGGCGATCGCGCCGCCGTCCTCGCCGACGGAGGCCTGATCGACGCCGGCGACGCGCTCGGCGAGGGACCGGCGACGATGCGCGAGCTGCTCGCCGCGGGCGGGCTCGATCGCCTCAGCGCCGTGCTTCCCGACGCCTCCCCTCACCTGCGCGCGGCGGACGTCGAGTTGCTCCCCCCGGTCCCGGACCCGGAGAAGATCATCTGCATCGGCCTCAACTACCGCGACCACGCCGCCGAGGCCGGGATCGACGCGCCCGCCGTCCCCACCTTCTTCGCCAAGTTCGCGCAACGCGCTCGTCCCCGACGGCGCGACCGTGCCGCTGCCCGCGGCGAGCCGCAAGGTCGACTACGAGGCGGAGGTCGCGTTCGTGATCGGCGCCGAGGCCTCGACGGTGAGCGCCGACGAGGCGCTCGACCACGTCGCCGGGTACACGCTCCTCAACGACCTCTCGGCGCGGGACCTGCAGTTCGCAACACCGCAGTGGATCCCCGGCAAGGTCTTCGACGGCTCGGCACCCTGCGGGCCGGCGCTCGTCACGGCCGACGAGGTGGATGACCCCGCCGCGATCGGGATCGCGCTCGACCTGAACGGCGAGCGGATGCAGGAGTCGACGACTGCGGAGCTGATCTTCGGCGTCGCCGAGCTCGTCGCGCACCTCTCGACGCTGATGACGCTCGTCCCCGGCGACATCGTCTCCACCGGGACGCCTGCCGGGGTCGGCAGCGTCCGCGAGCCGCGCGTCTGGCTCGCCCCGGGCGACGAGCTCGTGGTCAGCTCACCGCAGCTCGGCGAGCTGCGGACCACGATCGGCTGACCCGACCGCCGGCGCGGGGTCGTCACGCCCGGAGATCCGCTCCTGGCTCCCGAACAGGTTGATCAGGACGTAGGGCGTCCACCAGAGGATGAAGAAGTAGAACCAGTGGGTCGAGCCGACCTGCGTGGCGATCAGGACGGCGGCGCCGAGCGCGGCCGCCTGCAGCGCGGTCCGCCGCCGCGGGACGAAGAAGAGCGCGGCGCCGATCAGCACCGGGAAGAGGCGCGCCAGCTTCTGCACGCCGTCGAGCGAGGGCTCGAGCCCCCAGACGCTGAACGGCGAGCCGCGCGAGGCCTGGTAGCCGAAGGTCCTGTCGTAGAACTCGCGGAACCCGCCGTCGGGGAGCAGCGGCAGGAGGACGACCGCCCAGACGGCGAGGAAGGCCGCGGCGAAGATCAAGCTGGAGCGAAGGCGGCGCTCGCCGGGCCCGGCCGCGAACAGCGGGGCCAGGGCGAGCGGGCCGAACTTCGCCGCCGCCGCGAAGCCGAGCGCCAGGCCCCGCTTCAGCGGCGAGGCGAACGCGATCAGCGCCGCGACCAGCAGCGCCGCGACGAGGGCATCGTTGCCGCCGTTGGCGTCGAGCGCGTAGAAGGTGTACGGGTAGGCGAGCCAGGCGAAGGCCAGGGCGATCCCGAGGTCACGGCCCTCCCTTCCCTCGCGCAGCCGCCTGCCCGCGACCAGCAGCAGCCCGACGACCGCGAGGTCGAAGAGGATCGCGGCGAGGTGCGCCGCCGGCAGCGCCTCGAGCCCGCCGTCCCACGGCAGCGCCTGCTCGAACGGGACGTAGGAGAGATAGGACACCGGCCCATAGGAGTCGCCGCGATCGATCAGCGGCGTGAAGCTGCCGTCGTACACGCCCTCCCCGGAGGCGATCCGGTCGGCGCCGACCACGTTCGCGAAGCCGATGTCGATCACCTGCGAGTCGGCGACGTTGAAGCCGATCCGGAAGACCGCAAGCGCCACCGCGGCGATCGCGAGCCAGCGGATCGGGACGCGCGGGACGAGCGGGCCCGCCTGCGTCCGGGGACGCAGGCCGGCGATCGCCATGCGCACGAACAGGTACGCCAGCACCGGGTAGACCAGCGGAACCGAGAGGACGATCTCGCCGCGGTTGAAGAAGAACTGCGAGACCGAGAAGGAGAGGAGGACCAGCAGGTCGAGGTGGAGCAGCCGGAAGGGCCGGCGCGGATCGAAGAACGGCACCACGAAGAGCACGCAGAGGGGGATCCAGATCCACGCCTCGTTGACGTTGCCCGCCACCGCGTCCTCGTAGCCGCGGGCGAGCTTGACCTCGACCTGCTGATCGCTCCAGGACTCGACCACCTCCCCGCTCGAGTCCTCGACCACGGCCTGGGCGACGTCGACCCCGTCCTGGGTGTAATCGACCTGCCAGAGATCGCTCCCCCGCGTCGACGCGCGCGGGGTCATCGCCGGGCTCTCCGCGCGCTCCTCGACCACCTCCTCGGCGCCGTCGGCGATCGCAATCGCATCGGCGGCGCTGAGCTCGAACCCGGAGGGGACCTCGTCGAGGTCGCGGATCGGCTCCAGCGGCGCGAGCGGCTCGGATCCGAACGGAGGCTGGTGCGCCGGATTCTCGGCGCCGGCCGCGGTCGGAGCGGCGAGGCCCGCGATCAGCGCAAGGACGAGGGCGCAGCGCCCGACGGGGGATCCCATGGCGGCCATAATGAAGCGATGGGCCGGCAGGGCAGCCAGCGACGGCAGGGCCTGGGGGCTCTCGCCCTGATGCTCGCCTGCGCCTCGCTCGCCGCATGCGGAGGCGATGACGAGGAGCCGGCGACCGACCCTGCACCGGCGAACGGCTCCGGTGAGCTCTCGGTCGAGGTCCAGCCCGCGAGCGCGTCCCCCGGCGATACGGTCGAGGCCCGGGTGGTCAACGACACCGACGAGCAGTTCACCTACGGCGCGGCCTACGAGCTCGAGGTCGATGCCGGGGGCGAATGGGAGCCGGTGAAGCTGCCGGTGGAGCCGATCCCCGAGATCGGCTACGTGGCGCCCCCCGGAGAGGCGGGGCCACCGGTCGTGATCGAGCTCCCGAAGGACCTGGCGCCCGGGAGCTATCGGGTCGTGATCCGTCGCAACGTGCCCGGCGTAGGGGATCTCAGTGGCGAGCTCGAAGTCATCGGCGCGTACTGACCCGCTCGAGGCGGCCGGGATCGTCTACGAGCGGCTCGGCTCCGGCCCGCCGCTCGTCCTGATCCACGGCCTCGGGGCGACGCGCGCGATCTGGCGCCCGCAGATCGACCGCCTCGCGGCCGAGCGCGACGTGATCGCCCTCGACCTCCCCGGCTTCGGCGAGTCGCCGCTGCTCGGCGAGACCCCCACCCCCTGGGCGCTGGGCGCCGCGGTCACCCGGCTCTGCCGCGAGATCGGCGTCGAGCGTCCACACGTCGCCGGCAACTCGCTCGGCGGGTGGGTCGCCCTGGAGATGGCGAAGGCGGATGACGCCGAGTCGGTCTGCCTGATCTCGCCGGCCGGGCTGTGGCGGACCCCGCTCGGGCCCCGCAAGCTGGACTCACGCCGGTGGGCGCAACGGCTGCGCCCGCTCGTCGCCGCGCTCGTCCGCAACCGGCGCGCCCGCGAGGCGATGCTGCGGACCTCGGTGGGACGGCCCGAGAACGTCCCGCTGGACGACGCCCACGCGATGATCGACGCCTGGATCACCGCGCCGGGCTACGACGCGGCCAACGCCGAGATGCGCCGCTACGTCTGCACCGACCTCGAGCGGGTCACCGTCCCGACGACGATCGCATGGGGCGAGCTGGACGGCCTCGTCGGCCCGCCGCGCCCCGAGCGGCGGCCACCGGGCAGCCGCTTCATCGAGCTCGAGGGGTGCGGGCACACGCCGAATTGGGACGCCCCGGAGCTGATCGCCGACCTGCTGCTGCAGGCGAGCGAGGCGGGCGCCGGCGAGCCGGTCGCCGCCGGTCGCGCAAGCGCCTGAGCAAGGGCGTCCGTCACGCCTCAAGGGTGGGGTGCACCGTGCCGACCTATATGAGGCCGGCCCCTGCCGGTATCGCGTCCACCACCCTCGGGGGTGGGGAGTCCGTCAACAGCGAGAGAACGCCTTGAACCCCACAACTTCCAGAGAAGACCTGAGCGAGGACCGCCAGGGAGCGAACGCGTCCGGCGAGGAGCGGATCGTGCCGATTCTGATCGCGGTCGCATTCGTCGCCGCCGTCGGGGTGCAGCTCGTCGGGGGCTTCTCCGCGCTCGGCCTCGGGACCGTCTTCGTGATCGGCGCGATCCTCCTGATGGTCTCGCAGCGGTTCCTGCCCAGCGCAGGGCAGGCGCAGCCGGCCGCAGCCGAGGAGGCCGGGCCGGCCGCCGACCCGGCGCGCACCGCGACCCTCGATGCCGCGCTCGACTGCGTGATCACCATCGACGGCGACGGCACCATCTGCGAATGGAACTCCGCCGCCCGCAACACCTTCGGCCGCCGGGCCGACGAGGCGCTCGGCCGCAACGCCGGTGAGCTGCTCGTCCCGCCGGCGCTGCGCGAGCGCTACGGGCGGATGGTCGCCGGCGCCGCGGGCTCCGACGACAACCCGCTTCTGAACCGGCCCATCGAGGCCGTCGCCATCCACGCCGGCGGCGCCGAGTTCCCGGTCGAGATCTCCGTCAGCAAGGTCCAGGACGACCCGGACTCTCTACACCGGCTTCGTCCGCGACATCAGCGAGCGGCGCAGGCAGCAGGAGCAGAACGAGCGCCTCACCGCCCTCGTCAACACGTCCCAGGACGCGATCGTCGCGCTCGACCTCCAGGAGGTCGTCACCGGCTGGAGCCAGGGCGCCCGCGATCTCTACGGCTTCACGGCCGAGGAGGCGCTCGGCAGGTCCTTCGCCGAGCTGACCGGCCCGCCCGGCGCTTCCGCCGGCGCTCTCGTCGAGCGGATCAGGAGCAACAACTGCGAGCCGATCGAGCTGCAGCGGATCCGCCGCGACGAGACCCCGATCTACGTCTCCATCCGGGCCTTCCCGATCCATGACGTGTCGGGTGAGATCGTCGGCCTGACGACCAGCGCCACCGACGCGACCGAGCAGCACCTGCGCGAGGAGCGCGAGCGCAACGACACCGAGGGACGCCTCTGGCGCCAGCGCGTCGAGAACGCGCTCGCGAACGAGGGCTTCGTCTTCTGGGGCCAGCCGGTCGTCTCGATGGACAGCGGGCTCATCCACCATCACGAGCTGCTCTTGCGGATGAACCTCGACGGCGAGCTGATCGCGCCCGGCAAGTTCCTCCGCCACGTCGAGGGGACCGACCTGATCTCGGAGATCGACCGCTGGGCCCTTCACCACGGGATCGACTACGCGCGCCGTCTGCCGGTCGCGATCAAGCTCTCGGCCATGGGCCTGACCAACCGTGAGGTGATCGAGATCGTCACCGACAGGCTCAACGGAGGCGCCCCGCCCGAGAACGTGATCCTCGAGGTCACGGAGTCGGCCGCCGCGGACGACCTCGAGGCCGTCCGCACGATGGTCGGCGACCTGGCCGAGCTCGGCTGCAAGGTCGCCCTCGACGACTTCGGCACGGGCTACGGCTCCTTCTCCTATCTCAAGCGGCTGCCGGTCTCGCAGCTCAAGATCGACATGCAGTTCATCCGCAACCTCGTCGACGAGGAGGCCGATCAGCTCGTCGTCCGCTCGATGATCACGGTCGCCGAGAACTTCGGGCTGATGACCGTCGCCGAGGGCGTCGAGGACGAGCGCACCCTGCAGATGCTGCGCCGGCTCGGCGTCGACCTCGTCCAGGGCTACCACGTCGGCTACCCCGCGCGGATGACGGAGGCCGGCACCGGCGCCGCGCTGATCGACGGCAGCGGCGCCGCGCACGTCCCCAAGATCGTGATCGAGTCGAGCGGCTGACGCCGCTCCCCCGGGTCGTCTCAGTCGCCCAGCGCCGGTAGCCCGTCGAGGCTCCGCGCGCCCCGCTCGCGCTGGAAGTCGTCGTATCCGTCGACGCCCATCGTGCGGACCTTCTTCGCCGAGGACAGGGCGTGGTGCTCGCGCAGCCCCTCGAAGCTCATCAGCGGGACGCCGTAGCCGCACGAGTCGCTGACCCGCGAGACGTCGACCCGGATGATCGAGCGCCGCGCCTCCGGGATCGAGGCGTCGTCGAACTCGGCGCCGGCGAGGAGGTCGTCGAAGCGGGGATCGTCGTTGAGCACCGCCTCCCCGCGCCCGTGCAACCGGACGATCCGCGGCGGGCCCTCGAACGCGCAGAACATCACGCAGATGCGCGAGTTCTCGCGCAGGTGCGCAACCGTCTCGACCCCGCTGCCGTTGACGTCGAGGTAGGCGACCTCGTGGGGGCCGAGGATCGCAAGCGACCCGATCGGTCCCTTCGGCGAGACGTTCACGTGGCCGTCGGGGTCCAGCGGCGCGGTGGCGACGAAGAACAGGTGCTGGCGCTCGATCCAGCCCCGGATGTGGTCGGTGATCTCATCGAAGACCTTGGCCATGCTCGAAGGCTAGCCGGGGCGCTGCGGCCGCCTGCGCGACCGTCATTCTGCGCGGGCATGGTTCTGCTCGTTGGCCTCGCCGGGTTCGCCGGCGTCGTCGCCAGGTACCTGGCGTCCTCCCCGTTCCACGGGGACGCGCTGCCGTGGGCGACCGTGGCGATCAACGTCTCGGGCTCGCTCCTGCTCGGCGTCCTCGTCTCCGCCCACGGGATCAGCGGCGACGTTCGCACCGTGGTTGGGGTCGGCTTCCTCGGCGGCTTCACGACGTTCTCGACCTTCTCCGTGCAGGCCTTCCTCGACATCGAGGCGGGGGAGCCGCTGCGGGCGCTGACCTACGTCGCCGCCTCGGTGCTGCTCGGACTGGGCGCCGCAGCCGCCGGCTACTACCTCGGACGCGCCGCCTTCTAGGCGTCGCCGCGCTCGCCGAACCGGACGCAGATCCCGCGCGGGTCCCCCTCCGCATCCTTCAGCACCTCGGGGTCCCCGAAGCCCAGCCCCGGCAGGAGTGGGTCGAGGGCGCAAGCCTGATCGCCGCCGAGCTCGAGCAGCATCGCGCCGCCGGGGCGCAGCCAGCGCGGCGCCCGGCGGGCGACCTCGGTCAGGAGTCGCATGCCGCCGGGGCCGCCGTCGAGCGCGCCCCGCGGTTCGTGATCGCGGACGTCGCGCGGCAGCAGGTGAAGCTCGTCCTCCGGGACGTACGGGACCACCGCCGTGAGCACGTCGACCTGCCCCTCCAGCTCCGCGGGCAGGGGCTCGTCGAGGTCGCCGGCGAGCACCTCGACCCCGTTCTCGCGCGCACAGGCGGCGGCCGCCGGGTCGAGCTCGGTTGCCAGGACCCGGGCGGACCGGTCCGCCGCGGCGAGGACGGCGGCGATCGCCCCGGCGCCGGTGCAGAGGTCCACTCCGATCCCGCCCGGGGGCAGCAGCGCCGCCGCCCGGCGGGCCAGGGCCTCCGTCTGCGGTCGCGGCACGTACACGCCCGGCGCCACGGTCAGCTCGATCCCGCAGAAGGTGGTGGTGCCGGTCAGCCACGCGAGCGGCTCGCCGCGGGTGCGCCGGTGGACCAGGCGCTCGAGCAGGTCCGGGTCGCCGGCCGCCGCCCTGAGCAGCTCGTCGGCCTCCTCGGCGGCGGCGATGCAGCCGGCGCGGCTCAGCCGCTCAACCACCGAGGAGCGATCGCGATCCACCTCGCCAGTGTCGCGGATCGCTCCCGGTGGCCAGACGGAGGGGGCGGGCACGCGGCCCGCCCCCTCCGCTGCTCAGCACTTGCCCTTGACGGTGATCGCCGCGGCCTTGTAGCCGGTCCCGGCATCCGCGCCGATCGTGACGGTCGCCTTGCAGCGGCCGGGCTTGGGGCGCTTGAACCCGATCCCGTAGGCGCCGGTGTCGCCGACGGTGCCGCTCTTGGTTCCGACCCGCTTGTAGGGCTTGCCCTTGGCCGGGCTGCGGAACAGCGTCGCCGCCAGGGGATCGCCGGCGCGACCCGGAGTGACCGTCCCGGTGACCTTCAGCTTCGCGCCGGCCGGGGCGAGCTTGCCCGTCAGCGGCGTGGCGCGGGGAGTCGGCTCGGGGTCGGGCGTCGGGTCGGGGTCGGGGATCGGATCGGGATCCGGGTCCGGGTCGGGGTCGGGGCCCGGTCCCGGTCCGGGTCCGGGTCCGGGGCCCGGATCAGGGTCCGGACCGGGATCGGCGGCCGTCACGGCGACCATCGCCTCCGGGAACGCCGTCTTCGGGTAGGAGAGCGCGGTATCGAGGGCCGCCCGGAGCTTGCTCGTTCCCAGGTTCTGCTGGGTCGAGCGGATCGGGAAGATCACCTCGAACGTGCCGTAGGCCGGGATGATGCGGCCACCGAGGCCCCATCCCCCGAACACGTCCGGCCCCCGGGTTCTGCCGGCAGTCGGCCTGGGAGTGGTTCGTGATCTCCTCGGTGTTGCCGGTCTTGCCGCTCGTGTAGAAGCAGCGGATCTTGCCCTCCGGCGTCCCGTCGAGGTCGAACTGGGTCGCCGCCGGCAGCTCGATGTCGGTGCCGATGTACTCGCCGCCGCAGGCGCTGCCGACGACCCCGGAGACGAGGTGGCCCCAGTAGCGGTCGCCGGTCTGCGGGTAGCTGAAGTCGTCCTTGCCCCAGTAGCCGACGTACGTGTAGACGTAGCCGGTCCCGCCGATGATGCAGTTGGGGAACGTCTGGTAGGTGCCGACCCCGTCGATCCAGCAGGCGTCCGCCGTCGGGCAGATGCCCCCGGTCCCGCCGGCGGTCATCCCGTCGTCGCCGGGCGCCAGCGCTTCCGGCAGCGGGTCGCCGGCGCGGGCCGCGTCGACGAAGGGGGTCCAGTCGTCGGCGACGAGGCCGGGCTGACCGGCGTCATACGGCGACGGCGGCGTGGCCGCTGTGGCGGACGCCGAGAAGATCGCCAGGCCGAGGACGGCGAGGACGAGCGAGAGGACGGGGTTGATGCTGCGCATGGAGGTTCTCCTTGACGGGGTGCTGACAACTCGAGCATGCCCTGCCCCCTCCCCCCTGCCATCGGGGAAACCCCCAACCCCCGACCCGAGTCTTTCGGGGCACCCCTAGACGGCGCCCTGGGGTCGTTCAGCCGCTCAGAGCGAGTCGGCGGCGAACGTGTCGCACTCGGCCGGCTCGCCCGACTCGTAGCCGCGATCGAACCAGGAGCGCCGCTGCTCGGAGGTGCCGTGGGTGAACGAGTCGGGGTTGACGCTTCCTCCGGCCTGCTTCTGGAGGCGGTCGTCACCGACCGCCTCGGCCGCGTTGAACGCCTCGTCGATGTCGCCGGCCTCGAGGTCGCCCGCCGCGAAGACCGTGCTCGCCCAGACGCCGGCGTAGCAATCGGCCTGAAGCTCCTGGCGGACCGACAGCTCGTTCGCGTCCTCGGGGCTCTCGCGGGTGAGCCGGTCCACCTCGGCGGCCGTGCCCGTGACGTTCTGGACGTGGTGGCCCATCTCGTGCGCGATCACGTAGGCCCAGGCGAAATCGCCCGAGGCGCCGAGCTGGCGCTCCATCTCCTCGTAGAAGCTGAGATCGAGATAGACGCGGGAGTCGGCCGGGCAGTAGAAGGGCCCGACGGCGGACGTCGCGCTGCCGCAGCCGTCGGTGCGGACCGCGTCGGAGTAGAGGTACAGCTCGGCGTCGGAGTAGTCGTCCCCGTCCTTGGCCAGGGTCTGGTCCCAGACGTCCTGGGCGTCGACGAAGACGTAGGAGGAGAAGTCCTTGAGGTCCGCCTGCGGGTCCTCACCCGGCGGGATCCCCTGGGGCTCGCCGGAGCCGGGGACGCCGAGGGCCTCGTTGAAGGCGGCCGGCAGGTCGAAGCCGGAGCCCCCTGACGAGCCTCCGCCGCCGAGCACGCTGATGCCGATCACGACGATGACCGCGATCAGCCCCGCGCCTCCGCCGAGGCCCGCGATCCCCGACGGGATCGGCAGGCCGCCGGAGCCGGAGCCGCCGGACGAGCCGCGGGCGTCGATGACCCGGCGGTCCTTGACGCCGCGCTTCCACTTCATCGGCGGCGCCTATCCGTTCGGCGGATGCTCGGCCGCGCGCTCGCGCGCCGTCGCCTTCTCGTCGAGGCTCATCGTGCCGGGATGACCTTCGCCGGGCCAGGGGGTGAGCAGGAGGAGCAGGCGCGCGTCGGAGGTCGCCTCGACCTCGTGGCGCTCCCCGGGATCGAACTCGAACAGGTGCCCGGCGGAGGCGGAGATCTCCTCCCCGCCGGCCTGCATCACGACCTCGCCCGCGGCGACGGTGACGAAGGCGCGCTCGTGGACCTCGTGATCGCTGAGCCGCTCGCCCGCGGGCAGTGCGATCACGACCGCACGCGCGTCGTCGCTGCTGCTCAGGATCTCGGGCTGATGGGGGGTGACGTCGTGGTCGGTCAGGTTCCAGTGCTTCATTTCACTCCTCGAGGTCGGTCGCGGGGGAAGCTATACGGACGACCCATACCCGGTTGGGTGCCTTCCTGCGCACCGCATCATCCGCCCGGGGTCGCGGGTTGACGGACCTAGCATGGGATCGATGAAGCCGCTCCTCGTCCTGGTCGCGGTCGCCGCGCTGCTCGCCGCCGGGCCCCAGGCCGACTCCGCCATGGCGGTCAGCAAGGTGCCGAAGGGCGCCGTGGCGAAGCTGCGCCGGAGCCCGTGCCCGCCGAAGTACGCCGTGCGCGTGGCCAGGCCGGCGAGCGCCGAGGAGATCGCCGCCGCCAAGCACGGCGTCTTCGACATCGCCGGCGTCAAGGTCCAGATCCGGCGGAACATGAACTGGGCCTACGACCCGCTGGGATCGGAGACCTTCCGAGCCCGCCTGCACGACCTGCGCTGGCTCGACCCGCTCTTCTACGCGTACCGCGAGAAGGGGGACGTCCGAGCCCTGCAGCGAGCGAAGCGCATCGTGGTCGACTGGGTCGAGAACAACCCCCTGCGGCAGCCCACGAACGACCGCACCTGGTTCGACAAGGTCGCCGGGGACCGCGGTCCCTACATCGCCTATGCGACCCGGGCGGCGGAGTGCGAGGGGCTGCTCGACAACAAGGCGCTCGCCCGCAAGCTGCTCGGCTCGGTCCAGCAGCACCTGCGGTTCCTCGCCGACCGCGACCACTACTCGCCCACCAACCGGGGCCTGTTCATGGACCTGGGGCTGATCTTCAGCGGCCGGCAGGTGCGCTTCCTGCCGGGCGCGACGAAGGGTCGCAACCGCGGCGAGCGGCGCTTCGTCGCCAACGTCAACTCCAACGTGATCCCGGGCGAGGGCATGTGGCTCGAGCACTCGACGACCTACCAATTCCTGACGATCAACGTGATCGACCGGTTCCTCGAGGTCGAGAAGAAGAAGCGGCCCGGCCTCGAGGGCCTGCTCGGGACCATGGAGCACACGGCGGCCTGGATGACGATGCCCGACCAGCGCTGGCTGCAGGCGGGGGACTCCTACCAGGACAAGGCGGACCGGTTCGCCCAGCGGATCAGCCGGGAGCAGCGCGGGATGCGGTACCTGGCCAAGAGCGGGATGGCGTTCGTGAAGAAGCGCAAGAGCTACCTGGCGCTGCTCTCGAACTACCACAGCCCCATCCACCGCCACTCCGACGACCTCTCCTTCGATCTCTACGAGAACGGCCACCGGGTCCTCGCCGACACCGGCATCCCCGACAAGGACTTCGGCTCGCCCTATCTGTTCGCGATCTCGGCGCCGGCGCACAGCGTGGTCCAGGTCGACGGCATGGACTTCCCCCGCGACGCCGCCCACTCCTACGGCAGCGGGCTCGTCGCCAGGGGTGAGGGCGACGGTTGGTACGCGCTCACGGCGACGAACCCCCTGGTGCGCCCGCAGGGGGTCGACCACGATCGCCTGCTCCTCTACAAGCCGGGCACCGCCCTGATCGTCGCGGACAAGCTGCGCTCGGAGGCGAGCCACACCTACCGCAGCAACTTCCAGTTCGGGCCCGACTTCGGGCTGCGGGAGGACGGGGACGAGATCCTGCTGCACGCCGGGGCCGACCGGGTGAAGGTCTTCAACGAGAGCACCGACTCCACCCTCCAGCGGCGCGTGGTCCGCGGTCAGACCGACCCGCTCCAGGGCTTCATCTACACCGACTTCCGGACCCGGGATCCGCGCTGGACCGCCTCGACCGTGGCCGAGGGATCCGACGTCGACAACGTGACGACGCTCTCGCTGGACCCGGAGGTCGAGATGCGCGCGAGCGCGGTCGGCCCGCTCGGGGAGACGAGCACCTTCGCCATCAGCCGCAACGGCGAGGTCAGGAAGACGATCACCGTCAGCCGTCAGGGCGACGAGCTGGTCGTCCAGCAGGCCGACGCGCCGGCGCTGCCCTGATCAGCTCGCGCGGCCTGCCATCTTTGCCCGATGATCGACGAGCGCTTCGCACGCGCCCTCCACGTCGAGTCGCTGCGGCGCGACGAGGCGTTCGCGGGCTTCCAGCCCCACGTGCTCTTCCAGGCGTCGACGATCGGAGCGCTCCTCGAGGGCGCCTACGAGGGTGACGTCACCTTCCGCGAGCTCGCCCAGCACGGGGACCTCGGCCTCGGCACCCTGAACGGCCTCGACGGCGAGATGATCGCGCTCGACGGCGCCTTCTTCCGGGCGGACGTCGACGGCGACATCGGCCCGATCGACCCGGAGACGGCGACGCCCTTCGCGGTCGTCGTTCCCTTCGAGCCCAGCATCGACGTCGAGCTTCCGCAGCCGCTCGACCACGATGAGCTGCTCGCCGAACTCGATCGCGCCGCCCCGGCGGGGCGAGCGTGCGCCCTGCGGATCGACGGCGAGTTCGACCTCGTCCGCGCCCGCTCGGTCCCACGTCAGACGCCGCCGTACCGGCCGCTGACGGAGGTCGTCGCGGCCCAGCACGTGTTCGAGCTGCACGCGGTGCGCGGCACGCTCGTCGGGATGCGGTTCCCCGACCACGCGGGCGGGATCGAGGTGAGCGGCTACCACCTGCACTTCATCGACGACGAGCGGCGCCGCGGCGGCCATGTGCTCGACTGCCGCACCACCTCGGCGCGGGCGCGGATCGACCCATCGAGCGAGCTGCGGGTGGAGCTTCCGCCCGGAGTCGACCTCTCCGAGCCCCACCTCGACGTCTCGCAGGACGAGGCCCTGCGCCGCGTCGAGTCGACCGGCTGAAGCGCCTGGCGGGCCTGAGACGGGCCAACAAATGTCCGCGCGCCTTCTTTGCCGCGGCCGCCCGCCTTACCCTGGCGTCATCGCCACCGGGAGAGCAGCGCGCATCCTCGTCCTCGCTCTCACGAGCGCCTCGCTTGCATGCCTCGGTTCGGCGTCGCAGGCCGTGGCCGCCGATCGCGCGGTCGTCGACCACGTCGCGGACGGCGACACGATCGAGGTCGAGATCGGCGGGCGCGAGGAGTACGTCCGCTTCATCGGGATCGACACGCCCGAGGTCTACGGCGGGGTCGAGTGCGGAGGCAGGCAGGCGTCGCGTTCGATGAAGCGCATGCTGAAGCCGGGCGATCGGGTGAAGCTGGTCCGGGATCGCAGCCAGGACAACCGGGACTATTACGATCGCCTCCTTCGTTACGTCGAGCTCGACGGTCGCGATCTCGGCCGGGCGCAGGTCACCAAGGGCTGGGCGAGCGTCTACGTCTTCGACGAGCCGTATCAACGCCTCGATTCCTACGAGCGCGCCGAGGACAGCGCCAGGCGGAACGACCGTGGCGTCTGGGGCAGCTGCGGCGGGTTCTAGGGCCGGAGCTACTCGGCTTCGCCGCCGGCGGCGTCCCTGGAGCACGGCGGCCATCCTCGCCGTCTGGCGAACCACGTCGTGCTCCGCCGCCGCCGTCCGCGCCCGCGGGTTGGGCGAGGGCAGCGCGGCGGCCCGCTCGAGCGCCGCGACGAGGTCGTCCGTCGACTCCGGGTCGACGAGGACGCCGGCCTCGGGCGGCACGAACTCGGGCGGGCCGCCGACGGTGCTGGCGACGACGCTGCGCTCCATCGCCATCGCCTCGAGGACGGCCTGTCCGAACGGCTCGATCAGCGACGGCTGGCAGAGGACGTCGCACGCCGCCACCCATTGCGGCACCTCCGAATGGGGAATGCGCCCGGTCACCCGCACGTTCGGGCGACCCTCGAGCGAGTCCCGCAGGGGCCCGTCGCCGACGAACGCGAGACGGCCCCGGCCGAGGCGCTCGAAGGCCTCGGCGAGGCGGATGACGTTCTTGCGCTCGATCAGCGAGCCGACGCAGAGGAACGCCGGCCCCTCCCCCTCCCAATCAAGCTCTCGTCGCGCGTCCTCCTTCGATCGCGGGGCGAACGCCTCGAGGTCGATGCCGCAGTCGATCGTCACGCTCTTCGCGGCCGCCTCCGGAACCTCGTCCGCGAGTCGGCCGGCGAGCCAGTCCGAGTTGGCGATCACGGCGGCCGCGCGGCGGACGACGGCGCGGGTGGCCGGCAGCGCTCCGCGCATCGTGGCCAGGTTGGCGACGTCCTGGCCGTGAGCCATCACCACGAGCGGGGCGCGGCCGGCGACGGACGCGGCCGCTCCGGCTGCGCCCGCCGGGAAGAGGAAGTGCGCGAAGACGGCATCGGGGCGCCTGCGCACCGCGGCGGCGATCGACTTGGCCACGAGCCGTGCGTACTTCGTCGGCGCACCCCCGCGGCGGCTGATCGCCACGACCTCGACCTCGTGGCCGGTGGCGAGCAGCTCGTCCCTGATCGGCACCAGGAAGCTGCCCAGGTCCGGGTTCTCGGCGCTGGGCCACATCTGGGTGACGAGGAGGATTCGCATCGGCGGCCGCGACGGCCTAGTCCAGCGCGAACGAGCCGGTGACGATCCCGCCCGCCGGCTCGTACTTGGCGTAGACGACGCCGCCCGGCGTCGACCGGCTCTCGACGAGCTTCAGCCCGGCGGGGACGGTCCCGTCGGCGAACAGCCGCTTGCCCGACCCGACCACGAGCGGAAAGACCAGCAGGCGGAACTCGTCGATCAGCCCATGGCGGATCAGCGTCTGCAGCAGATTGGCGCTGCCGTGGACCTGCAGCTCCGGCCCGTCCTCCTGCTTGAGCGCCGCGACCCCCTCCTCGACCTCACCCTCGATCAGGACGGAGTTCTCCCACTCCAGCTTCGGACGGCCGCGGGAGGCGACGTGCTTCGTGGCGGCGTTGAGCGGACCGGCGCCCTCCTCCTCCGACGCGTTCGGCCAGTGCGCGGCGAAGATGTCGTAGGTCCTGCGGCCGAGGACGAGGTCGAACGGCTTGCCCATGGTCTCCCCCATGACCCCCTCGAGCTCCGAGTCCCAGTAGTTCACGGACCAGCCGCCGAGCTCGAAGCCGCCCTCCTCGTCCTCGCCGGGCCCGCCCGGCGCCTGCATCACGCCGTCGAGGGTCAGGAAGGTGCTCGCGATCAGCTTTCTCATCCGGGGTTCCTCTCTTGGTCGGCTCAGCCGCCCGGCCGGTTCTCCGGGCCGACTCGGCGATCTGGCCGGAGCCGGTGATCACGTTCCCGTCGTCGAGGACCAGGATCGGCACGAAGCGCTGACCGCTGAGCCGCTCGACCTCGCGACGGTCCTTGGCCCGGGACGGCCAGGTCCAGAAACTTGAGGCTCCCGCCCTTGACGGCTCGCAGCTCGTACTGATGACCGTTCTGGTCCAGAGCCTTCGCCGCTCTACTACACGGATGCGCGAGCGGCCCCTGGTGGAAAGGCGAACGACTTCCCCAGCTCGCAGGTGAAGAGCAGCATTCGCGCAATCTCAGCGATGGGCGGTACTGGTCTCGAACCAGTGACCTCCTGCTTGTAAGGCGTGGGCGTCGGAGATTCGGAAGGCGTTGTTCATGCGGGGTCCGCTGCTCAGCTCGGAAGTTTCCGTCGCGGATAGGTGCCGATCACCGCGGATACGTCTGGATTCGGGCACCAGGCTGCAGTTGGTGCCCTTTGGACTTGCGACCTAGTGCCCTGCCCGAGGGCCGTGACCGAGGCCAACCACTCCGGTCTGTTGCGCGTCGTCTCAAGCGGACACAGTCCCCACGCTTTACGCTCGCTTGCGTGGCATACGAAGGTCAAGAGATTTCGAATCCGTCGACAGGACAACGGATGCGGTTCGTGGAGCTTCGCGAGGAGATACTTCGGATCGAGAGCCACCACCCGCCCACGGATGCTCGTGAGCCCCTCCATGTGCACCCTCGTCAGGAAAGCGGCGCCGACGTGCTTTCTGGCTCGTTGATCTTCGAGATATCCGGAGAGGAGCGGCAAGTGGGCAGCGGGGACGACATCCACATTCCCGCGAACACTCCACACCGGTTCTGGAACGCGACCGACGCGGAAGCAGTCTCGGTGCAGTGCTTCCGTCCCGCGTTGGATATCGCCTCCTTCTTCGAGACGCTGTTCACCCTCGGGCAGCGAGGTGAGCTGACAGCGAAGGTCGCCCCGGCCTCCTTCAGACCGCGGTCATGGTGCCGGAGTTCGGCGACGAGATTCGGTTCGACCTCACCGCCATGGCCGGTGGTGCAGGCCCTGTGCTTGGTCCTGAGGCCGATCGCTCTCCGTCGCGGCTACACCGCTCGTCTCGCTGCACCTAGCGCCTGAACCCGAACCGTAGCTCGCCGGGCTACTTCCGGCGGATGGGCGGTACTGGTCTCGAACCAGTGACCTCCTGCTTGTACGGCGTGGGCGTTTGACCGGTCAAGCCCCATGTTCGAGGGAAATCCGCTGCACTGGCCGTGCTGATGTTCCACTGAGTTCCCCGTTGGCCGAAACCCACGCGCCGCTCTCGCGTGTGAAGCGCGTCGCTCTGGAGCTACGCGATCGGGTTGGATCGTAAGTCGTTTCCCAGGCCTTCCGGTATAGCGCTGGCGACTGCGCCCGGCCACGGAGGCCTACGTCAGCGATGCGCCCGGGTCGATGTTCTGGTTGAGCCGGAACAGGTTCTCTGGGTCGTAACGCCGCTTGAGCTCAGCCAGCCGGCGGTAATTGACGCCGTAGGCCTCGCGAATGCGGTCGTGGTCGTCGGCGGGCAGGTAGTTCGTATAGGACCGGTCGGCCATGTGCGGGGCCAGGGCTTCGACGTGGTGCGCGCCCACGCGACGAGGCATTGCTGTCAGCTGGGTCGGTCCACTGCGAGATGAGCAGCAGGTTGTGGCCGGGCGCGCGGTGCGGGAAGGCGGTCGCGGTCGGCGCGACGCGTGTCGCCGCGCCGTTGAGATTTTCGATGACCAGCGTGCACAGCTCGGAGGGGGCGCGATCGAACGCCTCGACGAGGATCGCTACGGCCGCATCGGGGATAGCCCGAGAAGAAGGCGGGATTTCCAGTAGTTCAGCGTGCCGCGGGGCGAACAGCCAGTCGAGCGCCGGTGTTGGGCGACGGGATACGGAACCGTTGGACCATGTCGGCCGCGGGCGACTCCGAAGTCCCCTCACCGGCCCGCAACGTCGGCCTCCGCCTGAGACGGCGTCGTCCGAAGAATGGCAGACGGCGATGGCACACAACTTCGCACCGGAGCCGTCGGGCGCATGCAGGAACGCTGCCTGCATGCTCAGCTCGTCCGGGAGATCGACGCAGAACTCACGGTAGAAGCGCAGCAGCTCGGGGGCCGCATCCAGACGTATGCAGGACCGGTCCCTTCAGAACCTCCGTGACCGGGTGAGCCCGGAACTCGAACGACGTCACGATTCCGAAGTTGCCGCCCCCACCGCGGATGGCCCAGAAGAGGTCCGAATCCTGGTCGTCGCTCGCCGTCACCACCTCGCCGGAAGCGAGGACCACCTCGGCGGATAGCAGGTTGTCGACGGCCAGGCCGTAGCGGCCCATCAGCCAGCCGAGCCCTCCTCCCAGCGTGAGCCCGGCGATGCCGGTGGCGGAGACGACGCCACCGGGAGCCGCGAGCCCGAACGCGGCGGTCGAGCGGTCGAGCTCGGCGATCGTGACGCCGCCCTGCGCGCGCACGGTCCGCTTAGCGGGGTCTGATGTGGATCCCGCGCATCGCGGAGAGGTCGATCATCAGGCCGCCCTCGGTGACGGCCTTACCGGCAACGTTGTGCCCTCCGCCACGGACAGAGATCTCGCGGCCGCCCGTACGGGCGGCTAAAAGCGCGTTGATGATGTCAGCCGTGTTCCAGCAACGCGCGATCAGCGCGGGACGTTTGTCGATCAGCCCGTTGTGGATCGAGCGGGCAGCGTCGTATCCGGGTTCGCCGGGCATCAGGACCTGCCCGGAGAAGCCCTCGCTGAGGGTCATGCGGGCTTCGCCGGTCGTCATGAACGCGAACCTACGCCCGGGCGCTGCCAACGGAAAGACGGATTCCCCTACACATTCAGCAGCGAGCCCGCGAGAATGACCCTGATGTCCGGGCTCAGGGGGCGTGCACGGGAGGGCCGGGCGATCGAGCAGTTCCTCGATGCGGCTACTGTCGGGCCGAAGGTCCCCGTGCTCGCAGGTGACCCGGGGATCGGCAAGTCTGCGCTCTGGCGTGGCGCGCTCGACAACGCTCGCCAGCGCGGCGTACGCGCGCTCGCCCACCGCGCGGTCGAGGCTGAGGCCGTCCTGTCCTTTGCGGGTATCTCCGAGCTGCTGGCCGACGTGGTCGACGACGTGCTGCCGAGCCTCGGCGATCTTCGCCGCGGCGCGCTCGAGGCCATGCTGCTTCTGCACGACCGCGGAGACGAGCCTGCCGAGCCGTGTGCTGATCGCGCTCGCGTTCCTCGACAGTCTCCGGACGCTGGCCGCCGAGGCGCCGGTGCTTGTCACCGTCGACGACTTCCAGTGGTTGGATTCCGCGTCGGCCCGCACCCTGGTGTTCGCGCTTCGCCGTCTCAAGCAGGAGCCGATAGGGGCGCTGCTCACGCTGCGCGGTGATGCCGAGCTCGGCTCCGGTCTGCCGGACATGGACCGCATCGTGATCGGCCCACTCGAAGAGCAGGCGCTCGCCGCCGTCGTGAAGCACCAGCTCGGGCTCGAGCTCTCCGGGGCCCAGCTTCCCCAGCTGACCGACGCCACCGGAGGCAATCCGTTCTTCGCGCTGGAGATCGCGAGGGAG
This sequence comes from uncultured Solirubrobacterales bacterium, assembly GCA_963839535.1. Taxonomy (GTDB): domain Bacteria; phylum Actinomycetota; class Thermoleophilia; order Solirubrobacterales; family 70-9; genus RHKX01. The sequence continues at coordinate 78,928 of CAWIVF010000013.1, forward strand.
CTTGCCGCTACGCCGCCATCGCCGGGCCGGCCCTTGCGACTGCCCAGCAGCCTGCGGAAGGCGGTCGGCGAGCGGCTGGCAACGCTTCCCGCGACGACCAGGCAGGTGCTCCTGCTCGCCGCAGCCCTCGGGCGGCCGACGGTGACGACGTTGACCGCCGCATGCGTGATCACTCGGTCGCGCTCGGCAACCTCGAGCATGCAGCGGAAGCGGGCGTGGTCGAGTTCGAAGACGAGCGGGTCCGTTTCGTGCACCCACTGATGGCGTCGGTCTGCTACGCCGTGGCGCCGACCGTGGCGGCGTCGCGAGGCTCATGCCCGCCTTGCCGAGGTCGTCGGTGACGAGGAGGAGCGGGCGCGGCACCTCGCGCTCGCAGTCGAGAACGCGGACGAAAGCGTCGCCGTGGTCCTCGACCGCGCGGCGCGCCGCGCGGTCGCTCGCGGCGCGCCGGCGGCAGCCGCAGACCTCAACGAGATCGCGGCACAGCTCACGCCCGCCGGCGACCCGCCCGCGCGGCGCCGACGACGGCTCGCAGCGGCCGAGTCCCATCGCCTGGCCGGGGACGGTCAGAGAGCCGCAACAATCCTCGACGAGCTGCTCGCGGAAGCGCCGCACGGCGCCGAACGCGGGGATGTCCTTCTTCGCGCTCGCGCGCGTCCGGCGGGCCGAGCTGCCGACGATCACGCGGTGGGTGCGAGAGTGCGCTCGCGGAGGCCGGCGAAGATCACAGGCGGGCCGCGGAGATCCTCGCGTTCCTGAGCTGGATGCGACTGCTCGAGGGGCGGGTCCGCGATGCCTTGGAGCACGGCCGCGCAGCGCTCGAACACGCCGAACGTGCCGACGATCAGGCGCTGCTCGCCCGCGCGATCGCGCGAGTGGCGATGGCGGAGACGTGGACACTTCAGAGCACGTCGGGCCTGCTCGAGCGGGGGGTGACGATCGAGCATTCCCTGGCGCGTCCCCTCGAGTTCCACGAAGGCCCGCGCGCGACGCTGGCCCGCCGGCTTATGTGCCTCGCCCAATTGGACGCAGGCCGGCCGCTTCTCGCGGCCGCCGATGACGGCGCGAAGGCGAGCGGCGACGAAGCGACTCGCGCCCACGTCCTGTTCCATCGCTTCCAGGTCGAGTGGTTCGTCGGGCGTTGGACGGCCGCCGACCGGTGTGCGACCGAGGCGATCGAGCTCGCCGAGCAACTCGGAGACGAGCAATATGAGGGCGTCGCCCTCTACGCCCGGGCGCTACTCGATGCGCACCTGGGCAGCACCGAAGCCGCACGCGAGGGCGCCGCCAGGGCGCTCGCCGTAGCCAAGGCGGTCTCGGACGAGCTCTTCGGCCTACAGACCCGGACCGTCCTGGGGTTCCTCGAGCTGTCGCACGGCGACGCGGCGGCCGCCGACGGGCGACTACACCTGCGCTTCCCCGCGTGGCTCGATAAGCACGGCTGAGCTGAACAGACCGACTTCGCCTGGGTAAACGCGATCGAAGCGATGATCGGTGTGGCGGACCTCGATGAGGCCCGAGGCTGGCTGGAGCGCTACGAGGCCCTTGCGACGCAATCAACCAGCCCCTGGGCGCTGGCGACGGCTCGCGCAGACGCGGCCTGCTCGCCGCAGCCGAGGGCGATCTCGACGCTGCACGCGCCTCGCTCGCTCGTTCGCTCGACGAGCACGACCGCATGTGCTGTCCCTTCGAGCGCGCACGTACGCTGCTGGCCCTCGGCGCGGTCCGCCGGCGCGGTCGCGAGAAGCGGGCGGCACGCGAGGCGCTGGTGGAGGCTCTCGAGGTGTTCGACCGACTCGGCGCGCGGCTGTGGGCAGGTCAGGCCCGCGCAGAGATCGAGCGCATCAGCGGCCGGCGGCCGGCATCGGGAGAACTCACCAAAACGGAGCTGCAACTGGCCCGCCTCGCGGCCAAGGGACTCGCCAACAAGGAGATCGCGGCATCGCTCACATCAGCGTCCACACGGTGGAAGCCCATTCACCAGGATCTACCGCAAGCTCGACATCCGGTCGCGTGCCGCCCTCGCGGCACGTCTGGTCTCGGGCCGCCCGCTGTAGCTCAACAGCGGACACGTGGGACAGCACAGTCTCGATGCAGAGGAAGAGGCCTTCAGCTGAGCCCATGATCGATCAAAGGGGGCCTTTCCACGCAAAGCGGTCTCTCTGAATCGCCGCAACTTGATCTCAATGGGCACTGGGACGCGTCTACTACGGCCTGGACTCCGGACCACCGGCTGAGTATTTGCGCAGAAGTGCGCAACATGCAGGTACTTCTTCTCATGGGCGGTACTGGTCTCGAACCAGTGACATCCTGCTTGTGAGGCGTGGGCGTGGGTTGAAGGAACCCGGTGTTCATGCGGAATCCGCGGCTCAGATCAAGAATCTTCCCGACGCGGATAAGCGGTGATCCCCGCGGATACCGCTCGATTCGGGCACCAGACGGCAGCTAGTGCCCATTGGGATCGCGGCGCTACCCCTTTGAGAGCGGGCATCCGTACTGCGCATGGACGCACAACCCTCGAGACCCGGCCGCTCCTACTTGTAGGCAATCCCGGCGCTCGTAGGACCAGCGAGGGGAAGGACCTCGGTTTCCCGAAAGCCCACCTCGCGACACCAACCGTCGAAGTCGGCACCCGTGAAGTCGAAGGCATCCCCGAACTCGATGAGCATGTTCAGGGACATCATCAGGCCGAAGGCGTTCTCGCGGCGCTCGTCGTCGATCAGGTTCTCGACGACGATGAAGACTCCCCCGTCGGGCAACGAGTCATAAGCCGCCCGAATCAGCTGCATCTTTCCTTCCAGGTTCCAGTCATGGAGGATCAGCCCCATCGTGATCACGTCAGCCACGGGTAGTGGGTCGGTGAAGAAACGCCTCCCACCGTCGGACGTGTTCGCTGAGTCCGGCGGCTTCGATCGTTCGCTGGGCGATTGGCTCGACCACCGGCAAGTCGAAGCTGGTGCAGCGCATGTGGGGGTGACTGCTGGCGACGACCATCGAGAGCTGACCGGTCGCGCCCCCACGTCGCAGAGCGTCTCGTACTTTGAGAAATCGAACTTCTCCGCCAGAGCCTGGAACGGCCAGGGAGATCCCGGCCATCGCGTTCATGAACTGCTCGAGCCTGTCTGCGTCGCTATAGAGCTCCTCGAACATCGCCTTACCCGTGTGCTTGATCTCGTTCTGGGGCTTTCCGCTCTGCAAGGCCTCGGTGAGATCCCCCCAGAATCCGTATAGCCGCGCGTTTGCCATCTCAAGGATGCCGCCGATATACGCGGGGCTCTTCTTGCTGAGGAAGGCTGAGGTCGTCGCTATTGCGGTAACGGCCGCTAGCGCCCTCACCCTCTCGCTTCAGCAGCCCGAGTGCCACGAGCGTGTCGAGGAAGTCGTAGGTACCTCGGGGATGGAGTCCTAGTCGTTCCCCGACCTCCACGGCGGTCATGGCTTCATCTCCGAGCTGAGTGAACAGTTCCAACTCGACGGCTGAGAGCAACGTCTTCGACGCCCAGAACCCCATCCCCCACCTGCATGATGTGGGATGGATCGAGCTGCGCTTGTGGCATGAGTGTTCCCCTCGTCGAGTTCGCGGCGGATTGTCGCGCGGATGGTTCACCATACGCCAACGCGGGACCTTGACCAGCGTGGGGGACGGGGGCAGATCTGCGGGGTCGCGTGGTGCTGGGCGTATGGGCGGTACTGGTCCCGAACCAGTGACCTCCTGCTTGTAAGGCGTGGGCGCCGTGGTGGGCGGATCCCGTACTCATGCGGAAATCCGCTGCTCAGAAGGAGAACCTCCGGTCAGCAGATAGGTGGCGATAGCCGCCGATACCTGCCGATTCGGGCACCATGATGCAGCTGGTGCCTTTTGGGATCGTGGCGCGCCGTGTCCGCCACAGTTGGATCCAATCTCCGGTGCACGGGAGGCGTACTTGCCCGGCAGCCGGTAGGTCGGTGCGCCGGTCCCTCGCTTGGACGCGACCCGGGGTACGCCTTCGCGCGAGGTGGAGTTGTCCCGCCTGAAGGCGCCGAAAGCCTTCCTGGGAGGCCCACTCCACGAGGATCATGACCTTCCGCGGTTTGGCTCCGGATGAGTGGATTGCCTCAATGAAGTCGCTGATGGCCACCACACGCCCACCGGCTTCTCGACGGCCTGCGCAGGGCTACGGGAGTACTCGCGGTAGTCGTCATTGGGGGCCAGGTTGAAGAGATTCAGAGCGAAGACTGGCATCGCTTCATCCTAGGTATGGCGGTCCCAGACGGTTCGCGGGTAGGGTGGCTGAACCGAAACCCGCAATGGAGGTTCAGCATGATTTGTCGCATCTACGACGTGCCCGGTGGCACCCTCGAGCAGTACGACGAAGTAACCGCCAAGGTCGGTGACGCTAAACCTGACGGCGTTCACGCCCACATTGCCGGAAAGACCGAAGACGGCATCCGTGTGATCGAGGTTTGGGACTCGGCCGAACACGACGAGCGCTACATGGCCGCCGGCCTTGGAGAGGCAATGCAGGCCGCCGGCGTTCCGGAGCCGACGATTACGGACTTCGAGGTTCACAACCTCGACTGGCTCGGCTGAAGCGCCGATCAGGGGCGCCGTTCCTGGGTCTGGCCCCCGCGAAAGTCAAGCGCGGTTCACTTCCGACAGGTCGAAATCGCGCGAGAACCCGCCCCGGCACCTGCTGTCTCTGAGGAGCGGTGGGCTTCCTGAACAGGCCTGGTTTTCCTCTGAAGCAAGTCTCTGCTGTGCATTGAAGGAACGACCCACTACGGCACGAAGGCCGCCATTGGGCGACCTTCGTGCTTTGAGAGCGCCTGCGGCGCCTAGTCCGCTTCGCGTACTCGCCGAACTCGCCGAAGTCGACCATCTCGCAGGGTTCGTCCCCGACGACCTCGGCGTCGTGACCCGGAGGAATCGCGACGACCTGGCCTGCGCCGATCTCCATGTCCGAGCCGTCGTCCATATGGACCAGCATCCGCCCGGAGAGGACGTAGCCGAGATGGGACACCTCGCAGGAGTCGGTGCCGGCTATCGGCTTGACGTTGGATGACCACTTCCAGCCGGGCTCAAGGTGTCTTGGCCAACGGTCTGACCCGCGACGTTGACGACCAGGGCCCGTCCGTTGCCTTCGAACTCGCGGACCTCGTCAGGTGAATCGAAGCTCTTCGCCTCTACGCCGGCCATGCTCTACCTCCTCGATGGTGGGTTGCCCGCCCGCTCCGAGTCTCCATCACGGGGTCCCCGAACCAAGACCTTTCTGGAAGGCGCCTGGAACGCGCTGTCCACGCGAAGCAAACGCGCTCCTCGTCCAGAGCGGGAACCAGCGGCGCTCGCTCCTGACACCAGGCGAGAGTGCGAGGAGCGCTGACGAGAAACGGGGTCGCATGTCGCCCCTCAATCGGAGGAGCCATCTCACCGGCGTGAACCAAGCTCGTCCAAAGCGGAAGCGCGTAACCGGCCGCCTGCGGGCTCAGCTGGCTGCGGTCGCTTCTTCGAGGTGGATTGGCCCTTTCCTATCCACGAACCGCTGGCCGAGGCTGTAGTGTCTGCGGTAGTGCTTGGAATCACGGGATTGGGTGGCCACGAGCGCGGTGGCCCCGGCGAGTTGCCGGACCTTCGGGTACCAGCGGTCGAAGTCGAGACCGCAGTCCATCATCACGCTTGGAGGCAGGGCGCGGGCGAAGCGGCCGAAGTTGTACATCGCAAGCGTGATTGACGCCCAGATGACCACTGACCGTGACTGTTCGGCGAGGGCCTCGATGTCGAGTTCGTAGAGCCCCGCCGCGTGCAGCTTGCGCCGGAACATGAGGTGCGTGAGGTAGTAGCCCGCGAACGGGGTGAAGGGTCCCAGCACGCTCGATCGCAGTTGGATCGACAGGACGTTTCCGCTGCCGGAAGCGAACGGCTCGTACGGGTGTCCTGGTCGTGCGAGGTAGCCGGTGCAGTTCACCAACCAGCTACCAGTCGGTATCGGCAGCGATCGGCCGTCGCGGAGGACCAGGGCAGGCCCATCGGCTGTGTCGACGACGTCCTCGATATGGCCAGGCTCGATTCTGCGAAGGGCGGCGCGCACGTCGGCGCACTCCTGGTCGGACAGGTAGGCGCTGAAGAAGTGGGTGGGTGCCGGGGATGGGCTGACACCGTAGGTACGAGCGAACCACGCGGCGAGCTCGCTTTCGTTGCTGCCGTCGAAGCGGAGGGCGGACTCGCGCAGCATGGCGTTGATCCGCGTACCACCAAACCAGCGCCGGGGCCCTATCGGGAAGAAGGTCTCGCGACGGCTGAATACTGTGCCGGAGCCAGCGAGCATGTTGATCTCTCGGTCAGGGCAGTCGTGGCGCAGTTTCAGGGCGACGTCCATGGCGGTCTTGCCGCTCCCGATGATCCACACCGGGTCGTTGACGTGGCCACGCTGCGTGATCGTCGTCGATAGCTCCTCCGGTGTGGTTGATCGAACGGCTCCGCTCGATAGGGCAAGCGGCGTGCTGGGCTCGACACGGTTCCCGAAGGCCTTGATGAGTAGCTTTGTCGTCAGCGTCTCGATTCGCCCCTCGGGCCCTCGCAGGGTCACCGTCACGATGCCGTCCTGCTCGGAATGTGAGATGTACTCCCGGCCGTAGCGCTCTTCGAGGTCCACCTTCACCCGGGCGACGTCGACGCAATGGAGCAGGTGGTCGACCACCTCGTCGCGTGTCGCGAGATGGCTCGCAGGCTTGTGGAGCTGCCAGGGCGTGTTGCCGGCGGTGAAGATCGCGTAGGGCTGGTGCAGACGAACGAAGTCATAGGTGTCGAGCCACATTCCACCGGCCTGGTGGCGGCTGTCGACCAAGACGACCCGGTCCCGCGGCGTGAGGTACTTGCCCGCGACGGCGAGTGCGTTGAGGCCGGCGATTCCGGCGCCAACGATGATGAGCTCGCTTGGCTCTTCCATCCCGCGAACGACGCTAACGCAAGGCGGCGATGGAGGCGACGTACGAGTTTCGCGTGGACGGGGACCTCAGCGTTGATGCGCGTGCACGAGCGGCAGCGCCGGAAGCGCAGGGCCCCCGCGCAGTATGCGAGGAGCGTCCCTGTCAGCCCCGCCAGAGGGCCGGGACTTCGTGATCACGAACGTCGGGTCCGAACCAAGCCCGACTGCGAACGCGTCGAACAAAACGAAGTCCCGCGTCCCAAGCGGCGCCGCAGGGCTCTTGCGATCCGCGGCCGGAAGGCCCTCGTCACCAAACCAGGCGGGCGAGCACGAAGGGCAGGCCGATGAGGCTCAGGGATCCCCGACTAGATCATTCGCCCCAAAACCGGCTCCAAGCGCTGGCTCGACTCGCCCCAAACAGACCCCCTCTCCATGCAAGATGGAAAGCAGGTCTGTTGTGACGCCTTTAAATGCTCGAATTCGTAAAGGCGCGCTACTACCTACCGATCAGCGCAAATCGGGTGGCCGAAGAGGAAACCGGGTGGGGGGGGCCGCGAGCCGCCGAGGCGCGCGAGAATGGCGAGTTTGGTACCCAGATGTGGTACCGAATGCCGCAATCTCAGTTCTAAACCAATCTCGGGGCGTCCATATAGCGCTTATATATGCCCTTCATGATGATGGGCGGTACTGGTCTCGAACCAGTGACCTCCTGCTTGTAAGGCAGGCGCTCTCCCAACTGAGCTAACCGCCCGGGGGCTGGATTATCGCCCGGTTGCGGTTAGGGTCGCTCCGTGGACCTCGGCATCGACGGCAGGGTGGCGCTGGTGCTCGGCGCCAGCAAGGGGATCGGTCGCGGGATCGCCGTGGCGCTCGCCCGCGAGGGAGCGAGGGTGGCGGTCTCCTCCCGCTCGGCCGAGGACCTCGAGCAGCTCGGCGGGCGAGCTCGGCGAGGGAGCGGCCGCCTTTCCCGCCGACACCGGCGACCTCGAGCGGATGGCGGCTCTGCCGGCTGAGGTCACCGATCGACTGGGGCCGGTCGAGATCCTCGTCCTCAACACAGGCGGGCCGCCCGCCGGCGCGGCGCTCGACAACCCACGGGAGGAATGGGAGGCCGCATACCGCTCGCTCGTCCTCGCTCCTCGCACACTGACCGAGGCGGTGCTGCCCGGAATGCGCGAGCGCGGTTGGGGCCGGATCGTCAACGTCTCGTCCTCGTCGATCCGGGAGCCGATCCCCCACCTGGCGCTTTCGAACTCGAACCGGATGGCGGCGCTCGGCTTCCTCAACACCCTCGCCCGCGAGGTGGCCGGAGACGGGATCACTGTGAACACGGTGGCGACTGGCCGTTTCGCGACCGATCGGCTGGTGGGGATGTACGGATCGCTGGAGGGCGCGAACGAGGCCGCCGAAGCTGACGTTCCCGCCGGGCGCCTCGGCACGCCCGAGGAGTACGGGGACCTCGTCGCCTTCGTCTGCTCCGAGCGGGCCGCCTACCTGACCGGCGCGGTGATCCCGCTCGACGGCGGGCTCACCCGCTCGTCGTAGGGGCGACGCGCGGGCCGAACGGCGGCGGGTCCCCCTCGCGGGCGTAGAGCGCGTCCTTCTGACGGGCCCGCAGCAGCCAGACCCCGCCGACGAGCATCATCGCGACGCTGAGCCACTGCGCCTGGGTGAGGCCGAGGGCGACGTCCTCGTTGCGGCGGACGAACTCGACGAGGAAGCGCTCGAGGCCGGCCAGCAGGAGGTAGAGGGCGAAGAGGATCCCGGGGCGGAAGCGGTCGCGCAGCCGCCACAGCACGATCGCGATCAGGCCCATCGCGAGCGTCTCGTAGATCGGCGTCGGGTGGACGGGGGTGTCGATCGGGACCGTCGCATCGGGGTAGGCCATCGCCCAGGGCCCGTCCCAGGCGCGGCCGTAGTCGCCGTCGCCGGAGAGCTGGCAGCCGACGCGGCCGATCGCGTACCCGATCGCCAGCGGGACCGCGGCGAGATCGAGGAGCGCCAGCCTGAGGATGCCGCGGTAGCGAGCCCAGAGCAGGACCGCGATCGCGCCGCCGATCGCGCCGCCGTACCAGACGAGCCCCGAGCCGCTGAAGATGCTGCCGAGGAGGTCGTCCTTGACGTCATCCCAGTTCTGGATCAGGAAGTCGAGCCGGGAGCCGATCAGGCCGCCGATCAGGGCGACGAACGCCATCTCGTAGGCCCAGTCAGGCGGCTTGCCGAGCTCGCTTGAAGCGCTTGGCGATGAGCGCGCCCGCGGCGACGAAGCCGAGGCCGAACATCAGCCCGAACGTCTGCAGGGTGATCGGGCCGATTTCTATTTCTGGATACATGTGTTCGCAATAGCCCCGGGGGGAATCGAACCCCCGCTCTTCAGCCTTGAAAGTGCCGCGTGCTTACCGTTACACCACGGGGCCGCCGCGACGGAGTCTACGGCGGCTCTAATCGGAGGCATTCCGTCCGGTCCACCGACCATCATCGAACGTATGTTCGCTGATGGATCTCACCGACTGCCCCACCCGAAACGAGCAGAGGTACGCAGGCTTCGCGCCCAGGGCCTCCCGGTTGGAGCGATCGCCGAAGCTCTTGCCGTCTCTCAATCCTCGGTGAGTCTGTGGACGAGAGACATCGAGCTGTCGCCGGACCAAATAGCTGCAAACCAGCGGAATGCGTGCGCTGCCCGCGGTCGGGCATGCAGCGACCTCCACCGGCGCCGGCGGCTCGCCTACCAGAAGGAAGGTCGGCGCGGGCCCGACTCGGCGACCCCCTCCACGCGGCCGGCTGCATGCTCTATTGGGCCGAGGGTCCAAGGGCCGGAACACGGTCCATTTCGCCAACTCGGACCCCGCGATGATCGAGATGTTCATCAGGTTCCTCCGCGAGTGCTTCGGGCTGACTCGGAGGACCTGACGTTCAATCTCAACGTCTATACGAACAACGGCCTGACCATCGAGGAGATCGAGGATCACTGGCTCGCGCTCCTCGGGCCTTTCGAGGCGATGTGCCCGAAAGCACGTCCTCAACCACTACCCCACCTCCAGCAGCGGCGAAGAGGCGAGACAAGCTCCGCTACGGGGTCTGCTCAGTGAAGGTCAAGAGCAGCACGAGGTACCTCCAGCACATCTACGGCGCCATCCAGGAGTACTCCGGGATCGATCAGCCGACCTGGCTGGACGGGCACTACTAGCTAGGGGAGCAGCATCTCCAGCAGCGCCTTCTGGGCGTGCAGGCGGTTCTCCGCCTGATCGAAGACCGCCGAGCGCTCGCCGTAGAGGGCGCCCTCGGTTATCTCCTCCCCCGGGTGAGCCGGGAGGCAGTGGAGGACGATCGCCCGGTCGGAGGCCGCGGCGAGGAGCTCCTCGTCGACGCGGTAGGGGGCGAGGGCCTCGCGCTTCGACTCGACCTCGGGGCCCTCCTGGCCCATCGAGATCCAGACGTCGGTGTAGATCGCGTCGGCGCCGGCCACCGCCTCCCGCGGGTCGCCGACCAGCTGCGCGCCCGCCTCGGCCTCGAGCTCGAAGCCCGGGTGGCGAGGACGAGACGACCTCGACCCCCATGGCGCTGCCGAGCAGCGCGAGCGAGCGGGTGACGTTGTTGCCGTCGCCGACGTAGGCGACGCGCAGACCCTCGAGCTCACCGAAGCGCTCCCGCAGCGTGAGCAGGTCGGCGATCGCCTGACACGGGATGGTGAAGCGGCGTGAGCGCGTTGATCACCGGGACGTCGGCCGCCTCGGCCAGCTCGACGACCCGCTCGTGCGAGCCGGAGCGGATCACGATCGCGTGCAGGTAGCGGGAGAGCACCCGGGCGACGTCCCCGACCGACTCGCCACGGCTGAGCTGCAGCTCGTCGGCGCGCAGCTGGATCGGCGTGCCGCCGAGCTCGGCGACCCCGACCTCGAAGGAGACGCGAGTGCGCGTCGAGGGCTGCTCGAAGACGAGCGCGACCGAGCGTCCCGCCAGCGCCGAGGACCCCTCGGCGGGGCGCCCGGCCTTCAGCTCGGCAGCCCGCTCGAGCAGCGCGGGAAGCCGGTCGGCCAGCTCCTCGCCGGTGATGAAGTCCTTTGGCATCGAAGCGCGGCAGGTTACCGGCGCGGCCTCGAGCGACCGGGCCGGCGCGCCCTCAGCCACGCCGATGCCGCCGGGCTCGCGCCGATAATCGCCCGAGTGGAGGTTCGCGCGCTCAGCTGGAACCTCTTCCACGGGCGCGACGCACCGCCGGAGCCCGAGCTGCTCACCTGGCGCTCGCGCCTGCTCCGCACGACCGAGCGCGGCTCCACCCACGCGCAGGTCAACCGCAACCTCTTCGAGGCCTTCGCCGCCCTGATCGCGGCAGCCGACTGGGACGTGGCCCTGCTGCAGGAGTGCCCGCCGCGCTGGGCCGAGGGCCTCGCGATCGCCGCCGACGCCGAGCCCCACCTCGTGCTCACCAGCCGCAACATCCCCGGCCTCGGCGCCCTGCAGCGACGCGCCGCGGACCTCAACCCGGACCTGATCGGCTCCTGGGAGGGCGGGTCGAACCTGACCCTGGTCCGCGGGTCACTCGCGGGCTCGCCGGCGATCGTCGAGCGCGACCAGCTCCAGATCGCGTCCCGCCCCGAGCGCCGCGTCATGGCGCTCACCAGGCTCGCGAGCGGCCTTTGCGTCGCCAACCTGCACGCGAGCAAGGCGCGCGCCTCCTCCGAGATCGAGCTGCCGACGGCGGCCGAGGCCGCGGTGCGCTGGGCGGGAGACGCCCCCCTGCTGCTGGGCGGCGACTTCAACCTGAGGCCGGCGAAGAGCGGCCACGTCTTCGAGGCGCTCGAGCGCGAGCACGGCCTCGCGCAGCCGACCGGTGAGCGGGCCATCGACCACCTCCTGGTCAGGGGAGCCGAGATCGCCACTCCGCCGGCGCAGTGGCCCGCCGAGCGGCGCGAGATCCCCGACCCGACCGCCTCGTCCGACCCACCGAAGCCCGTGCGCCTCTCCGACCACAGCCCGGTCGAGGCCAGCTTCCGCCTCCCGGATTGACTCGCAACCGGGCGACCCGCGGGCCCGGTCGCGCTGCTGGGACGAGCCCCACTGTGTGATATTCGACACCCGCGATCAGGAGGACCCGAATGGCCACCGCTCCCCGCAAGAAGACCTCGACCAAGAGCCGCAAGAAGCCCGCTTCCTCGTCGTCTCGCAAGACCGGCACCGCAGCCTCGACCCGGAAGCGATCGACGGCCGCGAAGAAGCCGGCGAAGCCGCGCTCCACGAGCACCGCACGCTCCGCCGACCGCGCCGACAAGAGCGTGGAGGCGTTCCGCGACGCGCTCGAGCGCAGCGTGACCCTCTCCCGGGAGCGCATCCAGGAGGTCGTCGACGACTCGGTCAAGCGCGGACGGATGACCCGCGGCGACGCGAACGAGATGGTCTCCAAGCTGCTCGCTCGCGGGCGCAAGCAGACCGAGGATCTGGTCGCTGAGCTCGAGCGGCTGCTCGAGGGCGCACGCGGCGAGGTCGGCGGTCGCGCCAAGGCCGCCAGGAGCAGCGCCGGCAAGGCGGCGGGACGGGTCGCGAAGAGCGCCCGCGTCGCCGCCGACGAGCCGCTCGCTCAGGCCGACAAGCTGCGCCGCCGGGCGGGTGTCGGCTCGGGCTTCCCGATCCTCGCCTACGACGATCTCAGCGTCGCGCAGGTGAAGAGCCGCCTCGGCGACCTCGGCCGGCCGGAGCTGCGGAAGGTCCGCACCTACGAGTCGAACAACAAGGCCCGCAAGGGGATCCTCGACGACATCGAGCGCCGGCTCGCGTAGGGACGCAGGGCCCGCCACCGCCGGCTGCGACCATGCCGGCGATGGAACCGACCGTCCCTGAGCAGACCGCGGCGCCCGACGCCGCCCCCCGCCCGGCGCGACCGCGCCGCGGCGACGAGCTCGAGCTGCGCATCGACTCGCTCGCCCAGGGCGGCCGCGGCGTCGCCCGCACCGAGCAGGGCTTCGTCATCTTCGTCGGCGGCGGCCTGCCGGGGGACCGCCTGCGGGCGCGGGTCGGCAAGTCGAAGAAGACCTGGGCCGAGGCGGCGGTGATCGAGCTGCTCGAGCCGGCCCCCGAGCGGATCGCCGACCGCTGCGTGCACGGCGGCGAGCCCTGCCCCGGAGCCGCGTGGCAGGGACTCCCCTACGAGCTGCAGCTCGCCCACAAGCAGGAGCAGGTGAGCGAGGCGCTCGTCCGCATCGGCGGCTTCGAGGGGATCGAGGTCGACCCGATCGTCCCCGCGGTGGAGCAGTGGCGCTACCGCAACAAGCTCGAGTACTCGTTCGGCGCCGAGACCGCGCAGGACGCGCCGGCGCTCGGCTTCCACGCGCGGGGGAGCTGGGAGACCGTCGTCGACGTCGACGACTGCCTGCTCGCCTCCGAGCGCAACAACGCCGCCCGCAACGCCGTCCGCGAGTGGGCCGCGACCGAGGGCGTGCCGGCCTACGACAAGGCCTCGAAGCAGGGCGTCCTCCGCAACCTGATCGTCCGCGAGGGCCGCCGAACCGGGCAGATCCAGACCCGCCTCGTGACCTCCGAGGCCGAGATCCCCGAGCCACCGGTCGACCTCCACACGATGATCCGCGGGCTCTCGAGCGCGACCACCGGCCCGACCGGCGTGCTCGGCGAGGAGTTCCTGACCGAGCGCCTCGGCGAGCTCCAGCTGCGCGTCTCCCCCTTCGCCTTCCTGCAGACGAACACCGAGACCGCCGAGCGCCTCTACGGCGTCGCCCGCGAGCTCGCCGGACTGAGCTCGGGCGAGCGCCTGTTCGACATCTACTGCGGGATCGGCACGATCGGCCTGAGCATGGCCGCCGACGCCGGCGAGGTCTGGGGAATCGAGAACGTCGCCGACGCGATCGTCGACGCCGAGGCCAACGCCGAGCTCAACGGGATCGGCAACGCGAGGTTCCGCGCCGCCGACGCCCGGCTCGGCATCCGGCCGCTGATCGAGGAGGCGGGCAAGCCCGACGTCGTCGTCATCGACCCGCCCCGCGCGGGCCTCTCGGCGAAGATCGTCCGGCGGGTCCTCGAGTGCGAGGCGAAGCGAATCGTCTACGTCTCCTGCAACCCGACGACGATGGCCCCGAACGCGCGGCAGATCGTCGACGCCGGTTATAGGCTCAGCGCCGTGAGGCCGGTGGACATGTTCCCGCAGACCCCGCACATCGAGTGCGTCGCGCTGTTCGAGCGGACGGGCGGAGGCGCCTCGTGAGCGACGCCCGTGGATTCGGCGTCGCCGCCGGGCTCGACTCCGCGGTCGCGGTGCAGCTCGCCGGGCGCTGCGAGGAGCTCGGCTACACCTCGATGTGGTCCAACGACCACCCGGCCGCCAGCGGGATCGAGACGCTCGCCGACTTCGCCGACGGGTCGGCGGCGATGAAGCTCGGCGTCGCCGTGCTCGCCCTCGATCGCAACGACCCCGCCGACATCAACAAGAAGATCGACGAGTGCGGGCTGGAGCGCTCGCGCCTGCTGATCGGAGTCGGCGCCGGCTTCTCGAAGAAGCCCCTGACCCGGATGCGCGAGGTCCACGACGAGCTGCGCGAGACGATCCCCGGCGTGAAGCTGATCCTGGCCGCGATGGGACCGAAGATGTGCGCGCTCGCCGGCTCCCACTACGACGGGGCCTTCTTCAACTGGATGACCCCCGCCTTCGCCGCCCAGGCGCGAGCAGAAGGTGGAGGAGGGCGCCGCCGACGCCGGCCGCGAGACGCCGCGCGTCTACGGCTACGTGCGGACGTCCGTCGGCGCCGACGCCGAGACGCGGCTGGCGAAGGAGGAGGGCTTCTACCGCGACCTCCACGACGGCTACCGCGACCACTTCGAGCGGCTCGGCGAGCCGCCCGGGACCGTCGGCGTCGCCGCCGAGCAGCCCGCCCATGCAGGGCCGGCGCTCGAGGACTACGAGGCCCTCGACACGGTGGTCGTCCGCGGCCTCGCCAGCGCGAACTTCGACGCGATGGACCGCGTGGCGACGGCCGCCGCGCCCGTCTGAGCGCGGCGGCGGACGGCCGGCCTCAGCTCTCGGAGCCGGGGTACTCGATCGGGTCGGGAGCCGGCTGGACCAGGCGGATGTGGTTGCCGAAGGGATCACGGAACCCGCAGTCGATGCCGTAGAACCGCTCCCCCGGCTCCTCGGTGAACTCGACCCCCTTCGCCTTCAGCTCCTCGTAGTCCTTGCGGCAGTCATCTGTGGTCAGGATCGCCATGCCGAGCATTCCCTTGCCGATCAGCTCCGTGATCTGAGCCGTGGTGTCGTCGTCCATGTAGGGGCCGCCGGGCCGCTCGAGCAGGATGTGATGCTCGGGGGCGCCGGGCACGTTGACGGTGAGCCAGCGCATCACCTCCACGTCGACGTCCGCGCTCACCTCCATGCCGAGCTTGCCGACGTAGAAGTCGAGGGCCGCGTCTTGGTCGGGGACGAATATGCGTGAGTGTGAGATTGCGTTGATCATGCGGCCAAGCTAGTCGCGCTCGGCCGCCGTGTCTTCTCCGAAAGTGCTCGATGGCCGGTCCCAGGCCCGCTGGTAGCAGCCGGGCACGTAGGCGCGCTGCGCCGCCTTCTCGGGCTCGGCGCGCGCGCGGCGCCGATAGGCGCTCGGCGAGACCCCGACGACCTCGTGGAAGGTGCGGCTGAACGTCCCGAGGCTGGAGAACCCGACGTCGAGGCAGACCTCCGTCACCGGCCGGTCGTCGACGCGCAGCATCCACATCGCGCGCTCGATCCGGCGGCGCTGCAGGTAGCGGTGCGGCGTCTCCCCGAACGCCTCCTTGAAGCTGCGGATGAAGTGCGCGCGGGAGAGGTGGACCGAGCGGGCCATCGCCTCGATGTCGAGGGCCTCGGCGTAGCAGCGGTCCATCGTGTCGCGGGCGCCGAGCAGCCGGCGGTTGTTCTCGAAGCGGACCTGCGCGTTCACGGCCGCATGCCTACTGGTTCGGCAGGGGGCTCCCCGCCTTGAAG
Source organism: uncultured Solirubrobacterales bacterium (assembly GCA_963839535.1). Classification (GTDB taxonomy): domain Bacteria; phylum Actinomycetota; class Thermoleophilia; order Solirubrobacterales; family 70-9; genus RHKX01. Next base: position 94,789 of record CAWIVF010000013.1, read on the forward strand.
GCGAACCAGAGCCAGAAGGCGGCGGTGACGATCATCGTCGTGACGACGAACACGCGCTCGACGCCGCTCATGGTGTTCTGGCCCGGCCGGCGGGTGTCGGTCATCCCTCGCATCCAGGGAGCGCGGGAGGCGCCCGGGCGCTCGGCGGCGGCCCGGTCGAGGCGATGCATCACGACGCCGGCGAGGTAGAGCAGCAGGACGTAGGTGAGGATGATCCCGAAGAGCACCGCCATCGCGACCGAGAAGTCGACGTTGGTTGCGCCGGTGTCGCCTTGGAGCTGCGAGCCGATCCAGATCCAGAGCAGGGGAACGCCGAAGCCGATGACCATGGCGGCGAGGACCGTGAGGACCAAGCCGATGACCTGGAGGAAGGCACGCACCGCCGGAATGTACCCACCGGCGACCGCCGGCCCGCCGCGTCGATCAGTAGGGCGGCAGGTCCTCGTACCACTCGCCGAGAGCACGGAAGGCGCGCCAGAAGTCGCGCTTGGCGCCCTCGGAGTCGAGCGAGAGGTCGATGTCGGGGGTGAAGATCACGTCGATCGTCGGGGTCAGCGGCTGGATCCGGCCGGGGCTCGGGAAGACCTCGTCGGCCAGCGGGATGCCGACGTCGTTGAGCGAATCGAGGGCCTCCTCCCCCATCACGACGATGCAGCGCGGCTCGACGATGGCGACCTCCCGGACCAGCCGGGCCACGCAGTTCGGCGAGGCGAGCGCCGGATCGGCGAGCGGGCACTTCGCGGCGAGCGTGCCGTAGACGACCAGCGGATCGATCCCGAGCCGCTTCAGCGACTTCATCACCGCGTTGCCGGCGCGGCCGTAGAAGGCGACGCCCTCCTCGATCTCCGCCGGGCTCGGCGCGTGCTTGAGCAGCATCACGTCGGCCTGCGGATGGCCCGAGCCCAGCACCGGCATCAGGTTGCCGCGCGGGCACTCCTGGCAGTCCTGGAGCTCGTGGGTCAGTCCGTTGAGCTCGCGGATCGCGCGCTCGAGGTACTTCTCCTTGATCTGATCCTCGGTGGTGGGCACAGCGGGCGACTTCTTTGACGGCCCGGGTCCCTCTCCTTGTGGTTGCACTTCGTTATGCCCGCCTGAATCAACTCTTGCCGCGCCCGGCGCTGCCCGCGCGACGCCGCCGCGCCTCCGAACCGCGCCCGCCCCGCACCGGACGCGGGTCGGCGACCTCCTTGCGACCGCCCGCCTGCCCGGAGGCGGCCTGCATCCACTTCAGGGCCTGCACGTAGACGAGGTTCTTGTGCTTGCGGACGATGTCGGCGCTCCGCATCGACTCGAGGAACTCCTCCGGCCCGTCGAAGTCGTTCATCCGGATCCGGACGCTGCCGAGCGCCTGGGCGACGTGACCGTCGGAGCCCGCGCCCGGGACGATCCGGTACTTGGCGGCGAACCGCTCCGCCTCCTCGTTGAAGGCGCTGAAGGCGACCCGGGGGTTGAAGACCTCGAGGATGTCGATCTCCTCGACCATGTCGAGCAGGTGCTCGTAGTCGGGCACGGAGTGCAGGCGATCGAACGGGTGCGGGACGTACACGAGCCCGCCCTGGCGGCGGATCTCGGCGATCGTCTCCGCCATCGTCATCCCCTTCTCGATCTTCTCCTCGAGGAAGAGCCCGATCACCTCGCCCTGCTCGGCGGTCTTCACCTCCTCGGCGACGATCACCTTGATCCCGCCGTCGCGCTCGGCGATCTCACGGGCGGCGAGCGCTCCCGAGACCTCGTTGTGGTCGGTGATCGCGATCGCGCCCATGCCGCGGTCCTTGGCGGTCTCGAGCAGCACCTCGACCGGCGTGGCGCAGTCGTTGGAGTGGTCGGTGTGCATGTGGATGTCGCAGTCGATCGTCCGGCGGCGCGAGACCCGGCGGCGGATCTCGGGGTTGCCGCCGTCGTCGTGGCGGCGGGCGGCCATCCGCGCGTACATGGCCTCGAGCTCGTCGCCGAGATCCGCGAAGGACCGCGCCGACCTCCGCCCCGCCGTCGCCATCCGGCCGCGCAGCCCCTCGTTGGCGAGCAGCCGCTCGATCTGGCCCGCAAGCGTGATCGCGTCCCCCGGGGGGAACGAGAAGCCGGCCTCGGGCCCGGGCTCGAGCAGCTCCTCGTAGGGCTCGATCTGGGAGACCACCGGCACCGCCCCCGCGGCGAAGGCGCCGAGGATCAGGCTCGGCGCGGGACGGGGGCCGCCGGACGCGGCGCAGACGATGTCGGCGGACCCGAGCAGCGCCTGGACGCTCGCGTCCGCGCCGCGGTGGATGCGCACGCGCTCGCGCAGCGCCCGGTTGAGCCGCGGCGTCGCCAGGCTCGGGTCCTCGATCAGCACGTCGGCCTCCCACTCGAGCTCGAGCGGCAGCCGCCGCAGAGCCCGCAGGAACATCCGCAGGGCCCCGCGCTCCTCGCGGCCGCAATACACGATGCGGGGCGCTTCCGCCTGCCACAGCTGCGGGCCCGACCTCCGCCGCGGGAGCGAGGACGTCGTAGCGGCCGGGGAAGAAGCGGTTGAGCAGCTCGCCCGTCGAGCGGCCGGTCACGGTGCGGGCGTCGAGCCTGCCGAAGAAGATCTCGACGATCGGCCGCGCGACCTGGGTCGAGAGCACCCGCTCCGTCGGCAGGTGGAACGTCGCCGCGTTCAGCGTCCGCGAGTGACGCAGCGCGGCCGAGGAGACGCTCGGGGCGAACGGGTCGTGGACGTGGACGATGTCGAAGTCGATCGAGGTCAGCAGCCCCTCGAGCGAGCGCGCCGATGTCGACCGGCACCGGCGCCGGCCGGGGGCGGGAGCCGCCCGGCAGGGGGATCGCCGGGCCGACCGAGAGGACGGCGGGGCCGCCCTCGGCCGCGCGCTGGCCCTCCCATCCGCCGCCGAAGATCGCCGCGGGCCGCGCGCGCGCCTCGTCGATCGCCGCGCCGGTTCGCTTCAGCTCGGCCCGGGTCCCGCCGGGGGCGGCGACCACGACCCGGTGGCCGCGCTCGGCAGAGCTCCGCGGCAGCGCCGCCGACGTAGGCGTTGACCTCGTGGTGCTCGCCCCACGGGTACGGCGAGACGTGGGCGATCGTCAAGCGGTCGCGAGCGGGCACCCCGTGAGGATAGATGCGCGCCCTCGACTTCCCCGCAGCCGGGCGTCGGGGCGGGCGCGCGGCGCTAGGATCGCCGCGAGGTGAGCGACTACGACTACGTGATCGTCGGAGCGGGCTCGGCGGGCTGCGTGCTCGCCGACCGGCTCAGCGCCGATGGCGCCGAGGTCCTGCTGATCGAGGCCGGCGGGCGGGCGCTGTCGCCGAAGATCGCGATCCCCGCGGCATTCGCCGAGCAGTTCCGCACGAAGCTCGACTGGGATCACTCGAGCGGCCCCGAGCCCGGTCTGGACAACCGCGAGATCTACGTGCCCCGCGGCAAGGGGATCGGCGGGTCGAGCTCGATGAACGCGATGCTCTACGTCCGCGGCCACCGCGCCGACTACGACGGCTGGCGCGACGATGCCGGCTGCGACGGCTGGGGATGGGAGGACGTCCTCCCCTACTTCCTGCGCTCCGAGCACTACGAGGGCGACGCCACCGCCACCCACGCCAAGGGCGGTCAGGTCAACGTCGCGGCCCCGCGCAGCCCGCGCAAGCTGACCGACCTGATGGTCGGCGCCGCGCGCGAGCACGGCTTCCCCTTCGACCCCGACTACAACGACGGCGAGCCGGACGGGGTCTGCCTGGCCCAGGTGACGCAGAAGGGCGGCCGCCGCTGGAGCACCGCCGACGGCTTCCTCAAGGCGGCCATCGGCCGGCCGAACCTGACGGTCGCCAGGCGGACCACCGCCGTCGGCCTCGAGCTCAAGGGCGGTCGGGCGCGTGGGGTCAAGCTCGCCGGCGAGGCGCCGGGCGCGGTCGCCAGGGCGCGCCGCGAGGTGATCCTCACGGCCGGGGCGATCGGATCACCGCAGCTGCTCATGCTCTCCGGGATCGGCGCGCCGTCACGGCTGCGCGAGGTCGGCATCGAGTCGCAGGTCGACCTGGCCGAGGTCGGTCGCAACCTGCAGGACCACCCCTACGTCGTCTGCATCTGGGAGTCGGCGATCGGCCACTCGCTGCTCGACGCGCAGCGGCCGGCCGCGGCGCTCGAGTTCCTGGTCCGCCGCAGCGGCCCGCTGACCTCGTCGGTCTGCGAGGCGTTCATCTTCACCCGCTCGGACGGGTCCGACGGGCCTCCCGACCTGCAGTTCCACCTCGCCCCGGCGTTCTTCTCGGACAACGGGTTCGAGGACTTCGACGGCCACGCCTTCACGATGGGCCCGGTCCTCGTCGCACCGAAGGCACGCGGCGAGCTGCGGCTGCGCAGCTCCGATCCGACCGCGAAGCCGACGCTCCTCGGCAACCACCTGACCGACCCCGAGGACATGGCGGCGATGCTCGCCGGGATCAAGCTCTCGCGCGAGCTGGCGGCCACCGCGCCGCTCGCCGAGGCGACGGCCAGGGAGATCTACCCCGGCCCCGGCCGTCAGCAGCGACGAGGACCTCGAGCAGCGACATCCGCCGCCGCTGCGAGCTGCTCTACCACCCCGTCGGCACCTGCCGGATGGGATCCGACGACGACTCGGTCGTCGACCCCGAGCTGCGCGTGCGCGGGATCGAGGGCCTGCGCGTCGCCGACGCCTCGGTGATGCCGACGATCATCCGCGGCAACACGAACGCGCCGACGATCATGATCGCCGAGAAGGCCGCCGACCTGATCCTCGGCCGGCCGGCTCCCGAGCCGCTCAGCGGCGCGGCGAGCGCCGCCGCCTAGGCGGCGGCGCGGTCCGGCGCCCTAAGCGGTCTTGGCCGCTTCCTTCGCCGCCTTCTTCGCCTCCGCCGCAGCTTCCTTGCTGCGCGAGTTCTTCGCGATGAACTCCTCGGTGTGCAGGCGCGCGTCCGCGTCGGGACGCTGCGTGTGCGGCGACTTCATCAGGTAGGACGAGGGCCCGTCGAGCTGGCCGGCGATGCCGTTGTTGAGCGCCAGCTTGATCAGCCTGACCGCGTCGATGACGACGCCCGCCGAGTTCGGCGAGTCCCAGACCTCGAGCTTCAGCTCGACGTTGAGCGGCACGTCGCCGAAGCTCTTGCCCTCGAGCCGGATGTGGGCCCACTTGCGGTCGGTCAGCCACGGCACGTAGTCGGAGGGGCCGACGTGCACGTCGTCGTCGGGCAGCTCCGTCCCCATGACCGAGGTGACGGCGTTGGTCTTCGAGATCTTCTTCGAGTCGAGCCGCTCGCGCTCGAGCATGTTGAAGAAGTCCATGTTGCCGCCGACGTTGAGCTGGGAGGTGTGCTCGAGATGCACGCCGCGCTCGTGGAAGAGGCGGGCGAGCTGACGGTGGACGATCGTGGCGCCGACCTGCGACTTGATGTCGTCGCCGATGATCGGCAGCCCGGCGTCCTGGAAGCGCTTGTCCCAGTAGTCCTCACGGGCGATGAACACGGGGAGGCAGTTGACGAAGCCGACGCCGGCGGCGAGGGCCTGCTCGACGTACCACTTCGTCGCGTCCTCGGAACCGACCGGGAGGTAACAGACGAGGACGTCCGTCTTCGTCTCCTTGAGGATCCCGACGATGTCGGCGGTCGGGCCGGGGGCCTTGGTGATCCGCTGCTTGAGGTACTTGCCGAGGCCGTCGTGGGTCATCCCGCGCTCGACCTTGATGCCCATCTCCGGCACCTCGGCGAACTTGATCGTGTTGTTCTGACCGGACCAGATCGCCTCGCTGAGGTCCTTGCCGACCTTCTCCGAGTCGATGTCGAAGGCAGCCGTGAACTCGATGTCGTTGACGTGGTAGCCGCCGAGGTCGACGTGCATGAGGCCGGGAACGTCCTCGTTGCGATCGGCGTCCTTGTAGAACTGGACGCCCTGGATGAAGGAGTTGGCGCAGTTGCCGACTCCGACGATCGCGACGCGGACCTTGCCGTCGTCTGCGCGTCCTGCGCCGTTGCCGTTGCTGCCGTTGCTGGTGCTCATCTGGTGGCGAACGCCTCCTGGGTGTGGATCAAGTGCGGGATCGTCGTCTGGAGCGCTGGCGCCGCCGGCCGGGAATCGGCCTGATCAGAAGTGCGCATGCGGCTCCGGACGCCAAGGGACACCATACCCCCGCTTTGGTTACAGGTGTGGCAGACGCGTCCCGCCTGGGCGGGACCGTCTCAGTTCCGCGAGTCCAGCTCGATCAGCTGGCCGCGCACGTGCCAGACCCGCTGGCCGACGGTGAATGCGGTCAGCACGACCATCGCGTAGATCGCCGCCGGGAGCAGGTCGACGTCGGCGATCAGCTCGTGATCGGCGAACAGGAGGCCGGCGGAGAGGATGACCACGCGCACGGGCCTGGTCGCCAGGCCGACCTTGCATTCGACCCCGAGCGCCTCGGCCCGGGCGCGGGTGTAGGAGACCATCAGCGAGCCGAGGACCACGAGCAGGCAGGCGGCCGCCACGACCTCGTCGCCGCGCTCGGCGTAGTGCCAGCAGACCGCGGCCAGGACCACCCCCTCCTCGATCCGGTCGAGGGTCGAGTCGAGGAACGCGCCGAACGGCGTCCCCTTCCCCGACATCCGCGAGTAGCGGCCGTCGAGCGTGTCCATGATCGAGCCGACGATGAAGGCGATCGCGCCGAGCACGAACAGGTCCTGGACCACCAGGACCGCGGCGGCGACGTTCAGCACCAGCCCGGTCATCGAGATCGCGTTCGGTGTCAGTCGCGACTCGATCAGCGCGTCGCGCGCGAGTTCGCGGAGCTCGCCGCGGGGTCGGGGGTTCGATTCGCTCATGCGGCCGCCCAACCTACTCGCCGAGGAAGGCGACAACGCGGTCGATCGTCTCGGGACGGTCGATCCAGGGCCAGTGCCCGGCCCCCTCCAGCGCCACGAGCTCGGCGCCCGGCAGCGCCTCCGCCCAGCCGCGGCCTTGGTCGGGGCCGATGTAGGGATCGCGCTGGCCCCAGACCACCAGCGCCGGGCAGGTGATCTCGCCGAGCCGGGCCCCGGCCGCCTCGAGCTCGCCCGGGTCGGCCGAGCGGTAGAGCCCGAGGACCGCCCGGCGCATGCCCGCGTCCCAGCCCGACCAGACCATCTCGACGAACCCCGGGGGCATCGGGCGCCGGCCCGGCCGGGCGAGCCGCAGCAGCGCCCCCGTCGCGGGCTTGCTGTTGATCGCGTTGAACGCCTCCCCCACTCCGCGCCGGCGCCAGATCCGCGCCACCCAGTGCCAGCGGTAGCGCGCGGTCAGGGGCACGCTGTTGATCACCACGAGCCGCTGGACCCGCTCGGGATGACGCTGCGCGGCGACCAGGGCGACCACGCCCCAGTCGTGGGTGACGAGCCGGTAGCCGTCCGGGGCAAGCTTGTCGAAGAGCTCCTCGATGACGTCGGCGTACGACCAGAGGGAGTGGTCGAACCGCGCCGGGTCCGGCCGCTCCGACCTCCCGAACCCGGGCAGGTCGAAGGCGATGGCGGGGCCCTCCATCCGCTCGAGGAACGGGACCCAGTCCGCCGACTGCGTCGGGTTCCCGTGGACGAAGATCGCCGGCGGGCCCGCTCCCGCCACCTCCCGGCAGAGGATCCTGATCCCGCCGGCCTCGACCTCGCGCTCGGTGATGGCTGCGCCCATTGCGCAGAACCTATCCTCGAGCGGTGCAGGCGGGAGCAGGTCGAGACGGCGGCGAAGGCGGCGGCCCCCTGATCTGCGTCGGGGAGGCCCTCGTCGACCTGATCTGCCCGGACCCGCTGGACGACCCGGCGGAGGCGTCGCGCTTCGAGGTCCACTTCGGCGGCGCCCTGGCGAACGTCGCGGTCGCGGCCCGGCGGGCGGGCGCGGCGGCGGAGCTGGCGGGAGGCTGCGGCGACGACGAGTGGGGGCGCTATCTGCGCGAGCGGCTGACCGCGGAGGGCGTCGGACTCGCCTTCCACGCGCTGGTCCCCGGCGCGCCGACTCCGTACGCGTTCGCGACCCTGGACCGGCAAGCCGAGCCGGCCTTCCGGGTCCAGGCGGACGGGATCGAGCAGGGGATCGCCACCCTCGCCGGCCGGGAGGAGGAGCTCGTCGAGGCGGCCGGAGCGATCGTCGTCGGCTCCAACACGCTCCCCGGCGAGGGCTCGCGGGAGATCACCTTCGACGTCTGCCGGGCGGCCGCCCGCGCCGGGACCCCGGTCGTCTTCGACCCGAACCTGCGGCCCGGCCGCTGGGCCGACCTCGACCTGGCGCGCGCGACTGAGCCTCGACCTGGCGGCCTCGGCTGCCGTGCTCAAGTGCAACTCGCCGGAGGCCCGGTGGCTGGCCGGCCTCGGTCCCGGCGCGGATCTGGGAGACGCGGCGGAGTTTCTGCTCGAGCCAGGGGCCCGAGCTCGTCGTGATCACCGCGGGAGCCGGGCCGGCGATCGCCCGCGGCGCGTGCGCGGTGGAGGTGACCCCTCCCGCCGTCGAGGTCGTCTCGCCGCTCGGCGCCGGCGACATCTTCCTCGGCACCCTCGCGGCCGGCCTGCACGAGAACGGCTGGCGGCTCGCCGATGCCGGCGAAGCCGATGGAGAGGGCGGTCCGCGCGGCGGCCGAGGCCTGCACCCGGCTCGGGGCGTTCGAGCGATGAGCGGCGGCGGCGAGCGCGGCTACGCCCGATCGGCGGAGCGCGAGGCGGCGGAGCGGGCAGGCGACCTCGACCGGCGACCCCGCTTCCCGGTGCCGAAGGGGTGGCGCCGGCCGTCGCGCAAACGGGTCGCTCGCGATCCGCGACCGGCTGCGGGAGATGTACGGATCGCGCCGCAACGATCCGCACGGCGACCCGGTCCACGAGCTCGTCCTGACGATCCTCTCCCAGAACACGAACGACAACAACCGCGACGTCGCCTACCGGCGCCTACGCGATCGGTTCGACGACTGGCGGGCGATCCGCGACGCGCCGGCGGCCGAGGTGATCGAGGCGATCCGGCCCGGCGGGCTCGCCAACACCAAGGGGCCGCGGATCCAGCACGTGCTCGCCCAGCTCGGCCCGGAGCCCGACCTCGACTGGCTGCGGGAGACGCCGCGGCAGGAGGTCATCGACTACCTCACCTCCCTGCCGGGGGTCGGCCGCAAGACGGCCGCCTGCGTGATGATCTTCGCCCTCGACCGCCCCGAGATCCCGGTCGACACCCACGTCCACCGCGTCGGCGGCAGGCTCGGTCTGTTTCCCCCGGCGATCTCCCTCGAGGGAGCTCACGACGAGATGCTGGCCGTGACCGGACCCCGCCGATGCCTACGAGCTGCACCTGAACCTGATCGCCCACGGTCGCTCGGTCTGCCGTCCGCGTCCCCGCTGCGGGCAGTGCGCCCTGGCCCGGATGTGCGTCGCGCGACGCGCGGGGACGGTCCAGCCCGTGGCCTGAGCCGCCCATCCGGCGGCGGGCCAACGGGTAGTATCCGCGCCGCTGCGGGACCCCTGAGCCCGCCATCCAGGCACATGAACAAGCGCACCTTCATCTCATTCGGCGCGGTCGCCCTCCTCCTCGCGGTGCTGATTCCGCTCTGGGCGTTCAACAAGGACGGCTCCGAGGCCTCCTCGCCGGAGAAGGTCGCAAGCAGCGACGAGCACACGCGCGAGATGTTCGTGACGAACTGCGGCCGCTGCCACACGCTCGCCCGCGCCGGCACCTACGGCGTCGTCGGCCCGAACCTCGACGAGCGCCTGGCGGGCACCGGCCCGGCGACGGACCAGACCTTGATCGACTCGACCCAGCAGCGCGTCGAGAGCGCGATCGAGAACGGCTTCGGCAACGGCGCGATGCCCGCGGGAATCCTCCAGGGCGAGAACGCCGAAACGGTCTCGAACTTCGTGGCGAGGGTCGCCGGCCAGTAGGTCGCCGGCGGGGGAATGGGCGGCCCTCCGCTCCCCTCACCGCCAACCAAATCCGACCCTGGGCAGCCGCGGGCACGAACGCGCCCCAACCGCGTCGGCCCCCAGAACGACGACCGCCGCCCAGAAGCGGCGCGGTCGCTAGGCCCTCGCACGAGAGCGGGGCGGCCTCTCGACCGCCCCGCTCCTCATCGATTGTCCGCTCGAGCTACTTCTTCAGCTTGAGCTTGGCGACGACGCCACCGTGGTCGGACGGCCACAGCCCTGAGCGGCGTCCGCTCGCTGGCATCGTCCCCGGTGACGTAGCGTCGATCAGCTTCGCCTTCGGCTTGACCAGGATGTGGTCGACCGTGTGGTCGAACGTCGCCATCGGGTCGAATATGTCCGGGTAGCAGCAGGTCTGGACCGCGCCGCGATCCTGCATGCCGAACTTCTTCAGCGCACGGAACGCCAGCGTGTCGTCAGGATCCGCGCTACCGCCGCCACCGGCGCCGATGTTGTGCGGATCCGGCAGACCGGAGTTGAGATCGCCGACGAGGACGACCTTCTTCTTCGTGTTCAGCGGACCTTCGCGTCGCCGTGCCGAACAGCTCCTTGGCCTGCGCCTCCCGGATCTTCGGGTCGCCGAAGGCCTCGAGGTGCGTGTTGACGAAGCTGAACTTGTTCTTTCTCGTCTTCGTGCTCTTCCTGTAGGTGGCCTCGACGGAGAGCCAGCCGCGCTTGGCGTTGATCTCCGCGCCACCGACGTCGGCGGTGTAGAGGTTCTCGAAGTGACCCTTCTTGACGGTCTTCTTCTTGGCCTTCACCTTGCTGTTCTTTCGGACAAGGATCACGTCGCGCATCGTCAGACGCGCGTCGAGTCGGCGCCGAAAGGCGGTGTCCCCGTCGAATCGTCGTCGTCGCAGGTCGGCTGGGAGCTCCTGCGTCGAACTCCTCCTGAACCCCGACGACCTTGTACTTGGCTGTCGATCTGGTCCATCAGCAGCGCCAGGAAGTCGTACGTGACCTTCGTTGCCGGCTCGCCCACGCCGCCGCTTTCGCTCCAGCCGTTGTCACTCGGCTCCTGGGTCCGCCATAGGGCGACCTCCTGCAGGCCAACGAGCTGCGGCTTGGGCCTCGAGGATCTCCTTCCGAGCGGGATAGCCCGCTCTCGGGAAGTCGGTCGATACGACCTCATTCCAGATCTCGTCCGGCACCGTCGACCGCCTCAGCGAGGCTCGCTGCGCCGATCGCCGGGCCAAGATCGGCTCCGAGATAGACGTTTCGCGTCATCACGGTGATCTTCGCCGGCTTCTTCTTCGGCAGCGCTGCGGCGCTGAGACTCGCCGCGCGCCGATGCGGGCGCCATCACGGGCCATCGCCAGCGCGAGCAGCGCGAGCAGCATGGTGCGGGGGCGCATGACGCCGCCGCCGAGTTGGTTTCTCAAGATGTTCCTCTCTTCACGGTGGGTGCCGCCGGTGGTCCTCCGCCTCCCGGCAAGGGCTCCAACCCTAGCGGCGCCCCGAAGGTGCGCGAGCCGGTTGCGCGCTCCCGCGGCGCTTGAGGGCGCCGGAACACATCTGCTAGCCTCGCACTCAGATTTCATCAAGCCTGCGAATTAGCCCCGGTGAGCGACCTCTCCGGGATCTTCTCTGAAAGGACAACTCACATGGGCAAGACCATCGGAATCGACCTGGGCACGACGAACTCCTGCTTCGCGGTCATGGAGGGCGGCGAGCCGACCGTGCTCGAGAACTCCGAGGGCGGGCGCACCACCCCCTCGGTCGTGGCGTTCACCGACTCCGGCGAGCGCCTCGTCGGCACCGTCGCCAAGCGCCAGTCGGTGATGAACCCCGAGCGCACCGTCTACTCGATCAAGCGCTTCATGGGCCGCAAGGAGGCCGAGGTCAAGGAGGAGGAGCGGATCGTCCCCTACGACGTCACCCCCGGCCCCAACGGCGACGTGCGCGTCGACATCGGCGACAAGCAGTACAGCCCGCCGGAGATCTCGGCGATGATCCTGCAGAAGATCAAGGCCGACGCCGAGGCCAAGCTCGGCGAGAGCGTCGACGGCGCCGTGATCACGGTCCCGGCCTACTTCAACGACGATCAGCGCCAGGCGACCAAGGACGCCGGCAAGATCGCCGGCCTCGACGTCAAGCGGATCATCAACGAGCCGACCGCGGCCTCGCTCGCCTACGGCCTCGACAAGGAGGGCACCGCCGACCAGACGATCCTGGTCTTCGACCTCGGTGGCGGCACCTTCGACGTCTCCGTGCTCGAGATCGGCGACGGCGTCTTCGAGGTCAAGTCGACCGCCGGCGACAACCACCTCGGCGGCGACAACTGGGACGCGGCGATCGTCAACTGGCTCGTCGCCGAGTTCAAGCGCGACCAGGGCATCGACCTGGCCGCCGACAAGAACTCGCTCCAGCGTCTCTACGAGGCCGCCGAGAAGGCCAAGATCGAGCTCTCCACCACGCAGGAGACGCAGATCAACCTGCCGTTCATCACGGCGGTCGACGGCCAGCCCAAGCACCTCGAGATCAAGCTCTCGCGGGCGAAGCTCGACGAGCTGACGAGCGACCTGCTCGACCGGGTCGTCGCGCCGGTCAAGCAGGCGCTCTCCGACGCCGGCCAGGACATCGACCACGTCGTGATGGTCGGCGGGATGACCCGCAACCCGGCCGTCCAGGAGAAGGTCAAGGAGCTGACCGGCAAGGAGCCCGCACAAGGGCGTCAACCCGGACGAGGTCGTCGCCGTCGGCGCCGCGATCCAGGCGGGCGTGCTCGCCGGCGACGTCAAGGACGTCCTGCTCCTCGACGTCACCCCGCTGACCCTCGGCATCGAGACCAAGGGCGGCGTGATGACGAAGCTGATCGAGCGCAACACGACGATCCCGTCGAAGCGGTCGGAGACGTTCTCGACCGCCGACGACAACCAGACCCAGGTCGAGGTCCACGTGCTCCAGGGCGAGCGGGAGATGGCGAGCGGCAACAAGTCGCTCGGCAAGTTCCAGCTCACCGGGATCCCGCCGGCGCCGCGCGGCATGCCGCAGATCGAGGTCACGTTCGACATCGACGCCAACGGCATCCTCAACGTCTCCGCCAAGGACCTCGGGACGGGCAAGGAGCAGACGATCGAGATCAAGGGCGGCTCCGGCCTCTCCGACGAGGAGGTCCAGAACATGGTCTCCGACGCCGAGTCGCACGCCGAGGAGGACCGCAAGGCGAAGGAGCTGGCCGAGGCCCGCAACATCGCCGAGGCCCGCGCCTTCCAGTTCGAGAAGGAGCTGAAGGAGCACGAGGACTCGATCGACGAGGCGACCCGGACCGAGATCACGGGCGAGATCGAGGCGCTGAAGTCGGCGCTCGACTCGACCGACGTCGAGGAGCTGCGGTCGAAGACCGCGGCGGCCGAGGCGGCCTTCCACAAGGCCTCCGAGCAGATCTACGCCAACGCCCAGGCTCAGGCTCAGGCCGCGGGCGCGGACGGGAGCAGCCGCGACGAACGGCGGCGACCCCGCCGAGTCCGAGGAGGAGATCGTCGATGCCGAGGTCGTCGAGGAAGAGCAGCGGTAGATGACCGACGAGGCGACATCGCAGGAGGAACGGGAAGCGGGGGCGGACGGCGGGTCCGCCCCCAGCGAGCCCGAGGTCGTCGACGCCGAGGTGGTCGAGGAGGAGCCGGTCGACGGCGAGGCCGCCGAGGCGGATGCGGCGCCCATCGAGGAGCCGCAGCCCGAGCCCGACCCGCTCGCCGACGCGCTGCGGGAGCGGGACGAGTACCTCGAGCTCGCGCGTCGCTCCCGGGCCGACTTCGAGAACTACAAGCGGCGGGCGACCACTCAGGCGGCGGAGGCCGAGCGCCGCGGGCGGACCACGCTGGCGCAGCGGCTGTTGCCGGCGCTCGACAACCTCGAGCGCGCGCTGACCGCGGCCGGGGTCGACCCCGAGGGGACTCCTCCCGAGGACGAGCCGGCGAGCAAGGAGGTCTCGGCCCGGGACGCGCTCGCGGAGGGAGTGGCCCTCGTCTACCGGGAGCTGCGCACCGGCCTCGAGCGCGCCGGCGTCACCTCCTACGACCCGGTCGGGGAGCGCTTCGACCCCGTCCTGCACGAGGCGATCTCCACCGGCGCCGGCCGAGGGCGTGGAGCCGGGCACGGTGCTCGAGACCCTCGAGCAGGGCTACCGGGTCGACGAGCACGTGATCCGTCCCGCCCGCGTGATCGTGAGCGGCTAGGAGGCCCCCGATGGCGCGCGATCCATACGACGTCCTCGGCGTCGACCGCAAGGCGAGCGACGAGGAGATCAAGAAGGCCTACCGCAAGCTCGCCCGCGAGCTGCACCCGGATCGCAACCCCGACGACGCCCGCGCCGAGGAGCGGTTCAAGGAGGTCGGCGCGGCGTACGAGACGCTCAAGGACCCGGAGAAGCGCAAGCAATTCGACGCCGGCGGGATGTTCGGCGGCTTCGGTCGCGGCGGGCCCGGCCCGGGCGGGTTCCCCGTCGGCGTCGGCGATCTCGGTGACATCCTCTCCGGCGTCTTCGGCCGCCGCGGCGGCACCCCCGAGCCGGCGCGCGGAAGGGACCTCGAGACGGAGATCAAGCTCACCTTCGAGCAGGCGATGGAGGGGACGCAGATCGCCGTCACGGTCCCCAAGCAGGCGACCTGCGGCACCTGCGCCGGCAGCGGCGCCGCGCCCGGCACCAAGCCGCAGACCTGTCCGCGCTGCGACGGCCGCGGGATCGACGCGCAGAGCCAGGGGTTCTTCTCGATCAGCCAGCCCTGCCCGCAGTGCGGCGGCCGCGGGCAGGTCGTCGAGAAGCCGTGCCCCGAGTGCCGCGGCAGCGGCCTCACCCATCAGCGCAAGCGCTACCGGGTGAACGTGCCGGCCGGCGTTCGCGACGGCACCCGCATCCGCCTCGCCGGCAAGGGCGAGGACGGCCCGCTCGGCGGCCCCGCCGGGGACCTCTTCGTGACCACGCGCGTCGCCGCCTCCCCGATCTTCAAGTCGCGTCCCGACGGCAACCTCGAGGTCGAGGTTCCGATCACGATCGCCGAGGCGGTCGGCGGCGCCAACGTCGAGGTCCCCACCCTGCGGGGGACGAAGCGGATCCGCGTCGCGCCGGGCACCCAGCACGGCGCGGTCCAGCGGCTGCGCGGCGAGGGACCGCCGAAGACCGGCGCCGGGGCCCGCGGCAGCCGCGGCGACATCCACTACCGCTTCGGCGTCGAGATCCCGAAGGACCTCGACCGCAAGGGGCGCCAGGCGCTCGACGAGCTGAGCCGCTCGCTCGACGACCGTGACCCGCGCGAGCACCTCCTCCGCGACGCACGGCGCCAGGATCGATCCGACGAAGCGGGCAAGGTTGGTGCGGCGTGAGCGACGCGGGAGATCAGGAGGAGGGGCGCCGGATCGTGCGCCGGACGACGACCGTCGAGACGGAGATCGATCGCGCTCGCGGCGTCTTCATGATCTCGGTCGCCGCCGAGCTCGCCGAAATGCACCCGCAGACGCTCCGCATGTACGAGGCGCGCGGGCTGATCCAGCCGAAGCGCTCGCCGAAGAACACCCGCCTGTACTCGCACGAGGACGTCGAGCAGCTCCGCCGGATCCAGGAGATGACCGCCGAGCAGGGGCTCAACCTCGCCGGCGTCGAGACGGTGCTCGAGCTCGAGGCGCGACTCGACGAGATGCGCGCCGAGCTGCGCACGATGCGACGCCGCACCGAGGAGATGGAGCGGAAGATGAACGAGGAGGTCGAGCGCGCCCGCCGCTCGCTGCGGGCGGAGCTCGTGCCCTACGGGGCCTACGAGTCCAAGCGCGTCCGGATCCCGGTCGAGCGCGGCGAAGCTTGCGGCGAGGGCCGCTAGCGCCCGAGCAGGCGCGCGGCCACTCCCTCGACCGTCTCGATCCCGTAGCCCATCGACGGCTGGCCGTCGGTGAGGACCGCCATCCCGATCCTGCGCCGGCCGCGACTGAGCTCGGCGGCCTGGCTGACGAGCTGACCGGTCTCCGTCTCCCGCCAGCCCCCCTTGAAGCGGGCGCTCCAGCCCGCCGCCACGGCCGGCACTCCCCAGCTCTGCTCGGCAACGATCGACTCGAGCAGGTCCTTGGCGAAGCCCTCGTCGCGCTCGGGGAGGACCCGGTCGAGGTCGGAGAAGAGCAACGCCATGTCGGCGGCGCTGATCTGCGCGTAGCCCCAGCTCGTCCGCAACCACGAAGTCGCGCATCCCGGCGTCGGCGGCGACCTCGTAGAGCCCGGCGTCGCCGACGCGCTCGTAGATCGCGGTCGCCGCGTCGTTGTCGGAGATCGTGATCATCGCGGTGAGCGTCGCTCTCGTCTCGGCGTCGAGCGGGAGGCCCGCTTCGTCGAGGCGACGGAGCTCGGCCGCGAGGAGCATCGACTTGACGACGCTGGCCGAGGGGAAGAGGTCGTGCTCGCCGAGGCCCCAGGTGACCCCCTGCTCGTCGACGACCGCAAACGAGACCGCGCCGCCGCGGGCGCGCGCATAGCTGCCGGCGGCCCGGAGCTTGGCGGCGCCGAAGCCCACCGCCCGGAAGTCGCGCGGATCGGCGAGGGGCCTCGTCCGCGGGATCGCCCAGCGCCGGCTCGATGTCGCCGACCATCGCGGCGAGACGGGTGTCGGCGGCGGGGTCGAGCTCGCCGACGAGGCTCTCGAGCCGGGTGCCGTCCTCCGGCCCGCCGTCGTGACCGATGCCGCCGATCAGCAGAAGGACTGCCGTGAGGGCAGCGCCGGCGAGCAGGAGCGCGCGGCCGGGCGGATGACGTTTCGGGCTGGGTCGAGGTGATTCGCTAGTTTCGCAAGCGATGACCGAGACGAACCGGCCCGACTCCCTCGCCCGCTCCGGCGCGATCGCGATCGGCGTGGCCCGGATCGGGATCGGCGTCGCCGCCTTCGCGTTCACCCGGCCCTCCCTGCGCGCGCTGGGCTTCGGCGATCCGAACCCGGCGGCGGTCGCCCTGGCTCGCCTCGCCGGCGGTCGCGACCTGGCCCTCGGCGCTCACGCGCTCTCGGTCCGCGACGACCGCGACCGGCTGCGGGAGGCATCGCTGCTCGCCGCCGCGGTGGACGCCGGGGACGCGATCGCCTTCGCCGCCGCCCTCGCCTCCCCCGGCTTCCGCCGGATGGCGATCATGAACGCGCCCGCGGGCGCGGCGGGCGCCGTGGCGGGCGCCTGGGTCGCCTCCCGCCTCCGCTCCTAGACCGAGGTTCGGTCGGGCGCCGGCTTGCCGTTCGGGTCGGTGACCGGCTCGTAGGCGTCCGGCAGCCCGTCGAGGTCGCTGTCGCGGATCGCCGCGAGGACGTCGCTCGAGAGCTTCGCCCCGTCAGCAGGGTTGAGCGGAGCGGCGCGAATGCCGACCGTGATCTCGTCGCCGTCGACCTCCTCGAGCGTCACATGCGGGGGGTTGCGCAGCGGGATCGTCACCGACTTCTCGAGCATTCGCTGCAGTCTCTGGGGGGTCACGCTCGCGTGGAACTTCGCGTGGAACTCGACCCGCTCGGGCTCCAGGATCGGGATCACCGCGAGCTGCATGATCACGTTGTTGGGAATCATGGTCCGGTCTCCGCTGCTGACCAGCGTCGTGTAGAAGAGGCCGAGCGAGCCGACGATTCCCTCGACCTCGCCGGCCATCGATCCGCCGCGGAGGCGGATGCGGTCGCCGACCTGGAAGGGCCTCGTCGTCAGCAGGACGAGACCGGCGAAGACGTGCGCGAGCGTCTGCTGGGCGGCGAGTCCGAGGACGACGGCGGTGAACGCACCGCCGACGGCCAGGGTCTCGGGCTTGACGCCGGCGATCCGCAGGGCCGTGATCACGACGATCGCGATCGTCGCCAGCCGGATCAGGAAGCCGGTGGTGCCGGCGGTGCCGGGCTGCAACCGCCGGAAGAGCTGCGGCGCGAGCCCTCGGGCGATCGTCCGCGCGAGCGACCAGCCGAGCAGGGCCAGCACCGCGGCGGTGATGTAGCGCAGCGGCTTGCCCGCGTCGGGGAAGACCGCGTCCCGCTGGGAGAAGAGGATCAGGACGGCCACGATCAGCAGCAGCAGGACGATCGCCTCGCGGCGGGCCCGGCGGGCGTCACCGCGATCGATCTCGCCGCCGAGGCCGACCTCCTGCCAGACCTCGGTCCGGGATTCGAACACGCCCATGTTGCGCAGGTCGGGCCGCTTCGCCCTTCCAGGGATGCGTCGCATGCGGACATTGTTGCGCTGCGGCGGGACCCCGAGGCGTGAGGGGCCTCACGCTTTCAGGATCCCGCCCAGTCCTCCGCCTCCACCGCCTTCCATATCTAAGTCTTAGCCACATAGATTTCTTGACAACCCTCTGTACGGCCCCTACCATGGCCCAATGCAGCAAGACCGCTTCACGACAAAGGTTCAGGAGGCTTTCGCGGCCGCCTCGCGGCTCGCCGTGCAGCGCCGCAACACCGAGGTGGCCCCCGCCCATCTCCTCGCCGCTCTGCTCGGCAGCGAGGACGGCATGACCGGGCCGATCCTGCGCCGCGTCGGCGCCGATGCACTGGCAATTGAGGGACGGGCGAATGAGCTGGTCGACGCCCTCCCCACCCTCTCCGGCTCCGAGCCGGTCGAGCCGCGCTTCTCCGGCGCCCTCGTCCGCGTGCTCCAGCGCGCCGAGCGCGAGATGCAGGCGCTCGGCGACGAGTACATCGCGGCGAACCACCTGCTGCTCGCGCTCGCCGACAAGTCGTCCGGCGTCCACGACGTCCTCCCCGAACGGGAGGCCCTGGCGAAGGCGGCCAACGAGGTGGTGACGCAGCGGATCACCACGGCCGATCCCGAGTCCACCCTCGAGGCGCTCGACAAGTTCGGCCAGGACCTGACGGCGGCCGCCGAGGCCGGGAAGCTCGACCCCGTGATCGGGCGCGACGAGGAGATCCGCCGGGTCGTCCAGGTGCTCTCGCGCCGGACGAAGAACAACCCGGTGCTGATCGGCGACCCCGGCGTCGGCAAGACGGCGATCGTCGAGGGCCTCGCGCAGCGGATCGTCGGCGGCGACGTCCCCGAGTCGCTCAAGGGCCGGCGGCTGATCTCGCTCGACGTCGGCACCCTGCTCGCCGGCGCGAAGTACCGCGGCGAGTTCGAGGAGCGCCTCAAGGCCGTCCTCAAGGAGGTCAAGGACGCCGAGGGCCAGATCGTCCTCTTCATCGACGAGCTGCACACGATCGTCGGCGCCGGTGCCGCCGAGGGCGCGGTCGATGCCGCCAACCTGCTCAAGCCGATGCTCGCGCGCGGCGAGCTGCGCACGATCGGCGCGACGACGCTCGACGAGTTCCGCAAGCACATCGAGAAGGACGCGGCGCTCGAGCGGCGCTTCCAGCCCGTCTTCGTCGGCGAGCCCGACATGGCCGACACGATCGCGATCCTGCGCGGCCTCAAGGAGCGCTACGAGAACCACCACGGCGTCGACATCACCGACCCCGCGATCGTCGCCGCGGCCACCCTCTCCCACCGCTACATCGCCGACCGCTTCCTGCCCGACAAGGCGATCGACCTGATCGACGAGGCGGCCTCGCGGCTGAAGATGGAGCTCGAGTCCTCCCCGGTCGAGATCGACGAGATCGAGCGGCGGATCGTGCAGCTCGAGATCGAGCGCCAGGCCCTCCAGAACGAGAGCGACGACGCCTCCCGCGCCCGGCTCGAGGCGATCGAGGCCGAGCTCGCCGACCTGAACGAGCAGGTCGGCGCGATGCGGGCGAGCTGGCGCGGCGAGAAGGACGCGATCGACGCCATCAACGCCGCGCGCGCCGAGCTCGAGGACGCGCAGCGGGAGGCCGAGCGGGCCGAGCGCGAGGCCGACCTCGAGAGCGCCGCGAAGCTGCGCTACGGGACGATCCCGGAGCTCGAGCGGACGATGGCCGATCAGCAGGCGCGGCTCGAGGAGCTGCAGGCTCAGGGCGGGTCGATCCTCGACGACAAGGTGACCGAGCAGGACATCGCGGAGGTCGTCGGCAAGTGGACCGGCATCCCGGTGAGCCGGCTGCTCGAGGGCGAGGTCGAGAAGCTGATCCAGATGGAGGCGCGCCTCCACGACCGCGTGATCGGCCAGGACGAGGCGGTCACCGCCGTCGCCAACGCGCTGCGTCGCTCACGCGCCGGCCTCGCCGACCCGAACCGGCCGATCGGCAGCTTTCTCTTCCTCGGCCCCACCGGCGTCGGCAAGACCGAGCTCGCCCGCGCCCTTGCCGAGTTCATGTTCGACTCCGAGAGCTCGATCGTCCGCGTCGACATGTCGGAGTACATGGAGAAGCACTCCGTCAGCCGCCTGATCGGCGCGCCTCCCGGCTACGTCGGCTACGACGAGGGCGGCCAGATCACCGAGGCCGTGCGGCGCCGTCCCTACGCGGTGATCCTGCTCGACGAGATCGAGAAGGCCCATCCCGACGTCTTCAACGTCCTGCTTCAGATCATGGACGACGGCCGCCTCACCGACGGCAAGGGCCGCACGGTCGACTTCACCAACACGGTCCTGATCATGACCTCGAACGTCGGCTCCCAGGAGATCGCCGCCGAGCGCATCGACGAGAGCATCAGGGAGCGGATCCAGGAGGTTCTGACGGCGACGTTCAAGCCGGAGTTCCTCAACCGGATCGACGAGACCGTCATCTTCCACCGGCTCAGCCGCGAGGACATCTCCCGGATCGTCGACCTGCAGGTGGCGCTGCTCACGGACCGGGTTCGCGAGCGCGGCCTCGAGATCGAGCTGACCGATGACGCCAGGACCCTGCTGGGCAACCTCGGCTACGACCCGATCTACGGCGCGCGGCCGCTGAAGCGCGTGATCCAGCGCCAGCTCGTCGACCGGCTCGCGCTGAAGCTGCTCGAGGGCGAGTTCGCCGAGGGTCAGACGATCACGGTCGGCGCCGCCGACGGCGAGATCGTCTTCTCCGTCGCGACGGCGGAGCAGCCGCGCGAGCCCGCGGCCGCCTGAGCGCCCGGCTACTCGCCGGTCACGTCGGTGGCCGGGGCCCGCCGGCACCACCCGCCGCAGCGGCCGATCGAGGCGGCGCTCGAGCTCGGCGATCTCCCGCTCGTAACGACCCTCGGCGGCGATGACGACGACCTCGGCTGCGGCGTAGGAGCGCAGGGCGTCCTCGGCGGCGCGCAGCGGATCGCCGTCCCCCACCCTGCCCTCCGCCTCGACCCCGGCGGCCGCCAGCGTCGCGATCGAGACGGCGAGGGCGCGCTGGCTCTCGAACCGGGCGCGCTCGAGGTCGTCGGTCCAGCGCGCGAGGGTCGTGCTGTGGGCGGGGGCGACGACGAGCACGCCGCCCTTGACGTCCTCACGCGACGGATCGGCGACCGCCGCCACGACCCCCGCGGTCCGCACGTCGTCGATCGGGTCGACCGCGAGGATGAACAGGCCCCCGGGTACGCCGGGTGCCCGGCTCCGCAACCTCGATCGGCTCGTCCCCGGTCATCCGGGCCGCGACCACGACCAGCGTCGCGGCCGTGGCGACGCCGATGATCATCCCGACGCCCGCGTCGAAGATCAGGAAGCCGGCGAGCATCGGGACGATGAGCAGTCCCGCGAGCCAGGTCCGGCCTCCGATGATGCGGCTCAAACGCGCGTGATGCCCGCCGCTGTGACGCCCCGCTCGAGCTCGTCGAGTCCGAACGCCTCGGCCGGCCCGAGCGCGCCCGCGCCCTCGATCCCGCCCTCGAGCGCCCGCCCGGAGGCCCAGGCGAGGAAGGCGGCGGTGAAGGTGTAGCCGTCGACGCCCTGGAGCTCGACCCGGGAGAGGATCTCGCCGTCGTCATCGACCGCGACGGCGAGGATGTGGCTGCCGCCGCCGGCGCGCTCCTCCTCGTCGGGCCCGCCGGTCGAGCCCTTGACGAAGCGGGACAGCAGCGAATCGACGCCGCGCTTCGCGGGCGGCACCTTGGCGAGCGCGCCGAGCGCGAAGGAGCCGGCCTGCATCGGGCGCGAGAGCGGACCCGAACCAGCCGAGGTAGGCATCGACGTCGGTGATGCCCTCGCTCAGGCGCGGCAACGTGAAGTGCTCCGAGGAGCCGATCGAGATCGCCTGGCGGTTCTTGCCGCGGACGTCGAAGGAGCGCACGCGGCGGCCGCCCTGCTCGGTGACGAGCTCCCCGTCGCGGTAGGCGAACCCCGGCTCGAGCAGAGCGCCGGAGAGCGAGGCCATCGTGCCGCCGCTCATTCCCCCGCCGCCCGAGCCGGTCATGAAGTAGGCCACCGCGACCTTGCGCGCAGCGTCGCCGGCCTCCCGCAGCGCAAGCGCGCCGGCCAGGTTGCCCGGGACCCAGTCGTAGCCCTGCGCGGTCAGCAGCGGCGCGCCGGACTTCTCCGCGTCCGGGGACCAGCGCTCGAAGACGTCGCGGATGAACGACGGCTCGCCGGTGGAGTCGAGGTAGGGACAGCCCGCGTCGATGGCGGCCTCGATCGCCGGGGCTCCCCAGCGGGCGAACGGCCCGACGGTGGTGACCATCACGTCGCCGTCGCTGAGCAGGTCGCGGACGCTGGACGGGTCGGAGACGTCGGCGGTGGCCGTATCCAGCTCGCCGAGGCGGTTGGCGAGGGACTCGAGCGAGTCCTCGTTGCGCCCGGCGAGCAGCGGCTCGGCGCCGGCGTTGACGAGCGCCTCCGCGGTCAGCGCGCCGGTGTACCCGGTGGCCCCGAAGAGGACGATCCGACCCGCCATCGCGCGGACCATAACCTTTCCTCGATGCGGATCGGACTCGTCGCCTACTGGTTCAACCGCGGGCAGGCCGTCGTGGCGCGACAGCTGCGCGCGGCGCTCACCGACCTCGGCCACGAGACGTTCGTGCTGGCGCGGCCGACCCGCAAGACCAACATCCGGCCCGACTGGATCGACCGCGAGGGCGTCTGGGCGCAGGACGGGGTGACCGCCGGCAGCGACTACCTGATTCCGTGGGAGGAGTACGCGAGCTGGGCCGAGACCGCGGCCCTCGACGTCGTCCTCTTCGACCAGAACTACCAGTTCGAGGAGATCGCGAAGCTGCGCGCCTCCGGCGTGCGGACGGCGGGCCGGTTCGTCTGGGAGCACTTCTCCGACGAGCACGTCGTCCCGGCGGGGGAGGCCTTCGACGTCGTCTACTCGCTGACCGCCGCGGAGCGCGAGCGGTACGCCGGGATGGGGATCGACAGCCCGCGGGTCCGCTGGGGCTGCTTCCCCGAGCTCGTCCAGCTCGGCGACGAGCTTGCCGCGGAGGGCGCGGACGGCGGCGAGACGATCTCCCTGCTCTTCCCCGGTGGCTTCATGAGCAAGCGCAAGCCCCTCGCCGAGACGATCGAGGCGTTCCGGGCGACCCGGGACCCGCGCCTGCGCCTCGTCCTCAAGGCCCAGGTCGAGCGCCAGAACAAGCAGGTGCTCCGGCTCGCCCGCGGAGGCCGCCGCTTCGGCCGCCGCGACCGCCGGATCGAGCTCGTCACCGCCGACCTCCCCACCGACGAGTACCTGCGGATGCTCGGCGGCGCCGACGCCTGCCTGGCGCCGAGCCGCTGGGAGGGCCTCGGCCTCCATCTCTTCGAGGCGACCGCCCTCGGCGTGCCGGTGATCACGAACGACAACCCGCCGATGAACGAGGTCATCGTCGACGGCGTCAACGGCCTCCTCGTGCCCGGCATCCCCGACGGGAACGCCCCGCGCTCGGGCATCCCGGCCTTCCGGCCCGACGTCCCGGCGCTGAGCGCGGCGATCGAGCGCCTCGCCGACGAGGACCTCCGCGCCCAGCTCGCCGATGGCACCCGGCGGCGGCGCGACGAGCTGGACTGGCACACCACCCGCGCCGACATCGCCGACCTGCTCGCGCTCGTCCGGCCGGCGGCCGCGGGGCCGACCGGATGAAGGAGCGGGTACTGCGCCGCGAGCAGGTGCTCGACGTGCCGGTCGAGACGGCCTTCGAGTTCTTCTCGCGGGCCGAGAACCTCGAGGCGATCACGCCGCCGCTGCTGCGCTTCCGGATCACCACCCCCGGGCCGATCGAGATGCGCGCCGGCACCGTGATCCGCTACCGGCTGCGGCTTCGCGGCGTGCCCGTGTCATGGCTCACGCGGATCGAGGAGTGGGACCCGCCGCACGGCTTCGTCGACCGCCAGATCCGCGGCCCCTACGCGCTCTGGCACCACACCCACACCTTCGAGGCGATCGACGCCGGCCACACCCGGATGGTCGACGTCGTCCGCTACGGCCACCGGCTCGGGCCGCTGGGCTCGCTCGCCGAGCGCCTCGTCGTCCGCCGCGACCTCGAGCGGATCTTCGACTTCCGCCGCGACTCGATCCCCGCGCTGCTGGGAGCCGGATGAGCGAGGCTCGCCTGACGAAGCGCCTCTACGACGCCACCTGGGGGCGGTTGTTCGCCGCCCTCTACGAGCGCTCGATGGCGGAGACCGAGGAGGCCGGCCTGCGGGAGCGCCGGCGCGAGCTGCTGGCCCGGGCGACCGGGCGAACGCTGGAGCTGGGCGCCGGGACCGGCCTCAACCTCGACCACTACCCGGCTGCCGTGACCGAGCTCGTCCTCAGCGAGCCGTTCGAGCCGATGGCGCGCCGGCTGCGCGAGCGGCTTGCGGCATCGGGCCGGGAGGCCGAGGTGGTGGTCTCGGGCGCCGAGGGCCTCCCCTTCCCCGACGACGGCTTCGACACCGTCGTCTCGACGCTGGTCCTCTGCACGGTCGACGACCTCCCCGCTTCGCTGGCCGAGATCGGCCGGGTGCTCCGGCCCGGGGGCCGGCTGCTCTTCTGCGAGCACGTGCGCAGCAACCAGCCCGATCTCGCCCGCTGGCAGGACCGGCTCGAGCGACCCTGGGGCTTCGTCGCGCACGGCTGCCACCCCAACCGGGACACCGTGGCGGCGATCGCGTCCTCGCCGCTCGAGGTGGACGACTTGGAGCACGGAAGGCTGCCGAAGGCGCCCCCGATCGCGCGCCCGCTCGTCGTCGGCTCGGCCGTCGCGTCCGACCCCGGCGACGGACCGGGTTGCAGCGGGCGACGCGACCTGAGAGAAATGGGGCCGACCACCCACCACCGGAGGAGGGGGACTTGCCCCATTTCATCCTGCTGACCAAGCTGACCAGCGAAGGCGTCAAGACGATCAAGAACAACCCGGATCGGATCAACGAGGTGAACACCGAGATGGAGCAGATCGGGCTCAAGGTCCACCACCAGTGGGCGACGCTCGGGCGCTACGACTTCATCAGCGTGGTCGAGGCCGACGACGCCGCGGCGATGGCCAAGGCGTCGGTCGAGCTCGGCTCGCGCGGCACGACGACCAACGAGACCCTCACCGCGTTCCCGAGCTCGGACTTCGCGGAGAACCTCTGAGCGAGCGCCGGACGGAGTCCCGCCCATGAGGGCCCTCGTCGTCGGCGGGGGCGGGCGCGAGCACGCGATCGTGCGCGCACTCGCCCGCTCCGCCGCCGCCCCTGAGCTGTTCTGCACGCCGGGCAACGCCGGCATCGCGGCGGACGCCAAGGTCGTCGCGGTCCCGGGCGGCGGGATCGAGCCGATCGTGGCCGCCGCGAGGGAGATCGAGGCGGGCCTCGTCGTCGTCGGGCCGGAGGTCCCGCTCGTGGCCGGGCTGGTCGATGCGCTCGAGGAGGCCGGGATCCCCGCGTTCGGGCCGACCGCCGCCGCGGCGCGGCTGGAGGGATCGAAGCTCTACGCCAAGCAGGCGATGGCGGAGGCCGGCGTGCCGACCGCCGCCCACGCGGTGGTCTCCGACCGGGAGGAGGCGCTCGCGCATCTGGCCGAGGCCGCCTACCCGCTCGTCCTCAAGGCCGACGGCCTCGCGGCGGGGAAGGGCGTGATCATGGCGCCCGACCGCGAAACGGCCGAGGGGGCGGTCGAGGCCTTCTTCACCGAGCGCCGCTTCGGCGAGACGAGCGTGCTGATCGAGGAGCACCTCGACGGCGAGGAGCTCTCGCTGCTGGCGATCTGCGACGGCGAGAACGTGGTCCCGCTGGCGCCGGCGCAGGACTACAAGCGGATCTTCGACGGCGACGAGGGGCCGAACACCGGCGGGATGGGGAGCTACTCGCCCGTGCCCGGCGCCGATGCGGCGATGATCGCCCGCACCGTCGACGAGGTCCACCGCCCGATCGTCGAGCTGATGGCGGCGCGCGGAACCCCGTTCCACGGCGTCCTCTACGCCGGGCTGATGCTCACCGCCGACGGCCCGAAGGTGCTCGAGTTCAACACCCGCTTCGGCGACCCCGAGACCCAGGCCGTCCTGCCCCGCCTCCGCTCCGACCTCGTCGACCTCTGCCTCGCCGCCCGCGAGCCGGGAGGCCTGGCGGGCGTCGAGGCCGAGTTCGGCGACGACTGGGCCGTGACGCTCGTCCTCGCCTCGAGCGGCTACCCCGAGTCGTCGTCGAGCGGTGACGTGATCCACGGCATCGCCGACGCGATGGCGACCGGCGCCGAGGTGACCCACGCCGGCACCGCCGAGCGGGACGGCGAGGTCGTCACCGCCGGCGGGAGGGTGCTCAACGTGACCGCGCTCGGGCCCGATCCCGATGCCGCGCGCCGCCGCGCCTACGATGCGGCGGACCTGATCAAGTTCAACGGTCGCCAGATCCGCACCGACATCGCCGCCCGCGCGGTCGAGCGGGTCGCGGCGGGCCGCTGAGCGAACGACCGACCCCAAGAACGGAGCCGAGATGACCGAAGCCGATCCGACCATGCCTCCCGAGACGGGCGCCGCGATCCCCGCGGAAGGGGGCGAATCGCAGACCGCCGTCGCGATCCCCGACGTCGAGACGATGTTCGCCGAGATCGACGTCGAGGCGCCCCTCGTCGGGATCATCATGGGCTCGCCGAACGACAAGGAGAAGATGCACCCCGCCGGCAAGGCGCTCGAGGAGGCGGGCATCCACTACGAGGTTCGGGTGATGAGCGCGCACCGGACCCCGGACAAGGTCGCCGACTACTGCCGCGCCGCCCAGATGCGCGGGCTCAAGGTGATCATCGCCGGCGCCGGGATGAGCGCCGCCCTCCCGGGCGTCGCCGCCGCCTACACGAGCCTCCCGGTGATCGGCGTGCCGATCCTCGGCAAGAGCCTGAACGGGCTCGACTCCCTGCTGACGATCGCGCAGATGCCCCCGGGCGTCCCGGTCGCGTGCATGGCGGTCGACGGCGCCAAGAACGCCGGCCTCTACGCCGCCCGCATCATCAACCTGGACTGACGGGCAAGCGCTCGTGATCGACCGATACACCCGGCCCGAGATCGGGGCCGTCTGGACCCAGCGCCGCAAGATGGAGGGCTGGCTCGAGGTCGAGCTGGCGGTCACCGAGGCGCTGGCCGATGCGGGCGACGTCCCGAAGGAGGCCGCCGAGGCCTGCCGGGAGCGGGCCGCCTTCACGGTCGAGGCGGTCGAGGAGCGCGAGCGGACGACGAACCACGACGTCGCGGCCTTCGTCGACGTCGTCTCCGCCTCGATCGGCGAGGAGGGGCGCTGGATCCATTACGGCCTGACGTCGTCCGACGTGCTCGACACCGCGCTCGCGGGCCAGATCCGCGAGGCGGGGAAGATGCTCGTCACGGGAGCGCAGGGGTTCCGCGACACGCTGATCGAGCGCGCCTTCGAGCACCGCGAGACGATCTGCGTCGGTCGCACCCATGGCATCCACGCCGAGCCGACCAGCTTCGGCCTGCGCCTCGCGGGCTTCGCCTTCGAGGCGGACCGCAACGTCGCCCGGCTCCAGCGGGCGTTCGAGGAGTGCGCGGTCGGCAAGCTGTCCGGCGCGGTCGGCACCTACGCCTCGCTGCCGCCGGCGATCGAGGCCGGCGTGATGGAGCGCCTCGGCCTGGGGATCGAGCCCGCCTCCACCCAGGTGGTTCCCCGGGACCGGCACGCGGCGGTCCTCTCGGCGATCGCCCTCGCGGGCGCCGGGCTCGAGCGCTTCGCGACCGAGGTCCGCAACCTGCAGCGGACCGAGGTCAGGGAGGTCGAGGAGCCGTTCGGCAAGGGCCAGAAGGGGTCCTCGGCGATGCCCCACAAGCGCAACCCGATCACGACCGAGCGGATCACCGGCCTGGCCCGGGTGCTGCGCGGCTACGCCCAGGCGGGACTGGAGAACGTCGCCCTCTGGCACGAGCGCGACATCTCCCACTCGGGTGCCGAGCGCGTGATCCTCCCGGACGCGACGATCGGCCTCGACTACATGCAGCACCTCGCCACCCGGGTCGCCGACGGCATGGTCGTCCACACCGAGCGGATGCGCGAGAACCTCGAGCTGACCCACGGCGCGATCTACAGCCAGCGCGCGCTGACCGCCCTGATCGACGCCGGCCTGGTCCGCGACGACGCCTACCGCGTCGTCCAGGAGAACGCGCAGCGCGCCTGGGACACGCGGACGCCGTTCCGTGAGCTGCTGGCCGCGGCGGTGGCGGACGCCGGCCTCGAGGTCGACGTCGACGCCGTCTTCGACCCGGGCGCCTACCTCGCCAACGCCGGCGAGGTCTTCGAGCGCCTCGGCGAGCTCCGCGGCTGAGCGGCCCTCAGAGGGGCAGCAGCACCCGCACGGCGCGGATCCGGCGCCCGTCGCCCCTGCCGACGATGAGCTTGTAGCGACCGGCGATGACTCCATCGACCTCGACGACCACCCGGTCCCGCGAGACGGCGCGAGCACGGCCGCGATCGACGGTGCGTCCCCGGCTCCGCAGCCGGTAGCGGGTGGGTCCGCCGCTCGTCCTGATCCTGACCTTGCAGTCGTCGCGGAGCGGGACGGCCCTGCCGACCGGCCCGCGCGCTGGCCGGATCCGCCGCACCTTGCAGACGACCGTCCCGGGTGCGCGGCCCGCGCGCGATCCGGGATCAGCGGGCGCAGGCCGCGCTCGCCGGCCTCGACGTCGAGGATCGCCTGGTGGGCGGGATCTCCGGCGACGGCGCTCTGGTTGGCGACGATCAGCCGCGTGCCGAGGAACATCAGCGCTCGAGGGCGAGTCGAACGGCACCGATGACCCGTTCTCGCCGGTGAAGGGCTCCTCGGGGAAGCGCTCGAGCTCCGTTCCGTCAGGGGCGACCACGGCGATCTGGGCGGTGGTTCCGACCATCGGCACGTAGAGCCGCCCCGAGCGGGCGATCGCGAAGCCGTCCGGCACCTCGGTCGGACCGCTCTCCCAGAGCCTGCGCATCTCGCCCGGGTCGCCGTTCGGCCGGATCGGCACCTCGTAGATCTTGCCGGTCGCGGGGTTGCCGTCGCCCCCGCCGGCCGAGCTGCCCTGCGCGACGAGGAGCGTCCGGCGGTCGGCGGCGAGCTTGATCCCGGTCGTGCCGAAGTCGACTCCGTCCAGCTTGCGGTCGGCCAGCCAGACCTCCGGGGCGCCGCCGCCGGGCGGGACCCGCCAGACCACGGCCTGCAGGTAGTCGGTCACGTAGAGGCTGCCGTCGGGGCCCCAGGCCGCGTAGTTGGGGACCGGTCGCTCGTCGACGGTGGCCGGCGAGCAGTCCGGGCCGGTCTCACCGGGAGGGCAGAGCGGCAGGTCGGGGAAGGTCGCGTAGTTCGCCTGCCGACCGGTCGCCGGATCGAGCAGCAGGACGCGCGCCGGGCCGGTGTCGAGCAGGACCAGCCTGCCGCCGTCGTCGCTGAGCGCCGCCTGGATCCCGTGCGGCTGGCCGAGCTCCTGGCCGCGGATCGTGAACGTCCGGATCAGCCGGCCGCCGCCCGAGTACTCGAACACCCGGGAGGGGACGCCGGCCCCGGCGTCGCTCTCGTACGTGCCCTCGTAGATCCGCCCATTGGGGTGCACATAGGCCTGCGCCGGATAGCCGGGAGGCGGCACGAGCGCGAGCACGCGCGTGTCGAACCGCTCCCGATCGGCGGCATCTCCGGCGCCGGGCAGGAGCGCGATTCCGACGCAGGAGGGCGAGGGCGAGTGCCGGGACCGCCGGTCGGCGAACTGACCTCATGTGCGGTCGAGCACCTCCACCGCGGCGCGCTCGCCGGAGCGGATCGCGCCGTCCATGTAGCCGTTCCAGTAGGTCGAGGTCTCGGTCCCGGCCCAGTGGATCCTGCCGATCGGCTTGCGCAGCGCCGCCCCGTATGCGGTGAGCAGCCCCGGCGGGTAGATCCCGACGGGGCCGCCGCGGCTCCAGCGCTCCTCGGGCCACTCGGTGTAGAAGAACTCACTCGGGGACAGCGCCTCGTCGCCGAAGTACAGGGCGAGCTCGGACAGGACCCGCGAGCGCCGCTGCGCTCTCCTTCAGCCGCCCGAACGTTCGGGCGCTGTCGCCGCCGACGAAGCCGAAGATGACGCCGGGATCGCCGGAGGCCGGCGTGTCGTCGAACGTCGCGTTGACGAGGCCGTCGGTGGAGAGGGCCGAGCCGTTCAATCCCTTCTCCCGCCAGAACGGCTCGTCGTAGGCGGCCGCGACCTTGGTCAGCGAGCCCTGCGCCAGCCTCTGGGTGAGCGCGTCCCGATCGGCGGGGAGCGCCGGCGTGTAGTCGATCCGGCCGGCGAGAACGGGTGGGATGGCGACGATGACGCGCTTCGCCCGCACGATCACCCGGTCGCTGATCACGTGGACGTGGCCCTTGCGCTGGACGATCCGCCGAACCGGGCTGCGCTTGTGGATGTGCCGGCGGCCGAGGTCCTTCGCCAGCCTCTCTCCGATCCGCTGCGAGCCGCCGACGACGCGACTCTCCTGCGCGCCGTTGCGGGTGTTGAAGTTGCGCTCGAACGTGCCCGGGTTCTTCTCGTTCCCCGAGCAGGCGATGTAGAAGAGGACGAAGAGCAGCGAGAGCTCGCGCGGCTCGGCGCCGAAGATCGGCCTCGTGGCGGCCGGCACGAGCCGGCGGAAGCGCTCGCTGACGGAGTTGTCGCGGATGAACTCCTCGAGGGTCTGCCGGTCGAGGTCGCGGGCGTTGGGGGCCTGCCAGGGGGCATCGACCGGAACGCTGGTGGACATGTCGTCGAGAGCGGCGACGACGGTCGCCAGCTCGGGGAGGATCAGCGGGTCGGGGGGCGCGCTGCCGGTCGGTCCGGTGTCCTCGAACGTCGAGCGGTCGCCGCCGTTCACGTAGACGTTGGAGCCGACGTTGTAGGTCGGGAACGTCTTCAGCCCGTAGCGCTTGATCGCGGCGAGGATCCGGTCCTGGGTCGGGCCGACGAACGTGCCGCCGCGCTCCGAGGCCTCGCCGTTCTCGAGCTCGTGCGCCGCGACGCGACCACCGATCCGGTTGCGCGCCTCGAGCACGGCGACCGAGCGGCCGGCCTTCTTCACGGCGACCGCGGCGGTCAGGCCGGCGAACCCGGCGCCGACGACGGCCACGTCGACGTCGATCCGCTTGCGCCGCCCGCGGCGCTCCTCGGCGTCCGGCCCCGCGGCCGCCCGCGCGACCCTCGGCAGCACCAACCCGGCGCCGGCCGCCGCCCCCGATCCGATCGCGGCCCGCCGCGAGAACCTCCGGCCATCGTTCTCCGCCGTCACGCCCCTGATTATCCACCGCCGCCGATCTCCGGGCCGCAGTCCCCGGCGGCCACCGTCGTAGCATGGCCCCGACGTGCTCGAGGAGGAGAGACAAGCGGTCGCCGACGCCTGCCGCCGACTCGCTCGCGATGGCCTCGTCACCGCGACCTCCGGCAACGTGAGCCTCCGCCGCGACGACCGCGTCGCCGTCACGCCGACGGGTGGAGTCCTGGCGGAGATGCGCGCCGAGGACGTCGCCGTCGTCGATCTGGATGGAGCGGCCCTCGACGGTCCCCTCGCCCCCACCTCCGAGCTGGATCTGCATCTGTCCGTCTACCGCGACCATCGACGCGGGCTCCGTGGTCCACACGCATGCCCCCGCCGCGACCGCGCTCTCCTGCGTCCTCGACGAGCTGCCGGTGATCCACTACGAGATGCTGCTCCTCGGCGGGCCCGTGCGGGTGGCTCCGTACGAGACCTTCGGGACCGCCGAGCTGGCGGCCTCGGTGTCCACCGCGCTCGAGGGCCGCACCGCGTGCCTGCTCGCCAACCACGGCACCGTCTGCCACGGCGCTGACCTGGCCGCCGCGATGCGGGCGACGGAGCTGCTCGAGTGGGCCGCGCTCCTCTACCTGCGCGCCGCATCCGTGGGCGAGCCGCGGGCTCTCGACGCAGCCCAGAGGCAGGCCGTGATCGATGCGGCGGTCGCGCGGTCCTACGGAACGACCAAGATCAGCGGCGATGACTGAGAGGGGGCCGATGATCGCGATGGGCGTGCACGTCCTCGACGTCCTCGTCCGACCGGTCGAGGAGATCCCCGAGGGCCAGGGCGGGCAGCTCGTCGAGCAGATCCGGATGACCGCCGCCGGCTCGGCCGGGGGGACGGCTCTGATCCTGGCGAAGCTCGGGGCGACGGTCCGCAGCGCCGGCGCGATCGGCTCCGATCCGATCGGCGATCAGCTCGTCGCCCTGCTGGAGCGCGACGGGGTCGACACGTCGCTGCTCCTCCGCCGGGACGACGTCCAGACCTCGGCCAGCGTCCTGCCGATTCGCCCCAACGGGGAGCGTCCCGCCTTTCACGTGCCCGGCGCGAACGCGACCTACGGTCCCGACGACGCCCCCTGGGAGGCGATCGGCGAGGCGACGAACCTGCACCTCGGCGGACCGGAGTTCATGGGCGGCGAGGCGGCGGCGCAGATCCTGTCCCGGGCTCGCGAGGGCGGGGCCGTCACATCCGCCGACATCCTCGCGCCGGGTGATCCCGGGCTGCTCGAGTGGATCGCGCCGGCGCTCCCCCACCTCGACTACCTGCTGCCGAACGACGAGCAGGTCCTCGGCTTCACGGGGGCCGACGGTCTCGAGGAGGGCTGCGCGGCGCTGGTCGAGCGCGGCGCCGGCTGCGTCGCGGCCACCTGCGGAGCGGAGGGAGTGGTGATCGCCGATGCCGACGGCGTCACCCGGGTCCCCGCGTTCGAGGTCGAGGTCGTCGACACCACCGGCTGCGGCGACGCGTTCTCCGCCGGGTTCCTGCGCGGCCTCGCCCTCGGGCGCAGCCGCGAGGAGGCGGCGACCCTGGGGTGCGCCGTCGCCGGCCTGGTCGCGGGCGGCCTGGGCACCGACCACGGCGACTACGACCTGGCCGCGGCCGACGAGCTGGCCGCTTCGACCCCGACTCGGTGAGCCCGCCGGGGCGTCGACGCCTTCCGTCGGCGGGCGTTGTAGCCTCGCCGCCGTGCCCGACTCCCTAGCCGACCTCGAGCTCCTCTCCCGCGGCAAGGTCCGCGAGATCTACGCCGCCGGCGACGACGAGCTGATCCTGGTCGCCTCCGACCGGATCTCGGCCTTCGACGTCGTCCTGCCGGAGCCGATTCCGGACAAGGGCAAGGTCCTCACCCAGATGTCGAAGTTCTGGTTCGAGACCACCGGCGCGATCGTCCCGAACCACTTCATCGACGAGGACGTCCCCGAGGAGGCCGCCGGTCGCGGGATGCGAGTCCAGAAGCTCGAGATGTACCCGGTCGAGTGCGTCGTCCGCGGCTACCTCTCCGGCTCCGGCTGGAAGGAGTACAAGCAGTCGCAGTCCGTCTGCGGCATCGAGCTGCCGTCCGGCCTCCAGGAGTCCGACCAGCTTCCCGAGCCGATCTTCACGCCGGCCACGAAGGCCGACGTCGGCGACCACGACGAGAACATCGACTTCGACCGCGCCTGCGAGATCGTCGGCTCGCGGCCGCTGATGGAGGAGCTCCGTCGCGTCTCGATCGAGCTCTACGAGCACGGCCGCACCCACGCCCACGAGCGCGGGATCATCCTCGCCGACACCAAGTTCGAGCTCGGCTCCAGCCCCGGCGCCGAGATCGTCCTCGGCGACGAGGTGCTGACGCCGGACTCCTCGCGCTTCTGGCCCGCCGACGACTACGAGCCCGGCCGCGGGCAGAAGTCCTGGGACAAGCAGCCGGTCCGCGACTGGCTCGACGAGCAGGGCTGGGACCACTCGCCGCCCGCTCCCAGCCTGCCGCCCGAGGTGATCGAGACGACGTCGGCGCGCTACCGCGACGCCTACGAGCGGATCACCGGCCGCCAGCTGGACTGATGGAGAAGGGCGTCGGCCGGGCCCGGCTCGAACCGGGTTCCGACGATCACTTCCTTTCGCTGCGCCGAGCTCTCGGCGTCAGCTCGTTCGGGATCAGTCAAATGACTCTGAAGCCGGGCCAGCGAGGCCGGATTCACCGGCACGGCCGCCAGGAAGAGGTCTACCTCGTGATCTCGGGCGAGCTCACCGTCTCGATCGAGAACGAGGAGGAAACGCTGACCCCCGGCGAGCTGATGCGAGTTGCTCCCGATGTTCGCCGCCAGCTCCTCAACCGCTCAGACGAGACCGCGATCGTGGTGGCGCTCGGCGGCTCCGGCGAGCATCAGAGCCGAGACGGGGAGGCCTTCCACGATTGGTCCGAGAGCGAGGGCGCTCCACCTCAGGAGGTTCCGCTCCCCGAGGATTTGCCGCCGGCGGCCTGACGACGGGCTGCATGGGTTCGTCCCGGCACCCCGGGGTACCCTGAGAAGTGATGGCGAAGGCGATCCTGATCCAGGGAATGCGGCGCTCGGGGACGACGATCCTCTACGACGCGCTGCTCGAGGACGAGGAGCTGCACTGCTTCTACGAGCCGCTCCGCGAGGACACCGAGACCCCGGGCGGCGGCAGCGACGCACGGGAGACCGACCCGTTCGCCGAGACGCGCGCGCTGCGCGCCGCCTACCGCGAGGAGCACCATCCCGACGTCCCGATCGAGCAGTTCAACTGCGGCGGGCCCGGCAACCCCGCGATGGAGCTCGGGCCGGAGCTGCCGGAGCACTGCGCGGGCTTCCTGCGGACGCTGCTCGAGCGCCCCGAGCCGGTGATGATCAAGGAGACCCGCTTCTACGACAAGCTCGAGGCGGTCGACGCGATCGCCCCCGACGACACCATCCTGATCCACGTCGTCCGCGATCCCCGGGCGGTCGCCGCCTCGATGATGATGGGGCGCGGGCGCAAGCGCAGCGACGCCTACTCGACGCCGGAGGCGTTCTTCTCCGAGCGCGAGCGGCGCAAGCTCTGGTCCTCGCGTCAGCTCTCCAAGATCCTGCTCGAGCGGCCCGAGTACGCGCACATCCGCAAGCCGGCGAACTTCCTCCGCATCCTGCTCGTCTGGAAGCACACCTTCGAGAACACCTACCGCGACGGCCATCGCCTCTTCGGCGACCGCTACGTGATGCTTCGCAACGAGGAGCTGCGCGCCGATCCGGTCGGCGCCATCTCCCGCGTCTACCGCGCCGCCGGCAGGCGCACGCCCCCCGCCGTCGCCGAGTGGGCGCGGGGCAAGGTGCGCGCGCCGGAGGTGCCCTACGCGGCGACCGATCCGCGCTGGGGCGAGGCGTTCGCGGCGCTCGGGATGCGCGAGGCGCTCGAGGACGCGGGCTACCCCGCCCTCGCGGAGTCCGCCGCCGACGCCCGCGCGCCCGGCCGCCTGCAGGGGATGTTCGGACGTGCCCGCGCACGCGTCGGTCGCGCTCGCGAAGGCGCCTGAGCGCGCCCCCGGGTCGCTCCTCCCCATCCTCTACCCTCGACCGGTGCTGGCGCGCGTCCTGATCAGGCCCAAGGGAGGCATCCTCGACCCCCAGGGGAAGGCCGTCGAGCGGGCGCTTCCGGCGCTCGGATTCGCCGGGGTGAGCGACGTTCGCGTCGGCCGCCTGGTCGAGCTCGAGGTCGAGGACCCCTCGCGCCTCGACGACCTCTGCGAGCAGCTGCTCTCCAACCCGCTCGTCGAGGACTACGAGATCGAGCTGGTGGAGGAGCCCGCGGCTTGATCTTCGGCGTCCTGAGGTTCCCCGGCTCCTGCGACGAGGTCGACGCCGCCCTCGCCTGCGACCGGGTCGGCGAGTCGCGGATCATCTGGCACGGCGACACCGAGCTCGGCGACGTCGACGCGATCGTCATCCCCGGCGGCTTCTCCTACGGCGACTACCTGCGCGCCGGCGCGATCGCCCGCTTCGCCCCGGCGATGGAGCGGGTCCGCGAGTTCGCCGACGACGGCGGCCCCGTGCTCGGCATCTGCAACGGCTTCCAGGTCCTCTGCGAGGCCGGGATGCTCCCCGGCGCGCTGCTGCCGAACGCCGGGCTGCGCTTCCTCTGCCGCCAGGTCGACCTCGAGGTGCTCGAGAACGAGTCGGCGTGGACCCGCGCCTGCGAGCCCGGCGAGCGCCTCTCGGTTCCCGTCAAGCACATGAGCGGCCGCTACTTCGCGCCGCCGGAGATGCTCGAGGAGATGCGCGCCAACGGGCAGGTCGTGCTCCGCTACGCGGCCGGCCAGAACCCGAACGGCTCGCTCGACGACATCGCCGGCGTCCGCAACGAACGCGGCAACGTCGTCGGCCTGATGCCTCACCCCGAGCACGCGGTCGACCCGCTGACCGGATCGACCGACGGCCTGCGCCTGTTCGAGTCGGCCGCCCGCGTCCTCGCCGCGGCCTAGCGCGATCGCCGGCCCAAGCCCCGTACGCTGACGGGATGGCCGAAGCACCCACCCAGGACCAAGTAATCGAAGCAGCCCGTTCCGTGGGCTCCGAGTTCACCCGAGAGGACGTCGCTGAGAAGCTCGGCGTCGAGGTCTCCGAAATGCGCCCGAGTTGGAAGGCCCTGAAGGAGTCTGACCGCCTGGAGAAGGTCCGCACCGACGGCGGCAAGCGCTACTTCAGGGTCAGCTCCTAGCCGAAGTCATCTACCCTGCCCGCTCCATGCGAGTCGGGATCTGCGCCTTCTGGTTCAACCGCGGGCAGGGCGTCGTCGCCCGCCAGCTTCGCTCCGCCCTCGATCAGCTCGGCCACGAGACGTTCGTGCTCGGCCGGCCGACGAAGGAGAGCTTTCCGATGCCGCAGGAGGCGCGGGAGGACGACGTCTGGGCGCAGGCCGGCGTCACCCCGGCGTCGAGCTTCTTCATCCCGGCCGAGGAGCTGCTCGGCTGGGCCTCGGAGCATTCGCTCGACGCCTGCTTCTTCGACCAGAACTACGAGTTCGACGAGCTCGCGCAACTGCGCGCGGCAGGGGTGCGCACGATCGGCCGCTTCGTCTGGGAGCGCTTCAGCGACGAGCACGTCGCCCCGACCAAGGAGGCCTACGACCTCGTCTACTCGATGACCCTCGCGGAGCAGCGGCGCTACTCCGACATGGGGATCGAGGCTCCCTACGTGCAGTGGGGCGTCCACCCCGAGTACGACGCCTACACGCCGAACCGGCCCACCGACGTCGTCGACTTCCACTACCACGCCGGTCTGCTCGGAAAGCGCAAGCCGTTCAAGGAGGTCGTCCGCGCGTTCTCGGCCACGACCGAGCCGGAGCTGCGGCTGATCGTCAAGGCGCAGATCGAGCGCCGCATGAACTTCCTCGAGAAGGCCGTCAAGAACGACTCGCGCGTGGAGCTGGTGCTCGAGGACCTGCCGACCGACGAGCACCTGCAGAAGTTCGCCGACTCGCACGTCTGCATGGCCCCGGCGCGCTGGGAGGGGCTCGGCCTGCACCTCTACGAGGCGATCGCCTTCGGCATGCCGATCGTCTGCAACGACGACCCGCCGATGAACGAGCTCGTCGTCGACGGCGTCAACGGGCTGCTCGTCCCCTCCCACGACGACGGGCTCGCCAACTCCGGCATCCCGGCGAAGACCGTCGACGTCGACGGCCTGACGAGCGCGATCTCCCGTTTGGCAGACCCCGGCCTTCGCGCTGAACTGTCCGCCGGCGCGCTCGAGACGCGCAAGGAGCGGAGCTGGGAGCGGACCGTCGCGCGACGTCGGACCAGCTGCTCGGCTGACGGCGACCGGCGCGCCGTTCGTGGCACCCTAGGCACCTCCCCATGGCCCTCTTCTCCAAGAACACCGGATCGGCCGAGCGCCCGCCCGTGCCCTTCATCGTCGGCGTCGGCCGCTCCGGCACGACGATGCTCCGGCTGATGCTCGACGCCCACCCGGCGCTGACGATCCCGCCGGAGACCCACTTCGTCCCCGCCCTGATCGACGCGATCGAGTCGGGCGCGACCCCCGAGCAGGCGGTCGAGACGATGACCGCCGTCCGCCAGTGGGGCGACCTCGGCATCGAGCCCGGCCGAGGTCCTCGAGCGCTGGCGCGGCCTCGACCGCTTCGAGCCGGGGCCCGCCCTGCGCGCGTTCTACGCGATCTACCAGGAGCGTCAGGACAAGCCGCGCTGGGGGGACAAGACCCCGATCTACGTCAAGAACATGCGCAAGATCGAGAAGGCCCTGCCCGAGGCCCGCTTCATCCACGTGATCCGCGACGGGCGCGACGTCGCCCTCTCCCGCTGGAAGCGGACGCTCGGCGAGAAGGACCCGGCGCCCGCCTCGCAGGTGGCCGAGGGCTGGCAGCGGCGGATCCGCCGCGCCCAGAAGCAGGGCGCCAAGCTCAATCACTACCTCGAGCTCCGCTACGAGGACCTCGTCACCGACACCGAGCCGAACCTGCGGCGGATCTGCGAGTTCCTCGAGCTCGACTGGGACCCGGTCGTGCTGCGCTACTACGAGCATGCCGCCGAGCGCATGGCCGAGATGGCGCGGGACCTCCCCGCGACCGACGGCAAGCCGACCCGCCCCGGCGAGGAGCGGATGCAGGCTCACGCGATGACGCAGAAGCCGCCGGACCCGAGCGCGATGTACCGCTGGCGGGAGAAGATGTCCCCCGCCGACGTCGCCGCCTTCGACGCCGCCGCCGGCGAGCTGCTGGCCGAGCTCGGCTACGAGGTCGGCACCGCGGCGGGCGTGACCGGCGGCGACTCCGGCTCGGCCGCCGACGCGTGACGGACGGCGGCGGCAAGTTCACCGCGCTGACCGGCGAGCTGCACGAGTACATCGTTCGCCACGGCTCCCGCGAGGATGCCGCCCTCGCCGACCTGCGCGAGCGGACGGCCGCGCTCGGCTCGATCTCGGCGATGCAGGTCTCCCCCGACCAGGGCGCGCTGCTCACCCTGCTCACCCGCCTGACCGGCGGCAACCGCGCGCTCGAGCTCGGCACGTTCACCGGCTACTCGGCGATCTGCATCGCCCGCGGGCTCTCCCGCGGCGGCAGGCTCGTCGCCTGCGAGCTCGATCCCGAGCGCGCCGAGGAGGCGCAGCGGAACTTCGCCGAGGCCAAGGTCGCGGACCGGATCGAGGTGCGGGTCGGGCCGGCCACCGACACCCTCGCCGCGCTGCGCGCCGAGGGCGGCGACCCCTTCGACCTCGCCTTCATCGACGCCGACAAGGAGTCCTACCCGGGCTACTACGAGAGCTGCCTCGCCCTCGTCCGCCAGGGTGGGCTGATCGTGATCGACAACGTGCTGATGAGCGGCGAGGTGCTGGCCCCGCCCCCCGACCGCGAGGGCTCCCGGGCGATCGCCGAGCTCAACGCCAGGATCCAGGCCGACGACCGGGTCGAGATCGCGATGCTCGCCGTCGCCGACGGGATCACGCTCGCCCAGAAGCGTTAGATGAGCCGATGAACGTCGGGATCGTCTCGAAGTGGACCGCCAGCGGTCAGGCCGTCGTCGCCCGCCAGATCCGCTCGGCGCTCGACGAGCTCGGCCACAGCACCTTCGTGCTCGCCCGTCCGGGCTCCGGGCCGCGCGCGCAGCAGGCGGCCGAGGGGGAGCGCGACCCCGTCTGGGACCAGCCCGGGGTGACCGAGGGGTCCACCCACGAGCTGCCGCTCGCCGAGTACGAGGAGTGGGCGCGGGCGAACTCGCTCGACGCGATCCTCTTCGACGAGAACTACCAGTTCGACGCGGTGCGCTCGCTGCGCGCCGGCGGGATCAGGACGATCGGCCGGTTCGTCTGGGAGTACTTCGCCGCCGAGCACGTCGAGCCCGCCCGGGACGCCTACGAGACGATCTACTCGCTGACCCGCGCCGAGCGCGACCGCTACGCGGAGCTGGGGATCGACTCCCCCTACGTGCAGTGGGGCATCCACCCGGAGCTGCTGCTGCCGGCGGCGCCCGGCGACCCCGACGTCGTCCGGTTCTACTTCCCGGGCTCGTTCCTCGGGCGGCGCAAGCCGATCCGCAAGGTCGTCAAGGCGTTCCGCCGGGCCGGCGGCGAGCACCTGCGGCTGCTGATCAACGCGCAAGTTCCCCGCAACGACGAGTTCCTCACCGGCGCCGCCGAGGCCGACCCGCGGATCGAGCTGATGCTCGAGGACGAGCCCGAGGAGGCTCATCGCGCGCGCTTCTCGGCCTGCGACGTCCTCCTCGCCCCCTCGCGCTGGGAGGGGCTCGGCCTGCCGCTCTACGAGGCGACCGCCTTCGGGATGCCGATCATCACCAACGACAAGCCGCCGATGTCGGAGATGGTCCTCGACGGGCGCAGCGGCGTGCTCGTGCCCTCGGAGCAGAACGGCGAGGCGCGCTCGGGCATCCCGGCCTGGGACCCGGACGTCGCCGGCCCTGACCGCGGCGATCGAGCGGCTCGGCGACCGCGCCGAGCTCGAGCGGATGGCCGCCGGCGTCGCCGAGCTGCGCGAGCAGCGCAGCTGGGACCGGACGGTCGCCGACCTGTCCGCCCTGCTGACCGGCCCGCGATGAACGTCGGCATCGTCAGCAAGTGGTTCAACCGCGGCCAGCCGGTCGTCGGCCGCTTCCTCCGCTCCGCCGTCGACGAGCTCGGGCACCGCAGCTTCGTCCTCGCCAAGCCGCGGCGGGAGAAGGGCCCGATGGCGGGGGCGCTCGAGCGGACCGGGGTCTGGGACCAGCCCGACGTCACCGCCGCCTCCAGCTTCGAGACGCCGCTGGAGGAGTACGTCGCCTGGGTCGAGGCCAACTCGATCGAGCTGGTCCTCTGCGATCAGAACTACCAATTCACCGAGATGGCGGAGCTGCGCCGGCGCGGCGTCCGCACCATCGGCCGCTTCGTCTGGGAGCACTTCACCCGCGAGCACGTCGGCCCCGCCACCGAGGCCTACGACGTCGTCTACTCGGTGACCCGCTGCGAGCAGGAGCGCTACCGCGACTTCGGGCTCGAGACCCCGCGCGTCCCCTGGGGGATCCACCCGGAGCTGCTGGCGGTCGAGGCGCGACGTTCGACCGACGGGCTGACGCGCTTCGTCTTCCCCGGCGGGTTCCTCGGGCACCGCAAGCCGGCGGAGCCGGTGATCGAGGCGTTCGCGCGCACCACCGATCCGAGCCTGAGGCTGCTGGTCAAGGCCCAGGTCGAGCGCGCCCGCCTGGAGGGCCTCGCCGGGCTGATCGGCGGCGACGAGCGGATCGAGCTGCGGCTCGGCGACGAGCCCTGGGCCGAGCACCTCGCGGCGATCGCCGCCAACGACGTCTCGATCTCGCCCTCGCGCTGGGAGGGCCTCGGGCTGCCGCTGTACGAGGCGGTGGCGTTCGGCATGCCGACGATCACCAACGACGATCCGCCGATGAGCGAGGTCGTGATCGACGGCGTCAACGGCCTGCTCGTCCCGTCCCACCCCGACGGCACCGCGCGGTCGGGGATCCCGGCGCGCCGTCCCGACGTGCCGGCGCTGGCCGCGGCGATCGAGCGGATCGCCGACCCCGAGCGGCTCGCCGGCCTTCGCGCCGGGACCGAGAGCTCGCGCGAGCGCCTGGGCTGGGACCGGACGCTCGACGGGCTCTCGCGACCTGCTCGAGCGCTGATTGCGAGGCTCGTGGCAGCCCCATACAATGGCCCTGCCCGCGGCTCCCAGTTAGCGGACTTTCCGCCCGGGCATCCCGTGACCGTCTGGCCAAGGCTCATCATCGGGCTGACGCTCCAGGCAACTGAAGATGGCGCTCCCGAGTCCACAACGCATCTGGCGTGAGTCCAGGTCCCAGCGAGCCGCGCGCAGCGGGCCGGACCGGCTGCCCGCTCCCTTCGTGGTCGGGGTCAACCGCTCCGGGACGACGCTGCTGCGGATGATGCTCGACGCCCACCCGGAGCTCACCGTCCCGCCCGAGACCCACTTCCTCCCCGAGCTGATCGAGGTCGCCGAGACCGGCAAGCCGACTCCCGAGGCGCTCCTCGCCACGATCACGAGCCAGCGCGAGTGGGGTGACTTCGGGCTGACCGAGGACGAGCTGCTCGAGCGGTTCCGCGCGCTCGACCCGCTCACCGCCGGTGACGCGCTGCGCGCCTTCTACGAGGCCTACGCCGAGCGGGTCGGCAAGCCGCGCTGGGGCGAGAAGACGCCGATCTACGTGAAGAGCATGCGCAAGATCGAGTCGGCGCTGCCCGAGGCCCGGTTCGTGCACGTGATCCGCGACGGTCGCGACGTCGCCCTCTCGATCCGCGACCGCGCGACGAAGGAGCACACGATCGAAGCGATCGCCGACCGCTGGGTGCGCCGCATCACCCGCGCCCGCGCGCAGGCCAAGCGCCTCGCCCACTACAGGGAGATCCGCTACGAGAGCCTGATCCTCGACACCGAGCCGACCCTGCGCGAGGTCCTCGACTTCTACGAGCTTCCCTGGGACGACGCCGTCCTCGATTACCACCAGCGCTCCGCCGACCGGCTCGAGGAGATGAAGCGCGAGCTGCCCGACGACGGCAAGCGAACGACGCTCAGCGTCGAGCGCCGGATGGCGACCCACGCGCGGACCACGGAGAAGCCCGATCCCCGTCGCGTCAGCCGCTGGCGGGAGAGCATGGACCC
The DNA here is from genome assembly GCA_963839535.1 of uncultured Solirubrobacterales bacterium. Classification (GTDB taxonomy): domain Bacteria; phylum Actinomycetota; class Thermoleophilia; order Solirubrobacterales; family 70-9; genus RHKX01. The sequence continues at coordinate 137,203 of CAWIVF010000013.1, forward strand.
GGCCGACCGCGAGCTCTTCGAGTCGATCGCGGGGCCGCTGCTGGCGGAGCTCGGCTACGCCGTCGGCGACGGCGAGGGAACCGCGCCGCGCAGCTTCGATGAGGATCCGGGGCCGGCATCGTGAAGATCCCGACTCCGTTCAGCCGCTCGCGCAAGCCGGCGGGACCGCCCGTCCCGTTCATCGTCGGCGTCACCCGCTCCGGGACGACGCTGCTGCGGCTGATGCTCGACGCCCATCCGGACCTCGCGATCCCGCCCGAGACCCACTTCGTCCCCTCGCTGATCAAGACCACCCGGAAGAAGGGCATCACCTGCGAGGAGGCCCACGGCGTGGTCACCGGGCACCGCCAGTGGGGTGACTTCAACCTCGACTCGAGCGAGCTGCTGCGGCGCTACTGCGCGCTCGACACGATCGACCCGGAGACGACGATCCGCGCCTTCTTCGAGCTCTACGCAGAGCGCGAGGGCAAGCCGCGCTGGGGCGACAAGACGCCGAACTACATCAAGCGGATGCAGCAGATCGAGCGCTGGATCCCCGAGGCGCGCTTCATCCACATGATCCGCGACGGGCGCGACGCCGCGCTCTCCCGGTTCAAGCGGATCCTCAAGGACCCGCCGCCCATGGAGACCGTCGCCGAGCGCTGGGTTCGCAAGATCGAGGGCGCGCGCGCCGACGGCGACGAGCTCAACCACTACATCGAGGTCCAGTACGAGGAGCTCGTTCGCGACACCGAGACGCAGCTGCGCCGCGTCGCCGATTTCCTCGAGCTGCCCTGGAACGACTCGATGCTCCGCTACTACGAGAACGCGGAGGAGCGCCTCGCGGAGATGCACCGCGACCTGCCCGGCGACGAGGGCAAGCCGCTGCGCCCGGCCGACCATCGCAAGGAGGCGCACGTCCTCACCTCCAAGCCGCCGGACCCCAGCCGCCTGGCGCGCTGGAAGGAGGACATGGCCCCGGCCGACATCGCCGCCTTCGAGAGCGTCGCCGACGCCGCTGCTCACCGAGCTCGGCTACGAGGTCATCGGCGACCCGGTGCCCTCCGCGGAGCCCGGCTCGTGAGCCCCGGCCCGCTGACCCGCCTGCGGGGATCGTCGGAGGACATGGGCCCGGGCTATCCGCCCGCCCCCTTCGTCGTCGGCCTGACCCGCTCCGGGACGACCCTGCTGCGGATGATGCTCGACGCCCATCGCGAGCTGACGATCCCGCCCGAGACCCACTTCGTCCCCGACCTGATCAAGGCGGCCCGCGAGGACGGCGGCACCGACGCGATGCTCGCGGCGCTGACCGAGAACCGCACCTGGGGCGACTTCGGCATCGAGGCCGAGGAGATGCGCTCCCGGCTGGCGCCGGCTCGAGCCGGGCGACGCCGCCGGCGCCGTGCGCGCGTTCTTCGACGCCTACGCCGAGCGCCAGGGCAAGGAGCGCTGGGGCGACAAGACCCCCGCCTACATGCTCGCCGTGCAGCGGATCGGCCGCACGCTGCCGGAGTCCCGCTTCATCCACCTGATCCGCGACGGCCGCGACGTCGCCCTCTCGCAGAGCGCGCGGGCGCTCAACGAGCAGCCGCCGCCCGCCGAGCAGGCCGAGCGCTGGGTCAAGCGGATCCGCAAGTCCCGGGAGCAGGCGCATGCGCTGAAGGGCGCGCGCTACGTCGAGGCCCGCTACGAGGACCTCGTCCGCGACCCCGAGCCGACGCTGCGGCGGATCTGCGAGTTCATCGAGCTCGACTGGGACCCGGGCGTGCTGAGCTACCACGAGCGCGCCGCCGACCGGCTCGCCGAGATGGCGGGCGAGCTGCGGGCCGAGGGCACGCACGCGACCCAGGAGGCCGGCTACCGGATCGAGAACCACGCGCCGACGACGAAGCCGCCGGACCCGTCGAAGCTCGACAAGTGGAAGCGCGAGATGCCGGCCGAGGACGTCGCCGCCTACGAGTCGGTGGCGGGCGAGATGCTGCGCGAGCTCGGCTACGAGGTCAGCTCGTGAAGGTCGGCATCGTCACCAAGTGGTTCAACCGCGGGCAGGCGTTCGTCAGCCGCTACGTGCGCGACGCGCTCGACGAGCGCGGTCACGAGACGTTCATCCTCGCGCGGCCGACGAAGGACAAGGGGCCGATGGCGGCCCACGTCGACCGGACCGGACCCTGGGACCAGCCGGGCGTCACCGAGGCCTCGGACTGGGAGGTGACGACCGACGAGTACCGCAGCTGGATCGACGACAACGGGATCGAGGTCGTCCACTGGGACAACTGCTACCAGCACGCCGAGATCGCCGAGCTGCGGCAGTCGGGCGTCAAGACGGTCGGGAGATTCGTCTGGGAGATGTTCTCCCCCGAGGACGCGGCGCCGGCGAAGGAGGCCTACGACGTCCTCTACTCGATGACCCGCTGCGAGCAGGCCCGCTACGCGGAGATGGGGATCGACTCGCCCTACGTCCAGTGGGGCCTCCACAAGGAGCTGCTCGAGGCCGCTCGCGAGGCGAAGGCCGGCGGCGGTCACGACGACGACCTCGTCCGGTTCTATTTCCCGGGCGCGCTGCTCGGTCCGCGCAAGCCGCACAAGGAGGTCGTCGAGGCGTTCCAGGCGGCGAAGGGCGACAACCTCCGCCTGATCTTCAAGGCCCAGCTCGAGCGGCGGATGAACTACCTGGAGAAGGCCGCCGAGCAGGACCCGCGGATCGAGCTCGTGATCGACGACATGCCGACCGAGGAGCACCTGCGGCTCTTCGCCAACTGCGACGTCTGCCTCGGGCCGAGCCGCTGGGAGGGCCTCGGCCTGTTCCTCTACGAGGCCGTCGCCTTCGAGATGCCGCAGATCACCAACGACAGCCCGCCGATGAACGAGGTCGTCACGGACGACGTCAACGGCATCCTCATCGCCGACCACCAGGACGACACCGCCCCGTCGGGGATCCCCTCGATGAAGCCGGACGTGCCGTCCTTGACCGCCGCGATCGAGCGGATGGCCGACCCGGAGGTGCGCTCGCGGCTGGCCGCCGGCGCCCGCGAGTCGCGCGCCGAGCTGAGCTGGGACCGCACCGTCGAGGACTACGACGCGCTGATCCGCCGGGCCGCCGCCTCGTGAAGGCCCGCCGGGAGATGCTGCGCTCGGTGGCGGGCTGGCGCTCGCGCCGCTCCGCCGTCCGCGCCGCCGCCTCGGCGCCGCCGCCGGCACCGTTCGTCGTCGGAGCGACCCGCTCGGGGACGACGCTGCTGCGGCTGATGCTCGACGCCCATCCCGAGATCGCGATCCCCTCCGAGACCCATTTCATCCCCGAGCTCGTCGCCGCTCGCGACAAGCACGGCGCCAGCCGCGAGCGCATGCTCGAGCTGCTCACCTCCCACCGGCGCTGGGGCGACTTCCAGATCGACGCCGCCGACCTCGCCGCGCGCTGGGCCGCGATCGAGCCGCTGACCGGACCCGACGCCGTCCGCGCCTTCTACGCCCTCTACGGCGAGAGCCACGAGGGGGCGACGCGCTGGGGCGACAAGACGCCCGGCTACGTCAAGCACATGCGCGAGATCCAGGGCTATCTGCCGGAGGCGCGCTTCATCCACCTGATCCGCGACGGCCGCGACGTCGCGCTCTCGGTCCTCAAGCAGGACTGGGGCCCGCAGACGATCGAGGCCGCCGCCGAGAAGTGGCGCAGTCGCGTGCTCCGCGGCCGCTCCCAGCAGCCCTACCTCGGCTTCTACATGGAGGTTCAGTTCGAGGACCTCGTCCTCCACACCGAGCGCGAGCTGCGGCGGATCTGCGAGTTCATCGAGGTCGACTTCCACCCCGACATGCTCGGCTACCACGAGACCGCCGAGAAGCGGCTGCAGGAGAAGGCGCGGGCGCTGCCGCGGGCCCACGGCGAGGCGCAGTCGGCCGAGAAGCGCCTGATGAGCCACGCCAAGACCTTCGAGCCGCCGAACCCCGAGCACCTCGGAGCCTGGCGCAAGCGGATGCCGCAGGAGGACCGCGCGGCGTTCGAGGCGCTCGCCGGTGATCTCCTCGCCGACCTCGGCTACGACCTCGACGCGCCGGACGAGGACGAGGTGCACGTCCCCCGCCGCGGGCCGCGGCTGCCGAAGCCCGCCCGCCGCGCGATCGCGGTCGCCAAGCACGTGACCGGGGTGAAGCCGCCGATCGAGGACCTGCGCAAGCCGGCGCCATTCCTGATCGGCGCGTCGCGCTCGGGCACGTCGCTGCTCGGGGCGATGCTCGACGCCCACCCCGAGATGACGATGCTGCGCGAGACGGGCTTCGTGCCGAAGCTGGCCGAGATGATCCGCTCCCAGCCGATGACGGTCGAGCGCACGATCCGCGCGATGGCCGCGGCGCGCCCGCTCGCCGATCACGGAATCGACGAGGACGTGCTGCGCGCACGCCTCACCGAGATCGAGGAGCTGAAGGCGGCGCCGGTGCTGCGCGCGTTCTACGCCGCCGCCGCCGAGGCGGGCGGCACGGAGCGCTGGGGTGACGAGACTCCCTCCTACCTGAAGCGCGAGCGGCGGATTCAGCGGGCCCTGAGCGAGGCGCGCTTCATCCACGTGATCCGCGACGGCCGCGACACCCTTGCCGCCAAGCCCGGCGACATCGACGTCGGCAGCGCGATCGCGACCGGCCAGCGCTGGCACCGCAAGATCCGCTCGGCCCGCTCGCAGGAGCACCTCATGGAGCACTACGCCGAGGTCCGCTACGAGGAGCTGGTCAACGACCCCGAGCCGGCGCTGCGCCGGGTCTGCGAGTTCCTCGAGCTTTCCTTCGACGCCGCGATGGTCGACCCCCCGGCCGCCGCGGCGATCCGCGACGAGCTCGGCCCGATCGGCGCCTGGCGCGACCGTCTCGGCCCCGACCAGCTCAGCGCCTTCGAGGAGGTCGGCGGCGAGTCACTGACCGAGCTCGGTTACTCGGAAGCCAAGCAGCCCTTGGCCGGGGGCGCCTGAGGATTTCCCGTCCCGGTGGGGCCCCCTCCCGGGCAGACCGGACGCGAAGCGGAGGATCTGCCCGGAGTTATCTGAGCGCCATCGCCGCGAGCCGCTCGGCTCCCTCGCGTGACCGGGCGACGGCGAGGAATCGCTTCGCGTGGCAGAACAGCGCGTCATCGACGCCGGTCACCTCGACGAGGTCGGCGTTCTCCCGTCCGGCCCACTCAGCCGGAAGGTCGCGGCGGTTCTCGAAGGTGCCCAGCTCAGCCGGGACCGCCTCGACCCCGAAGCCCTGTCGCTTCGGGTAGATGACGAAGAGCGCATCCGGCGCATCCGTCGCCACGACCTGCTTCCAGGGGACGTTGTCCGGGAGCAGCACGATCCGCGGGTCCTCGGCGGCCGCGATCGCGTCACGGACGATCTCCGCGGCGCGGCTCCAACCGATGGCGGACGCGATCTCCCGGGAGAGGATGCCGCGGGCCAGCTCAACCGCCGCGTCGAAGCGCGCGCGCTCCTCGTCGGCCGTCAGATCCTCGTCCCACCGAGCATTGAACCCACCGATCACGGCATTGACCGTGAACGGGCTCACCCCCTCGATCAGCGACTGCGTGATCTGCTGGCCCGTGTCGTTGGCGTCGACCCCCTGCACCAGGGAGCGCTCGACGGCGTCGGCCACCTCCTGGCTGCCGGCGCAGATCCGCCGACCGAACTCGCGCCAGACGAGACCGAAGGAGGCATAACCGACGCCGTTGTCCCTGGTCAGGTCGAAGTCACGCTGATGGTGGTCGAAGTCGCCCGCCGCCGGCTCGTAGCGGAAGCCGACGTCCACGCGCAGATCGGCGGCGGCCAGGAGGTCGGGGTCACGGGTGCGAACCACCTCGAGTGGGTCGGGGAGCAGGCCGAGCGCCGCGACGGCGAAGACCTCGTCGGCGTGGAACGAACCGTCATGGGTTGCTACCTGCATCCGCGGATCATGACGATGCGAGCGGCAAGGCAAAGACCTGCTTTGCGTGGCTCATTCCGGAGCGTCATTGCGTAATTGCCCGGTCAGAGCAGGCCGATCCGCAACGAAGCTGCTCAGTGAGTCAACTCGCATCCTCCGGTCGGTCATCGGGTCTTGCGATCGAGTACCGGTCGCGAACCGATCGACTCGGCAAGGTCTAGTTGCGCCAGGCCTTGGGCGGCGTCTGGCGCAGGGTCTCCCTGATCGCCTCGAGCTCGCGCAGGTCCCCGGGGTCGACCTGGCCCGAGTTCATCAGCTCCTTGCCGAGGGCCCCGCGATCCGCCGGCGTGCTGGACGCGAACAGGTAGCGCCCGATCGCGGCGTCGCCCTTCGTCTTCCGCGCCGAGGGCATCCCGCCGTCGGCGGCGAACTGCCGCAGCGTCCTGACCAGCCCCTCGGCGAGCTCGTCCTCGTTGCGGTCGACCTTGCGCGCGACGCGCTCGAGCGGCTTGCCGGCGGCGATCGCGAGCCGGGCGGCGCGGCGGTCGCGGCGGTTCAGCGACTCGATCACGGCGACCTCGTCGAAGCTCTTGTCGCCCCGGCCGAACAGGCCCTTGACCATGTCCCTGATCGGTCCGCGGTGGTAGCTGGGAATCGCGCCCGTGAACGGCTGCAGGGCGAGCCAGGTGCCCATGGCGGCGCCGGCGAGGGAGACCTCGAGGAGCCAGCCCTCCGGGTCGACCAGGTAGTAGAGGCCGCCGATGGCGACCGCCGTGACGGCGGCTGCGGCGAACGAGCGGATCGGCAGGTCGGCCGGGCTGCGCCCCCGCTGCCCCTTCACCAGCAGGGCGATGCTGGGCACGGCGAAGGCGATCATCATCGCGATCGGCGGCGCCCAGATCCCGAGCGGCGGGATCAGCAGCAGCGAGATCACGATGAAGAGGAAGGCGGCGACCACGGCGCCGCCGATGAACCAGCGCGGCTTGTTCTTGAACTTGCACGTCTTGGCGAGCATCCGGTAGACCGTCGGCGCGACGAGGCCGGCCGAGAGCAACGGGATCAGCTGCGCGGCCTCGCCGTACCCGTCGGGCGAGATCCGCCCGAGCGCGCCGGCCGCCAGCGTCACCGCGAGCAGCACCGTCACGAGGATCAGGAGGAAGTAGCCGAGCTGGATCCCCCGCGTCGTGCCGGCGCCGTACTCGTCCTCGGCGGCGTGGAACACGGGCGTCTTGCGCAGCGGGCGCAGCGCCTTGCGATAGCCGGCGGGGAGGAACGCGACCGCGAAGCCGGCCTTCGAGGCCAGGTGGTAGACGCCGAGGTCGCTGTCGGAGACGAACCGGGAGAGCAGGAAGATGTCGACGTAGCCGACGATGAACATCGAGGTGACGAGCGGCACCCGGGTGGCGCCCCGGCGCATGATCATCGCCGCCTCCTGCGGCTCGAAGCAGACCTCGAAGCTGTTGCGAAGCAGCCAGAGCGTCGCCACGGCCGTCACGGCCGTCCCGATCGCATAGGCCGCGATCGCGGCGACGACCCCGGCCCCCGCGGCGAGGAGCGGTACCGCGATGGCCAGCGCCAGAGCGGGCCGCATGCTCTCGATCACGACGTAGGGGAGCGGCCGGTGCTCCATCCAGATCGCGATCGAGCCGAGCCGGATGATCGCGCCGAACCCGCCTGCCAGGCCCGCCCAGACGATCAGCTCGGAATCCGCTCCCTTCAGCAGGAACTCGCCGATCGAGTCGGCGAAGACGAGGAAGAGGGCGGTGCCGGCGGTCGCGATCAGCGCGGTGAGGACGAGACCCGTCCCGAGCGAGCGTTGCCGCGACTCCGCCGTGTCGTCCTCCTCTTCGTCGTCGTCATCGTCGTCGTCGCCACCGAAGACGCGCTTCAGCGTGCCCTGCTTGGAGCCGAGGTTGAAGAGGAAGCTGAGCAGCCCGGCGGCGAAGAGGAGCAGCCCGTAGCGGCCGAAGTCGGCCGGGCCGAGGAAGATCGCGACGACGATCGCGCCGATCAGCGTCAGCGCATGGTTGATGAGAAGCCCGACCGTGTGGATCGAGGAGAGGCGGAGGACCTTCTCGCCGAGCGCGGCGCCGCTCCCCCGAGCCGGCGGCTTGCCGTTCCCGCTCCCGCGGGGGCTCACGCTCCGCTCCGCGCCTCGTAGACCCGGTTCAGCATCCGGGTGCCGTTCACACCGTCGCGCTGGAAGCCGTCGAGGATCCGCCGGTACTCGGCGTCGATCTCCCGCTGGAACTCCTCGTTCCCGCGCGTGCGCCAGCGGCCGACGTGGCCGGCGCCGCCGCTGACCTGGCGGCGGAAGAACCCGCGCATCTTCTTCTCCTGCTTGAGCCCGAGGAAGCGGCGCAGGCGGCGATAGGTCGCGCGGCGGCGCAGGTCGATCAGCTCGTCGAGGCTGACGGCGATGCTCTGCTCGTCGGGGATCGCCTTCATGCCCTCGTTGATCCGCCGCATCCTGGCCTCCCACCACTCGAGGCCCTCGCGCAGGTTGCGCGGCTTCGCCAGCCAGCGCGCCTGCGCCACGCGCGACGCCGCCGTGTCCCGCCCATCGCGGACCACGTGGATGAAATGAGCGTCGGGGAAGAGGCGCAGCAGGGTCGGCGCCTGGGCGACGGTGTCGCAGCTCTGCTCGATCAGGCCGGGCTTCCCCGCCGCCGCCGCGATCGGTGCGAGCAGCTCGAGGAAGAGGTCGCGGCAGGCCCCCTCGGCGTCCGCCGGGTAGGCCGCGAGGAAGCGATCGACCGCCGCGTTGAGGGCCGGCCGCTCGACGTAGCGGTGGAGCCCGCGCAGGCTGGCCCGCTGCAGCGCCACGCCGCGATACCAGCGGCCGCGCAGGCGCTTGGCGAAGGCCTCAGGAGTCGTCCGCCCCGCCAGCAGGTCGGGAAAGCCGCCCGGGTCGACGTGGAACCGGACCTCGTTGGAGATGTTCTCGTACCTGGAGTGGCGTCCGAGCATCCGGGCCACGACGTGCGTTCCGCTGCGTCCGGTTCCGCCGATGAAGACGATGGACGGCACGCCGTCTGGTGCTCGAGGCGTCGCCCCAGAACCTGCTCGTTCGCTCATGAGAAGTCCGGGAGGCTAAGTCGTTTCGAAGCGGGCCGGTCGCCGGGCGGAAGGCCGGCAAGCGACTGCGCTCCCTGGCCTGAATCGTACCGACTAGGTGCGGAGGTCGATCTCGGCGAGCGCTCCATGAGCAGGCTCTCGCACGGCCCCGAGGCGAGCAGCGCGAGGTGCGGGGTGAACGCCTCGCGGTAGACGATTCCCTCGAAGACGTCCTGATGGTGGGCGTTCCCCTCCCCCGCGCGCGCTGCGGTCCAGAGCTCGCGGACCCGGGTCGGGTCGTACAGCTCCTCCCAGTCGCCGCCGCGCTCGACGAGCTCGGCGACGACCTCGCCGTCGGCGCCGTCCCAGATCAGCGTCCGCTTGCCGACGGGCGCCCCCGGCCCCCGCAGCGCGCGCAGCGACATCCGGGCCCGCAGCGATCGGCCCCTGGATTTCGGCTTGACGAAGAACGGGACGTCGCGCCAGGCGGGCACGAGCATCGCGACCGCCTCGCGGTGGAGGGTGGCGTCGAGCCGCTCGGCCGGAGTCAGGGCGAAGGCGGCGCGGATGAACGGCGCCCCCGCGAAGAGGTTGACGCGGCCGGAGTCGGCCGCGAGGCCGCTGCGGTGGGCGAAGCGCTCGGTCAGGTAGAACCAGTCGAGCAGCCGCGGTGGGTCGAGGCTCGAGCGCCTCGCCCGCCTCGATCGAGCACTTGAAGACCCGCTGGACGGCCTCGTAGGTGGCCTCGCGGGCGGCGTCGTGGCTGCGCCGCGCGGCCTCGTCGAGGCGGGCGAGCGCCGCCTCGGCGGCCGCCGCGCTCGACGCGCCAGATCGCGCGCTCGTTGGCGAGGTAGAAGCCATGGGCGATCTCGCCGCCGTGGCCCGTGATCGTGGTTCCGTGCGGCATCGGCTGTGGCAGGTCGTTCTTGCCGCGGAGCTTGGCCGCATGCCGCATCCCGTCATGGACCAGGTGCACGGCACGGGCACGCTCGAACGCGTCCCGCTCGTACTCCTTCTGCTCATCGCCGCCCCAGCGCACGTCGTGCGGGGGCGGGTCGGGGAGGCGAGAGACGAGCTCCCGCGCGACGTCGGCCTCCCCCGGGACCAGGTCGGAGGTGACGAGGCGGACATCGACGCCGGCGGCGATCGCCGCCGCCGCGGCGAGGCGGGAGTCGCGGCCGCCGGAGAGGTCGATCCGCAGCGGCTCGTCGTCGCGCCCGGCGGCGCCGGCCGCGGCGGCCTTCATCCCCTCGACGGCGGCTCTCGACCAGCGCGTCCCGCGGGGCCGTGCGAGCCGCGACCGCGGCCTCGAGCGTTCCGGTGGCGCGGCGCTGGATCCGGCCCGCGGAAGGCCTCGACGACGGTCCCGGCGGGGACCCGGCAGACGCCCTCCACCGAGCGTCGGCTCGCCGATGAACCAGGCGGCGGCGGCGAAGTGGCACCAGCCCCGCACCGACGCGTGCGGGGCGGCCCCGAGGAAGAGGGGGACCGCGCCGAGGCGGTTCGACCAGACCGTCAGGCGCGGGGTGATGCCCTCGTAGAGCCGACCGGCGCCGAGCAGGTCGTTGACGATGACGAGGCGTCCGGCACGCCGGTCCAGCGCGCCGGCGACCATGCGGCGCCATCGACTCCGCGACGACCGCGGCCGGCTCGCTGAGGATCCTCCGCGCGTAGGCGACGGGGTCGGCGGCCGCGCTCGCCGGCTCCCCTGCTCCGTTGCCCAGCGGGACGTACCCGAACGCGCCGGCGACGTCGCCCTCGGCGCAGATTCCCGGCCACGTGGTCTGACGGCCGCGGAGCGAGATCGCCGCGATTCCGACGCCCCGGACGGCCTCGGCGCGGACGTCCAGAGGCGCCGCGGCCCCGGCGGCGGCGTAGTGCTCGCGGACCCGCCAGAGCCGCGCCTTCGTCAGCTCGGGCGGCTCCTCGTCCTCGGCGGCCCAGGCGATCCAGAGCGGGTCGATTACCTCGGCCATGGAGCGATGCTATTCCCGGACGGGCCGCCCGGAGCGGCGGCGTCCTCGGGACCCGGCCGTCAGTCGCGGTCGGCCCGGCGCTCGCTCTCCGCGCGCTCGGCCAGCTTCTCCTTGAGATAGGCCGCCTTGTCGGCGCGGCGGTCGTGGACGGCCGTGCCGGCGTCGGTCGGGTCGTCCTCGGCCATCGACCGCTCGGCGGTCTCGCGATCCGCCTGCTCGATCTTCATCTCCTCGGTTTCGTCGGCACCGTCGGCCATCGGCTCATTCTGCCCGAACGCGCCCTCGTGGGGGCGCGACGGGGTTCCGGGGCGGGCCGTAGTTGAATGGCCGGGACGTGACCACCGAAGCGCCCCACCGAGCCCTCGGGCTGACCGACTCCGAGTACGAGCTGATCGCCGACGGGCTCGGCCGCGAGCCCAACGGCGTCGAGCTGGCCATGTTCTCGCTGCTCTGGTCCGAGCACTGCGCGTACAAGCACTCGCGCAAGCTGCTGCGCCGCCTCCCCACCGAGGGCCCGCGGGTGGTCATGGGCCCGGGCGAGAACGCCGGCGCGGTCGACGTCGGCTCCGGCCACTCCGTCGCCTTCAAGGTCGAGTCGCACAACCATCCGAGCGCCGTCGAGCCGTTCCAGGGTGCCGCCACCGGGGTCGGGGGGATCCTCCGTGACGTCTTCGCGCTCGGCGCTCGGCCGATCGCGATCCTCGACTCGCTCCGCTTCGGCGAGCTCGACTCCCCGCGGACCCGCTACCTCTTCGACCAGGTGGTCGCCGGCATCGGCCACTACGGCAACTCGATCGGCGTGCCGACCGTCGGCGGCGAGGTCGCCTTCGAGGCCCCCTACGAGCAGAACTGCCTCGTCAACGCGATGTGCGTCGGCCTCGCCCCCACCGAACGGCTCGTGCGCGCCGCGGCGGCCGGGGTCGGCAACGCGATCGTCCTGATGGGCGCGACCACCGGCCGCGACGGGATCGGCGGGGCCTCCGTCCTCGCCTCGGCCGAGCTCGAGGAGAGCGAGGACAAGCGGCCGACCGTGCAGATCGGCGACCCCTTCGAGGAGAAGAAGGTCATGGAGTGCTGCCTCGAGCTGCTCGACCGGGACCTGCTCGTCTCGATGCAGGACCTCGGCGCCGCCGGCCTGACGTCATCGGCGAGCGAGATGGCGTCGGCGGGCGCGGTCGGGATCGACATCGACATCTCCAGGGTGCCGCTGCGCAACCCCGACCTCGAGCCCTTCGAGGTGATGGTCTCGGAGTCGCAGGAGCGGATGCTCGCCGTGGTCGAGCCGGACAAGGTCGAGCAGGTCCTCGCGGTCTGCCGCCGCTGGGAGACGGGCGGGACGGTGATCGGCGAGGTCACGGCCGGCGACCGGATTCGCATCCTCGACGGCACGGAGGTCGTCGGCGACATGCCCGTCGCGCTGCTCGTCGACGGCTGCCCCCTCTACGACCTCGAGCCGGCCGAGCCCGGGGAGTGGATCTACGGCAACCGGACCGAGCTCGAGGCCACCGATCCGACCACGATCCTCGAACAGCTCCTGCGCGCGCCGACGATCGCGTCCAAGCGCTGGGCCTTCGAGCAGTACGACCCGCTGGTCCAGTCCCGGACGGTCCGCCGGCCCGAGACCGCCGACGCCGCGGTGCTCGTGCTCGCCGAGACCGGCAGCGCGATCGCGATGTCGATCGACGGCAACGGCAGGCGAGTGGCCTGCGACCCCTACGCCGGCACCGTCGAGGCGGTGCTCGAATGCGCTCAGAACCTGGCCTGCGTCGGGGCCGAGCCGCTCGGGCTCACCAACTGCCTCAACTTCGGCAACCCCGAGAAGCCCGCGGTCGCGTGGCAGCTCGACCGCTCGACCCAGGCGCTCGCCGATGCCTGCCGCGCGGTCGGCGTGCCGGTCGTCGGCGGGAACGTCTCGCTCTACAACGAGACCGACCTCGGCCCGATCTACCCGACTCCCGTCGTCGGCATGGTCGGCGAGCTCGACTCCGCCGAGGACCTCCCCGGCCTGGCGCTCCGCGACGGGGACGCGATCGTCCTCGCCGGCCCGTTCGCGCCCGCCCTCGCCGGCTCGGAGCTGGCGAAGCTGCGCGGCCAGCTCGGCCCCGGCCTCGGCCACTTCGAGCTCGACGCGGTGACGGCGGCGATCGAGGCCGTCCGCAAGGTCGTTCGCGGCGGCGGGCTCGGCGTCGTCCACGACATCAGCGACGGCGGGCTCGCCTGCGCCCTGGCCGAGTGCGCGATCGCCGGCGGGGTCGGGCTGAGCGCGAGCCTCGCCGATCTCGTGTCGCAGCGGGGCGGCGAGAGCGAGGACTGGCTCTTCGGCGAGGGGCCGGGAGGGTTCGTCATCGCCGGCGACGAGGAGGCGGTGCGGCCGCTGATCGCCGACGGCCTCGCGGTCCGGCTGGGAACCGCCGGCGGCGAGACGATCTCGATCGAGGCGCCCGGAGCCCGGATCGACCTCGCTGTCGAGGCGGCCGCCGCGGCGTGGCGCTCGCTCGCAGGGCGGATGGAGACGCCGGCATAGAGACCGAGCGCCTCCTGATGCGGCGCTGGGAGGCCCGGGACCTCGAGCCGTTCGCGGCGATCAACGCCGACCCGGAGGTGATGGAGCACTTCCCGGCGCTCCTCTCCCGAGCCGAGTCGGCAGCCCTGATCGAGAGCATCGAGGCCGGCTTCGAGGAGGAGGGCTTCGGCCTCTGGGCCCTCCAGCCGCACGGCGAGGAAGAGATCATCGGCTTCACGGGCCTGAAGAGCGTGCCGCCCGAGATGCCGTTCAGCCCCGCGATCGAGGTCGGCTGGCGCCTCGCGCGATCGCACTGGGGCAAGGGCCTCGCAACCGAGGCCGCCCGCGCCGCGGTCGAATTCGGCTTCGGTGAGCTCGGCCTCGACGAGATCGTCGCCTTCACCACCCGCGGCAACCGCAGGTCGAGGGCGGTGATGGAGCGGCTGGGAATGCAGCGGGACCCGGCCGGCGACTTCCGCCATCCCCTGATCGATCCGGACAGCCCGCTGAGCGAGCACGTCCTCTACCGGCTCAGAGCCGGTTGACGACTCCCTGGGCCTCGGCGAAGGAGACGCCGGTCCGCTCGCAGAGCAACTTGGCCGCCCCCATCCGGTCACCGGACCGGGCCAGTGCGGCGATGTCGTCGTCCACCCCAGCCGACGGATCCTCGATCTGAACCCCGGCTTCTGCCGCCAGCTTGGCCACGTTCCGCTCGAGCCGCAGCAGCCGCTCGACGATCTGCGCATCGGTGAGGCCTTCGACCATGGGCCGAAGGCTAGTCGGCTTATCCCCCGTCATTGCTAGCCTTCGACGGCAGGCTCGCGTCCTGCTCCGTCCCTGATCCCAAGGCGAACCGGAAGGCCCACCTCTTCCTTTGACCGAGCGGCTCCTCGACCGCGACGGCCCGCGAGACGAATGCGGCGTGTTCGGCGTTTACGCGCCGGGCCGCGACCCTGCGCGCCTGACCTACTTCGGCCTCTTCGCGCTGCAGCACCGCGGTCAGGAGTCCGCGGGCATCGCCAGCTCCGAGGGCGGGATGATCATGACCCTCCGCGACCTCGGGCTCGTCTCGCAGGTCTTCGACGAGGAGAAGCTGCAGGGCCTCGCCGGCGACATGGCGATCGGCCACGTCCGCTACTCGACCACCGGCGGCGGCGCCTGGGAGAACACGCAGCCGGTCTGGCGCGACGACGGCCGCGAGGTCGCGCTCGCCCACAACGGCAACCTGACCAACGCGGTCGAGCTCTTCGCCGAGCTGCGCGACCGCGGGATCGAGTTCCGCGGGACGTCCGACTCGGAGATCATCGCCGCCCTCATCTCCTCCTCCCCCGAGAAGCGGATCGAGGACGCGGTGGCCGCGACGATGCCGCGGCTCGAGGGCGCGTACTCGACGGTCGTGATGACCAAGGAGGGCATCGTCGCCTTCCGCGATCCGCATGGAGTTCGACCCCTGTCCCTCGGTCGTCTCGGCTCCGACTTCCTCGTCGCCTCCGAGAGCTGCGCCTTCGACATCGTCGGCGCGAAGCTGCTGCGCGAGGTCAACCCCGGCGAGATGGTCTCGCTCAGCGCCCGCGGCCTCGAGGTGCGCCAGGCGGTCAAGTCGAACCGCGTCTCCCACTGCGTCTTCGAGCACATCTACTTCTCGCGGCCCGACTCGCGGCTGGAGGGCAAGGTCCTGCAGCAGGTGCGCGGGCGGATGGGCGAGCTGCTCCACCGCGAGTCGCCGGTCGACGCCGACCTGGTGATCTCGGTCCCCGACTCCGGCAACCCGGCGGCGTCGGGCTTCTCCCGCGCGTCGGGGATCCCCAAGGACGACGGGCTGATCAAGAACCGCTACGTCGCGCGGACGTTCATCTCCCCGAGCCAGGAGCTGCGCAAGCACGGGCTGAAGATGAAGTTCAACCCGCTGCCGGAGATCGTCGAGGGCAAGCGGATCGTCGTCGTCGACGACTCGATCGTCCGCGGCAACACGACGCGGCAGATCGTCGGGATGCTCCGCGAGGCCGGGGCGCGCGAGGTCCACATGAGGATCTCGGCGCCGCCGATTCGCTTCCCCTGCCACTACGGCGTCGACATGTCGTCGCGCGAGGAGATGGTCGCCCACGAGCGGACGATCGAGGAGATCGCCGAGCACCTCGGCGCCGACTCGCTCGCCTACCTCTCGCTCGACGGCGTCTACGAGGCGATCGGCACCCCCGCCGAGGACCACTGCGACGCGTGCTTCACGGGCCGCTATCCGCTCGGCGAGGGCGACGGCGGGAAGTTCGCGCTCGAGCAGCTGGCGACCGTGCCGGCCACCGCCGGCTGAGCTTGAGCGCAGGCTCCCCAGGGGACGCGCCCTTCCGCGTCGCGGTCCTCGCGTCGGGGAGCGGGACGAACCTGCAGGCGATCCTCGACCGCCTGCATGGCCGGGGGGCCGTCGAGGTCGTCGGCGTCGCCTCCGACAAGGAGGACGCCCACGCGCTCGAGCGCGCCCGCACCGCCGGCGTCGCAACGGCCGTCTTCCCGCGCGACGAGCATCCCGACCGGGAGTCGCGCGACGTCGCGATCGCCGACTGGCTCGACGACCTCGAGGTCGACCTCGTCGTGCTCGCCGGCTACATGCAGCTGCTCAGCGCGACGTTCATCAGGCGCTTCCCGCGGCGGATCATCAACGTCCACCCCGCGCTGCTCCCCGCCTTCCCGGGACTCGACGCGATCGGCCAGGCCGTCGCCCACGGCGTCCGCGTCACCGGGGTGACGGTCCACTTCGTCGACGAGGGAGTCGACACCGGGCCGATCCTGCTGCAGCGTTCGGTCGAGCTCAAATACACTCGCCCGGTGGCGGAGCTGACGGAGGAGATTCATCGGGTGGAGCACGAGCTGCTTCCCCGGGCGATCGAGCTGCTTGCGGGCGGCGCGGTCAGCTTCGACGAGGAAAACCCCCGACTCGTGAGGATCGACGCCGATGTCAGCTGAGCCGATTCCCGCCGGAGGCCCCGCCGCGGCGAGCGATCAACCGCCCACCCGCATCCGCCGTGCGCTGATCTCGGTCTCCGACAAGGAGGGCATCGTCGAGTTCGCCCAGGGACTCTCCCGGCTCGGCGTCGAGATCGTCTCGACCGGCGGGACCGCGGCGGCCCTGTCGGAGAACGGCGTTCCCGTGCGCACCGTCGAGGAGCTGACCGGCGCCCCCGAGATCCTCGGCGGGCGGGTCAAGACCCTCCACCCCAAGCTTCACGCCGGGCTCCTCGCCGTCCGCGACGACCCCGAGCACATGGACACGCTCGACCGCGAGGGCATCGAGCCGATCGACCTGGTCTGCACGAACCTCTACCCGTTCGAGCAGACCGCCGCGCGACGCGACGCGACCGACGCCGAGGTGATCGAGAACATCGACGTCGGCGGCCCGACGATGATCCGCGCGGCCGCCAAGAACCACCGCTACGTCGCCGTCGTGGTCCGGCCCGAGAGCTACGACGCGGTCCTCGCCGAGCTCGAGGAGAGCGACGGCGAGCTCTCCAGCGGCACCCGGCACTGGCTCGCCAACGAGGCGTTCGCCTACACGGCCCGCTACGACGCCGCGATCAGCGGCTGGTTCGGCGAGCGCTACGAGGACTTCCCGACCCACCTGACGTTCTCGATGGAGAAGTTCCTCGACCTCTCCTACGGCGAGAACCCCCACCAGCGCGCCGCGCTCTACACCGAGGTCGGCGCCCGCTCCCACGTGCTCAGCAAGGTCGCCAAGCAGCACGGCAGGGCGCTCTCCTTCAACAACGTCCTCGACCTCAACTCGGCGCGCGGCCTGCTCGGCGACCTCGACGGGCCCGCCTGCGTGATCGTCAAGCACAACAACCCCTGCGGCACGGCCGAGGGCGAGACCCTGCTCGAGGCCTACGAGAAGGCGCTCGCGTGCGATCCCGTCTCGGCCTTCGGCGGCGTGATCGCGGTCAACCGGCCGATCGACGTCGCGCTCGCCGAGCGGCTGCACCAGACCTTCGTCGAGGTGCTGATCGCCCCCGGCTACGAGGACGACGCGATCGACGTCCTCCGCCAGAAGGAGGCGATCCGCATCCTCGAGAACACCGAGCAGCGCGACCGGGACGCCGACCTCGACGTCAAGCGGGTGCGGGGCGGCGTGCTCGTGCAGGACCCGGACGCGGGCAGCGACGAGCGCGCCCCGACCGAGGTCGCGACGAAGGTCCAGCCGACCGAGCAGCAGTGGCGCGACCTGATCTTCGCCTGGAAGGTCTGCCGTCACGTCCGCTCGAACGCGATCGTGCTCGCCAAGGACCTCGCCACGGTCGGCATCGGCGCCGGGCAGATGAGCCGGGTCGACTCCGTGCGGCTGGCGGTCGAGAAGGCGGCGGACGCGCGCGGCGACGAGACGGGCTCGGTGCTCGACGGCAGCGTCGTCGCCTCCGATGCGTTCTTCCCCTTCGCCGACGGTCCGCAGGCGGCGATCGAGGCGGGCGCCAAGGCGATCATCCAGCCGGGCGGCTCCAAGCGGGATGCCGAGGTCGTCGAGGCATGCGACGCGGCCGGCGTCGCGATGGTCTTCACCCGCCGCCGCCACTTCCGCCACTAGCCGCCGCCCGGTGCCGCGGCCGGCGCAGATCGAGGTCCGCGTGCCGCGGGTCTTCTGCGACGCCGACGGCGCGCATGGGAACGAGCTCGGCGTGGTCCTCGACGGCGCGGCCGTCCCGGCGGACGACCGCCAGGCGATCGCGACCCGGCTCGCCTACTCGGAGACCGTGTTCATCGACGACCCCGCCGCGGGGCGCTTTGCGATCTACACGCCCGAGACCGAGCTGCCCTTCGCGGGCCACCCCACGGTGGGCACCGCCTGGATCCTCGCCCGCGAGGGCTTCGAGGTGGAAGCGCTGCGGCCCCCGGCGGGGAAGATCGGCGTCCGGCGCGACGGCGAGATGACCTGGGTGTCCGCCCGGCCCGAGTGGTGCCCGCCCTTCGAGCTGCGGCAGCTCGCCGATGCGGCGGAGGTCGACGCCCTCCCCGTGCTCGACAGCGGGCTGATCTACGCCTGGGCCTGGATGGACGAGGAGGCGGGGCTGGTGCGCGCCCGCTCCTTCGTCCCCGAGGTCGGCGTCGCCGAGGACGAGGCGACCGGCTCGGCCGCCCTCAAGCTCTGCGCCGAGGTCGGCCGCCCGATCGAGGTGCGCCAGGGCAGGGGCTCGGTGATCCACGCCAACCCGCTCGGCGGCGGCATGGTCGAGATCGGCGGGTTGGTGGTGGAGTAACGAGTGCCCCCGGCGAGACTCGAACTCGCGACCAACGACTTAAAAGGACGCTGCTCTGACCAACTGAGCTACGGGGGCCCGGTCAGCTTAAAGCCGCGATCCGCGCATCAGCGGGCCGAATCACGCCCAGATATTGGACAAACCCGGCCCACTGCCAATTCGGACTACTGGCCCGGCGGGACCATCGACGGATCGCAGTTGAGCGGGCCGCCGTAAGCCGCCGGGTTGTTCGGGTCGGTGAACGGGTTCGAGCCGTCGGGGGCGGGGCGCTCGTTGGCTCCCGGGCAGCGCCGGTAGTTGCCGACGTCGATGAGGTCGGTGCCCGGTGGTCTGCGTGCGCGCCGGCGAGGTCGACGATCGGCAGGCCGTTCGCCGCCAGAGCTGAAGGTGTTGAAGGTGGTGCCGATACGGCCGATGCCGCCGTTGGCGTCGCCGATCCCCGGAAAAACCGAAGTCGTTGAACCAGCCGGTCAGCTCCGGCTGGTAGGCGCGGAAGAAGGCGAGCTCGTTGAGCGAGTCCTGCAGGGCGGTGGTGCTCTCCGGGAACGACCCCTGACGCTGCTGCGCCGTTGTCGCGGTAGGGGCCGATCGCGATCTTGGCCAGGTTCGGCTGCAGGCGGGTCAGGTCGACGAGGTCGTCGTCCTTGCCGGGGTCGGAGACGATCTCGTCGAGGTCGCGGATCGTCGGGACGAGGTCGGCTGCTGCGGCGCGGAAGTTGGCGAAGAAGGGCCGCAGGCGGACCGCGACGGGCTTGGAGGCGTCGACGAGCGGGTCGACGTCATCGAGGGCGGCGCGGAGGTTGACCGAGGTCGTGTTGAAGTCGCGCATGAAGGGCGGCAGCGCGTTGATCGACTCCGCCAGGGCGGTGCGCTGGTTGGCCAGGGCGCCCATCATCGTGTTGAGGTTGCCGATCAGGGCGCTGATGTCGTCGCGGCGGGAGGCGAGGGCGCCGGAGAGCTGGGAGCCGTCGACGATCAGCTGCTCGAGCGCGGGGGTGTCGCGGGTCAGCTCGCTGAAGGTGCGGCGCGAGGTGCTCAGGAAGGGATTGAGGTACTTGAAGCCCTCGTTGGTCTGCTGGCCGACGCCCTGGGTCGAGCGGGCGAATCCCTTGACCACCTTCTTGAAGTCGGCGGCGGTCTCCTCGTTGAGGGTGTTGAAGATCTCGTCGAGGTCGACCTCGGAGATCGTCTCCGGTCTGGTCCATGGTGCCGCCGCTGTCGATCTCCTCGCCGCCCTGGCCCTCGGGCG
This sequence comes from uncultured Solirubrobacterales bacterium, assembly GCA_963839535.1. GTDB lineage: Bacteria > Actinomycetota > Thermoleophilia > Solirubrobacterales > 70-9 > RHKX01. Next base: position 157,084 of record CAWIVF010000013.1, read on the forward strand.
GCATGGTCAGCTCGATCTGGCGGTTGGCGACGCCGGAGAGCGAGAAGGAGCGGATCTGGGCGATCGTGCCGCGCTGCAGGGGGGCGCTGCCCTCGTCGATCGTGAACGAAACCAGGGCTTGGCCGTCATCCCCGAGCTCGATCTTCGACACCTTGCCGGCGGGCGTGCCGCCGATCGTCACCACCTCACCGCCGACGAGCTGGGAGGCGTTGGAGAACTCGGCGGTGACCTCATACCCACCCGAGGAGCTGACGAAGACGTAGGCGACGGCGGCCAGCGCCAGGAGCACGACCACCAGCGCCATCCCACGCGTGGCGCGCTGTCGCCGCGACGCCGCGCGCGCGTCCTCCTCCTGCTGGCGCCGCTCGACTTCCGTGACCCCCTTGCCCTCGTTCTCGCGCAGGCGTGCGAGGACGCTCTCCTTGGGTCCCTCGTCGTCGTCCCCGACCATCGAGGGCGCGAGCATGCCCTCCTTCTCGAGCTCGGCCAGGCGCTCGTCGCGCTTCTCCCGGCGCTCCATGAGCTCCTGCCAGTGACGGTCGCGCGCTTCCTTCTGCGACCCGCCCTCGGGCGAGCCCTTGTCCTCCTCGCTCATCGGGGTGCCCGAGCGAGCACTATGCGGATCCGTGCCATGAGCGTGGTCATAACACCGTCAGCATCGCAGGCCTGTGCGATCCGGCACTCACCCGTACCGGATGCCCATCGCGAAGGCCCGCCAACCAGCGCTCATACCGGAGCATTCCAGCGCTGCACGACCCGGTAGTCGTGCTCCCACCCGAGCCGGCTCAGGGTCGCCGTGCCGAGACCGAAGTGCCGGCCGTCGAAGGGCTCGAGCCCGAGCCAGCGCGCCGCCAGCACCCGCAGCAGGTGACCGTGGGCGAAGACCGCCGCGGTCCCGCTGACCTCGAGCAGCTCGGCGACCGACCGCGTCCGCCCGCTCGCCGATCTCGGCCGGCGACTCGCCCCCCGGGCAGCCGTCGCGCCAGAGCAGCCAGTCGGGGCGCTCGACGCGGATCTCGGCACTGGTGATCCCCTCGTAATCCCCGTAGTCCCACTCCATCAGCGCGTCGCGCAGCTCGGCCCGCTCGCCAAGGCCGGCCAGCGCGCAGGTCTCCCGAGCGCGGGTGAGGGGGCTGCAGAGGACCCGCTCGAAGTCGATCTCCCCCAGCGGCGGCGCCAGCAGCCGCGCCTGCTCCTCGCCCGCCGCGGTGAGCGGCACGTCGGTGCGCCCCGTGTGCCGGTGCTCACGGCTCCACTCGGTCTCGCCGTGGCGAACCAGCCAGACGACCGGCTTCGCGGCTGCCTCGCTCATCCGGCGCCGTCGGCCGGATCGCTCAGCTCCGGGACGCCCCGCTCGGGCGTCGAGGCGCTGGCGTGGAGGCGCTCCGGGATCCGGCCCGCGTGCCGCGCGGCATGGCCCGCCTCGACCGCCGCGCGCATGGCCCGTGCCATCAGCTCCGGGTCGGCCGCGCCCGAGATCGCGCTGGCGAGCAGCACCGCCGAGCATCCGAGCTCCATCGCGAGCGCGGCGTCGGAGGCCGTGCCGATCCCCGCGTCGAGGATCACCGGCACCCCTGCGGACTCGACGATGATCCGCACGTTGTAGGGATTGCGGATCCCGGCTCCAGACCCGATCGGCGCCCCGAGCGGCATCACCGCGGCGCAGCCGAGGTCCTCGAGGCGGCGGGCGAGGACGGGGTCGTCGGTCGTGTAGGGGAGCACCGTGAACCCCTCGTCGACGAGCTGCTCAGCGGCGTCGAGCAGCTCGACCGCGTCGGGCAGGAGGGTCCGGTCGTCGCCGATCAGCTCGAGCTTGATCCAGTCGGTCCCGAAGGCCTCGCGCGCGAGCCGGGCGGTGCGAACGGCGTCGCGGGCCGTGTAGCAACCGGCGGTGTTGGGGAGGACGAAGAGGCCGAGCCGCTCGATCACGTCCATGACCGATCCCTGCGCCAGCGGGTCGACGCGACGCAGGGCGACGGTGACGATCTCGGTCCCCGACGCGCGCAGTGCGCGCTCCATGTCGCCGAGCGAGCGGAACCCACCGGTGCCGACGATCAGCCGGGAGCCCCAGGTCCTACCGCCGAGCTCGAAGGAGCCCGAGACCGGAGCCTCGACCTCGGGACGCGCGCTCACCTCGCCCCACCCCCGATCGCGGCGACGACCTCGATCCGCTGACCCTGCTCGAGGATCGTGTCGGCGAGGCGGCCGCGGGGGACGACCTCGCCCTCGAGCGCAACCGCTACGCCGCGGCGCTCCGGCTCGACCCCGGCGGCGACGGCGGCGTCGTGAGCGCTCGCCCCCTCGCGCAGCTCGAGCTCCTCCCCGTTGACGATGACCTTCACGCGCGCGCCTCCTGCAGCCGCCGCTCGAACCTGGCCGGGGTCAGCGCCGCCGCCTCGGCCGGCGGCTCCGCGCCGGTGAGGAGGGCGACGATGGCGGTCGCCGTGAAGGGGGCCAGGAGGATCCCGTTCCGGTAGTGCCCGCCGGCGACCAGCAGGCCCTCGGTGTCGGTCGCGCCGATGACGGGCGCGTTGTCGGGGGTGCCCGGGCCGCAGTCCGACCGTGCACTCGACCAGCTCGAGCTCGGCGATCTCGGGGAGGGCGCGATAGGCCTCGCGAAGCAGCTCGTGGACGCCGCCCGCGGTGACGCGCAGGTCGAAGCCGCGCTCCTCGGTGGTGGCCCCGACCACCACCTCGTCGCCCTCGCGTGGGACGACGTAGACGCGCTCGGTCCTGATGATCCGCTCGCAGGGGCGCTCCCCCGGCCGTGCCCGGAGCCTGAGGATCTCGCCCTTGACCGGGCCGAACCGGAGTCGGCGCCGGCCCCGAGCTGAGCTGCTCGCCGGCGCGGGCGCCGGTGGCGAGGAGCACCCGCGGCGCGCCGATCGACGACCCGTCCGCAAGGCTCACGCCGGCGACGTGCCTCTCCCCTGCTCAGCAGGCCGGTGACGCGTTGCCCGTCGATGAAGTCCACCCCGGCGGCAGCGGCGGCAGCGCGCAGCGCCAGGACCGTGGCTCGCGGATCCACCTCGGCCTCCCCGGGGACGTCGAAGCCGCCGGCGACGCTCGGGGCGAGTCCGGGCTCGAGCGCGCGGCACTCGGAGCCGCGGCGCCAGGTCGCGTCGAGGCCGAGCCGGAGATGAAGCTCATGCACGCGCCGCAGCTCGGCGAGCTCGTCCCGGTCGAGGGCGACGTGCAGAGCGCCGCAGCTCCGATAGGGCACCGCCAGCCCGGCCGCCTCTTCCAGCTCCGCAGCAAAGGCGGGCCAGGCGGCTGCGGAGGCGACCCCCGCCGCGAGCAGGTTCTCCTCGCCCCAGCTCGCCTCGCCGATCGGGGCGATCATCCCCGCCGCGACCTCGGACGCCCGCTCGGCCGGCCCCGCATCGACGACGATGGTCCGCAGGCCCGCAAGCGCGGCGCGCCAGGCGCAGGCGAGGCCGATCACCCCGCCGCCGACCACGATCAGGTCGGCGCTCGGGCCATCCCGTCCGATCCTCGCCTCGGCCACTCTGAGATCGCCTCCGATCGCTTCGTCGGACGGCTGGCTAGCGAGCATCCCTGCGCCGGCATTGCCCGGATCAGGTTCTGACGGTCGGCGGCGCCAGCCACCCTCTCAGCCGGCTGCGTGCCGGCTCCCGTTGATGCCGTGATCGTAGCGCCGGGCCGCAGCGGGCCCGGCCCGGAGGCCACTACCCTCCACGCGATGGCCCCGGCGCGCGAGAAGCTCGAGCGAGCACGGCTCTACTTCGTCTGCGACACGGCGATGGGAGCCGGGCCCCTCGAGACCCTGCTCGACCGCGCGCTGCGCGGCGGGGTCGACCTCGATTCAGCTGCGCGACAAGGACGCCGACGAGGGGCGGCTCCTCGACATCGCGCCCCTCTTTCGCGCCGCAGCCGACCGCCACGGCGTCCCCTTCATCCTCAACGACCGCCCCGACCTCGTCGGCGACTGTCGCGCCGACGGGGTCCACGTCGGCCAGGACGACGTTCCCGTCGCCGAGGCCCGCCGCCTCGCGGGGCCCGATGCGCTCGTCGGCCTCTCCTCGCACCGTGCGGAGCAGCTCGCCGCCGCTGAGGCCGCGACCGGCGCCGAGCGCCCCGACTACCTCAGCGTCGGACCGGTCTGGGCGACCCCGACGAAGCCGGGACGCCCCGCCGCCGGGCTCGACTACGTCCGCCATGCAGCGGCCCAGGCGACGTTGCCGTGGTTCGCGATCGGCGGGATCGACGCCGGGAACATCTCCGCGGTGATCGAGGCCGGCGCGCGGCGCGCGGTCGTCGTGCGGGCCATCCGCGACGCCCTCGATCCGGAGGCGGCGGCGCGCGAGCTGCTCGCCGCCCTCGCTCCCCCGGTGGGGGTCCCGGAGTGAGCAGCCGCGAGCGCAAGCGGGCGGAGCGCCAGAAGCGCAAGCGGCGCAGCGCCGAGCGCGCCGCGGAGGAGACCCCGGCGGCCGAGCCGAGCTCAACCAGCGACGGCGAGACCGTCGAGGACATCGCCGCGCGCGCCGAGGCTGCCGGTCCCAGCCGCTCGGAGCTGCGCAATCAGCAGGCGCGCGAGGAGCTGGAGCCGCTGGCCGAGGGCGAGCGCCCGGGGGTGGTCACGATCGGCGCGATCGTCTCGTTCCTGATCGCGGCCAGCATCGTGATCGGCTGGATTGCGGGCGTGAAGGTCGACGTCGACAACAGCACCGTCGACGAGCGGCCCAACCCGTTGCAGGTCTTCCCACCGGCGATCCTCTTCGCGGTGATGGGCTGGGGAATGATGCGGGCCCGCTACTGGGCGGTGCTCGGATTCGAGGCGATCATGGCGATCATCATGGTCGGCTCGTTCATCACCCTGATCGCCGCCACCAGCGTCTTCAAGGCGATCTCGGCCGGGCTCGTTCTGCTCGCCGCCGGGGCCCTCTTCTGGTTCACCGTGAAGGCCCTCGCCCGGATCCAGATGCCGCAGCAGGCGGAGCGCTTCGGTCCCTGAGGTTGAGGCCGGGGAGGCTCGGGTAGAGTCGCGCCATGGCTGACTCCTACGACCTCATCGTCATCGGCTCGGGCCCCGGGGGCTACGTCGCCGCCATCCGCGCCGCTCAGCTCGGGCTGAAGACGGCAGTCGTCGAGAAGGACGACGTGGTCGGCGGGCGCTGCCTCAACTACGCCTGCATCCCGGCCAAGACCCTCCTTCACGCCGCCGAGGTCTACGACCACGCCAAGAACGGCGAGGAGCTCGGGATCAAGGTCGAGGGCATCTCGATCGACTTCCCCAAGGTCCACGAGCGGCGTGAGGCGGTCCGCAAGACCCTGACCGGCGGCGTCGCGGGCCTGTTCAAGAAGAACAAGATCGACGTGATCGAGGGCGAGGGGTCACTGACCGAGGACGGCAACGTGAAGGTGGGCGACGACGTCCACGAGACGAAGAACGTCGTCCTCGCGACCGGCTCCGTCGCGATGTCGATCCCCGGCGTCGAGTTCGGCGACCGGGTCCTCGACACCTGGGGCGCCTGGTCCCTGCCCGAGCAGCCGAAGAGCATCGCGGTCGTCGGCGCCGGCGCGTCCGGCTGCGAGATCGCCTCCGCCTACATCCGCTTCGGGACCGAGGTGAAGCTGCTCGAGATGCTCGACCAGATCCTCCCCGCCGAGGACAAGGACGTCGTCCGGGTGGTGGAGCGCACCTTCAAGAAGCAGGGCATCGAGGTCGTCACCGGAGCCAAGGTCGAGAACGTCGAGGCCGGCAAGGACTCGGTCAAGTTCTCCTACGGCGACGAGTCGGCCGAGGTCGACTACCTGATCATCGCCGGCGGCCGTGCGGCCGACGTCGAGGCGCTCGGGCTCGAGACGGCGGGGCTGGAGCTCGGCGAGGACAAGAAGATCGCCGTCGACGACTTCCAGAAGACCTCGAAGGACGGCATCTACGCGATCGGCGACATCGTCCCCGGCCCCGCGCTCGCCCACAAGGCGTCCGAGGAGGGCGTGGTGGCGGTCGAGACGATCGCCGGCGAGAAGGCCCACCCCGTCGACCGCGACGGGATCGCCGGCGCCACCTTCTGCCAGCCGCAGGTCGCCAGCGTCGGACTCACCGAGGCGCAGGCCAAGGAGGCCGGCCACGAGGTCAAGACGGGCAAGTTCAAGCTCGGCGGAGTCGGCGCGGGAGCGGTCTACGACGACAAGGACGGGATCGTCAAGCTCGTCGTCGACGCCAAGTACGGCGAGATCCTCGGCGCCCACATCGTCGGCAACCGCGCCTGCGACATGATCGCCGAGCTGGTCGCGATCAAGGAGCTCGAGGGCGGCTACCAGGAGCTCGTCGACATCATCCACCCGCACCCGACGATCTCCGAGGCGATCCCCGAGGCCGCGCGCGCGGTCGACGGCAGCGCCATCCACGCTTAGGCGTCGATGAGCGACCTGGAGGTTCACCGCGGCGGCGCGGGAGCCCCCGAGGAGCGACCCGCCGCGACCTTCTACTACGACCTCGGCTCCCCCTACTCGTACCTGAGCGCCGAGCGGATCAGCCGCCTCTTCACGGATGCCGAGATCCCTCAGCCCGAGTGGCAGCCGATCCTTCTCGGCGGCCTCTTCGCCCGCTTCGAGCGCGGCTCGTGGTCGCAGACCCCCGCCCGCGAGGAAGGGATGCGCGAGGTCGAGCGCCGCGCCGCCGCCTACGGCCTGCAGCCGATCCGCTGGCCGGACCCCTGGCCGGGGAACGGCCTCCATGCGATGCGCGTCGCCACCTACGCGAAGTCGATCGGCCGCACCGTGTCGTTCACCCTCGCCGCCTTCCGCCAGGCCTTCGCCGCCGGACGCGACCTGAGCGACCCCGACAACGTCGCGATCGCGGCGGCGGCCTGCGAGCTGCACCCGAACGCGATCGCCAAGGCGGCCGCCAGCGAGTCGGTGAAGACGCGGCTGAAGGAGGCGACGCAGCTCGCCGGGGACCGGGGCGTCTTCGGGGTGCCCACGGTGGTGGTGGGCGACGAGGTCTTCTGGGGCGACGACAGGCTCGAGGAGGCCGTGGCCGCGGCGGCCCGCCTCGCCGGCTAGACCGCCGGCTGCGCCTCGATCAGGCGCTCGGCCAGCGCCGTCGCCGAGGCGGCGTCGCGCGCCCGCGTCATCACCATCTGGCAGTCGACGACCGTGGCTGCGACGTAATCGCCGTACGGGGTGGCGTATGAGTGTCCGTCGAGGCCCGCGATCGTCACCTCCTCGAGATCCGTGGCGCCCTGCTCGAGGGCGGCGTCTCGCATGCCCTGCTTCATGCCGACGATCGCCTCGTCCCTCGACTGATCGCTCGGCAGCTCCCCGAGATCGAAGGGAACGGTCGCCACGATCGCGAAGGGCCGGTCGCCGGAACGGATCACGTAGGAGCGCACCGAGCCCACGGCCGCGGAGAACTCGCCGGCCGACGCCGCCATGGTGTCCTGGTCCAGGCCGAACTGGCGCGTCTCGGCCGCGGTGGGCTCGGCCGCCTCGAAGCCTCCGCCAAGATCGCCGAGCCTCAGCTCCGGGCACGTCTGGGCTCCGGTCGAGATCGCGTCCAGTGCCTGGTCGACGGTCTCACGGTTCTCCTCGGCGTCCCCGGCCAGCAGGAGGAACGATGCGATCAGCGCCGTGACGCCGGCGCAGAGGGTGAAGCCGGAGAGCTCGAAGGCCTTGTCGCCCTTGCCCCGGGCCCAGATCAGGCGGATGACGAATGTGATGACGAGGGCGATGACCAGCACCCCGAAGACGGAGCCGACGACCATCGCCGTCTCGTCGTTGCGATAGATGACGACAGCCAACGCGCTCGCCAGCAGCAGGAGGACCACGCCGGCCCAGAGCCGCCGCGGGTTCTCCGGGTCCCCGTTCCCCTTGCCGTCCGCCATCGGCCGGGCAGTCTAGGGCGCATGCGCGTGGGTGAGCGACCCCGCTTGGGTAGGGTTGGAGTGAGTTGGCTGATCAGCACGAGACGAGCGAGGTACGGACTCCGGCTGGAGTGCTCGAGAGCTCGCGCGGTCGTGAGCTTCCCGACGCCGACACGGCCAAGGAGCTGCTCGAGCTGATGGCGCTGATCCGCCGCTTCGAGGAGGAGGCGGGGCGCCAGTACCAGCGGGCCAAGGCCGGCGGGTTCCTGCACCTCGCCGTCGGCGAGGAGGCGACGATCGTCGGCACGACGTCGGTGATGCGCCCCGACGATTACCTCATCGGCACCTACCGGACGCACGGCCACGCGATCGCGCGCGGGACCGATCCGAAGAACGTGATGGCCGAGCTGTTCGGCCGCGAGGACGGCACCGCGCGCGGGCGCGGCGGCTCGATGCACATCTTCGACGGCGAGCGGCGCTTCATGGGCGGCTACGGGATCGTCGGCGGCAACCTGCCGATCGCCGCGGGCCTCGCGCTCGCCTCCGACCTGAAGGGAACCGACGACGTCACCGTCTGCATGTTCGGCGACGGCGCGTCGAACACGGGGAACTTCGGCGAGACGATGAACCTCGCCGCGCTCTGGAGCCTGCCGATCGTCTTCCTCGTCGAGAACAACCTCTACGGGATGGGCACCTCGATCGAGCGTCACTCGGCGGTCACCGACCTCTCCCACAAGGCCGAGGGGCTCGGCGTGCCCGGCGAGCGCGTCGACGGGATGGACGTGACGGCGATGCGCGAATGCGTCGCCGACCACCTGCGGATCGCGCGCGAGGAGCGCAAGCCCACCCTGGTCGAGGCCTTCACCTACCGCTACCGCGGCCACTCCGCGGCCGATCCCGAGATCTACCGGGAGAAGGAGGAGGTCGAGGAGTGGCGCCAGAAGGACCCGATCGACGGCTTCGCCAAGCGCCTGATCGAAGCCGGGATCATCGAGGAGGGCCACCTCGACGAGCTCCAGAAGAAGGTGGACGCGCAGGTCAAGGAGGCGGTCGAGTTCGCCGACGCCTCCCCCGAGCCGCCGCTCGACTCCCTCTACGACAACCTCTACGTGGTCGACGGCGAGGGCTGGTACTCGGTCGACGAGCGGACGCCGGAGCCGTTCCGCGGCGAGCGCGAGCGGGAGGCCGGCGAGTCCGATCGCGTCCGCGAGCTGCACGAGGCCGGCGCCGCCTACGCGGGACAGTCGCCCCGGTCGGGCGGAGGCTCGGGCGAGGGGCCCGACATGGACGCCGAGGACGAGGGGCGCCCCACCGACGAGGCCCAGGCCGAGGAGGAGGGCGAAGTCGACGCTCCCTCCGACGACGGGGACGACGGCTGATGGCCGAGATGCGCATGCGCGAGGCGCTCAACGCGGCGCTCCGCGAGGAGATGGAGCGGGACGAGACGGTGTTCCTGATGGGCGAGGACATCGCCGTCTTCGAGGGCGCCTTCAAGGTCACCGAGGGCCTGATGAAGCAGTTCGGCGAGAGCCGCGTCCGCGACACGCCGATCTCGGAGAACACGATCGTCGGCGCGGGCGTCGGCGCGGCGATGGCCGGCATGCGCCCGGTTGTCGAGCTGATGACGGTGAACTTCTCGCTGCTCGCCTTCGACCAGATCATCAACCACGCGGCCGCGATCCCCTACATGTTCAACGGCCAGGTGCGGGTGCCGATGGTGATCCGGATGCCGGGGGGAGGCGGCCATCAGCTCGGCCCCACCCACTCGCACAGCTTCGAGGCGATGTTCCTGCAGATCCCCGGCCTGCTGGTCGCCTGCCCCTCGACCGCCGCCGACGGCAAGGGGCTGCTGAAGGCGGCGATCCGCGACGACAACCCGGTCGTCTTCATCGAGCACGAGACCCTCTACGGCGTGCGCGGCGAGGTCCCCGACGACACCGACCACATCGTCCCGTTCGGCAAGGCCGCGGTCCGCCGCGAGGGCACCGACGTGACCGTCATCGGGATCCTGAAGATGGCCCACGAGGCCGAGCGGGCGGCGAAGACCCTGTCCGACGAGCACGGGATCGAGGCCGAGATCATCGACCCGCGGACGCTGCGGCCGCTGGACCTCGACACGATCATCGAGTCGGTCCAGAAGACGAACCGGGTGGTGATCGTCGAGGAGGGCTGGCCGCACGGCGGCGTCGGCGCCAACCTCGCGGCCCTGATCCAGGAGCAGGCCTTCGACTACCTCGACGCGCCGATCCAGCGGGTCACCGGAGCGGACGTGCCGATGCCGTACTCGAAGCGCCTGGAGCAGAGCGCCATCCCCCACCCCGAGCACGTGGTCAGCGCGGTGCTCGAGACGATGGAGGGGGCGAGGTAGATGGCCGGCGAGGTGGTGATGCCGCGGCTGTCGGACTCGATGGAGGAGGGGACGATCCTCGGCTGGATGAAGGCCGTTGGGGACGAGGTGGCGGTTGGGGACGAGCTGGTCGAGATCGAGACGGACAAGGCCAACATGGTCTATGAGGCTGACGAGGCTGGGACGCTTGTGGAGATCGTTGCCGAGGAGGGGGCGACGCTTCCGATCGGCGAAGTCATTGCTCGGATTGGGGAGGCTGGGGAGGAGGTCGAAGCCGAGAGCCGACGGGGAGCATCCGGGGCCGCCCTCCTCAGGCGCGCCTGCCGACGAACGGGAGTCGCCTTCCGAGGAATCTGACGACGGCGGCCGCGGAGTTCCTGATGAGGGGACCCCGGATGCTCCCCTCTCTGGAACGGAGGGCGGGAGCCCCGGACCCGGGTAGGAGGGTGGGGAGAGGGTCAAGGCGTCTCCGCTGGCCAAGCGGATTGCTCGGGATCAAGGGGTTGACCTCTGCTGGGCTCAGTGGGTCGGGGCCTGGGGGACGGATCGTCAAAGCTGATGTTGAGCGCGCGGCCGAGGCGGGCGGGGGCGCGCAGGAGGAGGCCGAAGCGGCTCCCCAGCAGCAGCCGCTGCCGCCACTCCTGGGGCCAAGGAGAAGGCTGAGACTGCTCGGGGGACCGCTGAGGCCTTTGAGCTCTCCAAGTTGCAGCAGACCGTTGCTCGGCGGATGGCGGAGTCCAAGGCGACCGCTCCGCACTTCTACCTCACGTCCGAAGTCGACATGTCGCAGGCGGTGGCCGCGCGGGGGCGGATCAAGGCGAAGGCCAAGGAGGGCGAGACCGTTCCCTCCTTCAACGACATGGTGATCAAGGCGTGCGCCCTCGCGCTGCGGGAGTTCCCCCGCGCCAACGGCGCCTACCGCGACGGCCGGGTCGAGGAGTACTCGCGGGTGAACGTCGGCGTGGCGGTCGCCGCGCGCGACGCGCTCGTGGTCCCCACCGTCTTCGATGCCGACGCGAAGGGCCTGCGACAGATCGCAACGGAGACCCGCGCCCTCGCCGGCCGGGTGCGCGAGGGCACCATCACGCCGCCGGAGTTGTCCGGCGGAACCTTCACCGTGTCGAACCTAGGGATGTTCGGAGTGACGACCTTCTCCGCGGTCATCAATCCGCCGCAGGCGGCGATCCTCGCCGTCGGCTCGATCGACGAGGTCCCGGTGGTCCGCGACGGCGAGATCGTGCCGGGACACCGGATGTCGGTGAACCTCGCGTGCGACCACCGGATCCTCTACGGGGCCGACGGGGCGAAGTTCCTCGCGCGCGTGCGCGACTTGCTGGAAGAGCCGGTGTTGCTGGCACTGTGAGCGTTCATGAGGCAGTTGCCGAGCCGGCGGTACGGAAGCCGTCGACGATCGACGTGCCGCTGGAGCAGCTGCCGCCGATCGACGAGCACGAGATCTACGTCGACGCGCCGGCCGAGGCGTCCTGGGATGCCCTCTTCCCGACGATCGAGAAGGCCTTCGGCGGCAAGTTCGCCCACCGCTACACCGAGCGGGTCCACGCGGCGGAGACGGAGGCCCACGGCGACCTCCACCATCCGGGCGGGACCCTGCCGGGCTTCACCGTCACCCGGGCCATCGCGCCGGTGATGCTCGCCCTTGCCGGCAAGCACCAGCTCGCCCAGTACGCGGTCGTCTTCCGGATCGACCTGCTGCCCGGGCAGCGCTCGGTCGTCCGGCTCGAGACCCGCGCCGAGTTCATCGGCGCCAAGGGGCGCGTCTACCGCGCCGGGGTGCTCGGCACGCGCCTCCACGTGATCGCCGCCCGGCGCATGCTGCGGGCGATCAAGCGCGAGGCCGAGCAGGGCCGCGCCGGCGGCTGAGCCGCCCTCCCCTCCCTGCCAGACTGATCGCGTGAGCGATCTCCCCGAGCTCTGGTGCGTGCGGCTGGGGGTCGTTCCCTACGCCGAGGCCCTCGCGCTGCAGGGCGCGATCGCCGACGCGCGACGCGCCGAGCTGGTGCCGGACGTCCTCCTGCTGCTCGAGCACGAGCCGGTGCTGACCAAGGGCCGGCGGACGGACCCCCGGGAGCTCGGGATGGGCGAGGACTGGTACCGGATGCAGGGCATCGACGTGGCCGAGACCGACCGCGGCGGCCGGGTCACCTACCACGGGCCCGGCCAGCTCGTCGGCTATCCGATCGTCGACCTCGCCGGGATCGGGCGCGACGGCCGACCCGACGTCCTCGCCTTCGTCCGGACCCTGGAGGACGTGATGATCGACTCGCTCGGGGCCCATGGCGTCGACGCCCAGGTCTTCGACGGCCTCACCGGTGTCTGGTCCGCTGGGGCGCCGCCGATCCCGGTCGGCTCGACCGGCCCGCAGGGGACGACCGTCGCCGCCCGCAACCCGGAGCTGGCGGCCGAGGGCGAGGCCCGCAAGATCGGCTCGATCGGCATCCACGTGAGCCGCGGCGTCAGCACCCACGGGCTGGCGGTCAACGTCAACAACGACCTGCAGCCCTTCGAGTGGATCGTCCCCTGCGGGATCGAGGCCGCGCGGATGACGTCCCTCTCCCGCGAGCACGGCGCCGAGCAGGACCTCGACGCGTTCGCGGCGACGGTGCGGGCGGCCTGCGCCGAGCGGCTCGCCCGCCGCCCCCGCGACGTCGACGCTCGCTGAGCTGGAGCGGGCGCTGGTGCCGGCGCGGCGCGCTAGCCGGAGCTCAGACCGCGGCCCAGAACTCCGCCTCGGCGCGGCCGAGCTCGGTCACCGGAGGCTCGTCGTACATCCACTCGCGGGCGATCCGGTGCCAGTTCGCTCCAGCCTCGAGCTGGCCGAGCACCGCCAGCGTGAGCAGCTCGAGGCGGCGGCCGAAGAGGTGCTCGGGGGCGATGTCCTGGTGGCGGGCGGTGTCGAAGTGGGTCGAGCGCGGGTCGGAGACCTGGATGAAGGCCCGGTTGACGAGCTCCTGGTCGATCCGCAGCTCCCGTCGGTCGCGTACCAGCCGATTCCGTCGCGGACGAACTCGAGCAGCTCCTCGGCGCGGAGGCGGTCGCCCCGCGGCAGGAAGCCGCTGTCGCTCATCAGCCGGTGCAGCTCCGCGGCGTTCCCCTCGCTCGTCGCCCGCTGGCAGGCGAGCTCGAGCGCGGCCACCGATGCGTCGATCGTCTTGAACAGCCCGAAGTCGAGGAAGGCGACCCGGCCGTCGCCGATCCGGATCATGTTGCCGGGGTGCGGGTCGCCGGAGAAGCGCCGGTGCCGGTACATCGAGCCGAAGTAGAAGCGGAAGACGATCTCGCCGATCCGGTCCCGCTCGGCCTCCGGCTCGGCCCGCAGCGCCTCGAAGCCGTCGCCCTCGACCAGCTCGGTGACGATCACCCGCTCGCGGCAGAGCGACGTCACCACCCCCGGGACGAGGATGAAGGGATGGCCCGCGTAGAGCCGCGCCATCCCGCGCTGGTTCGAGGCCTCGAGCTCGTAGTCGAGCTCCTCGACGATCCGCTCGCGGATCTCCGCCCCCACGGCCTTGATGTCGAGCTCCGGGGTGATCGTCCGGGCCAGCCGCAGCAGCACCCCGAGGTTCTTCATGTCGGCGCGGACCGCGTCGCCGATCCCCGGGTACTGCACCTTGACCGCGACGTCGCGCCCGTCCGGGAGCGACGCGCGGTAGACCTGGCCGATCGAAGCCGCCGCGATCGGCTCCGGATCGAACTCGCTGAAGGTGGTCGCCGATCGGGCTGCCGAGGTCGCTCTCGATCACCCTGCGCATGGCCTCGAAGGAGAACGTCGGCGCCGAGTCGCGGAGCTTCGCGAGCTTCGCCTGGAACCGGTCGCGGTGCTCGGGCGGGACGATGCCGAGGTCGACGAAGGAGAGCACCTGGCCGAGCTTCATGGCCGCCCCCTTCATGCCGCCGAGGACGGTGACGATCTGCTCCGCCGCCTCGAGCTGGCGCCGGTCGAGGGCGGCGGCCGCGGCGTCCTCGCTGCGCGCCACGTTGGCGGCCCGCGTGCCCGCCCGCTTTGCCGCCTGACCTGCCGCGGCCGCCCCGACCCGGGCGAGGCGCTGGACCCGGCCGGTCGGCAGCCGGTCGGTCATGCGATCTCGTCGGAGGCGGCGAGGCGCGCCTGGAGCTCGCGGCCGGAGCCCGGCTCGAGCGCGTCGGCGGCGCTCGGATGCGGCCTGAGGTACACCTGGGCGAGGAGCAGGGCGAGCAGCATCGAGCAGCCCGCGAAGCCGATCTCGACCGCGCGGAAGGCGTCGGTCGGCGAGACGAGGTTGAAGACGACGAAGGCGGCGGCGCAGACGATCCAACGGCTTGCGGCCCGATGGGCCTGCCCCTGCGCCAGCGCCGCCTGGTTGAGGGACGCGGCGACGAGGTAGAAGCCCATTCCCACGGAGACGATCGCGAGGCCCAGGCGGTCGTACTCGAACTTGTCGCCGAAGGCGATCTGCATGACCTGCGGCCCGATCGTGACGACCGCCAGGGTCGTGACCGCCGCGAACCCGGCGATCAGCAGCATCGTGTTCTCCAGCGAGGAGCGGAACGCGTCGCGGCTGTTCTCGTCGCCGCGGGCGCGCAGCCGGGTCAGGTGCGGAAGCAGGCTCGCCGCGACCGCCTGGAAGAGCACGAGCGGCGCGCGGGCGATCAGCAGCACGTTGAAGATGTACCCGGCCGCCGCCGCACCCTCGGTGGCACGCACGAACAGGGCCCCGGAGCTGACGAGGATCTGCTCGCTCAGCATCATCACCAGCACCGCCCCGGCGAACGCGCTGCCGCTGCCGAGGGTCAGCTCCGCCCCGGTCCGCGCCTCCTGCCCCTCCCCGCGCGGCGGCGGTGGGCGGCGGCGGACCGCGATCGGCAGCACCACGAGACCGGCCGCCGGCGCGATCGCGATGCCCGCGGCGATCAGGTTCATGCCCTCGGCGATCCCGAGGACGACGACGAGCGCGAAGGCGAGGCGGAGGAGGACCTCGCTCATCATCAGCGCGGCATAGAGGGAGAACTGGCCGCGACCGGCGAGGAAGCCCCGGGCGTAGTAGGCGAACCCGAAGCCGATGAGCGAGACGATCATCGCCCAGTAGAGGACCTCGTCCCCGCTGAACAGCTCGTCCTCGATCGGGCGGCGGGCGATCAGCAGCGCGGCCGTGGCGGCGAGGCACAGTCCCCCCTGGATCTTCGCCGCGGCGAGGAGCGCGTCGTCGGTGTGCGTCCGCGCCTGGTCGCGCTCGGCGAGGGTCCGGGCGAGGAGCTGCTCGATCGGCCGGAACAGGGTCGACGCGAGGAGGAAGACCACCGACCAGAGGACGACGATGTCCCCGTACTCGTCGCGGCTGAGGGTGTGGGAGCAGAGCGCGAAGAAGACGTAGGTGAGCACGCCCCCGAGGCCCAGGGCGAGGGTCAGCTGCGCGGCGGAGCGGCCGTACCTACGCGTCTCCGCCGACGCGTGGTCCTCGCGCGGTCATCTAGGTCGCGGGCATCGCGGTGTCGGCGAGCTCGCGGGCGAGGGACTCGGCGAGGTCGACCGCGCACGCGACGGTCGGGTAGCTGAGGTTCTCCGGCGTGTCCGTCATCCGGTGGTAGTTGGAGAGCGCCTTGTAGCGGTCGATCGAGACGATCGTCGCCGTCGGCACGCCCATCCGGCTGGGGATCACCGCATCGGTGCTGGTCCGCGCCCGCATCCCCCGCCGCAGCGGGATCCCGTCCCGCTCCGCGACCCGCGCGATCAGATCGCGCCAGGGCTTGTCGAAGTAGTCCTCCATCACCACGCACCCCTCGCCCTCGACGAGGGCGAGCGACGGCGAGCCGACCGTGTCCACGTTGAGGAACCACGTGTGCTCGCGGTCCATCCCGGCGAGGTGGCGCTCGCAGTAGCCGTAGATGCCGCCCTGCAGGACCTCCTCCGCGCCGACCGAGACGAGATGCACGCGCAGGCCCTCGACCGGCCGCTCGCGCAGCGCCTCGGCGAGCGCGACGATGACCGCGACGGCGCTGAGGTTGTCGTTGGCGCCCGGCACCGTCGGGCTGCGCTGGATGTCGGCGAGGGCGGCGGTGGAGAGCGCGCTCAGCGTGGCCCCGACGCCCGCCAGCCCGCGGCGCCCCGTCGCTCCGCCGGCCGCGGCGAGGAGCGGCCCGGCGATCGTCCCCATCCAGAGCGGGACCGAGGTGTCGCGGCGCTCGACGATGCCCGGGAAGCGGTCGATCAGCTTCTCCATCGGGCCGGGGTCGAAGACGGCGCCGGTCTGAGCGGCGTCGTGGTGGGCGAGCACGACGAGGGTCCGCTGCGCGTTCGGGTCGCCGGCCTCGGCGACGACGTTCCAGGTGGTCCGCTCGGGACGGACGAGGCGGCGATATGGGCGGGCGCCGTTGGAGACGTCGTCCGCGATCAGCCCGGCGGCGGCGCCGGCGGCGAGGGCCGCGGCCCGGCGGGCGACACCGACGGCGGCGAGCGCCCCCGCGGCGGCGCCGACGGCGGCAAGGCTCGCGTTCACGCCCGCGAAGTCGCCGCGGAACTTCGCCTCCTCGACCCGGGCCGGCGCTCCGGCCGCGGTGAGGCGATCGGCGATCCAGGCGGCCGCCTCGCGCTCGCCCTCGGACCCGGCCGCGCGCTCGATCGGGGCGAGGCGCTCGACGACCTCGCGCAGGGTCGCCTCCGGCGTGCGGGCGGCGGTTTCGGTGAGGGCTGAGTTGGTCGTCAAGTCGGCTTCAGAACGGTCTCGTAGAGGAGGGGAGGGTAAGCCCTCGGCGGGGGGCTGGACCTCGACCTGACCCGGGCGTATAGTGATTTTCATCACATGAGCACATAGGGGCCGGGGTGGAACCCCCGATCCCACAGTCCGTAGGCGTCGCTCCCGGAGATCACGGGACGGCGAACACACGGCCGGACGGGTGGAGATCCCACCGGATGGCCAGACCGAAAGGCGGACCAGATGAGCGCAAGCGAGTTGCGCACGCGTCCCGGCGCGCGCGCCCCGTTGCCGACGGTGCCCGGGGCCGGCGACCGACCGGCTCGAGCCCGACGACCGCGAGCGGCTGCTCGGCTACATGCTGATGATGCGGCTGGCCGAGGAGCGCGCCCTGAGCCTCTACCGGCAGGGCAAGATCCCGGGCTCCTTCTACGACGGCTGCGGTCAGGAGGCGATCGGCGTCGGCGCCGCCTACGCCCTCGCCCCCGAGGACCGCCTCTGCATCCTGCATCGCGACCTCGGCGCCCACTTCGTCCGCGGCGTCACCCCGGAGCGCTACCTCGCCAACTACATGGGACGCGCCGGCGGGGTCACCGGCGGGCGCGACGGCAACATGCACTTCGGCGCCCGCGAGCTCGGCTGCGTCGGGATGGTCTCGATGCTCCCCGACATGGCGCTCGTCGCATGCGGGATCGCCCTGGCGTTCCAGCTGCGCCGCGAGCCGCGGGTCGCGCTCACCTTCTTCGGCGAGGGCTCGACCGCAAACGGCCAGTGGCACGAGGCGATGAATCTCGCCGGCGTGCGCCGTTTGCCGGTCGTCTTCGTGCTCGAGAACAACGGCTTCGCCTACTCGACCCCGAACGCCATCGAGTTCGCCGTCGACCCGGTCGAGCGGGCCGCCGGGTACGGCTTCGACGGCGTCACCGTCGACGGCAACGACGTCGAGGCGGTCTTCGCCACGGTCGCCGAAGCCGTGGACCGAGCCCGCGGCGGCGGCGGTCCCACCCTGATCGAGGCGCGGACGATGCGCATGCACGGCCACGGCGCCCATGACGATATGAGCTACGTGCCCGACGAGCTGCTGGCCGAGTGGCGCCGGCGCGATCCGATCGAGGGCTACCGGCAACGGCTCGTGACTGATCATGGATTCGAGCCCGCGGCGCTGGACGCCCTGCGCGAACGGGTCGCCGCCGAGGTCGCCGCGGGCAGCGAGCGCGCCCTCGCCTCGCCGATGCCGGAGCCGGGCTCGGCGACGACGGGGGTCTTCGCCGAGCGCTGGGAGCCGCTCGGCGACGGCGACGCGCCGTGGTCCCGTTACGGCGGAAGGGAGGCGGCGATGAGCCCGGCGACCCGGCTCGAGCCCTCGACGCCCCGCGGCCCGGCGACTCCGGCAAGCGTCGAGATGACCTACCTGGAGGCGATCTCGGATGCCCTGCGCTGCGAGATGCGCAGGGACGAGTCCGTCTTCTGCCTTGGTGAGGACATCGGCGCCTTCGGCGGCGCCTTCAAGGTGACGGACGGGTTCTTCGAGGAGTTCGGCGGCGATCGCGTCCTCGATGCGCCCCTCGCCGAGAACGCGATCGTCGGGGCCGCGGTCGGGGCCGCGATCGAGGGCCTGCGGCCGGTCTGCGAGATGCAGTTCGCGGACTTCATCGCCTGCGGCTTCGACCAGCTCGTCAACGTCGCGGCGAAGATGCACTTCCGCCAGGGCCTGGCGGTCCCGCTGGTCGTCCGGCTGCCCTCCGGCGGCGGCTTCTCCGGCGGCCCGTTCCACTCGCAGAACCCGGAGGCGTGGTTCCTGCAGACGCCGGGCCTGAAGGTGGTCGCCCCGGCCACGGCCGCCGACGCCAAGGGGCTGCTCGTGAGCGCGATCCGGGACCCGAATCCGGTCTGCTTCCTCGAACACAAGGGCCTCTACCGCCACGTCAGGGGGCCGGTGCCGGCGGGCGAGCACACGACGCCGATCGGGAAGGCGCGGATCGCCCGGTCGGGCGAGCTGGCGACCGTGATCGCCTACGGCTCCGCCGTGGAGCTCGCGGAGCGGGCGGTCGCGGATCTGGGCGAGAGCGTCGAGGTGATCGACCTGCGGACGCTCGCGCCGCTCGACCTCGAGGCGATCGAGGCGAGCGCGAACAAGACCGGCAAGGTCCTCGTGGCCCACGAGGCGACGCGGTCGGCCGGCGTCGGGGCCGAGGTCGCCGCGCTCGTCGCCGAGCGCTGCTTCGAGCATCTCGACGCGCCGGTCCGCCGCCTGACTGCGCCGGACGTGCCGATTCCGTTCAGCCCGCCGCTCGAGCAGGCGGTGCTGCCCCAGCCAGACGACATGAAGGAGGCCATCAGTGAGCTCCTCTCCTACTAGTGACCGGCCGGCGCAGACGGTTGAGGTCCTGATGCCGCAGATGGGCGTCTCGGTCGCCGACGGCACGATCATCGAGTGGCGCAAACACGCCGGAGACGAGGTCGCCGCCGACGAGACGATCTGCGAGGTGACCACCGACAAGATCGACGTCGAGATCCCGGCACCCGCCGCGGGAACGCTGAGGCGGATCCTCGTCGAGGAGGGCGAGACGGTCGATGGTGGGCACGGTCCTGGCGGAAGTAGACCTTCCGACCTCCGATCTATCGACCTCCCCCGGCCTCCAACCGTCAGCCAGAGCTCGATCGCTCCTCCGTCATCTCCCCGATCGTGCGGCGCATGGCCGACGACCACGGCATCGACCTGAGCCAGGTGGAGGGCCACGGCGTCGGCGGGAGGATCCGCAAGAGCGACTTGCTCGCCGTGATCGAGGGTGAGGACCGGGCGCCCACCAACGGCGCCCGCGCGCTGCACAGCGACTCCCCCTACCGCCCCGAGGCGGACGCGGACGCGCGAAGCACCGAGGATCTGCTCGGCCCGACGCGCCGTGAGCCGCTCGGGCCGATGCGCCAGGCGATCGCCCGGCACATGCTCGCCAGCCGGAGCACGGCCGCGCACTGCACGACGATCGTCGAAGCCGACTTCTCGGTTGCCGCGGCTCGCCGCCGCGAGCTTGCCGGGCGGGGGGTCAAGCCGACGTACCTGGCCTTCGTCGCTCGCTCGGTCGTAGTCGCCCTCGGCCGCCACCCGATCCTCAACGCCTCGATCGAGGGAAACGAGATCGTCCATCACGACGACGTCAACCTCGGCATCGCCGTGGCCCTCGACGAGGGGCTCGTCGTGCCGGTCATCCGGCGGGCGCAGCGGCTCAGCGTCGAGGGCCTGGCCGAGGAGATCGCCGCCCTCGCGACCCGTGCCCGCGAGGGCCGGCTGAATCCCGACGACACCCATGGCGGCACCTTCACGATCACCAACCCGGGCCAGTTCGGCGCGTTGCTCGCGACCCCGATCATCAACCAGCCCCAGGTCGCGATCCTCGACCTCGAGGCCGTCGTCCGGCGCCCGGTGGCCATCGACGACGGGAACGGCGAGGCGGTGGCGATCCGGCCGATGGGCTACCTCTGCATGTCGTGGGATCACCGCGCGCTCGACGGCGCGGCGGCGGCCCGCTTCCTCGCCGACGTCAGGATGGGGATCGAGAGAGGCGCCGAATGACGGCCCGGCTCGCCGAGCACGAGGAGGTGGTGGTCCGCACCGGGCCGCGCAGCGGCCGCCTGCTCGTCGTCGCGATCCACTCGACCCGGCTCGGGCCGGCACTCGGGGGCGCCCGCATGTGGCATTACCCCGAGCCGCGGGACGCGGTGGCGGACGCGCGGCGGCTGGCGGCGGCGATGACGATGAAGGCGGCCGCGGCCGGGCTCGACCTCGGCGGCGGCAAGGGCGTCCTCGTCGCCCCCGCGGGCCCGCCGCCGGACGGCGCGCTGCGGCGGGCGATGCTGCTCGACTTCGGCGACCTCGTCGACTCGCTCGGCGGCGACTACGTGACCGCCGAGGACGTCGGAACCGGAGCCGCCGACATGGCCGTGATCGCTGAGCGAACCGCACACGTGACCGGCCTCGACGCCGCCTGCGGCGGCTCCGGGGACCCGAGCCCGGTGACCGCCCTGGGCGTCGTCTCCGCGATCCGCGCTTGCGCCGCCCACCGGTTCGGCAACCCCGGCCTGCGCGGCCTGTCGGTCTGCGTGGTCGGCCTCGGTCACGTCGGCGCCAGGGTGGCGGCCCAGCTCGCGGCCGCTGGCGCCGAGCTCACGGTCAGTGACCTCGACCCGGCGCGGGCGGCGGCGGCCCCCAGTGGTGCGAGGTGGGTCGATCCCGAACGGGCCCTCCTCAGCCGCTGCGACGTGCTCGCCCCCTGCGCGCTCGGCGGGGCGATCGGCCCGGGCGAGGCGGAGCGGCTGCGGGCCGCGATCGTCTGCGGCGCCGCCAACAACGTCCTCACCGGCACCGAGGTCGCCGCCCGGCTGGCCGAGCGCGGGATCCTCTATGCGCCGGACTTCATCGTCAACGCGGGCGGGCTGATCAGCGTCTATGGCGAGCTGCACGGGCTCGACCACGAGCGTGCGCTGGAGCTGGCCCGCGGGATCGAGGACGTCGTCGCGGGCGTCCTCGAGATCGCCGACTCGCGCGGGACGACGCCGCTGGCGGCGGCCGAGGAACTGGCCCTGCGGCGCCTGCAGCCCGAATCCGTCGGAGCGGGGGCGCGCTAGGTGTACGGCCTGGTCAGGCGCTCGAGCAGGTAGACGAACGACTCGTAGCCCTCCCCCGTCGCCCGCTCGAGCCCGATCTCGCAGGTCCGGTTCGCGCAGATGTGGGCGTCACCGTCGACCGCCGAGACCTCGAGCGCCTCAGGTGCCGTGGCCGCCGCCGTCAACTCAGGGTGCAGGAACCCGCGGTCGCCCGCGAACCCGCAGCAGGTCGCGGTCGGCGGGACGACGACCCGTTCGGCGAGCTCGCCGGCGATCCGCTCCAGCGCCGCGTTCAGGCCGAGGTGACGGGAGGAGCAGGTCGGGTGGATGACCGCGGTCGGGATCTTCGCGGTGATCGGCAGCGCCGCGAGCAGGTGCCCTTCCGCCCAGGCGATCGAGTCGAGCACGGTCAGCGCCGCCAGTCGCTCCGAGTTCACCTCGCTCAGGTGCCCTCCCGATTCGAGGACCCCGTGGGTGCAGGACGTGGCGTCGATCACCACCGGAAGGGCGCCCTCCTCCGACCAGCGCCAGAGGTCCTCGACGGTGGAGTTCGCCATCCAGGCCGCTCCCTCGCGATACCCCTTCGACGTCCACGGGGTCGCGCAGCAGGTGCCGGCGACGTCGCCGGGGATCCAGAGCGGCTTGCCGGCGCGTCCAGACACCGCGACCAGCGCCGCCGGAAGCGATGCAGGGCCCGTCCCCGTTCCCGGAGCGCCCGAAGATCCTGTTCACGCAGGCCGGCAGGTAGACGGCGGCCGCGCCCTCCCGCGAGGTGGTGGGCAGCTCCCCCGGCGCCGGCGGCGGCATCGGCGGCTCCCACTCCGGGACCAGCTCGCCGCTGACCGCCAGCCGAGCCGCCGACGTCACCCCCTCGAGCGGTGCGTCCCCGACCGCGCCGGAGATGGCGCCGCCGATCCGGAGCCCCGCGCGAGCCCCGCGCTCGACCCGCTCCCAGCGGCGGGCGGCGCGCAGCGCGACGCGCTCCTCGCGCGGCCCGTGCTCCGCCGTCCGCAGCTCCTTGACGAGCTTGCCGGTGTCGATCCCGAGCGGGCACGCGTGCGCGCAGCTGCCGTCCGCGGCGCAGGTCTGCAGCCCGTCGTACTCGTACTCCTCGACCAGCGCCCGGAGCAGGGGCGAGCCCGGCGGCTGCCGGGCCATCTCGCGGCGCAGGACGATGCGCTGCCGGGGGGTCGTGGTCAGGTCGCGGCTCGGGCAGACCGGCTCGCAGAACCCGCACTCCACGCAGGTCGTCGCCGACTCCTCGATCTCCGGCGTCGTCTTCAGGTTGGCGAGGTGGCACTCCGGGTCCCGGTTGAGGAGCACGCCCGGCCCGAGCACCCCGTCGGGGTCGGCGAGCTCCTTGATCCGCCACATCAGCGCGGTCGCCGCGGCGCCCCATTCGCGCTCGAGGAACGGCGCCATGTTGATCCCGGTCCCGTGCTCGGCCTTGAGCGAGCCGTCGTAGGTGTCGACGATCAGGTCGACGAGCTTCTCCATGAACGTCTCGTAGCGCTCGACGTCCTCGGGCGACGGCGAAGTCCGGCGTCAGCATGAAGTGGAGGTTCCCGGCGGAGGCGTGCCCGGCGACCCCGGCGAGGAAGCCGTGCGCGGTGAGCAGCTCGCGGATGTCGCGGGCGGCGTCGGCCATCCGCGCCGGCGGGACGCAGACGTCCTCGATGATCAGCGCCGTGCTCGGCGGGCGCAGTCGCCCGATCAGGCCATGGAGCCCCTCGCGCACGCGCCAGTAGAGCTCGATCGTCTCCGGGTCGCGGGTGTAGTCGACGCCGCGGAACGGCGTGTGCGGCTCGAGCACGTCGGCCACGGCGGCCTCGCCGGCGTCGAGGCCCTCGGCGTCGTCGGCGCCGAACTCGATCAGCAGCGCCGCGGACTCCAGCGGCAGCTCCTTCCAGTACTCCGGCGTCCCCGGGATCGAGTTGGCCGCGACCATCAGCGCCGGGGCGACCATCAGCTCGACCGCCGTCGCTCCGGCGGCGACCAGATCAGCGACGGGCGCGGTGGCGGCATCGATCGAGTCGAAGTGGACCCAGCTCAGCGTGGTCATCGCCGGGACCGGAACGGTCTCGAAGACGGCCTCCGAGATGAAGGCGAGCGTCCCCTCCGAGCCGATCAGCAGGCGCCGGAAGATCTCGACCGGCTCGTCGGCGTCGAGGAACGCGCAGAGCCGGTAGCCCATCGTGTTCTTGATCTCGAACTTGCGCCGGATCCGCTCGCGCAGGTCGGCGTCGGAGCGGATCGCGTCGCGGATCTCGACGAGCCCGGCGGCGAGCTCGGGCTCGGCCTGCGCGAACGCCTCGGCCGCGTCGGGTCGGCCGGTGTCGATGATCGTGCCGGAGGGGAGCACGAAGGAGAGCTCGGTGACCGTCGAGTAGGAGTCGCGGACGACGCCGCAGCGCATCCCGCCCGAGTTGTTGGCGATCACGCCGCCGACGGTCGCGATCTCGGTGGAGGCCGGATCGGGGCCGAGCCGGCGGCCGAAGCGCGCGAGGGCTCGGTTGACGTTGCCGAGCAGCGTGCCCGGTCGCACCCGCACCCGCAGGCCGTCGTCGAGCACCTCGACCCCGGACCAGTGCCGGCGGACGTCGGCGAGGATGCCGTCGGTCTGCCCCTGGCCGTTGAGGCTCGTGCCGGCGCCGCGGAAGACGAGCGGCTCCCCGGCCCGCCGGGCGCGCTTCATCAGCTCGGCCACCTGGGCGGCGCTGCGCGGCTGGACCACCGCGGCGGGAATCTGCCGATACGGGCTCGCGTCGGAGGCGAAGCGGATCAGGTCGGTCGCGCGGCCGAGCACGCCGCGCTCGCCGACGATCCCTCCCAGCTCGGCCTGGAGCGTCGGGGGCGTCCCGCCGGCGAAGCGCTCGTCGGCCCGGTCGGGCGTCCCCGCCGACTGCGGCGCGATCCGCTCGACCCTGGGCTCAAGCAGCGCCACCCGAGGCTCCCCTCCCTAGGCGAGCCACATGCCGGGGGCGACGCCGACCTCGACGACCCCCGGCTTGCCCGAGCCGATGCTCTCGGCCAGCGCGTCGCGCAGCTCCTCGCCCTCGGAGACCCGCTTGGCGGCGACGCCGTAGCCCTCGGCCACGGACGCCACGTCGAGGGCCGGCAGGTCGAGGCCGGGCGCGTTCTCGACGCCCTCGGCGAGGGAGAACCACTTGAGGATCGCGTACTCGGAGTTGCGCAGGACGAGGAACGTGACCGGCACCTCGTAGGCGGCGGCCGACCAGAAGGCGGTGATCGCGTACTGGGCCGACCCCTCGCCGACGACGCAGACGACGGGGCGGTCGGGCTGGGCGAGCTGCACGCCGACCGCCGCCGACAGCCCGAACCCGAGGCCGCCGCCGGCACCGAAGTAGTAGCTGCCGGGACGCGAGAGCCGCAGCTGGTTGCGCAGCGCGATCGTCGACGATGGTGCCTCGAGGACGACGATGCCGTCGTCGGGGAAGACGCCCGCGAGCGACCGCATCGCCTCGGTCCCGCTCATCGCCGCCCCGTCCTCGCGCGGCGGGGCCTCGGGCGCTTCCTCGCGGGGATCCGGCGCCGCCCGGTCGGAGTCGCCGGCCGCCTCGACCAGCGCCCGCAGGCTCAGGGCCGGGTCGGCGACGATCGCCTCCCCCATCGGTGCCCGGGCCGCCTCCTCGGGGTCGGAGGTGATCGCGACCAGCTCGGCGCCGTCGGGCAGCAGGTTCCCCGGGAGGTACGGGTAGTAGGAGAAGACGGAGGCTCCGACGACGAGGATCAGGTCGTGCCCGGCGAGGGTCTCGGCCAGCGGCCCGATCGCGGGCGGCAGGATGCCCTTGAAGTGCGCGTGGTTCTCGGGGAAGCCGAGGCGTCCGCCGCCGGTCGCGGGGATCGCCCAGACCGGCAGGCGCTGGCGCTCGGCCAGCGCGACGGCGTCGTCCCAGCCGCCGAAGGAGTCGATGTCGGGCCCGGCGATCAGAACCGGGTTCGAGGCCTTCGCGATCCGGCCGGCAAGCTCGGCGATCCGCTCGGGCGCCGGCGCGGAGCGGCCGCTGACCCGGCGGGCGATCGCCTGGGCGCTGACGTCATCCGCCGCGTCGGCCGTCCAGTCGTCCATCGGGATCGAGACGAAGGCGGGGCCCCTTCGGCGGCAGGCCGGCGGTGTGGATCGCGCGACCGAGCGCGGCGGGGACGTCGGCGGCGCGGGGAGGCTCGTAGCTCCACTTGACGAGGGGATGCGGCATCCGGGTGGCGTCGCGGTTCGTCAGGTTGGCCTGCATCGTCATGTGGGCGCGGACCTGCTGTCCGGCGGTCACGAGCAGCGGCGCGTGGTTGGCCTGCGCGTTGAAGATCGCGCCCATCGCGTTGCCGACCCCGGGGGCCGTGTGGAGGTTGACGTGCCCGACCGTGCCGCTCGCCTGGGCGAACCCGTCCGCCATCCCGACTGCGACCGCCTCCTGCAGGCCGAGGACGTAGCGGAAGTCGTCGGGGAAGTCGGCGAGCATCGGCAGCTCGGTGGAGCCCGGGTTGCCGAACATCGTCGTCATCCCGTGAGCCCGGAAGAGCTCGTAGGTGGCCTCGCGGACCGTGCTCATCGCCTCATCCTCTCGCCTCGCAGTCGGCTGACCCGGGCGACCCTATCTGTTGCGCGGCTCGGGTCAGCGCAGGTCCGCGCGGGTTAGCCTGACGGCCATGGAGCGGCGCGACTTCCGCGATTGGATCGAGCGATACGAGCACGCCTGGCGCGAGCCCGGTACGCAGGAGCTCGCCGGGCTGTTCGCCACCGACGCCACCTACCGCCAGGCGCCCTACGCGGACCCGGTCGAGGGGCTCGAGGCGATCGAGGCGATGTGGGAGCGCGAGCGCGAGGGCGCCGACGAGGCGTTCACGATGACCGCCGATCTGATCGCGGTCGAAGGCGAGATCGGCGTCGCCAGGGTCGAGGTCCACTACGGCGCGCCGGCCGAGGGGAGCTACCGAGACCTCTGGGTGATCGAGCTGCGCGAGGACGGCCGCGCCCGCTCGTTCGAGGAGTGGCCGTTCGCGCCCGGCGGCCGCGAGTACGCCTCCGGCGAGGAGGAGTAGCCGGGGCCCGCGCCGCTGCCACTCTGCCAACCGCGATTGGCAGGCTGCCAACAGCGGTGGTAGCCTCCCATCCGTGGCCCTCGCCCCAACCGCACCTCAGGTGCAGCGACTCGACGGCGACGCCCGCCGCCGCGAGATCCTCGCCGCCGCGCGCAAGCTCTTCTCCGAGCGCGGCTACAGCGCCGTCTCGACGACGGAGCTGGCGAACGAGGCCGGCGTCGCGCGCGGGCTGATCAACCACTACTTCGGGACGAAGCGGGAGCTCTACGTCGAGGTCGTGCGCGAGATGGTCCGGTTCCGCTCCCAGCCGGTCCCGGAGTACGTCGACGGCGCCACCCCCCGGCAGCGGCTCGAGGAGTCGATCGAGCGCTGGCTCGAGATGGTCGCGCGCAACCGCGAGGCCTGGCTCGCCGCGATCGGCGCCGAGGGCCTCGGCCACGACCCGGAGATCGAGGCGGTCCTCGACGAGGCCCGCGAGGAGGCGACCCAGCGGCTGATCGAGGTGCTCGGGCTCGGTCCGGCATCGCGGCGCCGCCGGAGCTCCACGCCGTGCTGCGCGCCTACGGCGGGATGGCCGAGGCGGCCACCCGCGAGTGGCTCGAGCGCGATCGCTGGAGCCGCGAGCAGGTCGCGGCGTTCCTCAAGGAAGCACTTCCACGACTGATCGGGGAGGCCTACGAGGCCATCCCCGCGAGAACTGACGACAAGCCACCCAAGGAGAAGAAGCGATGAGCAAGACCTACGTGATCGGCGTCGGCATGACGAAGTTCGACAAGCCCGGGACCAAGGAGGGCGACTACCCCGACTGGGCCAAGGAGGCCGGCGAGAAGGCGCTCGCCGACGCCGGCATCGACTACGGCGACGTCGAGCAGGCGTTCGCCGGCTACTGCTACGGCGACTCGACCTACGGCCAGCGGGCGATCTACGGGCTCGGGCTGACCGGCATCCCCGTCGTCAACGTCAACAACAACTGCTCGACCGGCTCCTCGGCGCTCTACCTCGCCCGCCAGGCGATCAAGGGCGGCCTCGCCGACTGCGCGCTCGCGGTCGGCTTCGAGAAGATGGAGAAGGGGTCGCTGGGGATGAAGTACGACGACCGCACCCCCGCCCTCGACAAGCACATGATCCGCATGTTCGAGGAGCGCGATCCGGAGGAGTCGCCGTTCGCGCCGCAGATGTTCGGCAACGCCGGCCGCGACCACATGGACAAGTACGGGTCCAAGCCGGAGCACTACGCCTGGATCGGCTGGAAGAACCACAAGCACTCGGTCAACAACCCGTACGCGCAGTTCCAGGACGAGTACACGCTGGACGAGATCAAGGAAGCGCGGATGATCCACGAGCCGCTGACGAAGCTGCAGTGCTCGCCGACCTCCGACGGCGCCGCGGCGGTCATCGTCGCCTCCGAGAAGTACGTCGACGAGCACGACCTCTGGGATCAGGCGGTCGAGATCGCCGGGCAGTCGATGGTCACCGACATGAGCTCGACGTTCGACGAGAACGCCGACTGCATGACGATCGTCGGCTACGACATGTCGAAGGAGGCGGCGCGGCAGGCGTACGAGGAGGCCGGCGTCTCCGCCGACGAGGTCGACGTCTGCGAGCTGCACGACTGCTTCAGCGCCAACGAGCTGATCACCTACGAGGCGCTGGGCTTCGCCGAGGAGGGCGAGGGGCACCTGCTGGTCGAGGCCGAGGCCACGACCTACGGCGGCGACGGCCCGGTCGTCAACCCGTCGGGCGGGCTGATCTCGAAGGGCCACCCGCTCGGCGCGACCGGCCTCGCCCAGTGCAGCGAGCTGACCTGGCAGCTGCGCGGCAAGGCCGACAAGCGCCAGGTGGACGGCGCCAAGATCGCCCTCCAGCACAACATCGGGCTCGGCGGCGCTGCCGTCGTCTCGGTCTACCGTCCCGCCGTGAAGGCGTAAGGAGAGAGATGAGCACCATCACCGCGACCTCCGTCAGCGGCCTGACCGACGAGCAGGTCGACTTCCGCGAGGCGATCCGCGACTTCGCCAAGCGCGAGGTCGGCACCGCCGAGCAGCGGGAGCAGCTGACCGACGGCTACCTCGAGCTCCACAACCAGGAGATCTACGAGAAGCTCGCCAAGCTCGGCTGGCTCGGCGTCTCGATCGACGAGGAGTACGGCGGCGCGGGGGCCGGCATGGTCGACGCCTGCATCTTCCTCGAGGAGACGATGCGCGGGCTCGTGCCGATCGCCGGTTACGGGGTCAGCCTGATCGTCGCCGGCGCCTACGAGCGCTTCGGCACCGAGGAGCAGAAGCAGGAGATGCTCGGCGGGATCTGCCAGGGCCGCGTCGAGGCGATCGCGATGTCCGAGCCCGAGGCCGGCTCCGACGTCGGCAACCTCAAGTGCAAGGTCGAGCGGCAGAACGGCGGCTACGTGCTGAACGGTCAGAAGACCTGGATCAGCGCGGCGCATCTCGCCGACCACGTGCTGGTCGTCGGCCGCTCCGACTCGTCGGGCTCCAAGCACGAGGGCCTGTCGATGATCTCGGTGCCGACCGACGCCGAGGGGATCGAGATCAACGGGATCCAGACGATGGGCGGCAAGGAGGTCAACGACGTCTTCCTGACCGACTGCCACGTCGACGCGGATCGGCTGCTCGGCACCGAGGGCGGCGGCTGGATGCAGCTGATGTCCGGGCTCAACATCGAGCGCCTGATCCTCGCCGCGACCGCGCTCGGGATCGCGCAGCGCGCGTTCGACGACACGCTCGACTACATCAAGGAGCGCAAGCAGTTCGGTCGCCCGATCGGGACGTTCCAGACGCTCAAGCACCGGATCGCCGACCTGGCGACGGAGCTCGAGTGCACCCGTCTGCTCGTCTACGACGTCGCCCGCAAGGTCGACGCCGACCCGAACCAGATGCTCCCCCGCGAGGCCTCGATGGCGAAGCTCAAGGCCACCGAGCTGGCGAAGAAGTGCTCGCTCGAGGGGATGCAGATGATGGGCGGCTACGGCTACGCGTCGGAGTACGACATGGAGCGCCACGTCCGGGCCAGCCTGGTGATGTCGATCTACGGCGGGACGAACGAGATCCAGCGGGAGATCGTCGCCAAGACGTACGGGCTGTAGGGACGAAGGGCCGCGGAGCGGCTCTAGGCTGGTTCGCTTGTCCGAGCCCGAGCACAGCCGACCCCCGGGGTTTTTCCGGGCGGTGCTGAAGGAGCAGGCGCGCCTGCTCTCGATCCGGCCGCCGGCGCCGCCGGCGCTGCTCTTCCGCGTGGGTCGCTGGTTCGTCCGGACCGTGATCAGGGAGTCGGCGCCGCAGCTCGCGATCGCCGGCCTGGTGGTCCTGGCGGTCCTGCTGCTGCTCGGCGCCGCGGCCGCGAACGATCGGGTTGATCGCGATCGCGGTGATCGCGTTGCTCGTCCTCGCCGAGCTCCGCCACGCCTGGCTCGCGCACAAGAGCACCGCTGAGATCGAGGCGGCGCTCGAGGGGATCGAGGGCCCGGAGGACGGGCCGAAGATGCCGCGCAGCCACCTCGTGATCCCGCCGCTCGCCTTCGTCACCCGCGGCGTCAATCGCACCCGCGGGGTCAAGTTCGCCGAGGTCGACGGGATGAAGCTGCGCCTCGACGTCTACCGCCCCGCCGACGACGATCCCGACGACGACCTGATCCAGCCGGCCGTGATCCAGGTGCACGGCGGCGGGTGGCTTGCCGGCTCGCGCTTCGAGCAGGGCATCCCGCTGCTCAACCACATGGCCTCGATCGGCTGGGTCGGCTTCAACATCGACTACCGACTCAGCCCGCAGGCGACCTTCCCCGACCACGTCGTCGACGTGAAGCGCGCGATCGCCTGGGTGCGGGAGAACGCCGAGGAGCTCGGCATCGACCCCGAGATGATCTGCCTGACCGGTGGCTCCGCCGGCGGCCACCTGACGGCCCTCGCCGCGCTCACCGCCGGACGACCCCGACCTGCAGCCCGGCTTCGAGGACGCCGACACCTCGGTTGCCGCCGCCGTCCCGTTCTACGGCGTCTTCGACCTCACCGACGCCAACGGCTTCTACTACCCGCAGATGCGCTCCTGGCGTGTTCGAGAAGGTCGTCTTCAAGCGCCTCTACGCGGAGGCCGAGGACGTCTACCGCGCGGCCTCGCCGACCTTCCGCGTGCACGAGGACGCACCTCCGTTCCTCGTGATCCATGGCGAGCGCGACACGCTCGTTCCCGCTCGGGACGCGCGGCAGCTTCGTCGAGGAGCTGAAGCGGGTTTCGCGCGAGCCGGTGCGCTACGTCGAGCTTCCCGGGGCCGAGCACGCCTTCGACATCTGGCCGTCGGAGCGGACAGCGCGCATCTCCGAGGGGATCGGCCGCTTCCTGACGGCGGTCGCCGAGGCGCAGCGGCAAGGGACCCACCGAGGGCGTCGGCCACGGGCGCCAGCATGCCCGCATCGGTTGACAGGACTTCGTCCGCGGGTAAGGTGCGCCGCCAACCGACCCGCCGCAGTCAGCGGGTCCAGCCCAGGAGGAGCCTCCACGTGATCTCAGCAACGAACGTCCGGCGCACCGCCGCTTCCCTCGCCCTCACCGGCGCCGCCATGGCCGCCGCCGTCAGCCCCGCAGCCGCCGGGGACATGCCCGTCGACACCGAGCTGGTCCTGCGCAACTCCGCCCCGGCCTTCCACGGCAAGGTGCGCGCTGACGACGATCGCTGCGTCGCCGGCCGCAAGGTCCGCCTGTTCCGGGTCAAGCCGGGCGACGACAAGCTCCTCGGCAAGGACCTCGCCGACGGCAAGGGCTACTGGGAGGTCCCCAAGGCCCCCAAGTCGGGCGTCTACTACGCGAAGACGAAGGAGATCATGGCCGGCGGCGAGGAGAGCTCGACCGTCCTCTGCCTGAAGGCGAAGTCGAACAAGGTCTTCGTCGACTAGTAGATAACTCCCGGGGGATCCTCCGCTTCGCGTCCGGTCCCCCGGGGTGGCTGGCCACCGGGACGGGAAGTCCTGCCGTCTTAGGGCCTAGTACCTATCAACCGCAGGATCTCCCGTCCCGGTGGGGCCCCTTCCCGAGGGAAGCGGACGCGAAGCGGAGCATTTCCTCGGAGTTATCTAATCGGACAGTGTGTCCGGACGGGCTGTATGCTCGTCCGGATGCCCTCCGTCACCCGTCGCGCCGAATCCTCCCGCCCACCGGCCGCGCCCGCGCGTCTGGTCGAGGCGACCGAGCGGCTGCTCGCCTCCGGCACGCCCTACATCGGCCTCAGCGTCGAGCAGCTCTGCTCGGAGGCCGGCGTCGCCCGCTCCACGTTCTACGTCCACTTCCGGGACAAGGGCGAGCTCGTCACCCGGGTGGCGGAGCGGATGCTCGTCCAGCTCGCCGCGGCCGCCGAGGCATGGTGGACGCCGGAGTCGAGCCGCGCCGAGCTGCTCGCGGCAACCCGCCGTCTCGTCGAGGTCTACGCGCGTCACAGAACCGTCTTCCAGGCGCTGACCGAGACCGCCGCCTACGACGGCGAGCTGCGCGCGGTCCAAGAGGCGATGGTCGACCGTCAGTCCGAGCCGCTGACGCGGCTGATCGAGGACGGCAAGCGCTCCGGCAGGGTCCGCGACCTGCACGCCCGCGAGACCGTCGTCGCCCTCGTCGGCATGGTCGAGGGCGCGTGCGCCCGGCTGGCCGGCGATGACGAAGCGGAGCTCGAGCGACTGGCGGAGACGATCACCGCGATCGCCTGGCACGCCCTCTACCCGGACGACGCCGTGGAGGCCGCCGCGTGAGCACCGCGGCGCGCATCGGCGACCCGGGCCCGCGTCCCGCCTTCCCGGGCCCGCCCGCCCTCGCCTCGGACATCCGCCAGGAGCGGGAGGCGCTCCGGCGCTCGCCGTTCCCCGCCGGCGAGAATCGCGTCTCCTTCCGCAACACCTGGCGCTTCCGTCGCGACCCCCTCGGCCTGCTGCTCGAGAACTACGAGCGCCACGGGCCGATCTTCGGGATGCGGATCATGTTCGGCTACTCGGTGATCATGCTCGGGCCGGAGGCCAACCACTTCATGCTCGTCTCCGGCCGCGACAACTTCGCCTGGCGGACGGGCCGGATGGGGGACCTGCTGACGCTGATCGGGGACGGCCTGCTGACCACCGACGGCGACTACCACGACGCCTCCCGGGCGATCCTGATGCCGGCCTTCCACCGCGACCGCGTCGCGGCCGCCGCCGAGGTGATGAGCGCGGAGGCGAGCGCCGCCGCCGATGCCCTGCCCGTCGGCCCCACGGTGGACCTCTACGGGTGGACGCGCGACCTCGCGATGCGGATCGCCATGCGCGCCCTCTTCGGCTTCGACCCCGACTCCGGCCGGGCGCACGAGATCGCCGCGCACTTCGAGAGCGGACTCAGCTTCCACGGGCGGGAGTTCGTGCTCCAGCTCCTCGTCGGCCCGGGGACGCCCCTGGCGCAGCTGCGGCGAGATCGCGCCGAGCTCGAGCGGCTGGTCGGGGCGGAGATCCGGCGGCGGCGCGACCGTGGTGAGGACGGGCTCGACATGCTCGCCTCGCTGCTCGCCGCGACCGACGAGGAGGGGGGCTCGCTCACCGACGAGCAGGTGCTCGACCACGTGCTCACCCTGCTCTTCGCCGGCCACGACACGACCACCTCGACGACGAGCTTCCTCGCCTACGAGCTCGCCCGCAATCCCGAGTGGACCGCGCGCCTGGCCGCCGAGCTCGACGAGGTCTGCGGCGACCGGGAGCCGACGGCCGAGGAGCTGTTCGGCGGGCTGCCGCTGCTCAGCCGCGCGGTCGACGAGACGCTGCGGCTCTACCCGCCCGCCTGGATCGGCCCGCGCCGGGTGGTGAAGGACTTCGAGTTCGCCGGCGTCCGCACCCCCGCGGGCCTCCCGGTCATGTACAGCTCGTGGGTGAGCCACCGCCTCCCCGACGTCTTCGAGGACCCGCACCGGTTCGACCCCGACCGCTTCGATCCCGAGCGGCGTGCGACCTGGCCGCGCGGCGCCTACGTCCCGTTCGGGATGGGGCCGCGGGTCTGCATCGGCAAGCGCTTCGGCTACAGCGAGGTGCACGCGATCGCCGCCGCGCTGATCCGCCGCTTCACGTTCGAGCTGCCGGTCAACTGGGAGCTCGAGATCCAGCAGGCGCCGACGCTGTCGCCGCGCGGCGGCCTC
Source organism: uncultured Solirubrobacterales bacterium (assembly GCA_963839535.1). Lineage (GTDB taxonomy): Bacteria > Actinomycetota > Thermoleophilia > Solirubrobacterales > 70-9 > RHKX01. Next base: position 190,753 of record CAWIVF010000013.1, read on the forward strand.
CCGGTCCGCCTCCATCCCCGCCGCTAGGGCGCACTCGTTGTCGCGGAAGGCGTAGCCTGCTTCCGTCAGCAACGAGGAGGTAGAGATGGTTGACGGAGCCGCGGTCAAGACGGCACAGAAGGCGACCTGGACGGCCGGCGACTACGTGGAGATCGCCGCGCGGATCCAGCCCGCCGCGGTGCGCCTGGTCGACGCGCTGGAGTTCGGCGAGGGGATCGACGGCCTCGACATCGCCTGCGGGACCGGCAACGCGACGATCCCGGCAGCCCAGCGCGGCGCCCGGATGAGCGGCCTCGACCTGACGCCGAAGCTGGTCGAGATCGCCCGCGAGCGAGCGGCCGCCGAGGGCCTGGAGATCACGATCGTCGAGGGCGACGCCGAGAACCTTCCCTACGAGGACGACTCCTTCGACCGGGTGATCTCGGTGTTCGGGACGATGTTCGCGCCGGACCAGCAGCGGACCGCCGACGAGATGATGCGGGTCTGCCGGCCGGGTGGCCGGATCGGCTTCTGCGCGTGGACGCCGGAGGGCCTGAACGGCCGCATGTTCGGCACGATCGGCGCCCACATGCCGCCGCCGCCGGAGGGCTTCATGCCGCCGGTGCTGTGGGGCTCGGAGGACCGGGTCCGGGAGCTCTTCGCCGACGCCGGCGCCGAGCCCGAGTTCACCCGCGACATCGTCGTCTTCGAGGAGGACTCGATCGAGCGCTGGATGGACGAGGGCGAGCGGACGCTCGGGCCGATGGTGATGGCCAAGAAGGCCCTGGAGGCGGAGGGGAAGTGGGATGCCGCTCGCGCCGACCTCGTCGCGCTCTACGAGGAGGTCAACGAGGGCGACGACGGCTCGATGCGCGCGCCGGCCGAGTACCTGATGACGACGCTGCGGTTGCCTGGCTAGGAACCGCCGCGGTCGCGCTCGACCGCCTCGCTAACGTAGGCGGCGTGAGCACGCCGCCCCCCGTCGCAGCGCCCGAGGCTCCCGAGCGCGAGCACAAGACCCGCTCGCGCGCCCGGCCCGGCGGGATCGCGATCGAGAAGGTCGCCGGCCGGCCCTTCCGCGAGCGCAAGCCGCCGTGGCTGAAGGTCCCGGCGCCCGGCGGGCCCAAGTACCGCGAGCTGAAGAAGCAGATCCACGGGGACCGGCTGCACACCGTCTGCGAGGAGGCCAACTGCCCCAACGTCGGCGAGTGCTGGGAGCGCGGCACCGCCACGTTCATGATCCTCGGCGACACCTGCACCCGCCGCTGCGGCTTCTGCAACGTCAACACGGGCAAGCCGACCTGGAACGACCCGCTCGAGCCCGCCCGCGTGGCCCGGTCGGTCGCGCAGATGGGCCTCAAGCACGCCGTCATCACCTCGGTCGACCGCGACGACCTGCCCGACTACGGGGCGAGCGCGTTCGTCGGCGTCATCCGCTCGATCCGGATGCAGGCGCCCGGCTGCAAGGTCGAGATCCTCACCCCGGACTTCCGCGGCCAGGAGATGCCGCTGGCGAAGGTCATCGCCGAGAAGCCCGACGTCTTCAACCACAACTGCGAGGTCGTCCCGCGCCTCTACCCGATCGCCCGCCGCGGCTCCGAGTTCCTGCGCTCCGCGCGCGTCCTGCGCAACGCGAAGGAGATGGGCGGCAGGGACGTGATCACGAAGTCCGGGTTGATGGTCGGCCTCGGCGAGAGCTTCGACGAGATGGTCGACACGTTCGGCCAGCTGCGCGAGCACAAGGTCCAGGTGCTCACGGTCGGCCAGTACCTGCGCCCGACCGAGCGGCACCTGCCGGTGGTCCGCTACTGGGAGCCGGAGGAGTTCGACGCGCTTGCCGCCGAGGCGCGGCGGATCGGCTTCGAGTCGGTGGCCGCGGGACCGCTGGTCCGCTCGAGCTACCACGCCGACGAGAGCGCCCGCGAGGCGCTCGCGGCAACCGCTCCCGCCTCCGCCTAGCCCTCGCGCCGCCGCAGGTCCGGGCCGCCGCGACTAGCCTCTCCGGCCCGTGATCCCGATCAAGGACAACGTCGCGACGGGTCGCTTCCCGATCGTCACCGTCGTCCTGATCCTGCTCAACCTGGCCGCCTTCGCCTGGCAGCTCAGCCTCGCGACCGACGAGGCCTCCTCGTTCGTGCTCGCGCGCGCCGGCGTCTCGGAGCGGGACCAGGGAGCGATCGAATACGGGGCGATTCCCTACCGGATCACGCACCCCGGGAGCGAGTGCGGGGTCGCGGGCCCCGACATCGTCTGCGGCTCGGACGGGGTGGTCGAGGCCGGGGGACCGGAGGGCAGGCAGATCCCCGAGAACCTCGATCCGCCGGCGTGGTGGGTGACCCTGCTGACCTCGATGTTCATGCACGCCGGCCTGCTGCATCTCGCCGGCAACATGCTGTTCCTCTGGATCTTCGGCAGCAGCGTCGAGGACTCGATGGGGCGCGGCAGATTCGTCCTCTTCTATCTCCTGGCGGGGCCTGATCGCCACGTACTCGCAGGCGGCGTTCGACCCGGACTCGACGGTGCCGGTCATCGGCGCCTCCGGGGCGGTGGCGGGAGTGCTCGGCGCCTACGCCCTGCTGCACCCGCGTGCGCGCGTGCTCAGCCTGGTGATCGTGCCGTTCTTCGTCACCCTGATCGAGGTGTCGGCGATGCTGCTGCTCGCGATCTGGTTCGCGCTCCAGTTCTTCCCCGCGGTCGGGCAGTTGGCGAGCCCCGGACGCCGACGGCGGCGGCATCGCCTACCTCGCGCACATCGGCGGCTTCCTGTTCGGCCTGGCGGCGATCCGGCTCTTCGCGCGGCGGCGCGAACGCCCCGAGTCGCGGTTCCCTGTGTACTGAGCGGATATGGACGGCCGCCGCCCCACCTCGATCGTCGTCGCCGGGATCTTCTTCCTGCTCGTCTTCGGCGGGCTCACGGTTGCCGCCCTGGCGACCGCCGAGCTCAACATCGCGACGCTGGTGATCGCGGCGATCTCGCTGTTCGTGATGGTCGCCGTCGTCGGCGCCCTGATCGGCGCGATGCGCAAGCCGCCGCCGCAATGACCGAGGGGCGCTCGCTCGGCGCCGCCGCGCTCGCGGCCCTCTTCGCGGTCGGCGCGGTCGGCGGGCTGATCGGCGACATGTGCCACGTCGAGTCGGGAACGACCGTCTATCTCGAGGACCCCCTCCCCTACATCTGGGAGAGCCAGCTCTGGTTCCCGCTGATGGTCGGCGCCGGGACCGCGGCGCTCGGCTGGATCCGGGTGCGGTTCGGCCCGCCGACTGAGCCGCTGCTCGCTGGCGAGGGCGCGCGCGAGGCGGTGGCGATGATCGCCTCGGTGCTGGCGCTGTACGCGCTCACCGCGATCGTCCGCGGCGAGCCGCAGGAGGTTGCGGTCGTGCTCGTCTACGGCGTCGCGGCGCTTGTCTGCACGCGCTTCGCCCGGGACCGCATCGACCTGCTCTGCGGCGTGCTCGCGGCGTTGTTCGGAGTGACGGCGGAGATCGTCCTCTCCGCAGCCGGCGTCTTCGAGTACGCCGAAGACGTCGCGCAGTTCGCCGGAGCCGCGACCTGGCTCCCGGCCCTCTACGTGGCGTACGGCGTGGTGGCGGCGCGGCTGGGGTCTTTGGCGGACGGTTGGTCTCCGCCCCCCTCCACGCCGAAGTAGTTCCACTCTCGTACGAGAGTCGGCACAGACGGTCACAGACTCGTACCGACTCGCGCCATACCGTCGAAGTGATGGCGGATACGAAGCAGAAGGGCGATCTCGCGGAACTCAGGGTCGCGAGCGACCTGCTCCGCCAGGGCCACCGCGTCGCTATTCCCTTCGGCGAGGACTGGGACTTCGACCTGGTGCTCTATCGCGAGTCGGGACTTCGAGCGTGTCCAGGTCAAGTACGTGCGCTCGGACGGAGACCGTGATCCGCGTAGCTGCCGCTCTCACTCGCTGACCAAGGGTCGCGTTCGCTCGGTCGAAGCACTACACAGCCGAGACCGATCGACTGGCTCGCCGTCTACGACGAGACGACCGACCAGTGCTTCTACGTCCCCGCCCGTCCTCCTCGGAGCGGGGCGTTCGATGATCAGTCTGCGGCTCGAAGCCGGCTCGCAACGGTCAGCGGCACGGCATCAACCACGCCGCGGACATTCGCCCGGCTCGCAGAGCCGTCCTGCTCGAAGTTGATGGAGCCAGTGGGACTCGAACCCACGACCTCCGCGTTGCAAACGCGGCGCTCTAGCCAACTGAGCTATGGCCCCGTAGGGGGATTGTAGGAGCGAGGGCGCCCACGTTTCCAGCCCCTCCCCCGGCTGGTACCGGCTGTGCGAGGATGGCGCGGCTGAGTCGGCGACGGGAGGAGAACCATGGCGACACAGACCGAGACGGACCGTGAGCGTGATCGGCCCGAGCCGGAGCAGGCCGATCCGAGGTCGGCGCGGGCGAAGCTGAGCGACCTCGAGGTCGTCCGCCACCACTTCGACAAGGCCTGGGACAGCCTCGGCTATCCCGACGACATCCGCCAGATCTTCTGGGAGCCGTACCGCGAGGTCACGGTGCAGATCCCGATCAAGAGCGCCGACGGCGAGACGCAGGTCTACCACGGCTATCGAATCCAGCACAACGGCGCCCGCGGTCCCTACAAGGGCGGGGTCCGCTTCCACCCCGAGGTCGACATCGACGAGGTCCGCTCCCTCGCCTCGATGATGACCTGGAAGACGGCGATCGCCGGCGTCCCCTACGGCGGCGCCAAGGGCGGCGTCAACGTCGACGTCCAGAGGCACTCCGAGGCCGAGCTGCAGCGGATCGCGCGCGGCTTCATGGACAAGATCTCGAAGGTGCTCGGGCCGACGCGCGACATCCCGGCTCCCGACGTCAACACGAACGCCCAGGTGATGGCCTGGATGATGGATCAGTACGGCAAGCTGCACGGCCACACGCCGGCGATCGTCACCGGCAAGCCGATCTCACTCGAGGGCTCCTACGGCCGCGAGGCCGCCACCGGCCGCGGCTGCGTCTTCATGTTCCAGGAGGCCGCCGAGTCGGTCGGGCTGGATCCGGCCGAGACCCGCTTCGTCGTGCAGGGCTACGGCAACGTCGGCTCGTGGTTCGCGCGGATCATGCAGGACCTCGGCGCGACGATGGTCGGCGTCTCCGACGCGTACGGCGCAATCCGCAGCGACGAGGGGATCGACGCCTACGAGCTCGTCGACCACCTGCAGAAGGACGGTGGCAAGCTCGTCGAGTTCGAAGGTGCCGAGGAGATCTCAGCCGGCGACCTCTACGAGATCCCCTGCGACGTCTTCTGCCCGGCGGCGCTCGGCGGCATGATCCACGAGGACAACGCCGACCTCTTCGACTGCAAGATGATCGTCGAGGGGGCGAACAACCCGACCACGTTCGAGGCGGACGCGATCCTCGACGACAAGGGCATCCTCGTCATCCCCGACCTGATGGCCAACGCCGGCGGCGTCGTCGCCTCCTACTTCGAGTGGGTCCAGAACCTCCAGCACTTCCGCTGGGAGGAGGACGAGGTCAACGAGAAGCTCGGCCGGATCCTCCGCAAGGCCTATGCCGAGGTCCACGAACGCACCGAGCGCGACGAGGTGACGCTGCGGACCGCGGCCTTCGAGATCGCGATCGAGCGCGTCGTAGAGGCGTCGAAGACGCGCGGCTACTTCGACTGATCCCAGCGCTCCGGCGAGTGCCAGGGCGTGGCTGACGACGCACGGTGACCGCCCTCGGGCTGGTTGCCCGTGGGCGGGCGCCGGGTGACGTCAGGCGCGTCCTGGCGCCGCCGTCAGTCGTCGTCGAAGTCGAAGTCCTTGGGGGCGCCCTGCTCGAACCAGAGCCGCTCGCCCTCGGGCGCGTCCTGGAGGAAGTCCGGGGTCTCCTCGAGCAGATCCTCCCCGTCCTCCTCATCGCCGTCGGCCGGGGTGACGGCGCCGGGGCCCGGCGCGAGGGAGGAGTCGTTCTCGCCGAGCTCGAGCGAGAGCTCCTCGTCCTCCTCGAAGGGCGAGTCGGGGAGCGGCGGCTCGTCGGCGGGCTCGGTCGGGAGCGGCGCCGGCGCCGAGCCCTCCTCGTCGAGCTCGAGCTCGAGGTCGCCGAAGTCGATCTCGTCGGCGCCGAAGATCTCGCCCTCGGGCGGCTCCGGCGGCTGGGACGGTGCCGGGTCGGGAGCGGCGGGGAAGGCGTGCTCGGATGAAGGCTCCTCGGGCTCGGGCTCGCCCACGGGCTCGTCGGCGGCGGGAGCGGGCGGCGGCTCGGGCTGCAGCGGGCGGAGCGGGGGCCTCGGCAACCGGCTCGTCGAAATCCGGGACGCCGGCGACCTCATCGGCGGGCGCGGGGTGATCGGCGGTCTCCCCGAGGTCGGGGTGCTCGATCCGCGCCTCCTCGGCGGGGGTCGGCGGAGCGGGCGGGACGATGCGGGTCTCCGCCTCGTCGGTCGCGAGCCAGTCCGGGATGTCGGGCCCGCCGGACTCCGCAGCCGGGCGCGAACCCGCCGGTTTCGGCGCTCGTCTCGGCAACCGGCTCGGCGCCTTCCTCGGCACTCGCGGGCTGCTCGGGGAACTCGGGGTCGCCCGGGCGCGCGGCCGGCCCGAACGCTTCGTTCTCGAGCCGTTCGAGGTCGTCACTCTCAGCGCCGTGTTGGCGCTTCAGCTCGAGGTGCTCTCGGATCGCGTCGTCGAGGATGCCCATGCGCTTCGGAAGGGTTGCAGATGCAGGCCCCAGGTACGGGGCCGCCCAATCTGGGCTAGCTTCGCCGCTCCGGCGGTTTCCCCTGCGCAGCGCCATCGGGGAGCGCGTCGACCCGGCTGACCCGGTTCTTCCCCTCGCGCTTGGCGTGGTAGAGCGCCGCGTCGGCGGCGGCGATCAGCGAGTGGACGTCCTCGGCGTTCGCCGGCAGGTTGGCGACGCCGAGGCTGGCCGTCACCTGGATCGGCGGGCTGTCGCCCGCCATCGCGACGCGGGTCCGCTCGATCCTCCGCCGCAGGCGCTCGGCGACCTCCTCGGCCCCGTCGATGCCGGTCTCGGGAAGCGCGAGGACGAACTCCTCCCCGCCGTAGCGGGCGGCGAGATCGATCCCGCGCGACTCGAGCCGCAGCAGCCTGCCCATCTCCTCGAGCACCGCATCGCCGAGCAGGTGGCCGTAGGTGTCGTTGACCCCCTTGAAGTTGTCGATGTCGATCAGCACCAGCGAGAGCTCGCCGCCGAAGCGGGCGATGCGCGCGATCTCCTGCTCGATCCACTGGTAGAAGTGCCGGTAGTTCGGGATCCCGGTGAGGTCGTCGGTGATCGCCTGGGCCGCGACCCGCTCGTGGAGCCCGATGTTCTCGATCGATACGACCGCCTGGCGGAGCAGGTACCGGAGCACCTCCCGTTCGCGCTGCTCGAAAGGCCTGCCGGCGCGGGCGACGGCGATCGTGCAGAGGATCGCCTCCTCGTCGCGCCGGTCCATGATCGCGGAGGCCATCGCGTGCAGGTCGCCATCGTGCGCGTCGCCGTAGCCGCGGTTCTCCGCCGCGGCCGTGCCGGCGGCATCGAGGACTCCCTGGAGCGCCGCCGGGGAGTCCTCGCTCCCGAGGACCTCGGGAGCATCGGGGTCGTCGTGGAGGACGACCCTCCCGGCCTCCGCGTCGCAGGCGGTGACCGCGGTCTCGGTGACGATCTCGAGCAGCGCGCGACGATCGAGTCCGGACGCGAACGCCTCGCCGATGCGCTGCACCGACTCCTCCAGCTCCTGCTGCTGGCGGTTCAACTCGCTCATCTGGGTCGCCAGCCGCGCGTTCATCTTGTTGAACTCCCGGGCGAGCCCGGCCATCTCGTCGTGGCCCTCGACCGGGACCTCGCCGCTGAAGTCCCCAGCGCCGATTCGCTGCGCGGCGTCGAGCATGGTCCCGATTCGCCGCTGGAGGCTGCGCAGCAGGAGCCAGATCAGGAAGGCGGCGACGGTGAAGAAGACGGCGAGGATCGCTGCGACCAACTGCTCGGAGGCGACGAAGCCCCGCTCGTGCGGCGCGAGCAGAACCAGGCGGGAGCCCTCGGGCGCTCCCGCCAATGGGAGCGCGGCGGCACGCACGGTGTCGCCGTCGACCTCGACGTCGGTTCGCTCCTCCCCGGGCTCCGGCAGGCCCGAGGTGTCGACGTCGATCGTCGTGGCGAGCAGGCCCTCATCGGAGACGATGGCTCCCTCCTGGCCCGTCAGCCCGGTGATCTGCTCGAGAAGGACGTCGGGGCTGAGCGCCGCGACCTCGACCGTCGCGACCGGGCGGCCACCGCTCAGCTGCGCCTCGCTGCGGGCGGTCGCGATCCCCACTGGTGGTCCCTCCCGGGCGAGCAGACGCCCCTGGGGATCGGTGACCGTCACCGCCACCACCCCGAGCCCGGGGACCTCCCGGCCGATGACCCGCGTCAGCTCCTTGCCGTCGTCGCGCCGGATCAGGGGGGCCACCTCAGCGGCGATGCGAGCGGCCTGGCTGCGGGCCGCTCCGAGCGAGTTGTCGTAGAGGACCTTCGCCGTGTCGAGGCCCACGTCCAGGCGGGCGTCGGCCTTGCCCTCGCGCGAGCCCTCGGTGACCTGAACCACGAGCACCGCCACGGCGATCATCGGCAGGCCGACGAGTGCCAGGAAGAACAGGGTGAGTCGTCGGCGAAAGCTCATGCTTGTGATACCCAACCCAGTATCGGGCCCAACGACCCGTTGCGTGAGCCCCCTCAACCGAACGCGGTTATTCTTTGCATGCGGGTCCGAGCCCGCAATCGTGGGGCTATAGCTCAGCTGGAAGAGCGCCTGGATCGCACCCAGGAGGTCGGCGGTTCGAGCCCGCCTAGCTCCACTCCCCCCGAAGATCGCCTGCGGACACGGTTCATGCCGGGGCTCGCAACGGCTTGCGAGGGCGGGCCGCCCTAGTGCTTGAAGCTGATCCGCTTGCTGACGGACCTGGCCGCGGCTCCATCCGGAGTGAAAGCGATGACGGTCCTGATCCTGAGCTCGCCGCGATCCTTCAGTCTCCGCTTTCCTTTTCGGGTCAGTTTGAGGCGGACGGCCACCCTGCCGGCGCCTTCCGCCGTCTTGCGCGCGCGCTTGAGCAGCTTCTTCTTGCCCCCCGCCTGAGTGACGACGAGGGTGCCGGGAGCGAAGACCGTCACCCGCAGCCGCTTCCCCTTCAGCTTGCCGACGACCGGCAAAGACTGGAGCTTCTGGATCCGCTGATTGTCCCGGTCAGATGTGTAGATGTCGCCGATGCCGCCGACGGCGACGTTGTTCGACTTCATCTCGCCCCCGTCCTCGGCGATCGAGGTATGGCCGGTCTTGCAGCTCGTCCTCACCGTGCAGACTTCGAGGCCCCTGGCCCCGCCGTTGACCCCTGCGCCGATGGCCGCCACGAAGCCTCCGGAGGAGTCGAAACGCTGGAGCCGCTGGTTGATGAAGTCAGCGACGTAGACGTCCCCAGCGGCGTCGGTCGCCAACCCAAGGGGTATGAAGAACTCTCCGCCGAGCGACCCTGGCAGGCCACCGTTGCAGTCCGACGAGACGCTGCAGACCTCGTATCCGGTGGCTCCCCCGCTGATCACGTCCTTTCCCCAGGCGAGGACGAAGCCTCCCGAGCTATTGAACTTCTGGATTCGGGAGGCGGTGATCACGAACACGTTTCCGAACCCGTCCGCGGCCAATCCGAGCGGGTTGTAGACCGACGTCCCCAGACCATCGTCGGTGAAGCTTCCCGACTTGCAGCTCGCCGCCGCAGTGCAGGTTTCCGCGCCGGTGCCCCCGCCGGTGACGACGTCCTTTCCCCAGGCGCGCTGAAAGTTCCCGGTCGAGTCGAACTTCTGGATCCGGTTGCCGGCTGACTCGGCCGTGTAGACGGTGCCGGCCGGGTCCGCCGCAATCTCATTCACCTGTCTGAACTCGGCGCCGAGGGACCCGATTTCGCCCGCCTGGCAGGTCGCCGCAGCGGTGCAGGTCTCCGCTCCCGTCCCTCCCCCGGTGACGACGTTCTTGCCCCAGGTCCGCTGGAAGTTGCCTGCGCCGTTGAATTTCTGGATCCGGTTGTTCTCGGCGTCGGCCACGTAGACGCCGCCGGACGAATCAACGGCAACGCCGACGGGATCGTCGAATTCGCCGCCGAGACCGCCTGGAACCCCCGCCTTGCAGATTGCCGCCACCGTGCAGATCTCGAATCCGGTTGCACCGCCGGCCACGACATCCTTGCCCCACGCGGACAGGAAGTTGCCCGAGGAGTCGAACTTCTGGACCCGATCGTTGTCGGCGTCGGCCACGTAGACGCTTCCGGCCGTATCGACCGCAATTCCCTCCGGGTTCGTCAGCTCGCCGCCCAACGATCCGGGCAGCCCGTTCTGGCAATTCGCCGGCGTGACGCAGACCTCGTAACCGGTCGCCGAGGTGGCCTCTCCAACGTCCTTGCCCCAGGTCCGCTCGAAGCCGATCGACTGGGCGGCCGCCGGCGCCGCGGCGACCAGCGCAACGAACATGGACAGCGTCGCCAGCACCTTGGCGTAGGTGGCCCGTCGTCGAAACCAGCGCACTCTCCCAGCTCCTCACCGGTCGATTCCGAGAAGCCTAGCGCCGCGTGCCCTGTAAATGTTTTCTGGTATCGGCCACTCGCCCCATACCGATTCTTCAGTGGGATATCGTCCGGACCGTGTTCCAGGGAGGGGGACGACCCAAGCAGCGTCTGCTCATCGCGTTCGCGGTGCTGGCCGCGCTGATCGTGCCGACGCTCGCCGTCGGCCACGAGCTCGATCACGCCGCTCCGTCGTTCGCTCCCACAACGCCGCCTGACCCCACCTTCATCTCCGGCGGGGAGGGCGCGACCTGGGAGATGGTCGCGACGATCCCGACCGGCAACCCGCACACCGACCTCGACTTCTTCACCCACGACGGCGAGATCTACACAGCCGTCGGCACCCTCGCCGTCGGGCCCGAACGGCGGCGGCCAGTCGATCGTCCAGCTGACGAACGGCGACGAGGTCGACCCGAGCTTCGTCGTCGGTCATCCCTCGGCCACCTGCGTCAGCAACCCCGAGGCCGCGCTCGGCCTCCAGCACGACGTCGAGGCGACGCCGAAGGGCGGCACGATCCTCAACGCCCGGAACCGCTTCGCGGACGAGCGCGAGGCGCAGCTGATCGTCGACGCCACCGACGCAGCGGGCCGTTGCCACGATCAGGGGCTGCTCGGGATCGAGGCGGCGCCGCCCGGCGGGCTGGAGATCATCGACGTCACCGATCCGGCCGCCCCGGTCGAGATCGGGCTGACCAGCCACATCGGCGAGGCGCACACGGTCAACATCGATCCGAAGCGTCCTCACATCGCCTACGCGGTGAACTCCGACGCGATCGGGGTCTCCGAGGACGCGGACGACATCGACGGGGACGGCGACACCGAAGAGCTGATCCGCGAGAACGAGGATCCGGAGGACTCCGACGCCTCCGACCTCGACGGCTTCGAGGTCGTCGACATGTCCTCCTGCATGAACTTCCCCGCCGGCACCACCGCGGATCAGAAGCGCGAGGCCTGCAGGCCCAAGGTCTATCGCTACCGCTACCCGCGGGCGGAGATCGGCCTCGGGCACACCCTGCAGACGGGTGCGAACGCTCTCTACGGCTGCCACGAGCTCGAGGTCTACCCCGACGATCGCCTGACCTGCGGCGGCGGCAACGCCCTGATCGTCTTCGACATGGCCGATGCGTTCAACGACAACGGCACCCCCGACAACTTCAAGGACGACAAGCCGCGGGGGACCCCGCTGCCCTGTCGCGTGCGTCCGAGCTCCTCCGACGGCCCGTTCATGACGGGAGCCAAGATCGTCGACTGCGTCGACGGCAAGGGAGAGGGCGAGGAGGATCTGACGGTCCCCGCCTGGCTCGAGTCCGGTGCCCCCTCGCTGAAGGGCGTGGAGTACCTCGGCAGCGTCCACCACCAGGGCCGGGGGGCCGGCGGGGCCGCGACTCCCGCGTTCGACTCGACCCAGGACATCGACTTCAATCACGAGGCGGAGCTGAGCGGTTCGGGCGAGCTGCTGCTGGCGACCGACGAGCGCGGCGGCGGAGTCACCCCTCCGGGCGCGTCGTGCAGCGACGTCGCCGACAACAAGGCGGGCAACGGCGGCATCCACGCCTACCGCACCGATGCCATCGAGAAGGGCTTCCCGAAGTCACCCGAGGAGGCGTTCAAGCCGTACGCAAAGACGCCTGAGGGCGGCAAGGCCGTCTACCGGGCCCCGATCCGCACCGGCGCGCAGGCCACCGTCTGCACCGCTCACGTCTTCCAGCAGATCCCCGGGCAGAACCGGATCTTCATGGGCTGGTACTCACAGGGGACCCAGGTCGTCGACTTCGTCGAGAACCTCGACGGCACGGTGACCTTCAAGGAGGCCGGCTACTTCATCCCCGGCAACGCGAACGAGTGGGTCTCGCACGTCTTCAAGATGGAGCGCAACGACGACGGCAGCTTCACCTACTACGGCGCCGCCGGCGACTTCAACCTCGGCGAGAGCGGGCGCAACGCCATCGACATCTACAAGGTGACGCTGCCCCCGCCCCCCAAGCCCCTCGCCTCCCCCTCCGGCGGGCACTGCACCCAGCCCCTGATCGGGTCCGGTGCCGCCGACCGGCTGCTCGGCGGGTCGAAGGACGATCAGATCCGCGGCCGGGGCGGCAACGACCGCATCAAGGGCCGCGGAGGATCCGACTGCCTGTTCGGGGGCACGGGATCGGACAAGCTGCGCGGCGGCGCCGGGCGCGACGTCATCAAGGCGGGAGCCGGGCGGGACAAGCTGACCGCCGGACGCGGGAACGACCGCATCAACGTCCGCGGCGGCGGCAGGGACAAGGTCAACTGCGGCCGCGGCCGCGACACCGTGAAGGCCGGCAAGGGCGATCGCCTGAAGGACTGCGAGAAGGTGCGGCGCCGCGGGAAGTGAGGAGCCCTCGAGGGCTCCCCCGCGCGCGGCGCTAGGCCTCGCGCTCGATCACGACCTCGCAGCGGTCGACCGAGAGGCGCTCGCCGGGCGTGTCGCCGCGGTCCATGTCCTCGAAGATCTTGTCGGCCTCCCGCATGTCCTCCTCGTTCGCGAAGAACGCGATGAACACCGACGTCCCCTGGTCTGAGTCCCAGAGCATCTTCATCCCGGTCGCCTTGACGCCGGGCGGCGGGCCGTCGCTCTCCTCGATGTTGGCGCGGACCTTGGCGATCGTCTCGTCGTCGACGCCGTTGAACCTGACTACTCGCGCGTGCATGTGCCTCTCCTCCGTCGGGTTGCCCCTGGCCCATCCAGCTTAGACCGATGCTGATCGTGTCGGGTGTCGCTCACCAGGGCGACGGTTCGTAGTCCTTGAGGAAGCAGCCGTGCAGGTCCTCCCCGGCCTCGCCGCGGACGATCGGGTCGTAGACGCGAGCGGCGCCGTCGATCAGGTCGAGCGGGGCGTGGAAGCCCTCGTCGGCGAGGCGCATCTTCGTCGGGTGAGGCCGCTCGTCGGTGATCCAGCCGGTGTCGACGCTGGTCATCAGGATCCCGTCGGACTCGAGCATCTCGCCGGCGCTCGTGCGGGTGAGCATGTTCACCGCCGCCTTCGCCATGTTCGTGTGCGGGTGGCCCGGGCCCTTGTAGCCGCGGGCGAACTGGCCCTCCATCGCCGAGACGTTGACGACGTAGCTGCGCCGCAGGGCATCGGCGGCCGCCAGCGACGGACGCAGGCGCCCGATCAGGATGAACGGCGCGACCGAGTTGCAGAGCTGGACCTCGAGCAGCTCGATCGGATCGACCTCGTCGACCCGCTGGATCCAGCTGTTGACGGCCTGCAGGTCGGGGGCGAGGCCGCCCGCGTCGACGGCCGTGGCCGCCGCGATCCGCTCGGGGGTGGCCGAGCCGGCGCTCAGGGCCAGGGTCGTCAGCGCCTCCGGGGTCGGCGACCAGTGCTCGCCGTCCCCGGGGCCGGCCCGCAGCTCGGCCGGGTGCTCGGCATCGCGCGCCGGCCCGATCGTGAGGATCTCCGGGACGTCCCCCTCCGGCAGCGCGGCCGACTCCGCCTGGGCGAGGAGCGCGTAGGCCTCCGGCGTCCGGCGCACGGTCTGGGCGGCGTTGTTGATCAGGACGTCCAGGGGACCGTCGGCGGCGACGGAGTCGGCGAGCGCGACGACCTGCCCCGGGTCGCGGAGATCGAGCCCGACGATCCGCAGCCGATGCAGCCAATCGCCGCTGTCCTCCATCCCGCTGAAGCGGCGGGCGGCGTCGCGCGGGAAGCGGGTGGTGATGGTCGTGTGCGCGCCGTCGCGCAGCAGCCGCAGGGCGATGTACATGCCGATCTTCGCCCGCCCGCCGGTGAGCAGGGCCCGGGCGCCGGTGAGGTCGGCGCGGGACTCGCGCTTGGCGTGGTTGAGCCGCGCGCAGTCCGGACAGAGCTGGTGGTAGAAGGCGTCCACGTCGACGTAGCGCTGCTTGCACACGTAACACGCGCGGGGCTGGATCAGGGTCCCGGCGAGCGCTCCGTTGACCCGCGATGAGAGCGGCAGGCCGCGGGTCTCGTCGTCGATCCGGGTGGGCGCCCCGGTCGCCGTGGCCTCGGTGACCGCGCGGTCGGCGGAGAGGATCGCGTCACGTCGCTCGTTGCGACGGCGCTGCCTCACCGTCTTGTAGAGACGCGAGGTCGCGCGCTGCACGGCCAGGGCGTCGGGATGCTCGATCGGGAGATCGTCGAGCTCCGCCAGAACGCGCAGGCAGACCTCGAGGTCCGCCGGGTCGATGCCGCTGTCGTGGCCCGCTGACACCGGTCTGACTCTAGGCAAGGCCCGGCGCCTCCCGCATCCGCGCCCAGCTATCTTCATCGCCGCGCGGCCGCGGGACGGCCTCGCCGAGTTACTTCACGAATCGAAAGCAGGGACCCCTTGACCGACCTTCTCGGCAGCCGCCGCTTTGGCCTCGCCACCGCAATCCTCCTCGCCGCCCTCGTCCTCCTCATCGCTGCGACGCCGGGCGCTCGCGCAGCGTTCCCGGGGGTCAACGGAAAGATCGCGGTGAGCGAATGCATCCCCTGCGATGGCACGCCCTCGCGGATGTGGACGCTCAATCCCGACGGCGGTGAGCGCATGCGCGTCGGCGGCGAGCTCGTCTACGACCCGATCTTCAGCGGCACCGGCGACCGGATCGCCTACACCGAGCGGGACGGACAGAGCCCGGTGGCCAACGCGGTCAACATCTACACGGCGAACCCGGACGGGACGGACGTCGAGCAGGTGACCGACGAAGTCGTCTCGAGCTACGACGCCGACATCTCGTCCGACGGCAAGAAGATCGTCTTCGTCTCGCCGCGAACCTTCGAGAACGGCCAGCTCAACTACGACCTCTACTTGGCGAACAGCGACGGCTCCGATCCGCAGCGGCTGACGACGGCCGAGGGCGACGACGCGACTCCGGTCTTCTCACCTGACGACAAGACGATCGCATTCACGAGCTACCGCGACGGAGACGGCGAGATCTTCACGATCGGGGTCGACGGCACGGACGAGCAGCGGCTGACGGACAACGCGACGGTGGACGACAGCCCCGACTACTCCCCGGACGGGAACAGGATCCTCTTCCGGAGCCGCCGCAACGACACCGGCAGCGGTCCCTACCGGTCGGACCTCTTCCTCATGGACGCGGACGGGTCGAACGTGACCGAGGCGCTCGCGCCCACGCCGGGCATCTACGAGTACCGGGCCGTCTTCTCGCCCGATGGCGAGAAGATCGCGCTCTCCGCCTCGCCGCCCGCGGCCCCCGCGGACCTGTTCTTCGACACCTACGTCGCGCCGCTCGGGGGCTCGCCGAAGAACATCACGAACTCGCCCGAGTTCAGCGAGCGCGACGTCGACTGGCAGCGCGTGCCGAAGTCGGTGGCCGAGACCTGCAAGCTCCGCTACCCGAACCTGCGCGGGCCCCTTCATTCGCTGATCGGCGGAGAGCTGGATGACGGGATCCGCGCCGGCAAGGGAGACGACCGGCTCGGCGGCCGGCGGGGCACCGATTGCCTCCTCGGCCAGGGCGGGGACGACAGCCTGCGGGGCGGCGGTGGGGACGACGAGCTGTTCGGCGGCCCGGGCGCCGACGTTCTCCGCGGAAGCGGCGGCGCGGACAGGATCGAGTGCGGTCGTGGGCGCGACCGGGTCGTGGTGTCCGCCGAGGGCGACGACCGGGTCGCCGACGATTGCGAGCAGGTGGTGGGCGGGGCGTAGCCCGCCTCGGGCCTGGGCGGGGAGGCGAATAGCCTTCTCGCCCAGTGCCAGCCGAAGGCCTCAGCGACCTGACGCGGCGGGCGATCGCGTGGCATCACGCCCGCCACGACGAGGTCTGCGACGTGATCGAGCGGTGGGAGCACGGGACCGTCGTCCGCGCCACCGCCTATCCCAGCTACTGGGATTACAACCTCGTCCGGGTGGAGGACGATCCCGGGATGACGGCTGAGGGGTTGACGGCCTTCGCCGACGAGGCCCTCGCCGGCCTGGCCCACCGGCGGCTCGACTTCGACCTCGCCGCTGCCGCGGACCCCCTCCGCCCCGAGTTCGAGGCGGAGGGATGGCTCGCAACCCGCCTGCTGTTCATGCACCACGAGGCGCCGCCACCCGAAGGAGGCGGGACCGAGGTCGAGGAGGTCGACTACGACGACGTCCACGCCCTTCGCGTCGCCTGGCACCGGGAGGACTTCCCCGACCTCGACACCCGGCACCTCGTCCACGCGCGCGAGGTGGCCATGGGGCGCGGCGTCCGCGTGCTCGCCGTCCTGGAGGAGGGCGTGCCGGCGGGCTTCGCCCAGCTCGAGCGGGTCGGCGACGGGGCCGAGATCACCCAGGTCTACGTCCACCCCGATCGACGCGGCGGCGGGCTCGGCACGGCGCTGACGACCGCGGCGATCGGGGCCGCGGGCTCGGTCCGGGACCTCTGGATCGTCGCCGACGACGAGGACCGGCCGAAGCTGCTCTACGAGCGACTGGGCTTCCGCCCGGCGTGGACCTCGATGGAGCTGACCCGCCCGCCGACGCCGGTGGACGCCGACTGATCGCTCAGACCTCAGGGCGGGCGGCGACCGCCAGGTCACGTTGCAGCGCCCACCAGACCCGCAGCGCCTCCTCGGTCTCGCCCAGCTCGGCGCCGGTCAGCTCCGCGTAGCGCCGCAGCCGGTAGCGGACCGTGTTGGGGTGCACGAAGAGGCGGGCCGCCGCGGGCTCGACCCGCATGCCCGCGGCGAGCCACTCGCGCACGCTCGCGAGCACGTCCTCGCCGCCGGCCGCACGGCGCACCGGCTCGACCAGCAGCGCGACGAGCGCATCGCCGAGGTCGGCGTCCTCGATCACCGCCGCGTGAAGGCCGGCACTGCCGAGGTCGTGGAGGCCGGCGAGCCCGAACGTCTCGGCGGCCGCGAGCACCCGGCCGGCCGCGAGGTAGGAGGCGGGCAACTCGGCAAGCGGGACGGCCGGCCCGACCGCGATCAGCGTCATGGCGCCACGCGGCGGCGGCTGCGTGCTGAAGCCGGTCACCTCGCTCTCGAGGATCGCCGCGACGCCGGCTCGCCCGGCGCCCGCCGGGTCCAGCTCGAGGACCGCGTCGAGGTCGTCGGTCTCGGCGAGCTCGCCGCTGCGCGCGCGGAACGCGAGGTAGGGAACGAGCGGATCCATCTCGAGGGCGGCCAGGCCGGAGTGCAGCTCCTCGGGGGTCAGGGTGCCGAGCAGCGCGCCGCGGACCAGGTCGGCGCGGCGCTCGTCCTCGGGGTCGCCCTGGCCGGCATCGCCGCCGTGGCCTCCGGCGAGGGAGACCATGGCCTGGTCGGCGATCCCGAAGGCCTGCTGGAAGAGGTCGAAGAGCTCGCCCTGGCCGGCGTCGCTGCGCTCGGCCGCGTCGCGCGCGAAGGCTGTCGACTCCTCGATTCCGATCCGCCAGGCGCGCAGGAGGTCCTCGACCGGGCACCCCCTGGCGCGCCCGCCGCTCCCCCGTCTCGCGCAGGCCCTCGGCGGCTCGGCTGAGCGAGACGTCGGGTCCGTCGAGCCGCGCCGTGACCAGCGTCTCGATCGAGGCGGCAACGGTCTCGCGGTGCTCCTCCAGGGGGACGGCGGCGAAGCTCGGCATCTCCGCTCGGATCCGGTCGACGGCGCGCGCGGCGACCTCGTCGCGGGCCGCGAGCAACTCGCGGAGGAGGCCGTCGACCGCCATGGGGCCGACATTAGGCCCTTTTGTCGGAACGAACAAGGGCGCATGCCTGAATTGAGTGGGCCTCACGTGGATTCGGCACGGCGCAGCGGGGACCATTGGCTCTCGCCGTCAACCCCGACGACACGGAGGTCCCCCGCCGCATGACCGCACCTGCCCGCAAGCTTCTTCTCGCCCTGATCGCCAGCCTCGCGCTGGCCGTCGCGCTGCCCGCCGGCGCAAGCGCCTGGGCCCCCGCCGCGACCGCGCCCATCCACCCCGGCGTCCAGACCTACACCGAGGGCTCGGGTCAGTGCACCTCGAACTTCATCTTCACCGAGGGAGCCGACACGTACATCGGTCAGGCCGCCCACTGCTCCGGCACCGGCGCGGCGACCGAGACGAACGGGTGCGAGGCCGAGTCGCTTCCGCTGGGCACGAAGGTCGAGATCGACGGCGCCTCCGTGCGCGGGACCATGGCCTACAACTCGTGGCTGACGATGCAGGCCGCGAACGAGTCCGACGACGAGGCCTGTGAGTACAACGACCTCGCGCTCGTCAAGATCGACCCGGCCGACGTCGGCAAGGTCAACCCCTCGATCCCCGTCTTCGGCGGCCCCACCGGCATCGGCACGGCCGAGGCCGGTGAGCAGGTCTACACCTACGGCAACTCGTCGCTCCGCGGCGGGGTCACCGCGCTGAGCCCGAAGAGCGGCGCGGTCATCGAGCGCACCCCGGGCGGGTGGAGCTACTCGCTCTACACGTTCACCCCGGGCATCCCCGGTGACTCCGGCTCGGCCTTCCTCAACGAGAGCGGCCAGGCACTCGGCACGCTGAGCACGGTCGCGGTCGCACCGCTCCCGGCGAGCAACGGCGTCGGCGACATCGGCCACGAGCTGGCCTACGCCCAGGCGCACGGTCATCCGGACCTGCAGCTGGTCGCCGGCACCGAGCCGTTCCAGCCGAAGCTGCTCGGCAACGTCTCGACACGCTGAACGAGGTCCCAACCGCTGCGGGTGAGCTCGCCCGGCGATAGGCTCGCCGGGTAGCTGCACCCAAGTGGAGGAGAGACCTTGACCGTAGCCCCAGCGCCCGAGATCCCGGATCAGGATCTCGCGTCCTTCACGCTCGCCAGGACCGAGGAGCTCGGCGACAAGCCGGCCCTGATCGACGGGCCGACCGGCCGCACGATCACCTACGCCGAGCTGGGCGAGCGGACGGCGGCGCTCGCCGGCGCGCTCGCGGGCCGCGGCGTGGGCAAGGGCGACGTCGTTGCGATCTACATGCCGAACCTGCCCGAGTACGCGGTGATCTTCCACGGCGTGATCCGGGCCAACGCGACGAACACGACGGCCAACCCGCTCTACACGTCCCACGAGCTGGCCCATCAGCTCACCGACTCCGGGGCGAAGATGCTCTTCACGATCCCCGACTTCCTCGAGACCGCGCGCCGTGCGGCGGACGAGGTCGGCCTCGAGGACATCGTCATCGTCGGTGAGAGCAGCGGCGACGAGCCCACGCTCGCCGACCTGCTCGCCGAGGGAGGCGAGCTGCCGGAGCCGGACATCGACCCGGCCAACGACCTCGCGGTCCTGCCCTACTCGAGCGGCACGACCGGGCTGCCGAAGGGCGTGATGCTCAGCCACCGCAACCTCGTCGCCAACGTGCTGCAGACCTGCATGACGATCCCGGTCGAGGACGACGACGTGACGATCGGGGTCCTGCCGTTCTTCCACATCTACGGGATGACGGTGATCATGAACCTCGGCCTGCGCAACGGCGGGACGATCGTGACGATGCCGCGCTTCGACCTCGACGGCTTCCTCGGCCTGATCGAGAAGCACGGCGTGACCGTCGTCTACGTCGTGCCGCCGATCGCCCTCGCGCTGGCGAAGCACCCCGCCGTCGAGGGCCGCGACCTCTCGAGCCTGCGGATGGTCATGTCGGGAGCCGCCCCGCTCGGCGAGGACCTCGCCAAGGCCGTCGCCGACCGGGTGGGGGCGCCGACGATCCAGGGCTACGGGATGACCGAGCTCAGCCCGGTCTCCCACGTCGCCCCGCTCGACTCCCAGAAGGGCGGCTCGATCGGGCCGCCGCTGGCGGGGACCGAGTGCCGGATCGTCGATCCCGAGACCGGCGAGGACGCCGACCGCGGCGAGCTCTGGGTTCGCGGCCCCCAGGTGATGCAGGGCTACCTCAACAACGACGAGGCGACGAAGGAGACGATCGACGACGACGGCTGGCTGCACACCGGCGACGTCGCCGAGATGGACGACGAGGGCTACTACTCGATCGTCGACCGGCTCAAGGAGCTGATCAAGTACAAGGGGTTCCAGGTCCCGCCGGCCGAGCTCGAGGCGATCCTGATCAACCATCCCGCGGTCGCCGACTGCGCCGTGATCGGCGTGCCCGACGACGAGGCCGGGGAGATCCCGAAGGGGTTCGTCGTCGTCAAGGGCGACGACGTCACCGACGAGGAGCTGATGGCCTTCGTCGCCGAGAAGGTCTCGCCGCAGAAGAAGCTGCGCCAGATCGAGCGGATCGAGGAGATCCCGAAGTCCGCGTCGGGGAAGATCCTCCGCCGCGAGCTCGCCGGAAGGTAGCCCGGGTGTGGCGGACCGACCTCGCGATCATCGGGCGGAGGAGGGCGAGCTGCTGCCGGGCCTGAACAGCGTGCCCGCCGTCGCCCGCATCGCCGCGGGGGCCTGGTACCAGGGGGCGGTCTGGGGCGCCGGGACCGCTCTGAAGGTGACGGAGCGGCTGACCGAGGCGGCGGTCTCGCCGCGCGCCGCGGCGGCCCTGATCGGCGAGGTGGGCGGCACCGTCGGCGGGCTCGCTCGGATCCTCGGTCATGCCGGCGAGGGCGTAGCCGAGGAGGCCGGCGTCACCCGGCGGCAGCCGGAGCCGTCGCGGAACGGGAGCGATCCCGATCCGGCGCAGTCGCTGCGCGAGCGTGGGGCCGAGCTGCTCGAGCGCGCGGCCGGCGATCCAGGACGGCCGCGATCCGGTGCACCCGGGCTTCGCGCCGGATCATCGACCAGCTCGCGCCCGACGAGGCCAGGATCCTGAAGCTGCTCGTCAACCACGGGCCGCAGGGGATCGTCTACGTCAACAAGGCCGCGCCCTTCGGGATCGGCGCGAGCGAGATCGCCCGGCGCCTCTCGATGATCGGCACCGAAGCCGGTTGCCTGCACAGCGAGCTCGTCCCCGCCTACCTCGACAACCTCGTCAGCCACGGCCTCGTCGCGATCCGCCGCGACGCGCTGGAGGACGAGCTCCCCTACCAGGTGATCGAGGCGCAGCCCGAGGTCACCGAGGCGCTCGGCAGGGCCGGCGGCAAGGTCTTCCGCGGGCAGATCACCCGCCGCAGCGTCCACCTGACCGACTTCGGGCGTACCTTCTGCCAGGTCTGCTTCCCGCCTGAGCATCTGACCGGCGAGTTCGGCGCGATCGAGGTCGAGCGCGCTCCGGACATCGCCGCGGTGGCTCCCCCGCCGGAGCGCGCCGTCGACTGATGGACGAGGGCTACTTCCCGCGCGGCCGATCGGTCCTCCGCCGCGTGCAGGGCGAGCGCTCCGTCGGCCTGATGTACGGGCAGCGGGCGCTGCTGATCGGCGCCCTCGACGCGCGCAACTTCGTCGGCACGACGCTGCACTCCCGCTATCGCGACCGCCCGTTCAAGCGGCTCTCGGCGACGGCGAAGATGTTCGAGACGGTCTTCTTCGGCAGCCGCGCGGAGGCCGACCGGGTGCTGGCGGCGGTGCACGGGATGCACGCCGGCGTCGAGGGGCGCCTGCCCGACGACGGCGGCGGCTTCCCGTCCGGAACCCCCTACTCCGCCCACGACCCCGAGCTGATGCTGTGGACGATCGCCGTCGCGGCGGAGTCGGCCGCCCGCTTCTACGAGCTGCTCGTGCGCCCGCTCGGCGCCGGCGAGCGCGACGGCTTCTGGCGCGACTGGGTCCGCTTCGGCGAGCTCTTCGGGATGCCCCGCGAGGTGGCGCCGGAGGGCTGGGGCGAGTTCCGCGAGTGGTTCGACGGCCGGCTCGAGAGCGACGAGATGGGGCTGACCGAGGAGGCGCGCCACGTCGGCCGCGGCGTGGCCTTCCGGATCCCGGTCCCGCGCGTCGAGTCGCCGGTGCTCGAGCTCCACAACCTGATCCTGCTCGGCAGCCTCCCGCCCCGGGTCCGCTCGCTCTACGACCTCCCCTGGAGCGTCGGCCGCGAGGCGGTCTTCCGCGCATCCACCCGTGCCCTGCGCGCGTCGCGCCCGCTCTCTCCCCGCGCCCTGGCCCGCGGCCGCAACGGCGGCCGCTTCGACCGCGTCGCGCGCACCGAGGCCGTGCGGATCGCCGCGGGTCGCCCGCCGATCCGGATGGCCTAGGCGGCGTGGCCTACGCCCTGACGGGTCCGGCGAGCCCTTCGTGGTCGTACTCGGACGAGCCGCGCCGAGCTGCTCGAGCAGGCTCGAAGATCTCGTTCGGGACGACGGCGTCGGAGCCCTCGAGCAGGTCGGCGTCGGTGATCTCGACCTCCTCGCCGCCGGTCGTCGAGCGTGTAGACGAAGCAGTCCGCGCAGCCGCTCGGGCCGGCCTCGAACTCGTCGAGCGGCGCGACCTCCACCGCGGCGGTCAGGTCGGCGAGCTCGTCCGTCGCTGAGGGTGAACTCGACCCGGTCGCCCTCCGAGCCCGCGAAGCCCGTCTCGAGGGTCGCCTCTCCCTCGCGCGCGACCGTCAGGTGCTCGACCACCGGCGCGAAGCCGCCGGTGCGCGTGTAGACGACGAGCGCGCCGGTCGGTCGTGGGTTCGTCGCCGCGTCCCCATCGTCGTCGCCGCAGCCGGCGAGGCCGGCGAGGGCGATCAGGCTGAGAGCGAGGAGCCTCATGCCGTCCTACGACGCCGCCGCTTCCCGTCACATCCCTCAGCGGCGCGGGGCCGCGGGCTCCTTCCGCGCGAGCTCGCGCAGGTTGCCGAACGAGCGGCCGGCGAGCAGGACGATCATCGTCCCGGCGATCGCGAGGCCGACGACGTCGAAGACCGTCAGGTCCAACCCGACGAGCTCGAAGTCGAGCCCGAGCTTCAGGGCGAGCGCGGTGTTGAGCAGGATCAGGATCAGCCGGATCTCGGTCGGCCCGATGCGCCCGTAGCCGATCGAGAAGCGGTTGAAGGCGAAGCTCTCCAGGTAGACGTTGATCGAGAGGATCAGGTACGCGACGACGATCAGCGTCCCGGTCGAGAGCAGCATGAACGGCGAGAGCCCGAGGCCGATCCCGATCGCCGCCGTGGAGATCGCGTCGACCAGGTGGTCGAGGTAGTAGCCGTAGGTCGGCCGCTCGATGCCGCGGACCCGGGCGAGGGTCCCGTCGAGCGAGTCGCCGATCCACTGGACGACGAGCAGGGCGCTGGCGACCCAGAGCCACCAGATCGCGTCGTTCGAGAGCTGGTAGGCGACCGCCACGGCAAGCGCGGCGGCGACCCCGAGCGCGGTCATGTCGTCGGGGAGGATCCGCCGGGGCAGCCGCGCCGCGATCCAGCGGAGCAGGCGCTTCTCCGGCACCGCCAGCAGGAAGCTCGCCTCGCGCTCGGCGTGGACCGCCCCCTCGGCCTCGCGGACCTCACTCACGCGCCGAGCATAACCCGGCTCACGAGAGCCCTCTGCGATCTAGTATCCCCAGCGGTGGTGAGGAGCCTGGGGAGGATCCCGATCGGAGCCGGCGCCGCGGTCGCGGCGCTCGTCCTCCTGCTCGCGTTCGGCGGTTCGGCGAGCGCCGCCTGGCCGACGACTGCCCAGGAGATCGCCGCGAAGGGCAAGGGCAAGGACGGACGGGCGCGTCCTCCGCGCGACGGTGCGGCGGACGAAGTACGGCATCCCCCACATCCGCGCGCACGACATCGAGAGCCTCGCCGCCGGCTACGCCTATGCGTTCGCCGAGGACGACATCTGCACGATCGCGAGCGAGTACGTCACGGTCTCGGGGCAGCGCTCGCGCTGGTTCGGGCCGAACGAGGACTGGTACTTCAGCGGCAACGGCTCGACCTACCCGAACCTCACCGCCGACTTCTACTTCAAGTGGGCCAACGAGCAGCGGATCGCCCGCAAGCTGCTCAAGCAGCCGCCGCCGCTCGGTCCGAAGCGCGGCGTCCGCAAGGGCGTGGCGGGCTACGTCGCCGGCTACAACGCCTACCTCGAGGACGTCGGCCGCAAGGGGATCCCCGATCCCGCCTGCCGCGGCGAGAAGTGGGTCCGCAAGATCCGCAAGATCGACGTCTACCGGCGCTTCTTCCAGCTCGGCATCCTCGCCAGCTCCGGCGCCGTGATCGACGGCATCGTGGACGCGGAGCCGGCCTCGCCGGCGGCGGCCGCGAGGGGCGAGGCGAAGCGGGACCGGATGCTGTCGAGCGGGCGCGGGCTCGAGCGGCTGCAGCCCGAGATCGGATCCAACGCCTACGGCCTCGGCAAGGAGGCGACCACGAACGGCCGCGGGCTCGTGCTCGGCAACCCCCACTTCCCCTGGGACGGCTCCGAGCGCCTCTACCAGACCCATCTGCAGATCCCCGGCAAGCTCAACGTCGAGGGCGCCTCCCTCTACGGCGTGCCGCTGGTGCTGATCGGCTGGACCGAGGGGCTCGCCTGGTCCCACACCGTCGCCACCGCCTGGCGCTTCACCCCGTTCAAGCTGACCCTTCCCCCGGGCGACCCCCACTCCTACATCGTCGACGGCGAGACGAAGCCGATGGAGGCCACCAAGGTGACCGTCAAGGCCAAGACGAAGAAGGGGCTCGAGAAGCGGTCGAAGACGATCTACTCGACCGAGTACGGGCCGATGATCGACAACCTCGTCGGGATCCCGCTGCCGTGGACCGAGGGGACGGGCTTCGCCCTCGGCGACGTCAACGCGAGCAACTTCCGCTACCTCAACCACTTCTACGACAACAACTTCGCCCAGTCGGTCGCGGAGTACGACCGGATCCAGCGCAAGTACCAGGGGCTGCCCTGGGTCAACTCGATCGCGGCCGACAGCAAGGGGAACGCCTACTACTCGATGCAGGGCTCGATCCCGAACGTGCCGGACGAGCTGGCGGCCGAGTGCAACACGCTCGAGGTCGGCTTCGAGACCCTCGGGCTGCCGGTGCTCGACGGGTCGCGCTCCGCGTGCAACTGGGAGGTGGACCCGGACGCGGTCGCGCCCGGCACCTTCCCGCCCGACGAGGTGCCGACCCTGTTCCGCGACGACTACGTCCACAACGGCAACGACAGCCACTGGCTCACCAACCCCGAGGCGCCGATGACCGGCTACGACCGGATCATCGGGATCGAGAACGCCGAGCGCACCTACCGCACCCGCCTCGGCCTGGTCCAGGTCGAGGATCGGCTCGCGGGGACCGACGGCCTCCCCGGCAAGGGCTTCGACCGGCGCAGCCTCGAGAAGGTCGCGCTGGGCAACCGCCAGTACCTGGGTGAGCTCTGGCGCGATTCGCTCGTCGCCCTCTGCGACGCGGCGCCGGGCGGGACCCTGCTCGGCTCGAGCGGCCCGGTCGTCGGTCGGGCCCGCCTGCGACGTGCTGCGCAACTGGAACGTCCGCGACGACCTCGACTCCTCCGGCGCGATCCTCTTCCGCCGGTTCGCCTCCAACCTGCTCGGCAACTTCACAGACCCTGCCCACGGGCCTGCAGGGCGGGACGACCCCGGGCTCGGAGACGCTCTTCACGACCCCCTACTCGAACTCCGACCCGGTCCACACGCCGCGCGGCCTCAACGTCGGCAACCCGCTCGTCGGCAGGGCGCTCGCGGACGCCGTCAGCGACCTCGAGGGCGCCGGCATCCCGCTCGATGCCGGCCTCCTCGGCTACCAGTTCTCGAACCGAGGCGGCGAGCAGGTCCCGATCCACGGCGGCCCCGGCGGGCTCGGCGTCTTCAACGCGATCTCGGCCCCCTGGAACGGGGAGGGATTCGACGAGGTCGTCCACGGCTCCAGCTTCATCATGTCCGCGCAGTTCACCGGCAAGAAGTGCCCGGTCGACGCCGGCACGTTCGTCACCTACGGCCAGAGCGAGAACCAGGACTCGAAGCACGCCGGCGACTACACCCGAGCCTTCTCCCGCAAGAAGCTGGAACGACGCCCCGTTCTGCCGAGCCGAGGTGAAGAAGGCAACGAAGTCAATAGACCGAATAACGGTCCGCCCAAGGAACGAGGGAAGCCGAGGAGGCTGACGAGTCCGGAGGAGGCCCCACCCTCCTCCACCCTCCCCCCCGTCCGCCGGGTCCGTCGCCAACGAGGGCCGGGTGGTGCGGGGGTCCCAGCTGCAGTAGACGAGCTCTGCGAGGCAGCATGGGACCCCTGCACCGCGCGGCCTCCACCTCCCGAGCGCCACCCCGCCCCGTCTACGATTCCCAGATGCGCATCTCCGAGATCCTCGGCGGCCCCGAACCCTGCTTCTCCTTCGAGTTCTTCCCCCCGAAGACCGAGGAGGGAACCGCCGCGCTGTTCGCGAGCATCGAGGACCTGCACCGGCTCGATCCGGGGTTCGTCTCGGTCACCTACGGGGCCGCCGGGTCCACCCGTGACGGCACCGTCGAGGTGACGACGCGGATCCAGCAGGAGTACGGGATCGAGGCGATGGCTCACCTGAGCGTGGTCGGCGAGACGGTCGAGGGGCTCGAGACGACCCTGGGGCGCCTCGCCGACGCGGGCATCGAGAACATCCTCGCCCTGCGCGGCGACCCGCCGCGCGGCGAGAAGGACTTCACCCCTCCTCCCGGCGGCCTCACCAGCTCGGCCGAGCTCGCGGCCTTCATCCGCGGCTTCGAGCCGACGAGCGGGTTCGGGATCGGCGCCTCCTGCCACCCCGAGGTCCACCCCGAGGCCGCCTCCCCCGAGGCCGACATCGCCTATCTGCGCGAGAAGGTCGAGGCCGGCGCCGAGTTCCTGGTCAGCCAGCTCTTCTTCGACAACGAGGTCTACTTCGACTGGCTCGCCGAGGTGCGCGAGGCCGGCATCGACGTCCCCGTCATCCCCGGGATCCTGCCGATCATCTCGCGCGCCGGGCTGCACCGGTTCTGCAGCGTCTGCGACGCGAAGATCCCCAAGCTCCTCGACGAGCAGCTCGAGGCGCTGGGGGGCGACGAGGAGGCCGAGCGCGCCTTCGGGATCGCCTACGCGGCGCGCCAGTGCGAGCAGCTCCTCGCCGCCGGGGCTCCGGGCATCCACTTCTTCGTGCTCAACCGGGCCGTCTCGGTCAAGGCCGTGCTCGGCGCCCTGCTGGCCGCGCGGCCCTGGGACCGCGCCACCGCTCGAGACCGACCGCCGCCGGCCGCGAGGGGAGCCGCGCATGAGCACCTTCACCACCGACGACGGCCACCGGATCTCCTACGCGACCTACGGCGACGGCGACCGCATCCTGGTCCTCGCCCACGGCCTGCTGATGAACCGCCGCATGTACACGCGGCTCGCCCCGGAGATCGCCGAGCTCGGCTACCGCGTCGTCTGCCTCGACCTGCTCGGCCATGGCGACTCCGACGCGCCGCCGGACCTCAGCCTCTACTCGATGACGGCGTTCGCCGACCAGATCGCGGCGCTGCTGGACCACCTCGGCGTCGAGCGCGCAGTGGTCGGCGGCACCTCGCTGGGAGCGAACGTCGCGCTCGAGTTCGGCGTCTCGCACGCCGACCGGGCGCAGGGCCTGTTCATCGAGATGCCGGTGCTCGACAACGCCCTGGTCGCGGTGGCGATCGCCTTCACCCCCGTCCTGGTCGGAGCGCAGCTCGGCGCCCCGCTGCTCGGTCTCGCTCGCCGCGGGCGCGCGGCGCATCCCGCGCAGCCACTACCTCGTCGACATCGGCCTCGACCCGTTGCGGCGGGACCCGCGCAGCTCGAGCCGGGTGCTGCAGGGGCTCCTGCTCGGCCGCACCTGCCCGCCCCGCCGCGAGCGCGAGGGGATCGAGGTCCCGGCGCTGATCGTCGGTCATCCCTCCGACCCGATCCACCCCTTCAGCGACTCCGACGACCTGCTGCGCGAGATGCCCGACGCACGGCTCGTCGACGCGAACTCGATCGTCGAGTGGCGGCTTGCGCCCAAGCGCCTCAACGGCGAGCTCGACCGGTTCCTCGGCGAGGTCTGGGGCGACCGCGCCGGCCCGCGCCTGGCCGTCGCGTAGACGGTCCCGCCGTCCTCCGGCGAGGTCAGCGAGGGGCCGTTCGCTAGATTCAGCGCCGTGGCGAACCGCAGGGACGAGAAGGAGCGCCTCCGTCGCGAGCGCGAGGAGGCCGAGCGCCGGGCCAGTTCGGAGTCCCGCAAGCGGCTGATCCTCGGCTACGTGGTCGCGGGCCTGCTGACCGCGGCCATCGTCGTCGGCATCGTCGTCGCGATCGGCAGCGGCGGTGGCGGCGGCGAGGACGGCGAGGACGGCAGCCCGAACGTCGACACGAGGTTCGGTGTCATTCCCGAGGGCGTCGAGGTCGACGAGCGCGAGGGCACCCCGCCGCCCGACATCGTCGACGGCGACCTCGACTGCGGCGGCGAAGGCGGCCGGCTGCGAGCTCCAGCTCGACCTGGCCGACGAGGGCAGCACCCACGTCGACCCGCCGAACCCCGACTCGCTGCCGAAGTACGACACGAACCCGCCGACGTCGGGCGACCACTACCCGGAGCCGCTCGCCGACGGGGCCTTCCTCGACGAGCCGCCGGCGGGGAACTACCTGCACGCGATCGAGCACGGCCGGATCGAGATCCACTACAGCCCGGACCTCTCCGAGGAGGACCAGCTCGCGCTCAAGGGCGTCTACGACTCCGACCGCGGCGGGATGATCATGTTCCCCAACGCGGAGATGCCCTACGAGGTGGCGACCACCGCCTGGACTCAGCTGATGGGCTGCGAGACCTTCGAGGGCGGCGCCACCCTCGACGCGATCCGCGACTTCCGCGACCAGTACCGCGGCCGGGGCCCCGAGCCGGTCGACTTCTGAGCCGCGGCCCTGCGGGTCGCGCCTTGCAGCGCCGCCGTCACCCGGCCGGCCCTGGCGCCGGCGGGACTGCGACCATCGGACCGGTACTCCTCCGCCCGTGCCGGGTTAGGGTTGTCGTGAGGGTTCGCTAACACAATGATCGCCAGACGCTTGAAAAGCCTCCTGCTGCTCGCGCTCGCGCTGCTCGGCGCGGGCTTCCTCTGGGCGGTCGCGCCGGCGCTGTCGACCCAGCCCTACGTCCCGGCCGCCCTCGACTTCACCCAGCCGGTCCCGGAGGCGCGTCAGGTCGCCGAGCCCTCCCCCGCGCTCGCCCGCGAGCACGAGGAGCACGGCTACGGCGCCGAGGGGCCGGTCGTCTACCGGACCGCGCCCCGTGACCGCGCCGCACCGCTTCGACTTCGTCGGCGTCGAGGGTGAGATGGCGCCGCTCGAGTTCCGCGCCCGCGAGTACGGCGAGGCCTGGAGCGACTGGGTCGAGGCCGCCACGGCGACCCCGTCTACACCGGGGGCACCGAGCAGGTCCAGATCCGCAGCCGCGGCGCCGCGATCGAGGGCAGCCTGCACTACGTCAACGTGAGCGGCGACACGACCGCCGCCGAGGGCCTGCTGACGTCGATGCGCTCCGGCCGTCAACGAGGCCCTGATCGCCGTCTTCGACCCCGCGGAGGCCGAGGCCGCCACCGGCAAGCCGACCGTCATCAGCCGCAGCGACTGGGGCGCCAACCGCAAGGACGGCGGCTGCCACCCGCGGCAGGAGCCGGAGTACGGCAAGGTCAAGGCGGGAGTCATCCACCACACGGTCAGCACGAACACCTACAGCGAGCGTGAGGCACCGGGGATCGTCCTCGGCATCTGCCGCTTCCATCGCAACTCGAACGGCTGGAACGACATCGGCTACAACGCGCTCGTCGACCGCTTCGGCAACCTCTACGAGGGGCGCGACGGCGGTCTGGCCAAGCGGGTCGTGGGGGCTCAGGTCGAGGGCTTCAACTCGCAGACGACCGGCATCGCGACGATCGCCGACCACCAGGTGAAGAAGCCGACGCGGGACGAGATCGACGGGATCGTCGACTACCTCTCCTGGAAGCTCGACAAGGAGGGGATCGACGCGGTCGGCAAGACCCGCCTGCTCTCCGACGGGGGCTCGTCGAACCGGTATCCGAAGGGGGAGCGGCCCAGGCTCAAGGAGGTTCTGGGGCACGGCGACCTCGGCCACACCGAGTGTCCCGGCGGGAGCCTGCACGAACGAATCGCCGCGATCCGGCGCAAGATCCAGGACCGCATCGCCGCTTCTGGCGGCGGCGGCGGCTCGGGGGGCGAGGAGCCCTCCGGCGGCGCCAGCCCGCGCGGCTAGCCCGGGCTCGGCGCCGGCGCCCGGTAGAGCGGGAAGAACCCCTCGGCCTCGTGGCCGTGCGACAGCTGCTCGTAGGCCTCGCGGTCGCAGATCAGCTCGTGGGTGCGGAACGGCAGCTCGCGGTTGGCGAAGCCCCGCTTGAACTCCTCGAGCCCGTCACCCGGGCGCAGGCCGCCGCCGAGGTTGAGCGGCAGCCCCAGCTCCTCGGCGAACTCGGTGCACGCGACGATCAGGTTCTTCGAGGGGGCGCCGCGGCGATGGGCGTCGGCGGTGCCGGAGAGGTAGTAGTGCAGGAAGCCGTCGCTGATCACCGCGAGGGCGGCGGCGGCGATGTCCCCGTCGGGCCCGAGCACCTTGACCAGCCAGCTCCGCGGCGAGGCCAGCAGCGTCGCGAAGTAGTCGGCGTCGAAGAAGTAGTGCTCGGCCGCGGAGACCGCGTGCATCGTCTCGGTGTAGACGGTCAGGAAGCCGTCGAGGTCGGCCTCGGTCGAGCCGGGGCCCTCGACCCGCTCGGCGACGTAGCCGGCCTCCTCGTTCTTGCGGATCTGCTGGCGGTCGCTCATCCGCGACTTCCGCGGCAACTCGGGATCGGAGAGCAGGACGACGGACCGCTCGGTCCCGCCGGCCAGCGAGGGCGGCTCGCCGAGTCGATCGCGGACGAAGACGCTGACGAGGCCGCAGGGCGAGAGGTCGAGCGCGGCCGGGTCGATCGGCTCGCCGCTCAGCGCGCCGCCGGGATAGGAGTAGGGGGAGATCCCGTCGAGGCGGTCGGAGCCGGGAATCGAACGGACGACCAGAGGCAGCGCGACCCGGGAGTCGCCGTCGGTGAGCAGGAGCGTGTGGGTGACGCCCTCGGCGTCGAGGAACTCGCGGCTGCGGAAGAACTCGTCCTCGACCGCGGCGGCACCGCGGTCGTCGATCAGCTCGACCGCGGCGATGTCAGGTCCTCGTCGCGCCAGCGCTCGCGCCAGGCGGCTGCGGTGATGCCCCAGATCTCACAGTCGATCAGGGTCCCGTCGGGCCGGCGGATGTGCTCCTTCATCGTGCCCTCGTGCTGCCAGCCCTGCCAGCTGACCGCCTTCTTCGCGGGCACGTTGAACGAGGGGATCCGGCCGTAGACCCGATGGGCGCCGAACTCCTCGAACGCCTTGGCCACCGTCAGCCGCTCGGCCTCGCGGCCCACGCCCCTGGCCCCGGGCGGGTCGCCGATCAGCGCGCCGAGCTCGGGCGCCGTCTGCCGGAACAGGCCGTAGAGGGCGGTGAAGCCGACCGGCTCGTCGACCCCCTCGACCTCGATCGCGTACTTGCGGTCCTCCCCCTCGGCGCGCACGGCGGCGGCCGTCCAGCCCTCGGCGTTCTCGGGGGTGAAGGCGGCGCGCGTCTCCATCAGCGACTTGGTCGCCTCGGCGTTGTTGAACCAGCGGTGGACGGCGCTCGCGTCCTCGGGACGGAACGGGCGGATCACCACTTCGACCTCGGAGCCGCGCATCGCGGCGGGACTCTAGATCAGCGGAGGGCCTAGCCGGGGTCGAGCCCGCGGCCGCTGAGGACCTGGGTCGCCGTGCGGGCGAGGATCCTCAGGTCGAGGCGCAGCGAGCGGTGCTCGACGTACCAGTTGTCGAGCTCGATCCGCTGACCCCAGGAGATGCCGACCCGGCCGTTGACCTGCGCCCAGCCGGTCAGGCCCGGGCGGACCGCGTGACGTCGATGGCCATGCGGCGCGAAGTGCTCGAGGTGGGCCGGGATCGTGGGCCGGGGCCCGACGATCGCCATCTCCCCGCGCAGGACGTTGATCAGGTTCGGCAGCTCGTCGAGCGAGGTCCGGCGGAGCACCCGCCCCGTCCGCGTGACCCTCGGGTCGGCCGCGCCGACCGCGGTGCCGACGCCGACCGGGTCGCTGCCCGGGGCCATCGTCCGCAGCTTCAGCAGCTCGAACTCCCGGCCCCCCTTCCCCACGCGGCGCTGCCGGTAGATCGCGGGTCCGCCACCCTCGAGCCGGATCAGGATGACCGCCGCGATCAGCAGCGGCGAAAGCAGGAGCAGGGCGATCGCCGCGATCACGACGTCGGCGACGCGCGGCAGCCCGGCGCGCGCTGCGGCGTACGGCTCGGCCGCCTGCCGCTCGCGCAGCGCCGGGTCGTCGGCCGGAGGGGGGCGAAACGCCTCCTCCTCGACGGTGCTCACCGCGTGCCCTCGGCCTTCTCCCAGGCGCCCGGCGGCCCGTTGCGCCAGCGGTCCCAGCAGCCCAGGGCGATCGACGCGGTGACGAGCACGTAGTAGCGGGCGATCCGGGCCGGCCGCGACGGAACGGCATCAGCCGCGGCCGCGGCTCCGAGGACCGCGAGCTGCAGCGCCAGCGCGAGCCGATAGACCCGGCCGCTGCGCAAGAGCGCAGGTTCGCCAGGAACGCCTTGCACGTGCAGGAGCGGGCTCGCGTAGCGGAGCACCCGGTGGGAGAGGATCTGGAACGCGTAGAGCGGGCCGTAGCCGCGGGGATCCCACATCCGGTCGGCGCCGACGATGTCGGGGATCCCGACCATCATCCGCCGCTTGCGCGCGAACTCGCCGTCGATCGAGGGGACCATCTTCTCGGTGGCGATCGCGTCGGGGACGTGCACCGAGCGCCAGCCCTGCTTGCGCAGCAGGAACGGGAACGAGAGGTCATGGCTCCGCGACGGAGGCAGCGGCTGGTAGGCGCGGCGGCGGACCGCGTAGATGCCGCCGTTGCCCGCGGTGATCCCGCCCAGCCGCGACTCGAGGTCGCGCACCCCAAGCTCGTAGCGCCAGTAGGCGCCCTCCTCGTTGTCGCCGGCGGGGTCGAGGAACCGCACCTGGCCGCAGGCGTAGCCGACGTCGGGGTCGGCGAACGCGGCGACGAGCGCCGCGAGGGCGCCGCTCTCCCAGGTCGCGTTGGCATCGCTGAACGCGACGATCTCGCCCGTCGCGCTCTCGACGGCCGCGTTCTGCGTCGCCATCTTGCCCCGGCGCGGCAGATCGAGGACGAGGTCGGATCCGGCGCCGCGGGCGAGCTCGACGGTGCGATCGGTGGAGCCGTCGGAGGCGACGATCAGCTCGAGCCGCTCGCGCGGGTAGTCGAGCGCCAGCGCCTCGCGGACCTTGCCCTCGATCACCTCCTCCTCGTCGAAGGCGGCGATGATCAGCGAGACCCGCGGCTCCTCACGGGGCGGCGGGGCGCGCCTCGGGGCGCGGCCCGCGCAGGCGCTCGATCGCGGCCAGCGCGAGCGGGTAGGTCACGTGGGTGTGGACGAGCGCGGCCGACGAGCCCCAGAAGGCCAGCTTGGCCGCGCGGATGTGGAACGGCTGATCCGCCATGCCCGGGATCATCCCGCCCCGGCGCCGATCCGCCGATAGAGGTCGAGGGTCCGGGCGGCGATCGCATCCCAGCCGAACTCCCCCTCGATCGCCCGCGCCGTCGCCGCGCTCAGCTCCGCCCGCGCGGCGGGATCGTCGAGGAGGTCCCCCAGCGCCGCGGCAAGCGCATCGGGGTCACCGGGGGTGACGAGGCGCGCGGCCCCGTGGCGGCGGCCGAGCTCGGCGAAGCCGCCGACGTCGCCGAGGACCATCGGCTTGCCGAAGGCGAGGCCCGTGTAGAGGACGCCCGACTGCTCGATCTCGCGGTAGGGCAGCGCGAGCACGTCGGCGCGCCGCATCAGCGCCGGGATCTCGTCGTCGGTGATGAAGCGCGTCAGGAAGCGGACCTTCCCCGGGACCCGGTCGGCGAGCTCGTGCAGCGGCTCGACCGGCATCCGCGGCATCCCCGCGATCCAGAGCTCGGCATCGGGCGCGTCGAGCCGCGCGAACGCCTCGAGCAGGGTGTCGATTCCCTTGTAGGGCCGCAGCAGGCCGAAGAAGAGGACGACCGGGCCCTCCACGGCGGCCAGCTCCGCGGGCAGCGGGTCCTCGTTGGGCAGATGCGTGAGGTAGTCGAGCGGGCCGTGCGGGATCACGTGGACCAGCGAGGCGTCCACCCCGACGTCGCCGCGAAGCCGCTCGGCCGCTCCCTCCGTGTGGACGACGACCGCGTCGAACGACTCCAGCAGCCGCCGCTGGCGGGCGAGCGCGCGCCGGCGGCCGGGCTCCGGCAGCGGGTAGTGCAGGGTGAAGACCCGCGGCATCCCGGGACGGCGCCGGCCGAGGAGGTGACGGTCCACCGCGGGCAGGGTCACCCACTGCCAGTGGGCGACGTCGGCGTCGCGGCGGCGCAGGTGCCGGGCCGCGGAGGCCATGCCGGGAACGTGCTCGGCGGCCTTCAGCGGCAGCCGCGCCTTCGAGCCGAGCCCGGCGCGGCCGCTGCGGCCGTAGAACGACTCGTGGACCGCGTATCCGTCGGCGGCGGGAACCGGCCCGTAGAGGAACCGCGAGGTGAGCAGCTCGACGTCCGCCCCGGCGCGGGCGAGCGCCGCCGCGAGGGAGCGGTCGTAGGGCGGCGTGAACGCCGATGGATCGAGGAGCGAGACCCTGAGGGGCGGCATGGGCGACGATTGTCGCCCAATGGACGTCGAGCTCTCCTATTGCATCGTCAACACGAACGGCCGCGAGCACCTGCCGGCCTGCCTGAACGCGATCGCCGAGACCCACCCGGCCGGCGTCCGGCACGAGATCCTGCTGCTCGACAACGCCTCGACCGACGGCTCGGCCGAGCTCGCGGAGGAGATCGCGGCCGCCGACCCGAGGATCGGCGACGCGCTGCGGGTGATCCGGCTCGAGCGGCGCGACGGCAAGGCGGCGAACGACACCCGTTTGCTGGAGCAGTCAACTGGGGAGTTCTGCCTGCTGCTCAACGAGGACTCCGAGCTGCTGCCCGGAGCGGCGGCGGCGCTGCTCGCGGCGCTCCGCGATGACCCGGAGGCCGGCGCGGCCGGTGCGCAGCTCGTCGATCCGGCCGGGGCTCCGCAGCCCTGCGCGTGGCGGCTCCCCGGGGTCGGCACCGCGCTCGCGCAGGCGCTCTTCCTGCACAAGCTCCTGGTCACGCAGAGCGGCGGCGAGGTGACCCGCCGGGTCGGCTGGGCGCAGTCGGCGGCGCTGCTCGTCCGCCGCTCGGCGGCCGAGCGGATCGGACTACCTCGACCCGGCGTTCTTCGTCTACTCCGACGAGACCGACTTCTGCAAGCGACTCGGCGACGCCGGCTTCCACACCCTCTACGTCCCGGGGGCAAGGGCCGTCCACCACGAGCAGCTGGCGACCGACCGCGCGTCCGGCTCGCGGCGGGTCGTCGAGTTCCACCGCAACCGCGACCTCTACATGCGCAAGCACCACGGGCCGGCGGCAGCGCTCGCCGTGCGCGCCCTGACGGCGCTCTCCTACCTGCCGCGCGCCCTCGCGGCGCTCGTCCTGCCCGGCCACGACCCGCGCTGGTACCTGCTCCACGCGCGCAAGGCGCTGCGGCCGACCGGCGAGGGACTGCGCGAGGCGGCCGGTCGCTAGAGCGCTAGAAGTTGCTGCGGTCGTCGTCGCGCAGCTCGGCGGCGCGCAGCTCGTCGCCGCGTCGCATCTCGCCCAGCCGCTTGCGCAGCTCGCCGGAGCGGACGATCTCGGTGATCGCCCGGCGCTCGTCGCGATCGACGGCCCCGCCGAACCAGAGCAGCGCCGGATAGGAGAGCCAGAGCGCGGCGCGGCTGAGGAACCCGACCGCCCCCTCGGTCGGCAGCGCCAGCTCGCCGACCGCGATGAGCGCCGCCGCCCCGCCCGCGGCCACCGCCATCCGCCGCCACTGCCAGTGGATCGGGAAGATCCGGTTCGTGACGAACGCCAGGAGGGCGACGACGATGGCGTAGGAGGCGACGAGCGCGACCCCGGCGCCGACGATCCCGTAGGGCGGGACGAGCGCCAGGTTGAGGGCGACGTTGGCGATCGTCGCGACGATGGTGACCGGGAAGCTGAGGTCGGTGCGCCCGGTGCGCCCGAGGATCACGACCAGCGCCAGGTAGACGCCGTAGAGCGCCGCGCCGAGCGCGAGCGGGCCGACGACCTCGTAGGCCCCGAAGTAGCTCTCGTCGGCGAGCAGCCGGACGATCCAGCGGGCCTCGAGCCACATGCCGACGACGATGAACGAGCAGAGGGCGATGAACGCGGTCAGCACCACCGCGTAGGCGCGGCGGGCCTCCTCGTCGTCGCGGATCGAGTACGCCAGCGGCGGCCAGGCGAGCTGGAAGCCGCGCACGACGACCTGGATCGCCTGGCTGAACTTGAACGCCAGGGCGTAGAGGCCGAGCTCCGCCGCGCCGACGTAGCGCACGAGGATCAGCCGGTCGATGAACTGGAGCGAGTAGAGCGACAGCTCCGCCGGCATCGTCGGCAGGCCGAAGCGCAGCATCCGGTTGAGCAGCGCCCGATCGGGGATCAGGCTGAGGCGGCGGCGCTCGGCGACGCCATCCAGAGGACGAACGGGATCCCCGAGGCGTAGCTGCCGATCAGGAGGCCGCGCGCGCCCTCGTCGCCGACGACCACGAGCAGGACCGTCAGCGGGATCGCCACCAGGACGTGCGCGATGGTGAACGCGAAGTACATCTTCGCCCGCTCGTCGAGGCGGAAGAGCGAGATCAGGTACTCGTAGAGCGTCAGGATCCAGAGCCCGCCGATCGAGATGCGGACGAGGTCGGCGGGGACCTCGTCGGAGAGCAGGTCGGCGATCTGCGGCGCGAGGGGCAGGGCGATCGCCGCCGCGATCGTGCTCAGCCAGAACAGCGCGGCGAAGCCGGTGGCGACCACGCGGCGGCCGTCCTCGTCGGGCAGGTAGAAGAACCTGCAGGAGCGACTCGATCAGGCCGAAGCGGATGACGATGCTGGCGGCCACGACCGAGGTGAAGAGCAGCTCGGCGATCCCGTAGTCGGCCGTCGACACGTAGCTCGTGTAGAGCGGCAGCAGGAGGACCGCGAGGATCTTCGAGAGGACGCTCGCCGCCGTGTAGGCGGCGCCGGTGGTGGCGAGGCGGCGGAGCAGGTCAGCCAAGGCCGATCCTCCTCAGGCCGGCTGGGAGGCGTGGGCTGGGGCCCGATCCGAGGCGCGCGCCGGGGCGGGCGCCAGGGCGGTGGCGGCGATCGCGAGCAGCGCCCAGGTGATCGGATCGGTGAGGAACGCCGCGTAGCCGAGGCTGTGGACGACCATCAGCGCGTAGATCGCCAGCAGGGCCGCGGCGAGGGGCGTGCCGCGGGCCCGCTCACGCAGGGCCGGCCCGGCGGCGCCGATGAGCCCGACGGCGGTGACGACGATCAGGACCAGGTAGGCCGCGAGTCCGACCAAGCCGCTCTCGGCCAGCACCGTGACCGGCTCGGTGTGGCTCTCGAGCGCGACCCCGGCCCCACCCCCGAACCGCTCCTCGAACTCGGCCGCGAAGCTGCCCGACCCGGCGCCGAGCGAGCGGCGCGTCCTTCCAGATCTCGACGCCGCCGTCGATCAGGCCGCTGCGGCCGCTGCTCGTGTCCTCGCTCAGGCCGCCGGCGGAGATGAGCGCCACCGAGACCGCAACCGCGGCGAGCGACGCGACGGTCGCCCCGACGCCGGCGACGATGCCGAAGCGGAGGGCGACGAGCACGAGGACGGCGGCGATCAGGGCGATCATGCTCGACTGCGAGAAGGTCACGACGAGGGTCGCCAGCAGGACGACGAAGACCGCGCTCGCGGCGATCAACCTGCGCCCGCCCGCGGCCGAACGCGACCAGGGCCGCCAGCGCGGTCATCGTGACGGCGAGGTAGCGGCCGAGGATGTTCGGGTCGAAGAACAGCGAGTTGATCCGGAAGTACGCGTGCGCCTCGTTGCCCTCGATCACCTTGTCGTTCCAGAAGAGCTCGCCGCTCGCGTACTGGTAGGCGCCGACCGCGGCGAAGACGAGCCCCTCGACCGCAAGGACCACCAGGACCGAGCGCAGCGCCCGCCCGTCCCAGGAGACCGACCCGAGCAGGTGGAACAGCAGCGCGAACGGGGCCAGGAAGAAGGCGACGTTGCGGATCGCCGGCGAGATGTCGTCGGCGAGGCCGGCCTGCAGGCCGTAGAGGACGACGACCGCCGCAAGGGCGACCCCGATGAAGCGGAGCGGGCCGCGGCCGGCGGCGGCCGGCTCGCCCGCCCCCTCCCCCGCGACGGGCCCCATCCAGGCCGCGAGCAGGCCGGCGCCGAGCACTCCGTAGAGCGGCAGGAGGAGGTTGACGCTCTCGCCGCCGAGGTCGATCGGGATGCGGAACGGCATCGCCGCGACCAGCAGCGGCGCGAGCAGGAGCGGGCGGCGGCGGAGCAGGAGGGCCAGCAGTGCGACTCCGAAGGCGGCCGCCGAGAGGGCCGCGCCGAAGGCGAACGGGTCCTCGCGGATGTCGACGAGCCGCTCGGTGTCCCAGTTGTCGGCCACGACGAGCAGCGGAGCCAGCGCCACCGCGAGGGTGAGTCCGGCCAGTCGCAGGCGCCGCGGCAACGGCAGCAGGCCGGCGGCTGCGGCAAGCGTGCAGGCGAGGGTGCCGAGCCAGAGGGGCGCGCTGTCCATCAGCCCTTCCCCCCGCCCTTGGGCTGCTTCTTCTTCCCGCCCGCCTTCGCGGGGTCGGCGGCGGCCTTCGGCTCGAGCACGCGGATCCGGCCCGGCGGGAGGATCTCGCGGCCCTGCTCGCCGAGCACGACGCGGATCGCATAGAGCCCCGGCGGCGCGGGACGGTCGCCGTCGGTGGTCCCGTCCCAGGTGAGCTTCTGCGGGCCGGCGGCCAGGTCGGCTCCGGCGGCGATCTGGCGGACGCGGCGATCGGTGCCGCCCTCGATGATCTGCACGTCGACGTCGGAGTCGGGCTCGGCGAGCACGAAGCTGACCGTGGCCGTCCCTCCGGCCGGGAGCTTCTTCGTGAGGACGACGGTGTTGACGAGGTCGTCGGCCGACCGGGCCGCCCGGGTCACCGCGAAGGCGGCGACGCTGAGCACGGCCAGAACGACGAACAGCGCCGCGCCCAGGTTCGGGGCGCCCCTGCGCTCGGGCACGGGATCAGTCCTTGCCGTTCCCGGTCTTCGCCAGGTCCTCGCCGGCGATCACGACGACGTCGGCTCCGGCGGCCTTCGCCTCCGAATACGGGTCGAAGGGCCCTCCGATGGTGATCCCGAGGCTCCTCGCGACGGCTCGGCCCTCGGCCTTGGCGCCCTCCGCGTACTGGACGACGCTCTTCTGCACGTTGTCCTGAGCGACGGTCGTGCCCGTCACGTTGAAGTCGCTCTTCGCCACGTCGTCGCCGACGTTCCCGGCGAGGCCCGTGCTGGAGGAGGCGTTGAGCACGACGACGTCGACCTCGGCGGGGTCGATCCCCCCGCCGCCGCCCTGCTCGGGCTCCGCGCGCAGCACCAGGCCGACGACGATGATCGCCGCGGACGCCAGGACCAGCGCGACGAGCGAGAGCACGAGTGGATGGCGCGGGCCGCGGATCACGACGCGGCGCCAGAACGGCGCCTGCTCGAGCTCGATGGCCGCCCGCTCCGCGGTGCCGATCCGGGCGAGCGCGGGGCGTTCGGAGGTGACCCGCTCGGCCGCGGTCATCGGGCCGGTCGAGCGGAAGGCGGTCGTCTGCGCGGGCTGCGGCCCCTGGTCGCCGGCCTCCGGCTCGCGGTCGTGCCAGGCGCGCAGGCGGCCGATCTCGCGGCGCTGGGAGATCAGCAGCGGCAGCAGGAGCAGCATCCCGATCATCGCCAGGATCGCCG
Organism: uncultured Solirubrobacterales bacterium; assembly: GCA_963839535.1. Lineage (GTDB taxonomy): Bacteria > Actinomycetota > Thermoleophilia > Solirubrobacterales > 70-9 > RHKX01. The sequence goes on from CAWIVF010000013.1 coordinate 230,884, forward strand.
CGCCGCCGCCGAGGGGCTCCATCAGCCTGTCACCGACCAGGGACTCGGGCGCCGCGAGCAGGAACACGGGAGTTAGATCCCCTGGTCGTCGAGCCCGACGATCAGTGCGAGCGGCGCACCGGCGGCGAGGTTCTGCACGTCCGGGGTCATCAGCGAGTAGTCCGTCTCGCCCAGCAGGCCATCGAGCTCCGCGGCGAGCTCCTTCGCCGCGCTCTTCTCGCCCTCCTCGAACATCACGACGCTGGCCGGGTAGGAGCCGGCGTCGCCGACCTCGCCGGTGGTGAAGCCGTCGATCGAATCGACCTCGTCCCCCGCCTTGCTCGCAACGCCGGAGACGCCGACGCCGCCGGTCTCCGGAGCGGTCCCGTTCAGGACGGCCACCTCGATCTTCGAGGTCTCGGCGGGCTGCTCGGCGGTGGCAGTCGGCTCCGCCTCGTCGTCGGAGCCGACCAGGCCGAACCCACTCGTCAGGATCCCGACGGCCACGATGATCGCGATCAGCCCGCCGAAGAGGAGCTTCGGGTCGACCGGGCTGCGGCGGTCGAGCTCCTCCATCCGGTAGGCCATCTCGCCGCGGATCCGGTCGAGCCGGCTCGGGCCGCGCTCCTCGGCGGGTTCGGCATCGGTGGCGGGCTTGGCGACCGCCGTCGACTCCGCGGCGACCTCCGCGAGGCGCTCGTCCTCGGCCGCGGCGCGCTCCGGCTGCCGCCCCGCCCACTCGCGCAGGCGCCGCAGGTGCCGGGCCTGCTGAAAGGTCAAAAAGGCGAGCACAGCCAAGCCGCCGAAGGCGACGAAGCCGAGAATGGCGCCGATCTCCTCCAGCAGGCTCATCCAGCGGGTGATCTTAGTGTCGGGAGGGGGCGCTCCGGGTGGCGGGAGCTCTCAGGGGTGAGCGGGCAGGCCCGGATCGCCCTCGGAGGCGAGGCCGGAGCCGATCAGCTCGAGCACCCGCTGGGCGAGCTCGGTCTCGTCGCCGGAGTCGATCACCTTGCCGAGCCCCAGGAGCGTGCTCTCGACGCGCTCGGGGTCGATCGGGCGCTCCGGCACCGCGCGCACGATCCGTGACTCGGCGGTCGGCTCGGAGTGCTCCCCGTTCGCCAGCAGCTGCTCGTGGAGCTGCTCACCCGGCCGCGGCCCGGTGAACTCGATCTCGATGTCGGCGTCGGGCTCGTAGCCGGCGAGGCGGATCATGTTGCGGGCGAGGTCGAGGATCTTCACCGGCTCGCCCATCTCGAGCACGAAGACGTCGCCGTTGCCGCCCAGATCCCCTGCGCGGATCACCAGCTGCACCGCCTCGGGGATCGTCATGAAGTACCGCGTCATCTCCGGGTGGGTGACGGTGACCGGGCCGCCGCGCTCGATCTGGCTGCGGAAGATCGGGACGACGCTGCCGGAGGAGCCGAGGACGTTGCCGAAGCGGACGCTGTTGAAGCGCGTCTGCGGGTAGCGCGCGGCGGCGGCGCGAACGACCGCCTCGGCCATCGCCTTGGAGGCGCCCATGACCGTGCGCGGGTTGACCGCCTTGTCGGTCGAGATCAGCACGAACCGCTGGGCTCCGGCGACGGCGGCCGTCTCGGCGGTGATCCGCGTGGCGATCGCGTTGTTGCGGACCGCCTCGAGCGGGTTGGCCTCCATCAGCGGCACGTGCTTGTAGGCGGCGGCGTGGAAGACGATGTCGGGCTTGAAGCGCTGCATCGCCTCGAGCATCCGGTCGCCCTCGCGGCAATCGGCGAGGACGGCCTCGACGCGGGAGAAGTGCCACTCCGACGTCAGCTCGCGATCGATCTGGAAGAGGTTGTCCTCGGCGTGGTCGAGCAGGATGAGGAGGCGCGGGCCGACCCGGGCGATCTGGCGGCAGAGCTCGGAGCCGATCGAGCCGCCGGCGCCGGTGACGAGCACGACACGGTCGCGCAGGTAGGCGCCGACCCGATCGAGCTCGATCACCACGGGCTCGCGGCCGAGCACGTCCTCCACCTGCACCTCGCGCAGCTGTCTCGTCAGCTGGACGCCGCCGCGCAGCAGCTCGAAGACCGTCGGCAGCGTGCGGACGCGGATACCCCGCTCCCGGGCCGCCGCGACGACCTTGCCGCGCACCGCGCCGGGCGCCGAGGGGATCGCGATCACGACCTCGGCCGGCTTCAGCCGATCGAGGATCGCGCCCAGCTCGTCGGTGCCGCCCAGGACCTTGAGGCCGAGCAGGCGCATCCCGCGCTTGCGCCCGTCGTCGTCGACGAAGCCGATCGGGTTGCCGAGCTCGGGGTTGAGGCGGAGCTCGCGGACGACCATCTGCCCACCCGAACCGGCACCGACCACCAGCACCTCGTTGTGCTTGGACCGGCGCCCGTGCCTGCGCATCCGGCGCTCGACGAAGAAGAAGCGGACGACGCTGCGCGCGAAGACGAGCAGGCCGAGGGTGAAGACCAGGTCGGCGATCATCACCGAGCGCGGCAGCGGGCTCTCGAAGGGCTTCGCGAGGACGAAGATCGCGATCAGGACGGCGCTGGCGACGGCGCAGCCGCGCATCACCGACCAGATGTCGCCGAGGTTGAAGTAGCGCCACCATTTCTGGTGCAGCCCCAGCAGCGTGAAGATCAGCGTCTTCCCGATCGCGACGAAGACGATCGAGCCCGCCAGCATCTCCTGGTACCGATCGGGGATCCCGCCCGGCTCGTCGATGAAGCGGATCGCGAACGCCAGATAGAAGGCAAGGGCGGCAAGTGCCGCGTCCGCCACGAGCTGGAAGATGCGGTGCCGGAGCACCGGCGCGCGCAGGCGGTTCATGGGGAAAGGGTAGAGTCCCGGTCAAGGGTGCGGGGCACCGGATCCGGCTTACGCAAGGGCCGCACCAGGCCCGCCGCCACTATTTCCGATGACCGCCCTGACCGCCTCAATCACCGACCCGCTCGTCAACTTCGCCGTTGACGTCGTCGACGCGATCGGCGTCAGCGGGATCTTCATCCTGATGACGCTCGAGAGCATGTGCATCCCGGTTCCGAGCGAGCCGACGATGATGGCCGCCGGGTTCGCCGTCAGCCGCGGGGATCTCGAGCTCGTCCCGGTCGTCGCGGCCGGGGTTGCGGCCAACGTGGTCGGCTCCTGGATCGCCTGGGCGGCCGGCTACTACGGCCGGGTCGAGCTGCTCGAGAAGAACCGGTTCATCCACATCAACCCCAAGCACCTCGCCGTCGCCGACCGTTGGTTCGAGAAGCACGGCGACGCGACCGTCTTCTGGACCCGGATGCTCCCGATCGTCCGCACCTTCATCTCGCTGCCGGCCGGCGTCGCGCGGATGCCGTTCTGGCGCTTCACGGTGCTCACCTTTCTCGGCTGCATCCCCTGGATGCTCGGCCTCACCCTGCTCGGGCGGTCGGTCGGGGAGAACTGGCGGGACCTCCAGGACAAGATGCACTACTTCGACTACGCGATCGCGGCCCTGATCGTGATCGCCGCCGTCTACCTGTTCATCCGCTGGCTACGTGACCGCGACGATGGCGACGCGGGCAGCGCGTCGACCGCCTCCGGCGGAGCTGCCTGAACCCGATGGGGAGGGCGTTCGGCCGCGGGGGTGAAGCCGGCCTGACCGCGAGCCGTGCCGTCGTCCTGGGCGTCGTCCAGGGGCCGACCGAGCTGCTGCCGGTCTCGAGCTCGGCGCACCTGCGGATCGTGCCGTGGGTGCTGGGCTGGGACCTCGACGGCGTCAGCCCCGAGGACCGCAAGACCTTCGAGGTCGCCGTCCACGGTGGCGCCGCGCTGGCGCTGCTGATCGGTCAGCGCCGGCTGATCGTCGACGAGGCGCGTCGCCTCGACCGGCGGCGCATCGCGGTGATCGCCCTCTCCTTCCTGCCGGCCGTCGCCGCCGGGCTCGCGCTCGAGGACGTGATCGACCGGCGGCTGGGCGGCCCGCGGGCGACCGCGGCGGGATTGATCGCCGGCTCGATCGCGATGGTGATCGCCGACCGCGCACCGCGGGTCCGCACGGCGAGCGAGGCCACCGCGCTCGACGGCCTGGCGATCGGCGTGGCGCAGGCCGCCGCGCTGGCTCCCGGCGTCTCCCGCAACGGCTCGACCCTGGCCGCGGCCCGGGCGCGCGGCTTCGGGCGCGCTCAGGCGAACCTCCTCTCGCGCACCGTGGCGCTGCCCGTGATCACCGCCGCCGCCGCCCGCAAGGGCCTCAGCCTGCGCAAGCGGGGGGCCGAGCCGCAGCTCGCGGGCGCGGCGACGGTCGGGGTCGGCCGCGGCCTTCGCCTCCACCCTCGCCTCCCAGGGGCTGATCAAGGTGGTCGAGCGAGACCGCGCCCTCTGGCCGTACGCCGCCTACCGGGTCGGGCTGGCGGGCTTGATCCTGCGAAAGTCCCGGGCGTGACCGCAAGACGCCTACACCAGGCCGGCGTCAGCCAGAGCGCCGCCGATTCCGCCGTCGCCGCCCTCGTCGCCCACCTCTCGCGGATCGAGACCGGCAAGGCCTCGCGCGTCGTCCCCCTGCCCGGGCACTACGCCAGCGTCCTGCGGATCGACGAGCGCACCGGCATCGCCTTCGGCACCGACGGGGTCGGCACGAAGATGGTGGTCGCCGAGCAGCTCGGCCGCTACGAGACGATCGGGATCGACTGCATCGCGATGAACGTCAACGACCTCGTCTGCGTCGGCGCCGAGCCGATCGCCCTCGTCGACTTCATCCTCTGCCGGACCGCCGACCCGGAGGTCTGCGACGCGATCGGCCAGGGCCTGCGGCGCGGCGCCGAGCTCTCCGGCATCGAGATCCCGGGCGGCGAGATCGCCCAGGTCGGCGACGTCGTCGAGGGGATCGAGCTGGCCGGCAGCGCGATCGGCCTCGTCCCCCTCGACGCGATCGTCACCGGCGAGCTGGTCGAGCCCGGCGACGCGATCATCGGCCTCCCCTCCTCCGGCCTGCACTCCAACGGCTACACGCTGGCCCGCCGGGCCCTGGCTGACGTTCCGCTCGACGACGAGCGGCTCGGCCGGCCGCTCGGCGACGTCCTGCTCGAGCCGACCGAGATCTACGTCCGCGAGGTGCTCGAGCTGCTCGCCTCCCCCGACGTCCGCGTCCACGGCCTCGCCCACATCACCGGCGACGGCCTCAACAACCTGCTGCGGCTCGGCGAGGGCGTCGGCTACGCGATCGAGGATCCGCTGCCCGTCCCCCCCGTCTTCGACCTGATCGCCGAGCTCGGCGGCGTCGACGACGAGGAGATGCACGAGGTCTTCAACATGGGCTGCGGCTTCTGCTGCATCGTCGCCCCCGAGACCGAGGAGGCCGCGGTCGGGATGCTGAGCGGCAGCTGGCCGGGAGCGAGGCGGATCGGGACGGTCACCGACAAGGCCGGGCGTCGTCGAGACGGGCTCGAAGCCCTAGGCCGCGTCTCCCAGAGCGTCCCGGTCAGGACCGGTCGGTCGGCTTCAGCCGCCACTCCCGCGCCAGGCCCCAGAGCTCGGCCTCGACCACGACCCGCGGCCGGCCGGTGATCTCCACGATCTCCGCCGTCGCGCAGCGGCCGAAGCGCTCGATCACCGCGAGCGGCTCGGGGCGGGCCGCGTCGGCCGGGATCGTCGCCCCGGCGGCTCGGGCCGCCTCGACGTACAGCTCGTAGGGCTGCCAGCCGTAGACGCCGTGCCTGCTCCCGTCCTCGCCGACGAACGTCACCGACGGAAAGGTCACCCGCTCGATCGGGCCGGTGCAGCCCGTCGCGTCCTCCTCCCGGGCCTGCTCGGGGATGCGCCGCGCCTCGTCGAGGTGGGCGCCGAACATCTCGACGATCGCGTTCGAGCGGAGGTCGATCTCGAACCGGCCGACGTCGAGGCCGGCCGGGCCCGCCTCCGCGATCAGCGCCTCGGCGTGGTCGAGGCGCTTGCGCTCGCAGAAGATCCCCTCGCGCAGGCGCCGCAGGTAGCGGCCTCCCGCCTCGGGCCCCTGCTCGCAGGCCGCGATGACTCCCTGGCATGCGGGGTATGTGGAGGACATGCCCCCCTTCTTCCAGAACCGCGGGTCGAGCGGCATGCCGCTCTCGGCCGAGGCCTCGGGCCAGCGACTCGGAGTACCGGTCGCGCTCGGCGTCGCCGATGCCGCGGGCCATCCCGCCCATCACCCAGCGCACCTCGAGGCTCCTCGCCGAGCTCCCAGAACAGCCGCCGGAGCTTCGGCTCGCTGGCCCAGGACCAGGCGCAGGCCGGGTCCGTGACCACGCGCATCTCTACCGCCATGGGCGGCCTCCGGGTGCGGATTTCGGCTTTCGTGGACGCAAGTCAGCGTGCTTGGGGAGCCCGCGCCGACATCGCCGGGCTCCAGCATCGAAAATACTCGGCAGGATGAGCCGGGTGCGATTCGATCGAGCGACAGGATGACGATGATCGGGACCCTGCTCTCGGGCCGTTACAAGCTCGAGTCCAAGTTGGGCAGCGGCGGCATGTCGACCGTCTACCTGGCGATCGACGAGACCCTCGGCCGCAACGTCGCGGTCAAGGTGCTGCACCGCGAGATCTCCGACCAGCCGGACCAGCTCGAGCGCTTCAGCCGCGAGGCCCGCGCCGTGGCCCGCCTCTCGCACCCGAACCTGGTCGGCGTGATCGACGCCGGCGAGGACGGCGGCCACCCCTACATCGTCTTCGAGTACGTCCCGGGCGAGACCCTGAAGAAGCGCATCTCCTCGCAGGGCCGGCTGCCGCTCGACGAGGCGACCGCCTACGCGATCGAGATCGGCCGCGGCCTCGCCTGCGCCCACGCCGCGAGGCTCGTCCACCGCGACGTCAAGCCGCAGAACGTCCTGATCGACTCCGAGGGCCGGGCCAAGGTCACCGACTTCGGGATCGCCCGCTCGCTCGAGGTGCACGGGCTGACCGCCACCGGCCGCGTGCTCGGCACCACCGACTACGTCTCCCCCGAGCAGGCGATGGGCAAGGACGCCGACCCGCGCACCGACGTCTACTCGCTGGGGATCGTCCTGTTCGAGATGCTCACCGGCGACGTCCCGTTCCACGCCGAGACGCAGGTCGGCGTCGCGATGAAGCACGTCAACGACCCGATGCCCGACGTGCAGCTGCGCCGGCCGGAGACCTCCGCCGCCCTGGCCCAGGCCGTCGAGCGGTCGACCGCGAAGGACCCGAAGGACCGCTACTCCGACATGGGCGAGTTCCTCTACGACCTCGAGGGCGCGCTCGAGGTCGAGGTCTCGCGCGCCGGCCGCTCCACCGGCGAGGCCACCACCGTGCTCGACTCGGTCCCGCGCAAGCAGCGCAGCCTGCCGAGCCGCAGCCGCATGTCCGTCGTCGGGGTCCTGCTGATCGCGCTCGCGGCCGCCGCGGCGATCGCGTTCGCCGCGCTCAGCGGCGACGACGAGAGGCCGGCGAAGAAGGCCGCGGCGGAGGCGCCGAGCGGCGAGCCGGTCGCGGTCGCCGAGGCGACCGCTTACGACCCGCTCGGCGACCGAGCGGCGAGCACGACGAGGAAGCCGTCGAGGCGATCGACGGCGACGACGCCACCGGCTGGGTCACCGAGAGCTACGACGGCCGGTCTGCAGAAGCCGGGCGTCGGCCTGGTCCTCGACGCCGAGGAGGCCATCGCGCCGGCCGCGCTGACGCTGCTCGACCGACGGCGGCGGCTGGACCTTCGACGTCTACGGCTCCGGCGGCGACGAGTCCCGCCGGAGCCCCGGTCGATGACGCCGGCGCCGACCGGCGCCTGGGGCGATCCGCTCGCCGGCCGGTGACACGGACGAGACGGAGACCAGCCGTCGAGCTCGACGCGAGCAGCGAGAGCCGCTTCTTCCTGATCTGGATCACCGACCTCGGCGACACGCGACGCCGCCGAGATCCTCGAAGCGACGCTGAGCGGCTGAGCTCAGTACGAGTGCTCGCGCTCGGCGGCGTGCCGCTCGAGCGCGAGGCCGACCAGGCGGTCGCAGAGCTCGGGGTACGGGATCCCGCTCTCCTCGAAGAGCTTCGCGAAGACGCTCGTCTCGGTGAAGCCGGGAATCGTGTTGAGCTCGTTGACGAGCACCTCGCCTCCGGGCCGGACGAAGAAGTCGCAGCGGGCGAGGCCGGTGCAGTCGCAGGCGCGGTAGACCTCGGCGGCGAGCTCGCGGACCCGGGCGACGGCCTCGTCGCCGATCGGCGCGGGCACGAGCAGCTCCATCCCGCCGGGCTCGTACTTCGCCTCGTAGTGGTACCACTCGGCCGACGGCACGACCTGGCCCGGCATCGACGTCTCCGGCCGCTCGTTGCCGATCACCGAGCACTCGACCTCGAGGCCGTCGCAGTGCGCCTCGACGATCACGCGCGGGTCGTGCTCGCGGGCCGCCTCCACCGCGGCGTCGAGCCCGCCCGGCTCGTCCACCTTGAGGATCCCGACGCTCGAGCCGAGCCGCGACGGCTTCACCCAGACCGGCAGGCCCATCTCGCGGACGCGCCCGTGCAGATCCGGGTCGTCGCCGGCGCAGAAGTCCACCTGCGGCAGCCCCCGGTCCCGCAGCAGCCGCTTGAAGATCAGCTTGTCGATCGTGATCGAGGCGGCGAGGACCCCGGGGCCGACGTAGGGGACGTCGAGGCACTCGAGCAGCCCCTGCACCGTGCCGTCCTCTCCGAACGGCCCGTGCAGGACGGGGAAGGCCGCGTCGCAGCCGAGCAGCCCGTCGGCCGGCTGCAGGTGCACCGGCTCCCCGTCGGCGACCCAGCGCCCGTCACGCTCGATCACCACGTCCACCGTCTCGTGCCCGGCCGAGCGGAGCCCCTCGGCCACCGCCGCTCCCGATCGCAGCGACACGGGGTGCTCGCTCGAGCGGCCGCCGCGGATCACCGCGATCCTCATGGCGTGGTCGAGTCCGTCGTCGACGTCGTCGAGTTCGTCGGCGGGTCCGGCTCGGGCTCGGGCTCGACGAACTCGCCGACCGTCAGCGTGACCCGGTCGCCGGGGCTGAGCTTCGCTCCCGACCCCGGGGCCTGGGAGAGCACGACCCCGTCCTGGGAGGACTCCGTGACGTCCTGGGTGATCACGTCGACGTCGAGGCCGGCGTTGCCGAGCTTGCGCTCGGCGTAGGTGAGCTTCTGGCCGACGAAGTCCTCGAGCGTGATCGTCCCGACGCCGGAGGAGTAGACGAACGTGACGGTCGAGCCGACCTCCTCCTCGGAGCCCCCGGCGGGGTCCTGGCTCGAGCACCTGGTTCTCGGGCTCGTCGGAGTCCTCGGGCTCCGCGTTCGGCACGAAGCCGGCCTGCTCGAGCTCGTTCGCGGCCTCGGCGCGGGTCATCCCGACCACGCTGGGCACGGTCTCGGTCTCGACGCCGGTCGAGACCTTGAGGACCACCGTCTCGCCGGGGTCGGTGGCGAACCCGGCCGAGGGCTGGCTGCTGATCACGACGCCCGGCTTGACCGAGTCCGACGGCTGCTTGTCGACGATCGATTCGAAGCCGGCCTCCTTGAGCCGCTCCCGCGCCTTCGCCACGGGCAGCCCGGCGACGCGCGGGATCTCGACGGTCGCCGGGGCCGAGGCTGACCGTGATCGTGACGGTGGACCCCTCCTCGGCCTTGGTGCCCTCCCGCGGGTCGCTCTCGATCACCTGATCGGCCGGCGCCGGGTTCTGCACCCGGTCGGCGTCGACCGTGAACCCGGCCTCCTGCAGGGCCAGCGTCGCCTCGACCTCGGTCTTGCCGGTCACGTCGGGGATCCGGACCTCGTCGGGGCGGGTGAGGAAGTACGCCAGGGCCGCGCCGGCGAGGAGCAGCGCGATCAGCGCCGCGATCAGGAGGTTGCGGCGGCGGTTGTCCGGCTCCTCCTCGTACTCGGCGACGATCGCCTCGAAGCGCTGCGTGTGACCCGGCGAGCGCTGCGGATCCGCCTCGGCCGCGTCGAGCGCCGCGGACATCTCGACCGCGCTGGCGAACCGGTTGGCGGGCTCCTTGGCCAGCGCCTTGAGGACGACCGCGTCGAGCGCCGGTGAGACCGCGGGGTTGATCGAGCTCGGCGCCGGCGGGGCCTCGGCGACCTGCTTCATCGCGATCGCAACGGCGTTCTCCCCATCGAAGGGGACCCGGCCGGTGAGCATCTCGAACAGCATCACCCCGATCGAGTAGATGTCGGCGGCGGGCGTCACCTCCATCCCCTGCGCCTGCTCCGGGCTCAGGTACTGGGCGGTGCCCATCACCGATCCGGTCTGGGTGATCTCGGAGTTGCCCGCCCGGGCGATCCCGAAGTCGGTGACGCGGATCCGCCCGTGCCGGTCGATCAGCACGTTCATCGGCTTCAGGTCGCGGTGGACGATCCCCCGGCCGTGGGCGAAGCTCGCGGCGGTGAGCACCTGGCGCGTGACCTCGACCGCCTCGCCGGGCTCGAGGCCGCGGTTGATCAGGTCGCGCAGGGACGAGCCCTCGACCAGCTCCATGGCGATGTAGTACGTGTCCTCGTAGTCGCCGCGGTCGTAGACGGCGACGACGTTGGGGTGCTGGAGGCTGGCCGCCGAGGAGGCCTCGCGACGGAAGCGCTCGACGAACTCGGCGTCGCGGGAGAAGTTCTCGTGCAGCACCTTGATCGCGACGTCGCGACCGAGCTCGGAGTCGTTCGCCCGCCACACGTCCGCCATCCCGCCGGAGCCGATCCGCTCGACGAGCCGGTAGCGGCCGTCGATCACGTCCTGTGGATTGAGCCTCATGAGGCCGGGCCCTGGGTCATCCGCCGAGCAGCTCCCGCATGACGGCGGTGGCGATCGGTCCCGCGGTGTCGCCACCGAAGCAGCCGGTGCAGCGCTCGACCGTCGTCGCGATCGCAATCTGCGGGTCATCGACCGGAGCGAAGCCGATGAACCAGACCTGGTTGAGGCCCGCCTCGACGTCGATCTCCGCCGTTCCGGTCTTGCCGGCGAACGGGGTGCCGCCGAGGTCCCCGGCGAGGGCCGTCGCGGTGCCCTCGTCGACCACGCTGGTCATCATCTCCGCCAGCGCTGCGGCCGACTCCTCGCTCATGACCTCGCTCTGCTCCTCCGGGTCGAGCTCCTCGGTCGTCCGTCCGTCGGGATCCTTGATCGCCTCGACCAGCGTCGGCCGCATCAGGGTCCCGCTGTTGGCGACCGTCGCGGCGACCTGCGCCATCTGCATCGGCGAGGCGAGCAGCGAGCCCTCCTCGCCGCCCTGGCCGATCGCCACGCGGGCGATGTCGAAGCCGGAGTCGACCAGCTCGCTGCCGCCGTCCTTCTGCAGGGCGTAGATGCCGCTCGGGGCCTTCTGGTCGTCGGGCAGCTCCACGTCGGGGTCCTGGAGGAAGCCGAAGCGCTCCATGTACTCGAGCAGCGTGTCCTCGCCGAGCTGCTCGCCGACCTGCGCCCAGTAGGTGTTGACGGAGTTGGTCAGCGCCGTCCGCATGGGGATGTCGCCGAACGACTGGTTCCCGGAGTTGGCGAGGTCGACGCCGCTGAACTCCTGGGGAGAGTCCGCGTTGAGGACCGACTCGGGCGTGAACTCGCCGGAGTCGAGCGCCGCGGCCGCGGTGACGACCTTCATCGTCGAGCCCGGCGGGTAGGTCGACTGCACGGTGCGGTCGAAGAGCGGCGAGTCGGTGCCGTCGGCCGCGAGCTTCGCGAGCGTCTCCGCGTCGGCGTTGGGGTCGTAGCCCGGCGTGCTCGCCATCACCTTGACGGCGCCGGTCTGCGGCTCGATCGCGACGACCGCGCCGGGGCTCGCCTGCTGGCCGAGCAGGTCCATGGCAACGCGCTGCGCTCCCGCGTCGAGGGTCGTGACGATGTCGGAGCCCTCCTGCGAGCGGCCGCGGATCTGGTCGAGCAGGGTGACGAACTCGTTCTCGTCGCCGGTGAGCACCGCCTCCTCGGCCCGCTCGAAGCCCGAGGACTGGTCGATCAGGCTGTAGCCGATCGGGTTGCCGAAGAGGCTCCCCTGCGGGTAGCGGCGGATGTAGCGGAGGTCGTCGCCCTTCCCCTTGGGTGTGCTCTCGGCGATCACCTCGCCGTCGGAGGAGATGATCCGCCCGCGCTCGACCTGCTGGGCCTCGAGCAGCGGGCGCTTGTTCTCGGCGTTCGCCTGCAGGTCCTCGGCATCGAAGACCGACCAGTTGCTCGTGAAGCCGACCAGCAGTGCGAAGAGCACGAGGATGCCGAGGAAGAGCCGGTGATCGGGGCGTTCATCGCAGCCACCCGCCGATTCGGCGAGCTGGCGCCGGGCACGATCGGAGATCAGCAGCAGCAGCGCGAGCAGGACCATGTTGGCGAGGACCGAGCTGCCGCCGTAGCTGACGAAGGGCAGGGTGACGCCGGTCAGGGGAATCACCCGGATCACGCCGCCGATGATCACGAACGCCTGCAGCGCGAAGACCGCCGTCAGTCCCGCCGCGAGCAGCTTCGAGAACCCGTCGTCGGCGATCGTCGCGATCTTGAACCCGCGCGCCGCGATCAGCAGGTAGATCAGGATCACGCCGCAGCCGCCGAAGAGGCCGAGCTCGTTGACGATCAGCGCGTAGATGAAGTCCGTCTGGACCTCAGGGATCAGCGTGCCGGCCGCGCCCGGCGCCTTGAGCAGGGACTCGCCGATGCCCTGGCCGAAGAGCCCGCCGTCAGCCTGCGCGAACATCGCCTGCAGCACCTGGTACCCGGTGCCGTCGGGGTCGGAGTAGGGATCGAGCCAGATGTCGATCCGGTCCTGCACGTGGCCGACCGTCGTGGCGAAGAACCAGGCGCCGACGAGGAACATCACCAGCCCGATCAGGACGAATGAGATCCGGTTGGTCGCCACGTAGATCAGCGCGAGGAAGGCGCCGAAGAACATCAGCGAGCTGCCCAGGTCGCGGATGAAGACGAGCAGGACCATCGCCGCTCCCCAGACGACCAGCATCGGCCCGAGGTGCTTGAGCGGCGGCAGGGTGATCCCGGCGATCCGCTTGGCCCCCACGACCAGCACCTCGCGATGCTCGCGCAGGTAGCTCGCCAGGAACACGACGACCGCGAGCTTGCCGAACTCGGCGGGCTGGAACGCGAGCGGGCCGATGTCGACGCCGAGGTAGGCGCCGTTGACCTGCGCGCCGATCACCGGCGCGCGAGGCAGCATCAGCAGGATCAGGCCACCGGTGACGATCAGGTAGCGGTAGCGCTCGAGGATGTGGAAGTCCCTGAGGAAGACGATCGTCGCCATGAACAGCGCGAGCCCGGCGACGAACCAGTTGGCCTGGTCGCGCGCCAGCGATTCATCGATCCGGTAGAGCATCACCAGCCCGATCGCGGCCAGCAGGGCGACCAGCGGGAACAGGTAGGGGTCGGCGTTGGGCAGCCGGAAGCGGAGGAAGATGTGCGCGGCGACGCAGATCGCGAAGAAGTACGCGCCGAAGATCAGGCTCGTGTTGTCGAGATCGTTGCCGCGGACGACGAGAACCGCGGCGAAGCCGGCGATCAGCAGGCCCGCCACCGGGAACAGCCCCAGCAGCTCCCGGTTACGCGCGCTCAACCCCCGCCCCCGGCGGGGTCGACGGTCTCGGGCGGGGTGTCCGAGGACCCCGCCGCGCCGCCGCCGGAGCCGCTGATCGCCGCGCCGGTCTGCGCTGCGGCCGCGGCGTTCTCGAGGTCCTCGATCAGCGACTCGGCGTCGTCGCGCGAGCGCAGGTCGTGGTCGACGGCGACCTCCCTGCGCTCCTCGGGCAGCTGCTCGAGCGTGATCGCGCTGGGCGTGACCTCGGAGTAGAGCTCGACCCCGAGCGGCAGCTCGTACGGCAGGCCGCGGTAGAGGCCGACCTTGCCGTCGTCGTCGACGCCGAGGAAGTAGACCTGGCGCATGCCGAAGATCGCCGCGGCGAGGACCGCCGCCAGCACGAGCAGGCCGAGGAGGACCTTCAGGACGGTTCGCCCGCGACCGCGGCGGGACTTCGGGGGCGGGGGCGTCGCCCGCGTGGCGGAGGAGGTCCCGGTGTCGGGGCGACGGGAACGCGTCGAGGAGGCGTGCTCGGCGGCGGCGGCCTTGACCGCGTCGGCGGTCAGCCCGCCCTCCTCGGCGCTCGCCCCGATCAGGGTCGCGCCCTCGTCGACGCCGTCCGCGTCGGCGCCGGCGTCCTCCACCCGGAAGAGGACGACGGTGATGTTGTCGCGGCCGCCGCGATCGTTGGCGGCGCGGATCAGCCGGCGCGCGGTTCGCTTGAGGTCGCCCTCGCGGGCGAGGATCGCGGCGACGTCCTCGTCGGCGAGCATCGTCGTCAGGCCGTCGGAGCAGAGCAGGATCACGTCGCCCGGCCGCGCCTGGAAGGTCATCGTGTCCACCTTGACCTTGGGCTCGGGACCGAGGGCCCGGGTGATCACCGAGCGCTGCGGATGCTCCGCCGCCTGGTCGCGCGTCAGGCGTCCCTGCCGGCGCAGCTCCTCGACCAGCGAGTGGTCGTTGGTGATCTGCTTGAGCTTGCGGTCGCGCCATACGTAGGCGCGGCTGTCGCCGACGTGACCGAAGCTGATCTCGTCGCCGTGGACCATCGCCGCGGTCAGGGTCGTCCCCATCCCCGAGCGGGAGCTGTCGCCCTGCGCGAGGTCGAAGATCCGCTTGTTGGCGAGCTGCGCGGTGGAGCGGAGGAGCTCCTCCGGCGGGTACTCGTCGCCGCGGATCGCCTCGAACGCTTCGACCGCGACCTTGGAGGCGACCTCCCCGGCCTGCGCGCCGCCCATCCCGTCGGCGACCGCGAACAGGGGCGAGCGGGAGAAGTAGGAGTCCTCGTTCGCCTCCCGCTGGCGGCCGGTGTCGCTCAGCTGGACGGCCTCGACGACCTCCAGCATCAGCCGTAGCCCTCGTCGTGCTCGAACTCGAAGCGCAGCTCGGTGTCGCCGATGCGGATCGTGTCCATGTCGCGCAGCACCGACTCGCCGTTCAGGTCACCGTCGTTCAGATACGTGCCGTTGGTCGAGTTCAGGTCCTCGACGAAGTACTCGTTGCCGCGACTGTGGACGCGGCAGTGGATCCCGGAGGCGTAGCGGTCCTCGATCCGGACGTCGGCCTCGGCGTCGCGGCCGATCGTGACCCCGCCGAACAGGTCGATGCGCTCCCCGGGAGTCAGCCCGCCGCCCGTCACCGCGATCAGGTTCGCGTCGGTGGCCGGCGACCGGCCGCCCACGACCGCGTGCATCCCGGTGCCGTCGGGCGCGGCGCCGACGCCGCGACTGCCGCGCAGGTCCTTCAGCGCGCTGCGCGCGATCACGAGCAGGAAGAGGTAGAGGACGCCGAGGAAGGCGAACTTCAGGGCTACTGCGGCGGGATCAGCTTCCATCGCGGCGCCTCGCTCTCGGGTCGCGGTCGATGCTCACTGCTCGATGTCGAACGTGAACGAGACTGTGCCGAGGGATACGTCGTCGCCGGGTGAGAGCCGCGAGGTGTCGACGCGGCGGCCGTTCACCTTGACCCCGTTGGTCGAGCCGAGGTCGACGATCTGCCAGTCGCCGTTGGAGTTGCGCCGCAGCTCGGCGTGGCGGCGGGAGACGTTGTGGTCGTCGAAGACGCAATCGCAATCGCGCGAGCGGCCGAGTACCGAGACCGGGCCGTCGAGCACGTAGCGACGGTCGTTGAGCGAGACGATCGCCCGGGTCTGCGTCAGCGGAGCGGCCGGCTTGCGGCTGCCGCGCGGGTCCTTCTGCTTGACCGGAGCCGAGTAGACCATCGTGTGGCCGTGCTGCCCCTGCTCGCCGGTGTCGCCCTTGCGGACCGGGGGCTTGACCAGCCGCGGCTGGATCCCGAACTCGCCGAGGCGCAGCCGCTCGTCGACCTCGATCATCACCTCGGGCCGGGTGAGCAGCGCGTAGTCCTGGCGGCGGGCGTGCTCGAGCAGGTAGGCGGAGAGCTCCTGCGAGAGCGAGCGCGTGTAGCCCTCGAGGCGCTCGTGGTCCTCGGTGGAGAGCCAGACGGTGTAGCTGTTCGGGGCGTAGGTCTGGGAGACGGACGCCGTCTTGTGGGAGTCCATCTCCTTCGCGAGCTTGCGGGCGATCTCCACAGGCTGAACCTGGGAGCTGAAGGCGCGACTGAAGACGCCCTCGACGAGCCCCTCGATCCTCGCTTCGAGATTACGTAGAACGCTCATGGGAGATGGGTCGTCGCGCGCCGGCTCGGTCCCCGCCGGCACGCGAGGGACGGCTGGAATCCTACGGCAACCCGGCGCCAGGTCCGGCGCCGTGGAGCGCCGCGCGCACGTGCCTTCTCGCCGTCCGGGTCGCGCGGATCTCATCGTCGGCGGGCGGGGCGAGGGCGGGATTGAGCGGCGGGCGCACGGGGGCGGGCCTCGGGCCGGCCGCCGGACGGGGCCGGACGGCGGTCGCCGCGACCGCCGGGAGTGCGGGCTCGGGCAGCCATTCGCGCAGGTCGGGGCGGCCGTGGCGGTCCCAGATCGCGACGGCGACGGCGATCACCAGCGCGGGCGTGAGCAGGATGGTGGGCACCGCGTCATGGCCCGCGGCGCCGAGCGAGGCGACGATCGTCGCCGACCAGATCAGGCCCCCGACGGCCGCGCCCGCGGGCTCCGTGGCGTCGAGGAGCAGGCCGAGCAGGACGGTCCCGCCGACCCAGATCAGCCCGATCGAGATCGCGGTCGGGGTGAGCAGCGAGCCGAGGACGTCGCCGACCGCCACCGGGCCGGAGCCGACCCAGCCGCTCGCATCGACCGGGGCGGAGACTCCGAGGGCCCTGCCGAGGATCGCGCCGGCGATCCCGGTCCACGCCCAGGCGAGCGCCGCCAGGGCGATGCGACCGCCGGTCCGCTCGTGACGCGCGGCGAGCGCGAGGAAGGCGGGGGCCGCGCCGATCAGGCCGAGGACGGGGGCGATCGCCGGCGTCACCCATTCACGAACCCGGGCGAGGCTGAGCGCGGCCGGCGCGAACAGCGCCGCGGCGACGATCGCAAGGCCGGGGAGCCCGAGCAGCGAGCCGGCCAGCGCGACGGCACCGGCGCCGAGCAGGATGGCCAGGGGCCGGGTGGGCACCTCCAGCCGCGGTTGCTCTTCGTCGGCGCCGAGCAGCGGCTCGGGGACGGCGCGGTCGGGATGGAGCGCGCCGCGCAGCATGATCAGGGACTCGCGCAGGTCCGCGAGTCCGGGGCGGTCGAGGGGGTCCCGCTCGAGGCAGGCGTCGACGGCGGCGATCAGCGCCGGCGGCAGCTCGGGCCGGCACTCGGCGAGGCTGGGCAGCGGCTCGCCGATCGCGCGCGCCGTGGCCGCCGGGGTGGAACGGATGACGGGATTGACCCCGGACCAGAGCTCGTAGAGGGTCAGGCCGAGCGAGTAGACGTCCGTCTCGGGGCCGACCTCGTCCCCGAGCGCCTGCTCCGGCGACATGTAGGCGAGCGTTCCGACGACCTGGCCGGTCGCGGTCAGCGAGGGCGCGTCCTCGATGCTGGCGATGCCGAAGTCGGCGAGCAGCGCGCGCTCGCCGGAGTCGCGCGAGAACCGCCCGGCGCGGGCGCGGCGGACGAGGACGTTGTCGGGCTTGAGGTCGCGGTGGATGACGCCGGCGGCGTGAGCGTGCGTCAGCGCGGCGCAGAGCTCGGCGCCGACGTCGGCGACCTCGCGGTCGGAGATCGCGGCGCTCGTCGCCAGCTCCCGGAGGTTGGGGCCCTCGACCAGCTCGCTGACGAGGTAGGCGCAGCCGTTGTGCTCGCCGAGCTCGTAGAGGGTGACGATCCCGGGGTGGTTCAGGCGGGCGGCGGCGTGGGCCTCGCGGAGCACGCGGCCGGCGGAGTCGCCCTCGACCGCCTTGACGGCGACCCAGCGGCAGAGCCGCTCGTCCCAGGCGCGGTGAACGGTGCCGTGACCTCCGTCGCCGATCCGCTCACCGACGGTGAACCGCCCCAGTACAAGCTCGCCTTCGACCACGAGTTCGATTTCGCCAAGCCAAGCGGTCTTCCTGCGAACGAGACACCTCCGGGGAAATGCTCCGCTTCGCGTCCGCTTCCCCGGGAGGGGGCCCCACCGTGGCGGGAGATCCTGGCGTTGGAGGGCGGTGGCTCTAGCCGGAGGTATTGTCATGCTTCTGGCGAAAGGCCCGGAAGCCGTGGACTTCTTCGACGACGACGACGCAGAGCAGCCGCCCCGGAGACGGGACAGGCCTGCACCCGCCGGCGGACCGCCGGGCGCCGGTCATCCCCCCACGCGCCAGCAGGTCCGCGCTCGCCAGGCCGCCCTCGCGATCGGCGCGATCGTGATGCTGATCCTGATCGTGATCGCCTTCCGCGGCTGCCTCGACGCCCGCAAGGACCGCTCGTTCCAGAACTACGTCAACGACCTGAGCTCGATCACCTCCGAGACCGACCAGCTGAGCCAGCAGTTCTTCGGCCGCCTCACCGGCGAGAGCGGCAGCCAGCTCGACGGCCTCGACTTCGAGTCGGAGGTCCGCACCGACCTCGGCACCTCGCAGGGGCTGATGGACCGCGCCGCCGCCTCGACGCCCCCGGCGAGGTCGAGGAGGCGCAGGGCCTGATCGAGATCTCCTTCGAGCTCCGCCACGACGCCCTCGAGGGCGTCTCGTCCCAGCTGAGCAAGCTCAGCGGCAGCGAGGCGAAGGACGCATCCGACGTGATCTACACGCAGATGAAGGTCCTCTCGGCCAGCGACATCCTCTACGCCCGCGCCCGCGACCAGATCGAGCAGGCGCTCGAGGACCAGGAGGTCGTGGTCGAGGACGGCGTCCCCGACAGCCAGTTCCTCCCGGACCCCGACCAAGGACTTCGACTTCCTCAACCCCGACGACGTGGCGGCGGCCTTCTCCAGCGTCGCGACCAGCACCGGCGGGGACGCGCTCGCCGGCGCTGCGGGGGCGAACTGCGACCCCGGCGACAACGGGGTGCACGGGATGGCGATCGTCTCCACGATCGGCCTGCCCTCGGGCGTCGCGCTCGACCCGAACACGACCGTGGCGGCAACGGGCGACACCGAGATCCAGGTCGACGTCCAGAACGGCGGCGACAGCGAGGAGACCGACATCGAGGTCTCCGTCAGCGGCGACGGGATCGAGGGCAGCGAGACGATCGACTCGATCGCCTCCCAGGAGGTCCAGTCGATTCCGATCAAGCTGACCCCCGCGCCGAAGTCAGGCGAGACGGTCAGCCTCGACGTCGAGGTCGCGACGGTCTGCGGCGAGAAGATCGCCGACAACAACAAGGCCACCTGTACTAGCCCGGTGCACCGCTTCTAGGTCTCGCCGGACTAACGCCGAAGGTATTCCGCGCGTGGAAGCCTTCGACTCCGACGTCGGGATCGTTGCGCTGGCGGCGGCCGGGACGGCTCTGCTGGCGCTGCTGCTCTGCCTGTTCCTGGCGATCCGGCTGCGCCGGGTCCGCAACGACCAGCGCCTCGTCCTCGGCGAGGGCCGGACCGACCTGGTCGAGCACGCCGCGGCCCTGGCCCGCGAGGTCGAGGCGATGCAGCACGCCCTCACCGGGGAGAGCGAGCGGCTGACTCGCCGCCTCGAGGAGGCCGAGACCCGGCTCGCCGGGACGATCTCCAAGACCTCGGTGATCCGCTACGACGCCTTCAACGAGACGAGCGGGAGGCAGTCCAGCACCGTCGCTCTGCTCGACGACCACGACACCGGCGTGCTCGTCACCGCGATCCTGCAGCGCGAGCAGGCGCGGGTCTACGCCAAGCCCGTCGTCGCCGGCGAGTCGCCGCTCGACCTCTCGCCGGAGGAGCTCGAGGCGATGGAGCTCGCGCGGCGCGGTCCCGCCGAGCAGTGAAGGTCGCCTACCTCGGCCCGACCGGGACGTTCTCCGAGGAGGCGCTGCTGGCCGCCGCCCGCGACCGGCCGCTCGACCTCGATCCCCGCGGCACCATCCACGCCGCGATCGAGGCGGTGGAGAGCGGCGAGGCCGAGCGCGGCTTCGTCCCCTTCGAGAACTCGATCGAGGGAACCGTCCGCCCCACCCTCGACGCGCTTGCGTTCGACACCGATCGCGTTCGCATCGTCGGCGAGCACGACCACCGCATCCGCCAGACGCTGATCGCGCGGGAGGGGACCGCGATCGAGGACGTCGAGGTGGTGATCTCCCATCCGCAGGCCAGCTCGCAGTGCGCGCGCTTCCTCCGCGACTCGCTCCCGAACGCCGAGGTGCGGACGGTGAGCAGCACCTCCGACGCGGTCCGCCAGGTCGCCGAGACCGAGGCGCCCTGGGCGGCGCTCGGGTCGACCGCGGCGGCGAGGGCCTACGGCTGCGTGGTCCTCGAGGCCGGCGTCGAGGACGAGGCCGACAACGTCACCCGCTTCGCCTGGCTCGCGCCCGCCGGCGTCGAGCTGCCGCCCGAGGACCCCGCGGCCACCTGGCGCACGACGCTCGTCTTCTACGAGCTCGGCGACGACCGGCCCGGGGCGCTGACCGATGCCCTCGCCGAGCTCTCGGACCGCGGGATCAACATGACGCGGATCGAATCCCGCCCGCGCCGCAGCGGGCTCGGCCGCTACCTGTTCTTCATCGACCTCGACGGCCGCACCGGCGACGAGACGATCGACGCCGGCATCGACGCCCTGGCGGAGAAGGCCGAGACGGTGAGGATCCTCGGCAGCTACCAGGTGGGCGGCCCTCCCCGCTGCCCGAGGAGTCCCGTCGCGTCCGGTCTCCCCGAGGGGACCCGACCGGGCGGGATCCCTCGGAGTTAGCTACGGCGGTCGCGTGGCTAAGCTTCCGCGGAATGGACGCGCTTGCCGAGCCGGCCCCCGGGGACCGGGTGCGGGAGGGCCCGGCGGGTGACGGGATGCGCGCTACGCCCGCGGGGGCATCGATCGGCGGTCGGGTCCTCGTCCTCAACGCGACGTACGAGCCGATTCACGTCTGCACCGTCCGCCGCGCCGCCGTCCTGCTGCTGAAGGCGAAGGCCGAGCTGATCGAGCGCGGCGAGCGCGCCGTCCGCTCCGAGCGCCTCCAGCTCGACCGGCCGGTGGTGATCCGCCTCGTCACCTACGTGCGGATCCCGCGCGACGTGCACCGGCGCAAGATCACCCGCAAGGCGGTCCTCGCCCGCGACGCCTGGACCTGCCAGTACTGCGGCAGCGAGCGGACCGGCCTGACGGTCGACCACGTGATCCCGCGCAGCCGCGGCGGCGAGTCGGTCTGGGAGAACATCGTCGCCTCCTGCGCCCCGTGCAACCGCCGCAAGGGAAACCGCCTCCCAAGAGAGATCGAGATGCACCCACGCAACGCCCCAAAGCCCCCCGGCCCAAACGTCTTCATCCGAGTAGCGGCCCCAAGAATCCCCCAATCGTGGGAGCCCTACTTGGCCATGGCCGCCTAGACTCCCCTCCCCCACCCTCTTTCCCAAGCAACAGCTCGGCCTCGCGCTGCCCCGCCCACGAAGGCCGGGGGTGGCAGGGGTGGAGGGGTGCTCAAGTGAGCTCTGCGAACCGCCCCGCAACCCCTGCCGCCCCCGGCCTCCAACTTCCGAGCCGACCCAGAACGACGAAGGGCCGCCCCGAAGGCGGCCTCTCACAGGTGCGGTACTGAGACGAAAAAGCGATGTAGTCGATCAGGCGGGACGTCTCCCGATCTCGCTCACTCGCCGGTGCCCGGGTTTGGATTCGCCGGGCGGCGCACACGTGCCGCCTAGCGGCCCGTCACCTCCAGCGTCCCGAAAAACATGTCACTCAATGTAGGACCACCTCCTTTCTCTGGTCCGAGCATTCAAGCAAACCGGCGAGTCGTCCCCGCCGGTCTGCCGGAGCCCGTCAGGCGGAGGCGTCCTCGTCCGGCGTCGCGCCGGATTCCTCGGCCTCCTGGACCGCGTCCTCGGCGTCCTCGAGCACCTCGTCGATGACGTCGCGGTCCTCGTCGGCGTCGTCCTCGGTGCCGTCGTCGACCAGGGGCGCCGTCGAAGCGGCGGCGTCCGTTCCGCCATCCGCGCCGGCGTCATCCCCCTCGGGCACGACGGCCGCCGACTGCGGCTCGACCACCAGCGCGACCGCGCTGACGCGATCGTCGTCGGCGATGTTCATCACCTTGACGCCCTGCGTCGCCCGGCCCATGCTCGAGATGCCGCGCACCGAGGTCCGCTGCACCATCCCGTTGACGGAGATGAAGAGCAGGTCCTGGTGCTCCTTGACGATCATCGCGCCGGCGAGGCCGCCCTTCTTCGCGGTCAGCTTCGCGGTCAGCATCCCCTTCGTCCCGCGGCCCTTCGTCGGGTAGTCCTCGACCGGGGTGCGCTTGCCGTAGCCGTTCTCGGTGACGACGAAGACCTCGGTCTCGGGCCGGACGACGTCCATCGCCAGCACCCGGTTGGGAGTCCCGTCGACCTTGTCGGAGACGTTCATCCCCTGCACGCCGGAGGTGTCGCGGCCCATCGCCCGGATCTTCTCCTCGCTGAAGCGCGACGCCTTGCCCTCGCGCGAGACCATCAGGATGTCCTCCTCGCCCGAGGTGAGACGGACCTGCACGAGCTCGTCGCCGTCGCGGACCTTGATCGCGATGATCCCGTCGGCCCGGATCGGCGTGTTGTACTTGATGAACTCGGTCTTCTTGATCAGGCCCTGGGCCGTCGCGAAGGCGAGGAACTTGTTCTCGGTGAAGTCCCTGGTCGGGATCACCGCCATCACCTTCTCGCCGTCGCGCAGCGGCAGCACGTTGACGAGCGCCTTGCCGCGCGCCGTGCGCTGACCCTCGGGCAGCTCGTAGACCTTGAGCCGGTAGACCTTGCCGCGGTTCGTGAAGAACAGCAGGTAGTCGTGGGTCGAGCAGATGTGGAGGTGCTCGATGTAGTCGTCCTCCTTGAGGTTCATCCCGGTCACCCCCTTGCCGCCGCGATGCTGCTGGCGGTAGGTGGCGAGCGGCAACCGCTTGACGTACCCGCCGGCGGTCAGCGAGATCACCATCTGCTGGTCGGCGATCATGTCCTCGATGTCGACCTCGCCCTCGGCGAAGGTGATGTCGGTGCGGCGCGCGTCGGCGTAGCGCTCGCCCAGCTCGGCGAGCTCGGTGCTGATCACCGCGTCGATCCGCTTCTCGTCCCCGAGCAGCTCGCGCAGGTGGCGGATCCGCTCCATCAGCTCGGCGTGCTCGGCGCGGACCTTGTCCGACTCGAGCGCGGTCAGGCGCTGCAGGCGCATGTCGAGGATCGCCTGCGCCTGGATCTCGGTCAGCTCGAACTTCTCGATCAGCCCCTCGCGGGCCTCGTCCGGGTTCGCCGAAGCGCGGATCAGCGCGATCACCGCGTCGAGGTTGTCGAGGGCGATGAGGATGCCCTCGAGCACATGAGCCCGGGCCTCGGCCTGGCGCAGCTGGTACTGCGTGCGCCGGATGATGACCTCGCGCTGATGCCCGACGTAGTGGCGGATCATCTCCTTCAGCGAGAGGGTCCGCGGCACGTTGTCGACGAGCGCGACCATGTTGACGCCGAAGCTCGCCTGCATCTGCGTGTGCTTGTAGAGCTTGCTGAGCGCGACCTTCGGGATCGCGTCGCGCTTGAGCTCGATCACCAGGCGCATGCCGGAGCGGTCCGACTCGTCGCGCAGGTCGGAGATCTCGGTCAGCTTCTTGTCGCGGACGAGGTCGGCGATCTTCGTGATCAGGCCGCCGTCGCCGCCCTTCTTCACCGTGAACGGCAGCTCGGAGACGATGATCGCCTCCTTGCCGTTCTTGATCGGCTCGATGTGGGCCTTGGCGCGGACGCGGACCGAGCCGCGGCCGGAGCGGTAGGCGTCCTTGATGCCGGCCGAGCCCATGATCGTGCCGCCGCCCGGGAAGTCGGGGCCCTTGATGTGCTTCATCAGGCCCTCGGTGTCGATCTCGGGATCGTCGAGGTACGCCTGCACCCCGCCGATCACCTCGCCGAGGTTGTGCGGCGGGATGTTCGTCGCCATGCCGACGGCGATCCCGGAGGAGCCGTTGACGAGGAGGTTCGGGAACCGCGACGGGAGCACCAGCGGCTCGGCCGAGGACTCGTCGTAGTTGGGGCCGAAGTCGACGGTCTCCGCGTCGATGTCGCGGAGCATCTCGGTGGCCAGGCGGGCGAGCCGGGCCTCCGTGTAACGCATGGCGGCGGGCGGGTCGTCGTCGATCGAGCCGAAGTTGCCCTGGCCGTCGACGAGCGGGCTGCGCAGGGAGAAGTCCTGCGCCATCCGCACGAGCGTGTCGTAGATCGACTGGTCGCCGTGCGGGTGGTACTTGCCCATCACCTCGCCGACGATGAAGGCGGACTTCCGGTACGGCCGGTTCGGCTGCAGGCCGAGGTCGTGCATCGCGTAGAGCACCCGCCGGTGGACCGGCTTGAGGCCGTCGCGGACATCGGGCAGCGCCCGGCCGACGATCACGCTCATCGCGTAGTCGAGGTACGCCGAGCGCATCTCGGTGGAGATCTCGCGGATCTCCACGTTGCCGCCGCCGAGGACGTCGGAGGCTTCCATCAGACCCTCATTTCAGTGGTTGGGATGCGGGCGCCGGTGACTCGATGCCGCCTAGACATCGAGCACGTCCACGTCGCGGGCGTTCTCGGTGATGAACACCTTGCGCGGCTCGACCTTGTCCCCCATCAGGTCGCTGAAGACCCGCTCGGCCATCGCCGCGTCGTCGATCGTCACCTGCAGGAGCGTGCGGGTCTCGGGCGCCATCGTCGTCACCCGCAGCTGCTCGGCGTTCATCTCGCCGAGGCCCTTGAACCGCTGCAGCGTCACGCCCTGCTTCGCCAGGTCGAGCACCGCGGTGCGGACCGCGCCGAAGGAGTCGCACTCCTTGACCCGCTCGCCGAGGGCCACCTTGATCGGCGGGTTGCCGATCTGCTTCAGCAGCGAGGCGTGGACCTCGACCAGCTTGCGGTACTCGGTCGAGGTGAACAGGGCCGCCGGCATCCGGTGGATGCGGGCGAGGCCCGACTTCTTGTGGATCGCCTTGATCACCAGCTCGTCGTCGGTCCCCGACTGGAGCTCGGTGTCGTAGGGCGCGGCCTCGAGGTTGGCGGTCTCGACCAGCTCGCGGACCCCGGCGAGGCTGGCGACCCCGGTGTCGAGGATCGTCGACTCGCTGAGGAAGTTCACCCGCTCGTGGCCGTAGTGCGCCTGCAGCGAGCTGACCCAGCCCTCGTACTCCTTGTAGGAGCGGTTGAACCGCTGCCACTTCGAGGCGCTCAGCTTCGTCGTCTCGCCCTCGGGGTCGGTCAGCTCGAACTTCTCGATCTTGTCGCGGAGCAGGAACTGCTCGAGCTCGGACTCCTTCTCGAGGTAGAGCTCGTTGCGCCCGCTCTTCGCCCGGTACAGCGGCGGCTTGGCGATGTAGACGTAGCCCATGTCGATCAGCTCCGGCATCTGCCGGAAGAAGAACGTCAGGATCAGCGTCCGGATGTGAGCGCCGTCGACGTCAGCGTCGGTCGTGATCACGAGCTTGTGGTACCGCGCGTCGGCGATGTTGAACTCCTCGTGCACCCCGGTCCCGATCGCGGTGATCAGGGACTGCACGGCGTCGTTCGCGAGCACCTTGTCGATCCGGTTCTTCTCGACGTTGATGATCTTGCCGAACAGCGGCAGGACCGCCTGCGTCGAGCGGTCGCGCGCCTGCTTGGCGGAGCCGCCGGCCGAGTCGCCCTCGACGATGAACAGCTCGGTCAGGCTCGGGTCGCGGACGCTGCAGTCGGCGAGCTTGCCGGGCAGGGTCGAGTTCTCGAGCGCCGACTTGCGGCGGGTCAGGTCGCGCGCCTTGCGTGCCGCCGCGCGAGCCCGGGCCGAGTCGATCGACTTGAGCACGATCCGGCGCGAGTCGCCCGGGTTCTCCTCGAGGAACTCGGCGAGCTTGCGGTTGACGATGCCCTGGACGAAGCCCTCGATCGGCGGGTTGCCGAGCTTGGTCTTCGTCTGCCCCTCGAACTGCGGGTCCTGGAGCTTCACGGAGACGACCGCGGTCAGCCCCTCGCGGACGTCGTCGCCGGAGAGGTTCGGGTCCTTCTCCTTGAGCAGGCCCTTCTCGCGCGCATAGGCGTTCAGGGTCCTGGTCAGCGCCGAGCGGAAGCCGGACAGGTGCGAGCCGCCCTCGTGCGTGTTGATGTTGTTGGCGAACGAGAACAGCGACTCCTGGTAGCCGGTGTTCCACTGCATCGCCACCTCGAGCGCGCCCTCGTCGGAGTCGCCCTCGATGAAGATCGTCTTCTTGTGCAGCGCGTCCTTCGTCGCGTTCAGGTGGGCGACGAAGTCGACCAGCCCGCCCTCGGCGTAGAACTCCTCGCTGTGGCCCTCGCCGCGCTCGTCGGTGAGCTTGATCCGCAGGCCGCGGGTGAGGAACGCGGTCTCGCGCATGCGCTCGGCGAGCGTCGCGTAGTCGAACTCGAACTCGTCGAAGATCTCGCTGTCGGGCAGGAAGGAGATCGTCGTGCCGTGCTCCTTGGTCTTCTCGCCCTTGGTCAGGTCGCCCTGAGGAATGCCGCGCACGTAGTCCTGGGTCCAGACGTAGCCGTCGGTGCGGATCTCGAGGTGGAGGCGCTCGGAGAGCGCGTTGACGACGGAGACGCCGACGCCGTGCAGGCCGCCGGAGACCTTGTAGCCGCCGCCGTCGCCGAACTTGCCGCCGGCGTGCAGGACGGTGAGCACGACCTCGGCCGCGGGCCGCCCCTCCTTCTCCATGATCCCGACCGGGATGCCGCGGCCGTTGTCGACCACGGTGACCGAGTTGTCGGGGTGGATCGTGACCGCGACGTTGTCGCAGTGACCGGCGAGCGCCTCGTCGACGGAGTTGTCGACGACCTCGTAGACCAGGTGGTGGAGGCCGCGGACACCGGTCGAGCCGATGTACATGCCCGGCCGCTTGCGGACGGCTTCGAGACCCTCGAGGACGGTGATGTCGGAGGCGCCGTACCCGGCGTCCTCGGGGTGGTCCTTCGCATTCTTCTCGTCGGTCTTCTTGCTCACTCGTTCCTTCCCATCAGGGGGTTCCATGATCCCGTGCCCGGCGGCGGCAGAAGGCCGCGTAATTCCCGCAGAGCGTGGGCCGGCGATGCTTGGCCAGCCCGAAGCGGGATTGCGCCGGTCGGTTGACATAAGGATACCAGGCGGCCCGGTCGGCCCCTCCCCGCCCTGGGTCACAAAAGCCCTGCAAATCGCGACTATTCAGGAACGCGAGATGCGCGGGTTTCAGCGGTGCCGGGCGAGGTCGGCCGTGAACCGCAGTCCGAGCACCCGTTCGGCCCCGACGATGGCGTCGATTCGCTCGCGCAGCAGGTCCCCCATCAGCTCCAGCTCCTGCGCCCACGGGCCGCTCTCGCAGGCGATCGTGACCACTCCCCCGCGCTCGCTCACGGGCTCGGAGCGGGCCGCGATCGCCTCGCCGCAGGCCTCCGGCCAGGCCGCCTGGACCTCGGCGAGGAGGGTCAGCGGAGCATGCTCGGCGACGAGCTTCGAGAAGGCCCCGCCGAGCTTGCGAGGAGCGCGCCGGTCGCTCATCCGATCGCCTCCCCCGCGCTCGCGGCGCCCGCCGAGATCGCCAGCTCGGTCGCGCCCGTCGCCGGCACGTGGCCGAGCTCGGTCGCGGTGATCACGGCCTGCCCGTCGCTCTCGAGCAGGCCGACGAGGCGGCCCCGGCGCTCGGGGTCGAGCTCGCTCATCACGTCGTCGAGGAGCATCAGCGGCAGCCGGCGACGGGCGGCTCGCAGCGCCTCCCGCTCGGCGAAGAGCAACGCCAGCAGGCCGATCCGCTGCTGTCCCTGGGAGCCGTAGCGGCGCAGCGAGCGCCCGCCGAAGGACAGCTCGACCTCGTCGCGGTGCGGGCCGTAGCCGGTGAAGCCGCGGGCGACGTCCCCCTCGCGGCGCTCGGCCAGCTCGGCGGCGATCCCGTCGGCGTCGAGCGTCCCGGTGCGCGGGCGGTACTCGATCGTCGCGCCGCCCTCGAGCCCGAGCTCGGCCGCGGCGAGGGCGAACGGCTCGACCAGCTCGGCCGCGGCCTCGGCGCGCGACTCGACGAGCGGCGCCGCGCGCTCGGCCAGCTCCCGGTCCCAGGCGTCGAGGGTGCCGGGGTCCCCCCCACGCCGCACCCGCGTCAGCAGGTTGTTGCGCTGCGCGAGCGCCCGCGAGTACGTCCGCCGCGCGTCGGCGCGGGCCGGCCGCAGCGCCCCCGAGAGCCGGTCGAGGTGGGCGCGCCGCGGGCTCGGCGGGCCCTTGACCAGGGCGAGGCGGTCCGGCATGAACACGCTCAGCGCCGGCCGGCGGCGATCGTCCTCGGGCCGCGCCGGCGAGCCGTCGACGATCCGCCGGCGCGACTCGCCGCTCGAGATCGAGGCGAGCATCCGCATCGGCTCGGCCGGCTCGCTCGGATCGGCCTCGAGCGCCGCCTCGACGCGGGCGAGGTCGGCCCCGAACGCGATCGCCTCCCGCTCGCGACGGGTCCGGCAGGAGCGTCCGGTGAGGGCGAAGAAGAGCGCCTCGAGGACGTTGGTCTTGCCGGCGCCGTTGGGCCCGTGGAGCACGGTGAGCCCCGGCCCCAGGTCGATCGGCGCGTCCGCGAGGTTCCGGAACGACAGCGGCTCGATCCGGGTCACCTTCATGTCGACGGGCGCCCCGCGGCGCTCAGACGGTCAGGCGGATCGGCATCACGAGGTAGCTGAACTCCTCCGAGCCGGCGGGCTGAAGGAGTCCCGGGCGCAACGGCGAAGTGAGTCGAAGCACCACCTCCTCGGTCTCGACCGACTCGATCCCCTCGATGAAGAACTGGGGATTGAAGGCGATCTCCATCGCCTCGCCCTCGAACGCGCACGGCATCGACTCGCTCGCGTCGCCGATCTCCGGCGTCTCCGCGGCAACGGTCAGCTCCCCCTCCGCGAACGCGAGCCGCAGCGGCGCGTTGCGCTGCGCGAGGTAGCGGATGCGACGGGTGACGTCGAGCAGCTCGGCGCGCGGCAGGCGGACGTCGTGATCGAACGCGTCCGGGAGCAGCTGCCGGTAGTTCGGGAACTGCCCCTCGATCAGGCGCGAGGACAGGGTCACGCCGCCGGCGCGGAAGAGGATCTGGTTGCCGGGCAGAGCTATGTCAACCTCCTCCACCCCGTTCGCCGTCACGATCCGGGCCAGCTCGCGCATCGCCCGCGCCGGGACGTTCGCCTCGAGCGGGCTCGGGGCGCCGCCCTCGAGCTCGGTCCGCTTGACGCTGAGCCGGTAGGAGTCGGTGGCGACCATCGTCAGGGTCGAGCCCTCGACGTTGACCATGATCCCGGTCAGGATCGGCCGCACCTCGTCCCGCGACGCCGCTCGCGCCACCCGGTCGACCGTCTCCGCCAGCGCGCCGGCCGGCATCTTCGTCGACTCCTCGCCGAGCTCGGGCAGGCGGGGGAAGTCCTCGGGATCGAGCAGGCGCAGGTGGAAGCGCGCGGTGCCGGCGGTGATCTCGACGTCGTTCTGCTCGCGGCGCTCGGCGATCACGACGGTGCCCTGGGGCAGGGCCCGGGCGACGTCGGCGAGCAGGCGGCCGGGCAGCAGGATGCGGCCCTCGCCCTCGACCTTGGCGTCGAGCTCGACGGTGATGGCGAGCTCGCTGTCGGTCGCCCGCGCGAACGCCTTGCCGCCCTCGGCGACGAGCATGATCCCTCCGAGCGACGGCAGGGTGGTGCGCGTCGACAGTGCCCGGGCGGCGGTCTGGAGGCCGTCGAGCAGCGGATCGCGTTCGGCTGTCAGTTGCATCTGGATCCTCTTCTGATCGTCTGAGTTGATGTTGTGATGGTGGAAACCCTTTCAGAACCGCCGGATTGCGCTCCGGGAGCGGGGTGGGCGGGTGTTGGCGCGGGTGTTGGCAACGGGACGGAGTGTGGACGACGGAGCTAGGCGCCGGCCTCCTGGGTCCCGAGGTTGAGGCGTTCGTGGACTCGCTCGAGTGCACGGTGGAAATCGGATCCGGGCTCGAGGCCCTTCTCGACCGCGCGGATCGAGTGCAGCACGGTGGAGTGGTCGCGGCCGAAGCCGCGGGCGATCTCGGCGAGGGAGAGGTCGGTGTGCTTGCGGGCCAGGTACATCCCGAGCTGGCGGGCGTGGACGGCGGGGGCGGTGCGGCGCTTGGAGCGCATGTCGGCGGGGGCGACGTGGAGGACGTCGCAGACGGCGCGCTGGATCCGCTCGAGCTGCTCGTCGGCGGGGGGTGCCGGCGGGCCGGCGGGGGAGGCGGACCCTCCGGGCTGGCCGCCGCCGAGCACGCGGCGGACGAGCTCCTGGGTCGGGGCCTCGCCGACGAGGGACGCGAAGGCGGTGACGCGGGTCAGCGCGCCCTCGAGCCGGCGCAGGTTCTCCGGCGTCGCGATCGCGATCTGGCGCAGCACGTCGAGGTCCGGCATCGGCAGGGCGTGCTCGGAGGCGAGGCGCTTGAGCAGGGCGATCCTGGTCGCGAGGTCGGGCCCCTGGACCTCGACGGTCAGTCCCCAGGCGAAACGGTCGCGAATCCGCTCCGTGAGCCGTTCCATGGCCTCCGGCGGGCGGTCGCTCGAGAGCACGATCTGGCTCCCGGCCGCGTAGAGCTCGTTGAAGGTGTGGAAGAACTCGTCCTCGGTCCGCGGCTTGCCCTCGAGGAACTGGACGTCGTCGATCAGCAGCGCGCCGACGCCGCGGTAGCGCTGCTTGAAGCGGTCGTGGCTGCGGCCGTCGTTGCCGCGCAGGGAGGCGACGAACTCGGAGGTGAAGCGCTCGGCCGTCGTGTAGACGACGCTCAGCTCGGGGCGCTGGCGGCGCAGGTAGTTGGCGATCGAGACGAGCAGGTGCGTCTTGCCGAGGCCGGGCGCGCCGTAGAGGAAGAGCGGGTTGTAGGACTCGCCGGGGGACTCGGCGACGGCGAGGGCGGCGGAGTGGGCGAAGCGGTTGCCGGAGCCGATCACGAAGCGGTCGAAGTCGAGGTCGTCGATCAGGCCGGCGGGGATCTGGTCGTGGGCGGGGGGGTCGCCGGGCTTGACGGCGTCGGCCGGGGCGTCGGTGAAGGCGATCTCGGTGAACTCGGGGGCGCGGCGCTGCAGGGCGGCGGTCGCGGCGCTCCCGTAGCGGCGCCCGAACCAGTCGCGGATCCGCTCCGGCCCCGATACATAGAGGCGGCTGCCCTGGACCCCGACCGCGTGCAGCGGCTCGAGCCAGTTCTGGTACGCCGACGGGTGCAGGGTCCCGCGCAGGTCCTCGCGGACGCCGCTCCAGATCGCGTTCAGGTCTTTGTGAGGTGTCTCGGGCAAGTGGGCACTGCGAGCCAGCGCCCCGAGCGGGTGCCCGGAGCGTGCTCCCGGGCGATCATAGGACCGGGCTCCGGGAGCTTTTGCACGCTCCGCTTGCGACTCCGCAAATCGCGCCATAAGCCCTCGCGCCGGTGCCCCTATACTGCGCCGTCCCGCCTAGCCCCTCCCAGTTCGGGCGGCGAGAGTCACACCCATGAAGCGAACCTGGCAGCCGAAGAAGAGGAAGCGCGCTCGCACGCACGGTTTCCGTGCGCGGATGCAGACGCGCCACGGCCGCGAGATCCTGCGCCGCCGCCGTCGCAAGGGCCGCAAGCGCCTCACGGTCTGAGTGTCCCGGTGAGTGATCCCGGACGCGAGGGTCGCAAGCGGGGTCGCCTGTCACGCAGCGGCGATTTCGACCGGGCCTATCGCGACGGTCGCTCGCATGCGAACCGCCATGTCGTCCTCTACGCATTCCCCCGCGAGCAGGACGACGACGGCCATGACGTGCGCCTCGGCGTCTCCGTTGGCCGCAAAGTGGGCAATGCCGTGGAGCGGAACAAGGTGAAGCGGGCCATGCGCGAGGCCTTCTGGGGCCTCTCCGAGCAGCTTCCCGCCGGCCATGACTTCGTCCTCGTCGGCCGCGCCGGCATCGCCGAATTCGTCGACCGCGAGGGCACGAAGGGCCTCACCGCGTCGATCGCCGAGCTTCTGACCGAAGCCGGGGGAGATTCGTGAGCGCCACCGTTGCACGTGAAACGGTGAGTGCCGGAAGAGGCGCCGATGTTTCACGTGAAACGCACGTGGGGCCGCTCGCCTGGCTCGCCCTGCTGCCGATCCGCGCCTATCGCCGCTGGATCTCGCCGATGTTCGCCCCGCGCTGCCGGTACTACCCGACCTGCTCCGCCTACGCCGAGCAGTCGGTCCGGGAGCTGGGCGCGGTCCGCGGTCTCGTTCTGGCAGTCTGGCGCGTCCTGCGCTGCAACCCGTTCAGCAACGGCGGCATCGATCACGTCGCCGACCGCCCGATCTTCAAGAAGGACGCATGATCTTCCCGCCCCTCGCCTCGATCTTCACCGACATCCCCGAGGCGATCGTCGTGTTCTTCCACGACACCCTCGGCTTCGGCTGGGGGCCGTCGATCGTGCTGCTGACCTTCACCGTGCGGCTGGCGATCCTGCCGCTCTCCCTGAAGCAGATCCGCTCGATGCGCGCGATGCAAGAGCTGCAGCCGCAGATGAAGAAGATCCAGGAGAAGTACAAGAACGACAAGCAGCGTCAGCAGCAGGAGATGATGCGCTTCTACCAGGAGAACGAGATCAACCCGCTGGCCTCCTGCCTGCCGCTGCTGCTCCAGATCCCGGTCTTCATCTCGCTCTATTACATGCTCAAGGGCGACAGCTTCCAGCAGGACGTGATGGAGGCCCCGCCGGAGGGCTGGCTCTTCATCGACTCCCTGATCCAGCCTCCCGAGGGCGCCGAGATGGTCATCCTGATCGTCCTCTTCATCGTCACCCAGCTCGCCGCCGGCCTGGCGATGTCGATGCGCGGCGCCGGTCTCGAGGGACCGCAGAAGTACATCATCTACGGGCTCCCGTTCCTCTTCGCCCCGTTCGTCGCCACCTTCGAGGCCGGCCTCTCGGTCTACTGGATCTCGACCAACATCTGGACCTTCGGGCAGCAGCAGTTCGTGCACATGACGATGGGGACGCCGAAGAAGCCGACCGAGGAGGAGCTCGAGGCTGAGAAGGCGCCACCGCCACCGCCGCCGAAGAAGAAAAAGAAGAAGAGCGGCAGGCGCAGATGAGCGAGGAAACGGCTCCAATGCAGGAGATGCCGGCCGAGCCGGTCGAGCGCGTCCGCGTGCTCGTCGACCGCGTGCTCGACGAGATCGACCTCGACGCCGACGTCGAGGTCACCGAGACCGACGAGGAGATCCTCGCCACGATCGACGGGCCGGACGAGCTCGGGATCCTGATCGGCCGCCGCGGCCAGACCCTCGACGCCCTCCAGCTCCTCTGCTACCGCGCCGCATCGATGGGGATCAGCGAGCGCAAGCGGGTGACGCTCGATGCGGCCGGCTACCGGGAGCGCCGCCGCTCCCTGCTCCAGGAGGAGGCGGAGATCGCCGCCGACCGGGCGAACCGCAGCGGTGAGCCGGTGCGCCTCGAGCCGATGTCGGCCAGCGAGCGCCGCATGGTCCACGAGGTCCTCAAGGACCGCAGCGACGTCGAGACCTACAGCGAGGGCGACGAGCCCGAGCGCCGGATCGTCGTCGCCCCGCTCATCTCCGATTGACCCCCTCCGGCGGCGCCGGGGACCCCGATCCGCGCGTCCGCGCGCAGCTCGAGCCGATCGTCGACCTGCTCGCGGCGGAGTCCTCCGCGCCGAGCTCGCCGGCGGCCACCCGCAACGCCTGGACGGTCCACGTCGCCGACAGCCTCAGCGGGCTCGAGCTCGATGACCTGGCCGCCGCGGCCACGATCTGCGACGTCGGCGCGGGCGCCGGCTTCCCCGGCCTCGCCCTGGCGGCTGCCCTCCCGGACTCCCGCGTGGACCTGGTCGAGTCGATCGGCCGCAAGTGCGAGTTCATCGAGCGCGCCGCGGCGGCCGGCGGGATCGCCAACGCCCGCGTCGTCAACGCCCGCGCCGAGGACTGGGCCGCCGGCGAGGGCCGCGAGGCCTACGAGGCGGTCACCGCCCGCGCCGTCGGCCGGCTGAGCACGCTCGCGGAGCTCGCATCCCCGCTGCTGAAGCCGAATGGCGTGCTCGTCGCCTGGAAGGGCAAGCGGGATCCGGACGAGGAGGCCGAGCTCGAGCGCGCCGCCGAGACCCTGGCGATGACGCCGGAGGAGGTGCGCTGGGTCGGGCCCTACGCGGGCAGCGAGAACCGCCACCTGCACCTGATCCGCAAGGGCGCCGCGACCCCGGCCGACCTGCCGCGGCGGGCCGGAATGGCGAAGAAGCGACCCCGGGGGGCGCGGGCGTAGCCGTCCGGGTTAACGTTCGCGGAGGGCGCGCATCCTCCTGCACGAACGCTTCCGAGCCGCCGCGGGTGTGATCTAGAGTCGCCCGACTCACCGCATGGGATACGTCTACGCGATCGCAAACCAGAAGGGCGGGGTGGGGAAGACCACCACCGCCGTGAACCTCGCCGCCTGCATCGCCGCGGGCGGGCGGCAGACGCTCGTGGTCGACCTCGACCCGCAGTGCAACGCGACGGTGACGCTGGGGATGGACCGCGAGGCCCACCCGTCGTCCTACGACGCGCTCTGCGGGGAGGGCTCGATCGCCGCCGCCGCCCGGCCCGCGGGACCCGACAACCTCTGGGTCGTCCCCGCCAACCGCGACCTCGCCGGGGCCGGCGTCGAGCTGCCGACGCTGGACCGCTTCCAGTACCGGCTGCGGGAGGGCCTCGGCCCGGTTCGGGAGCGCTTCGCGGCCACGATCCTCGACTGCCCGCCGTCGCTCGACCCGATCACCGTCAACGCCCTCGCGGCCGCCGACCGGGCGATCATCCCGGTCCAGGCCGAGTACCTGGCGCTCGAGGGGCTCGTGCAGTTCCTCGACACGATGCAGAGCGTCCGCCGCGAGCTCAACCCGTCACTGGTTCTGACCGGCATTCTCATCACCATGGTGGACGACCGGACCCGACTATCCAAAGACGTGGAGCACGAGTTGAGAGACCACTTCCCCGACCTGGTGCTGGAAACGGTGGTCCCTCGCAGCGTGCGGCTCGCGGAGGCCCCCAGCTACGGCCTCCCGGTGATCGCGCATGCCCCAGGTTCGCGAGGAGCAGATGCATACAGAGCCCTGGCCGTCGAGGTCCTGGAACGTGGCTAACCGACCCGGGATGGGCCGCGGCCTCGCCGCGATCCTCCCCGAGAGCCACGAGGTCAACGAGCCTCAGTACCGCGACGTCCCGGTCGAGCTGATCAAGCCGAACCCGGGGCAGCCGCGCAAGGCCTTCGACGTCGACGCGCTCGAGCGGCTGGCCGAGTCGGTCGCCGAGTCGGGCGTGATCCAGCCGGTGGTCGTGCGCCCGCTCTCCGACGGCAGGTACGAGCTGATCGCCGGCGAGCGCCGCTGGCGCGCCGCGCAGCAGGCCGGCCTGGAGACGGTGCCCGCGGTCCTCCGCTCGGACGACGAGAACCGCCGCGTGCAGATGGCGCTGATCGAGAACATGGCCCGCGAGGACCTCAACCCGATCGAGGAGGCGCGCGGCTGCGCGGCGCTCGTCGAGGAGCTCTCGCTCAGCAAGGAGGAGGTCGCCAAGCGCCTGGGGAGGAGCCGCTCCTCGATCTCCAACCTGATCCGCCTGCTCGACCTCCCCGACCAGGTCCTCGAGCTGCTCGAGACGGAGCAGCTCAGCGAGGGCCACGGCCGCGCCCTGCTTGCCGTCCGCGACCAGGACGAGCGCCGCCGGCTCGCCCGCGAGGCCGTCGCCAACGGCTGGTCGGTGCGGGAGACCGAGCGCCAGGTGAAGGGGGAGGGGAGGCCCAAGGCGAAGGTCACGCCGGCCCGCCACCCCGACGAGGAGGCGGCGATCGGCAAGGCCGAGGACGCGCTCGAGCGGGCCCTCGGACGCGACGTCAGGGTGACCGCCGGCGCCGGCGGGCTGACCGCCAAGATCCGCTTCGAGGACCTCGACGAGCTGCTCGCCCTGGCGCGGACGCTGTCACGGTCCTGAGGGCCCCTCACGGGTAGGGAGCCTGGTCGGAGGCGGCCACTAAACTGCCCTCCGGTTCCGGGCGATTAGCTCAGTTGGTTAGAGCGCGTCTCTGATAAGGACGAGGTCCCAGGTTCGAATCCTGGATCGCCCACTTGCAACGGATGCAGATCTATGGCGTGAGCTTCGACATGGTCGGCAAGCAGCCGATCGTGCTGTTGAAGACCACTGACGGAAACAGGTTTCTTCCGATCTGGATCGGGCATCCCGAGGCTGCGGCGATCCTGATGAAGCTGCAGGGCGCCAGCACGCCGCGGCCGATGACCCACGACCTGCTCTCCGACATGCTCGACGAGCTCGACGCGAAGTGCGAGCGGGTGGCGGTCACCGAGCTCCGCGACAACACCTTCTACGCGACGATCACGCTCTCGATCGACGGCAACGAGGTGGAGATCGACTCGCGCCCCTCCGACGCCCTCGCCCTCGCCGTCCGCTGCGACGCGCCGATCTTCGCCGCCGAGGACGTCATCGAGGAGTCCTCGATCGAGTTCGAGCACGAGGTGGAGGACCAGGAGGAGGTCGTCGAGAAGTTCAAGGACTTCCTCGAGGAGGTCACCCCCGAGGACTTCGCCGGCGGCTCCGACGAGCCGCCGCGCGACTAGTTCCGCCGCTCACCCGTCGTTCATCGCGTCCAGGATCGCCCTGCGGAGTAGCACCCTTGCCATCGACGACGGCGCCAGGTCCCGCTCGATCGCAAGGGCGACCAATCCGTCGAAGTCCCCGACCGCCAGCTTCACGTTGACCTGCCGGGAGGGTCGCCGGTCGACGGCCCCGAGCTCATCGCGGACCTCCCGGGGAGGGAGACCGCGGCTCCGGGCGGCGATCCGCTGCTTGGCCTCCACCTCGCGCCAATCGGGCCGGTCGATGGCGTCGCGAACCTTCTCCACGGAGTCGTACACGCCGACGCGCGCCAGACGCTCCCAGTAACTCTCCTCGGTCACGGGGTCCCTCCAGCGGCGAGTACCCAGGAGTACTCGTGAAGCGAGTACCCGCGAGTACTCGTCCCCTGGAACCGCACCCCAGCTCCGAACTTCGTGAGCATGCCGGCATGCTCGACGCCGCGTGGCTTCGGAAGAGGCACACCGCGTGCCGACTCGCGATCGTGTCTGGCGTAAGAGGCTCCCGCGACGAGCCGTCAGGCCGTCAGGCGTTCTTCGCCGGCCTCCGCATGAACCAGTTCGGCACGCCGATCACCTCGGCCTCGCCGACCGTCTCGTAGCCGAACCGCGAGTAGAAGCCGACGTTGACCTCCTTGTCGGTCTCGAGATAGCCGACGGCGCCCTCGGCGTCGAGGCGCTCGCAGTGCGCCGCCATCAGGACCGAGCCGATGCCCTGTCCCTGCAGGTCGCGGTCGACCCCGACCGGCCCGAGGTGCACGTGCGCCTCCTCCGGATCGTGCTTCGACCAGGTCTGCGTCCAGCTGACGACCTTGAGGCCGGTGCGCGGGCCGAGCCCGATCAGCGCCGGCAACATCTGCAGTGACTCGGAGGTGTTGGGCTGGCACCGCCCGGGAGGGACGGCGCCCGCGACGGCGACGATCCGGTCGCCATCGAGGGCGACCAGCGGCTGCTGGGCCTTCAGCTTGTTGAGCACGAAGCTGCAGACCTGGGCGTGGATGCGCTCGCGGCGGTCCGGATCGGGCCCGTATGCCGCCAGGTGCAGGGGATTGTCCCGCATGCCGCGGGCCAGGACGCCGACCGCCTCGGGGATGTCGGCGCGGGTCAGATCGCGCACCACGATGTCGTCCCTGGGGCTCATCGGCCGGAGACTATTTCCTGCGGGCCAACGCGATCGCGCGTTCGACGAACTGGGTGAAGCCGATCCCGGCGGCCTCGGCGGCCATCGGCAGCAGCGAGGTGTCGGTGAGGCCCGGGATCGAGTTGACCTCGAGGACCTCGGGACCCTCGTGGCCGAGCATCACGTCGACGCGGGCGAAGCCGTCGCAGCCGAGCGCGTCCCAGGTGCGGCGGGCGACGTCCTCGATCGCCTCGGTCGCGTGCGCGTCGAGCTCGGCGGGGCAGACGTAGCGCGTGCGGCCGATCTCGTAGCGCGCGTCGTAGTTGTACTGGTCGGCCTGCTCGGGAATGGCCTCGACGACGGGCAGCGTCTCCCCGTCGATGATCGAGATCGCCAGCTCGCGACCGCTGACGTGCCGCTCGATCAGCACGCGGTCGTCGTAGGAGAGAGCGGCGAGGAGAGCCTGCGGGACCTCGGCGGCTGAGGCGGCGAAGCGGACGCCCAGCGCCGAGCCCTGCCCGGCCGGTTTCACGACGAGCGGCAGGCCCGAGCCCGGCCTCGATCTCGCTGATCGCGTCGGCGGCGCCGAGCTCGCGGAACGCGCCGGCGCCGAAGGCCACCCAGTCGGGGGTGGGGATGCCGGCCTCGCGCATCCGGTGCTTCGACTGCACCTTGTCCATGCAGAGGACGCAGGCCGCGACGCCGGGACCGGTGTAGGGAATGCCGAGGAGCTCGAGCAGCGACTGCACCGTCCCGTCCTCGCCGCCCGGACCGTGCAGCGCGATGAACGCGACCTCGGGCCGCTCCTCCTTCAGCCGTGAAACGAGCGCATCGTCGGCGTCGATCGCGACGACCTCGTGCCCGAGCTGGCCGAGCGCGTCCTCGACCCGGGCACCGGAGCGGAGCGAGACCGCGCGCTCGAGCGAGCGGCCGCCCTTGAGGACGGCGACCTTCACTTCTCGTCGCGGCGGAGGAAGGGGACGACGTCGCCGGGCTGCGTCGCCGCCGGGCGGCGACGTGGGCGCAACGACCTTGTGCTCGCCGGTCATCGTCTCGAAGAGGCTCACCTGCTCGTCGATCACGCGGCCGATCCGGCGGATGCCCTCGCGGATCTCCTCCTCGTTCTGGGCGGAGAAGTTGAGCCGCATCGAGGAGCTGCCCTGGCCGCCGACGAACGCCGCGGCGCCGGGCACGAAGGCGACGTTCTCGCCGAGCGCCTTCGCCAGCAGGTCGGTCGTGTCGATGTAGTCGGGCAGCGTCGCCCAGACGAACAGCCCGCCCTCGGGCGTGCTCCAGTGCGCCTGCCGCGGGAAGTGCCGCTCGAGCGCGTCGAGCATCGCGTCGCGGCGACCCCGGTAGAGCGTGATCAGCTCCTCGACGTAGTCGAGCCAGCGGCCCTCGGCGAAGTACTCGCGGACGAAGTACTGGCTGAGCGTCGAGGTGCAGAGGTCGGTGCCGCCCTTGCCGAGGACGATCTTCGCCATCACCGGCGGCGGCGCGCAGGCCCAGCCGATCCGGATCCCGGGGGAGAGGATCTTCGAGAGCGTCCCGACGTAGAGGACGTAGTCGCCGCCGTCGAGCGAGTAGAGCGGCGGCAGTGGATCCCCGCCGAAGCGGAGGAGGCCGTAGGGGTTGTCCTCGACGACGAGGATCTCGCGCTCGCGGGCGATCTCCACGAGCCGCTGGCGGCGCTCGAGCGACATCGTCACCCCGCCGGGGTTCTGGAAGGTCGGCACGGAGTAGATGAACTTCGGCCGGCGACCCTCGCGGTCGAGGCGGGCGAGCAGCTCCTCGAGCTCGTCGATCCGCATCCCGTCGTCGTCCATCGCCACCTGGCGGGTGTCGGCCTCGTAGGAGCAGAAGACGGGCACGGCGCCGGGGTACGTCGGCCCCTCGGCGATCACGATGTCGCCGGGGTCCAGCAGGATCTTGCAGATCAGGTCGATCGCCTGCTGGCCGCCGGTCGTGACGATCACGTCCTCGGGCTCGGGGCTCATGCCCTCGGCCGCCATCACCTCGCAGATCACGGATCGCGTCTCGTCGAAGCCCTCGGTCGGCCCGTACTGGAGCGCCTTGGCGACGGACTCCTGCGCGATCCGCGTCATCTGCGCGGCGAAGGAGTCGCGGGGGAAGGTCGAGGTGTCGGGCAGGCCGCCGGCGAGGGAGATCACCTCGGGCCGGGCGGTGATCGCCATCAGGTCGCGCATCGCGGAGGAGCGCATGACCCGCGTGCGCTGCGCGAACAGGTCGGCGTAGCGCTCGAGGTCGCTCGAGGTGGAGTGGGAGCGGCGGTGCGGGCGCGGGGTGGAGGCCGGGTCGGCCGCCTCCGCGTCGGCGTGGTCGCCGGCGCGCCGATCCGGGTCGGGACGTGCGGGGTCCATCGCGTAAGTGTGGCCCAACCGCGGACGCCCCCGCGTTCCCGGGAGGGAGGCCGGGTCGCTAGCCTGCGGCGGCGATGGACCTCTTCCTCGCGATCTGCCAGGGGCTCGGCCTGGCGCTGGCGATCGGCATCGGCGGCGCGCTCGTCGCCCTCTTCGCCGCCGTGATGGCGAGCTTCGCCGCCGGAATCGACATCGACAGCACCGACTTCGGCTTCTTCGGGGAGACCTGGTTCCTCACCGTCCTGCTGGCGCTCGTCGCCGTCGGCGTCTTCGCCCGCAACCGGGAGGCGGCGCGCATCCCGCTCGTCATCCTCCTCGGCGCCGTCGGCGCGATTGCCTTCGCCGCCTCCCTGGCGGAGGAGACCGAGACCGCCTGGCCCGGCCTGATCGTCGGCTTCCTCGCGACGGCGGTTGCGGCGGCGATCGCGGCCGACGTCCTCGAGGGAGCGATCCGCCGCGCGCGGAGCACCGGGTCCGAGACGGCGGAGACGGCGGTCAACTCCCTGATCCTCGGCTTCTCCCTCGCCGGGATGATCATCGTCGTGCTGTCGCTCTTCGTCCCCTTCCTCTCGCTTCTCTTCGCGGTCGGCCTGGTCGTCCTCGCGCTCGGCCGCCGTCGCAAGGCGGGAGAGAAGTACGAGGGCCTCCGCATCCTGAGGTAGCTACCGCGACTCTGCGAACCTGAGGTCGTGCAGCGCAAGCTCGTCCTCGCCGTCGTCGACTCCCTCCGCAGCGACATGCTGCTGCGGGCGATCGAGTCGGGCAACGCGCCGACGTTCAAGGCGCTGGTCGAGCGCGGCGAGCTCGTCCGCGACTGCGTCTCGAGCTTCCCCTCGGTCACGCCGGTCTGCACCTCCGAGATAACGACGGGCGTGCGCCCCGATCGCCACCTGATCCCGGGGATGAACTGGTACCACCGGGCCGAGCGGCGCTACATCGAGTACGGCTCGTCCTTCGAGGCGACGCGCGCGTTCGGCCTGTTCCGCTCGCTCTACGACACGGTCTACAACCTCAACATGGGGCACCTCAACCACGAGACCCCGACCGTCTTCGAGACCCTCGGCGACGCCGGCTTCCGCACCGCCTGCACGCCGTTCCTGATCTACCGCGGACGCAAGCGTCACGAGGTCGGCCTCGAGGGCCTGTTGAAGGCGGTGGCGGGCGCGGCGAAGTTCCACCACGCGGTCTGGGGGCCCGACGAGCTGTTCTACGGCGAGCTCTACTCGTCGCGCAGGGTCGACTGCAAGCCGACGCTGGCGCGGCCGAACACGCGCGACGCCTACTCCGCCTGCGTCGCCCGCGAGCTCGTCGAGCACGACCTCTACGACTTCCTCCTCTTCTCGCTCCCCGACAACGACTACATCTCTCACCGCGACGGCCCCGAGGCGACCGAGCCCTCGATCGCGATCGCCGACGACGCGATGCGGGACCTGGTCGAGGCCCACGGCGGGATCGACCCGTTCCTCGAGCGCAACGCGGTCGTTGTCGTCGCCGACCACGCGCAGAGCGACGTCACCGATGCGCTGCCCCTCGCCGACGCGCTGGGCGAGCGCTGGAACGTGCTGCTGCCGAACGCCGCCGTCGACGGCGACACCGACCTCGCCGTCGGGCCGAGCGGCCGCGGCGCCGGGATCTGGGTCCTCCGCGAGGGCCGCAAGCGCGAGGCCCTCGCCCAGCGGGTGCGCAACCGGATCGAGCGCCACATCGACGGCGTCGAGCTGATCGTCTGGCTGAGCGGGGAGGGGGAGGACCGCGAGGCCGCCGTCCGCCAGGGCTCGGCCGAGCTGCGCTTCCGGCCCGGCGGGGACGTCGGCGACCAGCGCGGCGGGACCTGGTCGGTCGAGGGGGACCTCGAGGCGCTCGGCGCTCGGCGTCGAGGACGGCCGCTTCGTCGCGCCCGACTACCCGGACGCGCTCCAGCGCCTCTGGTCGGCGCTGCGCAACCCGAACGCGGCCGACATCCTGCTCAGCCTCGCGCCCGGCTGGGAGTGCGTGGACTGGGGCGGCGCGACCCACATCCCCGGCGGCAGCCACGGCTCGCTGCGGGCCGACGACTCGCTCGGGACGCTGCTGACGGTGGGCGTCGAGGGCGAGCGGCCGGAGCGTGAGCTCTGGGCCATCAGCGACGTCGCCGGCCTCGTCAACGGGCACTTCGGCCTCGCGGATGGCACGGGCGATGGGGCCGCCGCGGCGGTTGCCTCGAGCGCCGCCGCCTAGGATCGACCGGTGGAGACCGAAGCCGACTCAACCGTGCGCGAGCGCGCCCGCGACCGCTGGGACACCGCGGCCGACGCCGCCTGGGGCCTGGTCCGGCGGGTCCACCTCGGCACCCGGCGGCCGGCGAACTGGCTGCAGCTCTTCCACTTCGCGGTCGTCGGCGGCACCGGCTACGTGGTCAACCTCATCGTCTTCACCCTGCTCAACGGCGGCGCCGGGATCAACCACCTGCTGGCGGCGATCGGCGCGTTCGCGGTCGCGGTGACGAACAACTTCCTGCTCAACCGCCACTGGACCTTCCGCCGCCAGGGCTCGCACGGAGGCGCACGCCGGCTTCCAGGCGGCGCGCTTCCTCACCGTCAGCACGGTCGGCCTCGCCGTCAACCTCGTCGGCGCTCGCCGTCCTGGTCGACGGCCTCGGCGTCGCGGAGCTGCCGGGCCAGGCGATCGCCGTCGCGCTGGCGACGCCGGTCAACTTCATCGGCAACAAGCTCTGGACCTTCGACCGCTGAGGCCGCGATCGGCGGCCTGCGATCATGGCCCCATGGTCAACATCAAGAAGCTGGCCGATCGCGCCAAGGTGGCGCGGCGGGTGGTCGAGCAGCAGGGCGGAGCCGAGGGGCTCAAGCAGAAGGCGGAGCGCTTGCGTGGCGTCGCCAAGGGCGGCGGCACGATGACGGAGCGGGCGAAGGCGGCGGCCCAGGTCGCGCGCGACAAGCCCAATCCGGCGAGCGACGTGGCCGGGGACGACGTGAGCGGCCCGATCGGCGGCGGCGCGGCCCCACCGGAACGCTGACCGCGCCTCGGCGCAGGGGGATGCCGGCGGTCCTCATCGGACTGCTGGCGACGTTGGTCACGGCGCTGCTCGTGGCGGCGCCGGCGGCGGGATCCGAGGCCGTCACCGTCGGCGAACCAGATTCCGACGGCGGTCCCGAACGGGCTGCCCGTCACGCCCGACGACTACGAGGTGACCGCCGGCGAGGCGCTCACGGCAGCCGACAACGATCCGAAGGTCATCGCCCGCAAGGCCGAGCTCGGCCCCAAGGCCGACGAGCTCACCGCGACCGTCACCGCCGAGGCCGTGCGCGTCTGGGAGGTCGGGTACTTCAACCGCGACGGCAAGGTCAACCTGGTCGTCGTCGACGGCCTCTCCGGAGAGGTGACCGAGTCGTGGACGGGCCCCGCGGTCGACTGGCCGATGGCGCGCGGGCACGAGAGCCAGTTCGGGCACCTGCTCAACGCGCCGTGGGTCTGGGGGCCGCTGGCGGCGATCTTCCTGCTCGG
Organism: uncultured Solirubrobacterales bacterium; assembly: GCA_963839535.1. Classification (GTDB taxonomy): domain Bacteria; phylum Actinomycetota; class Thermoleophilia; order Solirubrobacterales; family 70-9; genus RHKX01. The sequence goes on from CAWIVF010000013.1 coordinate 274,311, forward strand.
CCTCCTCGACTTCCGGCGCTGGCGCAAGTGGGTCCACCTCGACCTGCTGGTCCTGCTCTCCTTCGGCGTCAGCCAGGCGTACTTCAACGCGGCGGAGATCGGCGTCTCGGTCCCCCTCTACTACCCGCCGCTGGTCTACCTGCTTCTGCGCATGCTCTGGCTCGGCTTCCGCGGCGCGCCGGCGGGGAGGGCGGGGGAGGGGCTGCGACCGAGCATGCCGGCCTGGCTGATGACGGTGCTCGTCGTCGCGCTGATCGCGCTGCGGATCGCCGGCAACGTCGCCGACTCGGGCGTGATCGACGTCGGCTACGCGGGCGTGATCGGCGCCGACAAGATCACCGACGCCCAGCCGATCTACGGCGACGAGTCCTTCCCCGAGAACAACCCGACCGGCGACACCTACGGGCCGGCCAACTACTTCGCCTACGTGCCGTTCGAGGCCGTCCTCCCCTGGAGCGGCGACTGGGACGAGCTGCCGGCCGCGCACGCCGCCGCGCTCTTCTTCGACCTGGTGACGGTCGTCGGCCTGTTCCTGCTCGGCCGGCTGCTGGTCCGGCGCCGGCTGCTCGCGGGGCTGCGCGAGAACGTCGCGGGGCTGGTCCTCGCCTTCGCCTGGGTCGCCTATCCGTACACGGCGTTCGTCACCCAGAGCAACGCGAACGACTCGCTGATCGCCGCGCTGCTCGTCTGGAGCCTCGTCCTCTTCGCCAGCCCGCTCGCGCGCGGGGGTCTGCTCGCCGCCGCCTCCCTCGCGAAGTTCGTGCCGCTCGTCCTCGTCCCGCTGTACGCGGCGGGGGAGCGGGGGATGCGCCCGCTCTCGCCGCTGTGGCGCTACGAGAACCGCCGCTCGCTCCTCCTGTTCGCGGCGGCGTTCGTCGTCGGCGCCGGCCTGCTGCTGGCCCACCCCGCGGTGGACCCCGGCCTGAGCGAGTTCTACGACCGGACGATCCGCAGCCAGGTCGAGCGGACGAGCCCGTTCAGCATCTGGGGGCAGGCCGACATCGAGTGGCTGCAGACGGCGCTGAAGGTGGCCACCGTCGCGCTCGCGGTGCTGGTCGCCTTCGTCCCCCGGGAGCGCACGCTGCCCCAGGTCGCGGCCCTGAGCGCGGCGGTGATCATCGCGGTCGAGATCACGCTCGAGCACTGGTTCTACCTCTACATCCCCTGGTTCCTCGGGGCGATGCTGGTCGCGATGCTGGCGGTCAGCCCTCGGCCAGCCGCTCCGCGAGCCGCGAGTACCGGCTGAGCGCGTCGGTGTTCGCCAGCGCGCGGTCGAGCGCGCGGCGGTCGCCGGCGAGGACGCAGAGCTGCTGCGCCCGCGTCACCGCGGTGTAGAGCAGGTTGCGCGAGAGCAGCCGCGGCGCGTGGGTGCTGTGGAGGCAGACGATCACCGCCGGCACCTCGAAGCCCTGCGCCTTGTGGACCGAGGTGCAGAAGCCGCCGCGGAGTGAGCGCGCCTCGCGGTAGGGCAGCGTCAGGAACTCGCCGAGGTCCGTCTCGAGGATCAGCTCGGCGCCCTCCTCGTCGGCGTCGTCGATCACGAAGATCGTCCCGTTCGCGATGCCGTGCTCGGGCAGGCTGCGGGTGGTGATCACCTTCTCGCCGAGCGCGAAGCGGCCGTCGCAGCAGCGCTCCGCCGAGCCGCAGAGCGCCTCCCGCATCCGCGCGTGGAGGACGTCGATCCCGAGCGCCCCCTTGTACTGAGGGGCGAGGATCTGCACCTGCCGGGTCGGGTCGAGCCCGAACTGCTCGGGGATCCGCTCGACCGCCATCGTGATCACGTCGTCGGCGAGGGCCTCGGCGCTCGCCTTGTTGTGGATGTAGAAGTCGCGGTCCTCCTCCTCGTTGGGCTCCGAGCGCGGCGGCTCCCCGGTCCGGATCGCGTGGGCGGCGCCGACGATCATCGAGCGCCGCGCCTGGCGGAACACGTGGTCGAGGCGGACGGTCGGCGCGATCCCCGCCTCGATCAGCTCGCAGAACGGCTTGCCGGGACCGACCGGCGGCAGCTGGTCGACGTCGCCGATCAGCACGAGGTGGGTCTCGGGCCCGATCCCCGCGATCAGGTGGCGGCAGATCTCCAGCGAGAGCATCGAGGCCTCGTCGACGATCACCAGGTCGGCCTCGATCGGCGAGTCCTCGTCCCGCCCGGGGATCTCGCCCGGGATCCACTCGAGCGCCTTGTGGATCGTCTGCGCCGGCGCGCCGTTGGTCGCCTGGGTCAGGCGCCGGGCGGCGCGGCCGGTCGGCGCGAGGAGGCGGATCGCGAGGTCGCGCGTGTCGGCCATCCGGGCGAGCGCGTCGGTCAGGTGCGTCTTGCCGGTGCCGGGGCCGCCGGTGATCACCGAGAGGCGACGGGTGAGCGCGTGCTCGGTGGCGGCGCGCTGCGCGTCGGTGAGGTTGGAGTCGGCGAGCTCGGACTCGAGCGGCGGCTTGTCCCAGGCCGGCTCCGAGCGGGCCATGCTGCCGAGCGCCGCCGCGAGCCAGCGCTCCGCCCGGTAGGTCCACTCGCGGTAGACGAGCGTCCCCTCGATCTCGAGCTCCGGCGCGGCGGCGATGTGGCCGATCGACGGCTCGCGGCCGAGCAGCTCCCGCACCGACGTGATCAGCTCGGGGAGGGGGAGGTGGGTGTGGCCGCGGTTCTCCCCCTCGCGCAGCGCGTGCACCGCGGCCGCGCGGGTGCGCCGCTGGGAGTCGGGCTCGGTCCCGCAGGCGAGGGCCAGCCGGTCGGCGCCGTGGAAGCCGACGCCGGCGATGGCGGTCAGCGAGTAGGGGTCGTCGTGGACCTCCTCGGCCGCGCGCGAGCCGTGCAGCGAGATCAGCTCGCCGACGTGGCGCGCCAGCCCGTGCGGCGCCAGCAGCGAGTAGAGCCGCCGCTGCACCCGGCGCTCGACCCACTCCTCGGCGGCGTCGGTGACCGCCTCCCCGCGCAGGCCCTTGACCGTCGCGAAGGCCGCCTCGGGGTCGCGGTCGATCGTCTCGAAGACCTCCTCGGCGCCGTGTCGCTCGATCAGCTCGTCGGCGCGCTTCGTCCCGATCCCGGGGATCGTCTTCAGGTAGCGGCGGATGCCGTCCAGGCCGGCCGGGTCGAGCGGCTCCGCCTCGCGCGCCGCGAGCTGCATGCCGTGGCGGGCGTGGTTCTCGAACGTCCCGCGCAGCCGCGCGCGGCTCTCCTCCTCGAGGTGGCCGAGCGGGCCGACCGCGGGGATCGGCGAGCCGTCGGGCAGCGTCACCTCGACGACGGCGAACGCACCGTCCTCGCTGGCGAAGCGGACGTACTCGACCCGCACCTCGCCGTCGAACGGATCACCGACCGCAGGGCCGGCATCGAGGAGGGCGTCCTGGGCGATCGTCGAGGTCACCGATTGAAGGTAGGGGGAGCCGCGGATGGGCGCTTGGCGGTACGTCCAGTCAATCGTGGACGACGGCTCAAGTGGGGACCATCAGTGCCGATAGGAACGCGGTACGGGATCAACTTCAGAACGGGGGAGCCGAATGCTGAAGCGCATTCTCGGCCGCTTGACGTACGCCAACGTGATGGCGACGGTCGCGGTCTTCATCGCAATCGGGGGCGGCGCCTACGCGGCCGGCCTCGCCAAGAACAGCGTCAAGTCGAAGCAGATCAAGAACGGCGCGGTCAAGACCGCCGATCTCGGCAAGGACGCGGTCACGTCGAAGAAGGTCGGCGCCGGAACGCTGCTCGCCAGCGACTTCGCCAAGGGCCAGTTGCCTGCGGGGGAGCGCGGGCCGGCGGGTGCCGACGGTGAGGACGGGACCGACGGAGTCGACGGAACTGACGGCGTGGACGGCGATGACGGCATCGATGGGGACGACGGATCTCCCGACACGCCGGCCCAGGTGCTCGCCAAGCTGCTCACGGTCGATGGCTCGGGGTCCGCGCTGAGTGCGGACAACCTCGACGGCCAGGACTCGACTGACTTCGGGGACGTGCAGTCGTCCCAGCTGACGGTCCCACTCGGAGCGGCGGTGACGACCTACGCGCCCATCACGGGCGTGAACCCGACCGTTACTCAGCGGTCGGCGGCCGAGACTGGCAGCCCGAACCGACCGCTCGTGCTGCGCGATCTGTTCGTTCGGCTGAGACGGCTGCGGCGAGCGGGACGACACGTTCACCGTGGGCAATCAGATGGCAATCCGGCGGCCATCTCGTGCATCGATTCAGCGGCGCGACAACCTGCAGCAGCTCCGATCGGGAACGCACCGGTGCCGGCTGGCAGTGCACTCGCGACAACGATCGTTGAAGGCGCAGGCCGCCAACGCGGACGACGTCACCGCCACCGTCGGCTTCCGGATGACGCCGGGGTGAGGCTCAGTCGTTGCGGGCGGCCCGACGCTCCCGCTTGCACGTCTTGCGGTCCTTGAAGACGTAACAGCGGAGCGCCGGCTCGGCGCGCGTGGGCGAGTCGTCCAGGTACAGGGCCTTGAGCGCAGCCGCGATCTGTGCCGGGGCGGTCACCGGGTCGACGCCCGGCTGGAACTGCTCGGCGCAGACGGTCGGGCTGATCCGGTCGGGGTCGGCGGGCCCGGGGTTGTTCAGCGCGTCGAGCGCCAGCGCCGCGGCGGTCGGGTCCACCGTCCCGACCGCCAGATGCTCGGACTTCGCGTTCGGGCAGACCTGCTGGATCAGCACGTTCGTGATCTTGGCCTTGCCGGTGACGTATGAGGCGCCGGGCTGAGGCGTGACCGTCTGGTCGAGCTCCGTGGCGATCTCGGTGTAGGAGATGCCGCGGAACGTCTCGGCCTTCGAGTTGAGCGCGCGGATGAACTCCGAGCCGCTCGACTGCTGCGCGCCCGCGGCGGTGCAGGTCGTCGGTTCCGTCGCAGCCGCGGGCCTCGTCGGTGCCGTGGTTGGTGCCGGCGAAGCCGATGACGTCGTCGACCATCGCCCGGGTGTCGGGCCAGAAGCGCAGCGGCCAGCGCATCGCCATCCCGCCCTGGCTGTGGCCCATGACGGCGATCTTCCGGCCCGCCATCGCGTGCACCGTGCGGATCGCGTAGGTCAGGTACTGGCCGCGGATCTGGATGTCGGTCTGGTTCGAGTTGCGCGGACCGGGCTGGTTGGAGGTGCAGTACGGGATGCCCTCCTGCTCGAAGAGGGACTCGTAGTTCCAGGAGAAGTTCTGGTCGGAGTTGACGCCCGTCGCCGGCACGAGCAGCACCGGAGCGCGCTCGGCCCCGGCGACGTCGTCGCTGCACTCGAGGCTCTCCTGCAGCTTGTCCTTGTCCACCCGCAGCTTCGGCCCGGGCCGGTTCAGCGGCGCGAAGGGGTCCGCCGATGCCGACGGCGCCACCACGGCGATCAGCAGCAGCGCCATCGCCGCCGCGGTCACGATCAATTGCATCCGGCCTGCCGCCGGGCTCTCGTCCATACCCTGAAACCTAACGGGCCGTCCCAGCCGGCCGCCCCGGTTCAGGGCCGAAGCGTCCTGAAGCCGGCGGCGTGAAAGTCCGCGTCGAAGGCGAGCGCGTCGAGGATGTTGCGCTCGTCCATCAGCTGGAAGCTCACCGCGTCGACGAAGGAGTACTCGCGCTCGTCGTGCTTTCGGAGCCACTCGAGCGCTGCCTCCTCCAGCTTCCGTTCCACATGGACTATCCGGTAGCGCTCGCTGCGTCGGATGGCATCGACGACCTTCACGGCGGCACCGTGCCCGAACCTCCGGCGGGCGAACGTCCAGCACTCCCCGAGCACGTGGTTGGTGGTGATCGGAGCGAGCGACGCGAGAGCGCCCTTGAGCTCGATCGCGATCTCGTGGTTGCGGTCACGCGGGTTGAGCGCAGCGACGAGGTACGAGGTATCGATGAAGACGTCACCCATAGATGACGTCGTCATGGCGCTCGGAGTCCAGGGGCGCGCCCCCCGTGAAGGTGCCGAAGAGGGCGACCAGCGGATCCTCCTCGAGCGGCGGCAGCTTGCGCAGGTCGGCGCGCAGGAGCCGCCGAACGACCTCGGCCTTCGAGATGCCGAACTGGCTCGCGAAGCGCCCGAGCTCCTGATCGAGCTCGGGCTCCAACGAGATCTGAAGCCGTTTCATGCGCGCCAAGTTACGTCACCTCCTGTGAAGTGATGTAAGCATGGTGTGCCGATTGCGTCAACACTTCGGGGCAACGACGCTTGCTTGCTCCCGGAAGCAACGGGCTGCCTGGGGGCAGCGTGAGCGCGCTAGGCGTTGGCGAAGCCGATGGCCATCAGCGGGAAGGCCGTCAGGAACGCAAGGACGATCCCGATCAGGGCCCCTGAGCCCGCGCTCGCGCTGCGCGAGCGCGCTCCGAGCATTGCCCCGAGCAGTGCGCCGAGGACGATCACGCCGATCGGGATCCAGAAGATGGTGTCCATGGGCGGAAGCCTATAACGGCGGCTCGCCGGGGAGGTCGGAGCCGTCGCGCCCCGCCTCGTCGGCGAAGAACACGTCCTCGAAGCCGCCGTCCTCGGCGATCAGGATCGAGACGAGCGCGAGGAAGCCGGTGACGCCGGCGAGCTCCTCGTCGTCGTGGTGCTCGGCGACGAGGGCGAGGATCGAGCGCAGCCGCAGCGCGCTCCGGTCGATGATCTCGAGCCCGTCGTCGGTCGGCACGCCGGGCTCCCCACCCTCGGCGACGATCACCTGGTGGACGGTGCCGGTCACGTTCAGCAGCGCCGTGATCAGCCGGTCGAGCTCGGGTCCATCGATGGGCTCGACCTGCACTGCCATGCACTGGTGAAGCCCGGCGGGACGGCCTCTGCCCCGTGGGGGGTAAGCGCCCGCCTCGGTCGCGCCTGCTCAGACGATTACGGTGCCGCTTTGGCTCATCGGAATCGGGAGAGACGTCTCGTCTTCGACGCTCTCGATGTAGAGCTCGATCGCTTCCTTGATGGAGACCTCCACGGCAGATCGTGTCGCACCCAGCGCAACGACGCCGGGGAGATCCGGCAGGTAAGCACCCCATCCCCCATCCTCCGCCTGCTCGTAGATGACGACGTACTCACTCATCGCAGGTGCTCCAGTCCGCTTGCCTTTCGGATACTAGCCAGGGTCCCAACGGGCACCGTCGCACTCGGCTTACCCGCAACCACGATTCGATGCGCGACGCCCGCCTTCGCCCAGACCTCGTGAGAGCCTCGCTGGCGAGCTGGTGTCCAACCAGCTTTGCGGAGGGCTTCCCGAACCTCGCGGTACTTCTTGGGCACATCCGGCTAATCCGCTGCCCTGGAGCGCCGCCCCTATGTCGACTCGAAGGGGCGACCCGCTCCGCGCCGGGGTTCGCCGGGCCGACCGCCCGGCTACCGTCCACCGTTCATGCCCGCCTCCACCGCCACCCCCGCGATCGACTTCCTCCGCCGCCTCACCGGCCGGCCCGACGCCGACTTCCGCGACGGCCAGCTCGAGGCGATCGAGCAGATCGTCGACCGGCGCGGGCGGGTGCTCTGCGTGCAGCGGACCGGCTGGGGCAAGAGCGCCGTCTACTTCGTCGCCACCGCGATGCTGCGCGAGCAGGGCGCCGGGCCGACGATCCTCGTCTCCCCGCTGATCGCGCTGATGCGCAACCAGCTCGACGCCGCCGCGGCGCTCGGGATCGAGGCGGCCACCGTCAACTCCTCCAACCGCGAGGACTGGGCCGAGACCTTCGAGCGGATCGACCAGCGACGAGATCGACCTCCTCCTGCTCAGCCCCGAGCGCCTCGCCAACCAGCAGTTCCGCGCGTTCGTCCTGCCGGAGCTGGTCGAGGAGAGCGGCCTGCTCGTGATCGACGAGGCGCACTGCATCTCCGACTGGGGCCACGACTTCCGTCCCGACTACCGCCGCATCGCCGGGCTCGTCACGCGCCTCCCCGAGAACGCCGCCGTCCTCGCGACGACCGCGACCGCCAACGACCGGGTGATCGCCGACGTCGAGGAGCAGCTCGGCGGGGGAGAGGAGCTGATCACGATCCGCGGCACGCTCGACCGGCCGTCGCTGCGGCTCGAGGTCTGCGACATGCCGACCCAGGCCGAGCGGATGGCGTGGATGGCGACCTACATCCCGCAGCTGCAGGGGAGCGGGATCGTCTACTGCCTGACCGTGCGCGACACGCTCAACGTGACGAACTGGCTCGACCAGAACGGGATCGAGTGCGAGGCCTACTCGGGCAAGGTCGAGTCCGAGGACCGGATCGAGATCGAGCGCAAGCTGCTCGCCAACGAGGTCAAGTGCGTCGTCGCCACGAGCGCCCTCGGCATGGGCTACGACAAGCCCGACCTCGGCTTCGTCGTCCACTTCCAGGGGCCGGGCAGCCCGATCGCCTACTACCAGCAGGTCGGCCGCGCCGGCCGCGGGCTCGAGGAGGCCGACGCGGTGCTGCTGCGCGGCGCCGAGGACCGCGACGTCCAGGACTTCTTCATCAAGAGCGCCTTCCCGCCGGCCGAGCTCGTCGCCAAGGCGATGTCGATCTTCGAGGAGTCCGACCGGCCGCTCAGCAGCGGCGCCCTGATGAACCAGATCAACCTCGGCAAGGGCCGGATGGAGCTGATGCTCAAGCAGCTCGAGGTCGAGGGCGCGCTGAACAAGGTCAGGGGAGGCTGGGAGCGCAGCCGGCGCGAGTGGGTCTACGACGAGGAGCGGATCAAGGCCGTCACCGCCGCCCGGCGCGCCGAGCAGAAGGCGATGGAGGAGTACGGCCGCGACGGCCGCTGCCTGATGGAGAGCCTGCGGATCGAGCTCGACGACCCGGGCGCCGAGCCCTGCGGCCGCTGCTCGATCTGCACCGAGCCGAAGTTCGCCGACGAGCTCGACCGCGGCCTGGCGCTGCAGGCGATCGACATGCTGCGGGCGCGGCCGATCGAGATCGAGCCGCGGCGCTCGACGCCGACGGCGGTCGGCGGCTTCGCGAAGGTGCCGCGCGAGCAGCAGCTCGAGCCGGGCCGCGCGCTGGCGCTGATGAACGACGCGGGGTGGGGGAGGCCGGTCGTCGAGGGCAAGTTCAAGGACGAGCACTTCAGCGACGAGCTGGTCGAGGCCGCCGCCGCCCTGATCAAGAACTGGAAGCCGGATCCGAAGCCGGCCTGGGTGACGGCGGTGCCGTCCCTGCGGCATCCGGAGCTGGTCCCCGACTTCGCCGAGCGCCTGGCGAAGGCGATCGGCCTGCCCTACGCGCAGCCGATCACGGTCGCGAAGAAGACCAAGGAGCAGAAGAAGCTCGAGAACTCGCGCCAGCAGTATCTGAACGTGCAGGGCGCGTTCAAGGTGGACCGGGAGGCGTGCCTGCCGGGGCCGGTGCTGCTGGTCGACGACACGGTCGACTCGAAGTGGACGCTGACCGAGGCCGGAGCGACGCTGCGGCGGGCCGGGACGGTTGCCGTCGTCCCGTTCGCGCTCGCCTCGTCGGCGATCGCCGGCTGACCGGAGCGGGGGGGTGGGTATGGGTAGTCGCTGTTTGGACCCCAACAGCGGCACCTCACCAGGCGCCGCTTGTCAGTCGGTAGATCCAACCGGCCGACCGGCGGCCACCACTCGCGGATGCCATGGGAGTTGCCTTTGGGGAGCCAGCTGGGCTGAAGTACGGACGCATGTACTCGCGCAGCGCGGGTTCGCAGACGTAGACGAAGGTGCCGAGGATGCCCCGCGTCAGGAGTACGGCGTAGATGTTGCGGACGTAGGCGAGGATGTCTTCGTCGGTGTAGTTCGATCCCGAGTTTGTTGTTGTTCTTCTTGCCCTGCTTGTCGAAGTAGGTCTCTCGGTTGAAGGTGACCCGCCCGCCCCCCAGGTCGTATGCGAGGTCAGGCCCGATGATCACGCCGGCATAGTTGAGGTCGTAGCCCTGGATCGTGTGGATCGAACCCACCTCGTCGACCGAGCCGGCCGAGGCGACCCAGTCCTTGTCGGTCCGGTTCCAGTGCAGTGACAGGCCGCCGATCTCGATGTCGTAGGCATCCGGGTCGCTCTTGCTCTTCCACTCCCACGCGTAGCCGGCGAGTAACCGGGCCAGTCCCTCGGATTGGTCGAGGCGAAGGATCTCGTCGCGCATCGCGGCAGGGTCGTCGTAGAACCGCAGGTCGTACGGGACGAAGCGGTCGGGCTTGGGCTGGGGAGACTGGCCCGTCAGGATCGCCCGGATATAGCCGACGTAGTCCTCTTCAGGACTGCGAATGCGGTGCTGGGTGCGAAGCCGGTGCCGCCGCCCCCCTCGCTCGGCTTCTGCGGTAGCGAGCTCCAGTTGACTTGAAGGCAGGTCGGCGGGACGCACCGTCTGCAGGGTGTCGACGAACAGGATCTGATGGTCGCTCTTCGCGCGAATCCAGTCGAGCTGGGTCTTGCCCAGATCGTCCTCGCCGAAGAGGTCCACGGTTATGTCCCGGAACTTGGCGTTCAGAGGTCCTGACGCCTGCGCGGCCCGCTGATTCAGACGGTGGGCTTCGTCGATTACGAGCAGGTCGAAGTCGCTCATCGCCGGAGCCGATCTGAAAGGGACTGCGGACCATGGCCTTCTCCAGTCCGGGCGTCTTGCTGAACACCCGCTCGATCGACCGGCGCAACGACTGCTGCGGTACGACCAGGCCAATCCGCAAGTCGCTCATGAGTTCGATGTGCTCCGCATCGAAGAACTTGGCGAAACGCGCGTCCTCGTCGACCGGATCGTCCGGATCCGCGCGCCCGATGTCGCGCAGGAGCTTCATCAGGTAGATGGCCACGACGGTCTTCCCGGTGCCCGGGTCCCCTTCGACCACGGACATCGTCGAAGTGCCGGCGTCGAGGCCGCTCGTCAGTCCCTCGACGATCTCGTCGACCGCGATGGCCTGATCCGGGGTCAGAGCCTTGAACGGGGACAGCTTGAAGAGGTCGCGATTTTCGATCTCGGGGAGCGAGCGCTGGAACAGGCCCTCGAGCCCGCAGCGCTTCGAAGATCTCGTCGAAAGATTCCCGGTACCCGTCGCGGCCGTAGTAGTCGCGGTCAGCTTGGCCGCCGTTGCCGTTGAGGACTTGGTACTTCCCGTCACCTGCGAACAGGTTGATCAAGCGCGACTCGAGGTCGAGGCACACCGATTTGTTGAACTCCTCGCCGATCACGATCCGAACATCCCGCAGGTCTCGCTTGCTTGCTGAAGCAAGGTGGTCCTTGAGGCGCTTGAGCGCGTCACCGGTCTCACCGACGTAGATCGACCGGCCGCTGTCGAGCGTGTAGACGACCGGCCAGTTGGAGAGGCGTTCGTCGCCGAGCAGGGCCAGCGCTCTCACCCCCCGCTCGCTGAACCGGACCGGCTCGACCCTAAAGCTGCTCATACCTGGTGCTTCGCCCCCGCGCCTTCTCGGGTGGGTACTTCTCGCGGGTCTTTTCGAGCTTCTGGAGGACGATCTCGTCGGTGTCCACGGCCAGGTTCTGAGCGAGGAGATGGCAATACGTGAGCACGTCGGCGAGCTCCTCGATGACCTGGTCCCGATTTGCGGCGTCCGACCATTGGAAACACTCGAGCAACTCGCCAGCCTCGATCGCGATGCTCTTGGCGAGGTTCTCCGGTGAGTGAAATTGACCCCAGTCGCGCTCCGCGATGAAGGCTCGCAACTTCGCCTCTACCCCCTCACTCATCGCCGGATCGTAATCCCAGCTCGGATGTCGGGGTCTGGTGGGACGCTCTGCACGCTTTCGGCACGCGATGGTCTTGATCGGTGAACTCGGGATGGCCAGGGTGCCTGCATGCCAGACCGCGAGCCGATCCATGTCACGGTTCCCGGTAGCCCCGACGATCCCCGCGCTCTGCGTGACGTCCCTGAGGGTGTGGTCGTCCACTATCGTGCCCGAGCTCCATCCCGACGACGTCTGCATCGTTAACGGGCTCCGGACCACATCGCCGTCGCGAACGCTGATCGACCTTGCGGAGGTGATGGATGCGACTGAGCTTCGCGCGTGCTTTGCGAATGCCTATGACCTGGGGCTCCTCGATCTCGACGAGCTAGCCGCGGCTCGCGCCCGAGTCGAATGGCGACCGTCACTGGCGATGCTCGATGAGGTGATCGCGGAGTTCAATTAATGCACTGCGCCGCCGGAACTGGTCGAGACCACCTCGTCGTCTTGGAGCCAGCACTGCTCCCGGTGCGCGGCCCAGGCTTACAAGTCCGCCGGCAGCAGCTCGAACGCATCGCCGCTGAGGGGCCGCGCCGCACGGAAGTGGCGTTCGTCGAGTGTTGCGATCCGGACTGTCTCCATGTGGTCTGCCAATGCGATCAGCGAAGCGTCGGCAAGTCCGATCCCGATGTCCGCGTATCGATCGGCGACGTCGACGGTCGTCCGCACTGCGCCTCGCCACCACTCGACGAGGTAGGCGCCGTTCGCGAGATCCGATCGCAGCGCCGCCTGGGCTCCGGGGCCGCCGCGGGCACCGACGAGGTGGTCGGCTTCAGCCAGGATCAGGGGGGTCGTGGCGAGGACGTCGTCCTCCTCCGTCAACCAGGCGCTGACGTCTTCATGCCAGCTGTCGGCCGAGTTCATGAAGGCGAGGATCGCCGATGTATCGATGACGATCAAACCTCGCCGAAGCCCGTCGACCGAAGATGCTCGTCGGCCTTTCCCGCGAGATCGGCCGGGCCCTCGAACACGCCTCGAGCCCGCGGCTTGACCCGGATCGAGCCTGCCGCCGCGGCGCGTAGGGCATCCCGGATCAACGCTGCCTTCGTGGTGCCCTCGAGCTCCGCCCGCCTCGCCAGGGCGAGGTCGATCTCGTCTTCGACGTAGATGCTCGTCTTCCGCATATCTGAGGAGGGTACCACCTGTCACCTACCACCTGCCCGTTGCGGCACGCTTTCTATCCCGTAGATGGCCTGGCCATCTGACCATGGTCAAATGAAGAGATCTCCGCCACCAGCTTCAAGGACCGCTGCCTCGGTCTTCTCGATGATGTCGCTGACACCGGCGCAGAGATCATCGTGACCAAGCGCGGGAAGCCGGTCGCGCGGATCACCCCGGTCGACCCGGATGCATCGCTGCGAGGCACGATGACCCAGCTCGTGAGTGATGACGAGCTGGTGGCGCCGATCGGAGAGGGCTGGAAGGCCGACGCTCCACCGAGCTGACGATGGTCTCGGTGGTACTAGATACGCACGCCTGGCTTTGGCTCTCGGCCGATCCCGATCGCCTAGTGCGCCGGCTGCGACGGCGATCGCCGCGGCCGAGACGATCGGGGTGCCGTCGATCTGCTGCTGGGAGGTGGCGATGCTCGAGCAGGAGGATCGGATGGCACTCGACCGCCTAGCCCTTCGGTGGATCAAGGCGGGTCTGGCGAGGGAAGGGGTCCTCGCGATGCCGTTGACGCCCGAACTTGCCGTCGAGGCCGGGACGCTTGACGCGAACGTGTTCCCGGGTGATCCGGCCGACCGGATGAGCTACGCGACGGCCCGAGCCGCCGGCGCCGCGTTGATCACGCGGGACGAGAGACTGCGGGACTGCAACCCCCGGGGAACCCTCTGGTGATCGCGCGGACGCCCTCCTTGGCGAACATGTAGCTCTGGCAGACGCCGAAGGCCTCGACGCGGACGTCTCCGTTTGACGAATTGACACACGGCGTCTCCCTCATGTGACCGCAACACGGTCAACTTGGACGGAGCGAAACGTCCAGACTGAGGAGCAGGAGCCATGGCCGACATCGACCGCCAAGAGAAGATCCTCGAGCTGATCCGCAGGATGCCCGAGGGATTCGTCACCACTTACAGCGATCTGTGCCCGGAGGCCCCCCGGCTTTGCCGGGGCGGGTCCTCGCCACGACGAAGGAGAAGGGGCTGCCCTGGCACCGCGTCGTGCGCGCCGACGGCTCCTTCGCCCAGGGGGAGAAGCAGCGGCGACGCCTGCGCAAGGAGGGCATTCCGTTCAAGGGCAAGCGGGTCGACATGGAGGTGGCGCTGCTGCCGCGGGAGGCGCTGGCCGACCTGGTCTGAGCGCCGAGGCCTTGACTGGTGCCGGGTGACTTAGCTAAGTTAGTCATATGAAGCCGGTATCGATTCACGAAGCAAAGACCAACCTCTCCCGCCTGATTGCTCGCGTTGAGGCCGGCGAGGAGATCGTCCTCAGGCGCAGGCAGACCCCGGTCGCCAAGATCGTCGCCTACGAGGCGCCAATGGTCGACCGCAACCCTGGCGCGCTGAAGGGCGAGGTCGCGATGGCCGCCGATTTCGACGCCATCCCGCCGGACTTCGACGACTACGTCGCTTGAAGCGCCTCCTCGTCGACACCCACGCCCTGCTCTGGTGGCTTGCGGACGATCCGGCGCTGCCCGTCATGGCTAGGGAAGCGATTGCTGACGGAGATGGGGAGGCGCTGGTCAGCGTCGCAAGCCTCTGGGAGATCGCGATCAAGCGCAGGATCGGAAAGCTCCAGGCCCCAGACACTCTTCCCGAGACGATCGCCGCCGAGGGATTCACCTGGCTGCCGATCGAGCCTGTCCATGCCTGGACCGTCGGTTCGCTTGCCGATCATCACCGCGATCCCTTCGACCGTCTGCTGATCGCGCAGAGCCTCGCCGAGGACCTTCCGGTGGTCACCGGCGACCAGAGGTTCGCCGCCTACGGAGTCGAGGTGTGTTGGTCGTAGGGGCCTGGCCCCGCGACTCTCGGTTCGGTGAATAGGGTCGAGCTCGTTCGCTTTTTCACCGACGAGAGGAACGCCATGGGCGAGACACCGCCGTACACGCACAAGAAGATCACCGAGGCCAAGGACTCCGCGCCTGAGTTCGGGTTCGGGGAGCACGGTGAGATGCGCTTCGCCGCCGCGGACTTCGATGCCGAGGAGACCGGCTTCACCTATCACCGGGCGGACCCCAACATCCACAGCGGGTTCGGGCATCGGCATCAGAACGCGGAGGAGGTCTACGTCGTCCTCTCCGGCTCTGGCCGGGTGAAGCTCGACGACGACATCATCGAGATCGAGCGGCTCGACACGATCCGCGTTGCTCCGCAGGTCTGGCGCTCCTTCTCGGCCGGCCCCGATGGTCTCGAGATTCTCGCCTTCGGACCGCACCACGAGAACGACGGTGAGATCGATCCGCAGTGGTGGGTCGAGTAGCTCTGCTCTCGCCCTAGAGGCACGGCGCACGTCAGAAAGGCCGCTGGCCGGACGACTGCTCCTCTGTAACCAGACGGAGGGAGTCAGTTTGTCGGTGCATGCGAGCCGGGAGGGACGGGGCCACGCGGGGGACGCGGTGGCCCCGTCTCTGCCTGCTCAAGATCCCGATCGGCCTGCGAGGATCGCGGCCACGATGAGCGACGACCGGACCAGCCCCCGCCTTCCCGCTCTCGGAGCGCTTCACCGAGGCGACCGCCTACGCGCTCGCACACCACCGCGACCAGGCGCGCAAGGGCGGCAACGTTCCCTACGCCTCCCACGTGCTCGCGGTCGCGGCGCTCACCCTCGAGATGGAGGCCACCGAGGACGAGGCGATCGCCGCGCTCCTCCACGACGTGATCGAGGACGGCGGCGGCGCCACCGCCGAGGCCGAGATCGCCGAGCGCTTCGGCCCCGACGTCGCCGCGATGGTCCGCGCCAACTCCGACACCGACGTCGAGCCCAAGCCGCCCTGGCGCGGGCGCAAGGAGGCCTACCTCGCCGGCATCGCGACGAAGCCGATCGGCGCGGTGCGCGTGTCGATCGCCGACAAGCTCCACAACGCCCGCTCGATCCTCGCCGACCACCGGCGCGTCGGCGACTCCGTCTGGGACCGCTTCACCGCCAGCCGGGACGAGACCCTCTGGTACTACGAGTCACTCGTCGGCGCCTTCGAAGGACGCCGCGATGAGCTTGGCCCCGGCGCCGCAGCCGCCCTCGACGAGCTCGAGCGAACCGTCTCCGAGCTGGTCGAGCGCTCGACCGACGCCCCCTAGAACTCGAACTGGCTCCCGGTGCCGACCCTGGTGAAGCCGCCGATCCGCGCCAGCTTGTCGTCGGCCTCGTCGAGCACGGCAAGCAAAAGGTCCACGATCGCCGGGTCGAACTGGCTGCCGCTGCCGCGCACCAGCTCGGCGCGGGCGTCGCTCCTCGACAGCCGCTTGCGGTAGGGGCGATCGGCGGTCATCTCGTCCCACGCGTCGCAGGCGAAGAGGATGCGCGAGCCGAGCGGGATCTCCTTGCCGGCCAGGCCGTCGGGGTAGCCCCGGCCGTCCCAGCGCTCGTGGGCGCTGCGGACGAGCGCCCGCACCGGCGCGAGGAAGTCGACCGGGCCGAGGATGCGCTCGCCGATCACCGTGTGCTGCTCGATCAGCAGCCGCTCCTCCTCGTCGAGCGAGGTCGGCTTGTTGAGGATCTCCCGGGAGATCGCGAGCTTGCCGATGTCGTGGAAGGCGGCGGCGTAGCGGAGCATCCGCAGCGCCTCGGGGTCCATGTCGAGCTTCTCGCCGACGCCGGTTGCGTTCTCGATGATCGAGCGCCCCGAAGCGCCCTCGGGGTCGGCGGCCTCGAGCACCCCCGACAGAGCCTCGGCGGTCTGGATGTAGGCGCCGTCCAGACGCTCGTAGAGCTGGATCGCCGTGATCGCGCCGCCGACCTGCGCGACGACCGAGCGGAGCAGCCGGGCGTCGTCGGCGCTGAACGCCTCGGCGGTCACGTCCTCGAGGTTGATCGCGCCCCACGGCCTGCCCGCCGACGAGGATCGGCGCGGCGAGCTCGCTCTTCACGTCGCGGGTCGCATCGGTCGAGCGGAACTGCGGCTCGCGGTTCACCTGGGGGACGAGGACCGGACCCTTCTCGGCGACGCAGCGGCCGAGGATCCCGGCCTCGACGCTCTGGGTCCAGTTCGGCGGCGTCCGCAGCGCGGAGCTCTCCGCCTTCATCACGAACCGCCCGCTGTCGATCGCGACCACGTGAACCACGGAGCAGTTGAACGCCCGGTCGAGCTCGTCGACCACCGCCTTGCAGACGTCTTCCACGGTGGTCGCCGCGGCGAGCTTGTCCGCCAGCGACAGGGTCAGCTCGAGCGCGCGCGAGTGTCCGGTGCTGAGCTTCGAGCTCGTCCGGCGATGCGGCTTCGGCGGCATCGCCGCGCGCACCGCCAGCCGTAGCGCGGCCTCGAGCTCGACCGTGGGCGCGTCGTCCTTGTCGGTGACCAGCTCGACCAGGTAGACGCCCTCGTCGTCACCGGCCGCGGCGCCGACGAGGGCCTTGAAGCCCTCGCGCTCGAGGAAGTCGCGCTCGTTGGGATCGGAGCTCTCGTCGTTCGACATGGGCGGTGAAGGAGCCGGATCCCGCGGCCACGACCTTGGCGGTCGTCGGGAAGTCGTCGAGCTCGTACTGCCCGTAGTCCTCGAACCCGGCCGCGACGCGGACGCCGGTGGTCTCCAGGCTGCGGTTCTCCCCCAGCGAGAGATCGCGCAGGTAGCTGCGCCCGGGGCCGGCGAAGGAGATCGCCCAGCGGGCGAACTGCGGTGGCGTCGGCGTAGGCCGCGGCGACGGCCTCGAGACGATCGAGCACGGGGGCCTCGAGCAGGTCGCCGTCGAGCCGGCGGACGAGGTGATCGGTCGCGGCGATGATCCGCTCGCCCACGGTGCCGGGCTTCGGCGCGGTCGGCCTTGAGCGTCTTGCTCTCCTCCGCGACCTGAGCGGCGGTGTAGACGCGGCTGCCGCCACGGCGCTTGGCGACGTACTGCGCGGTGTCGGCGGCCTTGAGCAGGGAAGCCGGGTCCCCCGTTCCGCGGCCGGCGGCGGCGACTCCGCAGGAGAGGGAGACGTCGAGCTGCGGCACCTCCGACAGGAGCTCCTGGGCCCGCGCGCCGATCTGGACCACGGAGGCGAGCTCGCGTCCGGCGGGGAGCGGGTCGCGGCTCTCGACCAGGACGCAGTACTCGTCCCCGCCGAGGCGAGCGACGAAGGAGCCGGGCTGCTCGGCCGACGCCGCCACGAGGCTCTTCGCCACCGCGCGCAGGGCCCGGTCGCCGGCGTCGTGCCCGTGCGTGTCGTTGATCACCTTGAGGCGGTCGACGTCCGCGACCAGCAGCGCGACCGAGGCACCCTCGGAGTTGAAGCGGGACATCGCCCGTTCGAGCCGCTCGTCGAACGCCCTCCGGTTCGCAAGCGAGGTGAGCGGGTCCTCGTAGGCGAGGCGGGAGACCTCGGAGAAGAGCTCGGCCCGGGTGATCGCGTTGGCGAGCTGACCGGCGACGGCCTCCAGGAACGCGACGTCCTCGGCGCGGAAGGGCCTGGTGCTCCCGAAGGTCGCCGCCCAGACCTCGCCCCAGTTCTCGCCCTCGACGACGATCGGGACGCCGAGGTCCGACGACTTGCCGAGCCGCCGCAGGATCTCGGCGGCGGCGGGGTCACAGTCGGGGTCATCCAGGGAGTTGAAGTAGGGCTCGCCGGTCTCGGCCATCCGCTGGACCAGCGGGTAGTTCGCCATGTCGTAGAGCTCCTCGGCGGGGTAGCGCTCCTCCCCGGGCCCGAGGTGGCCGACGTTGATCAGGGTCCGGTAGACCCTGCGCTCGGGCTCGAACCGGCTGATCGAAAGCGACGCCCCGTCGATCGCCCGCAGCGCCTCCTCGGCGGCCAGCTCGAGGACGCTGTCGAGGTCGTTGGCGCCGGCCGCGGCCGCGGCGACGCGCAGGAGGGCCTCGCGCTCGCCACCGGCGTGGGTGAGGGAGGCGGTTCCGGGATCCGCGCCCTTCAGCGCGCGCTGTCCGACGCTGCCCAGGCGCGTCCGGCCCCCGGGATGCGTGGACGGACGTTTGATCACCCTTCCCCATCGGCACGGGGGGACCCGACGTTGAGGCGAATGGACGCACATTCACGGCGCGCCCAGCCGACAAGCCGTTTACAGTTCCCGCGGCGATTCCAACGTGGAGTCGTATTTACGAAGAACGTGTGCTTGAGGACGACCACTGCCATGCGTAGTGCTTTCCGATATGGCCTCAGTTCAAGAACGGCATTGGAGGCAATGCGAAATGGCAAGTGGAACCGTCAAGTGGTTCAACGGCGAGAAGGGCTACGGCTTCATCGCTCCGGATGAGGGTGGCGACAAGGACGCCTTCGTCCACATCAGCAACATCGTCGGCGGTGCTCGCATCGACGAGGGTGACCGGGTCAACTTCGACGTTGAGGACAGCGCGAAGGGACCCCAGGCCGTGAACGTCTCGAAGGCGTAGTCACGGACCACCAGCGGTGAGGCCTCAGGGCCTCCCGCCGCAAGCACACCAGCGCCACCGCAAGGTGGCGCTTTGCGTTGGGGGACGGGCGGTTGGAGGTGGGCGTGGCCTCGCGAGGGGCCCGGGGGAGCTTCGGCACGCTTTGGGCACTGAGGGGAGGGGGAGCGGGGGGCCCGCGTGCGTTGGGGGGTGCGAGCGTGGGCCGGGTGGGCGCTCGGTGGCCGAAAACTGCGCATGGGGTCGACAGGAATCGGCCAGCCGAGCGCTCTCGGGAGCGGGCAGATCGCGCTCGGTCGCGGCTCGCCAGCACGGGCTGATCACGACCGCACAACTCGTGGAGATCGGTTTCAGCTACTGGGCGCGATCCATGCATCGTGTGCGCCAACGGGCGCCTCTACCGGATCCATTCGGGCGTCTTCTCCCTCACCCCGCCGCCTCACTCGCAGCGGCAGCGGTGGCTCGCCGCCGTTCTCGCCTGTGGACCGGGCGCCCTCCTGAGCGACATCTCCTCGGCCGAACTGGGTGGGTGGGCTGACACCTCCTCCCTCATCAGCCATGTCGCAGTCCCGACTGGCTCCGGACGCGATCGCGAAGGCATCTCCGTGCACCGGCGAACCGTCGACCCGCGCGACGTCCGCCGCACCGACGGCATCTCCCACACCTCAGCCGACCGGACCCTGGTCGACCTCGCGCCTCATCGCTCCGAGGCCGAGCTCGAGATCCTGCTCGTCGCGGCTGAGTCGCTGCGCCTCCTCAAGCGGTGGCCGCCTTGCCGAGCTGATCGAGGAGCGCCACGGCCGTCCCGGGGTCCACAAGCTCGCCTCCCTGATCGCCCTCGAGCCGGCGATCATCCGCTCCGATCTCGAGCTCCACTTCCTTCCGGTCTGGCGCGCGGCGGGCGTCGAGCGACCGCTCGTCAACCACCCGATCCGGACCGAGGGCGGGACGCTCATCGTTGACTTCTGCTGGCCGGACCTGGGGGTGGTCATCGAACTGGACAGCCAGCGGTATCACGGTGATTGGGAGAGTGCCGAGCGCGACCGGGAGCGGGATCAGCTCCTCTTCCTGGCCGGCCGGACCACCCACCGATTCACGCGCAGGCAGCTCGAGACGGCACCGGCCGGCCGCCTGCGTCGTCTACTCGGCGCTCACGAATAGGCTCCGACCCCGATGGCCGAGGAGATCGAACCGCCCCAGCGACCGCAGCCCGAGACCGGCTCCGGCGAGGACGAGGCCCGCCCGGCCGAGCAGTCGCGCTCGCAGCTCGTCCGCTGGATGTCGATCGGGGACGCCAACTCCGCCGGCTTCGTCCACGGCGGCTCGGTGATGCGCCTGGTCGACGAGGCCGCCGGGCTCGCCGCGATCAAGCACTCCGGCCGCCGCGTGGTCACCGCCGGGATGGACCGGATGACCTTCCTGACGCCCGTCTTCGTCGGCGAGCTCCTGCGCTGCAGCTCGACGGTCAACGCCGTCTGGCGCAGCTCGATGGAGGTCGGCGTCCGGGTCGAGGCGGAGAACCCCTACACCGGCGAGACCCGCCACACCTCGACCGCCTACCTGACGATGGTCGCGCTCGAGGACGGCAAGCCGATCACGGCGCCGGGGCTGATCGCCTCGACCCCGGACGAGCAGCGCCGCCAGCGCGAGGCCGAGCTGCGCCGCGAGAACCGCCTCGCCGAGCGCGATCAGATCCGCGGCGCGCGCAGCGACTGACCAGCCGCGGCCGCGCCGCAGCGCCCGGTCCCTAAGCCTTCGTCTTGTCCCCGCCGGAGACGGCGGTCAGCAGCTCCGCCTCACCGTTGGTGCTGCCCCCGTCCTCATCCGGCACCTCGGCGAGGACGGGCTCGCACGGGTCGTCCTCGACGTGGGCGCTGTTGACCCGGTTGCGACCGCCGTGCTTCGCCTCGTACAGCGCGGTGTCGGCGCGGTCGAAGAGCTCGCCGTAGTCGAAGATCTCGCCGGGCGGGGAGACGGCGACGCCGCAGCTGATCGTGACCTTCATGTTGTGGGTGAAGCGGGTGTGGGACACGGCCTCGCAGATCCGCCGTCGCGAGGTGCAGGGTCTGCCCCTCGTCGGCGCCGGGCAGCAGGACGAGGAACTCCTCGCCGCCGAGCCGGTAGGCGAGCTCGAAGGCGCGCAGGTCCTTGCGGATGATGTAGGCGACGTCGGTGAGGACGGCGTCGCCGACCGCGTGTCCGACGGTGTCGTTGACCTGCTTGAAGTGGTCGATGTCGATGACGATCAGCCCGATCGGCGCGGCCGCGACCTCGGACTGCTGGCGCAGCTCGAGCGAGCCGGCCCTCGAGCGCCTTGCGGTTGAGCATCCCGGTGAGCGGATCGATCACGGCCTTGCCGCGATGCTCGCGGTCGGAGCGCATCAGCGCGGTGGAGAAGATGGCGACGGCGATCACGAGCGCGACCGGCATCACCAATCGCGGCGGGGCCTCGGCGACGATGTTCGGTGCGGTCAGGAAGGCGGTGGTGATCTGCAGCGCCAGCACGATCACGACCCCGAGGGCGACCCCGCGGTAGGAGAAGCGGGCGCTCAGGGTCACGACCGGAATCGCGAACCAGGCCAGCGACGGCAGGCCGGCCACCCCGCCGAGCAGGATGCAGACGGCGATGATCACGACCGAGGCGGTCCAGGCGGCGAAGATCCCGTACTCGGGCTTCTCGACCTTGTCGATGCGCCGGTCGGCGATCGCGAAGAGGATGCCGGCGACGGCGAGCGGGATCAGGGTCCAGTAGCCGATCCAAGGGCCGGTGATGATCAGCGCCACGGCGAGCACGGCGAAGGCAGCGCGACGGATCGGCTGCAGGCGCCGGTCCATGTCGAGCATTCGCGCTCGGTCGGAGTGATCGGGCACCAGCCAGCTCTCTGCCTGGTTCACGCCCTGTGGGTTGGTCATTCCCAACCCTCATCGACCAGTTCGGCCAGAGGTTGAACCGGGACAGCCATGTTCCCATTGCAAGCGGGGTTGCAGGAGCCCCGCAGGCGTGGCCCAGGCGCGAATCAGGCGTCAGCCGCAGGGCTCGAGGATCTGCTCGATCGAGCTCGATCGCCCGTCGTCGGCCACCTCGAAGACCACCGCGTTGACCCAGACGTCCTCCTCGGCCGTGCGGAACCTGGCGGGCATCTGGGTCCGGAAGCGCCCGAGCGCGTCCTCGACCTCGACCCCGAGGATGCTCTTGCGCGAGCCGGTCATCCCGACGTCGCAGATGAACGCCGTGCCGTCGGGGAGCACCCGCGCGTCGGCCGTGGGGACGTGGGTGTGGGTGCCGAGCACGGCGGCGACCTTGCCGTCGAGGTGCCAGCCCATCGCCAGCTTCTCGCTCGTCACCTCGGCGTGGAAGTCGACGATCACCACCTCGGCCCCGTTGCGGCGCAGCTCCGACAGCTCGGCGTCAGCCGCGGGGAAGGGGGAGCGGGCGACCGTCAGCTGCAGCTGACCGCTGAGGTTGAGCAGGCCGATCCGGCGGCCGTCCACCTCCCAGATCAGCGAGCCGCGGCCCGGGTTGCCCTTCGGGTAGTTGGCGGGCCGCACGATCCTCTCGCACTCATCGAGGAACGCAGTAGGCGTCCCGGTGCCGGTAGACGTGGTTGCCGGTCGTGATCAGGTCGACGCCGGTGGCGAAGATGTCGTCGGCGGTGCGCTCGGTGATCCCGACGCCGCCCGCCGCGTTCTCGCCGTTGGCGATGATCAGGTCGGGCGCGTGGCGCTCGCGCAGCCGCGGCATCGCCTCGGCGAGCCCGCGGCGACCGGGGCCGCCCACGATGTCGCCGATGAAGAGGACGCGCACCGGTCCAGCCTAGATAACTGTGTGGTCCCGGCCACCGACTAGCGTTGGGCCGGTGGAAGCGACCCCGCCGTCCTCGCCGACCGCCGATCCGGGCCGCACGGCCGGCGGTGCCGCGATCGAGGCGCGCGGCCTCGGGATGCGCTTCGGCGATCGCGAGGCTTTGCGCGACGTCTCCTTCGCCGCCGCCTCGGGCGAGCTGCTGGCGATCATCGGCCCGAACGGCGCCGGCAAGACCACGCTGCTCTCGATCCTCGCGGGGATCCGCCGTCCCAATGCGGGCGAGGTGGTCCTGCCACGCGGCGAGGTCGGGTTCGTCCCCCAGCAGGCGGCGCTCTACCGGCGGCTGACGGTCGAGGAGAACCTGCGGCTCTTCGCCAGGCTCGAGCGCGTCCCCGACGTCGACGAGACGGTCGAGCTGATGCTCACCCAGACCGGCCTCGCCGAGCGCCGCGGCGACCAGGCCGGGACGCTCTCCGGCGGCAATCAGCAGCGGATCAACATCGCGATCGGCCTCCTCTCGAACCCCGCGGTGCTGCTGCTCGACGAGCCGTCGACCGGCCTCGACCCGCGCCAGCGCGCGCGCCTCTGGGAGTTCGTGCTCGACCTCGCCGGCCGTGGCACGACCGTGATCTTCTCGACCCACAACATCGCCGAGGCCGAGCGCTACGGGCAGCGCCTGCTCGTCCTCGCCGACGGCCGGCGGCTCTTCGACGGCACCGCCGCCGAGCTGCATACCGCCGCCCCCGCCTCGACCGCGCCGGGCGCGCCCTCCGACTTCGAGTCGGCCTTCGTCCGCTACCTCGGCGAGCAGGGCCACTGACCGATGCGCTGGCTGCTGCTCAAGGACCTCCAGATCATGCGGCGCTCGCCGCTGCTGACGACGCTGCTCGTCGCCTACCCGATCGTGATCGCGGTGCTGATCGGCTTCGCGCTCAGCCGCGGGCCGGACACGCCGCGGGTCGCGTTCCTCAACGAGGTCCCGACCGACACGCCCTTCGACATCGGCGGCGAGCAGTTCGACATCGTCGGCGCCCGCAGCGAGCTCTGCTCGCGGATCGAGTGCGTCCGGGTCGAGAGCGAGGAGGAGGCCCGCGAGCTGGTCGAATCCGGCGACGTGCTCGGCGCCCTGATCCTGCCGGCGGACCTGATCGAGAAGCTCCAGTCCCTCGGCGGCCTGACTCCGCAGGAGCCCACGGTTCGGGTGCTCGTCAACGAGGAGGACCCGGTCAAGGGCGACCTCGTCGACGACCGGATCAGTGCGCTGCTCTCGGAGGCGAACCTGCGGATCTCCCAGAAGGTCTCCGAGGTCTCGGCCTCCTACCTGCAGATCCTGCTCGACGGCGGCGACTTCTCGTTCCTCGGCGACGGGCTGAAAGTCCTCGGCCTGCGCGAGTCGGAGGACATCCTGCGCCGGGTCCGCACCGAGATCCCGCCGGACAGCCCCGACCTCGACGACCTCGACGAGGTGATCCGCTTCAGCCACCTCGCGGCGGAGAACCTCGGCGTCGCCGACGACCTGCTCGGCTCGGTCAGCCAGCCGATCAAGGTGGACAAGGAGGTCGTCAGCGGGGACACCCCGAGCCTCGACGCCTTCGCGATCTCGGTGGCGGCGACGATCACCCTGATGTTCGTCACGGTCCTGCTGGTCGCGGGCTCGCTGGCGCTGGAACGGGAGGAGAACGCCTTCGCCCGGCTCACCCGCGGGCTGATCTCGAAGTCGGCGCTGCTGTTCGAGAAGGTCCTGCTCGGCGTGGTCGTCGCGCTCGTCGTCACCATGCTGATGCTGGCCGGGCTGTCGCTGTTCGTCTCCCTCGACTGGGGACGGTTCCCGCTCTGGATCCCGGCGATCATCGCCGGCGGGGCGGGGTTCGCCGCCTTCGGCGCGGCGATCGGCGGCGCCACCCGCGAGGTGCGCGCCGCCTCCCTGCTCGCCTTCATGGTCAGCCTGCCGATGGCGTTCCTCTCGCTGGTGCCGTCGGGGACCGTCGGCAAGACGCTCTACGACGTGATCGAGGTGGTCACCGCGCTCTTTCCGTTCGATCCGGCGCTGCGCGCGCTCACCGGCGCGCTCGAGTCGTCGGGGCCCTCGCTCTGGGTGGCGATCGCCCACCTCGCCGCGCTGGCGCTCGTCTACGGGGTCCTCGCCCGGTTGGCGGTCAGGCGCTTCGTGTGACCGCTTGGGCCGCTAGGTTCGCCCGCGTTCGTACATAGACACTGGAATAGAACTGGAGGCTCCATGAGGATCACGAGATTGAGGATCGGCGCGCTGCTGGTCGCCGTGCTGGCGCTGGGACTGTTCGCCGGCTGCGGCGATGACGAGGCCGACGGCGATGCCACGCCGGAGGAAGTCGTCGCCGCCTTCTACGCGGCCACCGGCGATGCCGACGCCGAGGCGATGTGCGCGCTGATCACCGAGGAGGCCGCCCAGGCCGCCGCCGACGATGAGAACGCCGACTCCTGCGAGGAGGGCGTCCAGGCGTCGATCGACGCCGGCGACAACACTGCTGTCTCGGACCTCGCCGACGAGATCGAGGTCGGGGAGGCGACGATCGAAGGCGAGACGGCGACGGTTCCGATCTCGGTCGCCTCGCTGGAGCAGGAGGACGAGGTCACCCTGGTCCAGGAGGACGGGGAGTGGAAGCTCGACCTGGGTTGAGCCGAAGCCGCGCTGAGTAACTGACCCCAGAACGCGAGACGCCCGCCGGGGGGCGGGCGTCTCGTTGTCATACCCCAGCGAGAAAGGGGGTAGACGATCTGGAACCCGGAGGGGTCAGACCTCCTCGGTCGGCTCCTCCTCGTCGTCTGCGGCCTTCACCTTGCCGGAGACGCACTTGCCGAGGGCGTTGCGCTTGCCCTTGGTTCCGTAGGTGTCCTTGAACGCGTCGGGATCCTCCGCGCGCTCCGCCTTGCACTCCTGCGCGGCGTTGTCGAACTCCTCGACGTCCTCGCTGTTCTCAGCCCTCACCTTGCTGGAAACGCACTTGCCGTAGGCATTGCTCGAGTACTCGTCGGCGCCGTAGGTCGTCTGGAAGCCCACCGGATCGGCGGCCTGCTCCGCCTTGCACTCCTGCGCGGCGTTCTTCAGCTCGTCCTGCGACTCGGGGGTCTCGCCCTTGATGCAGTCGCGCATCGCGTGGTCGCCGTAGAGCGACCTGAAGGCGGCCTTGTCGGCCTTCTTCTCAGCGTGGCACTGCTTCGCGGCGAGGTCGCGCGCCTGGCTCGGGTGCTCCGGCTTCGCCGTGGCGACGGATGCCGAAAGCAGCACGGTGCTCAGCGCAGCGGCGGAAATCATGGACATTCTCTTCAACGTGGTTTACCTCCTGATGCCGCACGGAATGCGGCTTTGAGTTCAACTGGAGGCACAACGGCGGGGGCCGCGTTTGTCAGGCCCTACTTGCCGGAAGCCGCGGCAGCGTGCCGGCCGCCTGGCCGGGGTCCGCCGGGACGGGCGGCACGGCCGGAGCCGGAGCCGGCGCGGGAGGCGTGACCGGCGCCGCGGTCCCCGCGTCGGAGGAGTTGCCGCTGCCGGCGCTCGAGGCGGCCGAGCCGGTCGAGGAGCCGCCCGCGTTCGAGCCACGAGCCGTTCGCCGAGCCGGCCGCGGACGCGTCGGCGCCCGGGGCCTCGCCGCTGGCGCCGGGGGTGCCGTCCTCCTGACCGGGCGTCTCTCCGGGGACGGCCGGGCGTTGCTCCCGACTGGCCCGGCGTGCTGCCGGACTGGCCGGGGGTGCTGCCGTTCCTGCCGGGTGCGTCGCCGCTCTTGCCCGGGTGCGCTCCCGCGCCGGGACCATTGGCCCCGGCGGCGGCCCCGCCCTCCTGACCGACGGTCTCGATGCCGGCCGCGACCTCGTTCGTGACGACCGGGCGAAGTCTCGGTCCGCCTGCCCGAGGCCGTCCGCCCGGGGAGTCCCCGCCACCGTTGAAGGGGTTGGGCAGATCGATCGCGCCGCCCATGTCCGCGGCGCCGGCGGCGACCACGACCGCAGCGGCGAGGCTCGCGCCCTTGATCGCGGCGGAGCCGGCGAGGCCGCCGCCCACGAGCCCGGCCCCCGCAGACCCGGCCCCGGCCGCCCCTGCGGCTGCAGCCGATCCCTTGGCGCCCACGCCGAGCAGGCCGCCGAGGATCCCGGTGGCGGCGAGGGCGGGGAGGGGCGGGCAGAGCATCGCCAGGTCGGCGCGGCGCTGTTCGATCGAGGCCGCGAAGCCGCGGCATCCGTCGCAGTCCTCGAGATGCGCCTTGAGCTTGCGTGCCCTCAGCGACCGGCCGTCGTGGTCGGAGAGGGCCTGGCGGACCGACTCACACTCCATCTCGCGACCCTCCTCGAGCGTGCGCAGGGCGACGCGGCCCTCGTAGACCGCCTGCCGCGCGGCCGCCTCGGAGCTGGAGAGCGCCAGGCCGATCTCCTCGTAGGAGAGGCCGCTGAGCTCGCGCATCACGATCGCGGCGGACTGGCGCTCCGGCAGCGAGCTCAGGTCGTCGACCAGCTGCCGCAGCCGGTCGCGCTCGTCGTGCTGGGACTCGGCCGACGGGGCCGCCGGGCCGCTGTCGGGCTGAAGCTCCGCCGTGGGCCGGCGCGTCCGCAGCAGCGAGATCGACTCGTTGTGGGCCACCCGGAAGAGCCAGGGCCGCAGCGCGATCTCGCGCTTCTCGCCCGGGAGCGATCGCAGGGCCGCGGCCATCGTCGCCTGCAGGGCGTCCTCGGCGTCCTCGCGGCTGCGCAGGATCGAGAAGCAGTAGCGGTAGAGCTCCTGATGGTGGCGCTTGTAGATCCGCTCGAAGGCGCGCCGCCGCTTCCTCGGGACGCTCGAGGAGAGCTCGCTGCGATCGTGGCGGTCGACCCGGGAGCCGATCACCGGCAGCGACGCAATGGTCCGGCCGGGGGAAGCCATCGCGGCCCATTATCGGCCTCCGCGCCGATCGCGTCCCGCTCCCGCGGCGGGCATCCCTCCCTGGTCAGGTTCATGTCCTTGCAACGGATCGGGCCGCCGTTTGTCAGGCGCCGGGCCGGAGGCGAGCGCCCTCCTAGACTGCGGGGCATGGCCTTTCCCGCGACCAGGATGCGCCGCCTGCGCCGGACCGGAGTGCTCCGCGGGCTCACCCGCGAGACCGAGCTGACCCCCGCGCACCTGATCCAGCCGCTCTTCGTGACGGCGGGGAGCGACGTGCGCACCGAGGTCGAGTCGATGCCCGGCGTCAGCCGGCTCTCGATCTCCGAGCTGGTCGAGGAGGCGGGCGCGGTGCATGCCGCCGGCGTCGACTCGGTGCTGCTCTTCGGCATCCCCGCCGACAAGGACGAGGTCGGCTCGGGCGCCTACGACGACGAGGGCATCGTCCAGCTCGCGATCCGGGCGCTGAAGGAGGCCCACCCCGACCTGGTCGTGATCGCCGACACCTGCATGTGCGAGTACACCTCCCACGGCCATTGCGGCTACCTCGGGCCGGACGGGGAGGTCGACAACGACCTCTCGATCGAGCTGCTCGCCAAGACCGCGCTGAGCCAGGCCCAGGCCGGCGCCGACGCGATCGCGCCCTCGGACATGATGGACGGGCGGATCGCCGCGATCCGGGCGCAGCTCGACGGCGAGGGTCATTCGAATGTGCCGATCATCAGTTACTCCGCCAAGTACGCGTCCGCGTTCTACGGGCCGTTCCGCGACGCCGCCGGCTCGACGCCGCAGGAGGGCGACCGCCGCGGGTACCAGATGGATCCGGCCAACGTGCTCGAGGCGATCCGCGAGTCGCAGATCGACCTCGACGAGGGCGCCGACATGCTGATGGTCAAGCCCGCGCTGCCCTACCTCGACGTGATCCGCCGGGTCAAGGACGCAACCGGCGCGCCGCTCGCCGCCTACCATGTCTCGGGCGAGTACTCGATGCTGAAGGCCGCCGCTCAGAACGGATGGCTGGACGAGCGCGCCGCAGCGCTCGAGGCACTCACTTCGATCCGCCGCGCGGGAGCCGACGCGATCATCACCTACTACGCCAAGGACGCTGCCGGATGGCTGAGCTGACCGAGACCGAGATCGAGACCGACGAGGCCGCCAAGCCGAAGGTGAACCCGCGGGCGATCCCGAAGCTGCGCTCGCGCAAGGGCGGCGCCGCGATCCCGCTCGACGACGTCGACAAGCGGATCATGAACCTGATGCAGTCGAGCTTCCCGCTCGCCGCCGAGCCGTTCGCGCTCCTCGCGACCGAGGCGGGCCTCGACCTCGACGACTTCAAGACGCGCACCCAGCGCCTGATCGACGGCCGGATCATCCGCGAGATCACGCCGATCTTCGACACCCGGACGCTCGGCTACTCCTCGATGCTCGTCGCCGCCAAGGTCGACCCCGACAACCCCCACCGCGCCGCCAAGATCATCAACTCGCACCCGGGCGTCTCGCACAACTACCTGCGCGACCACGAGTTCAACCTCTGGTTCACGATCGCCACGCCGCCCGACTCCGTGCTCGGCCTGGAGGGGACGCTGAAGGTCCTGCAGGAGCTGACCGGCGCCGAGTCGATCCGCCAGCTGCCGACCCTGACCATGTTCAAGATCAACATGAACCTGGAGATGGAGAAGGGCACCGAGGCCCTCGCCGCAAAGGTCGAGGCGGTCCCGCCCCGCGAGCTCGAGCCGCAGCCCTACGACGAGACCGACGTCGCCGTGATCCGCGCGCTCCAGGGCCCGATGGCCGTCGTCGACCGCCCCTACGACGAGGCCGCCGCCGAGGTTGGGATGAGCACCGAGGAGCTGCTCGCTCACCTCGAGGAGATGGTCGAGCGCAAGATCCTCCGCCGCGTCGCCGCGATCCTCTTCCACCGCCGCGCCGGCTTCTCCGCCAACGGCATGGGCGTCTGGAAGGTCGACCCCACCGACGTCGCCGACACCGGCGGCCGGATGGCCGCGGTCCGCGGCATCTCCCACTGCTACGAGCGCCCGACCTACGAGGACTGGCCCTACTCCGTCTTCACGATGGCCCACGGCCGCTCGAAGGAGGAGTGCGACGCGGTGCTGCAGTCGATCGCCGACGAGCACGGCCTCCACGGCGACGATCGCGCCGTCCTCTACAGCTCGACCGAGTTCAAGAAGATCCGCCTGCGCTACTTCACCCCCGACTACGAGGCCTGGGAGCGCGAGCACGCGCCGGAGGCCTATGAGGCCGCGGCCGTCAACGGCGACGGGCGAGGCGCAGCCGCCGGGGCGTGAACGACGAGCGCTCCGCGCAGCTCTACGAGCGCGCGCTGAAGCTGATGCCGGGCGGGGTGAACTCGCCGGTGCGGGCGATGGGCTCGATCGGCCGCGACCCGATCTTCGTCGAGCGCGCCTCCGGCTGCGAGATCACCGACGCCGACGGCAACACCTACGTCGACTGGGTCCTCTCCTGGGGACCGCTGATCCTCGGCCACGCCAACCCGGCGGTGATCGAGGCCGTCGTCGCCGCCGCGGCGAAGGGGACCTCCTACGGCGCCGCGACCGAGGGCGAGGTGCTGCTGGCCGAGCGCGTCTGCGAGCGCTTCGACTCAGTCGAGATGATGCGCATGGTCAGCTCTGGGACCGAGGCGTCGATGAGCGCGATCCGCCTCGCCCGCGCCGCCACCGGCCGCGAGCGGCTGATCAAGTTCTCCGGCGCCTACCACGGCCACGTCGACGGGCTCCTGGCCGAAGCCGGCTCCGGCCTCGCGACGCAGGGCCTGCCCGCGAGCCCCGGGGTGCCGCTGTCGGCGGCCGAGGCGACCGCGATCGTCCCCTGGAACGACCCGGTCGCGGTCGAGCAGGCGGTCGACATGTACACGCCCGCGGCGATCCTCTGCGAGCCGATCCCGGCGAACATGGGGCTGATCCCGCCGCGCGAGGGGTTCCTCGATCACCTGCGCGAGCTCGCCGACCGCTCCGGGGCCCTGCTGATCTGCGACGAGGTGATCAGCGGCTTCCGCGTCGCTCCCGGCGGCGCGCAGGAGCTCGAGGGCGTCCGCGCCGACCTGACGGTGATGGGCAAGGTCATCGGCGGCGGCCTGCCGGCCGCGGCCTACGGCGGTTCGCGCGAGCTGATGGAGCGCGTCGCTCCCGCCGGCGACGTCTACCAGGCGGGGACGCTCTCGGGCAACCCGCTCGCGGTCGCCGCCGGGCTCGCCACGCTCGATGGCCTCGACACCGCCGCCTACGCCCGGCTCGGCGAGCTCACCGACCGCCTGGCGACCGGGCTGACCGAGGCGATCGCCGCCGCCTCCGGCGATGAGCCGCGCGCCTGCGTGGCCACCCGGCCGGGACTGCTGACCCTGTTCATGGCGCCGCAGCCGCCGCACGACTTCGACTCCGCCAAGGCCTGCGACACCGACGCCTACGCCCGCTTCTGCCGGGCGATGCTGGAGCGCGGCTTCTACCCGCCGCCCTCCCAGTTCGAGGCCTGGTTCGTCTCGACCGCTCACGACGACGCCGCGATCGACCGCACCTGCGAAGCGGCGGCCGAGTCCCTCCGCGAAGCGCTCGCCTAGGTCCAGCCCCGAACGAGAGCGGGCGGCCCGAGGGCCGCCCGCATCCCGGCTCTTGTTCGGCTAGTCCCTAGCCGACGATGAAGCCGGTCGCCTTGACCCGCTTCAGAATCTCCTTGGCAGGCAGCGGCGTGTCGAACGGACCGTCCGGAGCGATGCCCTTCTTATCGCCCTTGAGGAGCAGGCCGATCACGCTGGCATGGCGGGCCTCGATCGTCGCGATCGTGGAGGCAGCGGTCAGGGTGCCGGGGTCCTTGACGTTGGCCACCTGGCCGAGGTAGGCGTGGACGCCCGTGTTCTCGAGCGCGAACGACGTCTCCAGGAACTGCATCCTGTCAGACGTCGTCTTCCCGAAGTCGAACTTCGGCTTCGCGACGGCCTTCTTGCCGAGGGCCGCCTTGAGGAACTCGACGTGCGCCTTCTCGTCGCGGAACGTGATGTCGAGGAACACCTGCTCGTCGCCCTTGACGAACGACTTCTTCCGGTCGTTCTCCTTCGCCTCCTTGTAGAACTCGGCCTCGAGGTACTCGAGCGTCAGCGCGAAGTTGAGGATGCCGATGTCACCCTTGCCGAAGCTCTCCGGGGGCCGACCGCCGCCGGCGGCCATCGCGGCCCCGGGGACGAGCGCGCCGAGCAGGGCTCCGCCGCCCAGCACGGCGCCGCCTGCAACGCCTGCTTTCTTGAAGAAGTCGAGTCGGGTGTCGCCTCCCTGGTCGAGTGCTGCGGACGCCTCATGTGCTGTCTCTCGGATCGCGCCGTCGGCGTCGATCTCGTCGAGGTTCAGATGGGAACTCATACCCTGCCTCCTGTGGCTGGATGGGGCCGGGCCACGAATCCGTGGACCGGTGCACTGCCCCGCCTACGCCTGCGGGGAGACGCCCGGATCACGCCTCGCCGCGATCTTCGCCAGATCTTTAGGGAGCGTTTGTGATCCGCCCTGCCCGCCCTGCCCGTAGTCCCAGGTGGAGGAGGTACCGAATGCCCAACATCGGACCAATGGAATTGGCGATCGTCGTGATCGTCGCACTGATGATCTTCGGCCCCAAGAAGCTTCCCGAGCTAGGCAGCTCGCTCGGCCGCGGGATGCGCGAGTTCAAGTCGTCCATCTCGGGCGACGACGGCCCCGAGCGCGCGAGGAGCGCCCGCTCGAGGTCGAGTGCCACAGCCGAAGGGCGCGAGGCCTCGACGGCCCACGCCGCGCCGGCCCCCAGCAACGCCTAACAGGAGGAACGCAGACGCATGACTGACATCAAGATGACCGAGAAGAGCGCGCTCAAGCGCCTGTCCGAGGACCCCGTCTCCCGTCGCCGCTTCGTCGCGGCCGGTGGAACCGGGACCGCTGGGCCCTCGCCCTGTTCCTCGCCGCGTGCGGGGACGACGAGGAGTCGACGAGCACCTCGACCAGCTCGAGCACCTCGACCACCGAGACCACGACCGAGTCGACGAAGGAGCCCGCCACGGCGGGCACCGAGCAGTTCGGCAAGGGCGACCTCGGGATCGTCAACTACGCGTTGACGCTCGAGTACCTCGAGACCGCCTTCTACCAGGACGTGATCAAGAGCGGCCTGTTCAAGGGCGACCAGGCGACCCTGCTGAAGCAGTTCGGCGCGAACGAGGCAGCCCACGTGGCCGCGCTCGAGGCGACGGCCAAGAAGCTGGGCAAGCCGGCGAAGGCCCCGAAGACCGAGTTCCCGCTCGACGACGCCAAGTCGGTCGCCGCGCTCGCCGCGACGGTCGAGAACGTCGGCGCCGCGGCCTACCTCGGCCAGGCGGGATTGATCGAGAGCGAGGAGGTGCTCGCGGCGGCCCTGTCGATCCACACGGTCGAGGCTCGCCACGCAGCCGTCCTGAACATGCTCGTCGGTGACCCGATCTCGCCGGACGGCGCCTTCGCGGTGCCGATGTCGGCCGAAGAGGTCCTGCCCGCAGTCCAGGACTTCATCGTCGGCTAGTCGCCGATCGAAGCCCAGGCAGAGACCCGAACTCAGACTCAGAAAGACAGGTAGTCAGATGAACGAGATCCACACCCAGACCGCCGTCCCCGCAGGGGACGCCCCGGTCGACTTCGAGCCCATGGACCGCGGTGCGTTCCTGCTCAAGGGAGTCCTCGCGGCCGGTGCGCTCTACGGCGCCTCGACCGTCGGACTGGAATACCGCCACCTCGGCCGCAGCCCTCTCAAGGTCTCCGCGCTGTGCCTGGGCACGATGATGTTCGGCGACCAGACCGACGCGGCCGAGGCGCGAGCCATCATCGCCGACGCCCGCGACGCCGGGCGTCAACTACATCGACACTGCCGACGTCTACACGCAGCGGCGCGTCCGAGAAGCATGGTCGGCGAGCTGATAGGGCCGCGGCACGACTGGGTGCTGGCCACCAAGCTCGGCAACAAGATGTCGGAGCGGCCCAACGAGGCGGCCTACTCGCGCCGCTGGATGCTGCGCGGAGTGCGATGCCAGCCTGCAGCGCCTCGGACCGACCACGTCGACATCCACTACATGCACCGCGACGACAACGGCATGCGATCTCGAGGAGCCGCTGCGGGCGATCGGCGACCTGCTGCGCGACGGCAAGATCCGCTACTGGGGCGTGTCCAACTTCCGCGGCTGGCGCATCGCCGAGGTCGTGCGCGAGCGCGAGGCAGCTGGGCATGCCGCGGCCCGGTGGTCTGCCAGCCGTACTACAACCTGCTCAACCGCATGCCGGAGGTCGAGATGCTGCCGGCCTGCGACCACTACGGCATCGGCGTCGCGCCCTACAGCCCGATCGCGCGCGGCGTGCTCGACCGGCAAGTACGCGCCGGGCGCGCCGCCGGCCGAGGGCACGCGCGCCGGCCGCGGCGATCAAGCGGATGATGGAGACCGAGTTCCGCGAGGAGTCGCTGCGCGATCGCGCAGAAGCTCAAGGCGCACGCCGAGACCAAGGGCGCACGCTGGCGCAGTTCGCCACCGCCTGGGTGCTGGCGCATCGCGCCGTGAGCTCGGTGATCGCCGGGCCGCGCACGCTCGGCGCAATGGCAGGACTACCTGCGGCGCGCTCGACTGCCGTGATCGACGACGACGACGAGGCGCTCGTCGACTCGCCTGGTCGCGCCGGGCCATCCGTCGACGCCGGGCTACAGCGACCCGGCCTATCCGCTGCCGCCGCGCCGCGGCTGATCATTGGTGCTACCATTGATCGAATGAGGTGCGAACCATGAAGGCGACGGGCCCGGTTGCGAACAAAGCGCGGCCGCGACCGCGCCGCGCCTTGCGCCGGTGTTCGAGCCGATCCACACCCGCCGCGCCTTCGAGGAGATCTGCGAGCGGATCCGCGCCCGGATCGCCGCCGGCACGCTGCGGCCGGGCGACAAGCTGCCGGCCGAGCGCGAGCTCGCGCTGCAGCTCGGGGTCGGCCGCAACGCCCTGCGCGAGGCGCTGCGCAGCCTCGAGATCGCCGGCATCGTCCGCCTGCAGAAAGGCGCCAAGGGCGGCGCGTTCATCCAGTCGGGCGACGCGAACCGCATGAACGACGTGGTGCGCGACATGCTGAGCCTGGGCTCGATCTCGGTCGCCGAGCTGACCGAGTCGCGCCTGCACATCCAGGACCTGGTCGTGCGCCTGGCCTGCGAGCGCGCGACCCGCGCCGACTTCGACGCCCTCGAGGCCAACATCGACGAGACCGAGCGGGTCACCGGCGAGGGCCGCTATCTCGAGCGGGTCGAGTGCTCGCGCGAGTTCTACCGCCTGCTCGTCGCCTGCGCCCACAACCAGGTGCTGGCGATGATCGTCCGCTCGATCACCGAGATCCTGATGCAGTTCGTCTACGGGCGGGTCGCCGCCGGCGGCAAGCCGCAGCCGAAGCTGGTGGAGAAGCGCCGCGCCTTCCTCGCGGCGCTCCGCGCGCGCGACGCCGAGCTGGCGACCCGCCTGATGCGCACCCACCTCGCCTCGGTGCACCGCCTGCTCGAGCCGTTCGCCGACGCCTCGCCGGGACGCCTGCCGGTCGACGCCGGCGCCTGACCCGCCGCAGCCGCCTCGCGATGTCGCCGGCCGCCCGTCCCTCGTGCGGCGACGCCCTCGCCGGCCTGCGGGTGCTCGACTTCTCGATCATGCTGGCCGGCCCGTACTGCGCGCGGCTGTGCGCCGACATGGGCGCCGACGTCCTGAAGATCGAGCCGCCCGAAGGCGACGACATGCGCCAGCGCGCGCCGCTGCGCGACGGCCAGAGCGCCTACTTCGGCCAGCTCAACGCCGGCAAGCGCAGCCTCGCGCTCGACCTGAAGCGGCCCGAGGCGATCGCCCTGGTGCGGCGCCTGGTCGGCGAGGCCGACGTGCTGATCGAGAACTTCCGGCCCGGCGTGATGGAGCGGCTCGGCCTCGGCCAGGAAGCGATGCGCGCGCTCAATCCGAGGCTCGTCTACTGCTCGATCTCGGGCTACGGCCAGGGCGGGCCGGCGGCCGAGCGCGCCGCCTACGCGATGATCGTCCACGCCGCCAGCGGCTTCGACCGCACGCTCGCGCGCTATGCCGGCGAAAGCGATCGGCCGGCGCCGGGCGCGGTGTTCGTCGCCGACGTGCTCGGCGCGATCTTCGCGTACGGCGCGATCCAGACGGCGCTGGTGCAGCGCGCCCGCACCGGCCTCGGCCAGCATGTCGACGTGGCGCTGATGGACAGCATGCTCAACCTCCTCGTCTACGAGTTGCAGGAGGCGCAGTTCCCGGTGACGACGCCGCGGCCGACCTACGGCCCGCTGCGCGCCGCCGACGGCGACGTGCTGGTCGTGCCGATCACCGCGCGCAACTTCGCCGCGCTGTGCGAGGTGACCGGCCTGCCGGAGCTGAGGGACGATCCCCGCTTCGCGACGCTGCCGAAGCGCAACGCGAACTGGGCGGCGATGATGGCGATCGTCGAGCGCTGGGCCGGCGCGCGCAGCGTCGCCGACTGCATCGCCGCGCTCGAGGCGGCGGGCGTTCCTTGCTCGGCCTACGCCGATCCCGGCGACGCGCTCGCCGATCCGCATCTCGCTCGAGCGCGGCCTGTTCGGCCGCATCACCGATGCCGCCGGCGCATTCACCGGCGTCAACCCGCCCTGGCGCATGTCGGGCACGGCGCGCGGAGCTGCGCGGCCGGGTGCCGGCCGTCGGCAGCGACCGCGACGCGGCGCTGGCGAGTGGCTGGCCGCGGACGCGGCGGAGATCGAGCGCTGGCGGGCGGCCGGCGTGTTCGGCGGCGCGGCCGGCGCATCGCCGCTGCCCTAGCCCGCGCCTGCGGCCCCCTTGGCCGCCGGCGTCCCGCGGCGAAACGAAGGCGAGCGGCTGCGCGGCGGCGCCAGCCCGGGCGGCGGAACGAATCGCTCGTCGCCGGCCAGACCGGTCGGCACGCCCAGGCGCGCCGCCAGATGGGCCGCGTCGTAGGGCGCGTGGACCTTGACGTCGTTGTCGAAGTAGCAGTACACGTCGCGCGCGCGCGCGCCTCGGCGCCGGCTGCGGCGAGGCCAGGCGGGCGTCGCCGACCTGCCGCGCCGCGGCGCCAGGCGTCGATGCGCGCGGCCCAGCGGTCGAGCGCCGCGTCGCTGTAGCCGCTGGCGTAGAGCTCCTCGTCGCCGTGCAGGCGAACGTAGACGAAGTCGGCGGTCAGGTCCTCGAGCAGCGGCCAGCGGCCGGCCGTGTCGGCGACGACGAGCGCGACGCCGTGCCGGCGCAGCAGCGCGACGAAGGCCGGGTCGACGAAGCTCGGATGGCGCACCTCGACCGCGTGGCGCAGCGGCCGGCTGCGTCGATCTCGAGCGCAGGCGCGGCCCTGCGAGCGCGCTCGTCGTGCTCGCGCGCCAGCGCCAGCGCCGCGCCGGTGTCGCGCGGCAGCAGCGCGAAGAAGGCGTCGAAGCGCTCCGGCGTCGAAGCGCGAGCTGCGGCGGGAACTGCCAGAGGATCGGCCCGAGCTTGCGCCTGCAGGCGCAGCACGCCCGACGCGAAGAAGTTCGCCAGCGGCGTGCTCGACGTCGCTTCAGCTTCATCATGTGCGTGATGAAGCGCCCGCCCTTGACGCGAGAAGACGAAGTCGTCGGGCGTCTGCGTCGTGCCACTGCGCGTACGACTCGGGCCGCTGCAGCGAATAGAACGAGCCGTTGATCTCGATCGTCGGCAGCATCCGCGAGGCGAACTCGAGCTCGCGCCGCTGCGGCAGGCCCGGCGGGTAGAAGACGCCGCGCCAGGGCGCGTAGCGCCAGCCGGAGATGCCGATGCGGACGTCGCCGGGAGAGCGTTCGACCATGCCGAGGCGCGGCAGGCGCCGTGCCCGTGCCCCGCCAGGATCCGCGCCGCGCGCGGCGGCGGCACGGTCCGTCCGCCGTCGCCTCAGGCCGGCTTCGGCCGCGCCGGGATGTCGAGGCCGCGAACCACCGCCGGCCGCTCGAGGAAGGCGGCGAGGACGCGCTGCACGTTGGCGAAGTCGTCGATGCCGACCAGCTCGCCGGCGCCGTAGAAGCTGATCAGGTTGTTGACCCACGGAAAGATGGCGATGTCGGCGATCGAGTAGTCGTCGCCCATGATCCAGGCGCGTCCGCCGAGGCGCTCGTCGAGCACGCCAGCAGCCGCTTCGCCTCGGCGACGTAGCGGTCGCGCGGCCGCTTGTCCTCGTAGTCCTTGCCGGCGAACTTGTGGAAGAAGCCGACCTGGCCGAACATCGGCCCGATCGCCGCCCATCTGGAACATCAGCCACTGGATCGTCTCGTAGCGGCCGGCCGCGTCGGCCGGCAGGAGCTGGCCGGACTTGTCGGCGAGGTAGATCAGGATCGCGCCCGACTCGAACAGCGGCAGCGGCTTGCCGCCCGGCCCGTCCGGGTCGAGGATGGCCGGGATCTTGTTGTTCGGGCTGAGCGACAGGAACTCCGGCGTCAGCTGGTCGCTGCGGCATCGAAGCGCGACCAGGTGCGGCTCGTACGGCAGGCCGGTCTCCTCGAGCATGATCGAGACCTTGACGCCGTTCGGCGTGGGCAGCGAGTAGAGCTGGATCCGGTCGGGATGGCGCGGCAGGCCACTTGCGGGTGATCGGGAACGCGGAGAGGTCGGTCATGGGGTGCTGCGGCAATGTGAAGCCGTGGGTTCTTCTTTGTCGGACAGGATCACAACGGCAGGCCGACGTAGTTCTCCGCCAGCGCCGTCGAGGCGGCGCGCGAGCTGGACCAGGTAGTCGAGCTCGGCCGCCTGCATCTTCTGGCCGAACGTCGCCGGTCTCCGGGAAGCGGTGCATCAGCGACGTGAACCACCAGGAGAAGCGCTCGGCCTTCCAGACCCGGCGCAGGCAGCGCTCGGAATAGCGCGTCGAGGCCGGCGTCGCTGCTGCTCGACGTAGTGCTCGACCAGCGCGCGCGACAGGTAGGCCGACGTCGCTGGCCGCGAGGTTCAGGCCCTTGGCGCCGGTCGGCGGCACGATGTGCGCGGCGTCGCCGGCCAGGAACAGGCGGCCGAAGCGCATCGGCTCGGCGACGAAGCTGCGCAGCGGCGCGATGCTCTTCTCGATCGACGGGCCGGTGACCAGCGCCTCGGCGCGCCTCGGGTCGAGGCGCCGCGCGCAGCTCGTCCCAGAACGCGTCGTCGGGCCAGTCCTCGACCCGCTCGTCGAGCCGAGCACTGCACGTAGTAGCGGCTGCGCGTCGGCGAGCGCATGCGTGCACAGCGCGAAGCCGCGCTCGTGGTTGGCATAGATCAGCTCGTGCGACGACCGGCGGCGTCGTCGGACAGCACGCCGAGCCAGCCGAACGGGTAGACGCGTCTCGAAGGTCTGATCAGCGCCTCGGCCGGCACGCTCTGCCGGCTGACGCCGTGGTAGCCGTCGCAGCCGGCGATGAAGTCGCAGCGAGCTCGTGCGCCTGCGCCGTCCTTGCGGTAGCGCACGCTCGGCTGCGTCGCCGTCGAAGTCGTGCAGGCTCGACGTCCTGCGGCCTCGTAGACGCGTCGGCAGGCCGGCCGCGGCGCGCGCTTCCATCAGGTCGCGCGTGACCTCGGTCTGGCCGTAGACCATGACCTGCTTGCCGCCGGTCAGGCCGTGCAGGTCGATGCGGTGGCGCGCGCCGCCGAAGCAGAGCTCGATGCCGTCGTGCGGCAGGCCCTCGGCGTGCATGCCGCGCGCCGACGCCGGCCGCGTCGAGCAGGTCGACGGTGCACCTGCTCGAGCACGCCGGCGCGGATGCGGCCGAGCACGTAGTCGGCGGTCTGCGCTGCTCGAGGATCGACGTTGTCGATGCCGGCCTTGGTGCAGCAGCTGCGCCGAGCAGCAGGCCGGCCGGGCCGGCGCCGATGATGGCGACCTGGGTCCGTCGTGCCGCCGTCACGTCGCCGCGTCCGCCGGGCGCGCGTGCCACAGGCCGAGCAGCTCGGCCTCGCGGGCGCGGTCGAGCTTGCCGCGGCGGCGCGGGTCGCCTTCGGGCGGAATGCCCTCGTCCATGACGGCGGCGATGGTCTGCTCCAGCGGCCGGGTGGTCAGCCGGGTGTGCTCGGCGCGCTGGATGTCGACGCGCGAATGGCCGCGGTGCTCGGGGTCCGTCGAAGGCAGCCAGAGCGGCAGCGCGCTCCACGGCTCGACGCCGTGGGCGAGCAGGAATTCCTCGGCCACCGGCACCGGCTCGGCGGGCGGCGCGCCGCGCTTCTCGGCCTCGTCCTGGCAGGCGGCGATCAGCTCGCTCCAGCAGCACGGCGGGCCGTTCGCCGGCCCGGTGCCGTTGAAGGCGCCGCGCTCGCCGCGCTCGACCAGGCGGACGATCCAGGCGCCGAGGTCGCGCACGTCGATGAACTGCAGCGGCTCGTCGTCGCCCAGGTCGGGCACCAGCATCTCGCCGCCTTCGAGGGCGCGCCACGGCCAGTGGCTGAAGCGGCCGCTGCGGTCGCCCGGGCCGACGATCAGGCCCGGCCGCACGATCAGGCCGCGCTCGCCGAACACCTTCTGCACCTCGGCCTCGCAGGCCGCCTTCTGCGGGCCGTAGTGCGCCGTGTCGCGGTCGGCGGGATCGATCTTCGAGAAGTCGGCGAGCGGGTCGATCTCGCGGATCGGCGCATGGCTGAACGAGGCGTAGGCGGAGATGCTCGAGATGAAGCAGTAGGTCTTGACGTCCTTCAGCGCGGCTGCGCTTCGGCGCACGTCGACCGGCGCGTAGCCGCAGGTGTCGATGACCGCGTCGAAGCGCTTGCCCGCGAGGGCGGAGAGATCGGCCGACCGGTCGCCGACGATCGCCTGCGACGCCGTCGGGCCAGGCGCTCGCGCGCGGCCGCGGTTGAAGACGGTGAGCTCGTGGCCGCGCTCGAGCGCGCTGCGCAGGATCGCCGCGCCGAGGAAGACGCCGCCGCCGAGGATGAGGATGTGCATGGTCGCTCGATCCTAGGCCCTATCGATGCCGATCGGCATCGGCGTCCATGCCGGGGTGGTGCCCGGCGGCGCTGCGGCGATGCGCCGGCGCGCCTCGCGCGGGGTGCAGCCGTGCCAGCGGCGAAACGACCGGGTGAACACGCTCGGCTCGGCGAAGCCGAGGATCTCGGAGATCTCGGCCAGGCGCAGGGTCGACTGGCGCAGGTACTTGAGCGCCAGGTCGGCGCGCACCTGGTCGCGCAGCTTCTGGAAGGTGGTGCCGTTCTCGGCGAGCTGGCGCTGCAGGGTGCGCGGCGAGGTGGCGATCGTGCTCGCGACCTCGCCGACGGTGCAGGCCGAGAACGGCATCATCGCCCGGATCGCGCCCTCGACCCGCGACACCGCGGCCTCGGGCGTGCGCGACTGCCGGCCGGCGAGCACCGCGCTCATCATCCGCCGCGAGCGCTCGTCGGCCGCGGCCACCGGCCGGGCCAGCACCTCGGCCTGGATGCGCACCGCGTTGCGGTCCTGGTCGAACGACAGCGCCGGCCCGAAGATGCGGCGATGCAGGCTCAGGTCGGGCGGCGCCCGGTGGCAGAACTGCACCGAGGCCGGCTCCCAGTCCGGCTCGGCATGGTGGCGGATCTCGTTGCAGAACATCGCCAGGCCGAGCTCGATCACCTGCCGGTCGTCGATCGGCAGCTCCTTCGCCAGGTGATAGGTGACGAACAGCGCTGCCGTCGTCGGCCGGCTGGGCGCTGATGCTCGCGCCGCGGGTGTGGATCACGAAGTAGCGGGACAGGTCGGCGATCATCTGGCTCACGGTGTCGGCGCTGCGCATCAGGAGCCAGAGCGGGCCGAGCCCCGACAGGTCCTGCTTGCCGGCCAGGCGCAGGCCGAAGGTCGGGCAGTCGCAGCTCTTCGCCGCCTGGGCGAGAAAGGCGACGACGCCGGCGGCGGCGATCGGCATGTCCGGATCCTCGAGCACCGCCGGGGACACGCCCGACAGCCGGCAGACTTCCTCAGGATCGCCGCCGAGCTCCCGGATCAGTCGCGCCGAGCCCGCCAGCGCGCCGCTTCGCACCCATGCGCCCGACATCGAGATGACCTCCGCAGTAAACCCTTGGCTGGCGCGTAGGGTCAAGTATCTGGCGCGCAATGTCAAGCGACCGGACGGCGACAAAACCTAGCATCCCGGCCTTCCGCGATCCGTTCGACCTGGGCGACACCGCCTCGACGAGCGACCCGATCGCGCCGTGGGCCGCCGCGCGGCTTCACGCCCGCGGAATCTGCATGTCATTGATCGACCATCCCCTGGCCGGCACGCCGGCTGCGTGCCTCGGCTTCGCGGCCCGCCTGCTCGGCGTCTCCGCCCAGCACCTGCCTGCCGGCCGGCGAGGCCCCCGACCGCGGCCGCTGGCTGCAGGCGCGCATGCTCTGGCTGATCTGCGGCCTGGCCACCCTGTTCGGCTGCTTCTACAGCGTCTATTTCCTGTCGATCGGGTTCTACCTGGGCGCGCCGGTCGGTCCGCTCTGCGTCGCTCGCGAGCATCGTCGCGCTGCGCTACGCCCGATCCACAGCGGCCGCTACGGCCGGGCGATCGACGCCATCAGCGTGTTCCTCTTCGCATGATGGCGTGCGATCACGCTGTTCCAGGACGGGATCCGCTCGCCGGCGCTCTGGTGGCTGGGCGTGCCGGCGATCGGCGCGCTCATCGCCGGCCGGGTGGCGCTCGGCGCGGTGCTCTCGATCCTGTTCGTCGCCCAGGCCGCGCTGCTCTATCGCCTCGGGCCGGGCTCGATCGGCCCGATCTCGCTGCTGACCGCCGACCCGGCGCTGCAGATGGCGATGTCGATGAGCCTGTCGGCGGTGTTCGTCTCGCTGTGCGCCGCGCTCGGCTCGCACTGGAGCACCAGCTGCGCCGGGCGCTCGAGTTCGCGCGCGAGGCGGCGCAGGCGGCGACCGCTGCCAAGGCCCGCTTCGTGACCCAGGTGAGCCACGAGATCCGCATCCCGCTGCAGGGAATGATCGGCGCCACCGAGATGCTGCGCCAGCCGACCCTTCCCGAGGCGCGGCGCGCCAGCCTGGCCGACGTGCAGCGGCAGAGCGCCGACGTGCTGATGGACCTGGTCAACGACGTCCTCGACTTCTCCAAGCTCGACGCCGGCAAGGTCGTGCTCGAACGCCGGCCGCTGCACCTGGCGGC
Source organism: uncultured Solirubrobacterales bacterium (assembly GCA_963839535.1). GTDB lineage: Bacteria > Actinomycetota > Thermoleophilia > Solirubrobacterales > 70-9 > RHKX01. Next base: position 317,189 of record CAWIVF010000013.1, read on the forward strand.
GCTGGTCCGCGAGGTCGAGGCGTTCTTCGCGCCCGGCGGCCTTCGTCAAGGGGATCGAGCTGGTCTCGACCTGCTCGCCCGACGTGCCCGAGCTGATCCTCGGCGACAGCACGCGGATCCGCCAGATCGTCGCCAACCTCGTGGCCAACGCGATCAAGTTCACGCCCACCGGCGGCGTCCACATCCATCTCGGCCTGGACGGCGAGGCGCCGGGCGACGCGTCGGCGGAAGCGATCGCGGCATGCGGGTGCGGATCCAGATCGCCGACTCCGGCGTCGGCATCGACCCGGCGCGGCTGCCGTTCCTGTTCAAGCCCTTCCACCAGGCCGACGAGAGCATCGGCCGGCGCTTCGGCGGCACCGGCCTGGGCCTGTCGATCGCCAACGATCTGGCGCAGCTGATGGGCGGCCGCATCGAGGCGACGAGCGCGGTCGCCCGCGGCAGCACCTTCACGCTGGTGATGCCGCTCGTCGTCGCCGAGCTGCCGGTCGGCTTCGAGCCCCTGATCCGGAGCGCGGGCTCGCTGAAGGAAAGGCTGCCGGCGCCGAGCCGGCCGGCCGAGGGCGTCGTCCAGGCAGTCCGGCCTGCTCGCCGGCCGGACGGTGGTCGTCGCCGAAGACGATCGCGGCCAACCAGGCCGTCGTCGTCGCCATGCTCGAGGCGCTGCAGGTCCGGCCGATCGTCGCCTCGACCGGCCACGAGGCGCTGGCCCAGCTCGCCACCCATCCGGTCGACGCCGTGCTGATGGACGTGCAGATGCCCGGCCTCGACGGCTTGAGCGCCACCCGCGCCTGGCGCAAGCGCGGCGGCGGCGCCGCGACGGCGCTGCCGTTCGTGGCGATGACCGGCAGCACCGAGCCCGACGACGTGGCGGCCTGCCGCGAGGCCGGGATGAACCTCATCCTGACCAAGCCGTTCCCGCTCGCCGAGCTCGAGCGCACCCTGCTCGACGCGATCGGCCCGGCGGCCGCCGCGTCGCCGCCGCAGGACTGAGCCTCAGGCGTCGAGCGGCGCCGCGCAGGCGGCGCAGAAGCGCGCGCCGGCCGGCGCCTCGACGCCGCACATCCGGCAGAACCGCCGCCCGGGGGCCGCGGCCGGCGCTGCCGACGATGCCGGGAGGCGCGGCCGATGCCAGCGCCGCGGCGGTGTACAGCTGGCGCTCGATCTGCGCCGCCGAGTCCGGCGGCGCCCCGGTCGCGGCCTGCATGGCGCGCTCGCCGGCACCGAGGGCGGCGATCCGGCGCTCGTCCTCGCCGCTGAACGGCGCCACCAGGATGCTCTGGCTGCGGGCGAACGCCGCGAGCTCGGCGGCCAGCGCCTTGGTCTCCTGCTCGGTCGAGAACATCGCCGTCACCTGGCGCGCGTCGTCCTTGCCGAACACCACCGATTCGATCCGCGCCCGCCAGACGCGCAGCGTCATCGCCTCGGTGCGGACGACGCTGTTCTCGGTGTTGACGCGGCTGGTGAAGTTGTTGCCGGTGCCGATGCGCGAGGTCTGCCAGTTGCCCATCATCTCGACCCAGACCAGCACCGATTCGAAGTTGAAGCGGCCCCAGAGCCGCGACGCCGCCTGGAAGCAGAGCGCCGCGACGAACGCCAGGATCGCCGCCGTGCCGGCGAGCGAGAAGCGGTTCTCCTGCCAGCGGCGCGCCGACGTCGAAATGGCGCACGAAGGCGAGCGACAGGCCGATCGCGCCGATCACCAGCGCGGTGGCGTAGAGGTCGAGCAGGAGCAGGGCGCGATGGCGATGCCCGGCCAACGCCGAGGCGAGCGTCGGCGCCTGCGTGCCGGTGGTCGGCAGCGGCTGGCTCTCCTCGAACAGCTCGCCGGCGAAGCTGCCCGAGGGCGTGGCGGCGGTCGTCACCGGGTCGATGCGGGCATAGCGGCGGTTCGGGATGCGCTCGGTCCAGCTCGCCTGCATCAGCCGGTCGAGCTCGTCCATCAGCGTCGCCGGCGGCGCGTTCATCGACAGGCGCAGCTGCTCGACGCTGGCCCGCGTCTGCGGCGCCTCGTCGACCTGGGCGAGCACCGCCGCCATCGCCAGGCCGCAGGCGACCAGCGCCGTGCACAGCATCACGAATGTCTGGGTGTCGAGCGAGAAGGCGCCGAGCGAAGGCAGCTTCGCCGCCGACCAGGCCGATCGCCACCGGGGCGAGGATGGCGGCGGCGATCAGGCCGACCAGCGACAGCGACGTGACCCGGGCCTTGCTCTGCGACAGCACCGGCTTCAGCAGGAACACCAGGCCGAAGACGAAATACAGGATCGCGATCCAGGGCCGGGTCACCGGGCTGCCGAACACGAACCAGGAGAACAGGAAGCTGACCAGCGTCGCCGCGATCGCCGCCAGGTTGAAGGCGTAGAGGCGGGCCAGCCGCTGCACCTCGCGCGGCGCCGTGATCAGGGTCGGCGCCCAGTGGTAGAGCAGGCCCTCGACCGCGCCGGCCGGCTCCGGGTAGGTGAGGCCGCCCTGGCGCAGGAACTCCTTGATCTGGTCGGCCGCGGGCGAGCCGCCGGTGGCTCCGCCCGGGATCTCGGGCGCCAGCGACGCCGGCCGGCCGCGGCCGAAGAAGAAGCGCAGCCGGGTCGCCGCCGTCGCCGCCGCGGCCAGCCCGGCGGCGATCAGCAGCAGGCCGGCCACGATCGGCGCGGCGGCCAGGCGGAGAGCGGCTTCCTGCATCGCGCCCCGCGCCCAGAGCAGGCTGAGCACCCCGGCGCCGACCAGCAGCACGGCGCAGAGCCAGAGGAGGCGGTTCTGCAGCCGGTAGGGGTTGGGAAGCTCGAGGCGCTTCGATTCGGAGCCGTATTCGTAGGTCATGGGAAGCCTCGGGGCGCGCGAAGCGGGCCAGTTTAGGCGCAGCGTCGGGCGGCGCCGACCCTCCGCCGGGGCGGCTCAAGGCGGGCGCCGGGGAGGCCGATAACACCGCTAAGCCCCGCCTGCCGTCGCTCGCGGGGCGCCATCGCATGAAGGCCGCCACCAGCACCATCACCCCCGAGATCGACGTCCAGGCGCTGCGCGTCGGGATGTTCGTGCATCTCGACGTCGGCTGGATGTCGCATCCGTTCCCGCTCAGCAGCTTTCGCATCACCACCCCGGCGCAGGTGGCGACGATCCGCTCGCTCGGCCTGGCGCGGGTGCGCTGGAGCCCGCAGGACAGCGACCTCACCCTGCTGGACGGCGGCGCGCTGACCGCGGCGGCGCAGCGCCCGGCCAAGGCCGCGGCGAACGATGCCGACGGCATGTCGGGCGGCGGCGCCGCCGTGGCCGTCGAGGCGGACGAGGCGCCGGACGCGCCCCGCGAGCCGGCGACCGAGCCCGGCCGGCTCGAGCCGGCGGCGCTCTCCCCCGAGGAAAGCGCGCGCATCGCCCGGCAGCAGCGCCTCGAGGCCCAGCGCGAGGCGCAGAAGCTCTGCGAGCGGCAGTACGGCGAGGCTTCGCGCGCCTGCCGGCAGGCTGCTCGAGCAGGTCGTGGCCAGGCCGGCGGAGGCGCGGGCCCAGGCCGAGTCGCTCGCCCGGGCGCTGGTCGACAAGATGGTCGACGCCCGCGAGATCTGCATCCGCGTGCTCGCCGAAGGCGCGGGCGACAGGGCCTCGATGCACGCCATGAACGTCGGCATCATCTCGCTGCTGATGGGCCGCTGCTTCGGCTTCTCGGCCGAGGAGATCCAGGACCTCGGCGTCGGCGCGATGCTGCACGACATCGGCAAGCTCGAGCTGCCGATGCGCCTGCGCCACCGCGAGGACAACTTCTCGCCGAGCGAGCTGCGGGTCTACCAGGAGCATGTCGAGACCGGCCTGGTCCAGGCGAAGCGGATGGGCCTCTCGGCCGGGGCGACGGCGGTGATCGCCCAGCACCACGAGCATGCCGACGGCAGCGGCTTTCCGGCCGCCCTCAACAGCGACCGGATGACGATGGCGGCGCGGATCGTCGCCCTCGTCAACCGCTACGACAACCTCTGCAACCCGCGCCTGCCGGCCCGGGCGCTGACGCCGCACGAGGCGCTGTCGCTGCTGTTCGCCCAGGGCCGCAGCAAGTTCGACACCTCGATCCTCGGCGCCTTCATCAAGATGATGGGCGTCTACCCGCCGGGCTCGACGGTGCAGCTCACCGACGACCGCTACGGCACGGTGGTCGCCGTCAACTCGTCGCGGCCGCTGAAGCCGAGCGTCCTCGTCCACGACCCGGCGGTGCCGCGCGAGGAGGCGCTGGTGCTCGACCTGGAGAGCGCGGTCGGCCTGGGCATCCGGCGCAGCATCAAGGCGCAGCAGCTGCCGCCGACGGCGCTCGACTACCTCGCGCCGAGCCCGCGCGTCGCCTACTTCTTCGAGCCGGCGACGGTGCTGGACGTCGATTGAGCGGCGCGGCGCGGTGAACAACCCCCTGCCGGTCGACCGGTTCAGCGTCGCCGACGCGGCCCGCCGCACCTGGCCGCACCTGATCGAGTCGATGCTCGAGGCGGTCTGCCTGGTCGAGCCCGAGGGCCTGCGCATCGTCGCCGCCAACGGCCCGGCCGGCCGGCTGCTCGGCGTGGCGCCGGCCGACCTGGTGGGCCGCGACATGCACGAGCTCGCGGCCACGCCCGAGGACGAATGCTTCTGGCGCGAGGTCGCCGCCAACGCGAGCGCGAGCATCGTCTCCGACTCGTTCGTCGCCCGCCCCGGCGGCATCGCCGTGCCGGTGACGCGCCGGGTGAGCCGGATCGAGCCGGCGCCGGGCGCCGCCCTCTACGTCCTGGCGCTGCTCGACCGCAGCGCCGAGTTCGAGGCCGGGCGCAGCGCCGCCGTGGTCAAGGCCGAGCTGCAGGCCACGCTCGAGTCGGTCAGCGACGGCGTCCTGGTGACCGACCTCGCCGGCCACATCAGCCACTTCAACCGCCGCTTCTCCGCCCTCTGGGAGCTGCCCGACGAGATGCTGCTGCTGCGCGCCGACGACGAGGTGTTCGACTGGATGCGGCTGCAGGTCGCCGAGCCGCGCGACTACATGGTCCGGCTGGCCGAGATCGACGCCGAGACGATGCTCGAGGCGACCGACCGGTTCGCCCTGCGCTCGGGCCGGCTGATCGAGCGCACGACCGCGCCGCAGTGCAGCCGCGGCGTGCCGATCGGCCGGGTCTTCACCTTCCGGGAGCGGACCGGATACGTCTTCGCGGACATAGGGTTCTGCTCGCGGCGGCGGGCCGCGGGGCTTCGTAAACTCCGGTCGTACGAAGGAAGGGACCATGTCTGCGATTGCCGGAACCGCCGCCCTCGAGCAACGACTGGAGCGCCTGACGCCGCCGCTGGCGGTGGTGCTGCCCGGAGGCCGGCGCATCGGCTCGAAGGACGCCGCGGTCACCGTGCGGATGAACGACCTCGCGGCCGTCACCCACCTGGTGACCGGGCGCATCGGCAAGGTCGGCGAGGACTACGTCGAGGGCCGGATCGACATCGACGGCAGCATGCGCGACGTGATGGCCCTGGCCGCCGAGCTGATGGCCGGCGACCCGACCCAGGTCGACGTGGTGGCGGTGGCGCCGCCGGTCGGCTGGCTGCAGCAGATCCTGCGCCTGTCGCGCTCCAAGGCGCGGCACCGGCCGGAGGTCGACGCCGAGCAGATCCAGTTCCACTACGACGTCTCCGACGACTTCTACGCCCTCTGGCTCGACCCGCAGCGGGTCTATTCCTGCGCCTACTACCGCGACGCCGGCATGGACGCTGGCCGCGGCCCAGGAGGCCAAGCTGGAGCACATCTGCAGGAAGCTGATGCTGAAGGAGGGCGAGCGCTTCCTCGACATCGGCGCCGGCTGGGGCGGCCTGCTGCTGCACGCGGCCGAGAACTACGGCGTGCAGGCGCGCGGCATCACCCTCAGCCGCAACCAGCACGCCTACGTCAACAAGGCTGATCGAGGAGCGCGGCCTCGGCGGCCGGGTGCGGATGGACCTGCTCGACTACCGCAGCCTTCCGGACGACGAGCCGTTCGACAAGATCGCCTCGGTCGGCATGTTCGAGCACGTCGGCCGGGCCCAGCTGCCGGCCTACTTCGCCAAGATCCACGGCCTGCTCAAGCCGGGCGGGCTGCTGCTGAACCACGGCATCACCGCCGGCGGCACCCGCAACCATCAGCTCGGCTCCGGCCTCGGCGACTTCATGGAGCGCTACATCTTCCCCGGCGGCGAGCTGCTGCACGTCTCGCACGGTGCTCGAGGCGACCAGCGAGTCGGGGCTCGAGGCGGTCGACGTCGAGAGCCTGCGCCCGCACTACGCGAAGACGCTCTGGGCCTGGAGCGACGCGCCTCGAGGCGAACTCGCGGCGGCGCGCAACGTCACCTCGGAGACCGTGGTGCGTGCCTACCGGCTCTATCTCGCCGGCAGCGCCTCGGCTTCGAGCGCGCCTGGATCTCGCTGCACCAGATGCTGTGCGCGCGGCGCACCGGCGACCCGGCGTCGGGGCCGATGCGCGGCGCACAATCGGCGTTTCCCTTCAACCGCGGCTACATGTACCCGTAGGCCTAGGCCCGGCGGGTCCGGCTCAGCAATGCACTACGTTTTCCGGTCCCGGGCCGATGCCGACCTGATCATGATGGGGCCGGTGGGCGACCACATGCTGCGCATCATCGGCCGCGAGCCCGCGGCGCAGCGGGATCATCGAGGCGGCGGCGCTGCCGGCGGCGATCCAGGCGCTCGAGGCGGCGGTGGCGGCCGACGCGGCGCGAGCACGCCAAGGACGACGAGGCCGAAGAAGACGCGAAGGAGCGACGCGCGTCGGCCTGGCGCAGCGCGCCTGGCCGCTGCTCGAGATGATGAAGCGGGCGTCGGCCGAGAAGGCCGACATCGTCTGGGGGGTCTGATGAAGCTCTGGAGCGACAGCTGGGCCAACGGCGAGCGGATCCCGCGAGCGCTACGCCGCCGGCCGGCTCGACACGCCGGAGGGCGTGACCTTCGCCGACAACTTCAGCCCGCACCTCGCCTGGAGCGACCTGCCGGCGGGCACGCGCTCGCTCGCGCTGATCTGCCACGACTTCGACGTGCCGAGCCGCGGCGACGACGTCAACCAGGCCGGCCGCGAAGTCCCGGCCGACCTGCCGCGGGTCGACTTCTTCCACTGGCTGCTGGTCGACCTGCCGGCCACGCGTGAGCTCGCATCGCCGACGGGCGCCTTCAGCCAGCGGCTTCACCGTCCGCGGCAAGCCCGGGCCGGCGGTCACGGCGCCGGGCTTCGACGATGGCGCGCCAGGGCATCAACGACTTCACCGGCTGGTTCGCCGGCGACGCCGGCGATGGCCGGCGACTACTACGGCTACGACGGCCCGTTCCCGCCGTGGAACGACTCGCTGATCCACCACTACGTGTTCACGCTCTACGCGCTCGACGTCGCCCGCGCGCCGATCGAGGGCCGGTTCGCCGGCGCCGCGCTGCGCCAGGCGATCTATCCGCACGTCCTCGGCGCGGCGACGCATTCCGGCACCTACACGCTGAACCGCCGCCTGCTCTGATGGCCGACGGCATCGCGGCGCCCGCTCGCGGCCGCCGGCACCCCGATCCGCACGAGGCGCACCTGACGCGCGTCGTCGCCGTGCGCCACGGCGAGACGGTGTGGAACGCCGAGATGCGCATGCAGGGCCAGCTCGACACCGCGCTCAGCGCGCGCGGCCGCTGGCAGGCCGGCCGCGGCCGCCGAGTCGCTGGCGGGCGAGGGCATCGAGGCGATCTTCGCCAGCGACCTGGAGCGCGCCTTCGACACCGCGCAGGCGCTGGCCGGCCGGCTCGGCCTGCCGATCACCACCGACGTCGGCCTGCGCGAGCGCAGCTTCGGCGTGTTCCAGGGCTTCACCTATGCCGAGATCGACCGCGCTGGCCGGCCGAGGCGGCGCGCTGGCGGCACCACGATCCCGACTTCGCGCCCGAGGGCGGCGAGACCCTGCGCGAGTTCAGCGCCCGCGCGGTCGCGGCCTGCAGCCGCATCGCCGCCGGCCAGGCCGGCCGCTCGATCGCCATCGTCACCCACGGCGGCGTGCTCGACTGCCTCTATCGCGCCGCCGCCGGCATCGAGCTCGGCGCGCCGCGCTCGTGGGAGCTCGGCAATGCCGCGATCAACCGGCTGCTCTACACGCCGCGCGGCTTCACCCTGGTCGGCTGGAGCGACACCGCGCACCTCGAAGGCGAGATGCCGCTCGACGACGGCAGCGAGGGCGACCCGGTGAGGCCGGTCGGCCCGGCGCGGCGATGAGCGCGCCGGCCGGAGCCTTCGTGCCGAAGGTCGGCGACCCGGTCGCGGCGATCGACACGCCGGCGCTGGTGATCGACCTCGACGCGATGGAGCGCAACCTCGCGGCGATGGCGGACTTCGCCCGCGCCCGCGGCGTGCGCCTGCGGCCGCACGCGAAGATGCACAAGTGCGCGGCGATCGCCCGCCTGCAGCGCGCCGCCGGCGCGGTCGGCGTGTGCGTGCAGAAGACGAGCGAGGCCGAGGCCCTGGCGGCCGCCGGCGTCGACGACATCTACATCTCCAACGAGGTGATCGACCGCGCCAAGCTGGCCCGCGTCGCCGCGCCTGGCGAGGCGAGGTGCGGCTGGCGATCGCGGTCGACTCGGTCGAAGGCATCGAGCGGCTGGCCGCGGCGGTGCGCGAGGCCGGCTCGAGCGATCGACGTGTTCGTCGAGATCGACGTCGGCCACGGCCGCTGCGGCGCGCCGGCCGCCGCGGCCGGCTCGCTCGCCCATCGCGTCGTCTCGCATGCGCCGCCCGACGGCGGCCTGCGCTTCGCCGGGCTGCAGGCGTATCACGGCGCGGCGCAGCACCTGCGCGGCGCCGAGCGAGCGGGAGGCGGCGTCGCGCCACGCGGCCTCGCTGGCGAGCGCGGCCCGGGCCGCGATCACCGCGCGCCGGCATCGCCTGCCCGCTGGTCACCGGCGCCGGCACCGGCACCTTCGCGTTCGACGTCGCCAGCGGCGTCTGGGGCGAGCTGCAGGCGGGCAGCTACCTGTTCATGGACCGCGACTACGCCGACAACGCGCCGGCGCCGAACACGCCGCGCTTCGAGCATGCGCTCTTCGTCAAGAGCCAGGTGATGAGCCGCGGCGCCTCGCATGCGGTGGTCGATGCCGGGCACAAGTCGCATGCCATCGACTCCGGGCTGCCGCGGGTCTGGCGGCGCGAGCTCGTCTACGCCAACGGCGGCGACGAGCACGGCCTGCTGCGGCTGCCTGCGGGCGGCGCGCCGGCCGACCTGCCGCAGCTCGGCGAGACGGTCTGGCTGGTGCCGGGTCATTGCGACCCGACCGTCAATCTGCACGAGCGCTACGTCGCGGTGCGCGGCGGGCTCGACGCGCGGCGTCGTCGAGGCGGTGTGGGCGATCGAGGCGCGGGGCTGCGTGGGCTGAGGGAGTCGGACGATCGCCGGTGGGCGCCGCCCGGTCGCCGCGGCCGCATCAGACCGCCGTCGACACGCTCGTCGCGAGCATCGCGACCATCCCGGTCGCGCAGGCGATCGCGAAGGCGGCGGTGACGAGGGTGGCGGTGAGGTGGTCGAAGAGGGTGTTCATGGCGATGTCCTCTTGAGCTGTTCCGGCTGACTCGAACCATTCGCTTCAGGCCTGGGGTCAGTGTCGGCAAAACGCGACCGTCGCGACCAGTAAGCAAGGCACGGCGAAGCGGTGACTTCGGTCACTCCCTCACAGGACGCCTTCGCCCAGCAGCTGCGCCAGCAGCCGCACCGGCATCGCCGGCTCGGCCGGCGACCGCGGCTCGTCCGAGCGGGCGCCGCCCTGGCGCGACAGCCAGCCGAGGCGATCGCCCTGCTGCTGCACCTTGTAGCTGGCCAGCTCCTGGCGGACGCGCAGGAACTTGGCGGCCAACCGCGCCAGCGTGGCGCTGCGGATGACGATGCCGGCTTCGGTGTTGATCCGGGCCGAGCGCGGGTCCATGTTCATCGAGCCGACGAAGGTGCGCTCCTCGTCGACGACCGTCAGCTTGGTGTGCAGGCGGCCCAGCGAGCTGCTGCCGCGGCCCGAGCTGCCGATCGACGCGTGCGGCTCGTCGCCGGTGGCTTCGGCCGTGGCCATCAGCTCGTGCAGGTCGACGCCGGCCTTCAGCAGGGCCGGGCGATGGCTGGCGTAGCCGTAGTGCACCAGCGGCTCGTCGGTGGTGGCCAGCGAGTTGGTCAGCACCGAGACGCCGACGTCGCGGGCCCGCAGGCCGGCCAGGGTCGCGTCGGGCCTCGGCGCCGGGAACGAAGTAGGGCGAGGCGATCAGCACCTCGGAGCGGGCCGAAGCCAGCAGGGCGACGTGCGCGTCGGCGACCGTCGGGGCCGGCGATGTCGCCGGCGGCCTTCTGCGGCGGCGTCGGCGATCACGTCGGCGCTGGCAGGCTCCAGCGTCGACCCGGCCGGCGGCCAGCTGCGCCTCGACCGACTCGGCGCCCAGGGGCGAGACGGTGGCGGCCGCACGCCGGCGGCGTCGACCTGGCGGGCGAAGGCCTCGCGGGAGGCGGCGCCGGTCAGGCTGCCGATCGGGTACACGACGTCGGAGTTCCAGAAGCCGTCGAACACCGCGGCCAGCTCGGCGACCACCGGGCCGCTCGACAGCAGGTCCATGTCGATGAAGTTGGCGTCGCCGCTGCGATCGAAGTACTCGTCGGCGATGTTGCGGCCGCCGGTGACGGCGAAGCTGCCGTCGGCGATGAACAGCTTGTTGTGCATCCGGTGGTTGATGCGCGAGAACTGGTGCAGCGAGAGCACGATGCGCTGCGCGAAGCCGCCGGCGCGCACCGGCAGCGGGTTGAACAGGCGGACCTCGACGTTGTCGTGCGCGGCCAGGCCGGCGAACAGCGCGTCCTGGCCGGTGGCGTACAGGTCGTCGACCAGGATGCGGACGCGCACGCCGCGGGCGGCGGCGGCCTGCAGCTCGCGCAGGAACTCGCGGCCGGTGGCGTCGTTGGCGATCACGTAGTACTGGACGTCGAGGGTCTTCTCGGCGCGGCGGATCAGGGCGACGCGGGCGTCGAACGCCTCGGCGCCGTCGGCCAGCAGGCGAAAGCCGGAGACTTCCGGGCCCGCCGCGGCCGCCGCCGAGGCGGCGGCGATCTTCGCCAGGCGGGTGTCGGCGACGTCGCTGCGGGCGAAGGAGACGGGCCGCTCGACCTGGCTCGGCAGGGCGGCGCAGCCGCCGAGCGCGACCGCGACGGTCAGCAGGACCGCCCGCCAGGCCAGGCCCAGCGTCGCCGTGCCGCTGATCACCACCGCCGCCCAGGCCAGGGCCCGGCGAGCGGCGGCGAACTGAGAGGGGAGGCGGTAGGGGAACATGGCGGGAATCTCCGGAAGGGTCGGTTCGGGTCAGAACGAGGTCAGGGTCGTCGCCACCAGCATCGAGACGCTGGCGACGGCGAAGGTGACGGTGACCAGGGCGGTGGCGATGTCGTCGTAGAAGGTGTGCATGAGAGGCTCCGGTGTTGCCGGCCTGGAGGCGAAGGTTCGCTTGGGGCCTGGGGTCAGTCTCGAAACAACGGCCGTTCGCGACGAGTGAGCAAGAGCGCCGGTGGCGAGTGACTTGCGTCACTCCGTCGGTTCGCGACCGATAATTCGCATCTGGAATACGGCCCCAGGCCGGAAGTGCGGACGCTGTGCACGAAGATCGCCTGCCGACCCCCCTGATAGAGGCACTCGCCGCGCACGGGAACACCCGGCCGTTTCGCCCCAACACCATCCTCATCACCGAGGGCGACGCGGGCGATTCGCTCTACATCGTCCTGACCGGGCGGCTGCGCGCCTACGCCAGCTCGGAGGACGGCCGCGACGTCGTCCTCGGCGAGCACGGGCCCGGGGAGTACGTCGGCGAGCTGTCGCTCGACGGCCTGCCGCGCTCGGCCTCGGTCAAGACGGTCGAGGCCTCGACCTGCTGCGTCGTCTCCGGCGCCGAGCTGCGCGGCTTCCTCGCCGACCATCCCGACTTCGCGCTGCACCTCTCGCAGAAGCTCACCCGGATGGTGCGGCGCCTGACCGAGCAGGTGAAGAGCCTGGCCCTGCAGGACGTCTACGGCCGGATGGTCCGGGTGCTGATGGAGCTCTCCGACCCGGTCGGCAGCGAGCGGCTGGTGCGCGAGAAGCTGACCCAGCAGGACATCGCCGACCGGGTCGGCTCGTCGCGGGAGATGGTCAACCGGGTGATGAAGGACCTGACCGCCGGCGGCTACGTCGTCGTGCGCGACGGCCACTACGTCATCCAGCGCAAGCTCCCGGCGGCCCGCTAGGCCGCGGCGCGCCGGGGCGAGCGAGCCCGGGGAATCCCTCCCCGGAATTACCCGCGATTCGGCGCCTCGGGCCGCGCCTGCAGCGCCGACCTTGCCTAGACTCGGCGTCCCGTTCGCTGAAGCGCGTTCAATGCGCTGAACGGCTGCGACCATGCATCCCCGATCCGACTCCTTCGACCCCCTGCGCACCCTGCCGACGCCCGGCAAGGGGCCGTCGACGCCGCTCGTGCCGGCGGTGTCGCGGGCGCTCGCGCTGCTCGAGCGCCTCGCCGGGGCGCGCGAGCCGATGACGCCTGGCCCGGCTGGCGCGGCGACCTGGCGCTGCCGAAGAGCAGCGTCCACGGCCTGTGCAACACGCTGGTGTCGTTCGGCTACCTGCGCCGCCAGTCCGACGGCGCGTTCCTGATCGGGCCGCGCGTGATGGGCCTGGCCGAGGCGTTCGTCTCCGGCACCGACGTCGCCCAGGAGTTCGACGCGCTGTGGGCCGACGGCGGCGGCGCGCCCGAGGAGACGGTCGTCCTGTCGGTCCTGTCCGGCACCGACGCGCTCTACGTCGGCGTGCAGCAACGAGCGCCGGCCGCTCGGCCTGGCGTTCAACGTCGGCATGCGGCTGCCGGCCTATCTCTCCGGCAGCGGCAAGGCGATGCTCGCCTGGCTGCCGACCGACGAGGTGCGCCGCCGCTTCGCCGACCGGCCTGGGCACGCGCCTGCACCGCGCAAGGGCCCGCGCGACGTCGACGCGCTGCTCAAGGAGCTGGCGCTGGCGCGCCGGCGCGGCTACAGCGTCGACGACGAAGGCGTGCGCGAAGGCGTGTACTCGTTCGGCGCGCCGGTGTTCGACGCCTCCGGCGAGGCCGTCGCCGGCGTCGTCGGTCTGCATCAACAAGGCGCAGCTCGGCAGCGACGCGCGGCAGCCGCCATCGCGACGCGGCGCTGCGCCGTCGCCGCCGAGCTGTCGCGGCGGATCGGCGGCGACGCCGCGGCCGCGCGCGGCGGCTCGAGGAAGCGGCGGCATGACGCGACCGCAGCCGCCGGCGGCGACCATCATCCTCGAGACGCGCGAGCCTGACCAAGGAGTTCAAGGGCTTCGTCGCCGTCAACAAGGTCGACCTGCAAGGTGCGCCGCGGCCACATCCATGCGCTGATCGGCCCCAACGGCGCCGGCAAGACCACCTGCTTCAACCTGCTGACCAAGTTCCTGCCGCCGACCTCGGGCACGATCCTCTTCAACGGCGTCGACATCACGCACGAGAAGCCGGCGCAGATCGCGCGCCGCGGCATCGTCCGCTCGTTCCAGATCTCGGCCGTGTTCCCGCACCTGACCGTGCTGGAGAACGTGCGCGTCGCGCTGCAGCGCAAGCTCGGCACCTCGTTCCATTTCTGGAAGCCGCGAGCGCTCGCTGCACGACCTCGACGACGCGCGCGCATGGAGCTGCTGGCCGCGGTCGACCTGCAGGACTTCGCCGACGAGCTGACCGTCGAACCTGCCCTACGGCCGCAAGCGCGCGCTCGAGATCGCGACCACGCTGGCGCATGGAGCCCGAGCTGATGCTGCTGGACGAGCCGACGCAGGGCATGGGCCACGAGGACGTCGACCGCGTCACGCGAGCTGATCAAGAAGGTGTCGGCCGGCCGCACCATCCTGATGGTCGAGCACAACATGAGCGTGGTGGCGCGCATCGCCGACACGCATCACCGTGCTGCAGCGCGGCGCCGATGCTCGCCGAAGGCCCGTACGCCGAGGTGTCGAAGAACCCGCCGGTGATCGAGGCCTACATGGGCACGCGCCGACGCCGAGCTGCAGGGAGCGCACTGATGGCCGACGGCGCTTCCTCGAAGTCGAAGGACCTGCACGCCTGGTACGGCGAGTCGCACGTGCTGCACGGCGTCGACCTCACGTGAACGAAGGCGAGGTCGTGACGCTGCTGGGCCGCAACGGCGCCGGCCGCACCACCACCATGCGCGCCATCATGGGCCTGACCGGCGCGCGCAAGGGCTCGATCAGGATCAACGGCGCAGGAAGCGATCGAGCATGCCGCCGCACCGGATCGCGCGCCTGGGCGTCGGCTACTGCCCGGAAGAGCGCGGCATCTTCGCCAGCCTGTCGGCCGAGGAGAACCTGATGCTGCCGCCCGCGCTCGCCGCGGGCGGCATGAGCGTCGACCGAGATCTACGCGATGTTCCCCAACCTGAAGGAGCGCGCCAACAGCCCGGGCACGCGCCTGTCGGGCGGCGAGCAGCAGATGCTGGCGGTGGCGCGCATCCTGCGCACCGGCGCGCGGCTGCTGCTGCTCGACGAGATCTCCGAAGGCCTGGCGCCGGTCATCGTGCAGAAGCTCGGCCGAGATGATCCGCACGCTCAAGGCCAAGGGCTACACCATCGTGCATGGTCGAGCAGAACTTCCGCTTCGCCGCGCCGCTGGCCGACCGCTTCTACGTGATGGAGCACGGCCAGATCGTCAAGCAGTTCGCGCAGCGCGAACTGCCGCGACAACATGGCGATGCTGCAGGAATACCTCGGCGTCTGAGCCACGCTTTACCCATCACGCTTTCATCCACAGGAGACACTCCATGAAACTCAAGAAGCTCTCGCCGCAGCGCACTGGCCGTCGCCGCCCTGCTCGGCACCGCCAGCGCTCCGCGCAGGCCCAGATCTCCGGCGACGTGATCAGGATCGGCTTCATCACCGACATGTCCGGCCTCTACGCCGACATCGACGGCCCGGCCGGCGCCGAAGCGATCAAGATGGCCGTCGCCGACTTCGGCGGCAAGGTCGCCGGCAAGAAGATCGAGGTGCTCGTCGGCCGACCACCAGAACAAGGCCGACGTCGCCGCCACCAAGGCGCGCGAGTGGTTCGACAAGCAGGGCCTGGACATGCTGATCGGCGGCACCAACTCCGGCACCACCCTGGCCATGGCCAAGGTGGCGCCGGAGAAGAAGAAGCCCCTTCATCGTCGATCGGCGCCGGCACCGTCCGCCTGACCAACGAGCAGTGCTCGCCCTACACCGTGCACTACGCCTACGACACCGTGGCGCTGGCCAAGGGCACCGGCAACGCGGTGGTCAAGGCCGGCGGCAAGAGCTGGTACTTCCTGACCGCCGACTACGCCTTCGGCCACTCGCTGCGAAGCCGACACCACCACGGTGGTCAAGGCCAACGGCGGCACGGTGTCGGCGCGGTGCGCGCATCCGCTGAACGCCTAGCGACTTCTCGTCCTTCCTGCTGCAGGCGCAGGCGTCCAAGGCGCAGATCCTGGGCCTGGCCAACGCCGGCGGCGACACCATCAACGCGATCAAGGCGGCCAACGAGTTCGGCATCACCAAGACGATGAAGCTCGCCGGCCTGCTGGTGTTCATCAACGACGTCCACTCGCTCGGCCTGAAGACCACCGCAGGGCATGTACCTGACCGACAGCTGGTACTGGAACCAGGACGCCGAGACGCGCGCCTGGAGCCGCAAGCGCTTCTTCGACAAGTATCAAGCGCATGCCGTCCAGTCGCTGCAGGCCGCCGACTACTCGGCCGCGCTGAACTACCTGAACGCCGTCAAGGCGGCCGGCACCGACGACGCCGACAAGGTGATGGCGCAGATGAAGAAGACCAAGATCAACGACTTCTTCACCAAGGGCGGCAACATCCGCGCCGACGGCCGCATGATCCACGACATGTACCTGATCCAGGTCAAGACGCCGGACGAGTCGACCGAGCCGTGGGACTACTACAAGCGTGGTCGCAGACGTTCACGGGCGACCAGGCCTGCACCACCAAGGCCGAGTCGCAAGTGCGCCGCTCTGGAAGTAAGCGAGCTGCAACGTGAAGGCGCCGGCCTCGCGAGGCCGGCTTCTTGCCTGAGTGACCCATGGAAATCTTCGGCATCCCGCTCCAGGCCTTCCTCGGCCAGCTGCATGCTGGGCCTGGTCAACGGCGCGTTCTACGCGATGCTCAGCCTGGGCCTGGCCGTGATCTTCGGCCTGCTCGGACATCGTCAACTTCGCGCACGGCGCGCTGTACATGATGGGCGCCTTCGCCGCCTGGATCATGCTGGACAAGTTCGGCGTCAACTACTGGTTCGCGCTGATCCTGGCGCCGCTCGTCGTCGGCGTGCTCGGCGTGGTCATCGAGCGCACTTTGCTCAAGCGCCTGTACGGGCTCGATCCGCTGTACGGGCTGCTGCTGACTTTCGGCCTGGCGCTGATCCTCGAAGGCGTGTTCCGCGAGCTAGTACGGCGTCTCCGGCCAGTCGTATCCGGTGCCCGAGCTGCTGTCCGGCGCCACCAACCTCGGCTTCATGGTCCTGCCGAACTACCGCGCCTGGGTGGTGCTGGCCTCGCTGCGTGGTCTGCCTGGGCACCTGGTTCCTGATCGAACGCACCCGCCTGGGCGCCTACCTGCGCGCCGGCACCGAGAACCCAAGCTGGTGCAGGCCTTCGGCGTCAACGTGCCGCTGATGGTGATGCTGACCTACGGCGCCGGCGCGGCGCTGGCGGCGCTGGCCGGCGTGCTGGCCGCGCCCGTCATCCAGGTGACGCCGCTGATGGGCTCCAACCTGATCATCGTGGTGTTCGCCGTGGTCGTGATCGGCGGCATGGGCTCCATCCTCGGCTCGGTCGTCACCGGCCTGGGGCTCGGCGTCATCGAAGGCCTGACCCGCGTGTTCTACCCCGAGGCTTCCAGCATCGTGGTCTTCGTGATCATGGCGATCGTGCTGATGCTGCGGCCCGCCGGCCTGTTCGGCAAGGAGGCCTGATGAGCGCGAGCCGCCATGACAAACTCCAGCGCACTGATCCGCGCTCGACCTACCTCGCCGCTCCTGGCGCTGCTGCTCGTCGCTCCGCTGCATCGGCCTGTATCCGGTGTTCGTGATGAAGCTGCTGTGCTTCGCGCTGTTCGCCTGCGCCTTCAACCTGCTGCTCGGCTTCACCGGCCTGCTGTCGTTCGGCCATGCGGCCTTCTTCGGCAGCGCGGCCTACGTCACCGGCTGGCTGGTCGCAGGCGCAGGGCTGGCCGCCCGAACTCGGCATCCTCGCCGGCGTGGCCGTCGCCGGCGCTGCTGGGCCTGGTCGTCGGCCTGGTCGCCATCCGCCGCCAGGGCATCTATTTCGCCATGATCACGCTGGCGCTGGCGCAGATGGTGTTCTTCGTCTGCCTGCAGGCGCCGTTCACCGGCGGCGAGGACGGCCTGCAGGGCGTGCCGCGCGGCAACCTGTTCGGGCTGCTTCCGCTGGCCTCGGACACTGACGCATGTACTACGTGGTGCTGGCGATCTTCGTCGCCTGCTTCCTGTTCATCTGCGCATCGTGCACTCGCCGTTCGGCCAGGTGCTCAAGATGATCCGCGAGAACGAGCCGCGCGCCGTCTCGCTGGGCTACGAGGTCGACCGCTACAAGCTGCTGGCCTTCGTGCTCTCGGCCGGCGCTGGCCGGGCTGGCCGGCTCGCTCAAGACCCTGGTGCTGGGCTTCGCCACGCTGACCGACGTGCACTGGTCGATGTCCGGCGAGGTGATCCTGATGAGCCTGCTGGGCGGCGTCGGCACCTTCTTCGGCCCGGTGCTCGGCGCCGGCATCGTGATCGCGCTGCAGAACATGCTGGCCGACAAGGTCGGCGCCTGGGTCACCGTGATCATCGGCGTCATCTTCGTCGTCTGCGTGCTGGCCTTCCGCAAGGGCGTCGTCGGCGAACTGCTCGCCTGGCAGCAGCGCCGCGGGCCGAAGCGTACACCTTCGGATCAACCGGTCTCGAAGGAGAAGACATGAGCAAGCGCATGACGAAGGGGGAGTTCCAGGAGTCGCTGGGCGCCCTCAATCCGGTGGGCCACGCCGTGCTGGCGTTCGCCGACGACAAGGTCGCCGCCGAGGCGAAGGCGAGCCTGAAGGAGGCCGGCTTCGCCGAAGAGGACATCCTCACCTACACGTCCGGCGAGCTCTTCCCCAACCTCGACGACATGATGCGCAAGGCCAGCGGCGCCGCCGGCTTCGGCTACGAGATCACGCTGATGCGCCGCTACATGACGCTGGCGGGCGAAGGCTGCGGCTGGCTGGTGGTCTGGGCGCCGGACGAGAAGCACACGGTCCAGGTGACCGAGGTGGCGAAGCGGTTCAACGCCAAGTCGGCCGTGCACTACGGCCGGCTGCTGCACGAAGACCTGATCTGACGCCGGCCCTGCCGGCGCTCAGCCGGCGTCGGCGAACAGCCCGCCGGTGCTCTTCGGCGGCGCCACGCCGAGGTGCCGGTAGGCGGCGAGCGTCGCGACCCGGCCGCGCGGCGTGCGCTGCAGGTAGCCCTGCTGGATCAGGTACGGCTCGATCACGTCCTCGATCGTGTCGCGCTCCTCGCCGATCGCCGCGGCGACGTTGTCCAGGCCGACCGGGCCGCCGTCGAAGCGGTGGATCACCGCCTCGAGCAGCTTGCGGTCCATCACGTCGAGGCCGTGCGGGTCGACGTCGAGCATGGCCAGCGCCGGTCGGCGAGCGGCCGCGTGATGCGGCCGTCGCCCTTGACGTCGGCGTAGTCGCGCACCCGGCGCAGCAGCCGGTTGGCGATGCGCGGCGTGCCGCGCGAGCGGCGGGCGATCTCGAAGCGCGCCGTCCGTCGTCGATCGGCACCTTGAGCAGGCCGGCCGAACGGCGGACGATGCGCGCCAGCTCCTCGGCGCGTGTAGAACTCGAGCCGGGCGACGATGCCGAAGCGGTCGCGCAGCGGGTTGGTCAGCATGCCGGCGCGGGTGGTCGCGCCGATCAGGGTGAAGGGCTGCAGGTCGAGCTTGATCGAGCGCGCCGCCGGGCCGTCGCCGATCATGATGTCGATCTGGTAGTCCTCCAGCGCCGGGTAGAGGATCTCCTCGACCACCGGCGAGAGCCGGTGGATCTCGTCGATGAAGAGCACGTCGTTCTTCTCGAGGTTGGTCAGGATCGCCGCCAGGTCCTTGGGCTTCTCGAGCACCGGGCCCGAGGTCTGGCGCAGGTTCACGCCGAGCTCGTTGGCGATGATGTGGCCGAGCGTGGTCTTGCCGAGGCCGGGCGGGCCGAACAGCAGCACGTGGTCCATCGCCTCGCCGCGCATCCGCGCCGCGCCGATGAAGATCTCGAGCTGCTCGCGCGCCTTGGCCTGGCCGACGTACTCGGCCAGGCCCTTGGGCCGCAGCGCCCGCTCGATCGCCTCCTCGTCGGGCGAGGCCGGCTGCGGCGGCGACGACGCGCGGCTGCCGCGCGGCGGCGGCGCGAAATCGTCGGTCTGGATCGCCATGGCGGCATTATCGAGTGCCGGCATCTTCATCGCGGCGGCCGGAGGCGAGCCGAGGCCTCAATGGCGATGGGCCGCGGATGCCGCGTCGCCGTCGCCCGCGGCGGCGGCGCGCACCGGCACCTCCAGCCGCGCGAAACCCGTCCGACCGGCGCGATCGACGAACTCGAGGGTCAACGGCACGGTCTCGCCCGCGACCAGCGGCTTCTTCAGGTCGGTCAGCATGAGGTGATAGCCGCCGGGCTTGAGCTCGACCGGCTGGCGCGGCGGCAGGTCGATCCCGCCGGCGACGGCGCGCATCCGCATCACGTCGCCCTCCATCGTCATCTCGTGGATCTCGGCCTGGCCGGCCACCGGCGTCGAGGCGCCGGTCAGGCGCGCGCCGGAAGGCGCGGCCAGCGTCATGAAGGCGCCGGTGCCGCTCTGCCCCTTGACCGCGAATCGCACCCAGGCGTCGCGCACCTCGACCGCGGCCACGCCGGGCGCGAGCACGTCGAGCCGCGCCGCCGGAAAGGCCGGCTTGGCGGTGGCCGTAGCGGGCACCTCGGCCCAGTCGGCGCTGCCGACGTCGCAGCTTTGCAGCACCTTGAACCAGAGCGGGCCGGGCTTCGCGGCGAGCGTGCCGCGGACGACGAACTCGGTTCGCTCGGCTGCGGGCAGGGCGGACGACGCCGAGTCGGCACGCCAGCGAGACGCTGCCGGGCGACGCTGACCAGCGTCCAGCCGGCCCGCGGCTCGGCCTTCTGCACGCTGAAGCCCTCGGGGATGCGGACGGTGATGCCGGTGGTGCTGCGCGCCCCGCTGCAGGCATGGCCGACGCGAAAGCCGCCGCGTAGCTGTCGCCGGCGGTGGCACCGCCGGGCGGCAGCGTGACGTGTGCCGACGCGGCGGCCGAGGCCGCGGCCGCGGCGACGAGGGCGAATGATCGAAGGAGGGAAGGGTTCATGGCTCGATGCTCCGGAGGTCGGACCTCACAGGTCCCACTTCAGCTCGGCGCTGTAGCTTCGCTGCGGGTAGGGATGGAAGTTCCAGTACTTGTAGTTGTTGAGGTTGTCGATGCCGAAGGCGCCACGGTCCACTGCCGCGCCGGCTGCCAGCGCAGCCGCAGGTCGGTGGTGAAGTACGAGCTGACGCCCATGTAGGTGAAGCCGTTGACGTCGCTGTTGTCGAGCGTGCGGTACTGCTTGCCGCTGTAGCGCGCGCCGACGCTGGCCGACAGGTCGGGATCGAAGCGGTAGCTGGCGGAGGCGGTGGCGCGCCAGCGCGGGATGCTCGGCTGCCACTTGCCGATCGTGTCGCCGGGCACGGCGACGAAGCCGGCGTTCTTCTCGATGACGAAGCGGCGTAGGTCACGCTGGCCGTCAGGTCGAGCCCCGGCTGCCAGCACGTCGCTGCCGTTGAACGCCAGCCTCGATGCCGCGGGTGCGGATGCGGCTCGACGTTCTGCACCCGGCTGACGTTGCGGTTGGCGGCGGTGTCGAACATCGTCTGCGAATAGAGCGCGTCCTGGGTGTGCTCGGCGAAAAGCGTGAGCCGCAGCCAGCGCGTCGCCGAAGTCCTTCTCGGCGCTGAGTTCGCCGGTCCAGGACGTCCGGGCGCAGGTTCGGGTCGTTGATGAACTGCGAGTTGGTGGTCGAGGTCGCGCCGTAGAGCTCGGCCACGGTCGGCATGCGCACCGCGCGGCCGACCGAGGCCTTGAGCACCGGTCTCGGCCGCCATTGCCAGGACAGCGCGGCCTTCGGCGAGAAGTAGCTCTCGTGCCGCGCCGGGTAGGTCTGGGCGCTGGTCGCCGAGAACGCGGTCAGCCGTTCGACGCTTCCCAGTGCTCGGCGCGGCCGCCGAGCACCGCGCTTCCAGCGCGGGCGCGAAGGCCAGGGGTCCTGCGCCCACAGGCTCTGCAGCCGGGCGTCGCCGCCGACGTCGCTGGCCAGGGCGCCGGGCGCATCGGCTGAGCCAGTTGCCCGGGACGCTCGAGGTCAGGTAGCGCAGCTGGTAGCGGTCGTGCTGGACGCCGAAGTCGACGACGTGCTCGCCGCGCATGCCCTGCGGCCGCCAGATGCCCTTCGCGGCGAGCGTGTTCCAGCCGGTGCCGCTGCCGTCCGCCAGCGTGCCGGCGCCGCCGGTCCGGCCGCCGGGCAGCGCGGTCGGCGGCGGCGTTCTGCCGCTTCTCGTCGCGGCGGTAGTCGTACCGGCTGGCCGCCAGCTCCCAGTCCCATCGGCCCTGGGTGTTGCTCTTGACCGAGAGCCGTGCATCAGTGCGTCAGGCGCTCGTCGGTCGCGGCGAAGTCGCCGCCGGCTGCGAGCGGTGTAGCTGCGGCCGTCGATGTTGATCGGGCCGCTGTAGACGGGCGTGCCCGCTGCGTCGCGCAGGTAGCTGCTCGGCGTCGCCCTGCCGAGTCGTTCTGCCAGAGGCCGAGCGTGTAGCTGGCGCGCAGCGTCGGCGTGAAGTCGTAGGCGAGCTTGAGCTTGACGTGGTCCTGCGCGCGTGTCGTACTGCGTGCCGGTGCCGAGCAGTACCAGGGCTGGTTGGTGTTGTTGCAGCCGGGCACGGCGCCGGTGACGGGCGTGCCGGCGGCGCCGCGGCGTGCCGGCGCTGACCAGGCGGGTGGCGAAGGTCAGCGGCTGGCCGTCGCTGTCGGTGCGGTTGACGTTGATCCACCAGGACCAGTCGCCGCTGCGGTGCCGAGCGAGGCGCTGGCCTGCCAGCCGCTGAAGGTCGTCGTGCGTGTTGTACAGGTCGAACGGCTGGACGACGTAGCCGACCTTGGCATGGGCCTCGAAGCCGCGTCGGCATGCGCGTCACGTAGTCGACCACCGCGCCGACCGAGTTGCCCGGATAGGCCGCCGAGAACGGGCCGTACATCACGTCGACCCGCTCGATCTCCTCCGGCGTCACCAGTCCCCAGCGCGGCGGGAACGATAGCCGCCGACGCCGTTGCCGAGGTAGTTCGACAGCAGGATGCCGTCGGCATAGACGGCCGAGCGGGCGCTGTTGCCGGTGCCCGAGGCGCGGCTCGACAGGATGGCGTGGTTGTAGTCGCCGATGTAGCGCTTGCGCACCAGCAGGCTCGGGAAGTACTTGAGCGCGTCCTCGCTGTCGGTGGCGTTGACGCGTGCGCTCGATCTGCTCGCGCGGTGACGCCTTCCATGGTCGTCGGGATCTGCGTCGGCAGCGAGGTCGGCTGGCCGCCGGTGACGGTGACGACGCCGAGCGTCTTGACCGGCGGCGCGTCGTCCGGCGTCCTGGGCGACGCCGACGAGAGGAAGGGCCAGCGCCAGGGCGCCCGCCCACACGGTTCTTTCCATGATGGCCGATGCGTTCGAGGCTCGAGCGAGCGCGGTCGTGAAGACCGCTCTTGCTGGCCGATGAAGAAGGGCGGACGGGCGACGCGAGGTCGCCGGCGTGCCGCCGCGGCGCGGATCAGGCCGGGCGGGAGGGCCGCGCGCCGGGGGCGGCGCGGCGGCGCAGGCGGCCGGCCACACTGCCGGCGCGGGACGCAGGGTGTAGGCGAGCGGCTGCGAGGGCGTGGACGCGAGTCCGACCGTCGGCGGCGGCGGCGCGCCCGCCGGAACGCACAGCGGGCAGTCCAGGGAGGCACGAGCTTCGCCGGGCACGCCGGCCTCGTCGGTCTGCACCAGCCGGACGATGCCGTCGGCCGAGCAGACGACCGCGTATCCGCCCGACGTCAGCAGCGGCGAGGCGACCGCCGCGCTCGAGGTAGAGCGCGAACCACGCCAGCATGAAGCGGACGACGTTGCGGGCGCTGCGCGACGAAGGCATGGAGCGATTGTCGATGACGACGGCGGCGATGCGGCCGGCCGCTACTTCGCCAGCGCGCGCAGCGCGAGCTTGATGCCGGCCGAGACCTCGACGTCGGCCGGCAGGGTCTTCAGCGTCGCCGCCGCCTCGCGGTCGCTGTAGCCGAGCGCCAGCAGGGCCTGCAGGATGTCGGCCTGCGCCGAGGTGGCGACGCTGGTCGGTGCCGAAACTGCGTCGCCGAGCTTGCCCTTGAGCTCGAGAAGCAGCCGCTCGGCGGTCTTCTTGCCGATGCCCGGCACCTTGATCAGTCGGCCGCTCTCCTGCAAGCTGATCGCCTGCGCCAGCTCGTCGACCGAGAGCCCGGAAAGAATCGACAGCGCCGTCCGCGGGCCGACACCGAGATCTTCACCAGCAGGCGGAAGGTCGCCCGCTCGGCGTGGGTGAGAAAGCCGAACAGCACCTGCGCGTCCTCGCGGACGACGAAGTGCGTGAGGAGGGTGACCCTCGCCGAGGCCGGGCAGGTTGTAGAAAGTCGACATCGGCACGTCGACCTCGTAGCCGACGCCGCCGGCATCGACGAGCAGTTGCGGCGGCGACTTCTCCGCCAGGGTGCCGACGAGGCGTCCGATCATGGGTCGGGATTATCGGTGGCAGATGTCGAGCTCGGGCCGGGGCGGCGAGTTCGGGTGGCAAAGCCGGGGCCGGGCGCCCGTCGGCGTGCGACTGCGGCGGTCGGGCCGCTGCGCGGCCTGACTCCCCTGCGCTGCTCGGTCGCGTGGCCTGCCGCAGAACTCGCTTCGTTCCTTCGTCTCTGCGCTCAGACAGCCGCGGCAAGTCAGACCACGAAGCGCGTGCTGCGCACGCGCGGCCACCCGCCCTGCGCTGCTCGGCGCCGCACACGCACGCCGCCGGGCACCCGACCCCGGCTTTGAACAGCAGCGGGTCGGTGAGAGAAGCTGCGCCGCTCCTTCTCGGCGCGACCCAGTGCTTGTGAAGCCGTGGTCGGGTGTCCGGCCGGGCGCGTGGGAGGCGCCGAGCAGCGCAGGAGGCGGGGCCAGCGCGCGCAGCGCGCCTCGTGGTCTGACTTGCCGCAGCTGTCTGAGCGCAGCGACGAAGGAGCGTAGCGAGTTCTGCGGCAGGCCCCGGCTTCGAGCAGCGCAGGGGGGTCAGCTCGCGCAGCGAGCCAACCGCCGAGGTCGTGCACGGACGGTGCGCCCGATCCCCGGATTCCCACCCAATGGACAAGGAAGTCCCACCACAGACGCAGCGTCGCAAGGTTGGCGACAATGCCGGCTTGATCCTCCGCCACGCCTTCATCCCGCCCGACAACGCCCGCCTGGCAAATCTTTCGGGCAGCCTCGACAAGCACCTGCGCACGCTGGCCGCGGCGTTCGATGTGAAGATCCAGCGACGCAACGAGTCCTTTCGGGTCGAGGGCACCAAGGCCAATGCGGAGCGTGCGGTGGGGCTGCTGCAGCAGCTCTACGGCCGGGCCGCGCGGCCGATCGGTGCCGACGAGCTGGAGCTGGCGATCCTCGAAGCGATGGCCGACGACGGCGCGCGTGCCGGTCCGCCGGCCGCGGTCACGCGGCGCCGATTGCCGTCGACGCGTCCCCCGCGTCGACCGCGTCGACGGGTCCCGACCTGCGCCTGCGCACCCGACGCAGCGACCTCGCCGGCCGCACGCCGAACCAGGTCGCGTACCTGAAGAACATCCTCGGCCATGACATCACCTTCGGCATCGGCCCCGCCGGCACCGGCAAGACCTACCTCGCGGTCGCCTGCGCCGTCGACGCGCTGGAGCGCAACGCGGTGCAGCGCATCATCCTCACGCGCCCCGCGGTCGAGGCCG
>CAWIVF010000014.1:0-65000 GCA_963839535.1 uncultured Solirubrobacterales bacterium
AGGGCCGATCGAGGCCGCCGCTCCAGCGGGGAGGCTCCGAGGCGACCCTGATCGTCACCTCGCGCGTCTCCGAGAGCTTGACCTCGATCGTGTGGCCGATCCCGGCGGGCCAGGGCGGAATGCTGAAGTCGGCCTCGCGGGCGATCGTCACCAGGCGTCCCGCGGCCCCGGCCATCGCCTCGGCCATGCCGGCATAGGCGCCGGAGAGCTCATGGGCCTGGGCGTCGGCCTCCGAGCGAAGCTCGTGCAGCCGCGCCAGGCGCGCGTCGCCGAGGGCCCGGTCGGTGTCGGCGGCGAGGGCGCTGAGCCTGGCCGCGTTCTCCTGGGCCTCCGCGAGCATCCGGTCGGCGTCGTCCCGCGTGGCGATCAGCGAGTCTCGAAGCCGTTCGACGGGGTTCCCATCCATGGCTCCATCGTAGGCGCGCGCCGCGTTCGCGGGCCCCGATCGGCGCAGGGTGACGTGCGACCTGCCGGACGACGTGGTAGACGGTAGGGGATGGGCACCGAGGATCAGGAGGAAGGACCGCAGGCTCGCGACGAGGCCGAGCAGCGGATCGCCGAGGCCCGGAAGACCATCGGCAAGAGCTTCGAGGAGCTCATCTCGCGGACCGAGCGACAGGCCGCGGCCCTCGGGGGAGCGGCCGGAGCCGCCGTCCCCGGGGTCGGCGCGGACGCTCCCGCGGCGCCTGAACCGGCTGCCGCCCCCGCGGCGCCCGAGTCACTTGGGGTGCCGGGAGTCGAGGAGCGGATCGAGGCGAGGCTCGCCGAGGAATCAGCGGCGATCGAGGCACGGGTGGGGGAGTGGGTGAACTCCCGCGTCCAGGCCGCCGAGCGCAGGCTGGAGCTCCAGTCCGCGGCGCTCGAGGCGTCGCTCGGCGAGGGCGCGGAGCGCGCGCGGCTGGCCGCCGAGCAGATCGAGCGTGCGAGGGAGGAGCTTGCGGCGTCGGCCACGCGCGCGGCGGCGGAGATCGAACGGGCGGCCGAGGGGGCGCGGGCCGCGGTCTCCACGGGCGCCGAGGAGCGGGCCGAGGGATCCGTCGCCGCGGCCGAGGCGAGGATCGCCGCGGCCGAGGCGGCCGCCGGCGAGCGCATCGCGCAGTCGCTTGACGCGATGCTCGGCGGGCACGAGCAGCGACTCGAGGCCGAGGCCACCGCGTTCCGCGAGCGACTCGACGCCGAGCTCGCGGCCGGGCTGGCGGCCGCTGCCGAGGGGGTGCGAGCAGAGCTCCTCGCCGAGCAGGCGAAGCTCTCTGGTGGCCTTGAGGCCGAGATCGATTCGCGCCTGGCCGCGGCCAGAACCGAGCTCGAGGCTGCCTTCGCCGCGGCCGTGGAAGCCCGGCAGGCGGACGCGATCGAGCGCGTCGAGGCGATCATGATCCGCCAGTCGGAGCAGGGCCGGGAGCGGGTGAGCGAGGCGAGCCGGGCGATCGAGGAGCGGATCGCCGAGGGCGAGCGCCGGGCGGAATCCGCGGCCGCCGCGATCGAGGAGCGCTCCGCGCGGATCTCGGCCGAGCTCGAGGAGGCGGCGGCCGAGGCCACGGAGCGGGTCCGGCGATCCGGCGACGAGATCAACGGAGCGCGGGAGCGGGCGACCGAGCAGATCGCGCGCGACCTCGAGAGCGCTCGCGAGGAGATTGCTGGGACGGCGACCGGAGCCCGCGAGGAGATCACGGGACGCGCGGCCCGCGAGGATCACGGGACGCGCGCGCGAGGAGATCCGCGGCAGGTCGTCGCCGGGGCGCGCGAGGAGATCGCCGGCGAGGCGGCCGAGCGAGCCGTCACCGAGGCGCGCGCCGCCGCGGAGGCGGGGCTGGCGGAGGCCGCCGAGCGCCTCGAGCGGGAGAGCGCCGATGCCCGCGGGCGGCTCGAGGCGACCATCGCCGAGGCCCTGAGCGCCGCCGAGGGCAGGCTGGAGACGATGCGAGCGGAGATCGAGGGGCTCGCGCGCGAGCGGGCCGACGCCGCCATCGGCGAATCGGTCGCGGAGCACGCGAGCCGGGCGGAGACGGAGCTGCGGAGCCTCGTCGACGAGCTCGCCGAGGGCCTGCGGGAGCGCGGGACGGCGATGCTGGCGAGCGACGCCGGCGAATGGCGCGGCCGCTCCCACTCCGAGCTCGCCGACGCGGTTGCGCGGGCGCGTACCGAGATGGAGGGGCTCGCCGCCCAGCTTCAGGGGTCGATCGCGGCCACCGCGGAGGGGCGGGCGGAGGCGGTCGTCCAATCCGAGTTCGAGGCCCGGGAGGCGGATCTGAAGCAGCGGCTCGGCGAGTTGCTCGAGATAGCCGAGGCCGATGCCGAGCAGCGCCTCGCCGCGGCGGCGAGCGCGGCGGAGGAGCGCCTCGCCGCGGCGGAGGAGCGGCTCGCGGCCGTGGACGCCGCGCAGGAGCGCGAGGAGCGGATCCGCAGCCGCGCGAGCGCCGCGGAGCTCGAGTCCGAGCGTCGCGTCCGCGAGGCGGAGCAGCGGCTCGTCGAGGTCCTGGCGCGGCTCGAGCCCGCCGAGGGCGGCGTTTCCTAGGCCGCTCGGGGCGCGCTCGCCGCGGGTCCCGCAAAACGCGGAATCGGCGTCGCCGGCGCACGGGTGGCATCTGCCGCCCTTGCCATGATGGGCCGGTGAGCCCGCAGGGACAGGGAGGAGTGACGGCAGCCCATCTGCACGTCCACAGCGAGTACTCGCTCCTGGACGGCGCGAACAAGATCGAGGCGATGGCCGCGCGCGCCGCCGAGCTGGACATGCCGGCGCTCGGACTGACCGATCACGGGGTCATGAACGGCGCGGTCGAGCTCTTCAAGGCCTGCAACAAGCACGGCGTCAAGCCGATCATGGGGCTCGAGGCCTACCTCGTCGACGACGTCGCCGAGATCAAGCAGAAGACGCGCTGGGAGCGCAACCACCTGACCCTGCTCGCCGCGAACGAGACCGGCTACGGCAACCTCGTCAAGCTCAGCTCCGCCGGCTTCCTCGAGGGCTTCGCCCGCGGCAAGGCCAACGTCGACCCGGCGATGCTCGAGCGCTACTCCGAGGGCGTGATCGCGCTCACCGGCTGCCTGCAGTCCCGCTTCTGCAAGCGCATCGTCGAGGACCGCCCCGACGAGGCGCGCGAGCACATCGACGAGCTGCGCGGGATCTTCGGCCCCGAGAACGTCTACTTCGAGCTCCAGGTCAACGGGATCCCCGAGCAGGACAAGGCGAACGAGGGGATCGCCCGGGTCGCGCGGGAGCTCGGCGCCCCGCTCGTCGGGACCGCCGACGTCCACTACCTGCGGCGCGAGGACTACACCAACCACGCGGCGCTGCTCTGCGTGCAGACGAAGTCGACGCTCGAGCACCCGAAGCTCTCCTTCGACACGAACGAGTTCTATTTGAAGACCGCCGAGGAGATGGCCGAGTCCTTCGCTCCCTGGCCGGAGGCGGTCCCGAACACGCTCGAGATCGCCGAGCGCTGCAACGTCGAGATCAAGCTCGGCGAGCTGCTGCTGCCGCGCTTCCCGACCCCCGACGGCTCCGAGCCGGAGGTGATGCTGCGCCGGCTCGCCGAGGAGGGGCTGCGGCGCCGCTACGGCGACCCGGTGCCCGCGGCGGCGGCCGAGCGGCTCGAGATGGAGCTCGGGGTGATCGAGAACATGGGCTTCCCGTCCTACTTCCTGATCGTCTGGGACTTCGTCCGCTTCGCCAAGGACAACGGCGTCGCCGTCGGCCCCGGCCGCGGCTCGGCGGCCGGCTCGATCGTCGCCTACAGCCTCGGCATCACCGACCTCGACCCGCTCGCCAACGACCTGCTCTTCGAGCGCTTCCTCAACCCGGCCCGCAAGTCGATGCCCGACATCGACATCGACTTCTCGGTCCGCGGCCGCGAGCGCGTGATCCGCTACGTCGGCGAGAAGTACGGCCGCGAGTCGGTCGCGCAGATCATCACCTTCGGCAAGATGGCCCCGCGGGCGGCGACCCGCGACGCCGCCCGGGTGCTCGGCTTCGACTACGGCACCGGCGACCGCGTCGCCAAGCTGATCCCGGAGCCGATCATGGGCCGCAGCCCGAGCTTCGACGAGTGCCTCAAGGACGGCCAGGACCTGCGCAAGGCCTACGACACCGAGGCCGACACGCGCCAGATCGTCGACACCGCCAAGGGCCTCGAGGGGATCGTCCGCAACAACTCGATCCACGCCGCCGCCGTGGTGATCGCCGACCGGCCGCTGCAGGAGGTCGTCCCCCTCCAGCTGGCCGAGGACCGCGGGGCGGCGAAGGACGGCGAGCGCTCGTACAAGATCGTGACCCAGTACTCGATGGGCCCGGTCGAGGAGATCGGCCTGCTGAAGATGGACTTCCTCGGCCTGCGCAACCTCGACGTGATCGAGGACGCGGTCGAGATCATCGAGCGCTCCCGCGGGGTCAAGCTCGACGTCGAGTCGCTGCCGCTCGACGACGCGGTGACCTACGAGATGCTCACCCGCGGCGACTCGATCGGCGTCTTCCAGCTCGAGTCCGAGGGCATGCGGGAGGCGCTGCGCAAGGTCAAGCCGACGGAGTTCGACGACATCGTCGCGCTCGTCTCGCTCTACCGGCCGGGTGCGATGCGCTACATCGACGACTACGCCCGCGGCAAGCGCAACCCGGACTCGGTCCGCTTCCAGGACGAGCGCCTGCGGCCGATCACCGAGGCGACCTACGGCTGCTGCATCTACCAGGAGCAGCTGATGGAGATCGCCAAGCAGATGGCCGGCTTCAGCGGCGCCGAGGCCGACGACCTGCGCAAGGCGATCGGCAAGAAGAAGCGCGACCTGATGGCGACGATGGAGGAGAAGTTCGTCGCCGGCACCGCGGCCTCGGACACCGATCGCTCCGTCGCCAAGGACCTCTGGTCGCTGATGACCGCGGCGGCCGACTACAGCTTCAACAAGTCACACGCCGCCTGCTACGCGCTGATCGCCTACCGGACCGCGTACCTGAAGGCGAACTACCCGGCCGAGTACATGGCCGCGGTGATCAGCTCGGTGATGTCGACGAAGGACAAGGTGCCGTTCTTCGTCAACCGCTGCGAGGAGATGGGGATCGAGGTGCTGCCGCCCGACGTCAACTCCTCCGACCACGGCTTCGTCGTCTTCGGCAAGAACATCCGCTTCGGCCTCGACGCGGTCAAGAACGTCGGCTACTCGGCGGTCGAGGCGATCCTCAAGGCGCGCGAGGAGCGGCCCTTCGACTCGCTCTAGGACTTCTGCGAGCGGGTCGACTGCCGGGCGGTCAACAAGCGCGCGATCGAGTGCCTGATCAAGTGCGGCGCCTTCGACTCGACGAACGCGACCCGCAAGGGGATGCTCGGCGTCCTGCCGCAGGCCCAGTCGGCGGGTCAGAAGGCGCAGGAGGACGCGATCCGGGGCCAGGCTTCGATCTTCGCCCTCGACGACGGCGGCGGCGGCGGGGGAGGCGGCTTCCGCTCCCAGCACCCGCCGATCCTCGGCGAGGAGTTCGAGCAGCGCGAGCTGCTCACGCTGGAGAAGGAGACGATGGGGACCTTCCTCTCCGACCATCCGCTCTCGGAGGTCCGCGACGCCCTTCGCGTCCGCGCCGACTGCACGCTCGCCGAGCTCGAGAAGAAGCCGGACGGGGCCTGGGTCACCGTCGGCGGCATCGTCGCCGAGTGCAAGAAGATCCGCACGAAGAGCGGCTCGAACATGATGTTCGCCACCCTCGACGACCTCGAGGGCCGGGTCGAGATGATCGTCTTCGCCAAGTCGCTCGAGGCCAACGGCGCGGTGATCGAGGACGACGCCGTCGTCCTCGTGCGCGGCCGGGTCGACCACAAGGACAGGGGCGAGACCAAGCTCGTCGTCCAGGAGGCCGAGCGCTTCGAGCCGTCCAGCGACGAGGTCGCCGGCGCCCGCGAGAAGGCGCGCAAGCTCGCCGAGCCGGAGTGCTTGACGTTGGAGCTCGACGCCGCCGAAGTTCGGCCCGGCGATCATCGACGAGCTGAAGTCCGTCTTCGCGAACTTCCCCGGCGAGGCGGAGGTCGCAGCTCGTGATGAGCACCCGCGAGGGCATGCGCAAGCTGCGCTTCGGGCGCGACTACCGCGTCGCTCCCTCAGCCGGCCTCCGCGCCGAGCTCGACGAGCTGCTCGGCGCGCCGCTTGCGGCCTAGCCCTTACGGGTAACTGTCTCTCGAAAGGGCCTTACCTGAGCCCTTCGGGGTCGTTCCCCCGTATCCAACGGAGTTCAACCCAACCAAGGAGACCCATGTCGATCGTCACCATCCTGATCATCATCGTCCTCGTGCTGCTCGCCCTCTACCTGGCGCGCCGGGTCTTCTAGGAGCCCCGCGGGGCTCAGCTCTGCAGATCCGCGGCGCAGCCCTCGCTGAGGACATCGGCGAGGGGCGCCGTCAGGGGGAAGTCGGTGCCGATCGCGGTGTAGGTGTAGGCGGCGACCCGCCCCGGGTCGGCTCCCTTGCAGATCGTCGGGGTGGTCGTCGACGTAGTCCTCGGCGATGTTGACCGTCGCCTTGGCATCGAGCTTCAGGAAGGCCGGGCTGCGGATGTCGTAGTTCGCGCCGGGAGGCACGCCGGGGGTGCCGCTGGCCGGGGTCAGATCGCCGGCCGCCGGCACGGGCTCCGCGCCGGGCGTGTAGCCGTCGTCGTCGTCGCCGCAACCGGCCGCGAGGACCAGCGCCGCGAGGGCCGCTGCGAGGGGGTACCGCACACGGCCAATCTAGCGTCCGCCTAGAATTCCGCGGGTGAGAACCGCTTTGGAGAGCGCGCCGCCGGCACCCGCCGGCGAGTGCCGGAGCTGCCGCACCTTCTGCGACAAGATGATCGAGCCGCGCGACTGCCTGCAGATGCGCTGCCCCTATCTCTGGAGCTACGTCGACGGGCCCACCGGCCGCCGCTTCATGGGCTGCGTGCAGAAGGTCTTCCGCGGCGAGATCGACATCGCCGGCTTCGAGGCCGCCGAGCGATCGGGCGGCTACGGCGGGATCAAGATGACCGGCCGGCCGCTCGCGCACTGCCCCTCGCGGGTCGAGCCCGCGTTCGAGGGCGGCGGCCCGGCGCACACCTGCCTCAACCCCTCCTTCTTCGCCGCCGACGACCCCGAGGGCTTCGACCTGCGGGAGGGGCTGCGGCCCGCCGCCTGAGCTGAGGGTCAGCGGCGAGCGGCCAGGCCCCGCTCGCGCAGCTCCTGCGCTCGCTCCACCTCGCTGAGGTCGGCGCCCTTCTTGTCGGGGCCCGGCGTCTCGAGCAGAGCGGGCAGCCGCTCGAAGCGGGGCTCGGAGAGGAAGGTGGCGATCCCGTCCTCGCCCATCTCGCCCTCGCCGACGTTGGCGTGCTTGTCGCGGTTGGCCCCCTTGGGGACGGCGCTGTCGTTGACGTGCAGGCAGCGCAGCCGGTCGAGTCCGACCTCCCGGTCGAGCTCGTCGACCACCTGACTCAGGCCGGCGGGCTCGACGATGTCGAACCCGGAGGCGAAGAGGTGGCAGCAGTCGATGCAGACGCCGATCCGTTCCCCCGCGCCGGCGGCCTCGACGAGCTGCGCCAGCTCCCCGAAGTCGCGGCCGAGGGGGCCCTGCGTGCCCGCGGTGTTCTCGAACAGGATCGGGCAGCGCTCGGACTCGGCCAGCGCCTCGCGGACGACCTCGCCGGAGCGCGCGACCGCCTCGTCGAGCGGGTCCTGCTTGCGCGAGCCCGCATGCAGGACCACGCCGTCGGCGCCGATCGCGTCGCCGAGGCGGAGCGCGTGGATCAGCGAGGCGAGCGACTTCTCGCGGATCACGGGGTCGGGGGTCGCCGTGTTGATCAGGTAGACGGCGTGGATCACCACCGACTCGAGCTGGGACTCCTCGAAGGCGGCGACGAACGCCTCGTGGTCGGCGGGGCCGAACTTCGTCGGCCGCCAGGCCCGCGGGCTCTGGTGGAAGATCTGGATGGCCTCGCAGTTGCGCTCGACGCCGCGCTCGACGGCTTTGGCGAGGCCGCCGGCTGGTGAAACGTGGGCTCCGATCAGCATGGGGGCGGGGCAGGTTACCGAGCGCCATAACATGCCCAGCGAGCAGCGCGTGCAAGAGCCCCTCCGAGTCAGATTCGCCCCTTCGCCAACCGGCGCGCTCCACATCGGGGGCGCCCGCACGGCGCTCTACAACTGGCTCGTCGCCCGCCACGGCGGCGGCACCCTGGTCCTGCGGATCGAGGACACCGACCGCGAGCGCTCCACCCCGGAGAACGTCGAGCAGATCCTCGACGCCATGCGCTGGCTCGAGCTCGACTGGGACGAGGGGCCCGTCAGCCAGTACGAGCGGGCGCCGCGGCACGCCGAGCGGCTCGAGCAGCTGCTCGCCTCCGGCGCCGCCTACCGCGACACCGCGACCGCGGCGGACGTCAAGGAGTTCCGCGACGCCAACCCCGGCCGCGGCTACCGCGGGACGCCCAGCGACGAGCCCGGGGCCGCGATCCGGCTGCGGGTGCCCGAGGAGGGGGAGACCGTGGTCCCCGACGCGATCCGGGGCGAGATCCGCTTCCAGAACGCGCTTCAGGACGACCCGGTGATCGCCCGCGCCGACGGCTCGGTCCTCTACAACTTCGCCGTCGCCGTCGACGACGCCGAGATGGGGATCACCGACGTGATCCGCGGCGACGACCACCTCTCGAACACGCCGCGGCAGCTGCTCGTCCTCGAGGCGCTCGGCGAGCAGCCGCCCCGCTACGCGCACCTGCCGCTGCTCCACGGGCCGGACGGCAAGAAGCTCTCCAAGCGCCACGGCGCCGCCTCCGTCCAGGAGCTGCGCGAGCAGGGGTTCCTGCCGGCGGCGGTGCGCAACTACCTGGCCCTGCTCGGCTGGGGCACCGACGACGACACGACGTTGATGAGCACCGAGGAGCTGATCGGGCGCTTCACGATCGACCGGGTCGGCCGCTCGGCGGCGATCTTCGACCCGCAGAAGCTGCGCTGGCTCAACGGCCGCTTCATGCGCGAGGAGGACCTCGGGCGCTACGAGGCCGAGCTCGCGGCGCACCTCGAGCGCACCGACCCCGAGGGGGCGGCCGCCTTCGCCGCGGCTCCCGGCGAGCTGCGGCGGAGGCCTGCGAGATCGTCCGGGAGAAGGCCCAGACGGTGATCGAGGTCTGGCCGCTGATCGCGTTCCTCTTCACCGAGCCGGAGCCGGACGAGAAGGCCTGGAGGAAGGTGATGAAGCCCGCCGTGGCCCCCGCGCTCGCGCAATCACGGGACGTGATCGCCGCGACGGAGCCCTATGACGCGGCGACGCTCGAGACCGACCTGCGGGAGCTGATCGAGCGGGAGGAGCTCTCCGCGAGCAAGGCGCTGCAGCCGATCCGGGTCGCGATCAGCGGTTCGACGATCTCGCCGGGCATCTTCGAGTCGCTCGAGGTGCTCGGGCGTGAGCGCTCGCTGGAGCGCATCGACGCGGCCCTGAAACGGCTCTCCGAAGGGGAAGATCCCGACCAGGCGAGCGGTTCTCGGCCAGCGGGCTAACGAAACGGCCCCGATCTGCCGATCAGGGGGCCGATGAGAAATATCGCGATATCGGCATGGGTAGGCGCCTCGGTCTGATGGCGACTGCGACGAAGACCACGAAGTCGGCCAAGGCCGGCACCTCGGCGGGCATCGGCAAGGGCGGCCAGCGCCTCTCGGCGGCGTTCGAAGCCGTCAACGCGCTGCCCGCATTGGCCGAGACGGCGTCCCGGGTCACGAAGCTGACCAACAAGGAGAACGCCTCCGTCTCAGAGATCGCCGAGCTGGTCGAGTCCGACACCGCGATCGCCATCGCCGTGCTCAAGGCCGCCAACAACGGCGGCGGCCCCCGCGGCCGGGTCTCCAACGTCCCCGACGCGATCGAGGAGCTGACCCCGGCCGGGATCCGCGCGGTCGCCGGCTCGCTCCAGACCTACGAGCTCTTCCAGCCCCGCGGCAGCTGGGTCCGCCTTCCCGAGCGCTTCCGCCGCCACGCCGTGGCCACCCGCCACGCCGCGATGAGCCTCGCCGACCTCGCCGACGTCCCCGGCCGCGACGAGCTCGCGGCCGCAGCCCTTCTCCACGACGTCGGCCAGCTCGTCCTGATGCGCCTCTACCCCGGCTACGAGACGATCCTCGGCGACCGCGAGGCGACGCCGGAGCAGCGCTGCCAGGCCGAGCGCCGCGAGCTCGGCATCGACCACACCCTCGTCGGCGGCGTCCTCGCCCGCCGCTGGGGCCTGCCGACCGTCATCGCCGGCGCCATCGAGCGCCATCACTCCGACGCCGCGACCGGCCTCGCCGCCGCCGTCCGCCTCAGCGACCTCGTCGTCCACCACTCCGCCGGCGACATGGTCTCCTCCGACGCGATGGCCGCGGCGGCCGAGGCCTGCGGCCTCAGCGAGGCCCGCCTGCACCAGCTCGTCTACGAGTTCCCGCACGCCCGCGCCCCGCGCCAGCGCCGCGGCGAGCCGTGTCCCCTCTCCCGCCGTGAGGTCGACGCCCTGCGCGGCCTCGCCGAGGGCAAGGTCTACAAGGAGATCGCCGCGGAGATGGGCCTCTCGGCGAGCACCGTCCGCACCCACCTGCACAACGTCTACCGCAAGATCGGCGCCGCCGATCGAGCCCAGGCAGTGCTGGTCGCGCGCGAACGCGGCTGGATCTAGAAGACCGCACGAATTTGGGCGTATAGCGCCCAAATCGTTGCAGTCTGCGCTCCCGTACCCGCGTGCCAGGTCTCGCGCACCGGCCAGCCAGTCCGCCCGCGCCCGCCTGCCCTCACCAGCCCAAGCCAACTTCCGGCCCGGTCCGCGGCCCCTCGCGAGGCCACGCCCACCCGGCCGGCGATCTAGTCGATCAGCGACCCGCGCAGCGCGATCGCGATCGCATGCGCCCGGTCCCTGGCCCCCAGGCGCGGCAGCGTCGCCCGCGCGTGGGTCCGCACCGTCTCGCGGCTCAGTTCGAGGCGCTCCGCCACCTCGTCGGTCGAGAGCCCATCGGCGAAGAGCTGCAGGACCTGGCGCTGGCGCGGGGTGATCGCAATCAGCTCGCCGGCCGCCGCCACGGCCTCGGGGTCGACGAAGGAGTCGAAGCGCTCGACCGCGTTCACCGCGGTCTCTCAGGACCGAGGGGGAGGAGCGCTTGCTCACGTAGGCGGAGGCGCCGGCGTCGAGGGCCTCGCGCAGCGAGTGCCTGCCGACCCGGCCGCCGTGGGCGACGATGCCGATCCCGGGCTGGGCCTTGAGGAGGGCCCTGATCGTCGCCGTGCCCGAGGGCGCGCCGTTCTGGGCGGCGCGCATCTCGACGATCGCGACGTCGAAGTGGCCGACGCTGTTGAGCAGTGCGACGGCCTCGCCGCCGTGGGGAAGCTCCTCGAAGTCCCACTCGGCGGGCTCCAGCAACCGGCGGATGCCGAGTCGCACCACCGGATGGGCGTCGATGATCATGCAGGAGCGTTCGGCGCTCATCGTCCTCCCAGACAGCCCAGAGCGGATGCCCGGCGGCCGATCGTAGCGAAGCCTGCGCCGCCCGATCCGATACAAACGCCGCGACGATGATCTCGGTCACCGCCAAGTCCCGCTACGCCGTCGTCGGCATGGCGGAGCTCTCGAGAAGCAGCGGGACCCCGGTCCCGATCGCCGTCGTCGCCGAGCGCCGCGGCATTCCCGTGCAGTTCCTCGAGCAGCTCTTCTCGACCCTCCGCCGAGCCGGCCTGCTGGTCTCGCAGCGCGGCGTGAAGGGCGGCTACCGCCTCGCCCGCGACGCCGACCAGATCACCGTCCTCGAGGTCGTCCAGGCGCTCGACGGCCGCCTCGGCGAGGAGGGCAAGGAGGCGGGCGGCATCTGGGCCGACGGGGTCGAGTCCCTCCGGGCGGTCTTCTCGCGAGCGACGATCGCCGACGTGGCGCGCCGCGAGGAGTCCGAGCTCGGCTCGGGCATGTACTACATCTAGTCAGCGGGCCCCGGGCTCACCCCGCCACTCGTTTGCCGTCGCCCCGCAGGGGAACAATGGGGTTGCGGCGCGTCGCACCAACCTAGGTGGATTCCTGCGATGAGCCGGCGGGCGGGGCCCTCAACTCGGGTGCCCCGCTCCTGCCCGGAGGCCGCCCACTACACTCCGCCTCAGCTTCCGTTCTTCAAGGGGCATCAACGAGGGATGGGCCGTCCTAGACCGGCGCTTCGTCTCCCGAGCAGGAAGTCCCCGGGCCGCAAGTCCGAGGGCTGACGGTCAGTTCGGGACGACGGAGGCACGGAGTTGACAGACGGAGCATTCGCAGGAGGCCCCCAGAGGGAGATCTCCCGCGGCATGGTGGGGATCTACAAGGAGTACTTCGGGCGGGGCCCGACCTGGGCGCATGCGACGGTCGCCGACTCGCACGTGACCGTGCTCCTCGGTGACGCTCTGACGGTGATCGAGCAACGGCTCGCATCTGAGGGCAACCACGAGACGGTCCGCGCCCTGCGCCGCAAGGCGCAGGAATCGCTGTCGCAGGACATGAGCGCGCTCGTCGAGCGCGTCACCGGGCGCAAGGTCAGGTGCCTGCTCAGCGATCACGACGTCGAGACGGACACCGCCGTCGAGGTGCTCGTGTTCGAGGGCGCCGGCGTTCCGGCGTCGGGTTGAAGGGGGCGTTTCAGGCCGGATCCGCTGGGCAATTGCGCCCCGAGCGCCCGGCGTCAGCCTCGAACTCACTGCCGTCCACTCCTCCCGACTGCACAGGTCGTGGCCGCCACGACCGGACGGTCGCGGCGGAGCCACCCCTGGAGGGCGGCTCGGCCTGCCACCTCTTTAGCCCACAGGGCTACCCTGGATGTTCAGGTTTCCCGTAGCGCTCTCGTTTCCGCTCAGGAATCAGTTCCAGAGGAGCGAGAGTCAGGAGCATCGCGGTGACCGACGAGGGGATCAGCCACGAGAAGCAGATCAGCCGTGGAACCGTCGCGATCTACGTCGACTACATGGGCCGCGGCCCGGCCCACGTGCTCACGACGATCAGCGACAGCTCGGCGATGACGATCTGCCGGGAGTCGATGACCAAGGCGGAGAAGCGCCTCGTCGAACGGGGCGAGGCCGAGTCGGTCCGAACGATCCGCCGCAAGTTCCAGGACGTCATGCGCGACGACTACCTCCGCATGGTCGAGGGCGTCGTCGACCGCAGGGCCGAGGCGTTTCTCAGCGATCACGACGCCAATGCCGACGTCGCCGTCGAGGTCGTGACGTTCGCGGGCTCGCCCGCCTAGTCGGCGTCGGCGAAGACGACCATCTCGACCGCGACGTCGTTGACGGCGTCGTGGTCGCTCAGGAAGGTGGCCGTGGGCCTGCCCGTCACGCGCTCGACGAGAGCGGTGATGTCCTGCGCGCATCGCCTCCTGGAACTTGCGCCGGATCTCGCGGACCGTGGGCGCGTCACCGGCTTCGATCAGGCTCTGCTCCGCCCGCGTCAGCGAGTCCTCCAGCGTCGTGATCGCCGCATGGGAGGTCAGCTCGGTCCGCGCCGTCGTCGGCCCGCGGCCGAGGTATTCCTTGTAGATCGTCACGACACCGCGTGCGATCTCCTTCTCGGGGCTGAGGCCGTGCTGACTCATCGGCCGGAGATTCTACGGAGTGGCCCCGTCCGCGCCACCCCGATACGGTAGGGCCATGCCTCACCTGCGAGCACGGATCAGCGGCAAGGACCTCGGCGACGTCGACGACCTCCTGCGCGAGGCCCGCGTCGGCGTCGTGACCTCCCGGGACATCGATTCCGGAGGCGCCCTCGCCTCGGGCGTGCCCTCGGAGGACCCCGAGATGCAGAGCGTCGAGGCATCGGTCGACGCCAAGGACGCCGCGGACGCCGAGAGCCGGCTTCGCGAGGTCCTCCCGGACGGCTGCACGGTCGAGATCCTCGACTCCTAGAAAACCGGTCGGCCGGGCGGACGCCCGGTACCGTTGACGGGATGGCCTCGTCAGCTCAAGCCCACCCGACGCTGCGAATCGCCGCGGAGGCCTCCGGCGTCGTCGGCGACACCCCGATGGTCGCGCTGCGGCGGGTCGGATCGGGCCTCGAGGCGGAGCTGGTCGCCAAGCTCGAGTGGTTCAACCCGGGCGGCTCGATCAAGGACCGGATCGGCGTCGCGATGATCGATGCCGCCGAGGCCGACGGGCGGATCGAGCCCGGCCGCACGGTGATCGTCGAGCCGACCTCGGGCAACACGGGGATCGCGCTCGCCATGGTCTGCGCGTCGCGCGGCTATCGCTGCATCCTCACCCTGCCGGAGGGGATGAGCAGGGAGCGCGCCGCGCTGCTGCGGGCCTACGGCGCCATCGTCCGCGAGACGCCCTCGATGGGCGGGATGAACGAGTCCGTCGACCTCGCGCGGACGATCGCCTCCGAGCACGAGGACGCCTACATGCCGATGCAGTTCGACAACGCCGCCAACCCCGAGGTCCATCGCAGGACCACGGCGGAGGAGATCTGGCGGGACACCGGGGGAGAGGTCGACGCGCTCGTCTGCGGCGTCGGCACCGGCGGCACGATCACCGGCGTCGGCCAGGTCCTCAAGGAGCGCCGCCCCGGATTCCACGTCGTCGCCGTCGAGCCCGCTTCCTCGCCCGTGCTGTCGGGCGGGCGTTCCGGGCCCGCACAAGATCCAGGGGATCGGGCCGGGGTTCGTTCCGTCGGTGCTCGATCGCTCGGTGATCGACGAGATCATCGCGGTGGAGGACGAGTCGGCGCTGGCGATGGCCGGGCTGGCGGCCACCCGCGAGGGGCTGCTGATCGGGATCTCCGCGGGAGCCGCGCTCTGGGCCGCGATCGAGGTCGGTTCGCGCCCGGAGATGCGCGGCAAGCGGATCGCCGTGATCTTCGCCGACGCCGGCGAGCGCTACATGTCGATGCCGTTCTTCGGGGCCTAGGCCATGCTCGGGCTCGGAACCATCGCGCGGGTGATGAAGGAGGTGCGCGCCGACGTCGCCGCGGCCCGCGACCGCGATCCGGCGGCCCGCGACGCGGGATCGGTCGAGATCCTCGCCGGCTGGGGCGGGGTCCAGGCGATCCTCTCCCACCGCTTCGCCCACGCCCTCCACGAGGCCGGGGTGCCGGTCGTGCCCACCGCGCTCGCCTACACATCACGGGCCATCACCGGCGTCGAGATCCACCCGGCCG
This sequence comes from uncultured Solirubrobacterales bacterium, assembly GCA_963839535.1. Classification (GTDB taxonomy): domain Bacteria; phylum Actinomycetota; class Thermoleophilia; order Solirubrobacterales; family 70-9; genus RHKX01. The sequence continues at coordinate 15,094 of CAWIVF010000014.1, forward strand.
CCCGCATCGGCGCCGACTTCTTCATCGATCACGGCGCGGGCGTCGTGATCGGCGAGACCGCGGAGGTCGGGAGAGAGCGTGACCGTCTACCAGGGGGTCACCCTCGGCGGCACCGGCTTCCAGCGGGGCAAGCGCCATCCGACGGTCGAGGACAACGTGACGATCGGCTCGGGAGCGAAGCTGCTGGGGCCGATCCGGGTCGGCCACGGCGCCAAGGTCGGCGCGAACACCGTCGTCGTCGGCGACGTGCCGCCGAACTCCACGGTGGTCGGCAACCCCGGCCACATCGTCAGGGTCGAGGGACGCCGGCCCGAGGGGCCCGACAACGACTGGATCCACCTGCCGGACCCCGTCGCGGACGCGATCCGCGGCCTCTCCGAGCGCCTCGGGCAGCATCGAGCGCCGTCTCGAGGCCCTCGACGGGGACGTCGCCGAGGCCGAGGTCCGCGAACTACGACCCAAGAAGGGCCCTCACACCGCTGGAGGCTGAGGCCCTCCCGGAGGGGCAGCGCCGCGTGCGGCTCTATCCTCGATCCGGCATGGATCAGGGCACGATGAGCGATCCCGAGGCGGAGTACTACGGCGCGCCCGTGGCCGTCGGCGCGACCGCGGTCGAGGGCCTGCTCCAGGGCCTCAACCCCGCTCAGGCGGAGGCGGTCACCCATGGCGAGGGGCCCCTGCTGGTGCTCGCCGGCGCCGGTTCCGGCAAGACCCGCGTGCTGACCCATCGGGTCGCCTACCTGCTCGCCACCGGGATGGCGCGGCCGGGCGAGATCCTCGCGATCACCTTCACCAACAAGGCGGCGGGCGAGATGAAGGAGCGCGTCGCCTCGCTCGTCGGCGCGGCCTCCCGCGTGATGTGGGTGATGACGTTCCACTCGGCCTGCGCCCGGATCCTGCGCCAGCACGCCGACCGCCTCGCCTACAAGCGCGGCTTCACGATCTACGACGAGGCGGACTCGCGCCGGATGGTCAAGCGCTGCATGGACGAGCTCGGGATCGACCCCAAGCGGTTCCCGCCGCGCTCGATCAAGAGCCAGATCTCGGGCGCCAAGAACCGCCTCCGGGACGCCGAGACGCTGCGCGAGGAGCAGGGCTCGTTCTTCGAGGAGACCGTGGCCGACGTCTACGACGCTGTACGAGAAGCGGATGCACGCGGCCAACGCGATGGACTTCGACGACCTGCTCGTCCGCACCGTCAACCTCTTCGAGCTCTTCGCGGACCTGCGCGAGCGCTACGCGCGGAACTTCCGCCACGTCCTCGTCGACGAGTACCAGGACACGAACCGCGTCCAGTACCGGATGCTGCAGCTACTCAGCGGTGAGCACGGCAACCTCTTCGTCGTCGGCGACGACGCCCAGAGCGTCTACGGGTTCCGCGCCGCCGACATCCGCAACATCCTCGACTTCGAGCAGGACTTCCCCGAGGCGCAGACGGTCAAGCTCGAGCAGAACTACCGCTCGACCGGCGTGATCCTCGATGCCGCCAACGGGCTGATCTCCCACAACCGCGATCAGATGAAGAAGCGGCTCTGGACCGCCGCCGAGCGCGGTGCGCCGGTGACGATCGCCGAGCTCAGCGACGAGCACGAGGAGGCCCGCTGGGTGGCGGGGGAGATCGACCGGCTCGTCGAGGAGGAGGGGATCGGCCGCGACGAGGTGGCGGTCTTCTACCGGACGAACGCGCAGAGCCGGGTCCTCGAGGACACGCTGGTGCGCTTCGACGTCCCCTACCAGGTGATCGGCGGGACCAAGTTCTACGAGCGCGCCGAGATCAAGGACGCGATCGCCTACCTGAGCCGTCCTCGCCAACCCCGACGACAGCGTCTCGCTCGCCCGGATCCTCAACTCGCCGCGTCGCGGGATCGGCAGCACCTCGGAGGGCCGGCTGCTCGCCTTCGCCAACACGACCGGGGTCAGCCCGCTGGAGGCGATCGAGTCGGTCGACCGCGTGCCCGGCCTCGGCGCCGCCGCGGTCAAGGCGATCGGCCGCTTCGGCGAGATGATCGCGAGCCTCACCGAGCGCGCCGAGCGGCGCGGGCCCGTCGCCGAGCTGCTCGAGTCGGTCCTCTCGGAGTCCGGCTACATCGAGGCGCTCGAGGCCGAGCGCACGATCGAGGCCGAGGGCCGGGTCGAGAACCTCAACGAGCTGATCGGCATGGCCGGCGAGTTCGACGCCAACCGCGCGCTCGAGGGCGAGAGCGAGCTGGCGCCGCTCGAGGAGTTCCTCGAGCAGATCTCGCTGATCAACGAGCAGGACAAGCTCGTCGACGACGACACGCTGGTCACCCTGATGACGCTCCACAACGCCAAGGGGCTCGAGTACAAGGCCGTCTTCATCATCGGCTGCGAGGACGGCGTCTTCCCGCACTCCCGCTCGATCGACGAGGGCAGCCTCGAGGAGGAGCGGAGGCTCTGTTACGTCGGGCTGACGCGAGCCCGCGAGCATCTGACCCTGACCCACGCGCGCCGCCGGAACCTGTTCGGATCCCAGGGCACCGGAATCCCGTCCCGCTTCCTCGGTGAGATCCCGTCCGAGCTCGTCGAGCGCCACTCCACCGGCCTGCCGCCGATGGGCTGGGGAATCGGCTCCGGAGGGTCGGCCGGGGGCTTCGCCGCTCCGGCCCCGGCGCCCGGGCCGGCACTCGAGCTGACCGTCGGCGACGACGTGATCCATGCGTCCTTCGGCGAGGGCGTCGTCACCGCCGTCGAGCCCGGCAACGTCGTCGTGATCCGCTTCGGCCGCGGCGGGGACGAGCGCAAGCTGATGGCCGACTACGCCCCATTCAAAGAGCTTCCTAGGGGTGGCTGCCGAGGTCATCGACGGGAAGGCGATCGCCGCCGACCTTCGCGAGCGCGTCGGCGAGGTGGTCGCCAAGCGGGTCGGCGCGGGTGAGCGCAGCCCGGGCCTGGCGACGGTGCTGGTCGGCGAGGACCCGGCCTCGCACGTCTACGTCGGCAACAAGCGCAGGGCCTGCGAGCAGGCGGGGATCCGCTCGATCCACCACGAGCTGCCGGCCGACGTCGCCGAGGCCGAGCTCGTCGGCCTGGTCGCCACCCTCGACGCCGACCCCGAGGTCGACGGGATCCTGGTCCAGATGCCGCTCCCGGCCGGGCTGGACCCCGACCTCGTGCTGGCGCAGATCTCGCCGGCCAAGGACGTCGACGGGCTGACCCCCGCCAACGCCGGCCTGCTGGCCCAGGGGCGCCTCGGGGTCGCCGAGGCCCTCGACCTCGAGCCGGCCGAGCCTCCCGTCGGGCTGATCCCCTGCACCCCCGCGGGAATCGTCGAGATCCTCTCCCGATGCGGGGTCGAGCTCGAGGGCGCGGAGGCCGTGATCGTCGGCCGCTCGACCCTCGTCGGCAGGCCGCTCGCCGGGCTCCTGCTGAACGCGAACGCGACCGTCACCACCTGCCATTCGCGCACCCGCGACCTCCCGGCGGTCTGCCGGCGGGCCGACGTCCTGGTCGCCGCCGTCGGCCGGCCGCGGATGATCGCGGCGGACTGGGTCAAGCCCGGGGCGACCGTGATCGACGTCGGGATCAACCGCACCGACGACGGGTTGGTCGGCGACGTCGACTACGAATCGGTCGCCGAGGTGGCCGGCCGGATCACGCCGGTGCCCGGCGGGGTCGGCCCGATGACGATCGCAATGCTGCTTGCGAACACGGTCCGTGCGTCCAGATCGCGCAATTCCGCCTGATCAGCGGTATACGCTTGCGCCAAGTATTGAAAGGGCCCGCCTGGGCCGCCACTAAGCGAGGAGAGAAATGGACACCAACAGACTTGGACGGGGGGAGATGATCGCAGCGGTTTGCGCAGTTGTGCTGCTGCTGGTCATGTTCATCTTCAGCTGGTTCGGCATCGGCGGGGATCTCGGCGCCATCGCGGCGGCCGCGGACGTGGATACCGGCGCGAACGCATGGCAGTCGTTCGGATTCATCGACATCGTCCTGTTCATCACGATCCTGGTCGCGATCGGCCTGGCCGTGATGAAGGCGAATGCGCAGAGCCCCAACCTGCCGGTGGCGGGTAGCGCCCTCGTGGCGGGGCTCGGCATCCTGTCGCTGCTCCTGCTCCTCTACCGGGTGATCGACACGCCGTATGACGCGGATCGGGAGATCGGCATCTTCCTCGGCCTGCTGCTCACGGCCGGCATCGCCTACGGCGGCTGGGAGGCCATGCGCGAGGAGGGGACGAGCTTCGGCGCACAGGGCGACCGTCTCCAGAACCGCGACAGGACTCCGGGCTCGAGCACGGGACGCGACGTTCCGCCGCCTCCGCCGCCCGCATCGGGTGGCACGGCGACGCCTCCGCCCCCGCCCCCGCGGGACCCCGGGAGCAACCCGCCCCCGGCCGTCTGAGCGACGGGCACACGACTGTCGACGGCCGCCTCCGGGCGGCCGTCGTCGTTGTGGGGGCGGGCCGCTCCTACAATGCGCCGCGATGATCGATCGCGACCAGGTGCTGCACGTCGCCCGGCTGGCCCGGCTCAGCCTCACCGACGAGGAGACCGAGCGCATGGCCAGCGAGCTCTCGGGGATCCTCGAGCACGTCGAGGCGATCGGCGAGCTCGATCTGGACGGGGTCCCGCCGACGACCCACGTGATCGCCCTCGAGAACGTGCTGCGGCCCGACGAGGTCGCGCCCAGCCTCGACCGGGAACGGGCGCTCGCCGGCGCTCCGGACGCCACCGCCGACTCCTTCCGCGTGCCCTCGCCTCAGGCGTGAGCGAACCGGTCGATCTCAGCGTCGCGGAGGCCCTCACCGAGATCGACGAGGGCCGGCTGTCGGCTGCGGAGTGGTTCGACGCCTACTCCCGCGCCGACGACGACCTCGGCGCCTATCTGTGGCGCGCCGACCCCGATGACCCGCCCGCGGCGACCGGCGCCGGCCCGCTCGCCGGCGTGCCGGTCGCGATCAAGGACATCTTCTGCGTCGACGGCCTCCCGGCGACCGCCGGCTCGCGGATCCTCGAGGGCTACGTCCCGCCCTACACGGCGACCGCGGTCGAGCGGCTGCTCGACGGCGGCGCCAGGATCCTCGGCAAGACCAACATGGACGAGTTCGCGATGGGCTCGTCGAACGAGAACTCCGCCTACGGCGACGTCCGCAACCCCTGGGACCTCGATCGCGTCCCGGGCGGGTCCTCCGGCGGATCGGCCGCCGCCGTGGCGGGAGGCCTGGCTCCGTGTGCGATCGGCACCGACACCGGCGGCTCGATCCGCCAGCCGGCGGCGCTCTGCGGCGTCGTCGGGCTCAAGCCCACCTACGGAGCGATCTCCCGCTCGGGGATGATCGCCTTCGCCTCGTCGCTCGACCAGTGCGGGCCGTTCACCCGTGACGTGACCGACTCGGCCCTGCTGCTCGGCGCGATGATCGGGCGCGATCCCCGCGACTCGACCTCGACCGGCATCGAGGGCGGCGTGGCGATGCCGACGCGCGAGGACCTGCGCGGCCTCCGGATCGGGGTGCCGCGGGAGCTCTCCACCGATGCCGAGGGGATCGAGCCGGGGGTGCGCGAGGTGTTCGAGCGGACCCTCGCCCTCTGCGAGGAGCTGGGCGCCGACGTCGCCGACGCCGAGCTGCCCCACGCGGGCCACGGGATCTCGGCCTACTACGTGCTCGCGCCGGCGGAGGCGTCCGCGAACCTCGCCCGTTACGACGGCGTGCGCTTCGGCCGCCGGGAGGAGGCCGACGAGCTCGACGTGATGTACCAGCGCACCCGCGCCGCCGGCTTCGGGCCGGAGGTGAAGCGCCGGATCATGCTGGGGACCTACGCGCTCTCGTCCGGGTTCTACGAGGCCTACTACGGTCGCGCTCAGCGGGTGCGGACGCTGATCGCCCGCGACTTCGCCGCCGCGTACGAGCGCTTCGACCTGCTGCTCACGCCGACCTCGCCCTCGGTCGCCTTCCGCCTCGGCGAGCGCGCGGCCGACCCGCTCGGCGATGTACATGTCGGACTACTGCACGGTCCCGATGTCGCTCGCCGGGATTCCCGCGATCTCGATCCCCGCGGGCATGGCCGAGCCCGAGGGGGGCGGGCCGGAGCTCCCGGTCGGCCTGCAGATCGCCGGCCCCGCCTTCAGCGAGTCGCTGCTGCTCGACGCCGCTCACGCGATCGAGGGCGCGGTCGGCTTCGACGCCTCGCCGGCGCGGAGGCGCAGACTCATGAGCACCGACACGACGGCCTACGAGCCGGTCATCGGGCTCGAGATCCACGTCCAGCTGCTGACGAAGACCAAGATGTTCTGCGGCTGCAAGCTCGAGTTCGGCGCCGGGCCGAACGAGCACACCTGCCCGATCTGCCTCGGCCACCCGGGTGCCCTGCCGGTGGCCAACGAGCAGGCGATCGCCTTCGCGCTCCAGATCGCGGCGGCGCTGGGCTGCACGGTGACGCCGCGGTCCATCTTCCACCGCAAGAACTACTTCTACCCCGACCTGCCGAAGGGGTACCAGATCAGCCAGTACGACCCTCCGTTTGCATCGGACGGCAGGCTCGGCGACGTCCGCATCCACCGCATCCATCTCGAGGACGACGCCGCCAAGCTCAGCCACGTGGGCGAGTCCGGCCGGATCCACGGCTCGGGCGCGTCGCTCGTCGACTTCAACCGCGGCGGGACGCCGCTCGTCGAGATCGTCACCGAGCCCGACATCCACGATCCCGCGAAGGCCCGCGAGTGGCTCGCCCTGCTGCGCACGACGCTGCGCCAGCTCGGCGTGTCCGACGTGAACATGGACGAGGGCAGCCTGCGCTGCGACGCCAACGTCTCGATCAGGCCGGCCGGGACCGAGACGCTGGGGACGAAGACGGAGCTGAAGAACATGAACAGCTTCCGCTTCCTCGAGCGCGGGGTGGAGGCCGAGATCGAGCGCCAGCGCAACCTGATCGCAGGTGGCGGCGAGGTCCAGCAGGAGACGCTCCACTTCGACCCGGTCACCGGCTCGCTCACCACGATGCGCTCGAAGGAGTACGCGCACGACTACCGCTACTTCCCCGAGCCCGATCTCGTTCCGATCGCGCCCTCGGAGGCCGACATCGCCGCCGCCCGCGAGTCGCTGCCGGAGCTCCCCGAGCAGCGTCGCGATCGCTACGTCTCCGAGCTCGATCTCAGCGCCGACCTCGCCACGACCCTCGCCTTCGACGCCGAGCTCGCCGGCTTCTTCGACGAGGCGCTGGAGGCCGGCTCCGAGGCGGATCCGGTCGCGGTCGCCAACTGGGTCACCGGCGAGCTGGTCGCCGCGTCCCGCGCCGCCGGCGCCGCCCATCCGACCCAGTCGAGCGCCTCGCCGGCCGCCGTCGCGAAGCTCGCGGGGATGGTCGCGACGAAGCAGATCAACCGCGGCGCGGGCCGCGAGATCATCACCGAGCTCGCCGCGAATGGCGGTGACCCCGCCGAGATCGCCGAGCGGCTCGGGCTGGGTGCCGCGAGCGACGCCGGTGAGCTCGAGGCGATCGTCGACCGGGCGATCGAGTCCGAGCCCGACGCGGCCGCGAAGGTCAAGGCGGGGGAGGGCAAGGCGATCGGGGCGATCGTCGGAGCCGTGATGCGCGAGACGCGCGGGCGGGCCGACGGCGGCGAGGTTTCTCGGTTGATCCGGGAGCGGTTGGGGCTCTAGCCGGGGCGTCGGGGGCGCGGGGCCGCAGGGGGTGAGGCACCGCCTCCCTTCGGCGGGCACGGCCGGCTCTGGTGGCCGTCCGAGGGAGTTCTCATGCCCGCCTGCGTGAGCGTCGGCGGTACCTCACCCCCTACGACCCCTCCGTGACCGGGGGCGGGGCAGCGCCGTCGGGACTTTTCAAGGGGGCGGGGGCGAAACCGCATCGATTTGGGCGTATAGCGCCCAAATTCATGCGTTCTTCCCGGGCGCGTCGGGCGCCAGCCCCTCAGCGGCCCGCACACCCTCCCCTCACCAGCCCTACTCGCAGAACTCCCGAGCCGCCCTTCGGGTCCCGGCCCTCGATCCCCTCGCAGCGGCCGGAGCCGATCGAGCCGCTCCGCCAGCTCCGTCCGCAGCGCCTCCATCTCGGGATCCTTCGAGCGGGCCAGGTTCTCCAGCTCCTCGGGGTCGGCACGGAGGTCGTAGAGCTCCGGGATCGGGCGGGGGAGCGGACCTCCGCGGTCGGCGGTCATCTCCGAGTAGAGGTAGTCCGGGGTGCGGATCGCCGTGTAGGCGTAGCCGTCGTCGAGCTCGATCGGGAGGCCGCGATCGCGGGGCCACCGGTCCTCGTCCCCTGCGAGCAGGGGCCGGAGCGAGCGCCCGTCCATCCGCCAGCACCTGCCGTCGGCGTCGCAGGGCTTCGCGCCCGCGTAGTCGAGCAGGGTGGGCGCCAGGTCGACCGTCGAGGCCAGCGCGCCGCTCTCGGTGGGAGCGTCCGCGCCGAGCGAGGGCGGGAGCCGGATCGCCAGCGGTACCCGCAGCGCGGGCTCGAGCGGCAGGCGCTTGTCGTCGAAGATCCGGTGCTCGCCGTTCAGCAGCCCGTTGTCGGAGACGAAGACGACGACGGTGTCCTCGAGGAGCCCTTCTCCCTCGAGCTTCGAGACGAGCTCGCCGAAGCCGTCGTCGACCGCCCGCACCGAGGCCAGCGCACAGCGGTAGGCCGTCTCGATCTCCGCCCGGTCGGCCTCGTCGAGCGGGTCGCTGCCCTTGGCCCAGCGGGGCTTGTCGGTCACGTCGGCCTCGTCGAAGGCATCGGACTCCGGCAGCGGGGCATCGGCGAACTCCTCGTAGGCGGCCTCGTCGGGCGGCTGGGCGAAGCGACCGGTGCAGGACCCGGCGCCCGGCTCGGCGGTGTGGGGCGCGTTCGGGGCCAGCCAGAGGAAGAACGGCTCGTCGTCGGCGGCGGCCGATGCGGCGAACTTGCCGGCCTGACGGAAGTAGACGGACGTGGAGTAGTCGCTGAGGTCGTCGCCGTAGTGGCGCGGCTCGCCGTCGTCGCTGACGGTGTAGTCGTAGTAGCCCGCGTACCCGAGCGTCGCGAACCAGCGGTCGAAGCCCGGCGCCGGCTGCTCGCCGCCGACCAGCTCGTAGTTGTTGAGGTACTTGCCGATCATGCCGGTCCGGTAGCCGGCGGCCTGCAGGGCGACGGGCAGCGTGGCCCCGGGGTCCCGCAGGTCCGGGTAGCCGGGCTCGTTGCCGAGGACCCCGTGGTTGTGGGCGTACTGGCCGGTCAGGAACCCGGCCCGGGCGGGGCAGCAGAGCGGCGGGACCGAGATCGCCTCCCCGAAGGTGGTGCCGCCGTCGGCGAAGAACGAGGTCGCCTGCGGCATCACCTCCGGGTTGAAGCTCGCCGCGGTCTGGTCGTCGGTCATGACGACGAGCAGGTTCGGCCGGGCCGGGGCGGTCGCCTCAGGAGCGCCGCGGTCGGGCTCGGGAGCGGGGGAGGGATCGTCCTCGCCGCACCCGGCGAGCGCGAGGGCGAGGAGGGCGAGGAGCAGCGCGATCGGCGGCCGGGGCACCGGCCGAGGCTACCGGGGCGGGTTGTCGTTTTTGCCACTTTGTAACAAGTCGTTGCAAAGTGCCATACTCGGCTCGTGGCGCACGAGGTCGTAATCGCAGGGGGAGGCTTCGCCGGAGCCAACGCCGCGCGCGAGCTCGAGAAGATCCTGCCGCAGCAGTCGACCCGGCTGATCCTCGTCAACGACGTCAACTTCCTGCTCTACACGCCGCTCCTGCCGGAGGCGGCGGCGGGCATGCTCGAGCCGCGGCACGTCGTCACGCCGCTGCGCGACATCCTGCGCCGGACCTACCTGCGGCTCGGCGCGATCAGCTCCCACGACCCCGACAGCCAAGACCGTCGAGCTGACGACGCACGACGGCGACGTCGAGCGGCTCCACTACGACCAGCTGCTGCTTGCGCTGGGCTCGGTCAGCCGCTCCCTGCCGGTTCCCGGGCTCGACCGGCACGCGATCGGCTTCAAGAGCCTCGCCGACGCGATCTGGCTGCGAAACCACGTGATCGAGACCCTCGAGAAGGCGAACGCGACGGAGGATCCGGTCCGCCGCGAGGAGCTGCTGACCTACGTCTTCGTCGGCGGCGGCTACGCCGGCCTCGAGGCGCTCGCCGAGCTCCAGGACTTCGCCGCCGACGTGATCGAGCGCTACCCGCGGGCCCGCCTGAGCGGGATGCGCTGGATGCTGGTCGAGGCGATGCCGCGGGTGCTGCCGGAGATCGACGCGAAGCTCGCCGACTACGCGGTCCACGAGCTCCGCGGGCGCGGCATCGACATCCGCATGGAGACGACCCTGACCAAGGTGGAGGCCGATCACGTCGAGCTCTCGACCGGCGAGCGCATCCCGGCCCGGACCGTCGTCTGGACCGCGGGAGTGGCCGCCCACCCGAGCCTGCGATCGATGGCCGTGCCGCTCGACGAGCGCGGGCGCGTCCCGGTGGACGATCACCTCGCCGTCCCCGGCATGCCGGGCGTCTACGCCGCCGGCGACTGCGCCGCCGTTCCCAACCCCGAAGGCGGGATCTGCCCGCCGACGGCGCAGCATGCGATCCGCCAGGCGCGGGTCGCCGCCCGCAACATGGCGGCGAACCTCGGCGTCGGCTCCGAGCAGACCTTCGACTACCGCAGCCGCGGCGCGTTCGTGAACCTCGGCCGCTACAAGGCGGTCGCCAGCACGCCGCTCGCGACGTTCTCGGGGTTCCTCGCCTGGTGGGCGGCGCGCACCTACCACGTGAGCCAGATCCCGGGATTCGCCCGCAAGCTCCGCGCGATCGCCGACTGGACGATCGGACTGCCCTTCCGCCGCGACACCGCCGAGGTCGGCTCGATCGGCCACCCGCGCCCGCTGCGGGACGAGGTCTACGAGCAGGGCGGCTCCCACAAGCCGCTGGACAAGGCTCCCCCCGGCTAATTCAGGTTCCGGAAGGGCTGACCCGTGACAATGGGTCCGTGCAGTTCCTGATCATCGCTCTCACCTTCGGCCTCGCCACGGGGCTGATCGGCAAGGCGAAGGGCTCCAGCTTCTTCATCTGGTTCTTCGTCGGCTCCGTCCTGCCGCTGCTCGGGTTGATCGCGGTGATCCTCCACCGGCGCGAGAAGTCCGAGCCCGAGCGCCGCTGCCCGCGCTGCGGCACCGTTCACAAGCTCTACGTCCAGGTCTGCCATCGCTGCGGCGAGGACATGTACCTTCCCGACCCCTCCGAGGTCCGCCCCGGCCCGGACCTCCGCGCCGGCTGAGCCGTCCTACCCCTAGGACCGAGACTCGCCCTCGAGGCCGGGCTCGATCGGCATCGACGCCCCGAGCAGCGGCGAGGGCGTGTCGGGCTCGTCCTGATCGCAGACGAAGAGCAGGTCGAGGACGCCGGTGTCGGTCGTGGCGTGGACGCCCTCGACCTTCCACTGCCGGTCGATCCGCCGCAGTCGCCGGACGTCGCCGTCCTCGGCGAGCACGCCGAGGACCGACCCGTGGATGTTGCCGTCGTCGTCCTCGGCTGAGGCGGTGAAGACGACGTGGCCGTCGCCGAGGGGGGTCGCGTCGCTGAAGCAGAGCCTGACGCCGTCGAGCTCGCCGAGCTCGTAGGAGCGGATGGAGGCGATCTCCTCGACGTCGATCCGCATGTCGCCGGCCATCGACTCGAGGGCGCGGGCGAGGGACACCCGCGCGATCGCGTTGACCGAGTCGGCGTCGTTGCCGCGGTGGAAGAGGAGCAATTCGTCGTCGAGGACCGCGGCCCCCTCGACGTTGAGCTCGCCGATCTCGCCGCGCAGCATCTCGTAGGCGGGGCTGAGGTCCACCTCGCGGGGGTCGCCGTGCAGGCTCCCGTCGGCCTCGAGATCCCAGGCGAAGCCGCGGTCACGCTTCTCCCCGGATCCGGAGCCGACGCCGAGCAGCATCCCGTAGGGGCTCTCGTCGCCGGGCGGCAGGACGGTCAGGGCCTCGAGGTCGGCCTTGTGGGCGGCGCGGCCCTCGGGATCGGTCGGGACGTCCCCGCTGAGGGCCCTGACGAGGCGCCCGGGCCGATCGTTCGTCAGGTCGAAGACGGCCAGGTGGTTCGACTCGTCGCCGATCACGTAGACGTTGCGGCCCCGGCGGGCCACGCCCGATGCGGAGGCGACGTGCTTCGGCAGCCCGGGCGTGGCGGCCTCCTCGAGGGTCAGCTCGCGGAGGTTGTCGAGCGGCAGCTCGTCGAGGTCCTCGGGCTTGGCGCGGTGGACGTCCATGCGGTCACGATAGCCGTCATCCAGGTGCGAAATCACGGCCTGAGCGCGGAATATCGACTGTTAGACTGGCCCTCCTGCCGGTGCTGACCTCGTCCGAAGCCGGCCCAGCACCCGCCAACCCGACCCCGGAGGTAGAAACCGATGCGCGCCGCCGACGCACTCTGCGAGGCCCTCAAGGCCGAGGGTGTCAAGCACGTGTTCGGAATCCCCGGTGGAGCCAGCCTGCCGCTCTACGACGCGCTCTACGACGCCGACTTCGAGCACATCCAGGTCCGCCACGAGCAGTGCGGCGGCCACGCCGCCGAGGGCTACGCCAAGGCCTCCGGGCGGGTCGGGGTCGCCTTCGCCACCTCCGGTCCCGGCGCGACGAACCTCGTCACCGCGATCGCGGACGCCTACATGGACTCCGTCCCGACGGTCTTCATCACCGGCCAGGTGCGCACCGACCTGATCGGAACCGACGGCTTCCAGGAGGCCGACATCACCGGGATGACGCTCCCGGTCGTCAAGCACTCCTTCCTCGTCACGGACCCGGCGCAGATCCCCGACTACATCCACGCCGCCTTCCACATCGCCAAGAGCGGACGGCCCGGGCCCGGTCCTGGTCGACATCCCCCAGGACCTGTCGAAGATGGAGATCGACTACGAGCCGATCACCGGCAAGCCGCGCCTGCCCGGCTACCAGCCGACCACCGAGGGCAACATCAAGCAGATCCGCGTCGCCGCGCGGGCGCTGGCCAACTCCAGGCGGCCCGTCCTCTACGCCGGCGGCGGCGTGATCAACGCCGGCGCCTCCGAGGAGCTGCGCGAGCTGGCGGCCTCCGATGACTTCCCCGTCACCTGCACCCTGATGGGCCTCGGCGCCTTCCCCGCGCCGCACGACCAGTGGCTCGGCATGCTCGGCATGCACGGGACCCGCGCGGCCAACTACGCGATGGACGAGGCCGACCTGATCGTCGCGATCGGCGCCCGCTTCGACGACCGGATCACCGGCAAGCTGAGCGAGTTCGCGCCGCACGCGAAGTTCGTCCACATCGACATCGACCCGGCGGAGATCTCGAAGAACGTGCCGGCGCACATCCCGATCGTCGGCGACGCCAAGGACGTGCTCCCGAAGCTGACCAACGAGTACCGCGCCCTCGGCGCCGACCGCGAGCGGCTGAGCGAGTGGTGGGACCGGATCAAGGGCTGGCGCGAGAAGTACCCGCTCCACTACGAGGACTCCGCCGACGAGGAGATCAAGCCCCAGTTCATGGTCGAGGAGATGTACCGGGCCACGAACGGCGAGGCGATCATCACCTCAGACGTCGGCCAGCACCAGATGTGGGCGGCGCAGTACTACCACTTCTCGAAGCCGAATCAGTGGCTCAACTCGGGCGGTCTCGGCACGATGGGCTTCGGCCTTCCGGCCGCGATCGGCGCCAAGGTGGCGATGCCCGACGAGCAGGTCGTCTGCCTCGCCGGGGACGGCAGCCTGGTGATGGTCTGCCAGGAGTTCGCCACCGCCGCGGCCCATGAGATCCCGGTCAAGGTCTTCCTGATGAACAACGGCCACTTCGGCATGGTCCGCCAGTGGCAGGAGCTGTTCTGGGAGGAGCGCTACAAGTCGGTCGAGATGGGCGCCAGCCCCGACTGGGTCAAGCTCGCCGAGGCGTTCGGCTGGAAGGGGATGCTCTGCGAGCGCAAGGGCGACCTCGCCGGCTCGATGCGCGAGGCCCTCGACCACGACGGCCCGGTCCTGCTCGACGTCCGCGTGACGAAGAACGAGAACTGCTACCCGATGATCCCGGCCGGCGCGGCCGCGCGGGACATGGTGGGCTAGGGCGATGGCCGGCACCGAACGCAACGCACTGCTCGAGCTCGAGGGCCTCAAGACCTCCACCGGGCTGACCGGCCGCAGGCACCTGCTCTCGCTGATGGTCGAGAACCGGCCCGGCGTCCTCGCCCGCATCGCCGGACTGTTCAGCCGGCGCGGGTTCAACATCGACACCCTCGCGGTCGGCCCGACCGAGGATCCCGACATCTCGCGGGTGACGCTGACCGTCGACGGCGCCGTCCACCCGATCGATCAGGTCACGAAGCAGCTCCACAAGCTCGTCAACGTGATCAAGATCCGCGACATGGAGCCGGACACGGCGGTGGCGCGCGAGATGGCGCTGTTCAGGATCAGCGCCGCGGCCGAGAACCGGGCCGAGATCATCGAGTTCAGCCAGATCTTCCGAGCCCACATCGTGGACGTCTCCCGGCGCTCGATCACCGTCGAGGTCACCGGGACGACCGAGAAGATCGACTCCTTCGAGCGCATGGTCCGGCCGCACGGGCTGATCGAGATGGCCCGCACCGGCGAGGTCGCGATCGCCCGCGCGCGGCCGGAGAGCTGACCGCCCCCTCAGAGGTCGCCGGGCTGCTCGACTCGTTCGAGCAGCTGGCCGAACGGGCGGCGAGCGGCCGCGGGCGGCGGCTCGTGAGCGTCACCGCCGAGGTCTCCGCAGCCGATCCCTGCGCCGCCGCCTTCGCCTCCCGGCGCGCCGACGACCGCTGGTTCTGCTGGGAGGAGCCGGATCGCGACTTCGCGATCGGGGCCGTCGGGTCGGCTCACGAGGTGGTCTCGAGGGGTGCGGGACGGGCCGGCGATCTCGTCGCCGACACCACGGCGATCATGCGCAGCCGCCTTGCCGACGAGCCGGGAGACCTGCCGGCCGGGGCGGGGCCGCTCTGGGTCGGCGGGATGGCCTTCTCGCCGGACTCGGGAGCCTCGGGCCCGTGGGCGTCGCTGCCGCCGGCGCTGCTCACCCTGCCGGAGCTCGCGCTCGCGAGATCCGACGGGCGCCATCTGCTCACCCTCTCGGCCCTGGTCGGCCCGGGATCCGACCCCGCCGCCGCCCGCCGCCGGCTCGAGGCCCGGGTCGCGTCCCTGCGAGGCGAAGCGCTGCCCCAGCTCGATCCCTATCCGGGCGAGCCCGCGAGCGTGCGCTCGGTCCGTAGTCCCGCCGACTACGAGGCCGCCGTCGCGGCGGCCGTCCGCCGGATCCGGGCGGGCGAGGTCGAGAAGATCGTGCTCGCGCGCGAGGTCCTGGTGGAGGCGGGTGGGGCGCATTCGGCGGGGGCGCTGTTCGGCGCCCTTCGCGAGGTCTTCGGCTCCTGCTTCTGCTTCTGCGTGGGCACCCCGGAGGCCGCCTTCGTCGGCGCCAGCCCCGAGCTGCTCGTCCGGCGCAGCGGCGCGGTGGCCGCGACCGTGGCCCTCGCCGGCTCCGCCCGGCGCAGCGCGGACCCCTCCGTCGACGACCATCTCGGCGAGCAGCTCCTGCACTCGGCGAAGAATCGCGAGGAGCACGAGATCGTCGCCAGGCGCATCGCGCGCCGGCTGGCGCCCTGGTCGGTCTGGGTCGATCACGCCGCCGAGCCGGTGGTCATCAAGGTGGCCAACATCCAGCATCTCGCGACGCCGATCCACGCCCAGCTCGCCGAGCCTCGATCCGCGCTGGAGCTGGCCGGGATGCTCCACCCGACGCCCGCGGTCGGCGTCGAGCCGCCCGGCGCCGCCGGCGAGGAGATGATCCGCGACCTCGAGGGCTTCGACCGCGGCTGGTACGCCGGGCCCGTCGGCTGGATGGACGCGGTCGAGGACGGCGAGTTCTGCGTGGCCCTGCGCTCAGCGCTCCTGCGCGACCGCACGGCCCATCTGTTCGCGGGAGCCGGGATCGTGGCCGACTCCGATCCGGCGGCCGAGCTGGCCGAGACGGAGATCAAGTTGGAGGCTTTGCTGCCGCTGCTCGCCGGCTAGGGCTCTCGTTAGGCGGCGGGGCCGCAGGGGGTGAGGCACCGCCTCCCTACGGCGGGCATGGCCGGCTCTGGTGGCCTTCCGAGGGGGTTCTCATGCCCGCCTCCGTGAGCGTCGGCGGTACCTCACCCCCTACGACCCCTCTCCGGCGGGATGGCCGCTGGCGCGGCATGGCGGGAAAGCGAAGCGTGTTCGCTATCCGCCAATGGCCCCAGCGTGTGGCCTGAAAGCGATCGGGGATCGCTTTTGGACCACTCGCGGCTGGATAGCTCCGAGGGGATGCTCCGCTTCGCATCCGCTCACCTCGGGTGGCCGCCCACCGGACGGAGTCCTGACGGCTATCTACTGGAGGGTGCGGGCGACCGCTGCCGCTATCTCGCGGTGCAGGGCCACGTTCTCGCTGCGGTCGGTGCGCAGGCGGGCCAGGACCCGGTCGTGGTCCGCGAGGGCGGGGATCTCCGTCGCGTCGGCCAGCTCCACGAAGGGGAGGTCGAATAGGGCCGCCACCCGTTCGTGGTCCAGGGCCGAGGGGGTCGTGAAGAGGCGCTCGAAGGACTCCGGCTCGACCTGCTCCGCCTGGGGGAGGAAGTCGAAGATGCCGCCGCCGCCGTTGTCGATGACGAGGATCCGGATCGGGCCCTCGGCCGCTGTCAGCGTCGCAAGGCCCCCGAGGTCGTGGGCGAGGGCGAGGTCGCCGAGGACGACCCAGGTGGCCGCCTGGGTCTCCAGGGCCACCCCGGCTCCGGTGGAGATCGTCCCGTCGATCCCGTTCGTGCCGCGGTTGGCGAAGAAGCGGACCTCCGGGTCCCCGGCCGGCAGGAAGGACTCGGCGTCGCGGATCGGCATGCTCGAGGCGAGGACGACCGAGTCGCCGTCGGCCAGCGCCCCGGTCAGCGCCCGCTGGGCCGCCGGCTCGCTGCCGGGGTGTCCCTCGAGCACCGAGTCGATCGCCGCCTGCGCCGCAGCCTCGGCCTCCGCCCAGCGCGCTCGCCATTCCCCGTCGCTGATCGGCACGCGATCGGCGAGGTGACCGGCGACCGAGCACGCATCGGCGCGGACCAGCGCACCCGCCCGCCGCGTCGGCTCGTTCCAGGCGCCGGGAGGGTCGATCACGATCTGATCCGCCCCGCAGGCTGCGAGCCATGCGCGCAGCGGCTTGCCGGTCGGCATGTCGCCGAAGCGCAGGACCAGGTCCGGGGCGAGCCCCTCGGGCTGGGCGCGGGCGATCGAGTCGTAGGCGGCCACGATCCCCCCGCGCTCGTGTGAGCCGAGGCGCAGCCACGAGGTGGGCTCGGCCAGGACCGGGAACCCGGACGCCTCGCCGAGCGCGGCGATCGCGGCGGGCAGGCGCGGGTCGGTGTGCCGGCCGGCGACGATCAGCCCCCGCCGCGCGGAGGCGACCGCGTCGGTCAGCGCCGCGAGCAGCTCCTCCGCCGGCTCCCGCCCCTGGATCGGGACCGTCAGCGGGCGGCCCTCGGAGCGGCCCTCGAGGGCGAGGGCATCCTCGGCGAGCAGGTCACCGGGCCGTGACTCGGGGCCGAGCGGGTCGCGCCAGGAGAGGTTCAGGTGGACCGGGCCACGGCCCGAGGTGGCCTCGCCGAAAGCGCGGCAGGCGACGGAGCGCAGGTGCATGAGGCCGGCGTCGTCCGCCTCGTGGGTGCCGACCTCGCAGAACCACCTGGCGGACGTGCCGTAGAGGCCGATCTGGTCGATCGTCTGCCCGGCGCCGATCCCCCGCAGCTCCGGCGGGCGGTCCGAGGTCAGCACGATCAGGGGGACGCCGGCCTCGCCGGCCTCCACCACGGCTGGATGGAGGTTGGCCGCCGCCGAGCCGCTGGTGCAGGCGACCACGGTCGGGAACGCCGCCGGCGAGGGCCGCACCGAGCGCCACGAAGCCGGCGCTGCGCTCGTCGAGCACGACGGTCAGTTCGATGCCCGGCTCCCGGTCGAGCGCCAGTGCGAGCGGCGTCGACCGCGAGCCCGGCGAGAGCACCGCCCGCCGGACGCCGCAGCGGCGGAGCTCGTCGACGAGGGCCGAGGCAAGCGCTGAGTTGCGGTTCGTCCGGTCGATCATCCGATTCTCAACCGTTCGAGCGCCGCTTCGTCGAGAGCGACGCCGAGCCCGGGCTCCTCGCCGAGCTCGATGCAGGGCCCGCAGAGGCCCTCGGAGTCGGCGACGTTGTCGGCGAACAGGGCGGAGGTGGCCAGCCCGTGAGCGAGGCCGTGGGCGAAGCCCCGTGCCGGCAGCGCCTGAGCGGTGTGGGCTGCGGCGAGGATCCCGAGCGGGCTGTCCAGCGCGCTCGACAGGTAGGCGGGGGCGGCCTCGGCGACCTCGAGCGCAGCCGCGATCCCGCCGACCTTGGCCAGCTTCACGGTCACCGCATCGCAGGCGCCGGCCGCCATGCACGCGGCCGCCGTGTCCGGCGTCTCGGCGCTCTCGTCGGCGACGATCGGGACGTCGACGAGCGCGCGCAGCTCGGCGAGCTCGTGGATCGAGCCGCAGGGCTGCTCGGCGAGCTCGAGCTCGACCTCGCCGAGGGCGGTGAGGGTGGCTCCGGCCGCGGCGACGTCCCAGGTGCCGTTCGCGTCGACCCGCAGCGCAACGGTGCCGCCGGCGGCGGCGCGCACCGCCTCCATCCGGCCGACGTCGTCCCCGGTCCCGACCTTCACCTTCAGCGTGGTGAATCCCGCTCGGGCCCAGGTTCCCGCCTCGGCGGCGGCATGGGCCGGCTCGTCGGCCCCGATCGTCCCGTTGCACTCGACCGGCGCTGCCTCCACGGCGCCGAGCAGGCGCCAGAGGGGTTCGCCGCGGAGCTTTCCGATCAGGTCGAGGACGGCCATCTCGACGCCGGCGATGGCCTGGCGCCCCGCGCCGGCCGCGGCGCAGGCGGCCATCGCCGGCGCGATCGCCTCGAGCACGGTCTCGGGCTCCGGGTCGATGTCGGCCTCCGCGAGCACGGATGCGCAGACCCCGTCGATCTCGGCTCGCACCTCGCTCAGGGCGGGGCCGCCGCGGAGGCTGAGCGGCACGGCGTCGCCGAAGCCCTGCTCACCGCCCGGGCCCGTCACCCGCAGGATCAGCATCTCGCGCCGATCGAGGGAGCCGGTCGCGGTCTCGTACGGCTCGCGGAACGGCAGCCCGACGGGGATCGTCTCGATGGAGCTGATCCGCACGGTTCGAATCCCGCCTAGAGGACGAGGCCGATCGAGACGAGCAGAGCGAAGACGCCGAGCAGCGCGCCGGTGCCGGCGAGGGCGCCGTTGAGGGCGGGGCCGTCGGTGCTCTCCCGGACCGCTCGGATCGGGCCGGAGCGCGAGCGGGGCGCTGAGCAGGCCGAGCAGGCCGAGGGCGGGGCCGTCGCCGAGCGAGCAGCGCGATCGGGAGCAGGACGTAGGAGAGGACGATCATCGCGACGTACACCTCGCGGGTGCGCTCGCGGCCGAGGCGGACGGCGAGGGTGCGCTTGCCGGCGCGGCGGTCGGTGTCGATGTCGCGCACGTTGTTGACCACGAGGATCGCCGCGGAGAGCAGGCCGATCGGGATCGAGAGCAGGATCGGCAGCGTGTCCAGCTCCTCCAGCTGCACGTAGTAGGAGCCGTTGACGGCGACGAGGCCGAAGAAGACGAAGACGAAGATCTCGCCGAGGCCCTCGTAGCCGTAGGGCTTCGGGCCGCCGGTGTAGAGGATCCCGGCGGCGATCGAGAGCACGCCGATCAGGAGGATCTCGGGGCCGACCTCGACGGCGAGGTAGACGCCGGCGAGCGCGGCGAAGCCGAACGCCGCCCAGGTGGCGTAGAGGACCCGGCGGGGCGCGGCCAGGCCGCTGGCCGTCACCCGCACGGGGCCGAGCCGGTCGACGGTGTCGGCGCCGCGCTTGGCGTCGGAGTAGTCGTTGGCGAGGTTGGTGCCGATCTGGATGAAGATGGCGCCGATCAGGGCGGCGGCGAAGGTGTCCCAGCGGAACGCGTCGTGATCGATGACCCAGCACGCCGCCGCGCTTCCGACCAGCACCGGCGCGATCGCCGCCGGCAGCGTCCGCGGA
This sequence comes from uncultured Solirubrobacterales bacterium, assembly GCA_963839535.1. Classification (GTDB taxonomy): domain Bacteria; phylum Actinomycetota; class Thermoleophilia; order Solirubrobacterales; family 70-9; genus RHKX01. The sequence goes on from CAWIVF010000014.1 coordinate 35,092, forward strand.
CGCGCGGCCATCAGCCAGATCCGCAGTGCTCCCATCGGGGGGAGCCTAGGGACGGCGGGGGAACTTGGAGAAGTCCGGAGCCCGTCCCTCTTGGAAGGCGTTCCGGCCCTCCTGCCCCTCTTCGCTCATGTAGAAGAGGAGCGTCGCGTCGTGGGAGAGCTGCTGGACCCCGGTGATGCCGTCCTCGTCCGCGTTGAAGCTCGACTTCAGGAGCCGCAGGGCGAGCGGGGAGAGGTGGCTCATCTCCCGGCACCAGGCCACGGCCTCGCGCTGGAGGTCCTCCGTCGGCACGACGGCGTTGACGAGGCCCATGTCGAGCGCCTCCTTCGCGTCGTACAGGCGCAGCAGGAACCAGATCTCCTTCGCGCGCTTCTGGCCGATCTGGCGCGACAGGAGGCTGGAGCCGAAGCCGCCGTCGAAGCTCCCGACCCGCGGTCCGGTCTGGCCGAACTGCGCGTTCTCGGCCGCGATCGAGAGGTCGCAGACGAGGTGCAGGATGTGCCCGCCGCCGACCGCGTAGCCCGCGACGGCCGCCACCACCGGCTTGGGGGTGCGGCGGATCTGCACGTGCAGGTCGCCGACGTCGAGGCGGCCGACGCCCTTGCTGGCGACCTCGTCGGAGCCGATGTAGCCGTCGTCGCCGCGGATCTTCTGGTCCCCGCCCGAGCAGAAGGCCTGGTCGCCGGCGCCGGTGAGGATGATCGAGCCGACGTCGAGGTCGTCGCGGGCCTTGGTGAAGGCGTCGCGGAGCTCGGCGAGGGTGGGGGGCCGGAAGGCGTTGCGCCGCTCGGGCCGGTTGATCGTGATCCGCGCGATCCCGTCGGCCTTCTCGTAGAGGATGTCCTCGTAGTCGCCGGCGCTCTCCCACGTGATCGGGGCGTAGAGATCGCTCTCGGGCGGGGCGTTCTTGTGGCGGGTGGGCATCTCTGTGGCTGGGGTGGGGCGGGCCGGATCGGGCCGGCGCCAGAATGGACGGCAACGATATCCGCCCGGCCGCCGCGGCCGGCTCAAGGCGATGAACGAGATCCCCACCGATTGGCTCGACCACAGTGCCCGGACGCGACCGGAGGCGCCGGCGCTCGCCGATGCCCGCGGCGCGCTCACCTACGCGGAGCTGCGCCGGCGAGCGGGAGCGGTGGCCGCCGAGCTGGCGGCCCAGGGCGCCGGTCCGGGTGACCCGGTCGCCGTCGACCTCCCTGCCGGGATCGACCACGCCGTCGCCCTGCACGGCGCGATCCTGGCCGGCGCGGTCGTCCAGTCCCTGCCGCGCAGCGGGAGGGAGGGGGTGCCCATCGCCCCGGGCGCGGTCGTCGCCGATGAGGATCTGGTCGAGCGCGCGTTGAGCGCCGGTGAGCAGTGGCCCGCCGTCCATCGTCCGCTGGCCGGGCCCATGACGCGCGTCCTCAGCAGCGGCACCACCGGCGAGCCCAAGCCGATCGAGCTCACCGGCGGCAACCACCTCTGGAGCGCCCTCGCCTCCGGCGCCAACCTCGGCGTCGAGCGTGAGGACAACTGGCTCTGCTGCCTGCCCCTCAATCACGTCGGCGGGCTGACGATCCTGGTCCGCTCGGCGCTCTACGGGACCGCGGCCACCATCCACGACGGCTTCGAGGTCGATCGCGTCGCCGCGGCCATCGCCGGCGGCGAGGTGACGATCGTCTCGCTCGTCTCGACCCAGCTCGTCCGCCTGCTCGAGGCGGGCGCGCCCGTGGAGCTGCCGCGGCTGCTCCTGCTCGGCGGCGGCCCGGTGCCGGCCGACGTCCTCGCCGAGGCCCTCGACCGCGGGGCCACCGTCGTCCAGACCTACGGCCTGACCGAGGCCTGCTCGCAGGTCTGCACCCTCCATCCCTCCGAGGCGCGGGCCCGCGCGGGTTCGGCGGGACGGCCGCTGCTCGGCGTCGAGGTGCGGGTCGAGGGCGAGGAGATCCTCGTTCGCGGGCCGATCGTGGCCCCGCGGTGCGCGCGCCGCCGACGGCTGGCTCCACACCGGCGACCTCGGCCGCCTCGACGATGACGGCTGCCTCTGGGTCGAGGGCCGCCGGGGCGACCTGATCGTGAGCGGCGGGGAGAACGTGCGGCCCCAGCGGGTCGAGGACGCGCTGCGCCATGACCGCGGCGTGGCCGACGTCGCCGTCGCCGGCGTCGAGGATCGCGAGTGGGGCCAGGCGGTGGTCGCCTACGTCGTGCCGGCGCCGGGCGAGGCCGTCGACGGCGAGCGGCTCCGTGCGCTCGCCCGGGAGCGGCTGCAGCCGTACGAGGTGCCGAAGCGGTTCGTCGCGGTCGACGAGCTGCCGCGGACCGCGTCCGGCAAGCTGCTGCGCCGGATGCTCGCCGAACGCCCTGTAGCCTCCCGCGCCGACGAGGAACCAACTTCTAACCGCCGACCGGAAGGGCCGTGAATGACTGAGGGCGACGAGCTGAGCACGATGTTCTACGAGGACGACGCGAGCCTCGAGCCGCTCGAGGGCAAGACCGTCGCGATCCTCGGCTACGGCTCCCAGGGCCACGCTCACGCCCTCAACCTCAAGGACTCGGGGGTGGACGTCGTCGTCGGCCTCCGTCCCGACTCCTCCAGCCGCGCGGACGCCGAGGCGAAGGGCCTCGAGGTCCTCGACGTCGCCGACGCAGCCAGCCGCGGCGACGTCGTGATGATCCTGCTCCCCGACGAGCGCCAGGCCGACATCTGGAACGAGGAGATCGCCGACGGGATCTCCGAGGGCAACCTGCTGATGTTCGCCCACGGCTTCGCGATCCACTTCGACCAGATCGCCCCGCCGCCCGGCGTCGACGTCGGCATGGTCGCGCCGAAGGGCCCGGGCCACCTCGTCCGCCGGCAGTACGAGGAGGGGCGCGGCGTTCCCTGCCTGATGGCGGTCCACTCCGACGAGAGCGGCACCGCCCGCGACCTCGTCCTCGCCTACGCCAAGGGGATCGGCGGCACCCGCGCCGGGGTGATCGAGACGACCTTCAAGGACGAGTGCGAGACCGACCTCTTCGGCGAGCAGGCCGTCCTCTGCGGCGGCGCGACTGAGCTGGTCCGGGCCGGCTTCGAGACCCTCGTCGACGCCGGCTACGACCCGCGCCTCGCGTACTTCGAGTGCCTGCACGAGCTCAAGCTCATCGTCGATCTGATGTACGAGAAGGGGATCCAGGGCATGCGCGACTCGATCTCGAACACCGCCGAGTACGGCGACATGACCCGCGGCCCCCGGGTGATCACCGACGAGACCCGCGCCGAGATGCGCAAGATCCTCGGCGAGATCCAGTCCGGCGAGTTCGCCAAGGAGTGGATCGCCGAGAACCGCGCCGGCGGCGAGAACTTCGACCGGATGCGCCAGGAGGCGAAGGACGCCCAGGTCGAGGACGTCGGCGGCAAGCTGCGCCCGATGATGGCCTGGATCGAGGACTAGGACCCCCGGCCCGGCCGGGCCCCTGCCCATGGCCGATCTGCGCGTCTCCCTGACCCTCTCGGGCGGAGCGTCCCTCGGCGCCTTCCAGGCCGGGGCCGTGGCCGCCCTGCTCGTCGGCTTCAGCCACGCCCGCTGCGAGGAGGACGCCGACATCCGGGTCGACGCGATCGGCGGCGCCTCGGCCGGCTCGCTCGTCGGCCTCCTCGCCGCGTTCGCGCTGCTCGAGGGCGCCGATGGCCCGAAGCTGCTCTCGCGAGGCTGGGTCGAGGAGGTCGACCTCGAGATGCTCGAGGAGGGCGACGCCGACGGCCCGCTCAGCCTCGAGGGGGTCCAGCGCCGCTTCCCGGACCTGCTGGACGAGGCGGAGTGCGATCCCGAGCGCGCCCAGGAGGGCCCGCTCACCCTGCTGGTCCAGCTGACCGGGCTGCGCGGCCTCACCTACGAGATCCCCGGGGTCAGGCACGACCGTCCCGCGTCCGCCTCGACCTTCGCCGACTGGCGCCGCTTCGAGCTCGAGCGCTGCGGCGGCGTCGAGCAGCTGATCGAGCCCGAGGGCACCGCGCCGCTCGACTTCGTCCTCGCCTCGGCCTCACACCCCGGCGCGTTCCCGCCGCGGCTCCTCGACCGCAGCTCCGAGCGGGAGGACTACGAGCGGCAGGGCATCACGGACTTCCCGGAGGAGGGAAAGCTCTGGTACACCGACGGCGGGCTCGTCCAGTCCGAGCCGCTCGGCCGCGTGATCGCCGCCGCCCACGAGCGCGACGACGAGAACGAGGCGGAGCATCACCTCAATCTCGTGATCGACGCCCGCTCGGAGGAGCCCGCCGGAGCGTCGCGCTGGACCGATCCCGAAGCCGACGTCGGCTGGATCCAGGCGCTGGCCAGGGCGCTGGCGATCTTCCCGGCGCAGACCCTCTACGAGGACATGCGCCGGGTCGAGCGCGACAACCGCCGCCTCGAGCGGATCGACGAGCTCGTGGAGACGCTGGCGCCGCAGCTCGACGAGGAGACGGCCGGCAAGCTCGCCGAGATCCTCGAGCGCACCCAGTCCGATCGCGCCGCGACCGGCCCGCCCGACGACGAGGGCGACGGCGAGCGCGAGCCCGCGGACGTCCTCCGCTCGGCCCTGCGAGGCCGTGGCCGGGGTCAGCGGCAAGGCGAACGTCGAGATCGACCTGATCTCGCCGCTCGTCCTCGCCAACGAAACCGGCGAGACCGTTCCCGAGCTGCTGGCGGGCGAGCATCTGGGCGACTTCGCCGGTTTCCTCGACGAGGAGCTGCGTCGCAGCGACTTCTCGCTCGGCTACGAGTGCAGCCTCGCCTGGGCGCGTGACGGGCTCAAGAACCTGGACCTCGACCAGGGCATCGTCGAGCGCTCGATCGAGGCGATGGAGGAGGCGCGGCTCTACGACTGGGAGGAGGTGCGGCGCGGCAGCTCCGAGCCGAACGACCTGCCGCTGACCTCGCGCCTGCGCCTCGCTCGCATGGCGGGCCGGGCGGTTCGCGCCCTGCGCGGCTGACCCCGGTCCTCAGCCGGCTTCGTCCAGCGCCGCCGCGAACGCGGCGTACGCCTCCTCGCCGTAGAGCCAGAAGCGGGCCTCATCGACCTCGGGGTGCGCGCCCAGCGCCTCCCGCGTCGCGGTGATCGCGACCTCGGCGGCCCCGGCGAGCGGGTAGCCGTAGACACCGGCGGAGATCGCCGGGAACGCGACCGTGCGACAGCCGCTCTCCGCCGCGAGCTCGATCGCCCGCCGGTAGCAGGAGGCCAGTAGCTCGGCCTCGCCCGCGCCGCCGCCCCTCCACACCGGCCCGACCGCGTGGATCACGTGTCGTGCCGGGAGCCGGCCGGCGCCGGTGATCTTCGCGTCGCCCGTCTCGCAGCCCCCGAGCGCGCGGCACTCCTCGAGCAGCTCGGGCCCGGCCGCGCGATGGATGGCGCCGTCAACGCCGCCGCCGCCGAGCAGGCTGGAGTTGGCTGCGTTGACGATCGCGTCCGCCTGGGCATCGGTGGTGATGTCGCCCCGGTGAAGCGTGATCCCGCCCATGCGCCGACCTTAGCCGGAGGCGGTCTAGCCTTCCCACCATGAGCGCTGGTCCAGGTGTCGTGGTGGCCGTCAGCCGCTCTGCCCAGCACGGACCGAACAAGGAGCCGCAGGACCGCATCCACCTCCTGTCCGGCCTCGGCGTGGAGGGCGACGCCCACTCGGGAGAGCGCGTTCGCCACCGCTCGCGGGCCCGGCGCGACCCGGAGCTGCCCAACCTGCGCCAGGTCCACCTCATCGGGGCCGAGCTGCACGACGAGCTCGCCGACCGCGGCTTCGAGGTCGCCCCGGGGCGGATGGGGGAGAACGTCACGACCCGCGGCGTGGATCTGCTCGGCCTTCCGGCGGGCACGCGCCTTCGACTGGGCGCCGACGCCGAGATCGAGCTGACCGGCCTCCGGAACCCGTGCCGTCAGCTCGACGGGATTCAGCCCGGCCTGATGAAGGCCGTTCTCGGCCATGCTTCGGACGGCACCCTGGTCCGTCGCTGCGGCGTCATGGCGGTGGTGTTGTCGGCGGGGGAGGTTCGCGCCGGGGACCCCGTCGCGGTCACGCTCCCCGACGACGGCGGCCGCCCGCTCGAGCCGGTTTGAAGGCGCGGGATCCGGCCCCGCGGCTAGGCTGACCGCCCATGCGCCGGCCGTCGCTATCCGCTCTCGTCGCAGCCGTGGCGCTCGCACTCGCCGCGCCGGGCTGCGGCGACGAGGAGACCAGCACCACCACCGTCACCGAGACGGCTGAGAGCACCTCGTCGACCTCGTCCAGCACCGACTCGACGGTCACCGAGTCGACGGGGGTCACGACCACGACGCCGGAGGACGTCGACGGCGAGTCGAACGTCGATCAGGTGGTCACGAAGCTCACCGGCTTCACCTCGCCGAGCGGAAACATCGGCTGCGTGATCGATCCGACCGGTGTCCGCTGCGACATCCGCGAGCGCAACTGGGAGCCGCCCAAGGCGCCGCAGGACTGCGAGCTCGACTACGGCCAGGGGATCAGCCTCGAGCCCGGTTCCACGCCGACGTTCGTCTGCGCGGGCGACACGACGCTGGAATCCGGTCCGGAGCTGCCCTACGGCCAGACCCTCGGCGCCGGCCTGCTGCGCTGCGAGAGCGAGCAGTCCGGGATCACCTGCCGCGACATCGAGTCGGGCAGGGGCTTCACGCTCTCGAAGGAGCGCTACGAGCTGTTCTAGGCCTTCGGCTCGGGGGAGCGGCCGTCGCGGCCGACGTAGCCGTCCTTGCCGCCCGCGCAGAAGTACGTCGCCTCGCCCTCGCCGCAGTTGCGCAGCTGGCGGACGGTGCTGGCATCCACCCGGGCCAGACCGCCCGGCTGGAGGCGATGCTTGGTCCCGTCGCCGAACTCGATCTCGATCTCGCCCGAGTGCACGAAGTACAGCTCCTCCTGCTCGTCGTGGAGGTGCGACCCGGTCGCGTATCCCGGCGGCAGCACGATCACGTTGACGCCGAAGGCGGTGACGCCCAGGGCGCGGCGGACCTTGCGGATGCCCGGTCCCTCGCCGAGCACCTCGAGGTTCGGCGCAACCGCGTAGCCCTCGCCCTCGATGACTCCGGCCGGCGTCTCGTCCGCGTCGCCCATGGCTAGAGCCCCAGGGCCGAGGTGGGCGCCCCGGTTCCGGGTCCGGTGCGATCGAAGCGGGGCGCCTCTTCCTCCTCGTCCTGCCAGAACGGCGGGAAGTCCTCCGTCATCAGCATGCCGTAGGCGGTGGCCTTGGTCGTGTAGGCGCTGGCGATCCGCAGCGGACGGTAGAGGCCGAGGGGCAGCTCGCCGGTGAAGAGGATGATGAGCCAGGCGACGAAGGCGAGGACCTGGAGCATCGCCTGCATCGCGTACTGGAGGATCTGGACCGGGATCAGCAGGATGATCCGGAAGAACGCCTTGGCCCGGCTGTACTCCTCCTTCGGCGGCTGGACCAGCACCCGCACCGGGTACTCGGGCGTCTCGTCGCCGCCGAACGGCGGCAGCTCGTCGGTGAGCAGCATCGTGAAGCCCGAGACCCTGCTGCTCATCCGCAGGAAGCCGGCGTTGAAGTTGTAGAGCCCCTCGGGATAGCGGCCGGTGAAGACCAGCGCGAACCAGGCGAAGACGGTGGCGAAGAGCGCACCGATCGCGTAGAAGATCAGCACGAAGAACCAGGGAATCGCGACGATCAGCCGGAAGAACGTCGTCAGCCGGTTGCGATCTTCGCCCTCGTAGGCGGCGGAGTAGGCGATGGGGTGCATGGGACGCTCCTTGGAAGAAATAGGTTGCCGGACTCGAGCGTAGCTGGCCGGACGGGAATCGGGCTCGCGCCACCCCAACCCGTAACCTTCCGCGGCCATGCCGAGCACCGAGCACACACAGGTCCGAATCCCCGCTGAGTTGAAGCCCGCCGACGGCCGATTCGGCTGCGGGCCATCGAAGGTCCGCCCGGAGGCCCTTGCGCGGCTGAGCGAGATCGAGGGGGTCATCGGGACGTCGCACCGGCAGCGGCCGGTGAAGGATCTCGTCGGGCGGGTCCGCGGGGGGCTGGCGGACCTGTTCTCGGCTCCGGACGGCTACGAGGTCCTGCTCGGGAACGGCGGGACGACGGCTTTCTGGGACGCGGCGGCCGCGTGCCTGATCCGCGAGCGATCCCTCCACCTGACCTACGGCGAGTTCTCGTCCAAGTTCGCGAAGGTGACGGCGGCCGCGCCCTTCCTGGAGTCGCCGATCGTGGTCGAGGCGGAGCCGGGTGACGCGCCCGACCCGCGCTCCGACCCGGCCGCCGACGTCATCGCCTGGGCCCACAACGAGACCTCGACCGGGGTCGCCGTGCCGGTCTCCCGGCCCGATGGCGAGGGTGACCCGCTCGTCCTGATCGACGCCACCTCCGGCGCCGGCGGGCTGCCCGTCGACCTCGCCGACGCCGACGCCTATTACTTCGCCCCGCAGAAGGGCTTCGGCTCCGAGGGTGGGCTGTGGCTCGCGCTGATGAGCCCGGCCGCGATCGCGCGGATCGAGGAGCTCGACGGCGCCGATCGCTGGCAGCCCGGATTCCTCTCGCTGACCACGGCGCTGGAGAACTCCCGCAAGGACCAGACCTACAACACCCCCTCGCTCACCACGCTGATCCTGCTGGCCGACCAGGTCGAGTGGATGCTCGCCAACGGCGGGCTCGATTGGTGCGTCGGGCGCTGCCGCTCGAACGCCGAGCATCTCTACGGATGGGCCGAGCGCTCTGACTTCGCGCAGCCGTTCGTCACCGATCCCGCGAAGCGCTCAGCCGTGGTCGGGACGATCGACTTCGAGGAGGGGATCGACGCTGCTGCGATCGCGGCGGCCCTGCGCGAGAACGGGATCGTGGACACCGAGCCCTACCGCAAGCTCGGGCGCAACCAGCTGCGGGTCGGCATGTTCCCGGCGATCGAGACCTCCGACCTGGAGGCGCTGACCGCCTCGATCGACTGGCTCATCGAGAACGCCGAAGGGGTGCGCTCGTGAGCGACCGTCCGAAGGTCCTGGTCAAGGAGAAGATCGCCGAGACCGGCGTCGACCTCCTGCGCGAGCGCTTCGACGTCGAGGTCGGCACCGATTGGCCCGACGGCGAGCTCGAGTCCCGGATCGGCGAGTTCGACGCGATCGTGATCCGCTCGGCGACCAAGCTGACCGCCGAGCTGATCGGCAAGGCGACTCGGATGCGTGCCATCGGCCGCGCCGGCACCGGCGTCGACAACGTCGACATCCCGGCCGCCACCAAGCGCGGCATCGTGGTGGCCAACGCGCCCGAGTCGAACTCGGTCGCCGCCGCCGAGCACACCCTCGCGCTGGCCCTGGCGCTCTTCCGCAACATCCCGCAGGCGCACATGACCCTGACCGGCGGCGAATGGGCGCGCTCCCGGTTCGGCGGCAACGAGCTCTACGGCAAGACCCTTGGCGTGATCGGCTTCGGCCGGATCGGCCAGCTGGTCGCCCGCCGCGCGCTCGCCTTCGACATGGAGGTCGTCGCCTTCGACAAGTTCGTCACCGCGGAGCGCTTCCGCGAGCTCGGCGTCGAGGGCGTCGAGACGAGCGAGGAGCTCTACGAGCGGGCCGACCTGATCACGATTCACCTGCCGAAGACCCCGGAGACCATCAACTGGATCGACGCCGAGGCCATCGGGTCGATGAAGCCGGGCGTCCGGATCGTCAACTGCGCGCGCGGCGAGCTGATCGACCTCGAGGCGCTCGAGGCCGGGCTCGACTCCGGCAAGGTCGCCGGCGCCGCTCTCGACGTGTTCCCGAGCGAGCCGATGACCGAGCACCCCCTCTTCGGGCGCGACGACGTCGTCGTCACCCCGCACCTCGGCGCCTCGACCGCCGAGGCCCAGGACCGGGCCGGCATCGACACCGCGGGCCAGGTCGTGGCCGCGCTGACCGGCGGGGTGGTGACCAACGCGGTCAACATCCCCGCGGTCCGGCCGGAGACGATGGAGGCGCTCTCGCCGTTCATCCCGCTCTGCGAGAAGCTCGGTCGCCTGGCGTCAGGCCTCGTCGGCGGCTCGGTCTCCCGGGTCGAGGTGGAGGTCCGCGGCAGGCTCGCCGACCACGACACCAGGCTGCTCGGGATCGCCACCCTCGTCGGGATCCTCTCCGGGCACACCGAGGAGCCGGTCAACCTTGTCAACGCGAGCACCGTCGCGGAGGCGCGCGGGATCGACCTGGTCGAGACGGCCGCCGTCTCCTCGGAGGACTTCACCGAGCTCGTCACCGTGAGGATCGAGGGCGGGGGAGAGGGCGTCGAGGTCTCCGGCACCGGCGTCGGTCCCCGCAACGACCCCTATCTGGTGCGGGTCTGGGGCCAGGGGTTCTACCTTCCCTTCGCCGATCACCTCGCGATCTTCCGCTACCGCGACGAGCCCGGGATGATCGGCCTCGTCGGCTCTGCATTCGGCGAGCACGGCGTGAACATCGTCTCCGCCGCGGTCGGCGCCGAGAGCTCCGGCGAGGAGGCCGTGATGGCCCTCACCGCCGACGCCGCGGTCCCCGCCGAGGTCGTCGAGGCGATCGTCGGCCGCGACGAGTTTCACGCCGGCAAGGCTGTAGACCTGGGCTGAGTCGCCTCCCGAGCTGCCCGGCGAGGGGCCGGGGCGTGGTTTGGGCTGATGAGGGAGAGGGATGGCGACCGCTTGCTGCCTCCCGAAGTGGGCTGGCACGGATCCGACGCCTCGCTATGGCAGGCGAATCCGTGCCACCGCGGCCGATCTCCTGTCAGTGGGGCGTATTAGGTCCGAATATGACCCCTAAGTCGCCCCACTGGGGGTGGTTCGGACCCCGCTTCCCTCCTCAGCCCAAACCAACGTTCGCGCTGCGTGCGCAAGCCACTTGCGAGGCCAGCGCGCACAGGCGCCCCGGCGCTAGGCTGATCGGGATGCGCGCTGTCGTCATCCCGCGGAACGGCGGGCCCGAGGTTCTCGAGGTTCAGGAGCGCCCCGACCCGCAGGTTGCTGCCGGAGAGATCCGGGTCGCGGTCAAGGCGGCGGGGATCAACTTCGCCGACCTGATGGCGCGCTCGGGCATGTACCCGGACGCGCCCAAGCTTCCCTCGGTGGTCGGGTACGAGGTCGCCGGCGAGGTCGAGTCGGTCGGCGAGGGCGTCACGCAGTACGCGGTCGGCGACCGCGTCGTCGCCGGCACGAGGTTCGGCGGCTACGCGGAGCTCGTGACCTCACACGAGAAGGATGTCCTGCCGCTTCCCGATGCGCTCTCCTTCGAGCAGGGCGCCGCGATCCCGGTCAACTACGCCACCGCCTACGCGGGCATCGTGATCATGGGAGGTCTCCGGGAGGGCGATCGCCTGCTGATCCATGCCGCCGCCGGCGGCGTCGGCATCGCCGCCACGCAGCTCGCGAAGGCCCGCGGGGCCGAGATCTTCGGCACGGCGTCGGCCTCCAAGCACGAGGCGATCCTCGCGCAGGGGGTCGATCACGCCATCGACTACCGCAACCAGGACTTCGAGGCCGAGATCAGGCGGATCACCGAACGACGAGGGCATCGACATCGCCTTCGACGCGATCGGCCCGACCAGCTTCCGCAAGGACTACCGGCTGCTGCGCTCCGGCGGGCGGGTCATCTGTTACGGGATGAGCGAGGCCCAGAGCGGCGACTCGCGGAACATTCCCGGCCTCCTCAAGGGCCTCGCGAGGATGACGACGGCGACGATGCCGTGGTGGAAGAGCCTCGCGATCATGAACGAGAACAAGGGGGTCTTCGGGCTCAACATGCTCTCCTGGTGGGATCGCGAGGGCAGCCTCGCCCGCGCGATCGACCCGCTCGCCGAGGACCTCGCCGCGGGCAAGATCGAGCCCGTCGTCGCCGAGGCCTTCCCCTTCGACAAGGCCGGTGACGCTCACCGGTTCCTCCACGAGCGCCGCAACATCGGCAAGGTCGTGCTCGTACCCTGATCGCGAGTATCGGGAGCGTCTACACGGAGGGAATCGTCGAGGCGGGCAAGGAGCCCGCGTTCCTCTTCCTCGTGGCGTTCCTGCTCTCGTTCGGCTTCATCCGCACGAGCGCCCACATGATCCGCGCCGGGGTGAGCTGGTGGCCCGGCAACCTCGAGGTGGGCGGGACCCACATCCACCACATGTTCTGGGGAATCCTCACCCTGATGATCTCGGGGTGGCTCGCGATCGCGGTCGACCCGGGCTCGCCCGGACGCGAGATCCTCGCGGTCGCCTTCGGGATCGGGACCGGGCTCACCCTCGACGAGTTCGCCCTCTGGCTCGAGCTGAAGGACGTCTACTGGTCCGAGGAGGGCCGCAAGTCGATCGACGCGGTAATCGTCGCGGCGATCATCGCCGGGTTCGGGGTGCTCGGGTTCTCGGTGCTCGTCGACCTCGCCGACGAGCTGGAGAACGACGCTTCTGGCGGCGATCGCGGTGCTGGGATCGATCAACCTCGCCCTCGTGTTCGTCAACTGCCTCAAGGAGAAGTTCGGGATCGCGGCGCTGGGTCTGTTCGTTCCCTTCGTGGCGGCGGTCGGGGCATTCCGGCTGGCGCGGCCGAGCTCGCCGTGGGCCCGCCTCTACGGCGACGAGAAGAGAGGGCGGGCGCAGGACCGGTTCACCGGCCGGGGGTTCGCTAAGGTCTGAGCCCGATGACCCGCCGGCAGTCCACCCTCGCGCTTCTCCTTCTCCTCCCCCTCCGGGGGGAATAGCGCTGGGCGGCGCGACAGCCGCGAGAGACACGGGAATATCGGAAAGCTTGGAGAAGGAGGTCCAGCGATGAACGCTGAGACGGAGACACAGGACGAAAGCACGGAGCGGGTCGAGATCTTCGACACCACCCTGCGGGACGGCGAGCAGTCGCCGGGCATCTCGCTGAACACGCAGGAGAAGGTGGAGATCGCCTCGCAGCTCGCGCGACTCGGGGTCGACGTGATCGAGGCCGGCTTCCCGATCACCTCCCCCGGCGACTTCGAGGCCGTCCAGGCGATCTCCCGAACGGTCAGCGGCCCGGTGATCTGCGGCCTCGCGCGCACGCAGAAGGGCGACATCGACGCCGCCTGGGACGCCGTCAAGGACTCGGAGCGGCCGCGGATCCACACGTTCATCTCGACCTCGGACATCCACATCGAGCATCAGCTGCGGACCGACCGCGATGACGTCAAGGGGCAGGCCAAGGCGGCCGTCGCCCATGCCCGCGAGCTCTGCTCGGACGTCGAGTTCTCGCCGATGGACGCCACGCGCGCCGACATCGAGTTCACCGCCGAGGTCTGCGCGATCGCGATCGCCGAGGGCGCGGGCGTGATCAACGTGCCCGACACCGTCGGCTACACGACCCCGGACGAGTACACCGCCTTCCTCACGCGGCTCTACGAGCTGGTTCCCGGGCTCGACGGCGTGACGCTCTCGGTGCACTGCCACGACGACCTCGGCCTGGCCGTCGCGAACTCGTTCGCAGGAGTGCTGGCGGGCGCTCGCCAGGTCGAGTGCGCGATCAACGGCATCGGGGAGCGCGCCGGCAACTGCTCGCTGGAGGAGATCGTGATGCTGCTGCGCACGCGCCGCGCCGACCACGGGTTCGACACGGGCGTGGAGGCGACCGAGCTCGCCCGCACCAGCCGGATGGTGTCGCGCTTCACCGGCTACGCGATCCAGCCCAACAAGGCGATCGTCGGCCGCAATGCGTTCGCGCACGAGTCCGGCATCCACCAGGACGGCGTGCTCAAGGAGCGCACGACGTTCGAGATCATGGACGCCCGCGACGTCGGCCTCGATTCGAACCAGATCGTCCTCGGCAAGCACTCCGGGCGCCACGCCCTCAGCGACGCGCTCCAGCAGCTCGGCTTCAAGGTCGAGGGCAACGCGCTCAACCAGGCCTTCAAGAGCTTCAAGGCGCTGGCGGACAAGAAGAAGCAGGTCACCGCGCTCGACCTCGAGGCGATCGTCTCCGACGATCTGCGCGAGAGCTCGCAGAAGTACGAGCTGTCCTGGTTCGAGGTCGAAGCCGGCACCCGGCGCGAGCCGCTGGCCCGGGTCGGGATCACCACCCCGGCCGGGGAGGAGGCGCACGGCGAGTCCAGCGGCGACGGCCCTGTCGACGCGGTCTTCGGCGCGATCCAGGCGGCGGTCGAGACCGAGTGCGAGCTGCGTCAGTACACGGTGGCCGCCGTGACCGAGGGCGACGACGCGCTCGGCGAGGTGACCGTGATGCTCCGCGCCCACGGACGCCTGGCGAGCGGCCAGGGAGTCTCGACCGACATCATCGAGGCCTCGGCTCGCGCCTACGTGCGGGCGCTGTCGAACGCGCTCGACGGTGCGGCGGTGAGGGAGGCCGAGTCGGTCGTCGCCGATGCCGCCTCCTCGCCGGTGCGGCCCGGGCCGTAGGGCGGGCGTCCCACTGCCAGTGGGGAGGGAGGCGTTCGGGATCGCCACCTCGTCGACCCACTGCGGCTGGTGAGGGGTGAGGAGTGGATCCTCGCCGCAGTGGGCCGTTCTTGGCCCGGATATTGGACGAATCCGGCCCACCGCCTTTTCCAAACGCTCCGTAATCCGGACAAGTGTCTGTGATACCGTACGCGCCGCATGACGACCCTGACCGCCGCCACGCCCCCGCTGAGCACGACCGCACCGTCGACCCCGCTGCCATCGGCACCCGGGTCAAGGCCCTGCGCGAGGCGATGGGGCTGTCTCTTCGTGAACTCGGTCTTCGCGCCGACGTCGGCGCCGCGACGCTCTCGCAGGTCGAGCGCGGGGAGAGCAGCCCGACGCTTGCCGTCGCCGCTCGCATCGCCGAGGGGCTCGAGCTGACCCTCTCGCAGCTGCTGCGGATCGACGAGGGACGCCACGCCGTGATCGTCCGCCGCGGGACCGGCCGCCGCAGCGCGCGCTCCGGGCACGAGATCGAGGAGCTGACGCCGCCCCTGCCCGGGCAGCGCGCCGACGTCTCCCTGCATCGCCTCGCGGCGGGATCCGCGACGGGCGGGGCCGGGGATCCACCGATCCACGAGCCCGGCAGCCGCGAGACCGTCTTCGTGATCGCCGGCGAGGTCGAGCTGGTCGTCGACGGCGAGGCGAGCTCGCTCCAGGCCGGCGACAGCGCCACCTTCGACGCCGATCTCTCCCATCACCTGCGCAATCCCGGCGAGGAGACGGCGGAGCTGCTCGCCGTCATCGCCGCGGGCCTGCGCCGAAGCTGAATCAGCCCCACGACGAGTTACGGAAGGACGATCCGATGAGCGCGCAAACCATGTTCGACAAGATCTGGCGGACCCACGAGGTCGACGACGGGCTGATCTTCATCGACCTCCACCTCGTCCACGAGGTGACCTCCCCGCAGGCATTCGACGGGCTGCGGCTGGCGAACCGGACCGTGCGCCGGCCCGACCGGACCCTTGCGACGGCCGACCACAACGTCCCCACCGACGACACGCCGGTGGCGCGGATGATCGCCGACGAGCTGTCGCGCAAGCAGGTCGAGAAGCTCGAGAGCAACTGCGAGGAGTTCGGCGTGCCGCTCTACTCCCTCGGCTCGAAGCGGCGCGGGATCGTGCACGTGATCGGCCCCGAGCTCGGCGTGACCCAGCCGGGGATGACGATCGTCTGCGGCGACTCGCACACCTCCACCCATGGCGCCTTCGGCGCGCTCGCGTTCGGCATCGGCACCTCCGAGGTCGAGCACGTGCTGGCCACCCAGTGCCTGATCCAGAAGCGCCCGAAGACGATGCGCATCAACTACACGGGGCAGCTCGCCGAGGGCGTCGGCGCCAAGGACCTGATCCTGGCGACCATCGGCCGCCTCGGCACCGGCGGAATGGTCGGCCACGTCGTCGAGTACGCCGGCGAGGCGATCCGCGGGCTCTCGATGGAGAGCCGGATGACGATCTGCAACATGACGATCGAGGGCGGCGGCCGCGCCGGCATGATCGCGCCGGACGAGACCACCTTCGAGTACGTCCGCGGCCGCCCCGGCGCCCCCGAGGACTTCGACGCCGCCGTCGAGCGCTGGCGCGAGCTCCGCTCCGACGACGACGCCGAGTTCGACTCCGAGATCGAGATCGACGCCGCGTCGATCTCCCCGATGGTCACCTGGGGAACGACCCCCGGCATGGTCGCCGAGGTCGCGTCGCAGGTCCCCGACCCGGCGACCCTGGAGGGGCCCGTCGATCCGGAGACGGCGGCGCGGGCGCTCGGCTACATGGCGCTGGAGCCGGGCACGCCGATCACCGAGATCCCGCTCGATCGGGTGTTCATCGGCTCCTGCACCAACTCCCGGATCGAGGACCTGCGCGCCGCGGCCTCGATGGTCGAGGGCCGCAAGGTCGCCTCGACCGTGCGGGCGATGGTCGTCCCGGGCTCCGAGCAGGTGCGCGAGACCGCCGAGCGGGAGGGCCTCCACGAGGTGTTCCGCGAGGCGGGCTTCGAGTGGCGCGCCTCGGGTTGCTCGATGTGCCTGGGGATGAACCCCGACACCCTCGACGTCGGCGAGCGCTGCGCGTCCACGTCGAACCGCAACTTCGAGGGCAGGCAGGGCAAGGGTGGCCGCACCCACCTCGTCAGCCCGCGGATGGCCGCCGCGGCGGCCATCGAAGGCCATTTCGTCGACATCCGGACCTGGAGCTGAGGAGGCACCGATGGAACCAGTTGAAGTGATCGAGGGTGACGTGTCGGTGCTGGACCGCGCCGACGTCGACACCGACCAGATCATCCCCAAGCAATTCCTCAAGCGGATCGAGCGGACCGGCTTCGGCGAGTTCCTCTTCTACGACTGGTTCCGCGACGGGGAGATCACGCTCGAGCCGAACCCGGTCCTGGTGGCCGGGGCCAACTTCGGCTCCGGCTCGTCGCGGGAGCACGCCGTCTGGGCGCTGGCCGACTTCGGCTTCAAGGCGATCATCGCGCCCTCGTTCTCCGACATCTTCTACGCGAACTCAACGAAGAACGGGCTGCTGCCGGTGATCCTCCCCCGCGAGCACTGCCGCGGGATCGCCGAGTCCGGGCAGGGTCCGGATCGATCTCGACGAGCAGACGGTCGACTACGCCGGTGGCGTCGTCAAGTTCGAGCTCGAGGAGGACATCCGCCACCGCCTGCTCAACGGCCACGACGAGATCTCGATCACGATGCAGAAGGGGGACGCGATCGAGGCCTACGAGCGCGAGCGCGAGATCGGGGCCCCGGCGACGACGTCGCTGTAGCCGTGGGGGAATCTGGCTCCCGCGAGTGGGACGCCGGCACCTACGACCGCGTCTCCGGCCCGCAGAAGGACTGGTCGGGCGCGGTGATCGATCGGCTCGAGCTGGCCGGTGACGAGGTCGTGCTCGACGCGGGCTGCGGCAGCGGGCGCGTCACCGAGGAGCTGCTGGCACGACTGCCGCGAGGCCGCGTGATCGCCGCCGACGGCTCCGCGGCGATGGTCGAGGCCGCGCGGGAGCGCCTCGGGAGACCGGGTGGAGCTGATCCATGCCGACCTCGTGCAGCTCGAGCTGGCGGAGCAGGTCGACGCGGTCCTCTCCAATGCCGTCTTTCACTGGATCCACGATCACGAGGCGTTGTTCGGCCGGCTGGCCGGCGCTCTGCGCCCGGGCGGCCGGCTCGAGGCGCAGTGCGGGGGAGAGGGCAACGTCGCGCGCTTCTACGCCGCGGCGTCGAAGGTGGCCGAGGACGAGCGCTTCCGCCCCCACCTGGAGGGCTTCTCGCCGACGTACTTCGCCGGCCCGCGCGAGACCGAGGCGCGGCTGAGCGCGGCCGGGTTCATCGAGGCCCGCTGCTGGCTCGAGCCCAGGCCCGTCCGCCCGGACGAGCCCGCCGCCTTCATCGAGACGGTCTGCCTCGGCTCCCACCTCGATCGGCTCCCCGAGGGGCTGCGGACCCCATACCTGGAGGCGGTTCTCGAGCTCGTCGGCCCTGAGCCGGAGCTTGATTACGTCCGCCTCAACATCTCCGCACGAAAAGGGGCGGCGCCGGCCTGAGCCGGGCACCGCCCCTCTCCTGAGTCAGTCCGCACCGGCCGGGGCCGATGCAAGATCGCTCGGCTGACTAGCCGGCGGCCTGGAACTGCTTGATGGCCTCGTCGGCTGCTGCCTGGCAGGCCTTGATGGCCACATCGGCAGCGGCCGCGTCGCCGCTTGCCTCTGCCTGATCGGCGCACTGCTCGAGAGCGTCGCGTGCCTGGGCACACGCGGCCTCAGCCGTGGCCTCGGCCGGGGTGCCGGAAGCTGCGTCCGTGCAGGCCTCGTAGAAGCCCTCCGAGTCGATGTCGCTCGACTCAGCCTCTCCGCTGTCCTCCTCGGTCGTCGCCTCACTGTCCTCGCTGGTCGTGGCCGGTGCGTCCGACGACGTCGAGTCCTCGTCGTCGCCGCATCCGGCGGCCAGCAGGCCACACGCCAGCAGGCCGACGAGCAGCAACATCCATCTGTTGGTGCGCATACGCGTTCCTCTTTCTTCGCGGGTTTCCCCGGCCTTGGACGAGACCGGATTTCGCAGCCTAACCCGATTGGGTCTGGAAAAGCGAGTCGGGTCCCCAGCTGCGCCCCTGCGGCGGGGAGCCGTGCCCGGTACGGTGCGGCGCCACCCATGGCGCCACCGCAACCAACATCCACGATCGTCCTGCTTCCGGGCGACGGGATCGGCCCCGAGATCGTCGCCGCCGCACGGCGGGCGCTCGACCAGCTCGGCGACTTCGCCTACGACGAGCAGCTCATCGGCGGGGCTGCGATCGACGCCACCGGCGAACCGCTCCCGGACGACGTCCTCGCTGCGTGCGCGGCTGCCGACGCCGTGCTCCTCGGCGCCGTCGGCGGGCCGAAATGGGACAGCACGGACCCCGGCGCGCCGCGTCCCGAGCAGGGTCTGCTCGGACTTCGCAAGGGACTCGGGCTGTACGCCAATCTGCGTCCGGTCAAGCCCATCCCAGCGCTGATCGACGCGAGTCCGCTGCGTCGCGACCGGATCGAGGGCACCGACCTGCTCGTGGTCCGCGAGCTGACCGGCGGCATCTACTTCGGCAAGAAGAGCCGCGAGGACGGCGTCGCAATCGACGAGTGCCTCTACTCGACCCCGGAGATCGAGCGGATCGCCCGGACCGCCTTCGACGCGGCTCGTCGCCGTAACCCCGACGGCGGAGCGCGCGTCACCTCGGTGGACAAGGCGAACGTGCTCGAGACGTCGCGCCTCTGGCGCGAGGTCGTCACCGGCCTGGCCGGCGACTACGCCGACGTCGAGCTCGACCACCTGCTCGTCGACAACGCCGCCATGCAGCTGGTCTCCGACCCCGCTCGCTTCGACGTGATCGTCACCGAGAACATGTTCGGCGACATCCTCAGCGACGAGGCCGCGATGCTGACCGGATCCCTCGGCATGTTGCCCTCCGCCAGCCTCGGCGACTCGGGCCCTGGCGTGTTCGAGCCGGTCCATGGATCGGCGCCCGACATCGCCGGGCAGGGTGTCGCCAATCCCCTTGCGACCCTGCTCTCGGTCGCGATGATGCTGCGCCACGGCCTCGACATGGCGGAGGAGGCGGATCGCCTCGAGCGCGCGGTGGAGGCTGCCCTCGACGGGGGCCTGCGCACCGCCGATCTGCACACGGGCGCCGACGGCGAGCGCCGGGTCGGGACCGAGGAGATGACCGACGCGGTCATCTCGGCCCTCTGAGCGTCCTCCGGCGCCGGTTCCATCCGGCATACTCAGACGCCCAACCGAGGAGCTAGGAGGACCGCGTGGAGAAGGCCGAGAGCATCTGGATGAATGGCGAGTTCGTCGCTTGGGACGACGCCAGGGTCCACGTTCTCAGCCACGGCCTCCACTACGGCACCGGCGTCTTCGAGGGGATCCGCGCCTACGACACCGACGGCGGGACGGCCGTCTTCCGCCATCGCGAGCACCTCGAGCGGCTGCACAAGTCGGCGGCGCTCTACTACCTGCCGATCCCCTACGACGTCGAGGAGCTGCGCGCCGCGACCAACGAGCTGATCGCGCGCAACGGGCTCGCCTCCTGCTACATCCGCCCGATCGCGTTCCGCGGCTACGGCGAGATGGGCCTGTTCGCCAAGGACGCGCCGATCGAGGTCACGATCGCGACCTGGCCCTGGGGCGCCTACCTGGGCGAGGAGAGCAAGAAGACCGGGATCCGGGCCAAGGTCTCGTCCTGGCGGCGGATCTCTCCCGACGGGCTGATCCCGCACGCGAAGGCATCGGGCCAGTACCTGAACTCGATCCTCGCCAAGACCGAGAGCGCGAACGCCGGCTACGACGAGGCGATCCTGCTCGACGACCGCGGGATGGTCTGCGAGGGCTCCGGCGAGAACATCTTCGTCGTCCGCGAGGGGCTGCTCGTCACGCCGCCGCACACCGCGTCCATCCTCGACGGGGTCACCCGGCGCTCGATCATCCAGATCGCCCGCGACCTCGGCTACACCGTCGTCGAGCGCGACATCGGCCGCGCCGAGCTCTACATGGCGGAGGAGATCTTCCTGACCGGCACGGCCGCCGAGCTGGTGCCCGTCCGCGAGATCGACGACCACCCGATCCCGGCCCCCGGCGAGATCACATCGGTGATCGCGGCCAAGTTCGAGGACGCGCTGCACGGTCGCGCTCCGGAGTACGCGGAATGGCTGGATCCGGTGGACGAGACGAGTAGAGTCGCTTCCTGATGCGCTTCTCACGGCTCGCCATCCCGCTCGCCTCGAGCCGAATTACCGGCTCCGCAGCCGCCTGAGCGGCCGCGGAGAGGTGCGTCCGGGAGGGCGCGCCCGACCATCCGGCCGCCGGGCCGACCCCGGCACGGCCGTCACTTCCCAAGTCGGTAGATGGAGGATCGGATTCCCTTGAGAGAGGTCAAGCTTTACGACACGACGCTGCGCGACGGCATGCAGGGACAGGGCATGTCGCTGTCGGCCGCGGAGAAGGTGCGCGTGGTTCGCGCGCTTGACGCGCTCGGCGTGCAGATGATCGAGGCGGGGTTCCCCGACTCGAACCCCAAGGACGTCGAGCTCTTCGAGCTGCTCGCGGCCGAGCCGCTGGAGCAGGCGACGATCTGCGCCTTCGGCATGACCCGCCGGCGCGGGGTGGAGGCGGCGGAGGACGCGGGCCTGGCGGCCCTGGTCTCGGCCTTCGCCCCGATGGTGACCCTCGTCGGCAAGACCTGGGGACTCCACCTCGACAAGGTGACGAAGGTCTCCCGCGAGGAGAACCTGGCGATGATCGGCGAGTCGGTCGAGTTCTGCGCGAACGCGGGAAAGCGCGTCGTCTACGACGCCGAGCACTTCTTCGACGGCTGGCGTGACGATCGCGAATACGCGCTCGAGTGCCTGCGCGCGGCGGCGGGCGCCGGCGCGGAGAACGTGACGCTCTGCGACACCAACGGCTCCAGCCTCCCGCACGAGATCGAGGAGGCGACCGCCGATGTCGTCGCCGCGCTCGGCGGGGTCGAGGTCGGGATCCACACCCACAACGACGCCGAGTGCGCGGTCGCCAACTCGATCGCCGGCGTCCGCGCCGGCGCCTCGGTCGTGCAGGGAACGGTCAACGGGTTCGGCGAGCGGACCGGCAACGCAAACCTGGTCTCGATCCTGCCGGCGCTCCAGCTCAAGCTCGGTTACTCCTGCGTCGCGCCCGAGCGGCTGACGCGGCTCACCGACACGGCTCATCTGATCGACGAGATCTGCAACCTCACCCCCGACCCGGATCAGCCCTACGTCGGGCGCAACGCGTTCGCCCACAAGGGCGGGATGCACGCCGCCGCGGTCGAGGCCGACGCGCGCACCTTCGAGCACCTCGACCCCGAGGCGGTCGGCAACAGCCGCGAGGTCCTGATCTCCGAGCTCGCCGGGCGCGGCTCGGTCATCTCGCGGGCCTCCCGGGCCGGGATCGAGCTGACCGACGCCGGCGCGCTGGCGGCGATCGAGCAGATCAAGGAGCGCGAGCACCGCGGCTACCACTACGAGGCGGCCGACGCCTCCTTCGAGCTGCTTCTGCGCCGCGAAGCCGGGACCTACGAGCCGCTGTTCCGGCTCGAGAGCTTCCGGGTCGTGACCGACAAGCGGGCCGACGGCCGGGTCGAGACCGAGGCGACGATCAAGATCTGGATCGGCGACGAGCGCTATGTGCGCACGGCGGAGGGCAACGGCCCCGTCAACGCGCTCGACTGCGCGCTGCGGGCGGCGATCACCGATCGCCATCCCGAGATCGCCGAGGTCGAGCTGACGAACTTCAAGGTCCGGATCCTCGACGAGCACCACGGGACCGGCTCGGTCACCCGGGTCCTCCTCGACTCCTCCGACGGGCACGACTCCTGGGGCTCGATCGGGGTCTCGGAGAACGTGATCGAGGCCTCCTGGGAGGCGCTCGTCGACTCGCTGGAGTACGCCTTCCAGCCCCGCCGGATCGAGGCGCCCCGGTGAGCGAAGAGCGGATCCCGCTCGCCCGCCCGGTGATCGGCGAGCGGGAGGAGGAACTGGTGCTCGAGGTCCTGCGGTCGGGGATGCTCTCGCTCGGCCCGATGCTGACCCGCTTCGAGCAGGCGTTCGCCGAGCGGGTGGGCGTGAACGACGCCGTCGCCGTCTCCAGCGGCACCTCGGCCCTCCATCTGGCGGTCCGCGAGCTCGGCTGGGGGCCCGGCGACGAGGTGGTGACGACCCCGCTGAGCTTCGTCGCCTCCTCCAACTGCCTCCTGTTCGAGGACGCGACGCCGGTCTTCTGCGATGTCGACCCCGCAACGCTGACGCTCGACCCGGAGGCCGCTGCGGCCGCGGTCGGAGATGAGACCGCCGGGCTCCTGCCGGTGCACATCTTCGGCTTCCCGGCGGCGATGAGCGAGCTCGAGGAGCTGGCAGGCAGGCATGGGATCGGCGTCCTGGAGGACTGCGCCCAGGCGCTCGGCATGCTCGACGCCGACGGCCGCGAGGCCGGCTCCCGGGGCAATCCCGCGGCCTTCGCCTTCTACGCGAACAAGCAGATGACGACGGGGGAGGGGGGCATGCTCGTCCCCGCGAGCGATGCCGGCGCCGACCTCGCCCGCAGCGAGCGCAACCAGGGGCGGGCTCCCGGCATGAAGTTCATGGACCACGAGCGGCTGGGGTTCAACTACCGCCTCACCGACCTCGCCGCCGCGCTCGGGATCGCGCAGCTCGAGCGCCTGGACGACCTGCTGTCCGCGCGTGCCGAGATCGCCGCGCACTACTCCGCCCGCTTCGGCGAGCTGGGCGGTGCTGAGCCTGGGAAGGGGGATCCGGACGACCTCGTCCTGCCGCTCGCCGATCGCGGCGCCGAGCGGCGCAGCTGGTTCGTCTACATCCTCCGCCTGCCGAAGGCCGTCGATCGCGACGACGTCATCGCCGAGCTCGACCGGCGCGGGATCGACGCCCGGCCCTACATCCCCTGCATCCACCTCTACGACTTCTACCGCGAGCGCTTCGGCCTGCGGGAGGGCCAGTTCCCGGTCGCCGAGGACTTCTCCAGCCGCTCGCTGGCGCTGCCGTTCTACCCCGGTCTCGAGGAGGGCGCCCGCGAGCGCGTCGTCTCCGAGGTCGCCTCGATCCTCGGTCGCGGCTGATTCAGCCGCGGCCCTCGGCGACGATCCAGCGGACGGTCCGCCGCACGGACTCCTCCCAGTCGAGCGGCTCGATCCCGAGCTCCTCGCGCACCTTCGACGAGTCCGCCCGCGCCTCCCAGCGCAGGAAGTCGAGCTGCCCGCGGGGCAGCAGCGGCGGCTTGCCGGTGCGGCGGGCGATCGTCTCGGTCACGCGAGAGAGCAGCAGCGCGGCGGATTCCGGCAGGACGAGGGGGACGCGGCCGGAGCCGGCTTCGTCCACCGCCACCCGGCAGATGTCGCGGACCGAGGCGTAGCCGCCGGCGACGATGTAGCGCTCGCCCGGGCGGCCCCGGTCGAGGGCGGCGACGTGGGCGTCGGCGGCATCCTCGACCCAGGTCAGGCTCAGCCCGCCCGGCGGCACAACCGGGGTGCGGCCGCGGATCGCGTCGCTCAGGGTGCCGTCCCAGCCGACGCCCGCCCAGGGCCCGGGGCCGATGATGCCGGCCGGGTTGACGATCACGACCTCGAT
This sequence comes from uncultured Solirubrobacterales bacterium, assembly GCA_963839535.1. Lineage (GTDB taxonomy): Bacteria > Actinomycetota > Thermoleophilia > Solirubrobacterales > 70-9 > RHKX01. Next base: position 59,062 of record CAWIVF010000014.1, read on the forward strand.
CCCGCGCTCGGCCTCGGCCAGCACGAGTCTCTCCGCGAGTTGCTTGGAGCGCTCGTAAGGCGTCCCCTTCTCGTAGTCGGCGACGCGGGCCTCGCTGACCGTCCCTCCGGGGCCGGCGTCGAAGACGTCGTAGGTGGAGGTGTGGACCACCCGGCTCGCCCCGGCCTCGCGGGCGGCGGCCACGACGTTGCGGGCACCCTCGGCATTGACCCGGTTGAACATCCCGGGGTCGGGCGTCCACTGCTCGAAGATCCCCATCGCGTTGATCGCGGCGTCGACGCCCTCGGCGGCGGCCTGCACGGATGCCGCGTCGGTCACGTCTCCGACGGCCAGCTGCGCCTCCGCGGGGAGCAGCTCGGCCGCCCGCTCGCGGTCCCTGACGAGGCAGACGACCTCGTCACCGCGGTCGAGCAGGCGTCTGGCGACCCCGTTGCCGATCTTCCCGGTGGCGCCGGTGAGCAGGACCCGCATCGACTCGCAGGCTACCCGGGTTCATAGACTGCGCCGTCGTGCCCCGCTTCGAGCAACAGCCCGATCCCGTCTTCTGGCGGCTCAACGCCTCCCTGGCCTTCGACCGGCGCCTCGCCCCCTACGACGTGCGCCAGTCGCGGGCCCACGCCCGCGCGCTCCTCGGCGCCGGGGTGCTCGTCCCGGAGGAGCTGGAGCGGATGCTGGCGGGCCTCGACTCCGTCGAGTCGGAGCTGAACGACGGCACGTTCCCCTTCGAGGAGACCGACGAGGACATCCACATGGCGATCGAGCGCCGGCTGACCGAGATCGTCGGCCCGCTCGGCGGCAAGATCCACACCGGCCGCTCCCGCAACGACCAGGTCGCGACCGACCTCGCCCTCTACGTCGCCGAGCATGCGGCCACGGCGATCGAGCTGCTGCGCGGCGTCCTCGGCACGCTGGTCGAGCTGGCCGAGCGCCATCGGGATTGGCGGCTGCCCGGCTACACCCACCTGCAGCGGGCCCAGCCCGTCTCCCTGGGCCACCACCTGCTCGCCTGGTTCTGGATGCTGCGCCGCGACGTCGAGCGCTTCGCCGCGGCAGGGCGTGCGGCGGCGGTCATGCCGCTGGGATCGGGGGCGCTCGCCGGCCTCAACTGGGACCTCGACCGCGAGGCGGTCGCGGCCGAGCTCGGGTTCGACTCGGTCGTCGAGAACTCGATCGACGCCGTCTCGAACCGGGACTTCGCCCTCGACTACCTGGCGGCTGCGGCCGCCTGCGGCACCCACCTCTCGCGCATGGGCGCCGAGATCGTGCTCTGGTCGAGCAGCGAGTTCGGCTTCTGCCGGCCGGCCGAGGAGTTCTCCTCGGGCTCGTCGATCATGCCCCAGAAGATGAACCCCGACGCCGCCGAGCTGCTGCGGGCGAAGGCGCCGCGCCTGCTGGCGGCCCACGCGACGCTGGCGGGGGTCATGCACGGCCTCCCGCTGGCCTACAGCAAGGACCTCCAGGAGGACAAGGAGCCGCTGTTCGACGCCAGCGACACGATCGAGCTCTGCCTCCAGGCGCTCGACGGCATGCTCGGCGGGATCGCGTTCGACCGCGAGCGGATGGCCGCCGCCGCCTCCGACGAGATGGCCGCCGCAACCGACATCGCCGACCTGCTCGTCCGCCGCGGGCTGCCCTTCCGGGAGGCCCACGGCGTCGTCGGCGGGCTCGTCCGCCACGCCCTGGAGCGCGGGATCGGGCTCTCGGAGATCCCGCGGTCGGACCTCGGCTCGTTCTCGGAGCTCCTCGACGAGGAGTACTACGAGGTGCTCGCCGAGGGCTCCTGGCTCGACTCGAAGCTCTCCCGCGGGGGAACCTCCGCCTCGGCCGTGGATCGGCAGCTCGGCATCGCCCGCGAGAGCCTCGGCGCGATCGGCGGATGACCGGCGCCCAGGCGGAGCACCTCGCCGCGGGCGCCGCGCTCGGTCCGGACTTCTTCGACCGCCCGCCGCGGCCCGTCGCCCAGGACCTGATCGGCTGCGAGCTGCTCTTCGAGGGCGTGGGGGGGACGATCGTCGAGACGGAGGCCTACGAGGCCGACGATCCCGCCTGCCACGCCTTCATCGGCCGCACGGCCAGGACCGACGTCCTCTTCGGCCCGCCGGGCCGCGTCTACGTCTACCTCTGTTACGGGATCCACCGCATGCTCAACGTGGTGACGGAGGCTGACGGCACCGCCGCCGCCGTCCTGATCCGGGCGCTGGAGCCGCAGGTGGGCATCGAGACGATGAGGCTCCGCCGCGGGGACCGCCCGCTCCGCGACCTCTGCTCGGGGCCGGGCAAGATCTGCGAGGCGCTGGGCATCGGCCTCGACCTGACCAGGGCGAGCTTCACCGATCCGCCGTTCGCGGTCCTCGGCCGCCCGGAGGGCGAGCCCGCCCCCGAGATCGTCGCCGGCCCGCGGATCGGGATCACGAAGGGCGCCGAGCTCCCGTGGCGCTACTGCGCGGCGGGGAGCGCGTTCCTGAGCAAGCCGGCCGGGTAGTTCGGGGCGCGGGGGTCCCACTGCCAGTGGGAAGGGACGTGGTTGAGGCACAGTCCCGTCGACCCACTGGGGCTGGGGAGGGGGAGTGGGGGCCGCGTGGATCTTGCGGTGGCACGGATTTCCCCCGCCATAGGCGGGTGGATCCGTGCCACCGATGGACTCACCGCGTCAGTGGGGTCACTTTGCTCCGGTATATACCGGCAAAAGTCACCCCACTGGCAGGTTGGGCCGGGTTTCAACCGCCCCGTCATCAGCCCAAACCGACGTTCGGGATCGGGCGGCCTCTCGAGCGCGACGGCCTAGGGAGAGCTGCCGCCCGAGGACGTCGCCCCGGTGCCGCCGGCGGTCGGTGCCGTCTCCGGGGGCGCGGCCGGCGTCGCCGGCTCGGGCGCGACGGGCTCGGGCTCGGGCTCGGGCTCCTCCACGGCTGCCTCCTCGACCGGCGCGGGCTCGACCGCCTCGGTGGTGCGGCTCGGGTACGATCTCGGTGCTCGGGACGGTCGTCGTCGGTCGTCTCCGCGTCGGGGTCCTCGGCCTCGCGACCGGCCTGCAGGGCGTCCCAGGCGGTGACGACGTCGTTCCAGATCAGGGCGGGGATCGTGCCGCCGTCGACGGGGAGGCCGCCGAACTCGGTCAGCATCGGGGTGCCGCCGTCCGGGTAGCCGACCCAGACGGCGACCGTCACCTCCTCGTTGGCGCCGACGAACCAGGCATCGGCGTTGTTGTCGGTGGTGCCGGTCTTGCCCCAGATGTAGTCGTCGCCGACCTGCGCCCGCTGACCGGTGCCGCTGGTGACGACGGTGTGGAGGATGTCGGTGGCCGTCTGCGCGACGGCCGGGTCGACGACCTGCTCCTCGGTCTTCTCGTTCTCGCCGGTGCCGCCGAGCTGGTCGGGCACGAACTCGTCCTCGCCCTCCTCGGTGACGGTGACGCTGTCGATCGCGACCGGGCCCTCGCCGTTGCCGCGGCTGGCCTCGGTGCCGCTCACCCGGGCGCCGCCGTTGGCGAGCGTGTTGTAGGCGTAGGCCATCTCGAGCGGGGTCACGCCGGTCTTCAGCCCGCCGAGGATCAGCGCCGGGTTGCTCTCGAGCTCGGACGAGATCCCGAGATCGTGGGCGGTGTCGACGATGTCGTTGAGGCCGACGTCGAGGCCGAGCTGCGCGTAGACGGAGTTGTCGGAGTAGGTGGTCGCGGTCGCGATCGAGGCGCTGCCGAGGTAGTTGTCGCCGTAGTTGCTGACCCGGAAGATGTCCTCGACCTCCTTCGTCTCGCCGCTCTTCGTCGGGATCTTGGCCTCGAACGGCAGCTCCTGGGGCGCCGACGTGTAGACCTGGTCCGGCGAGAGGCCCTCCTTGAGCGCCGTCACGAGCGTGAACGGCTTGAAGGACGAGCCGGGCTGGCGCAGGCCGTTCGTCGCCAGGTTGAAGGGGCTCGCCTCGAAGTCCTGGCCGCCGACCATCGCCAGCACCTCGGCGCTGCCGTTGTCGAGGACGACGACCGCCGAGGTCGGCCCGAGCCCGCCGAGCCGGCTGCTGACCGACTGCTCGGCGGCCTCCTGCAGCTCGGCGTCGAGGGTGGAGGTGACCTTGAGCCCGCCGCCGAAGGCCCTGCCGGCCCCGTACTTGTCGACGACCTGCTGGCGCAGCCAGTCGGTGAAGTACGGCGCCTCGGAGTCCGTGGTCGGTGGCTGGACCTCCCCCTTCTCGGGCACCCTGACCTCGAGCAGCCGCGGGAAGTCCTCGTCGCTGATCTCGAGGACGCCCTGCTCGCGCATCTTCTCCAGCACCACGTTGCGCTGGGACTGCGCGTCGATCGGGTTCGTCAACGGGTCGTACGCGGTCGGCGAGGAGATCAGCGCCGCGAGCATCGCGGCCTCCTCCGGCCGCAGGACCGAGGCACAGCGCTCGCCCTTCGGCCCGCAACCGCGATGGTTGAAGCCGAAGTACGTGCGCGCCGCGGCCTCGATCCCGTAGGCGCCGTTGCCGAAGTAGATGTTGTTGAGGTAGTTGGTGAGGATCTTCTCCTTCGACCACTTGCGCTCGATCTGGTAGGCGAGGGCGGCCTCACGGAGCTTCTGCAGGACCGTCCTGCTGCCCTGCGCCTCGAGGGCGTTCTTGACGAACTGCTGGGTGATCGTCGATCCGCCCTGAACGGCGCTGCCGGCGACGATGTCCTGCTGCAGGGCCCGGGCGATCCCGAGGAAGTCGATTCCGCGGTGCTCGTAGAACCGCTGGTCCTCGACCGCGACGACCGCCTGCTTGACGACCGGCGAGATCTCCTCGGACTCGAGCAGGATGCTCTGCTCGTTGCCGGTCAGCGTGGTCAGGACGGTCTCGCCGTCGTTGGCGTAGACGACCGAGTTCTGGGCCCGGTCGTACTGCGCGCGGGCCTCGAGGTCGGGCAGGTCCTGGGCGACCGCCATCATGATCCCGAAGACCCAGGAGACGATCGCCAGGAGGATCAGGCCGGAGGCGACGAAGGCGACGCGCAGCTTCTTCAGCCGGGGCTTCGGCCCGCGCTCTGCCTCGCGGCCTGTCTGGCCTGCCGTCGCTCGCGCAGGCGCAGGCCGCCGTGGCGCAGGTCGCGGATCCGGGCCGCCCTGGCCTTGCGCTTGTCGGCGCGGAGGGCCCGGCGCTCCTCGGCCCGCTTGCGCGCCGCCTCCTTGGCCGCTTCGACCGGGTCGGCGGGTGGGGTCTCGCCCTCGCCGGAAGGGGGTTCCGCGGGGGGCTCGGCCGGGCCGTTCGGATCTCGGTTCGAGGGAGACACTCTCTGGGTGGGTGCGCCGCGGGGATCGGGCCCTCGATGAGGCCTCGACATCCGGAGTGACCGTGGCGGCCCTCGCGTGTCCGGGGTGGCTTTCTGCCCCGGCCCACGTCTCCGTGCGCCCCTCGGCGACGCGTGAGTCTAGCATTGCCCCCATGCCGGATTCCGCCTCCGAGGCCGCCCGACTCGCGCTCGGAGCCGTCGAATCACTGCCTGACGGGGAGCTCGAGCGACGCCTCTCCGGCGAGACCCCTCTGCGGGTCAAGCTCGGCATCGACCCCACCGCCCCCGACATCCACCTCGGGCATGTCGTCGTGCTGGAGAAGCTGCGGCAGTTCCAGGCCGCCGGCCACGTCGCGGTGATGATCATCGGCGACTACACGGCCAGGGTGGGGGACCCGAGCGGCCGCTCCGACCTCCGGCCCGAGCTCGGGGACGACGAGATCGAGGCGAATTCGAAGACCTTCACCGAGCAGGCGTTCAAGGTGCTCGACCCCGAGCTGACCGAGGTCCGCTTCAACAGCGAGTGGCTCGACATGCCGACGGCGGAGCTGTTCGGCCTGGCCCGGCGCTTCACGGTCGCCCGGCTGCTCGAGCGCGACGACTTCACCAAGCGGATGGCGGCCTCGCAGCCGATCTCGATGCTCGAGCTCCTCTACCCGGTCATGCAGGGGTACGACTCCGTCGCCGTGCG
>CAWIVF010000014.1:70000-188284 GCA_963839535.1 uncultured Solirubrobacterales bacterium
AGTCTGGGGCTTCTCGCTCAGGATAGGTGGGAGGCTTCGACCCGGTGGCTTCGGCTGCCGGTGAGCCAACCTTGAGATACCACCCTTGGTGTTCTGGGCTTCTAACACGTTTCCGTGATCCGGGACGTGAACAGTGTCAGGTGGGCAGTTTGACTGGGGCGGTCGCCTCCTAAAGTGTAACGGAGGCGCCCAAAGGTTCCCTCAGCACGGTCGGAAATCGTGCGAAGAGTGTAAACGCAATAAGGGAGCTTGACTGCGAGACCGACGGGTCGAGCAGGTACGAAAGTAGGGGTTAGTGATCCGGCAGTAGCAAGTGGAAGTGCTGTCGCTCAACGGATAAAAGGTACTCCGGGGATAACAGGCTTATCGAGCCCAAGAGTCCACATCGACGGCTCGGTTTGGCACCTCGATGTCGGCTCGTCGCATCCTGGGGCTGGAGTAGGTCCCAAGGGTTGGGCTGTTCGCCCATTAAAGCGGTACGCGAGCTGGGTTCAGAACGTCGTGAGACAGTTCGGTCCCTATCTGCCATGGGCGTTGGAGAGTTGAGAGGAGTCATCCTTAGTACGAGAGGACCGGGATGAACGTGCCGCTGGTGTACCTGCTGTCCTGCCAAGGGCATCGCAGGTTAGCTACGCACGGATCGGATAACCGCTGAAGGCATCTAAGCGGGAAGCCGACCTCGAGATGAGCTCTCCCATTCCTTTAAGGAAGTAAGACCCCTGATAGACCATCAGGTTGATAGGCCGACTGTGTAATCACAGTGATGTGATCAGCAGATCGGTACTAATTGGTCGAGGGCTTGACGCTTTCTATTACCTTGAGTTTCATATTTTGGCCTGCGTGCAGTTTTCAAGCCTTGCCGTGCGGCGGGGCGCTCGAACGGCCTCGTGCCGGCCCGAGCGCTCTCGCGGTCTCGGACAATTTCGGTGGCAATAGCGAGGGGGATACACCTCTTCCCATTCCGAACAGAGCAGTTAAGCCCCTCTGCGCCGATGGTACTTGGTGGGAAACCGCCTGGGAGAGTAGGTCGCCGCCGGTTCTTCATGAACCTCGTCAGAGCCGTCTCAGCACCCGCTGAGGCGGCTCGACGTCGTTCTGGGGCCGTTTCCTAGGGGATCAGGGAGTCGAGCTCCTCGTAGCCCGGGATGTCCTCGATCCCCGGGAGCTCGCCGCCGCTCAGGTCCTGCAGTCCGCCGAGCTGCTCGAGCAGGCTCTGGACGCTGTCGTCGCCGGAGAGCGACTGGAGGCCGTCGATGGCCGGGTCCAACGGGTGCGTTGCGCGGCGACGGCCCGCAGGAGGGTCTCCTCGATGCCGTCGATCCGGCCGGCCGCGGCTGCGTCGTCGACCGCCCGTCTCCAGCCCGGCGCGGACCGCGTCCTCGACGGCGTCGGCGTCGACGTCGTGGAGCTCGGCGAACTCGGCCGTCGCCTCCTCGCTCGCAAGCGCGAGCGTCAGCTCCTCCCGGCTGACACGTCGAGCTCGCAGGCGGCGCCGTCCAGGGCCGAGAGCGCGATGCGCCTCGAAAGGTCGCGCTCCTCGACGACCGCGGCGTCGCGCGCCTCGCAGGGGTCGGCGACGTCGGCGGGGTCGTAGGTGGCGCCGCCGAAGGCGAGGTAGACGCGCGATCAGGCCTATCGAGACCGCGAGCGCGACCATGGGCGCTCGGAGAGCCGGGCTCATGCGAGCGGCCCCCGTGCGGTGCGCAGGCGCGCGATCGGGATCAGGGCGAGGAGCGCGAAGGCGGCGGCGCCGAGGAAGGGCAGGCTGAATGCGTTGGTGGCCGCGCGCTCGATCTGGTCCTCGATGCCCGCCTGGAGGCTGTCGAGCTCCTCGTCCGTCGCCCTCCGGCGGCCGTGACCGAGGCGAAGGCCGGGCCCACGTCAGGCAGCCTGCCCGTCCGCGTCCTCGATCGCCGGCGCCGATCGCCTCCGCGAGCTCGACCTTGGTCTCAGGCGGGAGCGGCGCGTCGAGCAGCAGCGCGGTGCTCGCCTCCTGGGCGCGCTCGCGCTGGGTTTCGAGCTGACTCGACAGGACCGGCGCGAGCACGAGGATCCCGACGACGATCCCGGCATGACGCGCCGCGATCGTCGCCGCCGAGCGGGATCCGAGCGGGTCGCGGCCGCCCACGGCCGCCAGGGTCAGGACCGGGAGCGCCAGCGCCAGCCCGACGCCGATCAGGAGCTGTGGCTGCAGCGTGAGCGCCAGCGAGGCGCCGGGGAGGACCGCCATCGCCGCGAGCCCGCCGGCGATCGCGATCCCGCCGGCCAGAGCCGCTGACAGCGGTGGCCCGGCGTGGGCGATCAGCAGCCGCGCGAGCAGTGCGGACAGCGGAATCGCGGACACGGTGAGCGCGGCCGTGAGCGGCGACAGCCCCCATCCCTCGGTGAGCAGGATGACGAGCAGGAACAGCGCCGCGGTCAGCCCCGCGGAGAGAAGCGCGAGCCCGACCTCGGGGCGGAGGTCGGACGGGCCCTCGGGCCCGGGCTCCGGCTGCTCGGGTCGTGCGAAATACGCGAGCGGGAGCAGCACGAGGAGCGGAACCTGGACGAGGAAGATCGCCTGCCACGAGAGCAGTTCGGTGAGCAGGCCGCCGGCAGCCGGGCCGACCGCGACCCCGATCGTGGCCGCGCCCGCCCAGATCGGGGCCGCCCGCTCGTGGCTGCCGGTCGAGCGGGCGATCAGCTCGATCGAGCAGGCGACCGCCAGGGCTCCGCCGAGGGCCTGAACGACCCGGGCGCCGATCAGGAACGCCTCGGAATCGGCGAGCGCGCAGGCCAGGGACGCCAGAGCGAAGACCGCCACGCCCGCCGCCCAACCGGCCCGGGGCGTCGCGCGGGCGACCTTCACGGCGGGCAGGATCGCGAGCGCCAGGGCGAGGTTGAAGGCCGTCAGCACCCACGAGACCCCCACGACCGTGCCGTCGAACTCCCGCAGGATGTCGGGGAGGCCGAGCGTGACGACCGAGGAGTCGGCGAGGACCACCGCGATCGTCAGGGCCAGGGCGAGCCCGGTGAGTCGCTCGGAAGGCCCGCGCATGCCGCTCAGGATCGCAGGAGAGGCTGCGGGGCGCTCTAGGATCGCGCGATGAGCGATCCGCGGGCTCGACGAGGCGATGGCGTGGATCGAGCTGCTCGCCGACGAGATCGGCCCGCGCCGTCCGACGGGTCCCGCCGAGCGCGAGGCGGCGGAGCGGGCGAGCGCATCTGCTCCGTGACCGCGGCGTCCCCGCCGAGCTCGAGGGCTTCGACGGGTACGCGAGCTTCGGCTACCCGTTCGGGCTGATCATCGCCGCCGCGATCGCCCCTGCGCTCCTCTCTCCGCGCCGCAGGCGCCTGCGCTCGGCGCTCGCCCTGGCCTGCCGGCGCCGGCCTGCTCAGCGAGGGCTCGCTCATCCGGGCGCCGCTGTCGGACGCTGCTGTCGCGCCGGCGGTCGCAGAACCTCGTCGCGACGATCGAGCCGCGCGGGCCGCGGCGGCGAACGCTCTGCCTGATGGCGCATCTCGACAGCTCCCGCAGCGGGCTGATCTTCCATCCCCGGCTCGTCGGCCTGCTCGGGCGCTGGATCACCGCGAACAGCCTGCTCGTCGCGGGCAGCGCGGTCGCCGAGCCGCTCGCCGGGCGGTTTCCGGCGCTGCATCGGCTCACGGCTCGCGCCCGCGGCGCGCTCCTCGTGAGCCTGGGGCTCCTGCTCGAGCGCGAGATCCGCGGGCGAGGACGTCCCCGGAGCGAACGACAATGCCTCCGGCTGCGCCGTGGTCGCCACGCTGGCGGCCGCGATCGCCGCCGAGCCGCTCGCCGAGACCCGCGTCGTGGTCTGCCTGACCGGATGCGAGGAATCGGGGACGCTCGGCTCCCAGGCCTTCCTCGACGCCCACGACACCGACGGCTGGCTGTTCCTCAACTTCGACAACGTCGGCGGCGACGGGACGCTCCGCTACCTGCGCCGGGAGGGGGTCATCACCCACTGGGGCGCCGACGGGGGCTTGATCGCCGCAGCCGGCGAGGTCGCCGCCGACCACCCGGACCTCCGGATGGCCCCGGAGGACTCGCCCGCCGGCCTGACCTACGACGCGAGCCCGGTCCTGGCGCGGGGCGGGCGCGCGCTGACGCTCAGCATCCAGGACGGCTTCATCCCGAACCTGCACTGGCCGACGGACACGCTCGAGAACGTGGACCCGGCGGGCGTGGGCGAGGACCCTCGCCGCGGGCCGGGCCCTGGTTGCTGCGATCGACGCCGGCCGCGCCGACGGCTGAATCGGCCCGCGTGACGAATAGGCTGGCGCGCGTGGAGGACTCGGCCCCAGCCGCGGAGAGCTCCGAGCCTCCCCGCGTCGCCGCCGCCTTCGAGCGGCCGGAGCACGCGCAGCCTGATGCGCATAGTCCGCACCGTCACGGCGTTGGCGATCGTCGCTCGCGAACCTCGTCGGTGCCGTGATCGTCTTCGTCCTGCTGGTCTGGGCGATCCCCACCGACGGCGGGGACATCGACGACTACGCGCTCTACAACCTGATCCTCGCCGGCGGATACCTGCTCATATCGGTGCCCCTCGGCATCACCTGGGCGCTCCGGCGGCTTCGCCCGAGTCGGCGCTGGATGACCGAGGACCGCGACCCGACGGAGGCGGAGCAGCGGAACCTGCTGCGCTCGCCCCTGCACGTCCTGGTGGTGATGGCCATGCTCTGGTTCGTCGCAGCGCTGGTGTTCGGGGCGTTCAACATGACCCACTCGTTCGAGCTCGGGCGCAAGGTGTTCATCACCGTGCTCCTCGGCGGCCTCGCCACGTGCGCGATCGCCTACCTGCTCACCGAGCGCCTCACTCGGCCGCTGGCCGTACGGGCGCTGGCCGCCAGGCCGCTGGAGGACCCGGCGCTTACCGGGGGTCACGGTGCGGACCGTCTTCGCCTGGGCCCTCGGGTCCGGCGTTCCCATGTTCGGGCTTGCGATCGTGGCGGTCTCGACCCTGATCGACAAGGACCTGAGCCGGACGGAGCTCTCGATCGCCGTGCTCGCCCTCGCCGTGACCGGCCTGCTGGTCGGGTTCTTCTGCATGTTCATCGCCGCCCGGGTGACGGCCGCGCCGATCATCTCCGTCCGCCATGCGGTCTCGGAGGTCGGGCGAGGCGACCTCGACGTCGAGGTGCCCGTCTACGACGGCAGCGAGCTCGGCCTGCTGCAGAGCGGCTTCAACCAGATGGTGACGGGCCTGCGGGAGCGCGAGCACATCCGCGACGTGTTCGGCCGCCACGTCGGCGAGGACGTCGCCCGCGAGGCGCTGGAGCGGGAGGAGGGGCTCGGCGGCGAGACGCGCGAGGTGGCGATCCTGTTCATCGACATGGTCGGCTCCACCGAGCTCGCCTCGACCCGCCCCGCGACCGAGGTCGTCGACCTGCTGAACGCGTTCTTCGGGGTGGTCGTCGAGGCCACCCACGAGCACGGCGGCTGGGTCAACAAGTTCGAGGGGGACGCCGCCCTCGCGGTCTTCGGCGCGCCCGAGGAGGTCGAGGACGCACCCGGTCGCGCGCTCGCTGCGGCCCGGGAGATGGCGAGACGGCTCAACGACGAGGTCGAGGGCGTGGAGGCCGGCATCGGCGTCTCCTGGGGCGAGGTCGTGGCCGGCAACATCGGCGGGGCCGAGCGCTTCGAGTACACGGTGATCGGCGACGCCGTCAACGAGGCGGCGCGGCTGATGGACCTCTCGAAGGAGCGCGACGTCCACGTGCTGGCCTCGTCGGCCGCCGTCGAGGAGGCCGGCGAGGACGAGGCCTCCCACTGGGAGCTCGGCGACGAGGTCGAGCTCCGCGGCCGGTCGCGGGCGACGCGGCTGGCGACGCCCAAGGACCTGGCCGAGACCGGCTCCTAGACGACCGGGCTCAGACGCGCGAGACGGGCGCCGGCACGGTGGCCCGGCGGGCCCGTCGCTCGCATCCTCGACGGCGGGCCGGAGCGGGGACCTCCCAGTCCCAATCCGCCCAGGGGCGGGGGGCACTCCGGTCGCTTCCGGCAACGCCGTCGGGCGCCTGCTCGAGGCCGTACTGGCCAAGCGTGAGCATGTCGATCGCAAGGTCGATCCGGTCGGCGATCCGGGTGATCGCCCTTCCTCTTCTGTGTCTGCTGTGTGTCATTGCGGGAGAAGGTATGGATGGTGCCGGACGTACACATGTTCGTGCAATGGAACTTGCACCTCTGAGCAGCTTTCTGGCTATTTGCAGCGGTTTCATCGCCCTCTCCTGCCGAAGCTGTGCGCGGCGGGCAGGACCGCGTCGAGATCCGCCACCGTCGTGCGCCCCGTTTCCCGCGCCGGCTCCGGCTCGATGCTGCGGACCTCGGCCAGTGGCTGGTCGGGGCGCTCGATCCGGGTCACCGAAGACGCGAGGACGTTGATCACGCCCTCGCGCCGCTCGAGGCGGCCCGCGACCGAGACCAGCGCCGCCGTCCGGACCGCCAGTCGGTGCGCGTCGTAGACCGGCGGGAGCACGATCACGTTGACGACCCCGCTCTCGTCCTCGAGCAGCAGGAACATCACCCCCTTCGCCGTCGCCGGCCGCTGCCGGGCGACGAGGAGCCCCGCGACCACCAGGTCGGTGCCGTCGGGGATCCGCTCGAGGTCCGCGCAGGTGACCGTCGCCGGATCGAGCCCCGGCCTGAGCAGCTCGAGCGGGTGCTCGTCGAGGGAGATCCCCTGCGATCCGTAGTCGGCCATCACGCGCTCCCACGGCGTCTGCTCCGCCAGGGCCGGCGCCGCGGGCACCTCGAGCGGCAGCGCCAGTTGCTCGCCGCCCCGCTGGCGGACCGAGCCGCGCGCCACCCCGAGCCGCCAGAGCGGTCCGCGGCGGCGATCCCCGGCGCCCGCAGCGCCCGCGGCGCCCCCGATCGCCGCGCAGGCGCCGGCCCAGGCCAGCCGCTCGAGCCCGTCCCTGCTCGCCCCCGAGCGGGAGGCGAGCGCGCCGAGGTCGCCGTAGGGGCCGCCGCGCTCGCGCTCGGCGACGACGACCTCCGCGTCGCGCTCGGTCAGTCCCTTGATGTAGGCGAGGCCGATCCGCACCGCGAGGTCCCCGGCCTCCGGTCCCGCCGGCTCCACCCGGCACTCGACGAAGCTCCGGTTGACGTCCGGGCCCCGCACCTCGATCCCGCGCCGCTGCGCCTCGTGGACGAGCGCATCGGGCGGGTAGAAGCCCATCGGCTGCTCGTTGAGCAGGGCGCAGAGGAACTCCGGCCCGTAGTGGACCCGCAGCCAGGTCGACTGGTAGGCGAGCAGCCCGAAGGCGGCGGCGTGGGACTTGGGGAAGCCGAACCCGGAGAAGCCGCGGATCTGCTCATAGACGCGCTCGCCGATCTCGCGGTCGACGCCCTCCGGCGACCGCCCCCTCGACGAAGCGATCGCGGTAGGCGCGCATCGCCTCGTCGGAGCGCTTGCGGCTCATCGCCCGGCGCAGCCCCTCGGCCTCGCCGGAGCTGAAGCCGGCCAGCGCCATCGCCACCTGGATCACCTGGTCCTGGAAGACGATCGCGCCGAGCGTGTCGGAGAGGATCGGCTCGAGCGAGGGATGCTCGTACGGGACGCGGTAATCCGGGTCCAGCCGCAGCTTCTTCTTGCGCTCGAGGTAGGGATGGACGGCGCCGCCCTGGATCGGGCCGGGCCGGACGAGGGCGACCTGCACGGTCAGGTCCTCGATGTTCTCCGGGTGCGAGCGCGGCAGCATCTGCATCTGCGCGCGGCTCTCGATCTGGAACACGCCGGTCGTCTCGGCCCGCTGGATCCGCCGGTAGACCTCCTCGATCGTCGAGCGGGATCCGCGAGAGGTCGATCCGCTCCGATCGGGCCCGGGCGATCTCGTTGACCGTGCGCTCGACCGCCGAGAGCATCCCGAGCCCGAGCAGGTCGACCTTGAGGAAGCCGGCGTCGGCGCAGGAGTCCTTGTCCCACTGGACGATCTGCCGCCCCTCCATCGCGGCCGGGACGATCGGGCAGAGGTCGATCAGCGGCCTGGTCGAGAGCACCATCCCGCCCGAGTGCTGGGAGGGATGGCGCGGCAGCCCGTAGGCCTGCTCGGCGAGGCGGGCCAGCGCCACCCAGCGCTCCGACCCGGCTCGCGCCTCGCCGATCGCGGCGGCGATGTCGGGGCGCAGGCCGGTCTCGCGGTCGAGCACGTCAGCTCCCTCCGTCGCGCTCGTCGGGCTCGTAGGCGGCGAACGGGCTCGCCGCCCGCGCGACCCGCTCGATCTCGCCGGCGGGCAGGCCGAGCGCCTTGCCGAGGTCGCGGATCGCCCCCTGCGTGCGGAAGGTCGGGAACGCGGCCACCAGGGCCGAGCGCTCGTGGCCGTAGCGCTCGTGGATCCGCGGGATCAGCCGCTCGCGCACGTCCCGGGGGAAGTCGAGGTCGATGTCGGGCATCGCCGTGATCTCGTCGTTGAGGAAGCGGCCGAGGAACAGCCCGGCCTTGACCGGGTCGACGTGGGAGAGGCCGGTCAGGTAGCAGACGACCGAGCTGACGCTGGAGCCGCGCCCGCGGCCCGGCGGCAGGAGCGACCGGGCGCTGTCGGGCCCGCGGACCTCGACCGCCACGTCGCGGGCGAGCTCGAGCAGGTCGCGGTGCAGCAGGAAGAAGCCGGAGAGCCCGAGCTTGGCGATCACCCGCAGCTCCTCCTCCAGCCGCCGCTCCGCCTCGGCCCGCTCAGGGGTGCCGTCGTAGCGCTCCCCGAACCGGGCCCGGCAGGCCTCGCTCAGCCGCCGGTCCGCGCTCCCGTCCTCGGCGCCCGGGTAGCTGTAGCCGAGGTCGCGGGTCAGGTCGAAGCGCAGGCGGTCGGCGAGCCGGCCGCTCTCGGCCACCGCGTCGGGATGGTCGGCGAACCGCTGCGCCGCGCGCTCGGGGTCGAGCAGGACCGCCGACCCGTTGCCGCGCCGCTGGGGCTCGGTCGACTCGAGCGTGCCGTTGTGGCGGATCGCGACGAGCACGTCCTGGAGCGCCGCCCGGCGGCGATGGTGGAAGTGGACGTTCCCGGTCGCCACGCAGGGGACCCCGAGTCGCTCGGCGAGCTCGGCGAGGTCGCGGTTGCGGGCCCGGTCCCCGCGCCAGAGCGGCCGCTGCAGCTCGACCCGGAAGCGATCGGGGCCGAACGCCCAGGTCAGCCGCCGGCCGAGCTCCTCCGCCGTCGCCGTGCTCGCCCCGCGCGATCCGGCCGGCGAGGGCGCCGTCGCGAGCGCAGCCGGAGAGGCAGACGAGCCCCTCGGAGTTGCGCTCGAGCTCGGGCAGGGTGATCGAGGGGACCTGCCGCTCCCCGGCGTGGGCCGACGGTGAGCAGCCGGCAGAGGTTGCGATAGCCGGTCGCGTCCTCGACCAGGATCGTCACGTGGAATGCCCCCGGCGGGCAGTTGCCGCGGTAGTCGGAGGGGGGAGGGGGGCGCCCGCCGGCCGCACCGTCAGCTCCGCCCCCGTGATCGGCCGCACCCCCTGATTGCGGCAGGCCTGGGCGAACTCCATCGATCCCCAGAGCCCGTCGTGGTCGGTCAGCGCCAGCGCCTCGTAGCCGAGGCCGGCCGCGGCCAGCGCCAGCTCGTCGGGGCTGGAGGCGCCGTCGGCGAACGAGAAGGCGGAGTGGCAGTGCAGCTCGGCGTAGCTCATCGCTGCTCGTACCAGCGGTTCGCTCGAGGTCGCAGAAGACGACGACGCAGCGGCCGCTCGCCAGCACCACCTCGAAGTAGTGGCGGCGCAGCGGCTCGCTCGACCACCAGCGGTCCTCGACCAGCCACTGCTCGCGGATCGCCTCGACCCGGCTGCCGGCGATCGCTCCGGGCCGCGCTCCGGCCAGCGCCACCTCGACGGGCCGCGGCGCATAGAGCGCGCCCCTGCCGCCGCCCGCGCTCACTCGGCGCCCTCGTTGTAGGGCGCCAGCGCCATCCAGCGCTCCGGGATGCGCGAGCCCGGCTCGATCGGGAGCACCCGCAGCACGGAGTCGCGGCCCGCCGCCGCGCGGACCTGCCGGACGGCCTCGGCGAGCCGCTCGCGGCGCCGCTCGGACGGATCGGGGTCGAGCGCCGGCTGGGCGCACTCCCGGGGAGCGAGATCGAGCGCCCGCAGGGCGAGGGCGGACGCGGGGGCCATCAGCCCGGCGAGCTTCGGCGCGAGGGCCAGGCGCAGCCGCTCGGGGGAGCCGGCGGCGCTGCGCGGGACCGCATCGGCCGTCCAGCTCCCGCCCTCGGTGAGCCGCGCCTCCAGGCGCAGCGAGCGGATCGCCCGGCCCTCTCGCCGCGGGTCGGCGAGGAGGCGCTCGATCAGCATGTCGAGGGCGCGCTCGAGCTGGACGCCGTAGGCGGCCTCGGGGAGGGTCAGCGCCTGGATCAGCTCCTCGTGGGGCCGGCGGGGGCGCAGCGGGGAGTCGATCCCCGAGGCGAGGTCGTGCGCGCGCAGGCCGAGCGCGCCGAAGCGGTCGGCGATCGCGATCCGCGGCATCCCGGCGAGCTCCCCGAGCGTCTCCACGCCGAGCCGCTCCAGGGTGGCGACGAGGCGGCGGCTGTGATCGACGCGCCCCTTGCGGTCATCCGGCGCGGCGAGCCGCCCGTCGAGCAGCCGCACGGGCAGCGGCCGCAGGAACTCCCGCTCCGAGCCGGGGCGGATCACGCGGGGAGCGCGCCGGCGCCGCCCGCGCACGGTGCTCGCCGCGGCAAATGCGCAGAACCGGTTGGGGGCGCCGGCGATCCGGACGGGCCGGCCGATCGCGCGCCCGGCTCGGGCGAGGACGTCCTCGCGCCGCGGGCCCCAGAGGCCGCGCAGCCCATCGACCCCGAAGAACGCCTCACCGGCCCGATCGCTCTCCACCTCGGCGCCGATCCCCTCGAGCGATCGCAGGACCCGCTCCCACTCGCTTGCCGCCCGGCCCGGATCGGCGGGGACCAGGGCGAGGCGGGGGCACCTGCCGAGCGCCTCGCCCAGCGGCATCCCGGCGTGGATGCCGAACGCCTCCGCCGCGCCGCTGACCTCGCCGACCGCCTGCTCGCCGCCCGGATCGGGAGCCAGGGCGATGGGCTCTGTCAGCATCTGCGTCCGATCGGCCACCGCGGCGAGCAGTGAGAAGCGAGGAATGAGGACGGATCCGACGAGCATCAGGGGGGGCGAACGCATGTTCGCTCACCGGGCCGGCCTTTTCAAGGGGCTGTCGATCGCCGGTCTGCTGACGGCCGTCATCGCGCTTCTCGCAATGGCCGGATGCGGGGATGAGGAGCCCGCCGCGCCCGCGGAGGGACCGACTGCAGCAGCCGATCCCGCCGACCTCGAGGTGATCGAGGGCTGGGCAGAGGCGCTGAGCGCCGGCGACGTCGAGGGCGCCGCCGCCTACTTCGCGACCCCGAGCATCGCGGCGAACGGGCCGGTGGTGACGCAGATCGATTCCACCGCCGACGCGATCCGGTTCAACCGCTCGCTCCCGTGCGGCGCCGCGGTCGTCTCCGCCCGCACCCAGGGCGAGCTGACCACGGCGACGTTCGAGCTCTCGGAGCGGCCCGGCGGGGGCTGCGGGCCGGGCGCCGGGGGAACCGCCTCGACCTCCTTCGACATCGACGAGGGCAAGATCGTCGAATGGCGGCGGATCGACGACGGCCCGCCGCCCGGCGGTGGAGATGGCGGCGGCGCTGAGGTCTGAGCGCCCGCCCGGCGCGACACCTCCCGCAGGCCAGAGCCGATTCAGATAGGTTGCCCACGAGTCCTAGGGCAACGATCCAGGGTGGATCGGGAAGGGCTCTGTACGGCTTCCGGTCGTTTGACCTGTGAAGCGAACAAGCAGAGGAGGAATGATTTTGAAGGGCAGAAAGCTCTTTGCCGTAGCCGCTTCGGTTGCGGCCCTGTCACTGGGCGCGGCAGCGTGCGGCGACG
The DNA here is from genome assembly GCA_963839535.1 of uncultured Solirubrobacterales bacterium. Taxonomy (GTDB): domain Bacteria; phylum Actinomycetota; class Thermoleophilia; order Solirubrobacterales; family 70-9; genus RHKX01. The sequence goes on from CAWIVF010000014.1 coordinate 81,866, forward strand.
ACGAGGATTCAGGCAGTTCAAGCAGCGTCGGCAGTGGCGAGGACGTATCTGATGCGTCCTTCGACCTGCAGGTAGGCGCCCTGCTCCCGCAGACAGGCGACCTGTCGATCTTCGCGCCCCCGGGCGAGAAGGCGGCCAATCTGGCGGCTCGAGGAGGCATCGAAGGCACTCGAGGGCACCGACATCACCGTCGAGCTGACGAGCGCTGACACGGAGACGAAGGCGGCGGCGGCGCAGCAGGCGGCTCGAAGCTGATCTCCGACGGAGCCTCGTGCCTGGTCGGCCCGTGGGCGTCCGACGAGACGGTGCCGGTCGGTCAGACCATCGCCGCGCGTCAGCAGGTTCCGCTGATCTCCCCGTCCTCGACCAGCCCGGAGATCACCGATCTCCCCGACGACGGCTACGTCTTCCGGACGGCGCCTTCGGACGCGCTGCAGGGAGTCGTCCTCGCGGATGCGGTCTGGCGAGGAGCTCGGCACGGACGCGACGATCTCGGTCGCCGCTCGTAACGATGCCTACGGCGAGGGAATCGCCACGGAGTTCAGCGAGCCGCGTTCGAGGCGAACGGCGGAACCACGACCGGGCCGGTCCTCTACGACGTGGAGGGCACGACGTTCGACTCCGAGGCGGAGGAGATCGTCGCCGACAATCCCGATGGGTACGTGATCATCGACTTCGAGGATCCGTACGGCAAGGTCGGAGCCGCGCTCGCGCGGACGAACGAGTTCGATCCGACGACGATGTTCACGGCGGACGGTCTCGCGTTCGACCCGAAGATCCCGTCGACGATCCCGGCCGAGGCACTCGACGGCGCGAAGGGCACCCGCCCGGCAACGCCTGAGGGCACCGACACGGCCGACGCGTTCCAGAAGCTGTACGACAGCTCCGGGGAAGAGCCGAAGGAACGCGGCACGTTCGACGCGCAGAACTTCGACGCCGTGACGCTCTGCGTCCTCGGCGCCGTGGCTGCGGGCTCGGCGGAGGGTCCCGACATCCAGGCAGCGATCACGGATGTCGCCTCCGCACCGGGTGACCAGTACGACTACACCGACATGGCGGGCGCCATCGAAGCCCTCCAGGCCGGCGAGGACATCGACTTCGAGGGGGTCTCCGGACCGCTCGATCTCGATGAGAACGGTGACCCGATCGAGGGCACCTACGACACCTACAGCTACGAGAACGGCGAGTTCGTCCTCGGCGACCAGGTGACGCAGGAGTCCGCCGAGTAATCACCGGACCCTGATTGAGCGCACTCCGGTGCGCGGACGAGGGCCCTCGGCGAGCGATCGCCGGGGGCCCTTCGTCGTTTTGGGGGCGGGTTGAAAACAGACCTGCTTTGGACGAAAAGCGGGCCTGTCCCCTTGCATGGAAAGCAGGCCTCCTCCGCGAGATACTGCGGGGGCGATGTCGGAGGCGAATGTGGAGATCGTGCTCGCCGCTTACGAGCAATTCACGCGTCGAAATGCTGAGGAGCTGGTCGGGCTCGTCGAAGAGGACTTCCTCCTGGATATGACAGAGCGCGTCTTCAACCCCGACACCTACCGAGGTCGCGAGGGGATTCGGCGGTTCGTAAAGGACGTCAGCGATGCATGGAAGAGCTACGTTTGGACGGTTGAGGAGACACTCGTCGCGGGAGACAAGGTGGTGGCGATGGTCCACTGCGAGGGCCGAGGGCGGGGAGGTGCCCGAGTGGAGTGGCGGGTCGCTTGGCTTTGGGAGTTCCAGAGTGGGAGACCGGCGTCGGCCCGGTTCTATCGCCAGCGCGAGGAAGCCCTCGAAGCCGCCGGGCTGTCGGGGTAGTGGAGAGACCTGCTTTGGACGAAAAGCGGGCCTGTCCCTGCCCTGCTGCGAGATGACCTGCTCTGCAACCATGGGCCGCGACCAGATGGTCCGACGGGCACCAAGATCGGGACAGGCGAGCGTTCTGCTCGCGCTTCTCGCAGCGACTGCCGCCGCCGCGCTACCCGCCTCGGCTCAGGCAGGGTCGCGAGCCAGCTACGAGCAGATGTTCACCACTCCCGTGCCGGGAGCTTCGACCGGGACCGATACCCGGATCGTCTACAAGCATCCCGACGATCCCAAGGCGAAGCCCATTCCCGTGCGGCGGGAGGTGTTCACCTTCCCGAAGGGGAGCAGGTTTGACGGCTCCGTCGTCCCGAACTGCACCGCCTCCGATTCGGAGCTTCAGGTTCTTGGCCCGTCGGCCTGCCCAGCCGAGAGCCAGATCGGCTCCGGCCACGACGGCACGTTTATGACCGGCTTCCCGGGCTCCGGCGAAACGCCGATGGACCTCGACATGTTCGACGTCAGACGGGGCTTCATCGTGATGGGCGCGCCACGGGACAACCCACTGCTCCGCCAGGTCGCCCACGCGACGCGAGAGGGGCGAGTGGTCACAGTCAACGCTCCGCGGATGCCCGGTGGACCGCCCGATGGTGAGAGCGCGCTGCGCAGGATCCACAACGTCTTCGACGCGCGCTCGGCCGGAGGTCGCGCCTACGTGCGCACCCCGCGCACCTGTCCGAGCAGTGGCACCTGGAAGTTCAAGCTCCGGCTGGTCTGGGCTGACGGCGTGAGAACGAAGCACGTCGACCGCATGCGTTGCCGGAGACTGGTGGGCGCTTCGACCAGGTCAAAAACTCCCGCGGGCACGACTAGGTCAGGTGAGGCGGTGCTGGATACTCGGCGGCGATGCCACAGGGGAACATCGAGACCGTGCGACGGCTCTACCGGGCGATGGACGCACGCGATGCAGGCGCCTTCACAGCGGTTCTTCATCCGGATGCGGAATGGCTGCCGGATCGCCGGGTCGGGGAGGGGCTCATCCGCGGTCGGGAGAACGTCGTCCGATTCTTCTCGGACAGGGCCGAGATGCTCGCCGAGGTCCGAACTGAGACCGAGCGCATCTCGGAGACCGACGACAAGGTCCTCGTCTTCGTTCGGGTGACGGGCTCCGGCGAAGGGAGTGGGGCAGGGTTCGACATTCGCATCGGTCACCTATGGACGGTGCGGGACGGCCTCGTCATACGGGGCGAGGGCTATGGCGACCGGACCGAAGCATTGGAAGCGGCCGGCTTGAGCTAGTAGCGGACGGAGCGACACGCGAGTTCGCTCCTTACGAAACCGGTGATCGCTTCGTTGCTCTGGTGCACCCAGATAAACCGGAAGCGAGGCCGAAATGTCACCAAATCCAGTTCTCAAGGTCCACACGATCTACCAGGGCGGATGCTGGGTCAACGGGTTGGGCCTGGATTCACCCCCGATGTCCCGGCATGGGTCGATGCAGGAAGCGATCGACAGCGGCCGCGACTACGCGCAGACGAGGAGCACCGAGCACCTCGTCCACGACCGGGACGGGCTGGTCGCCGATCGCCGGAGCTACGGGCGGTCGCACCGGGGCTAGCCGCCCGGGGTCAGGCCGGCTCGGCGGACCTTCCGCCGAGATAGAGCTCGGCGACCTTCGGGTCGGCGAGGAGGTCCTTGCCCTTGCCCTCGAAGCGGTTGGCGCCGAGGTCGAGGACGTAGCCGCGGTCGGACATCGCGAGGGCGCGCTTGGCGTTCTGCTCGACCATCAGGATCGTCACGCCGCCCTCGTTGATCTCGACGAGCTTCTCGAAGATCGCGTCGACGAAGGCCGGGGCGAGGCCGGCCGACGGCTCGTCGACGAGGACGAGCCGAGGGTCGGGCATCAGCGCCCGCGCCATCGCGACCATCTGGCGCTCGCCGCCGGACATCGTCCCGGCCGCCTGCGTGCGGCGCTCGGCCAGCCGCGGGAAGAGCTCGTACATCCGCTCGAGGCGCGAGTCGATCGTGCCGGAGCCGCCGGCGATCGCGCCGAGCTCGAGGTTCTCGCGCACGGTGAGGCTGGGGAAGACGTTGTCGAGCTGGGCGACGTAGGCGACGCCCTTGCGGGTGATCGTGTGGGGCGCCTTGCCGGTGATGTCGTCGCCGGCGAGGACGACCTTCCCCGCTCGGGGTCGCAGCAGGCCGAAGACCGTCTTCATCAGCGTCGACTTGCCGGCGCCGTTGGGCCCGACGATCGTCACGATCTCGCCCTCCCTGACCTCGAGCTCGACGCCGTCGAGGATGTCGACCTCGGTCGTGTAGCCGGCGACCAGGCCCTCGGCCTGCAGCAGCGTCTCGGCGCCGGCCTCAGCGGGCATCGGGGGACTCCTCCTCGGCGGTCGGTTCCGCGGCGGCCAGGCGGGGGGCCTCCTCGCCGACGTCCGCAGCGACGCCGCCGCCCAGATAGGCGTCGATCACGCGCTGATCGGCCCGCACCTCGGCGGGCGTGCCGACGAGGATCGTCTCGCCCTGGCCCATCACCACGACCTCGTCGCTGTGGTTCATGACCACGTCCATGTCGTGCTCGACGAAGAGGAAGGTCACCCCGTCGCGGCTGCGGAGCTCCTCCATGTGCTCGAGCAGGCGGCGCCCGAGGGTCGGGTTGATCCCGGCCATCGGCTCGTCGAGCAGGACCATCCGCGGCTTCGGCATCAGCGCCCGTGCCAGCTCGAGCAGCTTGCGCTGGCCGCCGGAGAGCGTCCCGGCGTAATCGTCGGCCTTCTTGTCGAGGTTGAAGGTGGCGAGCAGCTCCATCGCCTGCTCGCGGACCTCCGCCTCCCGGTTGCGGTTCGCAAGTGGTCGGGTCAGCAGCTTCGGAAGGTGCTCGCCGGGCTGGTCGGCAGCCGCGAGCATCATGTTGTCGATCACCGGCATCGCGGACAGCGCCTTCGTGATCTGGAACGTCCGGACCATGCCCCGGCGGGCGATGGAGTAGGGGCGCTTGCCGAAGATCGACTCGCCGTCGAGAAGGATTCGGCCGGCGTCGGGCCGGTAGAAGCCGGTGACGATGTTGAAGAGGGTGGTCTTGCCGGCTCCGTTGGGGCCGATCAGCGCCGTGATCGAGCCGCGCTTGACGTCGAAGGTGGCCCCGCGTACCGCATGGATGCCGCCGAACTGCTTGTGGACGTTCTCGACCTCGAGGATCGCGCCTCCGGTCGGCGGTCGCCGGCGCGGGCGTGGCGGTGGGGGAGGTCTCAGTCACTGAGCACCATCTCCTCCTTCTTGCCGAGCGCGCCCTGCGGGCGGAAGGCGACCAGCAGGATCAGGACGAGCCCGACGATGATGAAGCGCAGCGCCGCGATCTGGCCGCCGTCGAGCGGCAGGTCGAGGAAGCGCAGGCCCTCGAGCACGGTCCAGAGCAAGATCGTCCCGACGAGCACGCCGGGGAAGCTCGCGAGGCCGCCGAGGATCAGGATCACGTAGCCGAAGAAGGTGAAGATCGGCTCGAACGGCCGTCTGGTTGACCGACTGCAGGTTGAGGACGAGGAACCAGCCGGCGATCGCTCCCAGCCCGGCGGCGATCGCCAGCGACTGGAGCTTGTAGGAGAAGACGTTCTTGCCGAGCGCGCGGGCGGCGTCCTCGTCCTCGCGGACGGCGCGCAGGACCCGACCCCATGGGGAGCGCACGAGCCGGGAGAGCCCGAAGGCCAACAGCGGCAGCACGATCCAGATGACCGCCAGGAGCGGCAGGTTGAGGAAGTCCGGATCGGTGAGCCCGATCGGATCGAAGATGTTCTGGGCGATCCAGTCGGAGGCGGTGAACCAGGCCTCGCTGAAGATCCGGTCGTTCTCGAGCTCGAGGCTGATCGTCCCCTGGTTGCCACCGGTGAGCGTGTCCGAGTTCTGCACCGCGATCCGGACCACCTCGGAGAACGCGATCGTCGCGATCGCCAGGTAATCGGCGCGCAGCCGGAGCGTCGGCAGTCCGACCAGCAGCCCGAAGGCCATCGTGACCAGCATCGAGAGCGGCAGCGCCAGCAGGAACGGCATGCCGAGCGTGACCACGAAGATCACGGCCGAGTAGGCGCCGAGGGCCATGAAGCCCGCCTGCCCGAAGTTGAGGATCCCCGTGTAGCCGACGTTGAGCTGCAGCCCGAGGGTGAAGATGCCGTAGATCCCGGCGAGGATCCCGACCCCGATCCAGAAGCTCCACGCGGTCAGGAAATCGGTCGAGATGGCGAGCGGGATGTCGAGGCTCACAGCGTGCGCTCGCTTCCGAAGATGCCCTGCGGCCGGACGATCAGCACGACGATCAGCACGAGGAAGCTGATCGCCACCTTCCATTCCGCGTCGACCACGAGCGTCGACCACTCCTGGGTGATGCCGATGACCAGGCCACCGGCGAGGGCGCCGAACGCGTTGCCGATGCCGCCGAGGGTGACGGCAGCGAAGATCGAGAGGAGCAGCGTGAAGCCGGTGTTCGGGGTGAAGCTGCCGACCGAGGCCGCGACGAGGACTCCGGCGAGGCCGGCCAGCGCCCCCGACAGCGCCCAGGTGTAGATCACGATCCGGTTCGTGTCGATGCCGGTCGTCTCGGCGAGGTCGAAGTTGTCAGCGAGCGCGCGCATCTGCCGGCCCAGGGAGGTGAACCGGAGCAGCAGGCCGACTCCCAGCAAACGATCAGGCCCACGATCACGACGATCAGCTGGGTCTGGCCGATCGAGAGGCCGAGGAAGCTGATCGTGTCGGTGACGTTGACGTCGAGGCTCCTCTGGGCCGAGCCCGCGAACAGCTGGATCGTGTAGCGGATGACGAACGCGAGGCCGATCGTCATCAGGATCAGCTGCAGCGTGCCGGCCTTCTTCCGCCGCATCGGCTTGAACATGACGAGCTCGGTGGCGATCGCGAAGACGGCGACCAGGAGGATTGCGATCGCCATCGCGACGAGGAAGGGCAGGCCGATGCTGATGCTGAACACGTAGGCGATGTAGGCCCCGAGCGTCAGCAGATCGCCGTGGGCGAAGTTCGTGAGCTGGAGGATCCCGTAGACCAGGGTCAGGCCGATCGCGCCGAGCGCGAAGTACGAGCCGGCGACCAGGCCGTAGACCGTGCTCTGGGCGAGATCGTGGAGCCCCTCGCGGATCAGCAGGTAGAGGGCGACCAGCCCCATCACCGCGAGGAAGACCTTGACCGGATTCCGCGCCGCCCAGGAGCGTCCCTGCCGGAGCGCCGAGGGCTGCCCGGGCCCGGCGGATAGCGTGCCTGCCTCCATGACGGGGCGATCCTATGGATTGCAGGGAAGTCGCGTGGCGGGCCCGCAGACCCGCCTCTGCCGTCAGTCGGTTCGGAGCGCCGTTCGGACCCGCTTCGCCACTTCGGCGCAGACCTCGGTCGTGCTCGAATGCCCGTCGAGGTCGTGGGTGCGGATCCCGTCGCCGGCGGCTTCCAGGGTCGCCGCGTAGATCGCCTCCGACGCCCGCTCGGCGCCCTCGTGACCGCGTTCGCCGGCGTAGTGCATGACGGCGGCGCAGGCGAGCACCATCGCCATCGGGTTGGCGACGTCCTTGCCCTCGAGCGACGGGGCGGTGCCGTGCGGCGCCTCGGCCATGGCGACGGCCGGGCGCAGCTCCTCGTCGAGGCTGAGCAGGATCGACTCGGCGCCGGCGATCGAGCCGAACATCGGCATCACGAGGTCGCTGAGCAGGTCGCCGTCACGGTTCAGCGTCGGGATCACGAGCGGGCGGTCGGCGGCGCCGCTGATCAGCCCGGCGTAGGTGGCGTCGATCAGCACCGGCTCGTACGTGACGTCGGGATGCCGCTCGGCCGCCGCGTCCAGCTCTTCCTTCAGCATCCCCTCGTAGACCGGGCTGACCGTCCACTTCGGCCCCCCGTAGACCTTGGCGCCCATCTGCCGGGCGGTGCGGAAGGAGTGCTCGGACACGGCGCGGCAGACGCGCCGGCTGATCCGCTCGGTGCGGAAGGCGATCTCGTCGCCACCGTCGTCGCTCGGCTCGCGCCACTGCTTCGCCCCGTAGGCGTCGCCGACGGCCATGCGGCAGACCGAGATCGGATGATGGATGCCGGCGATGGGGGAGACCCCGGGGATCCGCCGACCGGTGCGGACGATCACGGTCCCGTCGATGCCCTCGCGGATCAGTCGATTGGGACTGCCGACGTCATCGGCGCCCTCGGGGGTGATCGTCGCCGCCTTCAGGCCGAGGCCGGCCTCGCGCATCGCAACGGCGGCCTCCGTGCAGACCTCGTTCTGCGTGGCGCGCCGGTTCTCCAGCGAGAGGTCGAACCGGTCGAGTTGCACCGGGAGCCCGAGCACGTCCGGGTCGAGAACGAGGAGCGATGCCTCGAGCAGCTCCTGGCCGGTCTGGTCACCCTCGAGAACGACGACCCGGATCGGTTCGGCTGCCATGGGCCGACCCTATGCGATGGCCGCGAGGGGCGAGCACGTTGGCATAGGTTGAACCCGGCAACCAGAGCGAAGGGATGACGGAGATGGGCAAGGTAGTCGTGTCGCAGTTCATGACCCTGGACGGGGTCGTCGAGGATCCGGGCGGGAGCGAGAGCCTCGATCGGGGTGGCTGGGCTTTCAAGTTCGACCGGGGGCCCGACGGGCGACCAGTTCAAGATGGACGAGGTGGAGGCGGCCGAGGCGCTGCTGCTCGGCCGCACGACCTACCAGGGCTTCGCCGATGCGTGGCCGTCCCGCGAGGGCCCCTTCGCCGACAAGTTCAACAACATGCCCAAGTACGTCGTCACCTCGACGCTGCGGGAGCCCGAGTGGAACAACTCGACGGTCATCGACGGCGACATCGCCGAGGCGGTGCGGCGACTGCGGGACGAGATCGGCGGCGACATCCTCGTCAACGGCAGCGTCCGCCTCGTGGGGGCGCTAAGCGATCACGGCCTGATCGACGAGCTTCGCCTGATGGTCTTCCCGACCGTCCTCGGGGCGGGCAAGCGCCTGTTCGGTGAGACCGGCAGCCCGCTCGACTTCGAGCTGACCGAATCGAGGGCGGCCGGCGAGACGCTGATCCTGATCTACCGGCCCGTCTCGAAGGACGCCTGAGCAGGCCGGTCCCTAGCTGCAGGGGGTCCAGGGCTCGGCGGCCAGCGAGTAGTCCGCCGCCTTCTTGATCGAGCTGAGCCCGATCCGCTCGGCGTCGTCGCAGAACTGGCTGGGCTCGCGGCGGTACTCCACCTGGAGCACCGCCTTGCCGGCGTCGAGGAACGCCCGGTAGCCCGGCGGCGGGTTGTTCGTGCACTCGCGGAACTGGAGGCACTGCTCGTTGATCGCGAAGTCGAAGCGGGCTCGAGCTCCTCGAGCTGCCCGAGGTCGTTCTTGAGGGCGACGGAGAGCCCCTGGGAGTGGGCGATCCGCGCGAGCCTCCGGTTGTAGCGGAGCTGCTCACCCGCGCCGACCCTGAAGCCGGTCACGCGGCGGCCCTGCGCGTAGGCGTCAACCACGTCGTACTCGACGGCGTCGAAGCCGGCCCGGGCGCACTTCGCCGTCCGGGCGCGCATCCTCGAGAGGAGGAAGCGGCGGTTGGCCGCGGGGCCGAAGTCGACCCAGCGCTCGTTGCTGAACCGGTCGCTGAACGGCTTGCCGAGGAGCCGCCCGTCGTGGCGGCGGTCGAAGCGGACGTACCTGCCGGTAGTCGGGACGGAAGCGCTCGGCGGTCCCGGCCGAGAGGTAGCAGACGGCGTGGGCTCCGCGGTCGTGGATCGCGTCGACGGCGTCCCGGTTGAGGCACGCCCTCCGGCGAGTCCTCGTAGAGGTCGATGTCGAAGATGTCGGGCCGCACGCACCCGCCGCCTGAGAACGGCTTGCGGCAGATGTCGGCGTCGACCGCGCCGCCCTCCAGCTGGTACTGCCAGCGCTCGCCCGGCTCCGGCACCCAGATCGCCTCGGCGCGCCTCGGTTGCGCCTCGCCGGGAAGGGTCAGGAGCACCAGCGCGACCGCGACGGGCCCGAGCCGGCGCCTCACTTCTTCTGCTTGGGCTTCGGCGGCGTCTGCTTGGGCTTCGGCTTCGCGCGGAGGTTTCGGAGGCTCGACGGCCTCGATGCCGGCGTCCGACTCGGCGAACTCGAGCACCAGAGCCGCGGTCTCCTTCGGCAGCTCGACGTTGGGGGAGTGGCCGGCGCCGTCGAGGATCTCGACCTGCGCGCCGGGCAGGGCGCGGTACTTCTCAGCCGCCTCCTCCGGATCGAAGAGCTGGTCCTCGGCTCCCTGGATGGCCAGCGCGAAGACCCCGGTGGGGCGCAGCCGCGTCACCAGCGACTGCTCCTCGAGGAAGTCGTCGGCCTCCTCGTCGGAGTCGGAGAAGGAGGTGAACGTCATCGCCCGGTTGTCGTCGACGAGGCGATCCGGATCGTCGAAGGCTCCCTCCGCGTCGAAGCCGGGCGCGAACGCATCGTCGTAGCCCGAGCGGATCAGGGAGTCGGTGCGCAGCCGCCAGATCGCCTCGCCGAGGACGGGGGTGCCGACGAGCCGCGCGGTGAACGGCAGCTCCGTCATCCCCGCCTCCGGGGGTGTCCCGATCAGCACGACGCGGCTGACGAGCTGACTTGCGGTCTCCGCCAGCGACGTCGCCACCATTCCACCCATCGAGTGCCCGACGACCGTGGCGCCCTGGATGTTCAGCTCGTTCAGCGCCTCGGCGACCGCGCCGCCCTGGGTCTCGATCTCGTAGCCGCTGGTCGGCTTCTCCGAGCCGCCGTGGCCGATCAGGTCGATCTCGACGACCCGGTGCTCCCGATTGAGCAGCGGGACCATCGCCTCCCACCAGCGGGACGAGCAGGCGAAGCAGTGGAGCAGGACGATCGGCTCCCCCTGGGCCGCCGGATCGGTCGCGGGCCGGTCGACCACCTGCAGGTCGACCGAGGAGAGCTCGAGGATCTTGCCGTCGGGCGCCGTGACCTCCGCCGACTGCCGCTGGCTGTCGAGCACGATCGCGTTGACGACCGCGAGGGCGATCAGGACGACCAGCACCCCGAGGGCGATCCGCAGGCCGCGGCGCACGCTAGGCCTCGCCCTTGGAGGGTTCGGCGGCCTCCGAAGCCGTGATCCCGAGCGTCTCCGCCTCCGCCGCCAGGGCGTCGATGACGCGACCGATGTGCTCGGTCTCGTCGACCCCGAGCTCAGCGATTCCGCGCTCGATCTGGCCGCGGTCGACCTTGGCTGCGAAGGAGGGCTGCTTGAGCTTCTTGCGCACCGATTTCACCTTCATCCCCTCGATGCCGGTCGGCCGCACGAGGGCGCAGGCGGTGACGAAACCCGAGAGCTCGTCGACCGCGAACAGCGTCTTCGCCAGCTTCGTCTCACGGGGCACGCCGAGGAACTCAGCGTGGCCGGCGACCGCGTCGATCACGTCCTGCGGGTAGCCCAGCTTCTCCAGCTCGGCGAGCGCGATCCGGGGGTGCCCCGTCTCGAGATCGGGATGGCGCTCGTAATCGAGATCGTGCACGAGCCCGGTGACCGCGTAGCGCTCCTCGTCCTCGCCCCAGACCCGCGCGTAGGCGCGCATCGAGGCCTCGACGGCGAGCGCGTGCTTGCGCAGCGAGTCGGAGGCGGTCCATTCCTGGACCAGCTCCCATGCTTCTGCACGGGTCGGTTCAGCCATCGTCGTCTACCCTAGCCCGCGATTCCCATGGAGAAATTCGTCATCCAGGGCGGCGTCCCGCTGAGCGGGGAGATCAGAGCCGCCGGCAACAAGAACGCGGCCCTGCCGATCCTGGCCGCATGCCTCCTCACCGAGGAGGACGTCGTCCTGCGCAACGTGCCGCGGATCCGCGACACCGAGGCCCAGATCGGCCTGCTCGCCAACCTCGGCGTCGAGGTCGAGCGGCTGGGCGACAACGAGCTGCGCCTCTGCGCCGCGAACCTCTCGTCCACCTCGCTCGACGAGGACCTGGCCGCGCGAATCCGCGCCTCGTTCCTGCTCGCCGGACCGCTGCTCGCCCGCTTCGGCGAGGTTGCGATGCCGCCCCCGGGCGGCGACACGATCGGCCGTCGCCGGCTCGATCCCCACCTCGATGCCTTCCGCGACCTCGGCGCGAAGATCTCCGGCGACCGGATGATCGAGATGAGTGCCGCGGACGGGCTGAAGCCCTGCGCGATCTTCATGGACGAGCCCTCGGTGATGGGAACGGAGAACGCCCTGCTGGCGGCCGCCCTGACCCAGGGGCCGACGACGATCTCGAACGCCGCATCGGAGCCGCACGTCCAGGACCTCGCTCGGCTGCTGACGAAGATGGGCGCTCAGGTGGACGGCATCGGGTCGAACACCATGACCGTGCACGGGCGCGACAAGCTCGGCGGCGCCGATCACACGATCAGCCCCGATCACATCGAGATCGGCAGCTTCATGGCCCTGGCCGCCGCCACCGGCGGAGAGCTGACCATCCGCGACGTCGAGCCGATCGACCTCGTGATGATCCGCCGCCAGTTCGGCCGCCTCGGGCTGAAGACTTCGATCGACGGCAACGACCTCTACGTGCCGCCCCGGCAGCGCCTCGCGGTCCGCGACGACATGGGCGACGCGATCGCCAAGATCGACGACGGCCCGTGGCCGGCGTTCCCCGCCGACCTCACCTCGATCGCCCTCGCCCTGGCCACGCAGGCCGATGGGACGATCCTGATCTTCGAGAAGATGTTCGAGAACCGCCTGTTCTTCACCGACAAGCTCGTCTCCATGGGCGCTCGGATCACGTTGTGCGATCCCCACCGGGCGATCGTCAGCGGTCCGAGCCGGCTTCACGGGGAGCGCCTCGAGAGCCCTGACATCCGCGCCGGGATGGCGATGCTCATCGCGGCCCTCGCCGCCCGCGGAACGTCCGAGATCGGCAACATCGCCCAGATCGACCGCGGCTACGAGCGGATCGACGAACGCCTGCAGAACCTCGGCGCCCGCATCGAGCGGGTCCCGACCGGGCCCGTCGCGGCGTCCGCGTAGGCGACGCCGAAACCGGCGAGAGGGGCGCAACCGAGCATGAGCCAGTCGATCCCCACCGGGACAAGGGACATCCTCCCGGACGAGATGCGCGAGCTGCGCGCAATCGAGGCGACCCTCGCCGAGCTCTTCGACTCGCGGGGCTACGGCGAGGTCGCGACGCCGACGATCGAGCAGCACGAGTCCCTCGATCCCGCTGACGGCCCCGGCGGGGGCTCCGGCTACAGGTTCTTCGACGAGGCGGGCACGGTGCTCGCCCTGCGCAGCGACATGACGGTGCCGATCGCCCGGCTCACCGCGCACCGCTTCCGGCCCGAGGAGGGCCCCTTCCGCTTCCGCTACGAGGCGAACGTCTACCGGGCGGTCCGCCCGCAGCGCGGCCAGATGAGGGAACAGCGTCAGGTCGGCATCGAGCTGATCGGAGCCGAGGCCCCGGCCGGGACGGTCGAGGTGATGGAGCTGCTGGTCGGCGCCCTCGACGCGATCGGCCTCGACCGCGCCGTCGTCGGGCTGGGGGACTCCGACCTGATCGGCCAGGTGCTCGACGAGTACGGCGTCCCCGCTGATGCCCGCGGCCGGATCCTCACCCAGCTCGCCGCCCATGACCTCGTCGCGATCGAGGCGGAGGTGGGGGAGCTCGACGGTCTGGCCGACGAGCAGCGACGGGCGATCGTCGAGCTGACCAGCCTGCGCGGCGGCTCCGAGGTCCTCGCCCGGGCGCGCGAGATCGGCGGCGACGCTCTGGCGCGGGCGTCGCGGCGGCTCGCCGACACCTTCGAGGGGCTCGAGCGCGCCGGCATCGCCGACCGCGTCCAGCTCGACCTCGGCCTCCTGCGCGAGCTCGGCTACTACACGGGCGCCATGTTCGAGGTCTACGACCCCGCGCTCGGCCACGTGCTCGGCGGCGGTGGCCGCTACGACACCCTGCTCGGCCGGTTCGGCCGCGACATGCCGGCGGCGGGCTTCGCGCTCTATCTCGAGCGGCTGCACATCGCCCAGGCGGAGGAGGAGCGGCTCGCCGCTCGGTCCGACGCCGACGCGGGGGCCGGATCGTGAACCCGCGGGCCAACCAGGGCGAGGCGCTCTCGCTGGCGCTGCCGCGGGGCTCCCTCTTCGGTCCCTGCCTCGACATGCTCGACCGGGCCGGCTTCGACACCTCCGAGCCGCGCAGCGACTCCCGGGCGCTGATCTTCGACCTCGGTGAGCTGACGATCGTCACCGTGCGGCCCTCCGACGTCCCCACCTACGTCGAGGCCGGCGCGGCCGACCTCGGCATCACCGGCAAGGACGTCCTCGTGGAGCAGGCGGACCGGACCGTCTACGAGCTCGCCGACCTCGGCTTCGGCCGCTGCCGGATGGTCCTCGCGGCGCGCGAGGGCTCCGACCAGCTCGGCGAGGCCGAGCGCCGCCTCGGCTCGATGCGCATCGCGACGAAGTACCCGCGCACCGCGGACGCCTACTTCGAACGGGTCGGGCGCCAGGCGGAGGTCGTGGAGGTGAAGGGCTCGGTCGAGCTGGCGCCGCTCGTCGGGCTCGCCGACGGGATCGTCGACATCGTCGACACGGGGAGGACCCTCGCCGACAACGGCCTCGCCGTGGTCGACGAGATCTCCGTCTGCACGGCGCGCTTGGTCTCCAACCGGGTCGCCCACAAGCTCCGGGTCGCGGAGCTCGATCGCATGGTCGAGCGGCTCCGGGAGGCGGCGCGGGGGTGAGGATCACGACGCGGCGCTGGGACGGGACGGATGCCCGGGCGCTGGCGGGTGAGCTCCGCTCGGCCGGTTCCGAGCCGACGGGCCTCCGCGAGGGAGTTGCGGGGGTCATCGAGGCGGTTCGCGGCGGCGGCGACGCGGCGCTCCTCGAGCTCTGCGAGCGGCTGGACGGAGCGCGGCCGGATCCCCTCCTGATCGGCGCCGAGGCACTGCAGGACGCGCTCGGTTCGATCGACTCCGGACCTGCGGACGGCGCTCGAGCTGGCCGCCGCGAACATCCGCGCCGTCGCCGAGGCGCAGCTCGACGAGGAGGCGCGGTGGGTGTCTCTGCCCCAGGGTCACGCCGTCGGCACCGGTTCCGCGCCCGTCGGGGCGGCGGCGATCTACGCACCCGGCGGACGGGCCGCATATCCCTCCAGCGTGCTGATGGGCGTGATCCCCGCCCGGGTGGCCGGGGTCGAGCCGGATCGTGGTCGCATCCCCTCCCGGCGCGGATGGGACCCCGCACCCCGCGGTCCTGGCGGCTGCGGCTCTCGCCGGCGCGGACGCCGTGCTGGCGGCGGGTGGCGCGCACGCCGTCGCCGCGCTCGCCCACGGCACCGAGACGATCGACCCGGTGGACGTGATCGCCGGCCCCGGCGGGCCATGGGTGCAGGAGGCGAAGCTCCAGGTCTCGCGGGTGGTCGGCATCGACGGCTACGCCGGCCCCTCCGAGCTGATGGTCATCTGCGACGGCTCTTCGGACCCCGGATGGATCGCCCTTGATCTGTGCGCTCAGGCCGAGCACGGCTCCGACAGCCCGCTCGTCGTCGCCTGCACCGACGGCGCGGCCCTGACGGCGATCGGCGAGGCGGTCGAGCGACTCGCGGCGGAGCGCGAGAGCGTCCACGACGCCGCGCTCGAGCTGGTGGAGGTGCCCGACACCGGGGCCGCCGCCGAGCTGGCGCTCCGCTACGCCCCCGAGCACCTCGAGATCGACTGCGAGGGCGCCGCCGAGATCGCGGCGTCCGTCCCGACCGCCGGCTGCATCTTCGAGGGCCGCTCCGGCGCAGCCGCCTTCGGCGACTACGCGGCGGGGTCCAACCACACCCTGCCGACCGGCGGGGCGGGCAGGTTCACGGGGCCGCTCGGACCGGGGACGTTCCGGCGCCGCACCAGCCGCGTCCGGATGGCCGGAGGATCGCCCGCCGAGCTCGCCGGCGCGGTCGAGACGATCGCCCGGGCGGAGGGATTTCCCGTGCACGGTGAGTCGGCAAGGGCCCGCGGGGAAGCCGGCGGTCCGGGCGAGGAGTCATCCTGAGGGATCCGATGGGACGCACGGCCGAGATCAAGCGCAAGACCAAGGAGACCGAGATCGCCCTCGAGCTCGACCTCGACGGCGGTGAGGTGTCCGCCTCGACCGGGGTCGGGTTCCTCGACCACATGCTCGACCTGCTCGGCCGCCACGGGCGGCTCGGCCTCCGGGTCCAGGCGACCGGCGACCTCGAGACCGGCTCCCACCACACCGTCGAGGACGTCGGCATCGCCCTCGGTCAGGCCATCGACGCCGCGCTCGGCGATCGCGCCGGCATCCGCCGCTACGCGCACGTCGAGGTGCCGATGGACGAGGCGCTCGGGCGCTGCTCCATCGACGTCTCCGGGCGGCCCTTCTGCCTGTTCTCCGCGGAGCTGCCTCCGGTTTCGATCGCCGGCTACGAGGCCGAGCTGACCGAGGAGTTCTTCCGGGCGGTGGCGACGAACGCGAAGCTCACCCTGCACCTCTCCAACCCCTACGGGTCGAATGCACACCACATGATCGAGGCCTGCTTCAAGGCCTTCGCGCGGGCGTTGCGCGTTGCGGTCTCGATCGACCCCGACGAGCCGGGGATCCCTTCGACCAAGGGAACGCTGACGAGCTAGGGCCCCGCGAGGCCGGCCCACCACCCGTCGAAGAGCCGGTTGGCCGACGCCGCCGCTTCCGCGCCGCTCCTTCGTCCCTGCTCGGCGACCCCCTCGGGGGTGACGCCGATCGCCGCCAGCTCGGCCACCTCCGCCCGCGCCCAGGCGTCGGCGATGGCGGGGGTCGCCTCGGGATGGAACTGGACGCCGAGGCTGCGGCCCGAGCGGAAGGCCGCCGGTCCGGCCGGCGAGCGCGCGAGCTCCACGGCGCCCGGTGGGAGCTCGAGCTGGTCGTAGTGGAAGTGGAGCCAGGGCCCGGGCGGGATCAGCGCCGGGTCGGTGGTCTCGACCGGGAGCCAGCCGACCTCGGCCGGCGCGGCCGGCGCGACCCCGCCGCCCGCGGCGCAGGCGAGTGCCTGGGCCCCGAAGCAGAGCCCGAGGATCGGCACGCCGGCGTCCAGGGCGGAGCGGAGGAAGGCGATCTCCGCGTCGACCCACTCCGGGTTTCCGTCGCGATGCGGGGTCTCGTCGGCGCCGAGAGCGCAGATCCAGCCGTATTCGGCGGGTCCGGCGGGGGCCCGTCCTCCCACACGCGGCGGGTGGAGAACTCGATCCCGCGCCGCTCGCACCACTCCCCGAACAGGGCCGCCGGTCCGTCCTCGCCGTGCTGCAGGATCACGCCGGGTGTACTCGAATCGGCCACGCGCCCAGCCTAGAGTCCCCTCTGCGCCGCAACTCCCGCCGGGGCCATGTGCTTAACCTTGAAGTGATGGCTCGACCCGGCACAGCCAGGCGGCCGCGTATGCGGCTGGGCACCCTCGCGATCCTTGCGGTCGCGATCGGCATGTCCGTGCCCGCGGCCGCCCACGCGGACGTTCCGAGGCAGTTCTTCGGCGTCAGCGCGGTGCTGCCCGGCGCGAACGGGACTTCGAGCGGATGGGCAACGGCGGGCTCGGCGCCTACCGCATCGGCTTCAACTGGCGGGCCGCGCAACGCACCCGCAAGGGCGACTTCCGCTGGGGCGGCGCCGGACGAGCTCGTCGCCTACGCAGCCCGCAACGGCATCGTCCCGACGCCCTTCCTCTACGGGACGCCCCGCTTCATCGCCAAGTCGCCGTCGAAGGTCGATCCCGCCGACCGGGTCGAAGGAGGACCTCAGGCTCTGGTCCCGCTTCGTCAGGGCGGCCGCGCGAGCGCTACGGGCCGAACGGGACGTACTGGACGCGCAACCCGGCGGCTGCCCAAGGTCCCGATCCGCAAGTGGATCGTCTGGAACGAGCAGAACGCGCGCCCGTTCTGGCTCCCCAAGGCGGACCCGCAGGATTACGCCCGGCTGGTCACGGTGACCGACAAGGCGCTCAGCGAGGTGGATCCGGCGGCTCGGGTCTGCGCTCGGCGGGATGTACGGCTACCCGCGCGATCGCCGGTCGATGTCCGCCGTGCGGTTCCTCAAGGCGTTCTACCGGTACCCGGGAATCGAACAGCACTTCGAGATCGTCAACGTGCATCCCTACGGGTCGGGGGTCGGGACGGTGCGCAAGCAGATCAAGCAGGCCCTCAGGGTGATGCGCCGAGCCGGCGACGGCGACGCCAAGCTCCTGGTCGGTGAGATCGGCTGGGCGACCGACGGACCCAAGCGGAGCCCCTCGGTCGTCGGCACGAAGGGACAGAAGAACCGGCTGAGGAAGGGCCTGAACCTGCTGCTCGAGCCGTCGCGATCGAGTGGAACATCGACGCTGCCTACCTCTACGTCTGGCGCGACTTCTCGATACCCGACCGCCTGTGGGTGGTGCCCGGAGGCCGGGCTGATCAAGGAGGACGGGGACGCCAAGCCCTCCTGGAAGACGGTCAAGGACATCATCGACCGGGCCACCGGCGCGCCCTAACATGGCGCGGGTGGCCGATCCCACCCCACCCATCACGATCGCCGACTACGGCATGGGCAACCTGCGGTCGGTCGAGAAGGCGCTCGAACACGTCGGAGCACAGGTCGAGAAGACCTCCTCGGCGGACGGGATCCTCGGATCGACCGCTCTGATCCTGCCCGGCGTCGGGGCGTTTCCCGAGGCGATGAGGCGGATCCGCGAGCTCGGCCTGGAGGTCGCGATCCGCGAACGGGTCGAGGCGGGCGTCCCGCTGCTCGGCATCTGCCTCGGCATGCAGCTCCTCTTCGAGAGCTCGAGCGAGCACGGCGGCGCGACGGGGTTCGGCTTTCTCGCCGGGACGGTGGAGCCCCTGGATGCGCCGGGTCTGAAGCTGCCGAACATCGGCTGGTCGCCACTGCGGCTCGAGCGGCCCTCGCCGCTCACGGAGGGCATCGCCGAGGGCGAGCCCGTGTACTTCGTCCACTCGCTCGGAGCGCACACGCAGGCGGACGGGTTGATCGCCAGCGCCGAGCACGGCGAGCGGTTTGCCGCGATCGTCGGTGCCGAGAACGTCTACGGGACCCAGTTCCACCCCGAGAAGTCCAGCGCCGCCGGCCTGCGGATGCTCCGCAACTTCGTCTCGATCGCAACCCCGGCCGCCGCGGCGGCGTAACGCGATGACGACCCCGAAGGTCTCATCCGGCTCGCTGACCCTGTTTCCGGCGATCGACATCCGCGACGGCCACGCGGTCAGGCTCGTCCAGGGCGACTACGACCGCGAGACGCGCTTCGACGACGACCCCGCCGACGCCGCCCGTCGCTGGGTCGAGGGCGGCGCTTCGATCCTCCACGTCGTCGACCTCGACGGCGCCCGCGGCGGTGAGCCGGCCAACCTCGAGGCGGTCGCCCGGATCGCCGCTGCCGTCGACGTCCCGATCCAGCTCGGCGGTGGCCTGCGCGACCGGCGCTCGGTCGAGCACGCCTTCGCCGCCGGCGCTCAGCGGGCGGTGCTCGGCACCAGCGCGCAGCGAAACCCCGACCTGCTCGGCGAGCTCGCCGACCTCTACCCGGGCCGCATCGTCGCCTCCGTCGACGCGCGCGGCGACCGGGTCGCCGTCGAGGGCTGGGAGAAGCCCACGGGCACCCGGGTCCAGGAGGCGATCGAGCTGCTCGCCGCGCGCGGCGTCTCCACCTTCCTCTACACGCCCGTCGAGGTCGACGGCACGCTGGACGGCCCGGGAACGGCGGGCCTCGGGCCGATCCTGCGAGCCTGCGACGAGGCTGGGGCCGAGCTCATCTACTCGGGCGGCGTCGGCACCCTCAAGGACCTCGAGGGCCTCGCGGCGATGAGCGCGCCGAGCATGAGCGGCGTGATCGTGGGCCGGGCGCTCTACGACGGGCGCTTCACGGTGGCCGAGGCCATCGCTGCGCTGGGCGGGGACGAGGGGGCGACGGCGTGAGCGTCGTCGGCACCGCGATGAGGGGAGCGGGGCGCTGGACCCTGATCGGCCGGGCGATCATGATCGGCCAGGTCGGGCTGGTCGCCAGGCGCCACATCCAGAACCTGACGGCCGCCGAGCGGGCCGAGCTGCGCGGGCTGCTCGCGAAGTCGAAGGGGCGGCCGGCGAACCTGACCCGCCCGGAGAAGACGCGGGTCATGGCCCTGGTCCGCAAGCTCGAGCCCACCGCGTTCGCGCGCGCCGCTGCCGCAACCGCGGCAACCGGCCGGCGCAAGTAGGCCGCCGCGATGGCGCTGAAGCGACTGATCCCCTGCCTGGACGTCGATCGCGGGCGGGTCGTGAAGGGAACGAACTTCGTCGACATCCGCGACGCGGGAGATCCGGTCGAGCTCGCGGCGCGCTACGACGCCGAGGGGGCCGACGAGCTCGTCTTCCTCGACATCACCGCCTCCCACGAGAGCCGCGACACGATCGTCGACCTCGCGCGGCGGACCGCCGACGACGTCTTCGTGCCGTTCACGATCGGCGGCGGGATCCGCTCGGTCGCCGACGCTCAGGCGGTGCTCGACGCCGGCGCGGACAAGGTCGCGATCAACTCGGCGGCGCTGGCCCGGCCCGAGCTGATCGGCGAGCTGGCGGAGGTCTTCGGCGCCCAGTGCGTGGTCGTCGCGATCGACGCGCGAGCCCGGCCCGGAGGGTCCGACGGGCCCTGGGACGTCTACGTCAAGGGCGGCCGCGAGCGCGTCGAGGGGCGCGATGCCGTCGCCTGGGCGAGCGAGGCCGCCGAGCGGGGAGCGGGGGAGATCCTCTTGACGAGCATGGACCGCGACGGCACGAGCGACGGCTACGACCTGCCGTTGACCCGCGCGGTGGCCGCCGCCGTCTCGATCCCGGTGATCGCCTCCGGCGGGGCCGGCACGCTGGACCATCTCGCCGAGGGCATCATCGAGGGCGGGGCCGATGCCGTCCTGGTCGCCTCGATCTTCCACTACGGCCGTCACACGATCGCCGAGGCGAAGCGGGCGATGGCCGAGGCGGGGGTCCCGGTCCGCCGGATCTAGTTCCCGCCGGGCTCCTGGCCGGAGGCCGGGTCCGGGTCCTGCTTGCTTGGTTGACCGCCCTGCGGCTCGCCGCCGCCCTGCTTCGCCTGCCGCTTCTTCATCGCGGCCAGAGCCTTGCGGTGCTCGGCGGGCGGCACGACGCCCTTCTGACCGGGCTTCTCCTTGTACTTGTAGCCACCGAGATCGACCGGGTCGAACGCGATCACCGTTGATCCGCCGGTCAGGTAGAGGTTCACGCCGTCGGAGACGACCGGGCCGTACTCGCCATCGTCGAAGCTGAACACGCGGCGGCCGGAGCCGGTGTCGTAGCCGACCGTCGAGTTGCCGCTGAACGTCGAGAGGTACACGATGTCGCCGACGACGGTCGCCGGGCCGCTCACCTGGCCCCCGGCCGACTCGCTCCAGATCACGTCGCCGCTCTTCGCATCGAGCGCGTAGGCCTGCTTGTCGTGCGATCCGAAGTAGATCGCCGGATCGGTGCTCTTCGTGTCGGCCGCGGCGATGCCCGAGTACACGTAGTGGCCCGCGGAGAAGCTCCAGGCGATCTCGCCGGTCTCCTCCTCGTAGCTGTAGACCCGGCCGTCGACGTCGCCCGCGTAGACGCGCCCGAAGGCGACGGCCGCCGTCGAGTAGATCCGGCCGGGCTGGCCGAGGCCGACGCCGAGGTCGGGGGTCTGCCACTCGAGGTTCCCGTCGCTCGCGCGGACCGCGTTCATGTTGCCGCCGTAATCGCCGACGAAGAGCGTCCCCTCGCTGAGCGCGGGCGCCGCCTTGATCGATCCACCGAGGCCGGTGGACCAGATCTCCTCGCCGTCCTTCGTCCTCAGCGCGTGCAGCGTGCCGTCCTCGTCGCCGAAGTAGAGGCGGCCGCGGACGACCATCGGCGACGACTCGGCGCGGGCCGGGAGCGACTCCCTCCAGAGCACCTTGCCGTCGCGGGCGCGGACCGCGATCACCTGGCCCGGTTCGAGGCTGACGGTGTAGAGGACGCCGTTGTCGTAGGCGGGGGACGATGCGTTGAGCTCGGCGAGCCGCTTCTTCCACACGATTCGCCCCGTCTTCGCGTCGAGCGCGATGTACACGCCGGCGTTGTCGATGAAGTAGAGGCGGTCGTCGACGACGATCGGCGGGAACTCGATCAGCTCGTCGCCGTCGTACTTCCAGAGCTTCCGGTAGGGCGGGCGGACGTTCTGAGCATCGAGGAACTTGCTGCGGCCGGCGTCGAACCCGAACCGGGCCCAGTCGACGGTCCGGTCCACGGACGGCTTCTCGGGCCGCTTCTTCTTGCCCGCCCCCTTCGCGGCGTCGAAGGCGGCGTCCGGATTGGACACGTCATCGGGCCGCTTGAGCATCGAGGCGCCCGCGAACGCAACCGTGCTGAGCAGGGCGAGGACCGCGACGATTGCCACGACCCGTTCCGCGCCGGTCGCGGCGCGCCAGATGCCGGAGAGCCTCTTCATCTGCCGAACGGAGCATCCTACGGAGGATGAGCCCCGACTCCGTGACGTCCGACCACTTGCGCGACCTTCCCCTGGCGGCGCTCCGGGACGCGCTGGGAGGCCTCGACGCCTACCTGGTGGGCGGCACGGTCAGGGAGCTGGTCTCCGGGCGGCCGCTCACCGGCGACCTCGACGTCGCCGTCGACGGCGACCTCGACCCGGTCCTCGAGCGGCTCGGCCTGCCCGCCCGCCGCCACGCGCGGTTCGAGACCGCGACCGTCCACCTGGACGGGCAGGGGGTGGACCTGGCGCGGACGCGGACCGAGCGCTACCCGCACCCGGGCGCCCTGCCGGAGGTGGAGCCCGCGGGCATCGAGGCCGACCTCGCCCGCCGCGACTTCACGGTGAACGCGATGGCGCTGCCCCTGCGTGAGGGGGGCGAGCTGCTCGATCCGTTCGGCGGCGCCACCGACCTCGAGGCGGGCGTGCTCCGGATACTTCACGACGGATCCTTCGGCGACGACCCCACCCGCGCGATCCGCGCGGCGAGATATGCCGCTCGTCTCGGCCTCGAGCCCGAGGCCGCGACCCTCGGCCTCCTTCGCGAAACGGATCTCGGCTCGGTCTCCGCCGATCGGCGGGAAGCGGAGCTGGCCCGGCTGGCGAGCGAGGACGAGGCGGCCCGCGGCTTCTCACTCCTGGCGGAGTGGGGGGTGCTCGAGATCTCCGAGGAGGCCATCGCGGCTGTTGCGGAGGTGAGCCGGCTCGCCGAGAACCCCCGCTGGGGGTCCGACGGGGCCACTCGCAGCCGCGCGATCAGCCTCGCCGCGCTCGGCGGGGAGCGGGCCGAGGCGGCCTCGAGGCTCGCGGCCACCACGCCGCAGCGGGCATCGGAGGGCGTCCGGCTGGCCGCCGGCCATCAACCGGCGGAGCTGCTGCTGGCGATCGCCCTGGGCGGGGAGTGGCTGCAGCGCTACGTGGACGAGTGGAGCCGCGTGCGCCTCGAAATCGACGGCGAGGACCTGATCGCCGCCGGCATCCCGGAGGGCCCGGCGGTCGGCGCCGGGTTGCGGGCGGCGCTGGAGCGCAAGCTCGACGGCGGGCTCCACGGCGGCCGCGAGGCGGAGCTCGAAGCCGCACTCGAGGTCGCGAGGGGCGCCGTCTGAGATCGTCCGCGGGATGGAGTGGCGCGAGCGCGACGGAGTGAGGTGGCTGGAGGCCGAGCTGCCGGGCGCCGGGTCGCCTTCTCGACCCGCGTCGGCGGGGTCAGCACCGGTGACTTCGAGAGCCTCAACCTGGGCGTCCTGACCGACGACGGGACCGACTCGGTGCTGAGCAACCGCCGCCGCCTCGACGCGGCGCTCGGGCTCGAGCCCGGCCGGGTGGTGATCGGGCGGCAGGTGCACGGCGGCGATCTGGCCCATCACGACGGCCCGCAGGAGGGCGAGTTCTGGCTGGCACCGGGGCCGGACCCACCCGAGGTCGACGGGCACGTGATCGCCGAGGCCGGACTGGCCGCCCTGGTGTTCGTCGCCGACTGCCTTCCGATCGCGCTCTCGGGTCCCGGCGGGCGTGGCGATGGTCCACGGAGGCTGGCGCGGCCTCGCCGCCGGGATCGCCGGGCGGGCCGCGGAGGCGACCGAGGCCACGGCCGCCGTCATCGGCCCGGGGATCGGACCCTGCTGCTACGAGGTCGGCGACGAGGTGCTCGCAGCGTTCGCGCCGCTTGGGGACGGGCTCGCCGAGGAGCCGGATGCTCGACCTCCCCGCCGTCGCCACGCGCCTGCTCGAGCGGGCCGGGGTGGAGCGGGTCGAGGCAAGCGACCTCTGCACGTCGCTGCAACCAGGACCTGTTCTTCTCCCACCGCGGGGCCGGGCCGCGGACCGGTCGACAGGCCGGCGTGGCGCAGGTGACGGGCTGATGGTCGAGCCGATCCGCGGGATCGACCCGGATGAGGTCCGCCGCCGGCTCGAGGCCGTGCGCGAGGAGGCGGGGCCGAAGGTGGAGGTGCTGCTCGCCTGCAAGTACGTCCCGCTGGAGGAGATGGGGGCCGTGGCCGAGGCCGGGGTCTCCCTGGTCGGGGAGAACCGGCTCGAGGACCTCGCCGCCAAGCGGGAGCGCTGGGGCGACGCATTCGAATGGGACTTCATCGGCAACCTGCAGAGCCGCAAGGTCCGGGACCTCCTGCCGCATGGTGCGGCTGATCCACTCGGTCGCGTCCGAGAGCGTCCTCGAGCAGCTGCGCAAGCACGCGGATCCCGAGACCGAGGTCCTCGTCCAGGTCAACGTGGCCGGGGAGGAGGGCAAGGGCGGGGTCGCCCCGGAGGACCTCGGCCGGTTCATCGAGTCGGCGCCAGTCCGGGTCAGCGGCCTCTCGACGATGCCGCCGTTCGCGGCCGATCCGGAGGAGTCGCGGCCGCATTTCGCCCGCCTCGCGGAGCTGGCGGCCGAGCACGGGCTGGAGCGTCTTTCGATGGGCACGAGCCAGGACTGGCGGGTGGCGGTGGCCGAGGGGGCCACGATCATCCGGCTGGGCAGCAGCCTGCTTCGCTGAGCGAACCTCCCACGGCGGGCTCCGGGGCGTCATAATCGCCAAAGGAGAACCGCCCGCAGGGGCGAAGAAGGCGCGCAGCATGGCAGTACGCGATACATGGAACAGAGCCCTCGTCTACTTCGGCCTCGCCGAGGACCCCGAGTACCGCTACGAGGATGAGGACGATCCCTACGGCGAGCCGGACACGATCAGCGAGGAGGCCGTCTCCTCCCATCCGCGCCGGGGATCGCGTGGTTCCTCCAACAACGTCCGCCGCCTCCGCCGCGAGGAGCCCGCGAACGACATCGACGACATCTTCGCCGACGACGCCGCACCCCGCCGCCGCGCGCGCAACCTGCGCCCGGTCTCCGAGAGCGGCGCCGACGTCCAGGTCCACTTCGTCACCCCCCGCAACTTCAACGACGCGCAGGAGGTGGCCGATCGCTTCAAGCGCAACGTGCCGGTCATCCTCAATCTGCAGTCGACCGGAAACGACCTCTCCAAGCGGCTGATCGACTTCAGCTCCGGCCTCACCTACGCCATGGACGGAGGGATGCAGAAGATCGCCGACAAGACCTTCATGCTCACCCCCGCGAACGTCGAGGTCTCGGCCGAGGAGAAGGCCCGTCTAGTCGAAAAGGGCTTCTTCAACCAGTCCTGACGGCTTGGGAGGCGCCAGCTCGGCGTCATCCTCGGCTCACTGCCAACTGGCAGCATCGCCTCGTCTTCCTTGATCTGACGGCTCCCAAGCTCGTCAGAAGCTGACGGATATGTCTCGGCTGGGCCGCGCCCGCGAGGGACGTGGGGGGCAGGGGTGGAGGGGTGCTCAAGGCCGCTCAGCGGCCCGCCCCGGAACCCCTGCCTCCCGCGGCCTCCACGCATCGCGTTACCGAACACCACGACCTCTAACCTGCCACCCATGATTCTGGGCTTCGCCGGATCGGGGAACATGGCCGCCGCTATGGCGCGCGGGTGGGCCGGCGCCGAGGGCGGCCCGGACGGCATGCTCTTCGCCGATTCGGGCTCGGGCCGGGCCGCCAAGCTCGCGGCTGAGCTCGGCGGGGAGGCGGTCGAGACGCTCGACGAGCTCGCCGAACGCTCCGATCTGGTCGTCCTCGCCGTCAAGCCCAAGGCGCTCGACGAGGCCGCTCCGCCGCTGGCCGGCCGGGTCGACGCCGTCATCTCCGTCCTCGGGGCAACCCCGCTCGCCCGCCTTGGCGAGGTGCTCGGTTCCACGCCCGTCCTGCGCTGCATGCCCAACCTGGCCGTCGAGATCCGCCGCGGGGTGATCTGCCACACGCCCGTGGACGCGGGCGACTCCGCACTCGGCGCCGCCATCGGCCTGCTCGACGTGGTCGCGACCCGCTTCGAGATCCCCGAGGAGCAGCTCGACGCCGCAACGGCGGTGATGGGCTGCTCGCCGGCCTACCTCGCGCTCGTCTGCGAGGCCCTGATCGCCGCCGGGACGGAGGCGGGCCTCGATCCGGAGCTGAGCGACCGGCTGGTCCGCGAGACCGCCGCCGGGCTGGGCGAGCACCAGCTCCTGCGCGATCCGGCCGACCTCCAGCGTGCGATCGCCTCCCCGGGGGGCAGCACCGAGGCCGGGCTCGACTCCCTGCGCTCCGACCGCGTGCCCGAGGCCGTCGAGGGCGCGGTGGTCGCCTCCCTCGAGCGGATGGCGGGGGTCCGATGACGCCGCTCGCCGCGATCGACCGCAACGACGTGGCGGTCTACGTCGAGAGCCTCTTCTACGTGATGATCATCCTGATCATCGCCAAGATCGCGATGGGCTGGTACATCATGTTCCGCGGCGCGATTCCCTACATCACGCCGTTGCGGGCGGTGACGGGATTCATCGAGGAGACCGTCGATCCTTACCTCGGGATCTTCCGCCGCTGGCTGCCCCCAATCGGCGGCGGGGGGATGGCCCTCGACCTGAGCCCGGTGGTCGGAATCATCGCCCTGTACATCGCCCAGGCGATCATCGCCGGCCTGATCCGCGGGTGAAGGCCCCGGGCCCCGGGTACGGCCGGGCGGCGGCGCTGGCCCTGCTCGTGATCGCCGCCGACCAGGTGAGCAAGGCCGTCGTGCGCTCCGAGGTCGTGCCGGGCGAGGCGATCGAGCTCGCCGGCGGCGTCCAGATCGTCCGGGTCGCAAACCGCGGGATCGCGTTCGGCCTGCTCGACGGCGCCGGCTCCTGGGTTCTGGTCATCGCCGCCCTCGCGTTCGCCGCCCTGCTCATGTACTTCCTGGCGGGCGACGAGCGGCCGGGCCTCTGGCTGCCGATCGGCCTGCTCGCGGGCGGCGCCATCGGCAACCTGATCGATCGCGCGCGCGAGGGCTTCGTCACCGACTTCATCGACCCGCCCGGCTGGCCGGCGTTCAACGTCGCCGACATCGCGATCACCACCGGGGTCGTCATGCTGCTCGCGATCTACGTGTTCGGGATCGGCCCCGGAGGCCGGGAGGCGGAGACCGAGACCCCGCCCAAGCCCGCCGGCCCGTGAGCTCTCCCGAGCCACGGATCGCCTGGAGCGACTCCCACCTCGCGATCGTCGACAAGCCGGCCGGGCTGCTCTCCCATCCGGCGCCCGGGAACGCCGGGCCGAACCTCGTCGCGGCGCTCGGCGACCTGCTCGGGGGAGGCGACGACCCCGACCGGCCGGGGATCGTCCACCGGCTCGACCGCGACACCTCCGGGCTGCTGGTCGTCGCCCGCACGGCGGAGGCGCACACCGCGCTGAGCGCCCTGATCGCCGCGCGCGAGGTCTCCCGCGAGTACGCGGCTCTGGTCGAGGGCTGCCCGCCCTCGCGAACCGGCAAGATCGACGCCGCGCTCGGCCGCGATCACCGCTCCCCCGAGCGGGTGGTCGTCGGCGGTCGCCGGCCGCGGCCCGCGGTCACGCACTTCGAGGTCCGCGAGCGCCTCACCAGGGACGCCCTCCTCGACGTCCGCCTCGAGACTGGCCGGACGCACCAGATCCGCGCGCATCTGCTCGCCATCGGGCACCCGGTGGCGGGGGATCCCCAGTACGGATCGGCCGGCCGCTACGGGCTCGAGCGCCAGTTCCTGCACTCCCGGCGCCTCTCGTTCGAGCACCCGCTGACCGGGGAGGCGCTCGAGGTCGAGAGCCCCCTGCCGGCCGATCTCGCCGCGGCGCTCGAGGTCGCGCGAGCCGCCTGAGCCCGCCGATCCCGGCGAGGCGGTCGCTTCGCCTAGACTGCGGCGTTCACCCAAGCGGTCCCAGTTGGTGACCGCGGGCCCTGCCCGGAGTTGAACCGGGTCCCCGCGGAGCCTCTCGGACCGGCATCAAGTCGACGTAGCAAGGGAATTCATGGCTGACACAGGCATCAAGGAGCTGCTCGAATCGGGCGTCCACTTCGGGCATCAGACCCGTCGCTGGAACCCGGCGATGCGCCGCTACATCCACGGCGAGCGCGACGGCATCCACGTCATCGACCTCCTCCAGACGGAGAAGCTGCTCAACAAGGCGACGGACTTCTGCGCCGAGATCGCCGGTCGCGGAGGCAAGATCCTCTTCGTCGGGACGAAGAAGCAGGCGCGCGACTCGATCGAGGAGTGGGCCGAGAAGACCGGCATGCCCTACGTCAGCAGGCGCTGGCTCGGCGGGCTGCTGACCAACTTCCAGACGATCAACAAGCGGATCAAGCGGCTTCACGAGCTGACGAACCTCGAGACCGAGGGCCAGCTCGCCCTGCTGCCGACCAAGGAGCGCATGGCGCGCGAGGCCGAGCTGCGCAAGCTCGAGTTCAACCTCGGCGGCGTCCGCGACATGGAGCGGCCGCCGGACGCGATCTTCGTGATCGACCTGAACGCGGAGGAGATCGCGGTCAACGAGGCACGGCGCCTCGGGCTGCCGATCGTCTCCCTGGTCGACACGAACTGCGACCCGCGACCGGTCGAGTACGTGATCCCGGGCAACGACGACGCGATCCGCTCGTGCGACCTGATCGTGCGCACCCTCGGCGAGGCGATCCTGAGCTCGGCGACGGCGTTCCGCGCCGCCGAGGAGGCCCGCCGCAAGCGCGAGGAGGAGGAGCGCGCCAAGCGCGAGGCCGAGCAGCAGCGCAAGCGCGAGGAGGAGGAAGCCCGCAAGGCGCAGGAGGCCGAGGAGGCCGAGGCCGCCGCATCCCGCGCCGAGGCAGCAGCCAAGGCCGAGAGCGACGCCGCGGCGAAGGCCGGCGCCGAGGCTGCCTCCAACACCCCGGTTCCCGATCCCACCGTTGCCGCAACCGCCCCGGAAGGAGACTCGAAGTGAGCACCGCACAGATCTCAGCAGCTGACGTCAAGGCGCTCCGCGAGCGCACCGGCGCGGCGATGATGGACTGCAAGTCGGCGCTGTCCGAGGCCGGCGGCGACTCCGAGAAGGCGCTGGAGATCCTCCGCGTCAAGGGTCAGGCGTCCGCGGCGAAGCGCAGCGGCCGCTCGACCAGCGAGGGGGTCGTCTCCTCCTACATCCACGCCGGCGGCAAGATCGGCGTCCTCGTCGAGGTCCAGTGCGAGACCGACTTCGTCGCCCGCAACGACGACTTCGTCGAGTTCGCCCGCGAGATCGCCCTGCACGTCGCCGCCGCCGCGCCCCGCTACGTCACCGCCGAGGAGATCCCGGCGGAGGAGGAGCAGGCCGAGCGCACCGTCTTCGAGCAGAAGGCGGCCGAGGAGGGCAAGCCCGAGAACGTCCGCGACAAGATCGTCGAGGGGCAGATCTCGAAGTGGCGCAAGGAGATCGTCCTGCTCGACCAGGTGCACGTCAACGCCGAGAAGCACGACGGCAAGACGATCGAGACGCTGCGTGCCGAGGCCTCGGCGCGAACCGGCGAGAACATCCGGATCGCCCGCTTCGCCCGCTTCCAGGTCGGCGCGGAGGACTGAGCCCCACCGGTGTCGGGCGAGGAGCCCATCGAAGCGGACTCCGCGGACGGGGAGCTGGCCTTCGGCCGGATCCTGCTGAAGCTCTCCGGCGAGGCCCTGATGGGCTCGCTGGAGTACGGGACCGACCCCCAGCGGGTCACCCAGATCGCCGCCCAGGTCTCGGCGGTCCACGGGATGGGCCTCGAGATCGCGATCGTCGTCGGCGCCGGCAACATCTACCGGGGCCTGCAGGGGGCCGCGGCCGGGCATGGACCGGGCGACGGCTGACTACATGGGGATGCTGGCGACCGTCCTCAACGCCCTGACGCTGCAGGACGCGCTCGAGAAGCAGGGCTCCCACACGCGCGTGATGTCGGCGATGGCGGTCACCGAGGTGGCCGAGCCCTACATCCGCCGCCGCGCCGAGCGCCACCTCGAGAAGGACCGGATCGTCATCTTCGCTGCGGGCACCGGCAACCCGTTCTTCACCACCGACACCGCCGCCTCGCTGCGCGCCCTCGAGATCCACGCGGAGGCGATCCTGATGGCCAAGCACGGGGTGGAGGGCGTCTACGACGCGGACCCCGCGCAGGTCCCCGACGCCCAGTTCATCCCCCAGCTGACCCACCGCGAGGCGATCGAGAAGAGCCTGCGCGTGATGGATTCGACGGCGCTCTCGCTGTGCATGGACAACGACCTGCCGATCTACGTCTTCAACATGGCGGACGAAACGAACATAGATAGGATCGTCCGCGGAGAGAGGGTGGGAACGCTGGTGTCATCCGGGCGCGATCGCGCCATTGCCGAGAGGCGCATCGAGCGCGGAGGATCCGCGTGAGCGAGCTGATCGACGAGCTGCTCGCCGACGCCGGCGAGCGGATGTCCAAGTCGGTGGAGTCCACCCGCAACGAGCTTGCGACGGTGCGCACCGGCCGCGCCTCCCCGCACCTGCTCGACCGCATCATCGTCGACTACTACGGCGCCGAGACCCCCCTCAACCAGCTCGCCAACGTCGCCGCGACCGATGCGCGGCTGCTCAGCGTCACGCCCTACGACAAGGGATCGATCGGCGCGATCGAGAAGGCGATCAACGAGTCGGACGTCGGGCTCACGCCCAACAACGACGGCAACGTGATCCGGCTCCAGATCCCGGATCTGACCGCCGAGCGGCGCCGCGACATGGTCAAGGTCGTCCACGGCGTCGGCGAGGAGGGCAGGATCGCGATCCGCAACGTCCGCCGCGACGTGATCGGGGACCTGCGCGAGCTGAAGAAGGACGGCGACGTCGGCGAGGACGACGAGCATCGCGCCGAGACGGACCTCCAGAAGCTGACCGACAAGGCCGTCGGCGAGATCGAGGCCCTGATGAAGGGCAAGGAAGAGGAGATCCTCACCGTCTAGCGGGGAGGCCCCGCTGGATGTCCGATTCCGGGACCGCCGCCACCGCCACTCGCGTCGCGGTGATCATGGACGGCAACGGCCGCTGGGCCGCGGAGCGCGGCCTGCCCGTGCTGGAGGGCCATCGCCAGGGCGCCAGGACGCTGAAGCAGATCGTCAAGGACGCGGTCGCCCTGGAGATCGAGGAGCTCACCGTCTACGCGTTCTCGACCGAGAACTGGAACCGCCCCGACGACGAGGTCAGCGGTCTGATGGAGCTCTTCGGCGAGCTGATCACCTCCGAGACCCCCGAGCTCGACGAGCAGGGGGTGCGGATGCGCTTCGTCGGCCGCCGCGAGGGCGTCTCGAGCCGGCTGGCCGAGCAGATGGACTGGTCGGAGGCCGAGACCGGGGACAACAGCCGGATGACCCTGTTCGTCGCCTTCAACTACGGCGGCAGGGCGGAGATCCTCGACGCCGCGGCCCGCTACGACGGGGGCGGGGAGGAGGAGTTCGCCGCGCTCCTCTACGCGCCCGAGATGGGCGACCCCGAGCTCGTGATCAGGACGAGCGGCGAGCATCGGCTGTCCAACTTCCTGCTCTGGCAGAGCGCCTACTCGGAGTTCGTCTTCAGCGATCTGCTCTGGCCCGACTTCGATCGCGCCGAGCTGGAGCGCGCCCTGCAGGAATACGCCACCCGAAGCCGCCGCTTCGGCGCCCGCGAGTAGGGTCGCCGCGATGGATTTCCCGCCTCGACCGAGCTCGCGCCCGCCGCGTCGCAGGGAGCCCGACGGATCCACCTCCGAGTGGTTCGAAGCCGCCCCTCCGCCAGCCGAGGACGAGCTCGACGCTCCGCCCGAGCCGGACCTCGAGGACGAGGCCCCGGAGTTCGCCCGCGAGGGCGGCGAGACGGGCGACTTCGACCCGCTCGAGCCGGTCGAGTCGCACTTGCCGCCAGCGCGGGAGGTGCGCCGAGCCGCGCGCAGCCGCCGGTCGGAGACCCTTGCCCGGCTGCTCTGGGCGATCCCGTGGCTGATCTTCGCGATCGTCGTCATCGCCGTCGGCGGCGCCGTCTTCACCGTGGCGATGGTGGGCCTGGCCTGGGGCGCGCTGATCGAGCTCTTCCGGATGACCCAGCGGGCGCAGCCGTTCCAGCTGGTCGGCTTCGCGGCCGCGGCGGCGATGATCGTCGCGGCGCACTTCGGCGACTCCTTCCAGATCGTCCTGATCGGCGTGGCCTTCTTCCCGGTGATGCTGGGCTTCGCGCTTGCGCGGCCGTCCCTGCACAACGTCACCTGGGGAATGGCGGTGACGGTCTTCGCGATCATCTGGATCGGCCTCCCGTTCGCCCATGCGGTCCTGCTCAGGGACATTCCGCTGCACGGTGCGGCGCTGCTCGTCGACGTCCTCGTGGCGACGTTCTTCACCGACACGTTCGCCTACATGGGAGGGCGCATGTTCGGGCAGACCCCGCTGGCGCCGATGGTCTCGCCGAACAAGACGCTCGAGGGCCTCGGGATCGGCATCGCCGGCGGCGTGCTCGGCTTCTGGATGGCGGGGCTCTACCAGGACTGGCTGTCCGGCACCGACGCGCTGCTGATGGGCCTCTGCATCGCCCTGCTGGCCCCGCTCGGGGACCTGTTCGAGTCGCTGATCAAGCGGGACCTCGACATCAAGGACACCGGGAGGCTGCTCGGGCCCCACGGCGGCCTGCTCGACCGCCTCGATGCCGTTCTCTTCACCGTCGTCGCCGGCTACTACCTGAGCCTCGCGCTCGTCGTCTGAGCGAGTGGCCTCCGACCTCAAGCTTCCCGCCGCCTCCACCGGCAGACTCACCGCAGGCAACCGAAGGGAACCCCAATGACGATAGGCGCAGCAATCTTCATCACCGCGGTCGGCGCGATCCTCCGCTACGCGGTCTCGGACTCGATCGACGGCGTCGACCTGGAGACCATCGGGCTGATCCTGATGATCGCGGGCATCGCGGGCCTGGTGCTGGGCCTCTTCCTGGAGTTCGGCACGCGCGGGCGGCGAACCGAGCGGGTGGTCGAGCGCGAGGAGTATCGCGACCCGCCGCCGCGCTATTAGGCGCAGACGCCGGCCCCGAGGGGAGGGGGCCACCGAGGGCGACGACGGCCCGTTCCTAAACTCCCCCCGATGAAGGACATCGTGATCCTGGGTGCGACCGGCTCGATCGGCGAGCAGGCGCTGGACGTCGTCTCCCGCTCGGACGAGCTCTCGGTCAGCGGCCTGAGCGCCAACCGGAGCTGGGAGCCGCTGCTCGAGCGCGCCAGCGCCCACTCGATCGGCACCGTCGCGCTGGCCGACCCCGCGGCCGCCGAGGCGGCTGCCGCCTCCGGCTGGGACGGCGAGGTGCTCGGCGGCGAGGCCGGGGTGCGGGAGCTGGTCGCCCGCTGCGAGCCGGACGTCGTGCTCAACGCGATCGTCGGCTCCGCCGGCCTCGGCCCCACGATCGTCGCGCTGAGCGAGGGCATCGAGCTGGCCCTCGCCAACAAGGAGAGCCTCGTCGTCGGCGGCGAGCTGGTCACCGCCCTGGCCGAGGCGACGGGCGCGCGGATCGTCCCGGTCGACTCGGAGCACTCGGCGCTGCACCAGCTGATCGCCGCCGAGCCGCCCGGCGTGGTCGAGCGGCTGGTCCTGACGGCATCGGGAGGCCCGTTCCGCGGCCGCACCGACCTCTCCGGGGTCAGCACCGAGGACGCCCTGGCGCATCCGACCTGGGACATGGGCGGGAAGATCACGATCGACTCGGCGACGCTGATGAACAAGGGGCTCGAGCTGATCGAGGCCCACCACCTCTTCGGGGTTCCGTACGAGCGGATCGACGTCGTCGTCCACCCGCAGTCGCTGATCCACTCGCTCGTCGAGCTGGTCGACGGGGCCACGATGGCGCACCTCGGCCACCCCGACATGAGGATGCCGATCGCCTACGCCCTGCACGGGCCGGGCCGGATCGACCTGCCGATCCCCCGCCTCGACCTGATCGAGGTGGGTCAGCTGACGTTCGAGTCGCCCGACCTCGAGACGTTCGCCTGCCTCCGCCTCGCCCGCGAGGCGGGCGAGGCCGGCGGGATGGCGCCGTGCGTGCTCAACGCCGCCAACGAGGTCGCGGTCGGCGCGTTCCTCGCCGGCGATCTCGCCTTCACCGGGATCGCCGCAGTCGTGGAAGCGACCCTGGAGGCCGTCCCGGCCCCGCCCGCGACCCACTTCGAGGACCTCTTCGCCTGCGACGCCGAGGCGCGCTGCGAGGGCCGCCGAGATCGCCGCCGCCCAGACGTCGCCGGCATCGCTCGCCATGGGCAACGGGAGCGCGGCAGGGTGAGCTGGTTCCTGGCGATAGCGGGGTTCGCCATGCTCGTTGTCCTGCACGAGGCCGGGCACTTCACGGCGGCGAAGCTCGTCGGCATGCGCGTCGAGCGCTTCTTCCTGTTCTTCCCGCCCAAGCTGATCTCGATCACGCGCGGGGAGACCGAGTACGGCATCGGCGCGATCCCCCTCGGGGGCTTCGTGAAGATCACCGGGATGAACCCGGAGGAGGAGATCCCGGAGGAGGTCGCCCACCGCGCCTACCACCGCCAGCCGGTGTGGAAGCGGATCGTCGTCATCGCCGCGGGGCCGTTCGTGAACATCGTCCTGGCGATCGTCATGTTCTTCGTCATCGCCGCCGGATTCGGCCTCGACGACCCGGACAAGCCGATCAACACGATCCGCGGCGTCGATTCGAGCCTGGCCGCCGCCGACACGCTGGAGCCGGGCGACGTCCTGGTCGCCATCGACGGCACGCCGGTCGAGGGGCTGAACGGAACCGAGCTGATCGACACGGTCCGCTCGCGCGTCGCCGACCACAAGTGCGCCGGAACGCCGACCGACGGCTGCGAGGCGACGACGCCCGTCGTACTCCGCGTGGTCCGCAACGGCGAGCCGATGACGGTTCGGGTCACCCCGACGTTCTCCGCTCCCGAGGTGCCGCCCGGATCGGAGCCGGTCAAGCCGCGGATGCTCGTCGGCTTCAACTACGAGTACGAGCGCGAGACGGTCCCGCCGGACGAGGCCGCGAGCTTCGCCCTCGACCGCACCTGGTACGTGACCGAGCAGACCGCCCACGTGTTCTCGCGGATCTTCGACGCCGAGCAGCGCAAGCAGATCACCGGGGTCGTCGGCGCGACCGAGGTCACGCGCCAGAGCTTCGAGTTCGACACCCGCCAGGCCCTCGGGGTCCTCGCGGTGATCAGCCTCTCGCTCGGCCTGATCAACCTGCTGCCGTTCCTGCCGCTCGACGGCGGCCACATCTTCTGGGCGATCGTGGAGAAGATCCGCGGCCGCCCGGTGCCCCTGGTGGTGATGGAGCGCTCGGGCATCATCGGGTTCGCGCTCGTCCTGATCCTGTTTGCGATCGGGTTACAGAACGACATCGGTCGCCTGACCGGCGAGGGGTTCGAAGTCAGGTAACCCCGAGGGGTGCTTCTCGTCCAAGCAGGTCCTGCCAGATTCACCCCTGGCGAGGGTGTTGGTCAGGCGAGTACTCCTGAGTACTCGTGCGCCTGAAGGGTCCGCTTCTCGTCCGAAGCAGGCAAGTCCGTGGACCTCGCCACAAGGCACCTTCCGGACGCAAGGATCAGATACGCAATGAGCCTGTCGTTCGGCCTGGCGTGTCACCGAGCCCGCCCAGGTTGACCTCCTCCCGGCAGGAGCGGAGCATCCTGCTTGACCCATCTACTCCGGTAGGTTTGCCGGGACTTTGCGAACCCTGGAGGAGGGCGACGAGGATGGAAGCGACGACGGCTGAGCGGCACGCGAGTGGGGGTCCGGCGGGGGAGCCTCCCGCGCAGAACCTGGCGAAGGCGTTCCAGATGACCGTGGAGCGTCTCGGCGACGACAGCGCCCTGCGCTGGGGCGAGGACGGCCGGATGAGCTGGAACGAGCTCCGCGCCCGCGCCGCGGCCGTTGCCGGCGGCCTCGCGAGCCTCGGCGTCGGCAAGGAGGACACCGTCGCGATCATGCTCAACAACCGCGCCGAGTTCTTCCCGATCGACCTCGGCGTCTCGACGCTCGGCGGCGTTCCCTTCTCGATCTACCAGACGGCATCTCCCGAGCAGATCGCCTACGTCGTCGGCGACGCGGCGGCGAAGGTCGCCTTCGTCGAGAAGGCCTTCCTCGAGGTGTTCGAGAAGGCCAAGGCCGACCTCCCCGACCTCGAGCACGTCATCGTCCTCGACGGCGAGGGCGGCACGACGAGCTTCGAGGAGTTCCTCGAGATCGACCCGGACTTCGACGACGTCGCCGCGGCGGATGGGGTCGAGCTGGACGATCCGCTGACGCTGATCTACACCTCGGGCACGACGGGGCCGCCGAAGGGCGTCGAGCTGACGCACCGCAACCTGCTCACGCTCGTCGCCGGCGTCGACGACCTGATCGCGTTCCCGACCGAGGGCGCGAAGGTGATCTCGTGGCTCCCGGCCGCCCACATCGCCGAGCGCGGAGCGCATTACTACCTGCCGATGACCAAGGGGGTCGAGGTCTCGATCTGTCCCGACCCGCGCACCATCATCGACTTCCTCCCGAAGGTCCGGCCGAGCTGGTTCTTCGCCGTCCCCCGGGTCTGGGAGAAGCTCAAGGCCGGGCTGGAGACGATGCTCGCCGGTCTGCCGGAGGAGCAGCGCGAGCCGGCCCAGCAGGGACTCCAGGCCGCGATCGCGAAGGTCCGCGCGGAGCAGGCCGGGGAGGAGGTTCCCGAGGCGGTCGCCAAGGGCGCCGCGGCCGCCGAGGAGCAGATGTTCGCCGGGCTGCGCAAGCACCTCGGTCTCGACGAAGCCGTCGCCGTCAACGTCGGCGCCGCCCCGACGCCGGTCGAGGTGCTCGAGTTCTTCCATGCGATCGGGATCCCGGTCGGGGAGCTCTGGGGGATGTCGGAGACCTGCGGAGCAGCGACCGTGAACCCGCCCGAGCGCGTCAAGCTCGGGACGGTCGGCCCGCCCCTTCCCGGCGTGGAGATCAGGCTCGCGGAGGACGGCGAGGTCGAGGTGAAGGGCGACCTGATCATGCGCGGCTACCGCAACCTGCCCGACAAGACCGCCGAGGTCTTCGACGACGAGCGCTGGATGAGCACCGGCGACATCGGCGTGCTCGACGAGGACGGCTACCTCGAAGATCGTCGACCGCAAGAAGGAGCTGATCATCAACGCCGCCGGCAAGAACATGTCGCCGGCGGGGATCGAGGCCAACCTGAAGTCGGCCAGCCCGCTGATCGGCCAGTGCGTCGCGATCGGCGACGCCCGCTCCTACAACGTCGCGCTGATCGTCCTCGACCCCGACTACGCGCCGTCCTGGGCGAAGCAGCAGGGGATCGAGACGACGGACATCGCCGAGCTCGCCGAGAACGAGCAGGTCCTCGCGGCGGTCTCCGAGGCGGTCGACGCCGCCAACGCGAAGATGTCCCGGGTCGAGCAGATCAAGAAGTTCAAGCTCCTCCCCGAGGAGTGGGAGCCGGGCGGGGACGAGCTCACCCCGACGATGAAGCTGAAGCGCAAGCCGATCGGCGAGAAGTACGACGACGAGATCGAGGCGCTCTACGCCAAGTAGGCGCTCGCGGCTAGGCGAACCGGCGCGTCGGCTGGAGCGGGCTGTCGCGCTCCTCGCCGACCTTCGCCTCGTACATCGCCAGGTCGGCGCGATGAAGCAGGTCGTCCGCTGATTCGCTGCGATCCCAGCAGGCGAGGCCGGCGGAGCAGCTGATCCCGGCGGGGAATCCGCTGCAGAGCCGCTCGACGACGCGATCGGCCTCCTCGGTCGAGACGCCGGGCAGGACCGCCACGAACTCGTCGCCGCCGACGCGGGCGATCAGATCGCCGCTGCGCAGGGCTCCCGCCCAGGTGCTCGCCGAGGTCTTGAGCAGCCGGTCGCCGGCGCCGTGGCCGTGCAGGTCGTTGTAGTCCTTGAACCGATCGAGGTCGAGCGCCACGATGCTGAGCGGGGTCTCCTCGCGCTCGGCGCGGGCGAGCTCCCGAGCCAGCTCGTGCTCGAAGCGGCGGCGGTTCGGGAGTCCAGTCAGGGCGTCGTGGTCGGCGAGGTGCTCCAGCTCCTCCTGCAGCCGCGCGCGCTCCTTGATCTCGGAGCGCAGCTCCTCCTCGACCGTGCGGATCCCGGCGACGTGCTCGGTGAGGACGACGGCGGCCACGATCAGGACGAATCCGCCGATCATCCACCTCGACGCGATCGAGAACCCGGAGGGGTCACCGACCGCCGCCAGGGTCGCGCCCCAGGCGGCCAGCACCCAGGCGAGATGCCCGGCGACGGCACGGGCCGAGAAGAAGTGCGCGGCGACGAGGACGACCCAGAGGAACATCGCCGGGTAGATCGCCGACGCCACGCCGGCGAAGTAGACGCTCATGCAGATCAGGGTGGTGCCCGCCCCGAGGACGAGGTGGAGCGACCAGGTCCGGGCGGACCCGGCCCAGAGGATGCTGCCGGTGCCGATCACCAGCGCGATGCCCGCCGCCGCCGCCAGGCCCGTGCGCGTCGCCTCGGGCGGCAGGGGGGCCAGCAGCGAGGCGAACGTCAGCAGCCCACCGAGCACGTAGAGCACGCCGAGGACCGTCGAGGTCAGCCTCGGGTCGTTTGCGACGGCCAGTCGCAAAACACGGCGAATGCTTCCGGTCACATGCTTCCCATCGGCAGGGCAGTGGCGAAGCGATAGCCCTGGCCATCGATCCCCCACGGGAGGCGTGGGCGGGCTAGAGGTCCCAGCCGAAGTAGACCTCGGCGCGACAGACCTTGTCGCCGTCGAAGGCGAGGATCTCGGTGTTGCGGAAGCGGCCGCCGTCGGTCTTGGTGATCTCGTAGGTGACGAGCACCTCGTCCCCGATCGGGACCAGGCGCTTGAAGTCGAACGACGCGATCGCCTGGGAGTTCGGCCAGCAGCGCTCGAAGTAGGTCGCGCGGTCGATGCCGGGGTCCGGCGGCGCGAAGAAGACGAAGTCCTCGCTGAGCCTCTCCTCGACGAGGCCGCGATCGCCGGTCTCATAGGCGCGGTAGACGTCGCGCACGGCCTCGATTCGCTCGCTCTCCTGCACGGACGTCAGCCAATCACACCGTCAGACTGCGCCGATGCCCGACGCTCCTCCCGATCGCGTGCCGCGGCTGGCGCGGCCGTTCGTTGCGACTCTGATCGCGGCGATGGTCGCCTGTGCGGTCTTCGCCTGGGAGCCATGGCCGCTGACGAGCTTCAGGCTGTTCAGCACGCTGCGGGTGGACGAGCAGGCGGCATGGCAGGCGACGACCGTCGACGCCGCGGGGGAGGAGGAGCCGTATCCGCTCGGCGGAGAGGACCACGGCTTCCGCGGCTTCCCCTTCACGATGGGCGAGTTCGAGGACGCGCCGCCGGAGCGCCGCGACGAGCTCTGCCGGACATGGGTCGAGGCGGCCCCGATGCTCGTCGGCAGGAGCGCCGAGGAGGTCCGCATCTACCTGCGCAGGTGGCGGCTCTCCGCGCGGGAGGGCGACCGGGCCCTGCCGGGCCGGACGACCCTCGAGTACGTCTGCACCGCCGAGGGGGCCTCCGATGCGGGCTGAGCGGCTCCTGGCCCCGATCCGCGCCACCGAGCGCTTCGTCTTCGCGCCCGAGGATGCGCGCCGGCTCGCTGCCGTGCGAATCGCCCTCTTCGGGATCCTCGCGCTGCGCCTGGCGACGAACGGCGACTACGCGGCCGTCGCCGGCCAGCCCGCGGCCCTCTTCGACCCGATCTCGCTGTTCCACCTGCTTCCCTCGATGCCGTCCCCGGGGCTGACGACCGTCGTCCAGGTCGCCGGGGTGATCGCGGCGCTGCTCGCCGCGGCCGGGCTCTGGCCGCGGCTGAGCTTCCCCAGCGCGTTCGCCTGCGCCCTCTTCCTCAACCTGATGCTCAACGCGACCGGCAAGGTCGTCCACAACGACCTCGTGGTCACCCTCTGCCTGCTGCCATTGCTGGTTGCGCCCTCGGCCGCCGCGCGCGCCTGGTCGATCCGCCTGCCCGGGCGGTCGAAGGAGGCTCCGCCGGCGCGGCCGCGACCGGGGTCGCCTACGGCTGGCCGATCCGTACGGCGATGGTGATCATCGGGCTCGCCTACCTCTTCGTGGGCCTCCAGAAGCTGCGCTACTCAGGGCTCGACTGGGTGACGAGCGACAACCTCCGCTACGTCCTCTGGGCCTCGAGCGACGCCCAGGCGGACCCCAACGGCCTCGCCCTCCTCGTCGCCGACCACGCGCTGCTCGCCCACCTGTTCGCCGCCGCCACACTCGTCGTCGAGGTCGGCTTCATCCTCTGCCTGCCGTTCGCTCGCCTGCGCTGGCTGCTGGTGCCGGCGGCGATCGGTCTGCACGTCGGGCATCTGGATGGCCATGGGCCTCGACTACCTGCCCCAGGCTTGGGCCGTCCTCGTGGTCTTCGTCGACTGGGCATGGCTGGCCGACCGAGCACGCGAAAGGTGGCTCGAGGGCGCTCCGCTGCGGCCACGGGAGTCGAGCGGATGACCTCCGAGGCCTTCGAGATCCGGCTGGGCGACCCGGCGGCCCCTGAATCGCGCGACCTCGTCGGCGCGATGGAGCGTGAGATCGAGGAGCTCTACGCCGACCGCCCGGGCTCGATCCACTCGGTGCCGGCCGATCCCGAGGCGATGACGCCGCCCGCCGGGACGTTCGTCCTGGTGCATGCGGGCGACCGCCCGGTCGGTTGCGGCGGCTTCAAGCGGCTCGACGCCGAGACGTGCGAGATCAAGCGGATGTACCTGCGGCCCGAGGTCCGCGGGCTCGGGCTCTCGGGCCGGCTGCTTGCGGCGCTCGAGGAGCGTGCCGCGGCCGCCGGCTACATGCGGGTGCGCCTCGACACCGGCGACCGCCAGCCCGCCGCGATGCACCTCTACGCGAGGAGCGGCTACCGGGAGATCGAGGACTACAACGGCAACACCGCCGCCACCCACTGGTTCGAGAAGGAGCTGGCCCCGGCCCCTCAGCCGCGCCGATAGGCGTCCAGCGGGCTCCGCGTGGCGGTTCAAGGTCGGGGCCGAGCCCGCCGAATCGGTAGGGGATGGCCCGCTTCGTCCCCACCCGCCTCCGGCTCGCGATCCTCGCGCTCTCCAGCGTCCTCGTCCTCTTCGCCCTGGTCGCCGGCCTCGCAGGCCGCGATGGTCGAGCCCTCGAGGCCGCGGCTCCCGCAGCCCCCGCTACCCCGGCCCCCGCCGCTCCCGTGGCAATGGCCCCGGCCACCCCCGCGGCGAAGGCTCCCGGAGGGGCTCACCCTGCCGAAGGGCGGAACACCCACCGTCGAGGTCCGCAGCGGGTCACGCGATCGACCTGCGCTCCAGCCCCGGAGGCGACGTCGTGGCGCGACCTCTCGGACACCACCGAGTTCGGATCACCGACCGTCCTGTCGGTCGCGGAGCGCCGCGGCAACTGGGTCGGGGTTCCCACCCAGCTCCTGTCCGAACGGCGAGCTGGGCTGGCTCGAGCATGAACGAGAAGGACCTGCGGATCGACACAGTGCACCTCGAGATCCGGATCGACCTCTCCGACTACTCGGCGAAGCTCCTGCGCGACGGGAAGGTCGAGCGGACGATGACAGATCGGGATCGGCGCGCCGGGCACCGACACGCCCACCGGAC
This sequence comes from uncultured Solirubrobacterales bacterium, assembly GCA_963839535.1. Classification (GTDB taxonomy): domain Bacteria; phylum Actinomycetota; class Thermoleophilia; order Solirubrobacterales; family 70-9; genus RHKX01. The sequence goes on from CAWIVF010000014.1 coordinate 123,468, forward strand.
GGTTCTCGGTCACCGACGAGATCCAGACCGGCCTCAACCCGACCTACGGTTGCTGCGTGCTCGCGCTGAGCGCGACGCAGCCGAACCTCCCGCCGGGCTGGACCGGGGGCAACCGGATGGCGATCCACGGCACCTCGGTGCCGCTCGGGGCTGCGAACTCGGCCGGTTGCGTCCGGGCCGGCCGAGGACGACCTGCATGCGCTGATCGAGAGCCGTGCCGCTCGGGACGCCGGTGGTCATCGAGGGGTAGGGAGCGGCTCGCCGCTAGGTGCGGACGAGCTTCTTGTAGGTGATCCGGTGAGGGCGGTCGGCGGCGGCGCCGAGGCGCTCGCGGCGGTGCTCCTCGTAGGCCTCGAAGTTGCCCTCGAACCAGGTCACCTGCGAATCGCCCTCGAAGGCGAGCACGTGGGTCGCCACGCGGTCGAGGAACCAGCGATCGTGGGAGATGACGACGGCGCAGCCGGCGAAGGCCAGGAGGGCCTCCTCGAGCGCGCGCAGGGTGTCGACGTCGAGGTCGTTGGTCGGCTCGTCGAGGAGCAGCAGGTTGCCGCCTGAGCGCAGCAGCTTCGCGAGGTGGACCCGGTTGCGCTCGCCGCCGGAGAGGACGCCGACCTTGCGCTGCTGGTCGGAGCCGCGGAAGTTGAAGCCGCTCGTGTAGGCGCGGGAGTTCATCTTGCGCTCGCCGACCTGGATCTCGTCGAGCCCGCCGGAGATCTCCTCCCAGACGTTCTTGTCGGGATCGAGCGCGTCGCGGGACTGATCGACGTAGGCGAGCTCGACCGACTCGCCGATCCGCAGCGCGCCGGCGTCGGGCTCCTCGTCCCCGACGATCATCCGGAAGAGGGTGGTCTTGCCGGCGCCGTTTGCGCCGATCACGCCGACGATGCCCGCCGGCGGCAGCGAGAAGGTGAGGTCCTCGATCAGGAGCTTGTCGCCGAAGCCCTTGCGCAGGTCCTCGGCCTGGACGACCACGTTGCCCAGCCGCGGTCCGGCCGGGATGTGGATCTGGACCTTGTCGAGCTTGACGTTGCGGTCCTCGGCGAGCAGCTCCTCGTAGCGGGCGAGCCGCGCCTTCGACTTCTTGCGCCGGCCCTTCGGGTTCTGGCGCACCCAATCGAGCTCGGCGGCGAGGATCCGCTGGCGGGCGCTGTCGCCGCGCTCCTCCTGCGCCAGCCGCTCCTGCTTCTGCTCGAGCCAGGAGGAGTAGTTGCCCTTGAACGGGATCCCGCGGCCGCGATCGAGCTCGAGGATCCAGCCGGCGACGTTGTCGAGGAAGTAGCGGTCGTGGGTGACGGCGACGATCGTGCCCTTGTAGTCCTCGAGGTGCTTCTCGAGCCAGGCGACCGACTCGGCGTCGAGGTGGTTGGTGGGCTCGTCGAGCAGCAGCAGGTCGGGGGCGCTGAGCAGCAGGCGGCAGAGCGCGACCCGGCGGCGCTCGCCGCCGGACAACTTGGAGACGTCGGCGTCGGCCGGGGGGAGGCGGAGGGCGTCCATCGCGCCGTCGAGCATCGTGTCGAGGTTCCAGGCGTCGGCGGCGTCGATCCGCTCCTGGAGGCGGGCGAACTCGTCGGCGGTCTCATCGGAGTAGTTCGCGGCGATCTCGTTGAAGCGGTCGATCAGGTCGCGGATCTCCCGCACACCGTCCTCGACGTTGCCGCGGACGTCCTTCTCGGGATCGAGCTGCGGCTCCTGCTCCAGCATCCCCACGGTCGCCTTCGGGTGGAGCAGGGCCTCGCCGCGGTACTCGTGGTCCTGCCCCGCCATGATCCGAAGGAGGGTCGACTTGCCGGAGCCGTTGTAGCCGAGCACGCCGATCTTGGCCCCCGGGATAGAAGCTGAGGGAGACGTTCTCGAGCACCTTCTTGTCCGGCGGATGGGTCCGCGAGACGTTGTGCATCGAGTAGATGTATTCCGAGGGAGGCGCTGCCATCTGAATCGGCGAGGATAGAGGTCGCTTGGACGCCGCCGACCTGAGAACCTGGTGCCTCGGCCTGCCGGGCGCCGAGGAGACCTTCCCCTTCAACGCCGAGACCTCCGTGTTCAAGGTCGGCGGGAAGATGTTCGCGCTGTCGCAGCTGGGCTCCGAGGAGCTCCGCGTCAGCGTCAAGTGCGAGCCCGAGCTGGGGGAGGGCCTCCGTGAGGTTCACGAGGCGATCGTCCCCGGCTACCACCTGAACAAGCGCCACTGGATCACCGTCACGATCGGCGGCGACGTCAGCGACGCGATGGTGCGGGAGCTGATCGAGGACAGCCACGACCTCGTCGCCTCCCGCGGGAGCCGGGCGGGGTGACCGCGACGATCACCGACGAGCAGGCCCGGCGCCTGGCCCTGCACGCCCAGGGCCTCGCCGATCCGCCACGGCCGGGAACGGGAGTGGGGGAGGTCGTGGCGAGGATCGGCTGCCTGCAGCTCGACCCGGTCGGCGTGGTCGCGCGATCGCCGCTGCTGGTTCTGCGGGCCCGGCTGCGCGGAGGTACCCACGACTCTCACGAGCGGGATCTCGCCAGGGCTGCCTACCGCGACCGCGAGCTCTTCGACTACTGGTGTCACGAGGCGAGCCTCTGCCACGTGGACGACCTGGCGATCCACCGCTGGGCGATGCGCACCTACCTCGAGCGCCTCTCCGATGCCAGATCGGTCACGCGCCGCTGGCTCCGCGAGAACGCCGCCTTCGCCGAGCACACCGAGGCCGCCCTGCGCGAACGCGGTCCCCTGCGAGCCCGCGAGCTCGAGGACCACTCCGAGGCCTCGTGGGAGTGGGGGCACTGGACCGACGAGGTCTCCTCCCGGCAGAACATCGCTCGCCTGCTCGACCGGCTCTGGATGCAGGGCCGGATCGGGATCGCCGACCGGATCGGGATCGAGCGGCGCTGGGATCTGATGGAGCGCTGCCTGCCGCCCGGGGCCATTGAGGAGGCCGACGCCGACCCGCCCGGCGAGGGCGAGGTGGTGCGCCGGGCCGTCCTGCGCGCCGTCGGCATGCTCGGCGTCGCGCGCGCTCCCCACATCAACGCCCACTTCACCCGCCGCCGCTACCCGGGGCTCGGTGGGGCCGGGCGCGGCGTGATCGGGGAGCTCGAGCGGAGCGGCGAGCTCACCCGCGTCGCGGTGGCCGGGCTGAAGGGCGACTGGTGGGCGCTGCCCCGAGGACCTCGAGGCACTCGGCTCGCTCACCCCGGGCAGACGGACGATCGCGCTCTCGCCCTTCGACAACCTGCTCTGCGATCGCGCCCGGACGGCGGAGCTGTTCGGCTTCGACCACCGGCTCGAGATCTACGTGCCGGCCGCCAAGCGGCGCTGGGGCTACTACGTGCTCCCGATCCTGCACGGCGAGCGGCTGGTCGCCCGCGCCGACCTGCGCCTGGACCGGGACGGGAGTGCCGTTCCCGTGATGCGGGTCCTCGGCCTCCACTGGGAGGAGGGCCGCCGCCCGACGCGGGCGGTCGAGACGGCCCTGCGGTCGCTGGCGGGCTGGCGCGGGGCGGAGCTGAGCGGGGAGCGTCGTCGGCGGCGGTGGCGGCGCGATAATCACCGCCATGCATCGCCTCAATCGAACGCTCGCCCTCGTCCTCGCCTCGATCGCCGCATCGCTCCTGCTCGCCGCTCCGGCGCTTGCGGTCGACGACTGCCCGACGCAGACGAAGGCGAAGGTGCTCTTCCAGGGCGTCGGCAAGCTCGAGTCGGTGGCGGTGGACCGCAAGGGCAGGACGTTCTTCACCAACTCCGACGAGGGGACACTGCTGAAGCTCCGCGACGGCGGTCGGCCTCCGAAGGTGATCCTCGACGGCATCGAGGGCCCGGGCGGGATCATCTTCAAGCGCAACGACGTGCTGGTCGGCTTCGGCAACACCATCCAGGGCGGCGCCGACGGCGAGGCGAACCCCGAGGCCGGCCTGCTGCGGGTCGATCCGCGCACCGGGGAGAGCAGCGTCTTCGTCGAGGGCCTGCAGATGGCCAACGGGGTCACCCGCGGACCCGGCGGGGCGATCTACGCCTCCGACGACGTCACCACCGGGATCGACCGCGTCGAGAACCGGCAGGTCGAGCTCAGCTGGACGTCCTTCACGAGCCCCAACGGCCTCGTCGCCGACTCCACCGGGCAGTACCTCTTCGCCAACCAGACCTTCACGGCGGCGGCGATCCAGCGGATCCCCTTCGACGATCCGGCGAACCCGGAGACCTACTACAGCGCCGACCCCGCCGATGCCGCCGCCGGCTTCGACGGAATCGCCCGCGACGCCGACGACCGCCTCTACGTCGCAGCCAACGGCGCCGGGCAGATCTGGCGCGTCGACGGCCCCGACGACGCCTGCTCGCTCTTCACCCGCGACCCCTTCCCGAGCGGCCCCAGCGACCTGGTCTTCGGCCGCGGCCACGGGGGGATCCCGAAGTCGAGCCTGATCGTGACGACGTTCGGCGGCGAGCTGTTGGAGCTGACGAACGCGCGGTAGGCGAGTCGTAGTCGACGGGCCCACAACGGCGGGGGCGCCGCCTCCGCGGGGTGGGCACCCGACGGCTGGTGGCCTTCCGAGGGAGTCGCAATGCCCACCTCGCTGAGTGTCGGCTGCGCCCCCACCGCTGCGGGCCCTCGCGCGACTGGGGGCCGGTCGGTGGCGCCGCCGACCCTCTCTTGGAGTGGGAGGGCGGTCAGTGGGGCGACTATTGCCAGCATGCTGGCTTTATTCGCCCCAGTGGACGCCCGGCCCGCGCTCAACCTCCCCTCATCAGCCCAAACCAACGCTCGAGCCCCCGATCCCCACCCGGGCGCCAGCGACAGCCCGCCAGCCCCTAAGCCTCGTGCCCCGCGTCGATCCGCTTCGCCCGGTGGAACGGGAACGAGCTGAAGTCCTCGCCGTGGGTCGCCTCGACCGGCTCGAGCAGGAAGGCGACGTGGTCGCCGACCGGGCGCCGGTCGAGGATCCGGCCGACGAAGCGGTTCGGGCAACGCTCCAGCAGCGGCGCGCCTGACTCCGCCGGCCTCCCACTCAACCCGCTCGAACTTGTTCGTCTCGTGCCCGGTCTCGCCGCCGAAGAGCTCCGCCAGGTCGTCGTCCTCGGCGGCGAGGAAGTGGACGGCCAGCTGCTCCGCCTCGCTCGCCACCTCGAAGGTCCGGTTCTTGTTCGAGAGGAAGACCGTGAACCGCGGTGGATCGATGCTCACCTGGGAGGCGAAACCGACCAGACAGCCCGCGATCCGCTCCCCGTCGGTGGCCGTGACGACCAGCATCGGGTAATCGAGCTCCCCGACGATCTCGTTGAACGCGGCTGCAACGTCCTCGGCCACGTAGGGCAATCTAAACCCGGGCCCGCTGAAGGCCCGCCGGTACCCTTCCCACGTGGCTTCGAAGCGACAGATCTTCGTCGGCGGCGTGCCGATCGGCGGCGGCGCCCCCGTCGCCGTCCAGACGATGACCAAGACGGAGACGGCCAACCTGAAGGCGACGATGGACCAGATCCGCACCGTCGCCGATGCCGGCGCCGACATCGTCCGCGTCGCGGTCCCGCGGGAGAAGGACGCCGACGCGCTTCGCACCATCGTCAAGGAGTCGCCGATCCCGGTGATCGCCGACATCCACTTCAACCACACCCTCGCGCTCAAGGCGATCGACGCCGGCGCTCACTGCATCCGGCTCAACCCCGGCAACATCGGCGGCCGCGACAAGGTCGCCGAGGTCGCCGTGCGGGCCACGGAGGCGAACGTCCCGATGCGGATCGGCGTCAACTCCGGCTCGCTGCCGAAGCACCTCCACGCGCTCGAGCGCGAGGCGCCGGTCGAGGCACTCGTCACCGCCGCGGTCGAGTTCGTCGCGCTGATGGAGTCGCTCGACTACCAGAACTTCAAGGTCTCGATCAAGTCGACGAACGTGCCGAACACGATCGCCGCCAACCGCCTGCTGAGCGAGAAGATCCCGTACCCGATCCACCTCGGCATCACCGAGGCCGGCACCAAGTGGTCGGGGGCGCTGAAGTCCTCGGTCGGGCTCGGCACCCTCCTCGCCGACGGGGTGGGGGACACGATCCGGATCTCGCTCTCCACCTTCCACGCCGAGGAGGAGGTCAAGGTCGCCTGGGAGATCCTCAAGGCCCTCCAGCTGCGCGAGCGCGGGCCGGTCCTGATCGCCTGCCCGACCTGCGGCCGGCTCCAGTTCGACATGGACACCGTCGTCGCCGAGATCGAGCAGCGGCTCGAGGGCTACGAGGAGGCGATCGAGGTCGCCGTCCTCGGCTGCGCCGTCAACGGGATCGGCGAGGCTTCCCACGCGGACTTCGGGATCACCGGCGCCAAGGACGAGGGCCTGATCTTCGCCCACGGCAAGCCGCTGCGGAAGATCCCGCAGGACCAGCTTGTCGACACGCTCTTCGAGGAGATCGACAAGTCCCTCGGCCGCGGTAAGGTCGAGTTCGAGGCCGACAAGGTCGCCGAGGGCGCCGAGTGGCTGCGGAAGATCGAGGAGGAGAACGCCGGCGACCTGACCCCGGAGAAGCTTGCCGCGATGGAGAAGCTCGCGGCGGAGCGGGGCGAGGACATCACCGCGCCGGGCAACGACGACGGCGAGCCCTACCTCAAGCCGGTCAAGGCGAAGCGGATCGAGCTCGATCCGGAGGCCTCGCCGACCGCCGGCCGCCGCTTCACCCGAGCGTAGTCCCCGGCCCGGGCTCCTCCGAGCTCATCGGCAGCCTCCGCGCCGCCCAGAGGCAGAACGCGAGCACGCTCGCCCCGAGCACGATGTCCGCGACCACGTGCGCCTGACGCCACCAGACCGCGTCGGTCATCCCCTCCGTGAGGTAGTGGCCGATGCCGACGAGGCCGCTCCCCGAGTAGACGGCGAGGCAGACGAGCGCGAGGGGATAGCGCCGGCGGCGAAACAGCAGATAGCCCGCGACGCCGAACGCGGTGAAGAAGAACCAGGCCGCCCCCACCGTCGTCTTCGAGGGGTTGGGAACCGTGTCGGATTGCGGGAAGTCCGCGTAGTTGACGTAGTTGTCGACGTAGTGGACGACCGAGACGGCGACGGCCAGCAAGAGGATCCAGGTCAGGATCGAGAGCGCGCGGCGGTGGAGGTTCTCGTCCACCCGCCCATCGTAGAGTTGCTCGAGCGATGGCCGCCGCCCCACCGATCAGCATCGACCGCGTCCGGGTCGTCGACCTGCCCCTGCTGCTGCCGATGGTGCGGGCCTACTGCGACTTCTACGAGGTCGCGCCCCGCGACGACCGGCTCGTCTCGCTGTCCCGGGCGCTGATCGACGATCCCGGCGAGGGCCAACAGCTCCTCGCGCGCGACGAGGAGGGCAATCCGGTGGGCTTCGCGACCGTCTACTGGACCTGGCAGACCCTCGACGCCACCAGGATCGGCGTGATGAACGACCTCTACGTCATCCCGGAGATGCGCGGCTCCGGGGTCGGCAGGCAGCTGATCGAGAGCTGCCGCGGCCTCTGCCGCAAGCGCGGCGCCACCAAGCTCGTCTGGGAGACGGCCCCCGACAACCAGGTCGCCCAGCGGCTCTACGACTCCACGGGCGCCTCGTCGTCGACCTGGCTCACCTACGAGATCGACGCCTGGTAGGCGATCGCCGCCCGCCGGGCGGCCCCTGCGGCCCGACCGTCTCCGGTTGCCGGATATCCTCGCCCGCGATGACCCGCCTCTCCAGCTATCTCCTGCCGACGCTCAAGAACGCGCCCGGCGACGCCGAGGCGCTCTCGCACCAGCTGATGGTCCGCGCCGGCCTGATCCGCCAGCTGGGCTCCGGAATCTGGACCTGGCTCCCCGCCGGCTACCGCACGATCAAGAAGATCGAGGCGATCATCCGCGAGGAGATGGACGCGATCGGCTGCCACGAGATGCTGATGCCGGTGATCCAGCCGGCGGACCTCTGGCGTACCACCGAGCGCTACGAGATCGACGAACTCTTCAAGCTCAAGGACCGCAAGGACGCCGACATGGTGCTCGCGATGACCCACGAGGAGGCCGTCACCTCCCATGTCGCCCACGACGTCCGCTCCTACCGCGAGCTGCCGCTGATGCTCTACCACCTCCAGACCAAGGAGCGGGACGAGCCGCGGCCGCGCGCCGGGGTCCTGCGGACCCGCGAGTTCACGATGAAGGACGCCTACTCGTTCGATCGGGACGAGGCCGGCCTCGATCGCAGCTACGAGCTGCAGACCGGCGCCTACGAGCGCATCCTCGACCGCTGCGGCCTGCGCTGGTACGCGGTCGAGTCCGACGTCGGGATGATGGGCGGCAGCGGCGCCCACGAGTACATGGCGCCGTGCGCCGCGGGGGAGAACGAGGTGGCCCTGGCCCCCGATTACGCCGCCAACGTCGAGGTGGCGAGCGCAACCGCCAAGCCGGTCGAGCTGCCGCCGGAGCTCGACTCGCCCCGCGAGGCGCCGACCCCCGGTCTGAAGACGGTCGAGGAGGTCTCCGCCGCGCTCGGCGTGCCCGCCGGAGCCCTGCTCAAGGCGCTCCCGGTCGTGGCCGAGGAACGCGGCCTCCTGATGGTGCTCATCCGCGGCGACCACCGGCTCAACGAGATCAAGCTCGCCAACCACCTCGGCGGACCGTTCCGTCAGGCCCGGCCCGAGGAGATCGAGGCCGAGATCGGCCCGGTCGGCTTCATCGGCCCGGTCGGGCAGGCCGGCAGCGTCCCGATCCTGATGGACGAGGCGATCACCGGCAGCGGGCTGGTGGCGGGCGCGAACAAGGCCGACGTCCATCTGATCGGGGTCGAGCCCGGCCGCGACTTCGACTACGAGAGCTGCGACGTGCGGACCGTCGAGGCCGGGGACACGACCGCGACGGGCGACGAGATCGCGGTGGAGGCCGCGATCGAGGTCGGCAACATCTTCAAGCTCGGGACGCGCTACTCACGCCCGCTCGGAGCCACCTTCCTCGACGAGGACGGCAAGGAGAGCCCGATCGTCATGGGCAGCTACGGCATCGGTCCGGCGCGGATCGCCGCGGCCGCCGTCGAGCAGCGGGCCGACGAGAAGGGCATCTGCTGGCCGCGGGCGATCGCGCCGTGGGAGGTCCACCTCGTCGCGCTCGGCAAGGGCGGCGACGAGGTCGCCGCCGCGGCCGCGGCCGCCTACGAGGCCATGCGCGAGGCCGGCATCGACGTCGTCCTCGACGACCGCCCCAACGCCGGGACCGGGCGAGAAGCTCACGGACGCGGAACTGATCGGCTGCCCGCTGCGGATCACGATCGGCAAGCGCGGACTGGCCGATGGAATCGCCGAGTCGCAGGTTCGTGCGACGGGCGCCGAGGAGTCGATCCCGCTCGCCGAGGTGGCCGAGCGGGCCGCGGTGATCCTCGAGGGGCTGTAGCGCCGTGGCAGAGCCGATAGGTGAACGCGCCCGGCAGGTACGAGAGCGACTGACCCGCAAGCGCCTGCTCGGCATCGACCGCTCCGGGCCCAAGCCGATGCAGACGCGCCCGGGGCAGCCCCTGCGGCCGTTCACGATCCCGAACATCATCGGGTACCTGCGCCTCGCCGCGATCCCGGTCTTCCTCCTGATCGCATTCAACTCCGGCGACGGTCGCGACGGGGTTGCGTCCCTGATCTTCCTGGCAATCGCCCTCGGCGACCTGCTCGACGGGTTCGTTGCCCGTGCCACCGGCCAGTACAGCCGCCTCGGCGCCCTGCTCGACCCGATCGTCGACCGCATGACGATCCTCTCCGGCGCCGCGGTGTGCTGGCACTTCGAGCTGCTGCCCCGCTGGGCGATCGCCCTGCTCGCTGCCCGCGAGCTGACGATGCTGTTCCTCTCCTATTACGGCCTGCACCGCGGGGTCGACCTCGAGATCACCTGGGTCGGGCGGATCTCCGTGCTGCTGGTCATGGGCGGGATCTTCTGGTCGATGGTCTTCGACTGGCTGATCATCGAGATCGGCTTCGTGATCGGGGTGGGGCTGGCGATCGCCGCCGAGGTCCTCTACATCCGCGACGCCCGCCGGCGCGCCGCGGCCGGGGACGGAGGCGGCGAGATGCATCCGGGCGTTCAACCCTGAAGCTCTGATTGAACCTTCGACCCGGGCGCCTATAATCGGCCGAGGCCCCGCGCCGGTGGCCGGGGGACAGCGAGACGGAGAAGAGATTCACCAATGGAAGAGACCTTTCCCGACATCGGCGCGATGAACGACGCCGAGCTGAAGGAGATGATCGATCAGCTGACGCGGGACGAGCAGGAAGTGTCGTACAAGCGACGCATGCTCCACGGCAAGATCGACATCCTCCGCGCCGAGCTGGTCAACCGGCTGCGCACCAACCGAGAGTCCGGCGATGCCCTGATCAGCGGTGCCGACGTCGAGAAGCTGACCGACATCCTCGCCGGAAGGGTCACCGGAGAAGAGCCCCGGTAGGAGACCCTGATGGCGCTCCACTGCCACGAGTGCGGGTTCGTCAACGCCGAGGGGGCGAACTACTGCCAGAAGTGCGGGGCCTACCTCGCGCGCCCGGAGGGCCACGACGAGCCCTCCACGCTCACCTACAAGATCGCCGAGACCGGCGACTTCCAGCCGATCGACATCGAGGAGATGGTCGAGGACAAGGGCGCCGCGCTGGTGATCCGCGCCGGCGGCGGCAGGGCGGGGGAGAGCTTCGCGGTCGACCAGGAGCGGATGAGCATCGGCCGCACGCCCGATGCGCCGATCTTCCTCGACGACGTGACCGTCTCGCGCAACCATGCGCTGCTGGTCCGCCGCAACGACGGCCTCTACATCGATGACCTCGGGTCCCTCAACGGGACCTACGTCAATCGCAAGCGAATCGAGTCCCATCTGCTCGTCGACGGCGACGAGATCCAGATCGGGAAGTTCAAGATCAGCTTCCTGGAGCGCTGAGGGATGGAGCTCGGAACCTCAGCACCCCCGAGCCGCGGCAGCGAGCCGACCCGCTCGCGCAACGGCGACTCGCGCCCCCGCAAGGCGCTGACGATCGGCGCCGTCTGCAAGGTCCTCGGCCAGGAGTTCGACGACATCTCGATCTCCAAGATCCGCTACCTCGAGGACCAGAAGCTGCTCGCCCCGCGGCGCACGCGCGGCGGATACCGCCTCTACAGCCAGGCCGACGTCGAGCAGCTGCGGGCGATCCTGCGCATGCAGCGCGACGAGTTCCTGCCGCTCCGGGTGATCCGCCAGGAGCTCGCCGCCGGCAAGATCAGCGGCGAGCGCAACACCCGTGGAGCATCCACGCGCCGTGCGATGACGCTCGACGACCCCGGCGGCTGGATCGACCAGGACGATCTGATGGAGCAGACCGGGGCGACCCCTGAGCTGATCCGCGAGCTCGCCGACTTCGGCATCGTCCAGCCCGAGCAGCGCGACGGGGCCATCCGCTACGACGAGACCGACGTCGAGATCGTGCGCGCCGCCGCGGAGCTCGCGCGCTTCGGCGTTCAGGGCCGCAACCTCCGGGTCTTCCGCAGCTCCGCCGATCGCGAGGCCTCGTTGCTCGAGCAGATCATGGGGCCGTCGCTGCGCTCGCGCAGCCCCGCGCGCCGGCAGGAGGCCCTCGAGAGCCTCGAGGGCCTGGCCGCCACCTGCACGCAGCTCAAGCACCTGCTGCTCGTTCGCGACCTGCGGCGGCTCCGGGGCTGACCCCGGGCCCGTCGCCCCTCGCATGCCGACCGTCTCGCGCAGCCGCCTGATCCCTGCTCCGGCCGAGCGGGTCTGGGCGCTCGTCTCCGATCCGCACAACCTGCCGCGCTGGTGGCCCGAGACGATCCGCGTCGAGGACGTCCACGGCGACCCCGGCTCGAGGCGCAGCCGCTTCACCCAGGTGCTCGAGACCAGCAAGGGCAAGCCCGTGCGAGCCGACTTCCGCTGCACCGCGTCCACCGCGGGCAGGAGGATCGTCTGGGAGCAGGAGCTCGAGGGCACGCCGTTCGAGGGATTCCTCCAGAAGGCGGAGCTCGAGGTCCTGGTCGAGGCCGCAACCGAGGACGGGATCGACCGAGGTCACGATCGAGGGCCGGCGCAAGCTGCGCGGCTTCTCCCGGTTCGGCTCGCCGATGATGCGCCGGGCCACGGGCCAGACCCTGCGCTCGGCGCTCGACGGGATCGAGGAGGCGCTCTGCGGGGCGCCGGCGGCGGCATGAGCGCTCCGGAGAGCCCACGCGGCAAGGAGGCGCTCCGCCGCGACACTGCGTTCGACGCCTGGGGCGAGCCGGGCGCGAGCCCCGAGCTCAGCGACGAGCGCGAAGGCGATGCTGCGCGAGCGGATCGGCGAGACCGAGCCCCGCGACCGGGTCGGCCTCGAGTCGGTGAGCCTGCCGCCCCCGATGGACCTGCCGCGCTCCGTGATCGAGGCGGCCGGCGGGGACGAGGCGGTCAGCACGGCCGACGAGGACCGGATCCGCCACGCGGCGGGCAGCAGCTACCGCGACCTCGTGAACCTCCGCTCGGGAACCCTGGCCGACTCACCCGACGCCGTGCTCGCCCCAGGCGACGCGGCGGCGGTGGCGGCGACGCTGGAGGCCTGCGCCGCCGAACGCATCGCGGTCGTCCCCTTCGGCGGCGGCACCAGCGTGGTCGGCGGGGTCGACCCCGTCCGGGGAGACTTCGAGCGACTGGTCTCTCTCGATCTCAGCGCGATGCGAGCGGTCGAGGTCGATCCGGTCTCCCAGATCGCCCGGCTCGGACCGGGCCTGCGGGGACCGGAGGCGGAGGCGGCCCTGAACGCGGCGGGCTTCACCCTCGGCCACTTTCCCCAGTCCTACCGCTACGCGACGATCGGCGGCTTCGCCGCGACGCGCTCGGCGGGCCAGTCATCGAGCGGATACGGGCGCTTCGACGCGGTCGTCGAATCAGGTCGAGCTGACGACGCCCACGGGCACCCTGCGGACGCTGGAGACCTCGCACACCGCCGCGGGGCCCTCGCTGCGCGAGCTCGCGATCGGTTCGGAGGGCGTCTTCGGCGTGATCACCGACGTCAGCGTCCGGATCCGCCCGAAGCCCGCGCTCCGCGAGCACGAGGGCTGGTTCGCGCCCGGTTTCTCGGAGGGGATCGAGATCGTGCGCGCGCTCGCCCAGGGCGGGGTCGTCCCCGACGTCGTGCGCCTCTCCGACCGGGACGAGACCGAGGTCTCGCTGGCGATGTCCGGCCTCGCCGGGGTCAGGAAGGCGGGCCTCGAGCGCTACCTGAAACTGCGCCGGCGGGAGTCCGGCAGCATGCTGATCGTCGGCTGGGAGGGCGAGCCGGAGACGGTCCGCCGGCGCCGCGAGCTCGCCCGCAGGGTGCTGCGCGCCGGTGGCGCGATCCCGCTGGGCAGCGCGGCGGGCAGGTCATGGGACCGGGGCCGCTTCGAGGGCCCGCACCTGCGCGACTCGCTGCTCGACCTCGGCGTGATGGTCGAGACCCTCGAGACCTCGCACACCTACGCCCGCATCGGCGAGCTCTACGAGGCCGTGCGCCGGGCCCTCCACACCGCGATGGAGCGCGGCGGCGGCAGGGGCCTCGTGATGTGCCACGTCTCTCACGCCTACGCCGACGGCGCCTCCCTCTACTTCACCTTCCTCACTCCGGCCGCGCTCGGCGAGGAGATCGAGCAGTGGCGCGAGGTGAAGTCGGCCGCCTGCGAGGCGATCGTTGCGAGCGGCGGCACGATCACCCATCACCACGCGGTCGGCCGCGATCACGCCCCCTACATGGCGGCCGAGGTCGGCGAGCTCGGGCTCGAGGCACTGCGGGCCGTGAAGGAGCGCCTCGACCCCGTGGGCGTCATGAACCCCGGGAAGCTCGGCCTCTAGCCCGAGGGGCCTAGCCCTTGCCGGAGGCGGCCAGCGGGATGTCCCCGGCCGCCAGCTCGGTGCCGATGAAGTTCAGGATCGGCGCCTGTTCCTGCGCCGCCCGCTTGATTCCCTGGCGCAGCTCGTCGATCGGGGAGGCCGAGACCTTGACCGACTTGGCCTGACCGCCGACGGAGAGCGCGACGGCGGTGGGAACCGCGAGCCGGCCCGAGAAGTTGCCGTTCTCGTCGGGCTCGAGCGGTGAGCTGATCGGGTAGCCGGCGACGTCGCCGATCATCAGCCAGAGCAGGTAGGTGGTGCCCTCCTCGGGCTTCGGATCGAGGCCCTGGAGGTCGAGGTCGACGTACAGCTGCTGGTTGCTGACGAGGCCGAAGTCGGCGGTGCCGCCCACGCCGCTGCCATCGGTCGCCTCCAGGGGCACGCTGGTGATGTTCTCGTCGGTGGCGTCGCCGTTCTGCGCCGTCTCGGGCGTGGCGGGAGCGGCGGTCGTGTCGCCCTCGTCGCTGGAGAACACGCCGGCGACGACGAGGATGACCACGAGCAGGATCACCGCAAGGGCCGAGAGCAGGGCGATCATCCGCGACTGGCCCGGCTGGATCCGGGGCAGGCCGCGGGAGCGGGACGCGGCGGGCTCCGCGGCGGCGGTCGGAGCGCCGGCTGGGGCCGTTGCGGCGGCGGGCTGAGCCGCCTGGGCCGGCTGCGACTCGAACTGCTCGCCGGCGCCGGGGAGCGCGGCGCGGCGCCGCTTGCCCCGGGGCTCCGGGAGGGTCGGAAGCTTGGCGGCAGGCGCGAGCTCGAGCAGCTCGCGCTCGAGCCGCTGAGCGAGCTCGAGGGTCTCCGGGTCCTGCTGGATGAAGCGGATGGCGTCGGCGCGGCCGATCGGGTCGGACTGGCCGAGCAGGTAGTCCGTCAGGCCGACCTCGGCGTCCGGATCGGCGCCGCCGAGGGCGGTCAGCGCCTGCGCGGGCCTTGAGCCGCACGGCGGCGACGTCCGTGCCGAGAAGGCCGGCGATGTCCTCATAGCTCTGACCCCGCTCGCAGACGAGCTGGAGCAGGGCGCGTTCGTCTCCCTTCAGCGGCATCGCGCAAGCCTACGCATTCCGGTGGCGGTCAAGTGCCGTTCTCGGCCCAATAGGCTCCGCGCATGCGGGACGCATCAGCCGGAATGGGCGACGAGACCCTCGAGACCGCCCTCGGCCTGGACGGCTACGTCCGCGAGGCCGACGACCTGGCGCGGATGCGGCTGACGGTGACCGACAGCGTGCGGCAGCCCTTCGGGATCGTCCACGGGGGTGCGTTCGCCTCCCTGGCGGAGTCGCTCTGCTCGCGCGCCACCTACGAGACCGTGGGCCCCGAGAACGGCGCCTTCGGCCAGGTCAACGACACCGCGTTCCTGCGCCCGGTCTCATCGGGCGTGGTCGAGGGGGTCGCCCGGGCGCGCCACCGGGGCCGGACCAGCTGGGTCTGGGACGTCGAGATGAGCGACGAGCAGGGCCGGCTCTGCGCGATCACGCGGATGGTCATCGCGATCCGCCCGATCGAGCGTCCCCCGGCGGACGCGAGCTGATCAGCCGCGGAAGCGGTTCGTGATCGGCATCCGCCGATCGCGCCCGAACGCCTTCGGCGTGATCTTGATCCCCGGCGGCGCCTGACGCCGCTTGTACTCGGCCCGGTCGACCATCCCGGCGACGCGGTCCGCCACCTCGGGCTCGATCCCGGCCTCGATCAGCGCGTCGCGGCTGCCGTCCTGCTCGACGTAGTCAGCAAGGGCGGCGTCGAGGATCTCGTAGGGGGGCAGGGAGTCGGTGTCGACCTGCTCGGGCCGCAGCTCGGCCGAGGGCGGTCGCTCGATCACCGAGGCGGGCACGAGCTCGCGGCCCGCGCGGCGGTTGCGATCGGCGACGAGCTCGTAGACGAGCAGCTTGGGCACGTCCTTGATCACGGCCAGGCCTCCCGCCATGTCGCCGTAGAGGGTCGCGTAGCCGACCGCCATCTCCGACTTGTTGCCGGTGCTGAGCGGGAGCCATCCGAACTTGTTCGAGAGGGCCATCACCAGGTTGCCGCGGATCCGCGCCTGCAGGTTCTCCTCGGCGATGCCGGGCTCGGTGCCCTCGAAGGACTCCGCCAGGGCATGGGCGTAGCCCTCCATGAGCTCGCCGATCTCGAGCTCGATCGCCTCGCAGCCCAGGTTCGCCGCGATCGTGCGCGCGTCCGACTGGGTGGCGTCGCTGGAGTGGGGGGAGGGCATGATCACGCAGGTCACGGCCTCCGGCCCGAGCGCGTCGGCCGCGACGAGCGGCCACGAGCGCGGAGTCGATCCCGCCGGAGAGCCCGAGCACCGCGCGGCTGAACCCGTTCTTGCGCGCGTAGTCGGCGACCCCGAGCACGAGCGCCCCGTAGACCTCCTCGAGGGCGGGCAGCGGCTCGGTGACGCCCCGCGCACGCGGGCCGGCCGGCTCGCCGAGGTCGAACGAGCCGATCAGCGCTCGCCCCGTCGCTCGGGGGCCGCGGGCAGCTCGAGGTCGCAGACGAGCAACTCGGGCTCGAACTGGCGGGCCCGGGCGATGGTCTCGCCGCCGGCGTCGACGACGACGCTGTGGCCGTCGAAGACCAGCTCGTCCTGGCCGCCGACGAGGTTGCAGAGCGCCACCGCCACCGAGCTCTCCCGAGCGCGAGCGCTGACCACCTCGGACTCGCGCTGGATCCCGCGGCCACGGTGGTAGGGGGAGGCCGACGCGTTGACGATCAGGGACGCTCCGGCCTCGGCCTCGGTCGTGGTCGGCGGGCCCGGGAACCAGATGTCCTCGCAGACCGTCAGCCCGATCCTGATCCCGTTGACCTCGATCAGCTCGCCGCGGGGACCAGGCTCGAAGTAGCGCCGCTCGTCGAACACCCCGTAGTTGGGGAGCAGAACCTTGCGATGGACGCCCGCGACCGCGCCGTCGGCGACGACCGCGAGACCGTTGTAGAGATGGTCGCCCCGGAAGGGGCAGCCGATCAGGGCGACGATCCCGCTCGACGCCGGCGGCGATCTCGTCGAGCGCCTCATTGCAGGAGGCGACGAAGTGGTCCTTGAGCAGCAGGTCCTCCGGGGGATAGCCGCAGAGGGCGAGCTCGGGGAACAGGACGACCTGCGCGCCCGCCTCGCGCGCCTCCGAGACCGCCTTCGTGATCATCTTCGAGTTGCCCTCGACGTCACCCACGATCGGGTTGAGCTGGGCGAGGGCGAGGCGCAGGGCGGGCATCGGGGAAGTATCGCCCGCGGTGGAGACAGGCGGCGCGTCGAATCGGCGGAGACGGTGTTTCGGGTTGCTACCTTCCCCGCCCGTCACGACTACAGAAGGAACTCCTTGTCACGTATCGCACGTCTCTGCATCGCTTCCGCTGTGGTCGCCATCTCGGCCCTGGCCCCCGCCGCGGCCTCCGCGGCGCAGCCGGCGCTCTCCCATGCCGAGGCCCGCGACGCGCTCGTGGCCGCCACCGCCGCCCTCGCGCCGGCCCAGCAGCTCTCCGCCGGTGGAGACCTGCCCGCACCGTGAGGTCGACGCGACCGCCGCCCTCCGCGACCTCGCGGTTGCGGTTCCGGCGCTGAACCGCGCGGAGCGGCGCCGCGCGAACGAGCTGCTCAGGCGCCCGACCGACAAGAACGACCGGGACTACTTCGGCAAGGAGGCGCCCGGCTCCCCGATCTGCAGCGCCCATTTCTGCGTCCACTACACGGACAAGAAGCGCAACGCGCCCGACTCGAGCGCCTTCTCAGCGAGGTCGTCGACTCGACCGACCAGGTCCTACGCCGTCCAGAACGGCGCCACCGAGTCTGGACTGGCGCGACGCGAAGTCCGACGGCACCCGCGGAGCCCACGACGGCAAGGGGAATGCCGGGCAGGTCGACGTCTACATCACCAACCTCGGCAGCAGCCTCTACGGGTACGCCGCTCCGGACCCCGGCCAGCAGGGCTCGAAGCGCTTCGCCTATCTCGTCCTCGACAACGACTACGTCGGCTTCCCGAGCCCGCCGCTCGCCTCACTCAAGGTGACGATGGCGCACGAGTACAACCACATCCTCCAGTTCGGCTACGACACGTTCCAGGACCTCTGGATGTTCGAGTCGACGGCGACCTGGGCCGAGCAGAAGGTCTACCCCTCGCTCAACGACTATCTGAACTACCTGCCGGTAGTGGCGCGGTATCCGCATCTGCCCATGACGGGGAGGGACAAGATCTACGGCGAGTCGGTCTGGAACCACTTCCTCGAGGCCCGCTACGGACCCGACGTCGTTCGGGACGCCTGGGCGGAGTCCGACGAGGCAAAGCCGGCCCACTTCGCGGTGGCCGCATACGAGCGCTCGATCAAGCAGCACGGCGGCAGCCGCTTCAGCCCCGATTTCGCGCGCCTACGCGATGGAGACCGCCGAGTGGAAGTCGAGCCCGCTGTTCCCGGACTCGTCGCGCTACCCGGACGTGAGGCGCAAGCTCAGGCTCGGGTCGAGCGGCCGGAAGCTCACCCTGGACAACACCTCCTACGCGCCTGGGCAAGGTCTCGACGAAGGGCTCGGCCCCGGTGAAGCTGATCGTCAAGGCGCCCAAGGGCACCCGCTCCTCGATCGCGCTGGTCGGGCGGACGGGACCCGCCGACTCCGGCGTGGTCACGTCGGTCTTCAATTACCTCGGCCGCGGCGGCAGGGGCACGGTCGAGATGCCCAACCCGGGCTCCTACGACCGGCTCACCGCGGTCGTCGTCAACGCGGACGGCCGCCGAGGACAACGCGGCTACCGCAAGGACGACTCCCGCTACAGGGTCAAGCTGGCGCGGTAGCGGCGGCGCCCTCGGGGACGCAGGCCGTGACCTGAACCGGGACGCCGTTGAGCACGGCGTTCCCGGAGAGAGCGTCGAGAAGGGTCTCGTCGGAGAGCAGGTTCGAGTTGACCCCGGCGTGCTCGCCGGCAACCGACAGACGCACGCCCTCGGCGTCGTGGCCCCAGCCGTGCGGGATCGAGACGACGCCGGCCATGATCGAGTCCGTCACCTCCACCGGCACCGTGAGGCTGCCGGAGCCGGAGCTGACGAGTGCGTCGTCGCCGTCCGCGAGCCCGAGGCGCTCGGCGTCGGCGGGCGACACGTGCATCGTGCAGCGCGGCTTGCCCCGGACGAGGTGCGGGAGGTTGTGCATCCACGAGTTGTTCGAGCGCAGGTGGCGCCGGCCGATCAGGACGATGCCGTCGTGGTCCCGCTCGAGCGCGGCGGCGAGGCGGCCGACATCGGCGGCGATCGGCTCCGGGCAGAGCTCGACCTTGCCGCTCGGTGTGCGCAGGATCCCGGGCAGCCGCGGCCGCAGCGGCCCCAGGTCGATCCCGTGCGGGTGCTGCTCGAGCAGGTCGAGCGAGAGACCCGGCTCGCCGCGTCCCGCGGCGGAGCCGACGCCGGCCCCGTAGGGGCCACAGCGCAGCATCAGGTCGAGGATCCGCTCGGGGCCCCGCCTGCCGTTCAGCGCCGCGAGGACGTCGGCGGGCTCCATCCCCTCGGCGGGG
The DNA here is from genome assembly GCA_963839535.1 of uncultured Solirubrobacterales bacterium. Classification (GTDB taxonomy): domain Bacteria; phylum Actinomycetota; class Thermoleophilia; order Solirubrobacterales; family 70-9; genus RHKX01. The sequence continues at coordinate 142,746 of CAWIVF010000014.1, forward strand.
GACCCGGCGGTGACCGTCTCCCGTCGCGCCACGTCGAGCGCGACGAGGTCGTCGAAGGCGTCGACGTCGGCTTCGGGACCCTGTCCGGCCGCGATCGCGGCGATCGCGAGCATCGTCCGCCACTCCGGCTGGATCCCCTCGCGGGGCGGGAGGGCTGGAGGGGTGAAGTTCGAGACGTTGCGGACCGCCAGCTGGTAGAGCGCGAGGTCGTAGTGGGGGCGCTCGAGCGGGGACGGGACCGGCAGGACGACGTCGGCCCGCGACGTCGTCTCGTTGACGTAGCAGTCGAGCGACACGAGGAGCTCGAGTGACTCGAACGCGCGGGTGAGGCGCGCCGAGTTCGGGGTCGAGACGAGCGGGTTGCCGGCGACGGTGAAGAGGGCCCTGATCCGACCGTCGCCGGGCGTCTCGATCTCCTCCGCGAGACAGGAGACGGGAAGCTCGCCGAACGCCTCGGGCAGGCCGCGAACCCGTGAGGCCCAGCGACCCATGGTGAAGCCGCGGCCACGGCCCGGCGAACCGGCGGAGTTGGACTGCCCGGCCGCCGCCAGGGTGAACATCGCGCCGCCCTCGCGGTCGAGGTTGCCGGTGATGGCGTTGAGCACGTCGACGAGCCAGCTGGCGAGGGTGCCGAACTCCTGCGTCGTCGTTCCCATCCGGCCGTAGACGACCGCTCGGGGCGCGGCGGCGAGCTCGCGGGCCATCCGCCGGATCTCCTCCGCGCCGATCCCGCAGGCGGGCGCCACCGCCTCGGGGCTGAACGGGGCGAGCAGCTCGGGGAGCCGGTCCATCCCGTCCAGATGGGGCTCGATCGCCCCGGGCGCGGCGAGGCCCTCCTCGAGGATGGTCAGCGCCATCGCCGCGAGCAGCTGAGCGTCGTGGCCGGGACGGATGAAGTGATGCTCGTCGGCGAGCTCGGCGGTGCGGCTGCGCCGCGGGTCGATCACCACGATCTTTCCGCCGCGCTCGCGCAGCGCCCGCAGCCGCCCGCGCATGTCGGGAGCCGTCATCAGCGAGCCGTTGGATGCCAGCGGGTTGGCGCCGAGGATCAGCATGTGGTCGGTACGGTCGATGTCGGGGACCGGGACCGTGAGGCCGCCGCCGAACATCAGCGCGCTCGAGACCTGCTTGGGAAGCTGGTCGACGCTCGTGGCGCTGAAGACGTTGCGCGTCCCGAACGCCTTGACCATCGCCCGCAGGTGGATCATCCCGTCGAGGTTGTGGGCGTTGGGGTTGCCGAGGTAGACCGCCGTCGCGTTGCGGTCGCCATCGGCGCGGATCGGCCGCCAGGCGCTCGTCGATCACGCGAAGCGCCTCCTCCCAGGATCGCCTCCTCGAGGCGCCCGTCTCGGCGCACCAGCGGCGTGCTCAACCGATCGGGGTCGGAGTGCAGCTCGCCGATGCTGGCGCCCTTGGGGCAGATGAACCCCGCGCTGAAGACGTCGTCGCGGTCACCCCTGACCTTGACCACCTCGCGGCCGTCCAGCTCCATCTCGAGACCGCAGGTCGCCTCGCACAGCGGACAGGTCCCGTAGTGGGTGACGCTCGTCGAGCTCATCTCCTCACGGCGATCTTCGCAGAGGGGCGAGCGGTCCGGCTACCCGGCGCCCACCTGAGCCGCCGCCCGCGTGTTGCGCCGCAGCTCCGCCGCGCTCAATCGCCCGGCCTCCAGCTCGACGACGAAGGCCGTCTCGCCGCGCTTGCGCTGCCAGCGCGTGACGGTCCCCGGCAGTCGCTGGCCGCGGCAGCGGTCGAGGGGCAACCCGGAGATCTGCGCGTAGCGGCGCTGCGGTCCCGCCGGCCCCGAGCAGGGACCGAGCACCGCTCCCCAGGGCTGGTGGTAGTGGATGGTCAGATCGGGATCGAGCCGGCGGATCAGGTTGCGGAGAGCCTTCGATTCCGGCTCGGAGAACGGCTCGGGCCCCGCGTAGTACCCGCTGTCCCGGGGCTCCGAGCCGTCCCAGCCGACCGAGAAGTTCCGGTTGAGGTCGACGCCGCGTGCGTTCTTCCGCTGCCCGTGGGCGTGACCGTCGGGATTGACGGAGACCACGGTCCAAGCGTCGACTTCGCGCAGGGCACCCGGGCGGCGGCCGAGTCGGTGGACGATCGAGCGGCCGGCCGGCTCGTCGCCGTGGATCTCGCCGACGATCAGGACCGTGCGCTTCGCCTCGGGGTCGCCGATCTGCCGGGCGATCAGGTCCCGCCCCTCGGCGCTCTCGCCGAAGATGCGCCGGTCGTCCCGCCCCCGTGCCACCGTGGCGGTCTCACTCCGGGAGAGGTGGGAGCGGATCAGCCGGTTGACCCGCTTGCGGAAGACGCGAACGTCGGAGGCGCGCCAGTCGGTGTGATCGTTCCGCCATCCCTGGCGGTCCTTGAACAGGTGGGAGTCGTTGGCCATCGCGTGGCCGATCACGTCCTTCATCGGGATCCGGTACCGCTGCTTCAGCCAGGCCGTGAGCGCGACGGCCGCCCGGGACTGCCTGCGGCGATCGAGGATCGCGTGCGTGCTCTCGTTGCGCCCGCCGAGGTCCTCCTGGACCATCTCGATCCCGATCGAGACGTGGTTGAGCCCGATCGTGTGGCGACAGCGCACGTAGAGGCGCGTGAGCTGGTAGATCGTCCCGTCCTTGTCGACGACGAACTGCGTGCAGACGCCGGGGCTCTCACCGAGGCTGGGCTCGTTCGCCGCGAAGGTGTTGTAGACGGGCTCGTAGGTCGAGGTCGCCGTGTAGTGGAGGACGATCGCCCTCGGGCTGAGGCGCCAGGCGCGCTTGCCGTAATGCCGCTTCGAGTACTTCGCCATCTGCCGCTTCCGCGTGTGGCCGTAGGGGATCGGGTCCCACTTCGTCCGCGGCTCCGGCACGCCGCGGGCGGCGCGGGAATCGGGGTGGGCAGCGTGGGTCGAGGCGGGGGCGGAGGAGCCGCCGGCGGCGCTCCCGGCCACCACCGCCGCCAGGACGAGGGCCGCAAGCGCGAGCGATGCGAACGACCGAGGCATCACGGCGAGGTTAGCGACGGTGGTGCCGGTTACGGTTGCGGCGTGTCGTGGCCAGCCGCAGCGGTGCCGGGATGGTGAACGTCGACACGCAGGGCTTCCTGGCGATCGTCGTCGTCGCCTTCATCGCGGCCACGATCGTCGCGATCGGGGGACGCCGCGCCGGGCTGCCGGTGGTCGTCCTCGAGCTGCTCCTCGGCATGGCGATCGGCCCCGACCTCCTCGGCATCGTCGAGCCTGACGACTTCATCGACTTCTTCGCGAGCCTCGGGCTGGGGATGCTCTTCTTCTTCGCCGGCTACGAGATCGACTTCGAGCGCATCCGTGGCACGCCGCTGAAGCTTGCGGCGGTGGGGTGGCTCATCTCGCTCGGCCTCGCGTACGCGATCGGGGGGTTGCTGGCGGCGGCCGGGATCGTCCTCTCCCTGCTGTTCACGGGAACCGCCCTCGCCACCACGGCGATCGGGACCCTGATCCCGATCCTCAGCGACGCCGGCGAGCTGCGAACCCGGTTCGGGACCTACCTGCTCGCGGCGGGCGCCGTCGGCGAGTTCGGGCCGATCCTGCTGATCACGATCTTCTTCTCCACCGGCAACCCGGTCGAGAGCGCGCTCGTCCTGCTCGCGTTCGTCGCGGTCGCGGTGTTCGCGGCGCTGTTCGCGATCCGGGGAGTGGGGAGGGGGTGGGACGCGTTCGAGCGGTCGATGGAGACCAGCTCCCAGCTCCCGATCCGCTCGGCCGTCGTCCTGATCTTCGCCCTGGCCGCCCTCGCCGCGGACCTCGGCCTGGACCTCCTGCTCGGCGGGTTCGTCGCCGGGATCATCGCCCGGCTCGCCCTCGGCGGCCGTGAGGTCTCGATCCTCGAATCGAAGCTGAGCGCGGTCGGCTACGGCTTCCTCATCCCATTCTTCTTCGTCGTCAGCGGAATCCACTTCCAGCTCGACGAGCTGGTCGGGGATCCCGCCGAGCTGGTCAAGGTCGCCTTCTTCCTCGGAGCGTTCCTCGTCGTGCGGGGTGTCCCGGCCATGCTGCTCTACCGCGGGGTGCTCGCCCTCCGTGACCGGCTCGCGCTCGCGCTGTTCAGCGCCACCGAGCTTCCGCTGGTCGTGGCCATCACGACGATCGCCGTCGACAAGGGCGAGATGCGCGCCACCACGGCCGCCTCGCTGGTCGGCGCGGCGATCGTCTCGACGGCCGTCTTCCCGCTGCTCGCCCTGCGGCTGCGGGGGTCGGGCCCACGCCCCGCCGGCGCCTGATGGTCGAGCCGCGGCTGCTCATCGTCGCCGCCGACGACCTCGGCCTGCACCCCTCTTATGACCGGGGCATCCTCGACGCCGCCCACGCGGGTGCGATCGACGCCGTCGGGGTGATGGTCCGGCGCTCGCCGCGCGCGGACGACCTCGCGGTCCTCGCCGAGCTCGGGATCGCGCTGGGGCTGCACCTCGAGCCGGAGGGCGGCGAGGAGCTCCCGGGAGGGAGACGATCCTGCGGCAGCTCGAGGCGTTCGAGCTGCTGGCCGGGCAGGCCCCCCGACCACCTCGACGGCCACCACCACTGCCATGCCGTCCCGGGAGTCGCGGCGAGGTGGCGGCGATCGCGGCCGGGCTCGATCTACCGGTCCGATCGGTCTCGGCCGAGCATCGCCGCGACCTGCGGGCGGCGGCCGGCGTGACGACCCCCGATCTCCTCGTCGGGCGCCTCGGCGAGGACGAGCCGCCGATCCCGGCGGAGCTCTAGGACCTCTCCGGCCGGCGTCGCCTCGATCGAGTGGATGGTCCACCCGGGCCACCCGGACCCGAGCGCGGGATCCGAGCTATGACCGGGGGAGGGAGAGAGGACCTGCTCGAGTTCGAGCCGCCACCCGGCCTTCGCCGCGGCAATCACCGCGACCTGCTCGCGCTGGAGCTGCCCGGACGGGGATCGGTCCGCAGGGCAGACCATGCCGGTCCCTCGCGCGACCTAGTCAGTTCGGCGCTTCGGCGCTCTCGACGAAGGCGGGCTCGGCGGCCGGCTTGGACCGGGCCTTCGCGGCGGGCACGGTGGCGGCGAGATCCTCGAGCGCCTCGTTCAGGTCGTCGGCGAGGTCGTCGAGCGTCGGCATCGCCTGGAAGTCGCCGATCAGGCCGAAGTTGAGGCCGCCGTCGTAGCTCATGATCCCCACGCAGACGGCCTGGTTCTTGGCGAGCGGGACCATCGGGAAGATGTCGCGCATCCGGCGGCCGAGGACGTAGAGCGGGAACTGCGGCCCGGGGACGTTGGTCACGACGAGGTTGAAGAACCGCTGACGCGACTGCAGGCGCGCCGCCTGGGAGGCGATCGTCGGCGGGGCGAAGTCCGACAGCTCGGTCAGGAGGCTTGCGCCGACCGCCTGCTTCGACCCCTTCAGGTCGCCCATCTTGGCCGACATGATCGTCAGCCGCTCGACCGGGTCCTCGCACCAGACCGGCAGCGGGGCCTGCATCGCCGAGACCTGGTTGCCGAGCGCCCCGTGCCCCTCCTCGGTGCGCACGCTGACGGGCACCAGCGCCATCAGCTCGAGCTCTCCGGTCTGGTGGCCGAGGCGGCGCAGGTGGATCCCGAGCGCCCCCGCGACGACCGAGAGGATCACGTCGTTGACCGTTCCCCCGTGCTCGTTCTTGATCGCCCGCACGCGGTCCAGGTCGGCCCGGGCCCAGGCGAAGCGGCGGTAGGAGCCGATCTCGGTGTTGAGCGGGGAGTCGGGGGCGGCGAGGGTGCGTCCCGCGAGGGACCCGGTCGCCTCGATCGCCTCCCTGACGGCGCCGAGCGCCTTGCGCGGTCGCCGCATCAGGTAGCGGGCGCCCCGCAGCAGCTCCGCGGGCTGGGTCGCGCGCTCGGTGAGCGCCGAGGTCAGTAGCTGCAGGTCGCCGGGCTCGGGGCTGGCGATCCAGTCCGGGCCGGGGTCCGCCGGCGTCGGCTCGGGCGAGGTGTCGTAGAGGACGGTCGTGATGTCGACGCCCGAGACCCCGTCGACCAGGCAGTGGTGGCTCTTGCCGACGATCGCGAACCGGTCGTCGGTGAGGCCGTCCACGAGCCAGAGCTCCCAGAGGGGCTTCGACCGATCCAGTCCCTGGGAGAAGACGCGCGCGGCGAAGTTCCGCAGCTGCTCCTCGCTGCCCGGGGAGGGGAGGGCGGTGTGGCGGACGTGGTAGTCGAGGTTCAGGTGCGGGTCGTCGACCCAGACCGGCCGACCCTGGTTGAACGGCACGAAGCGCAGCTTCTGGCGGAAGCGGGGAACCAGGTGGAGCCGGTCGCTCAGATGGGAGCGGAACTCGCCGAAGTCCGGGGCCGGGCCGTCGAAGATGATCGTCGAGGCGACGTGCATGTGCGCGCCGTCGCGCTCGAGGTGCAGGAAGGACGCGTCGAGGCCGCTGAGGCGGTCGAGGCTCATGCACGCATCCTTTCAGGTCCATGAGGTCTGTGACCGGACCCACACATACATACGTTCGCCCCCCGTACCGTCGAGGGCGTCAGATAGACAAAAACCAACCTCAGACCGCCCAATCGCCGTCCCCAGCTGGACGGTGAGCGGGGGACCCAGCGCCGCCGGAAGGTCCGGCGGCAGGGGCGAATCGGGCCGTGATCGGCCCATAGCGAGCGAACCGCACCAGCGGAACGCCTGCGAGCCCGTCAGCTAACTCCGTAGGCGGCGAAAGCGAGGATGAAAATGAGACGTTTCCGCAATCGACGGAGACGGTTCGCAGCGCTCGCGCTGCTGCCCGTCACCACGACCGCCATGATCGCCGCCGGCTCATCCGGCGCCGCCGGCTCCAGCGCCGGGATCGACGCCGACGACAACCGGGTCGGCCCGAACGAGAAGGTGACCCTCAGGGGCCACTTCGCCGAGCTGAAGCTCGCTCCGCAGCAGGAGGCCCGACCGGGCTCCCGTGAGGTCCAGATCCAGTTCCGCGCGATCGGTGCGGAGAACTGGCACGACAACGGCCACACACGCGTGGGACGCCGCGGCAAGTTCAGCGAACGCGTCGGCGTCGCCCGCAGCGGGCGCTTCCGCGCCGTCAACGCCCAGGGCCGGGCGACCGAGGCGACGAAGATCCGGGTCAAGTCGCAGGACCCAGGCCCGCGTGAGCACCAAGAACGCCGAGGTCGGCGAGAAGGTGCACGTCAAGGGGCACGTCGCGCCCGCGGCGGCCGGCCGCAAGGTGACCATCAAGGTCGACGGCGAGACGCTGCACACCCGGACGGGTGCCAGCGGCAAGTTCAGGGCCGCCTGGAAGGCCGACGACGCCGGTGACTACACCGTGCGCGCCAAGGCCGACGGCGACAGGATCGCCGCCGGCAGCGGCGACAAGGCCGGCAAGGTGCAGGTCTTCCGCGGCGCGGTGGCCTCCTACTACGGGCCCGGCTTCTACGGAAACCGGACCGCCTGCGGCAGCACCCTGCAGACGGACACGATCGGCGTCGCCCACAAGACGATGCCGTGTGGCACGAAGCTCACCCTCCGTTACAAGGGCAAGGAGGTCGACGTGAAGGTGATCGACCGCGGCCCCTACGCGGGCGACCGCGAGTTCGACCTCACCGAGGCGACGAAGAACAAGCTCGGCTTCCCGAGCACCGGAGTCGTCGGCGTCTCGAAGTAGACGCTCAGCCGAGGATCAGCTGCTCGGGCCCCGTCCCCTCCGCCACCGCGCGGGGTGGGGCGGGGCCCGACTCCGTTCTGGTCAGGTTGGAGACGCCGACGCCCAGTAGTCGCACGGGGGCGTCGCGCTCGAACGCCTCGAACAGGGCGAGGGCGGCGGTGGCCACCTCATCGGCCTCGCACGTCGCCTCGGGGAGGGTTCGCGACCGGGTGAAGGTCCGAAATGGCGCGAGCCTGATCTTCAGGGTCACCGTGCGGCCGCGGATGCCCTGCTCGCCCAGATGGGTGGCCACGGTCCTCGCCATCGAGTCGATCTCCGCCCGCATCACGTCGGGGTCGGCCTCGTCGAGCAGGAAGGTCCGCTCGCGGCTCTCCGACTTGCGCTCGCGCTCGACCGCGACCTGACTGCTGCCGAAGCCGTTCGCCCGGCGCTTCAGGCCCTCGGCGTGATTGGGGCCGAGGGCGCCGGCGAGGCTGCCGGGCTCGGCGGCCGCGAGGTCCGAGACGGTGCGGATGCCGATCGCGAGCAGGCGCTCCTCGGTGCGCGGGCCGACGCCGGGGATGATCCGCGCCGGGCGGTCGCCGATCACCTCGAGGAACCGCTCCCGCGGCAGCACGCAGAGGCCGTCGGGCTTGTCGAGGTCGGATGCGATCTTCGCGATCAGGCGGTTCGGGCCGAGGCCGATCGAGCAGGTGAGCCCGGTCTTGGCGAGCACCTCGCGCTTGATCTGCCGGGCTCGCGTCTTCGGCGCGGGGGAGTCGGTGAGGTCGATGTAGGCCTCGTCCAGGCCGACGACCTCGACCAGGCCGCTGAACCGGTGGAAGACCTCCATGACCGCGGCCGAGGCCCGCCGGTAGCTCTCCATGTCGCGCGGGATGATCACCGCCTGGGGACAGCGCCGGCGGGCGACGACCATCGGCAGGGCCGAGTGGACCCCGAAGCGGCGAGCCTCGTAGGAGGCGGTCATCACCACGCCGCGCGAGTTCGGATCGACCGGCCCCACGATCACCGGCTTGCCCTTCAGCTCGGGCCGGGAGAGGAGCTCGACCGAGACGTAGAAGGCGTCCATGTCGACGTGCGCAACGGCACGCTCCCAGCTGCTGGGGTCCCCGTACAGACGTTCGCTCGGCACGTCCCCGGATGGTAGGGAGGGGGACGGACGGGGGTTCCCGCCGCTGCTAGCTTTGAAGACGGTGAGTGCGGAGGCGAAGAACCTCGAGGCGATCTCGAAGGCGATCGACCAGCACAACTCCGGCTGCCCCTTCCCGGCGGCGGAGGTGCGGATGAACCCGTTCGAGGTGGAGCGCCTCGGCTGGGACTCGATCCGCGGCCTGCCCCTGGTGCCCGATCCGCAGATCAGCACCGGCCGGTTCCGGATCGTCTGCTCCCGGGACATGGAGGACACGGGGATCGAGGAGGTCGAGGCGATCGGCACCCCGATCGAGGTCCCGGTCCCGGCGCAGAACTGAACCCGGGGCGGCATGGCGGACAAGCCCCCTGCGGTCGCCGAGTACTTCGCGACGGTCCCCGACTCGATTCGGCCGACCCTCGAGGGGGTGCGCGAGGCGATCCTGCGAGGCCTGCCCGGTGCCGAGGAACGCGTTCGCTACGGCATGCCGGCGGTCATGCTCGACGACCGCTACGCGCTTCACTACGCGGCCTGGAAGAAGCACATCGGCCTCTATCCGATCACGCGGCTCGAGGATCCCCTGGAGGCCGAGATCGCTCCGTACCGGTCCCACAAGGATTCGCTGCGGTTCGTCCACACCGAGCCGGTGCCCCTCGATCTGATCGAACGGCTCGCCGCTCATCTCGGCGGCGCCCATAGGGTCGGCTGACGTGCCGTTCACGCACAGGAATCTGAGGGAGGACCTCGAGGACGTCGGGTCCAACTTCGACGGCGCGCCGGGCCTGGAGTTCCGCCTGGCCACGGATGCGCTCGACCTCGAGGAATCGGGCCTCTGCTTCCAGCGCGTGCCGCCTGACACCCGCTTCCCCTACGGCCACACGCACAGGACGCAGGAGGAGGTCTACGTCGTCGTGGGCGGCGGCGGGCGGATGAAGCTCGACGACGAGATCATCGAGCTGCGGCGGTGGGATGCGGTGCGCGTTCCGCCCGGCACCTGGCGCGGCTACGAGGCCGGGCCCGACGGCCTCGAGATCATCGTCATCGGCGCTCCCAGCCTCGGCGAGGGCCGGCGCGAGGACGTCGAGGGCGAGCGCGACTGGTGGGCCGGCGACTAGCGATGTCCGCGCAGGACGTGGAGCTGATCCGGGCGAGCTACGAGGCCCTCAACCGGGACGACTTCGACGCCTGGCTCGAGCTCTGCCATCCCGACGCCGAGCTGTACGAGCTCGCCGAGATGCCCGGCACGGACGTCTATCGCGGTCACGACGGGCTGCGGAGGTGGGCGGAGTCGGCCCGCGAGCTGACCGCCGATTGGCACTGGGAGCTCGAGCGAGGTCGAGCAGGCGCACAGCCCCTACGTGATCCGCGCACGGGTGACCGCGCACGGCCGGGAGGGCGGCGTGGCGATCGAGCAGACCGTCTTCCACGTCTTCGAGATGGAGGAGGGGAGGGCGGCGGTGATCCGCGGCTTCCTCGACCGGGAGGAAGGCCCACGAGGCGGCGCGAGGCCCGGTCAGACCTCGTTGAAGAAGTTGATCCCCTGCTCGTCGAGCCACTGCTGGAGCTCGATGTTCAGCCGCGTCAGCTCGCCGGTGAAGACGAGGACGCCCATGATGATCAGGACGACGCCCCCGGCGGCCATGATCACCGCGTAGTGGCGCTTGACGAAGCTGAATGCGGTCGTCATCCGCGTGAAGGCCATCGCGCTGATCAGGAACGGGATCCCCAGCCCGGCCGAGTACACCGCGAGCATCAGGCCACCCTCGGCGGCTGACCCGGTGCTGGCCGCGAGGGCGAAGATCGCGGCCAGGGTCGGGCCGATGCAGGGCGTCCAGGCGACCGCGAAGGCGACGCCCGCAACCAGCGGCCCGCCGGTGCCGGCCCGCTCGATCAGCTTGTCGACGTGCCACTCGCGGTTGAAGCGGTCGACGAAGAGGGCGGCGACGAAGAGGACGCCCATGCCGATGATCAGGGTGCCGGCGATCTTGTCGAGGGTGTCCTGGTTCTGCTTCAGCGTCTGGCTGATGCCGACGGCCGAGAGACCGAGGAGGATGAAGATCGCCGAGAAGCTGCCGATGAAGACGAGCGCCTTGGGGACCACGCTGCGCCAGCTGGCCCGCTCGAGATCGGCCGGGGCGATGCCGGTGACCGCGGAGAGGTAGCCGGGGACGAGGGGCAGCACGCAGGGCGAGAAGAACGAGACCATCCCCGCGAACAGGGCCGTCAGCAGCCCGATCCCTCCGACCTCCACGGCGCCGCGGGCCTCTAGCTGATCGCCAGGGCGAGACGGCGGCGGTGCTGGCGCGCCAGCTCGCTCTCGGGCCCGAGCTCGGTGAAGATCCCGACCATGACCCGGCGGAGCCGGTCGGTCCGGTCGTCGTCGGTCGATGCAGCGATCGCGGTCTGGAGCAGCTCGAGGGCGCCCTCGTGGTCGCCCTCGTCCCAGGCCGCGAGGGCGGGGGAGACCTCCTCCGGCGCGTCGTCGGTCCCCTCCTCGGCTTCGAGCTCGATGCCGGCGAGGATCCCCGCCGCGAGGAAGTCGGACTGGTGCGGGCGGAGCACCTCGGCCGCCGCGTCGTCCTCGTCCCGGGCGATCAGCAGGCGGGCGAGCTTCGTTGCGGCGTCGGCGCGCGTGGGATCGAGCTCCAGCGCGCGGCGCAGCGACTCCTCGTCCTCCGCCGCGGCAAGGAGCTCGGCCTCCGAGGGCGCCAGGGCGTCGAAGAAGGCGGCGACCTGCGCCGGCGGGATCGCGCCGGTGAACTCGGCCGCGACCTTGCCGTCCTTGAAGGCCTTGACCGCGGGGATGCCCTGCACCCCGAAGCTGGCAGCGAGCTGCTGATTGGAGTCGACGTCGACCTTCGCCAGGTCGACCTTGCCCTCGCGCTTGGCCGCCTCGGCCTCGAGCGCGGGGCCGAGCTGCCGGCAGGGGCCGCACCACTCGGCCCAGAAGTCAACGACCACGGGAACCTCGTGGGAACGGGCGAGCACGTCCTGCTCGAAGGCGTCCTGATCGACGTCGTGAACCATCCCGGGAAGCTTAGACAGGCCCTCCCGGCAGTCCCGGGCGCCGGCTCTTCCGCGGTCGCTAGCCTCACCGCGGATGGATTCGCTCCGCGGCAAGCTGCTCGTCGCCTCCCCGGCGCTCGAGGACCCGAACTTCGTCCGCACGGTCGTGCTGATCACCGAGCATGGGGAGGAGGGGGCGATGGGCATCGTGCTCAACCGCCCCGCCGACACCGAGGTCTCCGAGGTGCTGCCGGAGCTGGCCGAGATCGCAGTCGAGGAGCCGATCTTCGTCGGCGGCCCCGTGCAGCCGGAGGCGCTGGTCGTCCTCGGCGAGTTCTCCGATCCCGAGAAGGCCGCCTGGATCGTGGTCGCCGACGTCGGCCTCGTCTCGGCCGCGACCGACCTCGACGAGCTCCCGGAGGCCGTCCGCCGCGGCCGGGTCTACGCCGGCTTCTCCGGCTGGGGCCCGGGCCAGCTCGAGTCGGAGCTGGAGGAGGAGGCCTGGATCATCGAGCCGCCGATCCCGCCCGAGCTCTTCCCGGACGATCCGTCGACGCTCTGGAGTGACGTGCTGGAGCGCAAGGGCGGTCAGTACGCGCTGGTCGCCCGGATGCCCGACGACCCCAGTCTCAACTAGGCGGCTCGACTCGGAGTGGAGCTCCATCCCCTCGCCTCGAAGTTCGCCGACGTCGCAGCGGCCTATGAACGCGGGCGGGCCGACTACGAGCCGGCCGTGGTCGGCGCGCTCGCGGCCGAGCTGGGCCTTGACAAGGGGGATCGGGTACTCGACCTGGCCGCCGGGACCGGCAAGCTCACCCGGGCGCTGCTCGCCTGGGGCCTCGACATCACCGCGGTGGAGCCTCAGATGGAGCTGCGGGAGGTCCTCGCCGAAGGGGTTGGCGCGGAGCGGGTTATCGAGGGGGTGGCCGAGGACATTCCGCTCCCCGACGGATCGATGCGTGCCGTCACCGTCGCCGACGGGTTCCATTGGTTCGAGGCCGCGCCGGCGCTGGCCGAGATCGCCCGGGTCCTCGAGCCGGGCGGTGGCCTTGCGATCCTCGCCTCGATGCCCGACTGGAGCGGCGCCTCCTGGGCGGACGAGCTCGGGCACCTGATCGAGCGGCTGCGGCCCGAGCATCCGTTCTTCGACGGTCCGTCGTGGCAGGAAGCCGTTCGCGACGCCGGCGGTTGGTCGGAGCCCCGTCAGGTCCGCGTGACGACGAGGCAGACCGCCCGGCCGGAGCGGATCGTCGACTTCCTCAACTCGATGAGCTGGGTGGCCGCGCTGCCCGAGGAGCAGCGTGCCGCGATGCTGGCGGAGGCCGCCGCGCTGATCGAGGCGGGGGAGACACCGCCCGAGCTCGGCGTCCACGTCGTCGTCGGGCTGACGAGCCTGGCTTAGCGGTGCTCGGGGTTGGGCATGTCCCAGCGGCAGCCCGCGTCCCACTCCGAGCGCTGGTTCCCGTGAGCGGGGATCCCGCCGGCGTCCTTGAGCATGCGCGCAAGGTGCATCAGGTTCCAGGTCATGAAGGTGGTGTTGCGGTTGGTGAAGTCGTTCTCCGGCCCGCCCGAGCCCTCGTCGAGGTAGGAGGGTCCCGGCCCGACCTCGCCGATCCACCCGGCGTCCGCCTGCGGCGGGATCACGTACCCGAGGTGCTGGAGCGAGTAGAGGATGTTCATCGCGCAGTGCTTGACGCCGTCCTCGTTGCCGGTGACCAGGCAGCCTCCGGCCCGGCCGTAGTAGGCGTACTGGCCGGCCTCGTTGAGGACCGAGGAGTTCCCGTAGAGCCGCTCGATCACCCGGGTGCAGACGGAGCTCTTCTCACCGAGCCAGATGGGAGTGGCGAGCACGAGGATGTCGGCCGCCATGACCTGCCCGGAGATCTCGGGCCACTCGTCGGCCTCCCAGCCGTGTTCGGTCATGTCCGGGTAGACCCCGGTCGCGATCTGCCGGTCGATCGCCCGCACCTCGTCGACCGCGACGCCGTTGGCGTCCATGATCGCCGCCGAGATCGCCACGAGGCCATCGGTGTTGGAGGGCTCCGGGCTCCGCTTGAGCGTGCAGTTGATGAAGAGCGCGCGCAGGTCTGAGTAGTCGGTGTCGGGCATCTCGCTGGATCTCCTCCGGTTGCGGTGAACCGACCCTAGCCACAGCCGCGCGCAACTCCCGATGCCTTCCCGGTTTTCGGGAAGGGCCGACGGTCCCGCTGTCTAAGCTCATCGCCGGGGCGCGCGGCTCCTGCGATGAACATCCGAGGCGTAGACATCACGGGCGGGGGACCGCGCGCGGCCCTTGCCGCCGGAGCGCTGATGGCGCTCTTCGCCGTGCTCATCCCGGCCGCGGATGCCGATGCCGCCCGCTTCGGCCCCGCCGCGGCCGACCTCCCGCAGTCGAGGCTCTTCGACATCGGCGCCACGGACTACGACGGGGACGGTTTCCTCGACCTCTTCACCACGAACCACAAGGCGCGGGCCGTCCTGCTGCGCAACGACGGGACGGGCTCGTTCAGCGACACCTTCGGCCCGCTCGGCCTCAGCCCGACGCCCGAGTTCCCCGGCTACGAGTACCTGCGCAAGCCGGAGATGACCGACCCCGCGATCTACATCTGGGCGACCGACTCGTCGAAGGAGAAGCTTCCCGGCGTGCTCCACGTGCGCTCGGTCGGGGCCGAGGGGGAGGGGAGCATGGTCTTCGAGTCCGACAACGCCACCGTCATCCGCAAGGAGAACGCGACCGCGACCGCCGGCCGCACGGCCTCGGGACGGCGCCAGATCGACTTCGAGGTCCGCGACGGCTCGGCGATCGACATCCGCGTCAACCACATCGACCTGCCGACCGCGGTCTCGATGCGCGGGCGGATTCCCGTCGACGTCCCGCTGCCGCTGCCGGGCTTCGAGACGGCCGAGGTGCGGGTCGGGACCCTGGGCGTCCCGGCGGAGAGCCGCAACTTCGTGCTCAGCCTCTTCGATCGCCACGGGTTCGCCTTCGCCGACCTCACCGGGGATCCCGCCACGGATCTCTTCGTGGTCAGCGGAGGCCTCGGCGGAGACATCAAGCTGCCCGGGCTGGCGGGCCGGGTGAAGGACGAGCTCTTCGCCCGCTCCGGCGAGCGCTTCCAGCGACGTGACCGAGGGGAGCGGCCTGAAGAAGGGCACCTGCCGCGCCCGCCAGACGGCCGCCGTCGACATCGACGCCGACGGCCGGCTCGACCTCTTCGAGACCTGCGAGGAGGACCCGCCGAAGGTCTTCATGCGACGCGGTGCCGACTTCGAGGACTTCCGCTCGCCGGCCTCGATCGCGAGCACCTACCGCTGGGTGAACCTCGGCGGCCGCAAGCCGGAGCTCCTGGCCGCCGAGCGCAATGGCCTGCGGGTGCTGCAGCAGACGAAGAAGGGCTGGAAGACCGTCCAGCGCATCGGCGACAACGCCCGCGACGGCGACATCACCCAGCTCGCCGTGAACGACGTCGACTCCGACGGGCTGATCGACGTCCTGGCCGTGGCCAAGCGCGGCAACACGCTCCTGCGCAACACCGGCGGCAGGCTCCGCGAGATCTCCCTCGGCGGGCTGCCGAAGCGCAGCCTCGCGGCCAGCTTCGTCGACTTCGACAACGACGGCAGGGGAGACGTCCATCTCGTCCCGCAGGGCCTCTACCGGGGCCGTGGGGGCGCGCACTGGTCACGCACGGGCGAGCTGCGGGTCGGAAAGCGCGCCGGCGCGGCCGTGACCGCCTGGCCCGATACGAACAACGACGGCCTGCGCGACCCGGTGATCGCCTACGCCAACGCCGAGTTCTCGCCGCGGCAGTCGGTGATCGCTCGTCGCAACCGTGGCCCGGGCGGCCACTGGCTCGAGGTCGACCTGCGCGGAACGGCCGGGAACCGCGAGGCGATCGGCGCTCGCGTCACCGTCCGGACGGGCAAGCGCCGGCAGTTCCAGTTCGTCGGCCAGAACGACGACTCGCGCCGCTCGCAGGGCCACTACCGCCTCTACTTCGGCCTCGGCCGCGCTGCCACGATCGACCGGCTCGCGGTCCGCTGGCCCGGCGGCTCGATCACCCGCCGCAAGAACCTCGATGCCGACCAACTGCTGACGATCGGACGGGACTGATGGGGCGCATCGCGAAGCTCGCCGCAGCTCTGATCGCGTTCGCGGCCCTGATCGCAGCGGCTCCGGCCGGCGCCGCCGACCGCTGGGGCGCGCCGGGTGAGGCCGAAGTGCCGACCTTCCGGATGTTCGACCTCGGGGTCACCGACGCCGACGGCGACGGGTTCCTCGACGTCTTCACGACGAACCACAAGTTCCATCCGGGCCTGCTCCGCAACGACGGCTTCGGGAACCTGACCGACGTGACGAACTACGCGGGGCTGAGCCAGACGCCCGAGTTCCCCGGGCTCGAGTACCTGCGGAAGCCCACCATCGATACGCCCGGGCGCCTACATCTACGCGACCGACTCCTTCAAGGAGAACCTGCCCGGGGTCATCCACATCCGCACTGAGCAGGTCGCCGCGTCCGGCCGCCTCACCTTCGGCGCGAAGCACATCGAGGTGCTGCGGGCCCGCGGCGGGCAGCGTCGAGGTCGGAACCTCGCCGCAGGGTCAGCCGACCGCCGACTTCACGGCTCCGCCCGGCGCGATCATCGACATCCGCGCCATCCACATCGATCTGCCGATCGCGGCCACGTTCGACGAGCCCGACAACACGCAGCTGATCCGCGTCGGCACGTTCGGCGTGCGGTCGGAGACGAAGGACTTCGTGATGACCATGCTCGATCGCCACGGCTACGCGTTCGCCGACCTCTACGGCGACCGCCGGACCGACCTGTTCGCCGTCAGCGGCGGACTGGGGGGCGGGATCAGCCTCCCGGGCTACGCCGGGGCGGTCCAGGACGAGCTGCTAGTCCGGCAGGGGGAGTGGTTATGTCAACTCGACGGTCGGGAGCGGGTTGACGAAGGGCACGTGCCGGGGCCGGCAGGCCGCTGCCGCCGACATCGACGACAACGGGCGCCTCGACCTGTTCGAGGCCTGCGAGGGGGATCCGCCGAAGGTCTACCTGCAGAAGACCCGCGGTGACTTCAAGTCGGTCGATCCGCCGCCCTCGATCGCGACCACGTACCGCTGGATCAACCTCGGGCGCGGGCGGCGGCCGGAGCTGCTCGCGGCGGAGGCCGAGGGGATCCAGATCTACGCCTACACCGAGGAGGGCTGGGAGCTCCTGCAGACCGTTCCCGGCAACGCCCGCAACGGCAAGGTCGTCCAGTTCGCAGTCGACGACTACAACGCCGATGGAGAGATCGACGTCCTCGCGGTCGCGCCGAGCGGCAACACGCTGCTCAAGAACCGCCGCGCGCGTCTCAAGCCGGTGTCCGCTCGACAAGCTCGGCGTCCCGCGCAAGAGCGACGCCGCCAGCTTTGTCGATTACGACAACGACGGCAGGGTCGACCTCCACACGGTCCCGCAGGGGCTCCTGCATCGCGTCCAGGGCCACGGGTTCGAGCCAACGGGCATGCTGACCGTCCAGCGGGACATCGGCGCCGCGATAACCGCCTGGTTCGACTCCGACAACGACGGGCTGCGCGATCCGATCACCGCGACCGGCGGCTCGCAGTTCGCCCGCAGCATGCGGGTCGACCGCCGGCGCAACCTCGGGCCGGGCGGCCACTGGCTCGAGGTCGATCTCTACGGCATCCCGGGCAACTTCGAGGGCATCGGCAGCCGCGTGGCGATCAGGGCCGGCGACCGCCGCCAGTACGGCTGGGTCGGCGAGAGCGACGACTCACGCCACTCACAGGGCCATTACCGGCTGTACTTCGGCCTCGGCAAGGCCGAGAGCGTCGAAATCCTCCAGGTCCGCTGGGCTGACGGCGCCAGGACGACGCTGGAGGACGTGGAGGCGGATCAGGTGCTGACGGTCGAGCACCCGCGATAGAGGCCCCCTCGGCGGGCCCTTCACACCTAGGTATACATAACGCTGATTATCGTGCGTTGGGGGTGAATCAGCGAGGGAGGCGCCCCCTGGCGCCACCTCACCCGGCGATGGGATGATCCCGCGGTGAGCAGCGGCAGGGTCAATCGTCGCGAGCTGCTGACCGCCACGGCAGCGGCAGGGGCCGCGCTCGCGCTCGGAGAATCGCCGGCGAGCGCCGCCCCCTTACGGACCCAGCGACTCGATTTCGCCGCCCTGGGTCCCGGCGACGGCTGGCCGGGCTGGCAGTGCGTCGGCGTGGCCAACCTGACGCGCGCCGGCGGTCGCGGACGGCTCGAGGCCGGCTCCGACGTCTTCCCCTGCGATCCACGGCCCGTGGCCTTCGCGATCGACGGCCGTTTCCGCGACGGCGAGGTCTCAGCCCTCGTCGAGGCCGCGGGCGCAGGCGCGGGCGTGGTCCTCCGCCGCGTGGCCCATCGCCGCTACTACGCGGCGATCTACGACGCCGATGAGGGTGCGCTGCTCATCGTCCGGCGGCTGCACGAGCGGGTCCACGAGCTCGCGAGGGTCGTGGTCGGCACGCTCCCGGCGCCGCTCCGCCTCACCCTGAGCGCCGACGGAGCCCGTCCGACGACGCTGGTCGCGACGATCGAGGGAGCGAACGGCGAGCCCTCCTTCACCGCCACCGCGAAGGACTCGAGCGGCGCCCTCCAGCACGCCGGCGACCCGGGTGTCCTGGCCACCGCTCAGACGCTCATCCCCGGCGAGGGAGTGCCCCCGGCTCGTCGGCTCTCGGCAACTTCCGGTTGCTGGTCTACGGAGTCCAGGAGGGCCAGGCGTTCATCGAAGGGCCGCGCGGGCCAGCAGTTCGTGGGCGAGATCCGCGAGCGGTCGACAGCCGTATTCACCGAGATCGAGACGCGCACGCGCGAGCGGCTGCGTCCGACGACCCCCTCGGTGGTGGCAGCCACCACCGGGGCCCCGTCACGAAGGCGGCGCGATGCTGCGGGTGGCCACCGACGTCCCCGCCCGGGTCGAGGTGCAGATCTCCACCGACCGCCGCTTCCGCGAGAAGCGGTCCCTGTCGGTCCAGCGCACGCGGCCGGTTCGAGGCGGCGCGTCGCCCGCGCCACAGGGCCTGCCCGAGGGGAAGCGCATCTACTGGCGCGCGCGGGTCCGGCGCCATGGCCGCGAGCGCCACGGCCCGATGCGGAGCTTCCAGCGTCCTCCCCCACGCCGGCAGCCGCGCTCCGGCGACCATCGCGGTCGGCGCCTGCGCCTCCCAGTTCGGGCCGATCTTCGATCAGATCGCCGCCCCGAAGCCCGACGCCTTCATCTGGCAGGGCGACCTCAACTACCCCGACACGATCGGCCCGCTGGCGCAGACGAACGCCGGCTACGCCGGGATCTGGCGCGACTTCCTGCGCAACCCGCGGATCGCGCCGATGCTCAACACGACGGCGTTCGCCGCACAGCGGGACGACCACGACTACGGGGTCCAGGACGCGAACTCGACCAACCTGAAGCCGTGGGGCCTCGCGCCCTGGGAGGCCCTGATGGAGCGCCGGCCGTACTACCGCTTCGCCGCCGGCGTCGCCGAGTTCTGGGTTCTCGATCAGCGCCTCAACAAGAGCGATCCGGACGCTGCCCGACACGAGGTCGAAGACGCTCCTCGGCACGCGCGCAGAGGGACTGGCTGCTGCGAACGCTCCGCAGGTCGCGAGCGCCGTTCAAGGTGATCTGCTCGCCCTGCACGCTCGCCCCGCTGAGCGCCAACGAGCGCGACGGGAGCTGGGCGGCCGGCTTCGCCGCCGAACGCGACCTGATCCTCGACGAGATCGCCGCGAACGTCAGCGGGAAGACCCTCTTCATCACCGGCGACACGCACTGGACCCTCGTCTACGAGAGCGACCGGCTGTTCGAGGCCAGGCCCTGCCCGCTCGGGATTCCGACGCCGAACGACATCACCATCACCGACCCGATGGCGGCCGAGGATGCCCGGAGCAAGCCCGGCGTCACCTATGCCGACGACAACGGCGCCCACTTCGCCCTGATCCGGGTCGACGGCCACGAGGGCTCCGCGCGGCTCGACTTGTCCCTCGTGCGCGAGGACGGCTCTACTCCCTATCGGCGCAAGCTCGAGGTTCCGTTTGTCCACTGAGCGCGAGCGCCGCTGACGCGCCACAATCGGCCGGTGACCGGAAACCCTCAGCTTGCAATCGAGGCCAGCGGCCTCGTCAAGTCCTACGGCGAGACGCGCGCCGTCGACGGCGTCGACCTCGCCGTCCCGACCGGCTCCGTCTACGGGGTCCTCGGGCCCAACGGCGCCGGCAAGACGACCACGATCCGGATGCTCGCGACGCTGATCACGCCCGATGCCGGCTCGGCGAAGGTGCTCGGCCACGACATCGTCACCGAGGCGGACGCCGTCCGCGGCGGGGTCACCCTGACCGGTCAGCTGGCGTCCGTCGACGAGGACCTCACGGGCCGCGAGAACCTGATCCTGATCGCTCGGCTGCTCGGCCTGAGCCGCCCGGCCGCCAAGGCCAGGGCAACCGAGCTCCTCGAGGCCTTCGGCCTGACCGAGGCCGCCGGACGGCTGGTCAAGAACTTCTCCGGCGGCATGCGGCGCCGGCTCGACCTCGCCGCCAGCATCGTCGTCACCCCGCGGCTGATGTTCCTCGACGAGCCGACGACCGGGCTCGATCCGCGCTCCCGCAACCAGGTCTGGGACATCATCAGGATCCTGGTCGCCGAGGGCACGACGATCCTCCTCTGCACGCAGTACCTGGAGGAGGCCGATCAGCTCGCCGACGGGATCGCGGTGATCGACCGCGGCAAGGTGATCGCGGAGGGCACGCCGGGGCAGCTCAAGGCATCGGTGGGCTCCGGAGCGCTGCGCGTGCGGCTGCTCGACCCGCAGCAGCGCGATGAGGCTCAGCGGATCCTCGAGGGCGTGCTCGGCCCGGTGAACCTCGAGCCCGATCCCGCCGCTCTCTCGGCGCCCGGCGCCGACCCCGACAGAGCTGCCGAGGCGGTCGCCGAGCTCACCCGCTCACGCGTCGGCGTCGCCGACTTCTCGCTCGGCCAGCCCAGCCTCGACGAGGTCTTCCTGGCGCTGACGGGCCACCCCGCCGAGGACGATGCGTCCGGCGAGATCGAAGCGGAGCAGGTTCGATGAGCGCCTCCGACACCACCCGCTCGGCCACGGATCCCGGCGCCGACGAGGCGGCCGTCCGCAAGGCGATCTCCTCGACCGAACGGCCCCCGCGGCCCAGCGCCGCTCTCCGCCGCGCTCACCTTCGGCTGGCGCGGAATGCTCAAGGTCAAGCACGTCCCCGAGCAGCTTCTCGACGTCACCGTCACCCCGGTGATGTTCCTGCTGATGTTCACCTACCTCTTCGGAGGCGAGGTCGCGGGCTCCACCGCCGACTACCTCGACTACATCCTCCCGGGGATCCTGGTCATGTCGGTCCTCTTCACCACCGTCTACTCCGGGATCGCCCTCAACACGGACCTGACCAAGGGCGTCGTCGACCGGTTCCGCTCACTGCCGATCTGGCGGCCGGCCCCGCTGCTCGGCTCGCTGCTCGGCGACAGCGTCCGCTACGTGATCGCGGGCACCGTGATCATCGTCCTCGGGGTGATCCTCGGCTACCGCCCGGAGGCGGGCTTCCCCGGCGCAGCGGCGGCGCTGGGCCTCGTCGTGCTCTTCGCGTTCGGCCTCTCCTGGGTCTTCACGACGCTCGGACTGCTGCTGCGCTCCCCCAACGCGGTGATGAACGCGGGCTTCATGGCGATCTTCCCGCTGACCTTCCTCTCCAACGTCTTCGTCGACCCCGAGACCCTCCCGGCCGGCCTCGAGGCCTTCGTCGACGTCAACCCGATCTCGATCCTCGCCACCGCCTCGCGGGGACTGATGGAGGGCAACGCCGAGGGAAGCGACATCGTGATCGTCCTGGCGGTGGCGGCCGCGCTGACCGCGATCTTCGCCCCGCTCACCGTCCGCCTCTACCGCCGGGCCTGACCCGGCCCGCCCAGGCCCTAGAGGTCGCGCTCGTAGACGAGCATCGAGGGACCGCCCTCGTGCTCGAGGTTCGTGAAGCCGGCGCTCTCGTAGAGGCCGATCGCGGCGGTGTCGTCGGTGCTCGTGCCCAGCTCGATCCGCACGGCGCCGCGCTCCCGCGAGACCTCCATCGCGCGCTCGAGCAGGGCCCTCCCCACCCCCCGGCCACGGCGCGCCGGCGTCACGTAGAGCTCCTCGAGGTATGCGTCGTAGGCCGTCGGCGACTCGTCCCAGAGCGCCCGCCGGAACCGCAGGACGGCCAGCCCGACGTTCGGGGCGCCCGCCAGCACGACGATCATCTCCCCCGAGCCGATCAGGTCCTCGCAGCGCTCGGTGAGCACCTCGACGCCCGGGGTCTCCGTGTCGAACTCGCGGTTGAAGGCGTCGAGCATGGACGCGACCTCGAACGCGTCGGACGCCTGCGCGATGCGCGTCACCGGCTCGGTCTCCATGGACCGAGGTTAGGTCACGCTCAGTAGACGTTGACGCTCGGGTTCTCGGCGAAGACGAAGAACCAGGTGATCAGCGCCACCACGGCGGCGGCGAGGCAGGCCAGCAGCATCGGCTCGAGCGGGCCCTGGCGGCGGACGATGATCCCGCGCGCCTCGTACGCCTCCCCGCCGGTGACGCGCAGGTAGAGGTTGTTGACCCAGACGAGCGCGACGGCGACGAGCAGCATGCCGACGAAGGCGAGGACCAGCGAGATCATCAGGTGGATCCCGAAGGAGCTGGTCAGCTTCGAGCCGAGCCAGAGGCCGGCGAGCGGGCGCTCCGATCCAGAGCACCAGGCAGCCGAGGGCCATCAGGACCAGCAGGAAACCGGCCGCGAGCCGGTCCCTCATTTGATCGTGCTGATCTCGGGGTGCGTGGCGAGCAGGGTCTGGGTGAAGACGTAGTTGAAGGCGAAGATCCCCATGAAGGTGATCACAACGGCCTCGTTGACGGCGGTCCCCACCCCCTGCGGCCCGCCGGAGGCGTTCATCCCCTTGTAGGAGCAGACGATCGCGGTGATCGCCCCGAACATCGACGTCTTCAGCACCGAGCCCCACAGATCGGTCACCGAGGCGTTGTTGAACAGCGTCGCGAAGAACCCGCCGAGCGGCTGCCCGTAGGAGAGCTCGGCGAGGATGCCGCCGGTGATCCCGAAGATGATCGCGTAGACGTTGAGGAGCCCGGTGATCAGCATCAGGCTGAGGAACCGCGGCACCACCAGGTTCTTGATCGGGTCGACGCCGAGGACCATCAGCGCGTCGAGCTCCTCGCGGATCTTGCGGGCCCCCAGATCGGCGGTGATCGCCGTGCCCGCGACTCCGGCGACGACGATCGCCGTCACCAGCGGGGCGAACTCCCGCACCGAGGCGAGGATGAAGAACCCGCCGAGCCGGTCGAGCGCGCCGAACAGCGTCAGGAAGTTCGCCGCCTGCAGGCCCGGCGCGCCGAAGGTGACGGCCACCGTGCTGATCAGCATCGGGAACCAGCAGAGGCGCAGGGCGAAGAGGAACTGGGAGACGAACTCGCCGCCGTAGGGATACGGCGGTGCCAGCGCCGCCGCCAGCGTCTTGCCGGTCAGGATGGTCATGCTGCCGACCTCTTCGAAGAGGCCCTTGGCCGGCAGGAACGTCCTATCGGCTACGGATCTGATCATCCCCCGCCCCGCCTCCGGTTGCCGCCGCAAGCGGCGCGGCTAACGGGCATCCCGAGGACACCTTCACCCGCCACCAGCCCATGATGGCCCCGACCGGCCCCCAGGCCGGCACGACCCGCCAGGTCTTGCAGCCGGGCCCGGGCTCGCCGGCCGCCTCGCTGCCGACGATCTCCCAGCGATGCTCGCCGGGGTTGCTGACCATCCGCTCCACGTGCGCGCGGGCGGCGGCTTCGCTGGAGCCGCGACGGGTGGCCTCGCCCCGCAGCCTGCGCAGCCGGTCGATCAGCTCGGCCCGCGTCCGCTCGAGCTCGTCCACCCCTGCTACCCGGCCCACCGGTTCGGCGCCGCGCGCCCGCCGCGCGGGCGGCTCGGAGGGATCGTGCCAGGCGTAGGTCGCGATCTCGCGCTCGAGCCGGCCGATCTGCTCCCGCAGCGCCGCGCGGATCGCAAGCGAGTCGCCGCTCATGTCGATCGGCGGGAACGGGGTCAGCTGCGGCGGCTCCTCCTCCCGGCGGTCGGTGTAGATCGCCGCGGCGAGAGCACGTGGGTCGAGCCCGCGCTCGCGTGCCTCTGCGACCGCCCTGGCGGCGATCGTCTCGAGCTCGGTGAGCTCGTAGGCCGCGGGCGCGACGAAGGTCCCCCGGCCCTGCTCGGAGGCGATCAGCCCCTCCCCCTCCAGCGCCCGGTAGACGGCCCGGGCGGTGTTGACGTTGACGCCGGCGAAGTCGGCGAGCTCACGCACGCTCGGAACGCGGTCCCCCGGCCGCAGCGCGCCCCGCACGATCATGCCGCGGATCTTCCACTCGAGCTGGGTGCCGAGCGGCAGCTCCCCCTCCCGCTCGATCGCGAAGTCGACCAGGGCTGCGCGCTGCGCCTCCTCCTCGGAGAGCGGCAGCTCGGCGAGCGGGAAGTCAGCGGCGACCGGTGCAGACTGTGCCATCACAGCGGCACAGTAGCTCCTCCAGGTGTTCTAGTCAAGTAGCACAGCCCGCCAGGGCTTGCCACCGGGTATCCACTCATCCCGCCGGCGCAGCCTCGGCCGCGAGCTGGTGGCGGATTCGATCCCTCGCGTCGGCGAACCGGATGGCCTCGTAGGCGATCAGGGCGCAGAGGACGACGCTCACGATCGCCACCGTGGCGAGTGCCGGGATCTCGACCGCAAGCGGCAGCAGGGCGACGCACAACCCGGCGACGAGCAGCCGCTGGCGGTTGAGCGTGCGGACGTTGCGCAGGCGGAAGCCGACGTGGGCGAGCAGGTAGAGGGCGATCCCGCCGAGCAGGGCCGCGGCCGGGACGAGCTCGAGCGGGTCGCCGACGTGCTCCAGGGTCTTCTTCAGGCCGAGGGCGGTGAGCACGATGCCCGCCACCATCGGGAAGTGCAGATAGGAGTACGAGTCCCGCGCCATCGCGTTCTGCTCCCGGCCGACCTTGGCCGTGGCGAGGCGCCGCGTCGCGACGAGGGCGACGACGTCGAAGTAGAGCCACCACTGGGTGGCCGCGATCGCGATCCCGCAGACGGCGGCGGCGATCATCCCCGCGGTCAGCGTGCCCTCCGAGCCGGCTCCGATGGCGACGATCGACTCGCCGAGCGCGATGATCACGATCAGGCCGTGGCGCTCGGCGAAGTGCTCGGGGACGAGCTTCCACCCCTCCGCCCCGAACAGGTAGGGACCGCCCGCGTCGAGGAGCAGCGCCAGCGCCCAGAGCGCGCCCTGGGCCGGGCCGTCGAGCAGCGAGGCCGCCGCCAGCAGCGAGACCCCGATCGCCGTGCTGATCGCCAGGCCGATCACGGAGCTGCGCAGGTTCGCGTCCCCCTCGCTGGCGAGCAGGAACAGGACGATCTGGCAGGTGCGGACGACGCCGTAGGCGACCGCGAAGGTCAGCGCGAGGGAGTCGAATGCCTCGGGCACGCAGAGCGCGACGACGAGGAACGCCGCCATCGCCACGAACATGACGATCCGGACCCCGCCCTCCTCCGGGTCGACGACGCTCGTCAGCCAGGCGTATCCGACCCACGCCCACCAGAGCAGGCCCAGGATCAGCAGGCCCTTGGCCAGCCCCTCCCAGGTCGGCTGCTCCGCCATCAGGGCGGTGCACTGGGTGAGCGCGAGGACGAAGACGAGATCGAAGAAGAGCTCGAGCGGCGTGACGCTCTCGGTCTCGCGCAGCGTCGCCGAGATCTGCGGCCGGTGCGGTCTCGGGATGGAGGGCAAGCGGGCGGGCCTCAGCCCTCGAGCACCGAGAGGATGTTGCCCGCCGGATCCTTGAACCAGGCGATCCGCGGGCCGGGCGCGTCGGCGGCGGTGATCCCGCGCTCGTCCTGATCCATCCCGTCGTAGCGCTCGAAGCCGATGCCGCGCTCGACCAGGGCGTCGACGGCGCCCTCGACGTCGTCGACCGGGAAGTTGAGGACCGTGAAGGACGCCGGCTCGTGCGCCTCGCCCTTCGGGTAGACGAACACCGCGGCACCGCTGCCGAGCTGCAGCCCGAGCCCGGCCGGCTCATCGGTGACGTCGAGCCCGAGGGTCCCGGCGTAGAACTCGCGAGCGCCGTCCAGGTCGTCGACGGAGAACCCGCTGAACGCCTTGCTGTCCTTCAACATGGAGACCTCCTCGTCGATCCGCGGTGGCCCATCCAGCGCGGCGGTTCCCCCAATGTCTCAGACGGGCAACCTGGCCATCGCGTCGTAGAGCTCGTGGGCGCTCCGCTCTCCGAGCCGCAGGCTCTCCAGGCGGTAGGACTCGTCCGGCGCGTGAATCGCGTCGTCGGGCAGGCTGAACCCGCTCACGATCGTCGGGATGCCCCGGGCCAGGAACTCGGCGACGATCGGGATCGAACCGCCCTCGCGGGTCAGGACCGGCTCGACGCCGGCGGCGCGGCCCAGCGCCTCGACGGCGAGCTGCACGGCCGGCGAGGCCGGGTCGCAGAGGGAGGGCTCGGTGGCGAACAGGCTGAGGTCCACGTCGGCTCCATCGGGCACCGCCGAGCGCAGGAGGTCCTCGAGGACGGCGCTCATCTCCTCAGCGCGCTGGCCCGGGGCAAGCCGCAGGCTCAGCGTCGCCTGAGCTCGTGCCGGCACGATCGTCCGCGGCTCACCGCCGCTGATCTCGTTCACGTCGAGCGAGGCGTCGGCCCCGCTGCGCAGGTAGTACTCGGCGCCCGCCCCCGGATGGACCGGGCGCCCGCCGACCTCGGCGATCACCTCGTCACCGGGCTTGAGCCGCTCCCAGGAGCGCCGCTCGGCCTCGCTGGGGCGCTCGATGCCGGCCCGCAGCTCCTCGCGGACCCAGCCGTCGGGATCGGGGACGACCTCGGAGAGCATCGCCTGGACCACGTGGAGCGCGTTGAGGACGCTGCCGCCGTAGGTGCCCGAATGCAGGTCGCGCTCCCCGGTTCGCACCTCGATCTTGGCCAGCACCGATCCGCGCAGGCCGAGGATGATCGCCGGCGTCGTCTCGTCGGCCGGCCCGGCGTCGAAGACGATCGCGCAGTCGGCACCCCGTTCGTCGGCCTCGAGCCAGCGGCTCGCCGACTCTCCGGCGCTCTCCTCCTCCCCCTCGACGAGGACGCGCACGTTGACCGGCAGCGTCCCGGCCCGGGCGCGCTCGCAGGCGACGTGGAGCAGCGGCAGGAAGTTGCCCTTGTCGTCGGCGGCGCCGCGGGCGTAGATGCGGCCGTCACGGATCTGCGGCTCGAACGGCGGGCTGGTCCAGGCCCCGGGGTCGCCGATCGACTGGACGTCGTAGTGGCCGTAGATCAGGACCGTAGGCGCGTTCTCGGAGCCGCTGCGCAGCTCGCCCACGGCCAGCGGGTTGCCGCCGTGGACGGTGCTCCGCTCCGCCTCGCCGCCCGCCGCGATGATCCGCTCGCAGACCCAGTCGACGGCACGCGCCATCGCCGCGGAATCGACGTCGCCCATCGAGACGGACGGGATCCGCAACCAGTCCTCGAGCTCGGCGACCAGCTCGGGCGAGGGGCCGCCGGCCTCCACTCAGGCGCTCCGGCGGGCGCGCAGGAGGAAGTCGACCTGGTTCTGCTTGCGCATGATCAGGTGCTCGAGGGTGTGCTCGAGCGCCTCGGAGCGCCCCTCCCGGCCGGTCGGCTCGATCGCCGCCTGCAGCGCGTCGATCGCCGCGGACTCGCTCTCGACGAGCCACTCGACCGCCTCGTCGGGCTTGCCGCTCCACTTCAGCTCCGCGACCTCGGTGCTCGGGGTCCCGCCCAGGGCGACGACCTTCTCGACCAGGATCCGGGCGTCCTCGAGCTCGGACTGCCCGTATTCCCACATCCGGTCGCCGAGGGACTGGAACTCGAAGCCGAAGAGGCTGCCCGAGGTGAGCGAGTACTGCAGTGCCGATCGGTATTGCAGGCTGAGGGCCTCGTTCAGCAGCTTGATCGCGCCCTCGACGTCCAGTCGCTCTTCCTCGTCGCTCAAAGTCATTCCTCCGGTGGTTGTGGGTGGCTTCCCCAACGGTAACGGCCGCCGGATGGGATAGTCCGCGGTCGATGGAGGACCCAGCCAGCCAGCGCCGCCGCCCGATCGAGGTCGGCCGGGTGATCGACGAGGTCTTCGCGATCTACCGGGCGAACGCCTTCCCGCTGATCCTCAGCGGCTTTCTGGTGTTCCTCGCCTTCGGCCTGATCGAAGCGCTGATCGAGGACGCCGGCGGCGCCATCGCGCCGCTGCTGGCGGCGGCGGTGAACCTCGTCGGCGTGGCTCTCTACACCGGCTTCGTCGTGAAGCTCGTCGAGGACGTCCGCGACGGTAAGCGGGACTTCTCGATCGGCGAGCTGTTCAGCTCCGCCTACCCGTCCGTGGGGCCGCTGATCCTCAACGGGCTCCTGCTCGGCCTCGGCGTCCTCCTCGGGCTGGTGCTCCTGGTCGTCCCGGGCCTCTACCTGCTGACGATGTGGGCCGTCTGTTCCCCGGCGATCGTCGCCGAGGGGCGCGGCCCGATCGAGGCCTTCGGACGCAGCCGGGACCTGGTCCAGGGACAGGGATGGCCCGTGTTCGGCGCCCTCGTCGTCGCGATCCTGATCCAGCTCGTCGTCGGGATCGTCTTCGCGGTCATCGGCGCAGGCGCCGGGGACGGCGCGCTGATCGCCCTGTCGATCGCCGCAGCCGCCCTGACGGCACCGATCTCCGGGCTCGTCGCGACGGTGATCTTCTACGACCTCGGCGGCGGCAAGCCGGCGGTGGACCCCGAGAACACGCAGGTCGTCATCGAGTACTGATGCGAGCCGACTTCGACCCGGCGGAGATGGCGGGTCGCGCCTTCTACAAGCTGCTCAACGCGGTGGTTGTCCCGCGACCGATCGCCTGGGTCTCATCGCTCTCCGCGGACGGTCGCGGCAACCTCGCCCCGCACTCGTTCTTCACGGTCGCCTGCGTGGAGCCGCCGGTCATCCAGTTCACGTCGGTCGGCCGCAAGGACTCCCTCTCCAACGTCGAGGAGACCGGCGAGTTCGTGGTCTGCCTGACCCCCGAGTGGCTCTTCGAGGCGGTCAACGCGACCGGCACCAACTTCCCCTCCGACCGCGACGAGTTCGACGAGGCCGGCCTCGAGCGGGAGCCCGCCCTCCGGGTCGCACCGCCGCGGGTCGCCCGCTCACCGGTCGCGATCGAGTGCGTCCTCGAGGACACGATCAGCTTCGGCGACTCGACCGTCGTCTTCGGCCGGGTCGTCCACCTCGCCATCGACGAGGCCGTGCTGGTCGACGGTCATCCCGAGATCGGCCGGCTCCGCCCGCTCTCGCGGCTCGGCAAGAACGAGTGGGGGCTGCTCGGCGAGATCAGCGAGATCAGCCGGATCCGCTTCGACGACTGGCCCGGCCACTATGAGCGGCCCGGCGACTAGCTACTTGCGGCGCCAGGCGCCGCCGAAGAGCTTGCTGAGGCGGCTCGTGCTCAGGTTGGCGCCGAAGACGCCGGGTCCATCCTCGGGCGGCGGCAGCTGAGCGACCTCGTCGGGGCCGATCGTCAGCGTCACGGCGCGCTCGTAGGTCCGGTCGACCTCCGGCGCGTCGACGAAGCGGACGGTCCCGCCGCCATCCTCGATCACGAACCCGTCCAGAATGTGCTCGCGATAGTTGTCCACCATCTGCCGCACGGTCCCGACCTCCTCGCCGGACGCCGCATAGACAGGCGTTCCTCGCTCGATCGCGGAATAGTGCACGGGTGGT
Organism: uncultured Solirubrobacterales bacterium; assembly: GCA_963839535.1. GTDB lineage: Bacteria > Actinomycetota > Thermoleophilia > Solirubrobacterales > 70-9 > RHKX01. Next base: position 172,315 of record CAWIVF010000014.1, read on the forward strand.
CCGAGGTCGGCGCTCATGGCCAGAAGGATAGAAGCCGGTGAGCATTGGGCCCCGCGAATCGGCGGAACGCGGCCTCCGCGTGGTCATCCGCCTGCGCGACCGGCCGCCGCGGTAGCAAGCTGCGAGCCGGAGCTGAGCAGCTTCCTCAGCCGGAGAGCTTGAATTTGAACACCGCCGGCGTCGAGTCTGTGTTTCCGGCGGCGTCCGTCGCGCGGACCTTGAACTTGTAGCGGCCAGGCTCCAGTCGTCGGTAGCGCTTCGGGCGAACGCAGGGGGCGAACCCGGCGACGGGCTCGGTGAGGCCCCGCAGCTTCAGCTAGCATTCGAAGGCCGCATCGCGGTCGTTGGAGAAGAACTTGAGCTTCACGTGGTCCTTCTCAAGGGCGTGCTGGGGACGCCTGGTGACCGCCGTTTGAGGCGGATGGTCGTCTCCGGCGGGGTGGTATCGCGGTGCTCTGAACCGACTGGGTCTGGGTGGCGCCAGCCGAGGAGTTGAACGACGAGGTCTGGCCCGTGTAGAGGAAGCTCAGAGAAATCCTCGTTGTCGGGCAGTGTGACGTTCACCTGGTAGACCCCGGGCTGGGCATAGTCGTGGACGGGGTCGGGCAGCCGTCCGAGAGAACCGTCCCGTCGCCGAAGGCCGAGGATGACGAGCAATGGTGCCGTCGAATCCGTCGAGCCCGTGGCGTCGAAGCTCACCGGGCTGCCGGGCTTCGGCTCGGAGCGGTAAACGCCGCGACCGTGGCTGGTCCGGGCTGAGCGCCACCGACTGAAAGTCGGGAGTGTTGCCACCTGTCGCAAAGGGCGACACGGCCCAGGACTCAACGCCCCGTCGGCTGCCACGGCAAACGAGGAGACGGTGGAGTTGTTATGCGAAACGAGGAGGTGTGCACCGTCGGGATGATGGCCGTGTAGATCGGACCGGGCGGACTCGCAAACGGCGAGCCCGCGACAGCCGTCAGGCTCCCGTTGGCGGCGATGTTGTAGGCGGAGATGCTGGCGGCGCCGGCATTCCCGACGAAGAGGTGCTGACCGTCAGGGGTCGCGGCCACGCCGACCGGGCCTGATCCCGCCGCAAACGGCGAGCCCGCAACGGCGGTCAGGCTGCCGTTGGGCGCGACGTCGTAGGCGAAGATTCCACCGCCGAAGGTTGCGACGTAAAGATGCGCGCCGTCAGGGGTGAAGTTCAGCCCGTAGGTGTTGGGCGCCGTGGTAAACGGAGACCCCGCGACCGGGGTCAGGCTGCCATCGGCGGCGACGTCGAAGGCTGAGACGCTGCCGCCAGCGCCTCGGTTGCCCACGTAAGCGTGCTTCCCGTTGGGACTGACGGCAACCCCATAGGGCTGGTCCCCGACAACGAAGGGAGAGCCCGCGACAGGGCTCAGGCTTCCATCGTCGGCGCGGTCGTATGCCGAGACCCGATCGGTCAGCTGGTTCGTCACGTAGACGTGCTTGCCATCAGGGGCCACCGCGACGCCTGTCGCGCCGCCCGGGCTCGCGAACGGCGAACCTGCGATCGGAGCAAGGCTGCCGTCGGCAGCGACGCCGAAGGCGATGACGCTGCTGCCGTTCGCGGCTGCTACGTAGAGGTGTTTGCCGTCCGGGCTCAGCGCTTCACCGAGCTCGGTGGGACCCGCCGAAAGGGCGACCCGGGCAGGGGCATGAGCGCGCAACTGCCCGCAACATCGAAGGCGGCGACGTTGTTCGAGGCAAAATGGGTCACGTAGACGTTTCGCTTTGCCTGCCCTGCGGCCGGAATCAGAAGCGAGAACGCAACAGCGATGAGAACGGTCCGTCCCAGGACCCCGCGGCTTCCTGCACGTGAATCAGTTACCGGAAGCCTCGGACTTCCTAGGGCCTTGGGCTCGTACCGCAGCGCCACAGCTCCCGAGCCGAACTCCAGCCGGTCCACCAACTTCAGGTCGACGTAATTCGATAGCCCCGCGAACAACGTCGGCCCGTGGCCCGCGATCCTGGGGTGCACCACGAACTCGTACTCATCGATCAACCCCAACTCCGCCAGCGCCAGCGGAAGCTTCACGCCGCCAACGTAGAGCCCCTTGCCCGGCTCTCGCTTCAGCGCCCGAACCGCTTCTCCCAGATCGCCGCGGATGAGCTCCGCGTTCCAATCGACCCGGTCCAGGGTGCTCGACACGACGTACTTCCTTGCCGAGTCGATCGTCCGGGCGAAAGGCGTCATCCAATCGGGCATCGCCTCCAACTGCCCCGGCGGCCGGAAGGCTGTCTCCATCATCTCGTAGGTCACCCGACCGAAGAGCAGAGCGTCGGCCCGATCGAGCGTTCTTGTCGCGTGCCGATGCGTCTCCTCGTCCACGGTGCCCGCACGGTGGTCGCAGCATCCGTCCAACGTGACATTGATGGAATACCGGAGGGGTCGCACCACGAGGAACCTAAGGCCTCCGCCGCGCCGACGGGCATAGTCCCGTCACGATGGCGGAGCCGAAGACCCGGGCGACCGATACAGACGTCGACTCGTTCATCGAGGCGATCGCCGATCCCGACCAGCGAGCCGATGCCGGCCGACTCGTCGAGATGCTGGTGGACATCACGGAACACCAGCCGGTGATGTGGGGCGGCTCGATCGTCGGGTTCGACACGTACGACGTCGACTATGCGGACGGCAGCCGGCGTGACTGGCCGGCGATCGGGTTCTCGCCCCGAAAGGGCAAGACGACGATCTACCGCATGGACGGCGACCACGCCGAGGATCTTGCGAGGCTCGGAAGGCACTCGACCTCGAGATCGTGCCTGTACATCAAGCGGCTCGCGGACGTTGACGAGGCGGTTCTGAGACGCATCCTGAAGCGGTCGTACGCCACCACCACGGCCGGGGACGCCGCCGCCAAGATTCAGGCGTCATAGACCTGCCCTGGACGACGCCACACTCCCCCGCCCTCCCATTGGCTCAGTCTAGGCCGAGGAACAACGCCATCGCGATGGCGGCGGCGGCGAGACAGGCTGCCGCCCCGACTACCCCTGCTCGCCCATCCAGTCGCCCTGACAGCGCTGCGGCGGCGAACGCGGCCGCTGCGCAGATGGCAAGCGCCACGACGATGCCCGTCCAGTTGATGACGGTGACACGGCGTTGGACTTCGTCCTGATTCCGAGTGGTCTCGCAGCGGTCCGCGATAAAGCCCCCGGCTACGTTGCTCGTGCGAGTGGTCACCCCCTTGCCGAAGGCGGTCGGCAACCGCTCGCACGCTGCAGGGGCCGTGATGGCGAGCCCGGCGAGGGCCACCGGCAGCGCCAACGACAAGGTGACCAGGAGCCAGGCCAGAAGTTTGCGCTCCCCCACCGCCGCAACCTAGTCGTCTGACCTGCCGTGAACGAGAACCAAGCCTGCCTCGACCGACGCCCGCTACGGACGAGGGGCCGTCTACTGCTCCGCTGGGCCCGCTGCGTCGAACAAATCCGTCGGATCGAGCACGAACACATGGGACAGGAGAGAGGGTTCCTGCTGACTGCTGCTCATGTACCCGATCACCTTGCGGCCGGTCTCCGCCTCGATGATCTCGATCAGCTCGCGGTGGATTGCATCCGATGACCTGACTCGCTGCTGGGTCACGGACTTCTCCCCACCCCCGGCGAAGAGGGTGTGATCGCTGCGAGTGTGGCCCTCGTACATGAGCACCAGCGCACAGTCGTCGTGCAGATAGGTCTTGGCGCGGTCGGGGCCTCTCCCCAGATGCTTCTTGTGGAGCGCGACCACGGCGCGCGAGATTGTCTTCGGAGTGCCGAAGCCGATAGCGGGAGGGGTGACCATCTATTGATGACAGTAGCTGCCGCCGTTGGCGGGGCTAGTAAAGCCCGTCGATCCGGACGATCACTCCGTCCCGGACAACCACGTTGATTCGTGTCTTCACCAGGTCGGAGGTCACCGCCAGGCTCCGCCCGTCGAGCTTGACGAGCCTGAGGCTGCACTGAGTCGGATCGAGAATCTCCTCCGCCTTCTCGAAGCTGATCCCCTCGAGTCGCTCAGATGCGGCGGTCTCGTCCGGGGCCTGACACAGCAACTCGTCCGGTGTCTTCAGCCTCGGTGGCTCACCGGGGAAAGCCATTTCGGAGCGGCACCGTGTGACCTGCTGCGAGGCGTCACATTCCTCAGCCTGCGCGTTGCTTGCCTGCGACGTCGCGTCAGCTGGGCCTGTCTCGTCCCGGTCAGACGCTCCGCATCCCGAAAGAAGCAGGATCGAGACGAGGGCCCCGAGCAGTCCCAGGATCGGCCTTCGTGCCGGCATCGTTCGAAGCCCCCTTGATGGATGGATGCGCTTCCGAGCGTACTCCGCTGCCCAGGCGAGGCACCCGCTTCGGACGAGCGCCTAGAGTCGATGCTCAGCCGGCCCTCGACACCAGGAGACCCAATGATCAAGCGGATGGACAACGTGCTCATCGTTGTCGAGGACCTGGAGGCCGCAAAGGCGTTCTTCGTCGAGCTCGGCATGGAGATGGATGGCGAGACGACGGTCGAGGGGCCCTGGGTGGACCAGACCGTCGGGCTCAGCGGCGTCCGTGCCGACATCGCCATGCTGCGGACCCCCGACGGCCACAGCCGGGTCGAGCTCTCGAAGTTCCACACCCCTCCCCCGGTCCGGTCCGAGCCGGCGAACGCACCTGCGAACACACTCGGAATGCGCCGCATCATGTTCACGGTGGACGACGTCGACGACGTCGTCACCCGCCTGCGCCGCCACGGTGGCGAGCTCGTCGGCGAGATCGCGCAGTACGGCGACAGCTACCGGCTCTGCTTCCTGCGGGGACCCGAGGGCATCGTCGTCGGTCTCGCCGAAGAGCTCAGCTAGCCGGCCTCGAGCCGCTCCCGGACCGCGTCCTCGGCGGCGAACGCGGCGATCTCCCGTGAGAGCCTGCCGCCCTGCCAGGCAAGCGGGCTCTCCCCCTCGTCCTCGCTGATCAGACGCGCCGACGGCAGGGCCTCCGCATAGGCCTCGGCGACCGCGTAGGGGTGGCCGGGGTCCGCCTCGTCATGGCTCGCCACCACGAGGGCCGGCACCTCGAGCGACTCGAGCTCGGTCATCCCCTCGAAGGGGAGCGAGCGGGGCACCACGCGCATCGCCTCGGCCAGCGCGTGCGGATCGCGGTGGACACTGAGTCGCTCGCGGGCGATCCGAACGAGCGTGTCGCGCCACTCCGGGCTCATCCCCTGAGCCTCGTATGCCTCGAGGAACCCGTCCACCCCACCCCGGTCCAGCCCGGCCGCCAGCTCGTCCCAGTGCTCGAGCGACTCCTCGTCCGGCGGCACGCCGGTGCTGGCCGGGCCGATGATCACCAGCCCGGCGACGCGAGCGGGGTTCCGAAGCGCCAGGTGGACGATCGTGTGGGCGCCCATCGAGTGCCCGGCGAGGACGGCCGGCCCGCCGCCGGCAGCCGCCTCGATCACCTCGGCCAGGTCGTCGCCCAGGACCTCGTAGCCGTAGTCGCCGTCCGGGGCCGGATCGCTCTCGCCGTGGGCGCGGGCGTCGTAGCGGATCACCTCGTGTCCGGCCCTGCTCAGAGCCCGCGATCCGTGGATGACGAGGTCGCGGTGCGCGGTGATCCCGTGGGCCAGGACGACGGGCGGCCCCTCTCCGTCGCGAGCCGCGCGGAGGCTCACCCCGGCCGCGCCGGCGATCTCGAACGAGGGTGCCTCCGAGCTCAAGCGGCGGCGGAGCGGGCCGAGTCCAGGGCCTCGCGCAGGTCCGCCGTGTCCTCGTAGCCGAGCCCGACCAGGGCGACCTTCCGGTAGCCGATGCGGCCGTCGGGGTCGACGATGAAGACCGCGCGGCGGACGAAGCCACCGGGACCGACCACGCCGTAGTCGCGGGAGACGCTCTTGTCGACGTCGGCGGCGAGCGGCACGGTCAGGCCGTGCTCGTCGATGAACTTGAGGTGGGAGTCGACGTCCTGCGGCGAGATCCCGACCACGTCGGCGTCGAGCTCGTCGAGGTCCTCGCGACCGTCGCGGTAGTTGCAGAACTGCTTGGTGCACGTGGGGGTGAAATCGCCAGGGTAGAAGGCGAGGACGACCCACTTGCCACGGCGATCGGAGAGCTTGAAGTCGCCCTCCCCGGTCCAGGGAAGCTCGAAGTCCGGCGCCGTCTCCCCCACGGTCAGCTTGGACATCTCTCAGTCCTCGACCGGCGTCGCGCTGTTGATCGACGACCGGCATGCTCGGCGCCCCGTCGGCACCGGGAGGACCCAGGGCCTCGATCGCCTCGACGACCTCCATGCCCTCGGTCACCTCGCCGACGAGCGCGTAGTCGGGGGGAAGCCCGGCATCGGCGGCGGTGACCACGTAGAACTGGCTGCCGGAGCGCCCCGGCGGCTCGACCTCGGTCTTCGCCATCGCGACCGTCCCCTTCGTGTAGGAGAGGTCCGCGGGCGGCTTCTCGTCGACCGAGTAGCCGGGGCCGCCCGTCCCGACCTCGGTCGGGTCGCTGCTGGAGCCGAGCGGGTCTCCGCCCTGGATCACGAAGCCCTGGGCAACCCGATGGAAGACCGTGTCGTCGTAGAAGCCCTCCTCGGCGAGGTACTCGAAGGAGGCGGCGGTCTTCGGCGCCCGGTCGTCGAAGGTGACGGTGAAGCTCCCGCAGCTCGTGTCGAAGGTGACCCCGGTGGACGTGGGCTCCGTCGCGGTCGGCGCCTTCAGCTCCGTGTCCTTCGGGGCGGGAGCCTCGACCTCCTCGCAGGTGGCGCTCTCGGTGGCCTCGCTCGAGGGTTCCTCGTCGTCACCCCCGCATGCCGCCAGCGCGAGGGCGCCGAGGATCAGCAGGGCGCCGAGGAGTGCGATGCGCTTGAGCACGCGCGGCAGCCTAACGGGTTGCGATCATGACTCCGTGCACCCGACCGAGCCCGAGGAGCCCACGGGGCCGCCCACCCGGGTGCGCCTGATCGGCCGCGCGCTGAGCGCTTCGATCGCCCGCGCGCCCTGGCTCTGGCCGCTGCTGCGCAAGCCGACCGCGAGCTACTTCGACGACCTCGCCGTCGGCTGGGACGAGCGCACGGGCGCGCCGGGGGTCGATCACCTCGCGCCGCTGGCGCTCGCGGTGACGAAGATCGACCGCCGTCCGGAGCGCGCCCTCGACATCGGGACGGGCACCGGCGTCGCCGCGCTCTTCGTCGCGCGGGAGTTCCCCTTCGCCTCCGTCCGCGGCGTCGACATCTCCGAGGAGATGGTCCGCAAGGCGCAGGCCAAGGTCGGCCTCGACCCGTCGGCCCGGGTGGCGTTCCGCGTCGCCGACGCCTCGGCCCTGCCGTACGACGACGGCCACTTCGACCTGGTCACGCAGCTGAACATGCCGCCGTTCTTCGCCGAGATCTCCAGGGTCCTCCGCCACGGGGGCCACGCGATCATCGCCGCGAGCTCGGGCCCCCGGACCCCGTTCTTCACGCCCGATGCCGTCCTCGAGCGCGGCTTTGCGCGTCACGGGATGACCAAGGTCAGCGCCGGCGAGATCGGCCGCGGCTCCTACTTCGTGGCCCGGAAGGGCGACTGATGCCCGATCCCGGCTCGCCCGGCCCCGGCTCGCCCGGCGGTTACCTGCTGCTGATCAACCCCTCGGCCGGATCGGGGCGGGCGCTGAAGCGGCTGCCGGCGATCGAGTCGGAGATGCGCAACCACGGCCTCGACTACCGGATCGTCCGCACCACCTCGGTCGAGCACGGCTGCAGCGAGGCCCTCGCCGGCGCCGCGGCCGGCGAGATCCCCGTCGTCGTCAGCGGCGACGGCCTGGTCGGCAAGGTCGGCGGCGTGCTCGCCGGCGGGGACGTCCCGCTCGGGATCGTGCCCGGAGGCCGCGGCAACGACTTCGCGCGGGTGCTCGGGATCCCGACCGAGCCCGCCGGTGCCGTCGCCGTCCTCGCGGAGGGAAACAGGCGCAGGGTCGACGTCGGTGAGGCGAACGGGGAGCGGTTCGTCTGCATCGCCAGCTGCGGCTTCGACTCCGACGCCAACCGGATCGCCAACGAGGTGGGAGCCGTGAAGGGCCCCCTCGTCTACGCCTACGCCGCGCTCCGAGCCCTCTCGCAGTGGAGGCCGGCGCACTTCACCGTCACCATCGACGGCGCTGAACGGGGCTTCGACGGCTACTCCGTCGCGGTGGCCAACTCGAAGGCGTACGGGGGCGGGATGTTCGTCGCCCCCGATGCCGAGCTCGACGACGGCCTGCTCGACGTCGTCACCACCGGCAACGTCTCGAAGCGGGCGTTCCTCCAGAACCTCCCCAAGGTCTTCAAGGGAACCCACGTCGACGAGGCCCAGGTGGACGTCGCGCGCGGCGCGGTGGTCGAGATCGCGGCCGACCGCCCGTTCGCCGTCTACGCCGACGGCGATCACCTGACCGACCTCCCGGCGACCGTGCGGCTGCTCGACGGCGCGCTCGAGCTGATCGCGCCGCCCGCCTCGTGAGCGCGCCGGGGGACCCGCTGCTCGGGGGCGAGCGCCTGTTCGCGGCGAAGGTGGCGGCCGCCCGCGCGATCGGCGGGCTCAGCCGCCGCACCGGCCGCGGCGGCGGGACGACGCTCCCGGGCCGCGTCCTGCTGCGAACCGCCCCCGATGCGATCCGCCGCCTGAGCGCGGGCCTCGAGGGCAACCGGACGATCATCAGCGCAACCAACGGCAAGACCACGACGGCGGGCATGCTCGCCGCGGCGCTGCATGCGGCGGGACGCCACCCGGTCCACAACCGGGCCGGCTCCAACATGGCATGGGGCGTCGCGACGGCGCTGCTCGAGAACCAGGGGAACGAGGGCCTGTTCGAGGTCGACGAGGCATGGCTGCCGCGCGTCGCGGCGCAGCTCTCCCCCACCCTGCTCGTCCTCGGCAACCTCTTCCGCGACCAGCTCGACCGCTACGGCGAGCTCGAGCGGATCGCCGACGACTGGGCCGAGCTGATCGAGTCCCGCGAGGGCAGCACCGGGCTCGTGCTCAACGCCGATGACCCGCTGATCGCCGACCTCGGCCGCGACGGCAGCGACGCCGGCCTGCGGCGGCGCGAGGGAGTGACGTACTTCGGGATCGAGGATCCCTCCCAGGCGATCCCGGAGCTCCAGCACGCATTCGATGCCAAGCACTGCCGCCGCTGCGGCGCCCCGTACACGTACGAGCGGGCGTTCGTGGGCCACCTCGGCCACTACACGTGCCCGAACTGTGGAGCGGATCGGCCGAAGCCGGACGTCTACGCCACCGACATCGCGCTGAACGGGATCGAGGGCTCCTCCTTCACCGTCCACACCCCGGCCGCCGAGCTCCGCATCGAGCTGCCGCTGCCGGGCCTCTACAACGTCTACAACGCCCTCGGCGCGATTGCCGCCGCCGGCGCGCTCGGCGTCGGCGCCGACGACGTCCGCAGCGGCCTCGCAAGCGTCCAGGCGGTGTTCGGCCGGGTCGAGACGATCCGGGTCGGCGAGCGCTCGCTGTCGATCCTGCTGATCAAGAACCCGGCCGGGGCCAACGAGGTCCTGCGCACCCTGCGCCTCGAGTCGGAGCGCGCCGGCGGGCCGCTGGACGTCTGGCTGGCTCTGAACGACCGGATCGCCGACGGCCGCGACGTCTCCTGGATCTGGGACGCCGACTTCGAGCTGCTGGCCGGATGCGTCGCCCAGATCACCTGCAGCGGGACCCGCGCGGCGGAGATCGCCCTGCGCCTCAAGTACGCGGGCTGGCCGGCGGAGCGGATCGAGATCGTGGAGGGGATCAGCACGTCTCTCGACCACGCGCTCGACGGCGCCGGGGACCGCCTCTTCGCGCTGCCCACCTACACGGCGCTGATCGAGCTGCGCACCCTGCTCGCCCGCCGCGGCCTCGTCGGGGAGTTCTGGCGATGAGCGTCTCCGCTCCGCCCATCCCCGTGGCCGTCACCTGGCACGACGCCGAATGCGGCGGCTACGGCTCCGACCTGCCCTTCTGGGAGGCCCTCGCCTCGAGCTGCGGGGGCCCGGTCCTCGACCTCGGCGCCGGCACCGGCCGGGTCGCCCTGCACCTGGCGGCGGCGGGTCACGAGGTGGTGGCCGTCGACCTGGACCCCGAGCTGGTCGCGGCGCTCGCGGATCGAGCGGCCGAGCGAGGCCTCAGCGAGCGCATCGAGGTCGTCTGCGCGGACGTCCGTGAGCTCGACCTCGGCCGCCGCTTCCCGCTGATCCTGGCGCCGATGCAGCTCATGCACATGTTCGGCGGGGCGGCCAACCGGCGGCTGGCCCTGGAGGCCGTCGCGGCGCACCTCGACGCCGCCGGGACCTTCGCCGCCGCGCTGCTGGCGGAGCCGCTCCCGCCCTCCGGCCCGACCGAGCCCCTCCCCGACGTCCGGGAGGTCGAGGGCTGGATCCACTCGAGCCTGCCGCTCGAGGTCCGGGTCGAGGGCGAGGCTGATCACGATCGTCCGCCTGCGCCAACTCGTCGCCCCCGGCGGGGAGCTCACCGATGACCTCCACGAGCTCACGGTCGACCGCCTCCGGCCGGGCGTCCTCGAGGCCGAGGCCGCCGCCATGGGGCTGGAGACCGTCTCGACGGCGACGATCCCGGAGAGCGACGACCACGTCGGCTCGCTTGCACTCATCATGGAGCGCGCCGATGTCTGAGCTGCGCCTGCTGGCCCTCTATCCGGAGCAGATGAACATCTACGCCGACCGCGGCAACGTGCTCTTCCTCGAGCAGCGCTGCCGCTGGCGGGGGATCGGGTTCTCCTACGAGGCTTCGGGCCCGGGGGAGCAATTCGACCCCGCGATGCACGACCTGATCTACATCGGCGGCGGTCAGGATCGCGACCAGGTGATGGTCGCCGAGGACATGCTCCGCAGCAAGCGCGATGCCCTCGCCTTCGCGGTCGACGACGAGGCCGTCGTTCTCGCCGTCTGCGGCGGCTACCAGCTCCTCGGCGAGTCCTACGTGCTCGGCGATCGCCGGATCGAGGGGCTTGGCCTCGCCGACCTCGTGACCGTGCGGGAGCCGGGCGAGCGGCTGATCGGCAACGTCGCGATCGAGGTCGACCTCGGCTCCGGGCCGCGCGTGCTGGCCGGTTTCGAGAACCACGGCGGCAGGACGAACCTCGGGCCCGGGGCCACCCCGCTCGGGCGCGTCCTCCACGGCCACGGCAACAACGGTCGCGACGGCCACGAGGGCGTGATCGCCGCCAACATGATCGGGACCTACATGCACGGGCCCCTGCTGCCCAAGAACGCCTGGCTCGCCGACGAGCTGATCGCGCGCGCGATCGAGCGCCGCGACGGCACCAGGCCAGACCTCGAGCCGCTCGACGACCGGCTCGAGGATGCGGCGCACGAGGGCGCCCTCGCCGCGGCCCGCGCGGGCTGACCCGCCGACGCCCGAGCCCGGCTCCGGATCACTACGCTGCCGGGCCTGTGGAGGCCGAGAAGACAACGATCGGGTGGCGCGAGTGGGTCCGCCTGCCCGCCCTCGACGGCGCCGTCGTCAAGGCGAAGATCGACACCGGCGCCCGCACCTCGTCGCTGCATGCGTTCGACGTCAGCGAGTCCGAGCGCGACGGCGAGACCTGGATCGACTTCGGCTTCCACCCGATCCAGCGGGACACCGACACGGTCGCCCGAGGCTCCGCCCGGCTCATCGACCGCCGCAAGGTGACCGCCTCGAGCGGCCACAGCGAGGTCCGCTACGTCGTCGAGACGGACCTCGAGCTGAACGAGACCACCTTCCCGATCGAGCTCTCGCTCAGCAGCCGCGACGCGATGGGGTTCCGGATGCTGCTCGGCCGGCGCGCGATCCGCGAGCGCTGCGTGGTCGACGCCGGGCGCTCCTACCTCGGGCGCCGAGTCCAAGGAGCAGCGCCGGCGCGCGCGGCGGGCCAGGAAGCGGGCGGCGAAGGCATGAAGATCGCGGTCCTGAGCCGGCGCCCGTCGCTGTACTCCACCCGCCGCCTGGTCGAGGCCGGCCGCGAGCGCGAGCACGAGATGCACGTCATCAACTACCTGCGCTGCTACATGGACATCACCTCGCACAAGCCGAAGGTGCTGTTCAAGGGCGAGCCGGTCGAGGGGTTCGACGCCGTGATCCCGCGGATCGGCGCCAGCAACGCCTTCTACGGCGCCTCGGTGGTCCGGCAGTTCGAGATGATGGACGTGTTCAGCGCGAACGAGTCGCAGGGCATCAGCCGCGCCCACGACAAGCTGCGCCAGCTCCAGCTCCTCGCCCGCGCGGGGATCGGCCTGCCGGTCACCGGCTTCGCCCACGACCTCGAGGACATCGACGGGATGATCGACTCGGTCGGCGGCGCCCCGGTCGTGGTCAAGCTGCTGCAGGGCACGCAGGGCAAGGGCGTCGTCCTGGCCGAGACCCGCAAGGCGGCCGAGTCGGTGATCGGCGCCTTCCGCGAGCTCGACGCCAACATCCTCGTCCAGGAGTTCATCAAGGAGTCGAAGGGCTCCGACATCCGCGCGTTCGTGGTCGGCAAGCGCGTCGTCGCGGCGATGCAGCGCACGCGCCGCGAAGGGCGAGTTCCGCTCCAACATCCACCGCGGCGGCACGGCGGAGCGGGCGAAGCTGACGCCCGGAGGAGCGCTCGACCGCCGTCCGCGCGGCCAAGCACATGGGCCTGGCCGTCGCCGGCGTCGACCTGATGCGCTCCAACCACGGCCCGGTCGTGCTCGAGGTCAACAGCTCGCCCGGCCTCGAGGGCATCGAGGCCTCGACCGGCGTCGACGTCGCGGGGAAGATCATCGAGTTCCTCGAGAAGAACGCCGGCAGGCCGCGGTCGAAGTCGCGGGTCAAGGGCTAGGCCGCCACGTGCCGGCCGGCGAGGAGAGCGCCCGCCCCTTCCAGCTCGCCGACCTCGAGGTCGCGCCCGGCGAGCGCGGCGAGGTCGAGATCCACGTCGAGCGGCTGGCGACCGGCCCCTGGATCTCGATCCCGACCGTCGTGCTCAACGGCCGTCGCGAGGGCCCGGCGGTCTGCGTCTCCGCCGCCGTCCACGGCGACGAGGTCAACGGCGTCGAGGCGATCCGGCAGCTGCTCGTCGACCTGCGCCCCGAGGAGATGGCGGGCACGCTGGTCGCCGTGCCGGTCGTCAACGAGCTCGGCTTCATGGCGGGCAACCGCTACCTGCCTGACGGCCGCGACCTCAACCGCTCCTTCCCCGGCTCCCCGCGGGGCTCGCTGGCGGGGCGGCTCGCCCACCTGTTCATGAGCGAGGTCGTGAGCCGCTGCGACTACGGCATCGACCTGCACTGCGGCTCGGGCAGGCGCGCGAACCTGCCCCAGATCAGGGCCGACCTCGAGGACGAGCGGACCCGCGAGGCAGCCGCCGCCTTCGGGGCCCCGGCGACGATCCACGCCCGCACCCGCGACGGCTCGCTGCGCGAGGCGGCGACCCAGCAGGGGATGGCGATGCTCCTCTTCGAGGGCGGCGAGTCGAACCGCTTCGACCCCTACGCGATCGATGCCGCCGGCGAGGGCATCCGCCGCGTGCTCGCCTCGCTCGGCCTGATCGACAGCGCCCCCGGCAGCTCCGTCCCCGACTTCGTCAGCCACGAGACCCGCTGGGTGCGCGCCTCCCGCGGCGGCATGCTCCGCCTCGAGGTCGAGCTCGGCGACCGGGTCGAGGCGCGGCAGGCCCTCGGAGCCTTCTCCGACATCTACGGGCGCCGCAACCTGGCCGTGCGGGCGCCCTTCGCGGGCATGGTGATCGGCCTCAGCCGCAGCCCGCTGATCAACCAGGGCGACGCGCTGGTGCACGTGGCCCGCGAGGCCGGCGACGAAGGCGATTCAGTTGACGCGGAGCAGGTCTGAGCCCGGGATCAGCGACGCCGGCTGATCTTCCAGATGCCCTCTGAGCGGCCGTCCTTGGCCTCCGCGCTGCCGATGAAGTAGACGCGTCCCCGGGCCTCGGTCGGGTCGACGACGCCGAGGCTCTCGATCCCCCGCTCGATTCGGATTCGCCGCAGACTCTTTCTGGAACCGGTTGTGGAGAGCAGACGCGCACGGCTCCTGACCCTGTCGCTGAGCAGTGCTCGCTCACCGGTTGAGGCAACCGCCCCTGGGGAGCCGGGAACGACGGAGGCGAGCGGCACCGTCGTTTCGGACGTTCCCAGGCTGACCCATTTCCTGGTTGTGAGTTCGGGGAACTCGCCGTAGCCAGCGTCGAAGATGAGCGCCGGTCCGGTCGGCGTCCCGAACTGGGATCGATTGGGCATTCCGCCGTCGCCAAACAGGACTTGGAACCGCCGCAGCGGCCGGGGAGGCGCATCCACCGAGCTGATCGCCCAGAGAATGTTGTTGCGGTTGAGGAAGAGGTGACCGAGGGTCTCGGCGAACCCGAATGGCACGGGGCTGGCCCCGGGGTACCCGGCGAAGTCGTAGTACGGCGCTGTCCCAGCGACCGTGCCGTCGGTGGTCCAGAGCTCGGTCTGCAGCGCCCCGTAGCGGTCTCCGAAGACGAGCGCGTCGCCAAGGGCCCCGCCGTCGAGGCCCCCTCCGCTCATCTCCAGCCCGAGCGAGAAGGTCCCCGCTGAAGTCCCGTCCGTGCGCCAGAGCTCGACCGGCTCCTCCGATCCCCGGTACGCCGTGAAGTACATGAGGTCGCCCGCCGGCAGCCGGTCGACCGATCCGATGATCGCGAAGTGGGAGTTCTCGCTGCCCGGGTTGATGTCGGCGATCAGCTCGGTGCCCTTCGAGGTCCCGTCCGTCCGCCACCACTCCCGGCCATGCTCGGGATCGCTTATCGGGAGGACGACGGCACCGCCCTCGAGGCTGACCGGAACGTCGTAGACGTCAACACCGCTCTCTGGACCGGGCATCGCGTCGATCAGGATGTGGGTGCCCTCCGGGGTTCCGTCCGTCGTCCACCACTCGATGCCGTGGATCCCGTCGTCGGCGGCGAACACCAGACGCGGTCTGGGCTCAGTGGGGGCGTAGGGGTCGTAAGGGTCGTACGGCTCGTAGTCGCCGTAGATGGCGGCGCCCTCCCGGCGGAAGGCCTTGAGCTGCTTCGTCCCGTCATCGGACCCATCGGTGACCCACAGCCCGGGATGACGCGCTTCCCGGCCCTGTCCCCGGCGTGATCGCTCCGCGATGAAGACCGCTCGCCTGCCCAGGGGACCGACGATCTCCGACGCCGCCGGCGACTCGACCGCCCTTGCCTGCAGGCGGGGACGACGCTCGTCTGCGACAGCCGCCGAGGACCCGGCCAAACAGACCAAGCCCGCGAGGCCCGCGACCACCAGTCGGAGCCGCAGTCCGCAATCCCCTCCCCGAATTCCCCGATCGTCGCAAGAGATGGATAGTAGGCCAACAAAAGGGGCGACCCGAACACAACGTGGCCCGTGAGGCTGGGTAGTCGCTCCTAAGCCTGCATTCGCCACTCCGGGGTGGCGAGTCGCTCGACGGCGAATTGGACGCCCGGACCGATGGCAAGGGCGAAGATCAGCGTCCCCACTCCCACCGTGCCGCCGAGGATGAAGCCGCTGACGAGGACCGTCACCTCGATCGCCACGCGGGCGACCCGGAATGAGATCCCGGTCTCCCGGCTCAGCCCCGTCATCAGCCCGTCACGCGGCCCGGGGCCGAGGGCGGCGGTCAGGTAGAAGCCGCTGCCCACCGCGACCAGGGCGACGCCGGCGAGGAGGAGGAACCAGCGCGCGACGATGCCCGCCTCATCGGGCAGCGCGAGGAGGGTTGCGTCGATCACCAGGCCCACGACGATCGCGTTGGCGATCGTTCCGATTCCCGGCCGCTGACGCAGTGGGATCCAGAGCAGCAGGACGAAGAAGCTGATGGCCACCGTCGCCGTTCCGATCGCGAGCGCAGAGTTCAGGGCGATCCCCTCGGCGAACACAGTCCACGGCGAATTGCCGAGGTTGCTTGCGGCCAGCGCCCCCTCCCCCGCGCCGAACAGCACCAACCCGGCGAGCAGCCGTGCCAGGCGCGGTCCGGTCGGCCGCCAAAGGCTCGGAGGGGTCGGAGGGGTTGAGGCGGCCGCTCCGCCGATCA